>JQNW01000004.1 GCA_000761475.1 Chromohalobacter israelensis
AGGATACGCCACCCTTCCTACCTCCTCCCGTACACCAGAAGTCACCATAGCTCCGTGGGCGGGTGGGTGAGCGTTTGCCTGTGAGCGGGGCCTGTGCTTTAGTAAAGGCGTACATGGAGTAAGCACCCACCTCAAAGGAGAGAGAACCGATGCGTAGTGAATGGCTCAAGAAGCTGGCGCTGATGCTGGTGATTGGAATGACCGCCTTCGGTGTCGTTGCCTGCGACAACGATGAAGGGCCGGCCGAAGAAGCCGGCGAGTCCGTGGATGATGCCATGGACAACGCGGGTGACAGCATGGAAGATGCGGGTGAGGACATTCAGGACGCTGCCGAAGACGCCCAGAACTGATGCTATCCTGAGTCGTGTAATACCGAAAAGGCCGGACAGATGTCCGGCCTTTTTCATGGCGGGTAGGGTAGAACGCTGAAGTGACCCCCTCCAGAGCTGCACAGGCTATAGTGCAGTCATCAGGAGGACAGGATGAGCGACGACACCCCCATCAAACGATGGACCGCGAAGCGCAAAGCGTCCGTGGTCATGGATATCTTCAAGGGCAAGACCACGGTCGCTGAGGTCGCGCGACAGCATGACCTCACCGTCTCCGAGGTCGAAGGCTGGATCGATGAAGCCCAGCGCAACATGGAGAACGGGTTCAAGGCCCGCCCCAAGGATATCCGCGAGCAATATGAGTCTGACTTGCGGGAAACCAAGGAGGCGTTGGGCGAGGCCCACTTGCAGATCTACGCACTAAAAAAGTGGCGTCGCCTGCTCGACGAGGACGAGAACTCGTAAGGTCGCTGCAGGCGGAAATGGCCCAGGAAGGCCGGGTGGTATCATTGGCCAAACTTTGTCGCTGGCTGGATTTCCCTCGGCGCAGTCTGTATTACCGGCCAAAGGCGCGGCCTCGTGTCGTGAATACGGATCTGACGGCTCGGGTGAAGCTGACGCTGGAACGCTTCCCCAGCTACGGCTATCGCCGGCTGGCGTGCGTGCTGGGCGAGAACCGTAAGCCGATCCAGCGCATCCTGCAGCTCAAAGGCTGGCAGGTGCGCAAGCGACCGCAGGGCTTCCGACCTCGCGCCAGACGCTTGCCGTCAGTCACCTCACGGCCAGATGAGCGCTGGGCCACGGATCTCACTCACGTGTGGTGCGGTAAGGATCGGCGGGCCAGCTTGGCGGTCATCATCGACTGTTGCACGCGTGAGATCCTCGGTTGGCGATTATCGGACAATGGCAGCAGCAAGACCGCGGAGGCCGCCTTGGAGGAAGCACTGATTTATCGGCTGGGGGCGCTGGGACGCGTTCAGCAACCGCTGGCCCTTCGCTCCGATAACGGGCTCGTTTTCAGCAGCCGCCACTACACGGGCACGGTAAAGGCCTATGGCCTCACGCAGGAGTTCACGACGCCATATACACCGGAACAGAACGGGCTCGTGGAGCGCTTCTTCCGCTCCTTGAAGGAGGAGTGCATCTGGCTTCACCGTTTCGAATCGCTGGGCCAAGCCAGGGTCGTGATCAATCGCTGGATCCGGTACTACAACGAAGAGCGGCCACATCAGTCTCTGGACTACGTGGCACCCCGAGCACACCCCGCATTAACGGCGTAGGGTGTGCAGAAACCAGGGGGTCATTACAACGCCGTTGAAGAGCGCTGGCGTTCAGGTGCCGGGGTTCTGCTCGATTCCCTGGACGTACCAGGGCGCGCCTTCGCGTAAATCGCGAATCAGGTGCCAGGTTTCATTGAATTCGTTGCGTTCCCCATTTTCGTCGAGAACACCGTGAAACAACACGCTGGCTTCGGCTTGTTGACCGATTTCCCTGACGTCGCCAAGCTCGGCGAACAGGCGCACGATTTCGGTGCGATTGTTCGCGGGTTGTTGTGCCCGCTCCTCGCGCAGCAGGTTGTAGAGAGTTGGCGTGACGTACTCTTGAATGCGAGCCAGGTCGTTATTGTCCCAGGCACGCTGGAGCGTCATGAAGTGTTCCTTGGCCCCGCCCAGAAAACGTTCCTTGTCGAACCATTCTGGGGTTGCGCCGCTGCTCGGCATGGACGCGCCGCCGGTGGAGAAGGGTGAGGTGGTGGTCGCCTCCTCTTGATGCGGTTGGCGTGCCTGATGCTGCGGTCCCTCGCTGGTCGCCACGCGACGGGCCCGCAACAAGCGGAACGCGAACCAGGCAATCAGCGCGACCAGCAGGATATCGAGAAAGCGAATGCCATCGAAGGCACCGCCGAAGAACAGAGAGGCCAGCAAGCCTCCCGCGAGCAAGCCGGCAAAGGGACCGGCGAAACGCGACAACCCCGCGCTGGGCTGGCGCTGAGGAGTTGCCGCATTCGTGCGGCTCGTTGCGGCAGGACTATCCGCGGAGCGTGAATAACTGCCAAAGCTCTTGCCACCGCCGAGCCGCTTGGCGTCGGCATGGTCGACTGCCAGGCCGAAGCCCAGGAAGCCGACCACGAGCATTACGAAAAGGTTGCGCATGCGCATCTCCCGCAGAATGAGAAAGGGGGTGAACCCGGATTCTCGATTCTAGCGGGGATTCAGCGTTGAAGATATCAGCGCTGTGGGTCGGAGAGGATATCGGGGATATGCCGCGATCCCGCCGCCACGATCAGGCGCCCGCCACGTCGCTCTCGCGGCGCGTGAAGACCCAGGTATCGCCCTCGGAAAGGCCCGCATTGAAGGCATAACCGGCAACGTCGAAGCCCTTCAGGTCGTCGGGGGTATCGATGCGCTCCTTGATCATCCAGGCGCTCATGAGGCCGCGTGCCTTCTTGGCATAGAAGCTGACGATCTTGAACTGGCCGTTCTTCTCGTCCTTGAAGACCGGCGTGATGACACGACAGGTCAAGCGCTTGGCATCGATGGCCTTGAAATACTCGTTGGAGGCCAGGTTGACCAGGACAGGGGTGCCACTGTCTTCCACGGCCTTGGAAAGATCCTGAGTGAGCCGTTCGCGCCAGAAGGCGTAAAGATCCTTGCCGGCCCGGTTGGCCAGCTTGGTGCCCATTTCGAGCCGATAGGGCTGGATCAAGTCGAGGGGGCGCAGCAGTCCATATAGACCCGAGAGAATTCGCAGGCGTCGCTGTGCCACTTCGTTGTCCGCCTCGCTGAACGCGGCCGCATCCAGCCCCTGATAGACGTCGCCCTGGAAAGCCTGCACGGCCGGCTTGGCGTTCTCCGGCGAAAAGGGAGGAGCCCACTCGGCGAAGCGCGCAGCGTTCAGTCCTGCCAGCTTGTCGCTGATGCCCATCAGCTCGGACAGTCGCTGGGGCGAATAATCGCGCAGGATCTCGATCAGCTCGGCGCTTTGCTCGAGGTACTGGGGTTGGGTATAGGTCGCCGTCGTCGGCGGTGTCTCGAAATCCAGCGTCTTGGCCGGTGATATCACGCTCAGCATGCACGGTCCTCGCGTCAAAATCGTGTGACTCGTTACAACAGTATAACAAGCTGTCCCGGTGGGGCCGATGACAGCGTGTCTATCGCTTCGATAGACACGCTCGACATGCATCAGGGGCAGGGGTTGGGGTGCTGACGGTGCACGTTTTCGATGGCTTCCAGCACACTGTCATCCAGCGTCAGTGTCTCGCTGGCCAGATTGGACTCGAGCTGGTCGAGCGTGGTCGCGCCGATGATGTTGCTGGTCAAGAACGAGCGTGAATTGACGTAGGCCAGTGCCATCTGGGCGGGATCGAGTCCGTGCTCCCGGGCGATATCGACATAGGCGTGGATCGCCTTCTCGGCGAGGTCCGACGTGTAGCGCTGGAAGCGTTCGAACAACGTCAGGCGTCCCTGGGGCGGCCGTGCGCCATCGAGGTATTTGCCGGTCAGCGCGCCGAATGCCAGCGGTGAATAAGCCAGCAAGCCGACATCCTCGCGATGGGCGATTTCCGCCAGGCCCACCTCGAAGCTGCGGTTGAGCAGGTTGTAGGGGTTCTGCACGCTGGCCACGCGCGGCACGCCCAGGATGTCGGCGAGTCGCAGGCTCTGCATCACGCCCCAGGGGGTCTCGTTGGACAGGCCGATGGCGCGGATCTTGCCGGCGTCGACGAGCTCCTTCAAGGCCTGGAGGGATTCGGCCAGGGGAGTGGCGTTCTCGCTCTCGTCATGCTGATAACCCAGCTTGCCGAAGAAGTTGGCGTTGCGGTCGGGCCAGTGAAGCTGGTACAGGTCGATATAGTCGGTCTGCAGTCGCGCCAGGCTGTCGTCGACGGCGCGGTGCAGATGGTCGCGGGTCAGGCGCGGTCCGCCCCGTATATGGTCGAGCCCCGGCCCTGCTGCCTTGGTCGCGAGAATCAGGTCGTCGCGCTTGCCGCGTGCCTTGAGCCAGCTCCCGATGTACGCCTCGGTGCGCCCTTGCGTTTCCGCCTTGGGCGGGACGGGGTACATTTCGGCGGTGTCGATGAAATTGATGCCCGCGGCCGTGGCGCGATCGAGCTGAGCGTGTGCTTCGGCCTCGCTGTTCTGCTCGCCAAAGGTCATGGTGCCGAGGCAAAGTCGGCTGACATGCATGCCGGTCTGGCCGAGAGGACGTGTCTGCATCGGAGTCTCCGCACGGGTTCACAAGATGGGTGGAATCGGCATGGTAGCGGGGCGGCATGCGGGCGGCAAACCGGGGGGTTGAGTCGTCCCGGGGGTAGGCGTATGCTTGGCGCCCCGTTGGCCGGGATAGGGGTTATCCAAGAGGTAATTCGGCGCAACGACGATGTTTGAACCGGGGTGTTGGCACGTGCAGGGAGAGCTCGAGCCGACGCAATCGTTTATTTACCTTTTCGGTTACGACGACTTCAAGGTCGATGGTTATGCAACAGGCTTCCTCTCTGCTGATTCGGCTCGAATACCGTCTCGCAGCCCAACTGTTTCATGCCCGCTGGATGACACGCTCTCCCGGCAAGCATCGTTTGACGATGCGTTTGTTTCAGCGCTGTGCCGAAGCCGGTCACACCGCTGCGCTGTCGTTTTACGGCCATATGCTGTTTCACCGTGGCAACTCACCCCAGGACAAGGCCAAGGGTGCACGCTATGTGCTCCAGGCCGCGCACGCCGGTGACGTCCATGCCCAGTACCAGGCCGGTCGCATCTACGAGCACGGCTGTGCACAGTATGCGCGTCGTGAAGAGAAAGCCGTGACATGGTACGCGCGTGCCGCCGAGGCCGGTCACGAACTCGCCGCCGAACGCATGGCCAACGCCTATCGCCATGCGCAACTCGGCCTGCCCGTCGATTCCCGGCGCGCCGCACAATGGGAGGCGCTCGCCGAGCGCGCCCAGCGAAGCGAAGCGGGGGAGCCGGTTGCCTCGCTGACGCACTGAGCGAGGGCGCCGAGGCTCGCATCATATCCCGCGTTCACGTAGTCTGAGCGTCATGCCCGCGCACGTGCCCGCGGGCCATGGCCTGTTCGTGATATCGCTTTGAAGAGGAATGCCGCCACGTGTTGCCGATCCTGCTCGATATCGAAGCGTCCGGTTTCGGGCGTGGCAGCTATCCGATAGAAGTCGGCTTGGCCCGGGCCGATGGCAGTACCTGTGCCTTCCTCATCCAGCCCCTGGAAGAATGGACCCACTGGGACCCGAAAGCGGAGTTGCTGCATGGCATCTCGCGCGGGCGCCTGCATCGCGAGGGGCATCCCGTCATCGAGGTCGCGCGCTGGCTCAACGACGAACTGGCGAGTGCAGGCATCGCCTACAGCGACAGCTGGGGCTATGACAACACCTGGCTGTCGCTGTTGTTCCATCACGCCGGCATGCTGCCGCGTTTTCGGCTCGAGGCCTTGCGCCGGTTGCTCGATGAGTCGCAGCTCGAGCGCTGGGGGGCCATGAAGGAAACGATCATTCGCGAACGTGGCATCCAGCGCCATCGCGCCGGCGAGGATGCGCGGCTGCTGCAACTGACCTACCAGCGTACCCGCGACGCCGCGGGGCTCGCCTGACGCTGGCCCATACGCTCTGCCGCCGATCGGCCGCTATGTCGGCTAGCCTTCCCCGCTCACGCTGAGCAGTATCTTGCCCGTGTTGGCGTTGTCGGTCAGGTGGCGCATCGCCGTGTCGGCTTCCTGAATGGGCCAGACACGGTCGATCAACGGGGTGATCTCGCCGCTGGTGAATTTGGGCCAGACGTGGGCGTGAAGCGCATCGAGAATGGCGCCCTTGGCACGGGGCGAACGCGAGCGGAGCGTCGAGCCGATGATGCGCTGACGCTTCATGAGCAGCCGGGCGAGGTCGACCTGCGCGTCGCGGCCTGCCATCAGGCCGATCACCACCAGGCGTCCCTCGGCGTTGAGAATCTGCAGGTCCTGCGCGATGTATTCGCCGCCCACCGGATCGAGAATCATGTCGGCTCCGCCCCAGGCATTGATGGGCTCGACGAAGCTGCCGTCGTGTCGGTTCCAGCCGGCGTCGGCGCCCAGGCGCTGACAGGCCTCCAGCTTGGCCTGGCTGCCGACGGTCACGAAGCAGGGATTGCCGAAGGCTCGGCAAAGTTGAATGGCCGCCGTGCCCACGCCGCTGGCTCCCGCGTGCAGCACCACCCGCTCACCGCGTTGCACGGCGCCTTCCATGTACAGGTTGAGCCATGCCGTGGCGAAGACTTCCGGCAGGGCGGCGGCTTCACGCAGGCCCAGCCCCGTCGGAATGGGCAACACCTGTGCCTCGGCGACCACGACCTGCTCGGCATAGCCGCCCCCGGCGAGCAAGGCGCAGACCTTGTCGCCGGGCTTGAAGCGTTCCACGCCACGACCCACTTCGGCGATCGTGCCGCTGACCTCCAGGCCGGGGATCTCGCTTTCACCCTCGGGAGGCGGGTAGTGCCCCGCACGCTGCATGGCATCCGCGCGGTTCATGCCGGCCCAGGCGACGTCGATACGCACGGCGTCGGCGGCAATGCTCGACGGCGCTTCGTGCTCCCGCCAGACGAGTCTCTGGTCTTCGATCGCAATGGCGTACATCGAGCGTCTCCTCCTGAACGGTTGATCCACGGTTGAGCGGCATGCTCCCGGCAGTGTCGAACGCTCCTCTCACGAGGTCGCGGGTTGTGCGTGATACGCGCTCACCAGGCGCTCGAGCAGCAGGTCGGGATCGGCGGCAGCGAACAATCGCGACCGCGTCTCGGGGTTGAGAAACCCGTGTTCGACGGTGTGGTCGAGGAATGTCAATAATGGGCGATAGAAGCCGTTCACGTCGAGTACGCCGATGGGCTTGTCATGGAGCCCCAGATATTGCCAGGTCCAGGTCTCGAACAGTTCCTCGAGCGTGCCGATCCCGCCTGGCAGCGCGATGAAGGCATTGGCGTGCTCGGCCATGGCCGCCTTGCGTGCGTGCATGTCATCGACGCGCAGCAGCCGGGTCAGTCCCTCGTGGGCCATTTCGCGCTCGACCAGATGGTGGGGAATGACGCCGATGACTTCGCCGCCCTCGCGCAGCGCGGCATCGGCCACGGCGCCCATCAGCCCCACCCGGGCGCCGCCATAGACCAGTCCCCAGCCACGCCGGGCGATGCTCCGGCCGAGGGTTTCGGCGGCGAGGCGGAAGCTGTCGTCGTGTCCTTCACGGGATCCCATGTAAATGCAGATGCGCACGATTCCCTCCTTGAGCGAGATGACAGGATGACTAGCGCAGACAGGCGAGCACGTCGTGCTCGGCATCCATCCAGCGGCCGATGGCGTTGTCGCCGCACAGATGATGGGCATATTGGGTGTGCAGACAGCGCACCTGTTCCCAGTTGGCGATGCCGCCGATGCCGCGTTGGGTGAAGAGGTCGCGATAGCCGCGATGTTCGACGATGTCGCGCTCCGCCGCGCTCATCGAGCGCCAGCGTTGCGCCACATAATCCTCGTGGCTACGCCGGTAGTCGGCCAGAAACTCGGGATCTTCCTGCAGGCGTGCCTCGAGGGCCTTGATCACGCCTTGGGCTTCGATGCGCGAAATGGCGATCTTCAAGCGTTCGGAACACAGCCAGAACAGGGTGGGGAAGGGCTTGTCGTCGACGATGGCGTGCATGCGCAGCACCAGCGGTGTGCCATCTTGCGTGGCGGCGGCCACGGTCTGGATGCCGCGCGGTGCACGGCCCAGCTGCTGGGTAATGATGGCCAGTTGGCGCGCGTCCGGCGCCTGTTCAGGGCGAATCACCATCGTGGGGGTCCAGTACGAATTTCGGCGAGTGGGCAACGGCTCGAAAGAATGCCGTATTGAGCTGCGCGGGCGTCGGTGCGTAATGCCATTCACGTTCGCAGTAGTCGCGTGCCCGGGCGAGTAGCGTGTCATACAGGCGATTGAACGGAGCATCATAATCGTAGGGATCAGCGCCGGGCAACCGCAGGTGAGGATAGTCGGCGAAGCGTGCGATGAAGAAGCGTTCCAGCGCCGTTTCGACCGTGCGATGCCGGTGCCGGTCGTCGGGCGTGAGCCACAAGTCATAACGAATCGCCATGGCGCGTTCCTCGCGTGGGCGTCAGTGCCGCGCCAGGGGCGCGGTGCGTGCCTCGAGCAGACCGATCAGGGCGCTCGGGGCCAGGCGGATTTCCAGCCCGCGCCGGCCACCGCTGACATGGATCGCGGCCAGGGCATCGGCGCTTTCGTCGATGAAGGTGGGCAGTCGCTTGCGTTGCCCCAGCGGACTGATGCCGCCCACGACGTATCCCGTGGTGCGCTCGGCCAGGGTGGGGTCGGCCATCTTCGCCTTGCGCGCCCCCGCGGCGCTTGCCAGTCGTTTCAGGTCGAGCGTTGCCGTGACCGGCACCAGGGCGACGACGAGGCGGCCGTCATCGAGCTGCGCGAGCAGGGTCTTGAACACGCTTTCCGGGGCCAGCCCCAGGGCGTGTGCCGCTTCCTCGCCATAGGCGGAGTTCTTGGGGTCGTGTGGGTACTGCAGTACCTCGTGGGGCGTGGCATGGCGCTCCAGCAGGCGAATGGCCGGCGTCATGCGTGGACCTCCTCGTCGTTGACCAGATGCGCGGCCAGGGCGTCGCGCAACTCGCCCGTCAATGCCACGGACGCGCGCGCGGCATGATCGTAATGCACCAGCACCACCCGGCCCCGGGCGCCCAGACGCTCGTCCTGCCACGCGTCCTGGGTCACGGTGAAGGAGCTGTTGCCCAGACGCGAAATCCAGGTACGTATCTCGACTTCCTGACCATAGAACAGTTCGGCGTGGAACTCGACTTCCAGCTTGGCCATGATCAACGGCCACTTGCGTGGGTCCAGGTCGGGCACGAACAGACGAAACACGTCGTTTCGGGCGAGCTCGAACCAGGCGGGCAGGCGGGTGTTGTTGATGTGCCCGAGGGCATCGGTGTCATAGAAAGCCGGCTCCACGCGGCGTGTGAACATGGTGTTTCCCCCGGGCATCGCAGTCGGAAAAGGGCGTTTGCAGGCTAACTAGCATCGAGGCGTGGCGCCGAGCGGTCAAGTCGCGCCGGGGCGGCTGGCACTTTCGGCTAGATCAGGCGCTGGGCCTCGCGATCGGCCCAGGCGGCATCCAGCGCCCCGGCGAGCGGTTCGCGCAGGTGGGCAGGCAGCGCGTCGCGAGCGGCGTCGATATCGTGGAACTCTCGGTTGCGCAACCAGCAATAGGCCCAGGCGCAGGCATCTTCCTCGTCCTCGGGCGTCGGGCAGGCCGGCATCTGAACGAGCAGGAACACCGCGGTACGCGCTGCCCATAGCGGTGGTTGGCGGGGGCCACTCCATTCGCTGAGCGTCTGTCCGTCGGGGTCGCTTTCCGGTTCGCCCAGGCCCGCCAGGCGAGCGGTATCGGCGAGAATCATCGCCAGGCGGTCGGGGTCGGCTTGCCCCAGCATCAGCCAGTGTCGCACCAGACGCGGGGTGCCGCGCATGGCCTTGGCATAGAACGGCGTTTCAGGCATGTTCGAAGGTATTCTCCGTTCGAGTCGATGAGTCCTAGCATGCATTACGATTTTGCCACGCCGCTGGATCGGCGGCAGTACCCTTCCCAGAAATGGCAGCGTTACGCCGATGACGTCCTGCCCCTGTGGGTGGCGGACATGGACTTCGTGTCGCCGCCGGAGGTCGTGTCGGCGCTTCAGTCTCGCGTGGCGCACGGTGTCTTCGGATACGGCAGGGTGACCGATGCCTTGCACGAGACGCTGTGCGAATGGAGCGCCACCCACTACGACTGGTCGATCGAGCCCGACTGGCAGGTCTGGGTGCCCGGCGTGGTGCCGGCTCTGCACCTGGCGGCCCAGGCATTTTGCAGTCCCGGGCAGGGGGTGATGACCGCCACGCCGATCTATCCACCTTTTTTGCGCGTGGCCGAGCGCAGCGGGCGTGTCGCCGAGCGCGTGATGCTGGCCGAGCCCGAGGTGGCGGGCGGCCCCTGGCGTCTCGACCTCGAGGCACTGGAAGCCGCCATCACGCCTCAAACGCGCCTGCTGCTATGGTGCCATCCGCACAACCCCACGGGCCGCGTCTGGGACGAGCGCGAACTGCAGGCCCTGGGGGAACTGGCCGAGCGCCATGACCTGCTGGTCGTCTCCGACGAGCTGCATTGCGACCTGATCCTCGACCCTGCGCGCAAGCACCGGCCGCTGGCATCGCTGTCGCCGGCCCTGGCCGAGCGTACCGTGACGCTGTGGGCGCCGTCCAAGACCTTCAATATCGCCGGGTTGTCCAGCGCCTGTGCGGTGATCCCCGATCCCGGGCTGCGGCGTCGCTTCCGTGAGGCGGCCGCCGGCCTGCTGCCCGACGTCAATGTGCTGGGAATGACCGCTACCCAGGCGGCCTATGCGCATGGCGAGCCCTGGCGGCGCGAGCTGCTGACCACGCTCAATGCCAACCTGCAGTGTCTGCGCGAGCACGTGGCGCGCTGGCCCGGCGTGGCGATGTCGCCTCCCGAGGCGACCTATCTGGCCTGGCTCGACCTGCGCAATGCCGGCCTCGGCGCATCGCCGCAGCGAGACCTGCTGGAAACCGCACGCGTTGCGCTCTCCGACGGTGCCGACTTCGGGTGCCCGGGATTCGCGCGCCTCAATTTCGGCACCCCCACGAGCCTTCTCGAACAAGCTCTGGAGCGGCTCGACATCCGGCTTGCTGCCGACGGATGAGGCACACCATCAGATAAAGGCGGGAGACCTGCGATCGGGCCTCCCGCGTGTCGTGAAGCGGTTGTCAGGGCAAGTACGCCCGGGGCTCAGTACAGCAGCGCGAACATCTTGCGCCGGTAGGCCACCGTCAAGGGATGGTCGGCCCCCAGGGCATCGAAGACCCGCAGCAGTGTCTTGCGGGCCACGTCGTCGCCATAGGCGCGGTCGGATTTCATCAGGGCCAGCAGGGCGTCCAGGCCGGCTTCGTACTGGCCGTCGGCGACTTGCCGCAGGGCCCGCTTGAAGCGTGCCTCGCTGTCGTCGCGCTCGCCCAGCTCGGCGACTTCCGCGGCGCTGGGCGCTTCCTCGCCGAAATCGAGTCGCGCACGGACACCGCGTGCCTTGGCGGCATCGCGATGCTCCGGCGGCAGGTTGTCGAGCAGTGCACGAGCCTCCTCGGGCTTGCCTTCCGCCAGCAGCGCGCCGGCGAGATCGACCTGATAGTCGTGGTGGTCGGGCCACTCCCGAACCAGTGTCTCGTAGATGTCGCGTGCGGTGGCGGCGTCCCCTGCCTCCAGTGCCTGCTGCGCTTTTTCCTCGGGCGTGGCCTCGGCCGCCTCGGGGGCCTTGAGGTACTGCGACAGCCACTCGCGGATCTGCGACTCGGGGAGCGCTCCCTGAAACTGGTCGTAGAGCTGGCCCTGCACGATCAACTTGACGTCGGGGACCGAGCGGATGCCCAGTTGCGTGGCGATTTCCTGGTTGTCCTCGATGTTCAGCTTGGCCAGGGTGAAAGCGCCACCATACTCGCGGGCCAGCTTTTCGAGCACCGGCATCAGGTTCTTGCACGGTTCGCACCAGGGCGCCCAGCTGTCGAGCAGCACCGGGCCTTGCATCGAGCCTTCCAGCACGACCTGCTGGAAGTTGGACATGTCGACATCGACGATGAATTGCGAAGCGTCCTGTGCGCCGGCATTGGGTCGGCCGGCGTCGGCGCCGGTATCACCGTCTTGAGACGACGTGAGGGGTTCGCCAGTGCGAGGGTCGATGATCGGCATGACAATGGCCTTTCGGTAGTATCGTATGAACGTGAGGTCGTGTTGTGACTGCACACGTTTATGCGGGTCACGCGATGAGGATTCAAGCCCCGGCCGGCATCGGGCGAGGTGGAGAGTGAGCGGTCGTTGCAAGCGAACGGGAGAGGTGTATGCATCCAGCGATCAAGAAGGGGGTGTGGCTGGCGGTGAGTCTGCTGGTGATCCTGGCGCTATTGCTGGCCGGGCCGGCCTACATGCTGGCCAGCCAGCGCATCGACCTGGGCGCCTCATGGTCGCATGCGGATCGCTCGTCGGCAGGGCTGGCGCCGTCCCCGCAAGCGCACCCGGAGGCCCTGGTGCAGGTCTATGCGGCCCGTGCCTTCGACTGGCGGGGCGCCTTCGGCGTGCATACCTGGATCGCCACGAAAGCGGCCGGCGCGACGCACTATCGCGTCCATCAGGTGCTGGGCTGGCGGCGCCCCACGGTGTCGTCGCGCCCGGATCAGCCCGACCGTGCCTGGTACGGTAGTGCGCCGACCCTGATCGCCCAGGTAAGCGGCACGGCGGCCGAGCGGGCCATTCCCGCGATTCGCGATGCCGTGGCGGCATACCCTGAACCCCAGCGCTATCGCGTCTGGCCGGGGCCGAACAGCAATACCTTCGTGGCCTGGGTGGTGAGGCGTGTGCCGGAGCTGCAGGTCGATTTTCCGTCCACCGCCGTGGGCAAGGATTATCTGCTGGATGGATGGTGGGCTCGGGCACCGAGCGGTACGGGCTATCAAGTCTCGCTGGGTGGCGGGTTGTTCGGGCTGACGGTGGCCTATGACGAAGGCGTCGAATGGCAACTGATGGGGCTGACGCTGGGGGTGGATATCGCGCGTCCGGCGCTCAAGTTGCCAGGCGTCGGGCGCCTGGGGATGGCGGCTCTCGACGCAGAGGGAGATCATTGATCCGCACGCCACCGCTGCCTCGACGCGTCGGCGGTGCGTTCAGAGCGCGGGCGGCGCGGCCCGGCGTATCAAGCTGGGGATTTCGCTGGCGGGCACGGCGGGGCTGACCCAGAACCCTTGTCCGAAGCTGCATCCCATCGCGGCCAATTGTCGGGCCTGTTCCACATGCTCGATCCCTTCGGCCACGACACGCAGGGAAAATTGCCGGGCCAGTTCGACCACCGTGCGCACGACCCGGTCATCGGGCGTATCTTCCCGCAGGCTGTCGACGAACAGCTTGTCGATTTTCAGGGTGTGCAGTGGCATGGCCTGCAAGCGTGCAAGCGATGAGTAGCCCCGTCCGAAGTCATCCAGGGCCAGCCGGAAGCCGGCACCGTCGAGCAGGCGCATCGCCTCCATGACGGCCTCGGGAGACTGCATGACGGCTTCTTCCGTCAACTCGAGTAGCCACCATTGCGGGTCGCTGCCGGAAGACACCACCTGATCATGGATCTTGCGCGCCGCGTCAGCCCCTTGAAGCTGCGATACCGACAAGTTGACGCCCATGGTGAGTTCGAGCCCGGTTCCGCGCCAGGATTCGAGCTGTCGAGCCGCCTCGTCGATGACCCATTCGCTGAGAGCACCCATCAAGCCGATTTCTTCGGCAACGGGAATGAACGTCGCCGGGGAAATCATCTCGCCCTCGGCATCCTGCCAGCGCAGAAGCGCTTCCACGGCTACGATTCGGCCGCTGTCGAGTTCCCAGACGGGTTGGTAATGCAACTGCAGCTCGCCTTCTGCCAGCGCATGATTCAGCTTGGTTTCCAGCGACAGGCGTTGCTGGCGGCCGGTGGCGAGCTCCGGCGAGAAGAAGACCGTGTGCTGACCCGAGCGCTTGGCGGCATACATCGCCATGTCGGCCTGGTCGATGACGGACTCGGGGTCGTCGCTCAGAAAGGGAAAGAGGCTGACGCCGATGCTGGCACCGAGCCGATGGGCGTATCCGTTGATCTCGAAAGGCTGACGCAGCGTTCGGCTGATACGCCGCGCCATCTCCTCGGCGCCCCGGGCCAGGCGTTGTCGGACGTCTTCCGCCACTGACGGCGAATATCGCGGATCGTCCATCATGACCACGATGAATTCGTCACCTCCCTGGCGTGCCACCAGGTCGCCTTCCCGCAGCGTATTGTTGATGCGCCAGGCGACGTTCTGGAGGACGCGGTCGCCGACCTTGTGCCCGAGGGCATCGTTCACCAGCTTGAAGTCGTCGAGATCGATGAACAGTATTGCTGCGGCCTGCTCATGGTTGGCTCGTCCCACCAGTTCATGCAGACGGGCCAGCAAGGAGCGACGGTTAGCCATGCCGGTCACCGGGTCCTCATAGGCGAGTCGTTTTATTTCCTGGTTCTGCGCCTTGCGCTCGTTCTGCAGTCGCAGGCGGTCCAGACCAAAGGCGAGGTTGTCGGCGAGGCGCTCGAGCAGTGCCCGTTCATCGCTGGCGAAGTCTCCCGACTGTTGCGAATAAACCGCCAGCACACCTCTCGATCCCACCGAGACATTCAAGGGCAGCGCGATCTCCGCGCCCAGCCCCCAGGCAGCGATCTGCTCTCTCCAGGGCGCCATGCGCGGCTCGGAAGCCATGTCGGAAACGATCTGGGGGCTCCCGGTCGCAATGGCCTCCCCGATGGGCCCCTGCCCCAGTGGCGATCCATCGGCACTCACGTCGATGGCGCGCGCGTAATCGGCGGCGTCTCCGGCGATGTAGCACTTGGTCACCTTCTTCTGCGTGCTGTCGTCGGCAAATCCGACCCAGGCCAGCGCGTATCCTTCAAATTGCGCGATGGCCTCGCACACGGATTGCAACAGCCCCTCTTCCGTGGATTCACGCACCATCATTTCGTTGCAGGCATGCAGGGTCTGCAGGGCGCGATTGACGGCATTCAGCTTTTGCTGGGTCGATCGATGGTGGTCGGCCTGTGTCAGAGAGAGTCGGCGCAGGCGCAGCAAATTGCCCACACGGGACAGCAGCACGGCCCTGGAGGTGGGCAGCTCCACCAGGTCGTCGATGTCGGCGCCGAGTTCGCGATAGGCCCAGGCGGCGGACGCCGTTTCCTTGCCGGCAACCGCCAGGACCGGAAATACCAGCGGGTAGGCGTTTTCACGAACGCTTCGTAGTCGCTCGCGGGAATGCTCCCACGCCCAGGCGTCCACGATGACCAGATCGGCCTTGCCATCCGGCAGGGTCACGCTTTCCGGCGTCAACCCGGCATCTCGCAGTGTCCGCACCAGCAATCGCTGATCTGCATGGGCCCTCAACGCGACCTGCACATGCAGCGGGTTCTGGGATTCTCCCGACGGTTGGGAGAAAAGCGCAGGAAATCTACTCGGTGGCATCAAGGGTCGCTATCTTGGAAGGGATTCCCTGCAGGATTCCCTGCAGGCCGTAAAGCGGTGCACCGACGCGCAGACCCTCGCGGGTTATCTGGAACTCCCGCAATGTCTTTTCGAAATCTCCCGTGCGTTTTTTCAGGATACCGATGGCCTTGCGCAGCCCGCCGTCCAGTTCCATGTAGCGCAGCAGAACGATCATGTCCGCCAGGTAGTTGATATCGTCCTCCGACGGGCGCAGCTCTTCGCCCGCGATCGTCGATTGCTCGTTCACCAGCAGGACCGTGACGCCCATGTTGGAGAGGTAATGGCACAGCGCATGGGCATGCGCCGTGATGTCGTCACCTCTGACGGATTGGCGAAAACCCGCGAGACTATCGAGCATGACCATGCGAGTCCCTTCCTGCTCGACCTCGGTCCTGACCCGCCAGGCGAACTCATCCGGTGAGTAGTGCAACGGCTCGACTTCATCGATGCTCAGCGAGCCTTTCGCCATCATGTCCGAAACGGGAATGCCGATCGCCTCACAGCGTGTGCGCAGCGTCCCGACACTCTCTTCGAACGTGTAGACCACGGACCGTTCGCCGCGCCGCGCCGCCTCGTGCATGTATTGAAGCCCGAGCGAGGTCTTGCCGACCCCGGTAGGGCCGGAAATGATGGTGACGGTCCCGCGTGTGATGCCGCCGCCCGAGAGGCGATCCAGTTCACCGATGCCGCAAGGCAGTTCTTCCGCCACATACGTGCGTCGGTGCTCGCCAGGCATCAGGCGCTCGAAGACCTGCATGCCATGATCTCCGAGCCGTAGCGTGTGCTCGCCCTCGGAAAACCCGGAGCCTCGGAACTTGAGAACGCGCAATATGCGCCGGTTCTCCCGGTGCTCCAGCTCCAGGATACCGTCACCGAGGTAGCGCAGGTCGGCATCCGCCGAGGACCCTTGCTCCGCGGTATAGAGCACCGTCGTCCCGGCGCTGTTGAGGTATTCGAGTAGCCCCATCACCTGTTTGCGGAATTGGTAGGCATCCGGCATGAGCTGGCGCAATTGGCTCAGCGCGTCGATGAATACGCGCTCGGGAGGGCCATCGGGAAACAGGGCGCCGATCCGCGAGCGTATATCTACGCCCTCCGCTTCCCAGGGCTCCAGCAGTGTGTACGCCGCCTCCGGTTCGGCGTCGGCTCCCGGGGACAGGTCGATCACGCTGGTGCCGTCGAGGGACAGGCCGATGCGGTGGGCGTCCGCACGCAGATTGCGTTCCGACTCGCCGAGGCTGATCAGCAATCCGTTTCCATCGGACGAAGAGGCCAGGTACTGAAGTCCCAGCGTGGTTTTCCCGGTACCCGGCCCACCCGATACCAGGTAGGAGCGTCCGGGCAGAAACCCGCCTCTGAGTATCCTTTCCAGCCCAGGGATCTCAACGCTGATGCGTTCTTCATGCGGCTCGTTCACGCCATGATCTCCCTATGCAACGACCGATCTCGCCTACTGCTTCTTGCCCCTGAGGCGTTCATCCACCTGAGCGTGGCACGACATGGACGATGTGCCGCCGAGGAACACATGGCCAGGCGCTGGCGATTCGTTCGAGGTTGATATGAAGTTATAGATGTAAACACTTAAAAAATTAACCGAATGTTACGCCAAAAACTCCGATAAATAGGTTTGTGGCAACATGACTGTAAGTGTTTTTATCTATAAGTTGCAAGGCGTCCCGCTCGGCGTTTGGCGGGGGAACCCGACCAGCGGCAGTACCACGCAGTGACCATCATTCATTGACACCGGGAGGTGCCCAGGGCATGGAAACGTTGAAAGAAACAGAGCTTCGTCGCTCTCTACGGGTCCTGATCGCTGATGATCGTCTATTGGTACGCAAGGGCATGCAGATGTTCCTGAGCGAGCGACCCTGGATCGACATGGTCTGCGAGGTAGCCAGCGTACGGGATATCCAGGACGTCATGCGTGCCACCCAGGTGGATGTCATACTTCTTGACTACGAGTTGTCGACTCGACAAGGAGAGAGCATTGACGTCCTTTGCAGCCAGATACCGGTCATCGTGCTTTCCGTTCCGGGACGTCTCGGCGCCATTGAAAGCGTCCTTGCAAAGGGGGCATCCGGATTCCTTCTGGGCAAAGCAACGTCAGAGGATTTGGAAGATGCTATGATGCTTGCCGTGTCAGGCGGTACGTTTCTTTGCCCCTCCATTTTTCGTAGTATTCTTGCTGATGGATGGGCCGAAGCGGCTATCCCGGAACATGTCACCTTCGGATGTGACGATCTGGCAACCGATGATCACGACTCGGAAAAATTGCTTAGCGAAGGCAAGTCGTTGAAGCATGTCGCCAAGCTGCTGGACGTGTTGCTCGGCGATGCCGAAACCGCTATCGAGCGTTTGGCTCGGCTATACGGAAGGAACTGTCGCGAGGCCCTGCAGGACGCGGTCTCTCACGGCATTCTGTCGCCAGGGTCAAGCCGGACTACCCACCATCGTCGCGAACGGCTCGGGAAGGATGAACAAGAATAAACGGATGACATGATCAACCTCCTCCTCGCAGAAGATCACTTGCTGGTCCGCGCTGCTCTCGCTCACCTCATCAATTCCTTTCAAGGCATTCACGTTGTCGCGGAAGGGGCGTACGGACACGAGATCCTGGATGCCGCTCGTATCCATCCCGTGGACGTGGCCCTGATCGATGCCGCGTTGCTTCCCGTTCAGGACTGGGACCTGATTCACCAGCTCAAGACGATGCGACCCGGCATCAATATTCTGGTCACCTCCAGTTATCGCAGCGACCGCTATGTCGAGCGCCTGATGGAGGCCGGTGCCTGTGGTTTCGTGCACAAGAATGCTGCCGTCAATGAGCTCGAGACCGCCATTCATCACGCAGCGGCGCATCGACGCGTGCTCTATCCGGGGATCGACATCTCGGGCCTCGCCGCCACTGAGCAGGCACCGTCTCCCGTGCCTGCTTTGACTCGACGCCAGCAGGAGATTCTCAAGCTGATCGTGGATGGCTGTCGCAGCCGGACGATCGCGGAGCAGCTGGACTTGAGCGTCAAGACCGTGGAGGCCCATCGCCGGGAAATCATGCGGCGCGTGGGCAAGCAGAACAGTGCCGGGTTGGTGAAGGAAGCCATCCGCCTGGGGCTGGTGCCTTTCCCGACATAGTACGCCTCGTCTGTGGCCCGGAGCCCGCCTCGCGCGGCATGTGGGCAACGAGACCTGTGGAACGCAGATGCCAGAACGAAAAAAAGCGGTGTCCGTGAGGACACCGCTTTTCGTCTGTTTGGTAGCGGGGGCCGGATTTGAACCGACGACCTTCGGGTTATGAGCCCGACGAGCTACCAGGCTGCTCCACCCCGCATCAGCTGAGGCGCATTCTACGTTTTTCATGGCATAGGTCAAGCACGGATTCACTCGGGCGTGCAGCCTGACCAAACTCGATCATACTGAAGAGAGGCATGCGCCAAGGGGGCGAGTCAACGTGGCTCCGTCATGGGGCGGGCACATTTCGACACTACCTGGGGAATGGATATGACGACGCAGACAGCACCCGTAGCGTGGGTCACCGGCGGTACCGGTGGCATTGGAACCGCGATTTGTCAGGCGCTGGCCGAGGCCGGTTATTTCGTCGTGGCAAGTTATCACAATCGGGAAAAAGCCCAGGCCTGGCTGGCGGCACGCCGCGACGAAGGCTTCGAGAACCTGGCCCTGGCAGGGATCAATCTGACCGACTTCGATGCCTGTCATGCCGGCGTCGACGACATTCGCCGTCAATACGGCCCCGTCGAACTGCTGGTCAACTGCGCCGGCATCACGCGCGACAGCACGCTCAAGAAGATGTCTCCCCAGCAGTGGCGCGAGGTCATCGACTGCAACCTCAACAGCGTCTTCAATACCTGCCGTTGCGTGATCGAGGACATGCTCGAGGCGGGCTATGGGCGTATCGTCAACATCTCGTCGATCAATGGTCGCAAGGGCCAGTTCGGTCAGGCCAATTACTCTGCCGCCAAGGCGGGCATGCATGGCTTGACCATGGCGTTGGCCCAGGAAACGGCGACCAAGGGAATCACCGTCAATACCCTGTCGCCGGGATACATCGCCACCGACATGATCATGTCAATTCCCGAGAAGATCCGTGAGTCGATCCGGGAAACCATCCCGGTCAAGCGTTTCGGCAAGCCCGAGGAGATTGCCCGCGCGGTGGTGTTCCTGGCCGATCGTGAGTCGGGGTTCATCACCGGTGCCAACCTCGACATCAACGGCGGGCAGTTCATGGGCTGAGGCGGGGGGGGGGCGATGCCACGCGACGGGCGAGAGCGTCGAACAGCGTGTCGAAGCGCGCAACCAGGGTGGTCCAGGCGGTCGGCGTCACCGGGCCCGTGGCCAACAGCTGCCGCAAGACCTCGGCGAGTTCCTGATCGGGTTGCGGTGCCTGTCCCAGGCCGTTGTTGAGTCGCGCGACCTGAACCTCGAGGCGTAGTGGCTCGTCCTCCGCCGCGACCGGTTCGTCGGCGAGCAACGCCACCTGAACGACGAGTCGCGCCAGCAGGTGCTCTGCCGTATCGGTTGTCCCTTCCCGGCGTGATGCGTTACGCGCCGCATGGGCCTGTTGCCAGTCGCGCGGCAGGGCCTCGGGGGCGGCGACGTCCCCGGCGTCTTCACCCTGGAGCATCTTGGCGTCCGCCGCGGCATGGGCGTCGACCAAGGGCCGCAAGACCTGCCAACGGTCGGCCTGTTCGGCGAGCGCCAAATGCACGAGGCGTTCCCGACGTGTCCGCACGATACCCTGCCAGCGACGGCGCATGCCTTCGCTGCGACGTCCACCGGGCAGGGGCTCCAGCGCCTCGGCTTCGCGAATGCCTGCATCCAGCGTGGCGCTCTCGTTGGCCCGCTCGGGCTGCCAGGCATCGAAGCGATCGATCAGGGCCTGCATGCTGTCCAGGCGTGCCTGGGCTTGTTGCGCGCGATTTTCACGCTCGGCCTCGCGTGCGGCAAAAATGCGATCGCAGAGCCCCCGGAACTGGCGCCACAGCATTTGTTCCTCGCCCTTGGCGGCCCGTCCCAGGGCGCGCCATCGCGCCTGCAGCGCCTTGGCATCTTCGCTGCGTTGGGTGGCGGGCATGTCGGCTTCCACCAGGGCTTCGGCCTCGGCGATCAACTGTCGCTTGGCCTCGCCGATTTCTCCGGCACGGCGATCGATCAGCGCCTGCAGCTCGTGACGTACACGGCCGAAGCGTTGGCCGAGCGGCTTGGCCCGCTCGCGAGGCACCGGAGAGAACTGTTGCCACTGCTCCCGCGCGCGGTCGCGGATCTGGCGCAGGATATCCGGGTCGGCCCGGGAATCGGGATGCGCGATGAGCTCTTCCAGCTGTTCGCAGAGCGCTTCGCGCGCTTCGAGATTGCGCTTGCGTTCGTCGTCACGGCGTTGGTACCAGTCGGCCAACGCGTCGTGAATGCGTTGCGATGCGCTCCGGAAGCGCTGCGACAGCTCCGCGGTGGCGGCGGCGTCGCCGAGGGCCGCCCACTCCTTGATCAACTGCCGGTGACGGCGATCACGGTCGGCATCGGGCAGGGTGTCGTCCTCGGCCAGTGCCTCGATGCTGTCGATGAGCTGGGTGCGCTTGGGGCCCGCCACGAAGCCTCGCCAATCGCGCAGCTCAGCCAGGCGCGCGCCGAGGCGCTTGAGTCGTGCTTCAAGCTCGCCGCGCGATGCTCTGGGCAGGGCGTCGAGGCGCTGGCGCAATTGTCGATACGAGCGACTGGCGGTTTTCAGGGTGCCGCGGTCGAGGTGATGTTCGAGTGCGTCGAGCTCTTCCTGCAGTGCCGCCAGGTCGACGGGCGCATCGCCGTCGGCCGTTTCGGCCTGACGCAACCGGCGTGCCTCCTGAATCAGCGGTGTCGGCGGCAGATCGTTGGGCCAGTCGATGCGTGCCAGGCAAGCGTCGATGGCGGCATGATCGTCGCGCAAGGCATCCTCGAGCGCCTTGGCATGGGTCGTGGCGCGATCCCAGGCATCGTTGACGCGCTGGCAGGCGGCTTGTGCCGCGGCATAGCGGGCCTGGATGTCGTCATCCGGCGGATAGTGATCGGAGAGCGCAAGCCAGCGCTCGCCATGCAGGCGCTGCTGAGCGCGCAGGCTGTCGATGTCCTGATGGGTCAGGCTCGAGGCCTGGGCGAGGCTGGCAACGGCGTCCTCGAGGGCTTCGACCAGGATGGCGCGGGTATGTGCGGCTTCTTCCTGCCGCTGCAGCGCCTGATGCTGGGCGTGTCCCTCGGTCTCGTGATCGGAGAGCGTCTTGTGGCACCGCTGGCTGGCTTCCTGGAAACGACGCTCCTGCTCGTCGCTGGGCGTATCGCCGAGTGCCTCCCACTCGCGGATCAGGTGGCGGTAGCGGGCGCCGTAGAGCGGTTCCCAGGCATGCAGTGCATGTGCCTCCAGGGCCTCCAGAATGCGTTGCCGGGCGGCTTGCTGGGCCTGGGTTTCCTCGGCGTCGGCCCGCAGGCGCTGCAGGCGTTCGCGCGCCTGGCGGATGACGGCCTTGTCGCGTCGCGCCTCGCGCGCCAGACGTTGCAGTCCTGCGTGGCTCGTGACGCGTTCGGCGGCGGCGTGACGCACCGCGGCGATGCCGTTGTCGCAGGCCTGGCGGATCAAGGCCGCTTCGTCGTCGAGCCGGGCCAGGGCGGCCAGGCGCAATTGCTGGTTGTCGCCCGCCTCGGTGAGCGTCACGAGCAGGTCATGGTCTTCCAGCGTGTCGACCAGGGTGAGGCGCTGATTCAGGGGCGGAGCGTCGGGGACGCTGCCACACAGCAACTGGCTGAGCCGGGCCCGGAGTTCGGCACTGTCGTGCGACTCCAGCCACGCAAGAAGCAAGGCGGGATCGTCGAACTGGGCGAGTGCCTCGCGCCGGACCGTGGCATCCTCGTCGCGTGCCAATTGTTCGAGGGCTTGGTAGTCGGCAGGCTTGCGCTTATCGAGTTGGGCGATGGCCATGTGGCGAACGCGGGGGTCGCGATGTCGCCAGCGTGGCGCGAAAAAACGGCGGAAGAATCCAGACATGACCCGGCATGCATCCCTGTTCTTGACGTATTGAATGCGTGGCAAAGCGAATGCGACGACGCTCCTATCGTCCCATTCGCTACGATATTAGCAAAGTACGTCAGTGAAGTACGTCGTATGATTGAGTATCGTTTGCCACAGCCTATCAAAGCATGCGCGTCGATACCGGGAAAAGACGACGAAGGCAAGGGCGTCGGTGTGTGGAGACACCTGACAACAGCGTAGCGCTGGTCTTATCATCAGTTGCAGCCATCACGACCCTCGCTTAGCTTTATCCTTACACCAGACATCAGCTGTGGAGTGCGGCCATGAGCCTCAACATGGATCGGGCAGCATCGGCGTTCACCTTCAAGGGTGGCATGCTGCCCATGACGGTCATGGAACTGACGAGCGCCGACCCCGAGCAGATTCGCGCCCAACTGGCCGGCAAGGTGAGCCAGTCGCCCGCGTTCTTTCAACATACGCCGGTGGTCCTCAGCGTAGAACGTCTCGATGAGCCGCATCTCGCGCTGGAGCGCATTTGTGCCGTGTGCCGCGCGCATAAATTGCTGCCGGTGGCGGTGCGCGGCGGAACCGACCCCGTGAAGCAGTCCGCCTGGGCGCTGGGGCTGGGGTGGTTTCCGCCGCAGGAGGCGCGCCCACGGGCGGTGGAGGAAGTGCCGCTCGCCGACGCGCCGTCTCCCGAGGTCGAGGCGACGGCGTCGCCCACCGTGGGGCGTATCTATCGTGGCACGGTCCGTTCGGGACAGCAGATCAGCGCGCCCGAGGGCGACCTGGTCGTCGTGGGGGCGGTCAACCCCGGCGCCGAAGTACTCGCCGCCGGCAGCGTGCATGTCTATGGCCCGCTGCGCGGACGGGCGCTCGGCGGCATTCACGGCGATCGTCAGGCGGGTATCTTCTGCCAGGAACTGCACGCCGAGCTGCTGTCGCTGGCCGGCAATTACAAGCGCCTTGAAGACATCGATCCGCGCCTGTTGAGCCAGCCCGTGCAGGTACAGTTGCGCGACGACCAATTGAACATTTCATCGCTCGGCTAGCCGGGATGTCAGGGCGCCATGTCGCGCCAGCGGGGATGGCTAGTACGAACGACTCAATAGCAACAGGAAGCTCATCTTGGCCAAGATCATTGTAGTGACCTCCGGCAAGGGCGGAGTCGGTAAAACCACCAGCGCAGCGGCCATCGCCACGGGACTGGCGCTGCGTGGCAACAAGACCGTCGTGATCGATTTCGACGTGGGGCTTCGCAACCTCGACCTCATCATGGGGTGCGAGCGTCGCGTGGTCTATGACCTGATCAACGTCATCCAGGGCGAGGCGGGCCTCAACCAGGCCTTGATCCGCGACAAGCGGACCGAGAACCTGCATATCCTGCCGGCGTCTCAGACGCGCGACAAGGAGGCCCTGACCGCCGATGGCGTGGAAAAGGTGCTCGAGGCCCTGTCCCAGGAATACGATTTCATCGTCTGCGATTCGCCGGCGGGTATCGAGCACGGTGCGCAGTTGGCGATGTACTTCGCCGACGAGGCCATCGTGGTGACCAATCCCGAGGTGTCGTCGGTACGCGATTCCGACCGCATTCTGGGCTTGCTGGCGTCCAAGACGCGGCGCGCCGAACGCAGCGAGCCGCCGGTGAAGGAGCATTTGCTGATCACCCGCTATGACCCCAATCGCGTGACCTCGGGCGACATGCTGACGCTCGACGACGTGCGCGAGATCCTGGCCATCAATCTGGTGGGCCTGATCCCCGAATCCGAGGCGGTGCTGCGTGCGTCCAACCAGGGCGTGCCCGTGGTGCACGACATGGACAGCGACGCGGGTCAGGCCTATGCGGACACCGTGTCGCGGCTCCTCGGCGAAGACGTGCCGCTGCGCTTTCATGAATTCCAGAAGAAAGGACTGCTCTCCCGTATGTTTGGAGGAGGCCGCCGGTGAAACTGCTCGAATTTCTGAAACGCGAACGCAAGAAGTCGGCATCGGTTGCCAAGGAGCGCCTTCAGATCATCGTGGCGCACCAGCGGGGACAGCGCGATCAGCCCGACTACATGCCGATGCTGGAAAAAGAGCTGCTCGAGGTGATTCGGCGCTACGTGCAGGTGGACCAGGATGCGATCAACATCAGTCTGGACCGCGATAACGATTGCTCGGTGCTCGAGCTCAACGTCACGTTGCCGCGCGATGAGTGAAAGCCCGTCGGCTGAGTCGGGCGGCC
Source organism: Chromohalobacter israelensis (assembly GCA_000761475.1). Taxonomy (GTDB): domain Bacteria; phylum Pseudomonadota; class Gammaproteobacteria; order Pseudomonadales; family Halomonadaceae; genus Chromohalobacter; species Chromohalobacter israelensis. The sequence continues at coordinate 24,648 of JQNW01000004.1, forward strand.
GGGTATGCTAGGCTGAGCGCTTTTGGCAGTGGGGGAGACTGCGGCCATGGCGCAGGGCAAGACCGAGCCGACCTTTCTTTGGCATGATTACGAGACCTTCGGTGCCGATCCTCGGCGCGACCGCCCCGCGCAGTTCGCCGCGATCCGCACCGACAGCGACTTCAATCCCGTCGGCGAACCAATGACGTTCTATTGCAAGCCGGCGGACGATTTCCTGCCTCATCCCCAGGCCTGTCTGATCACGGGCATCACGCCCCAGGCGGCTCGCCGTCGTGGCCTGGCCGAGATCGAGTTCGCCGCGCGCATCCACGCCGAGATGAGCGTCCCCGGCACCTGCTCGCTGGGCTACAACACGCTGCGTTTCGACGACGAAGTCAGCCGTCATCTCTTCTACCGCAACTTCATCGATCCGTACTCGCGCGAATGGCAGAACGGCAACTCGCGATGGGACCTGATCGATGTGGTGCGTACCTATCATGCCCTGCGTCCCGACGGCATCGAGTGGCCGACGCGCGACGACGGCGCGCCGAGCTTTCGTCTCGAGGACTTGACCGCCGCCAACGGCATCGAGCATGCCGGTGCCCACGATGCATTGGCCGACGTCCGTGCGACCATCGAGCTGGCGCGTCTGCTCAAGGCCCGCAACGCCCAGTTGTTCGAGTACCTGCTCAAGCTGCGCGACAAGCGCACGGTGGCCAGGATGCTGGACATCCAGGCGCGCAAGCCGATGCTGCACGTGTCGCGGCGTTACCCCGCCAGTCGTGGCTGCAGTGCCCTGGTGGTGCCGCTCGCCGAGCATCCCAGCAATCCCAACGGGGTGATCGTCTATGACCTGTCGGTGGATCCCTCGCCGCTGCTGTCGATGGAGGCGGCGCAGATCCGCGAGCGGGTGTTCGCCAGTGCCGATGAGCTGGCCGAGGGCGAGGCGCGCATTCCTCTCAAGGTGATTCACATCAACAAGAGTCCGGTGATTATGCCGGCGGCCTCGCTCAAGGACGTCGATGGTCCGCAGCGGGGCGAATACGGTGCCCTCGTGGCCCGGCTGGGCCTGGACATGGCAGCCTGCCGCCGCCACTGGAAGCAGCTCCAGGCGGCGCCGGACGTGGCGGCCAAGGCTGCCGAAGTATTCGCCGAGGGCCCCGGAGCACCACCCAGCGACCCGGATCTGATGCTGTATTCGGGGGGCTTTTTCTCGCCCGCGGACCGGCGCGAGATGCAGCGCGCACGCGAGATGCCGGCCTGGGACCTGGCCGAGGCGAGCTTCGCCTTTCAGGATCCGCGTCTGGAGGAAATGCTGTTTCGTCTGCGCGCGCGCAACTATCCCGACACCCTGAGCAGCGAGGAGCAGGCGCAGTGGGAGGCCTATCGCTGGGCGCGCATGAACGACGCCGAGGTGGCCAGCCTGACGTTGACGGGGTTCGCGCGCGAGATCGAACGTCTCAACCAGGTGCCGCTGGACGACGCGCAGCGCCAGGTGCTCGAAGAGCTGGTCATGCACGTCGAGGCGATGATGCCGCCGCAGGCGTTCGGCTGACACGATTTCGTCGCGATGCGACGCTCACGTCATGACGACATGCGCCCGGGCCACATCAGGCCCGGGCGCATGTCGTTTCGAGCCGCGTACGCTCAGTCCCGCGTTGCCGGCAGGGGACGGAAGGTGTCGACGAGGGACGGGATGTCGCTGGCAGTGGTCCGAGCGTCGTAGTTGACCGTGAGCGGCTGCGAGCGACGCAGACGCTGCCAGGCCTGACGCACCGCTTCGGCGTCCAGGGCGTCGACCGTGTCGGCCAGTTTGTCGCGGCGCGCGAAGTCCGGCTCGGCGAAGGCCAGCGTCTGCCAGAGCCGGTCGGTCAGTTCGCCCAGGCTATTGTCACGCTCCCGCAAGCGGCTGCTGACGGCCGCGCGATAGGGCGCGAGGGCACTGTCGTCGAGGGAGGCCATGCGCGCGTCGAAGTCCTCCAGGAAGGCCTCCATGCGCTGGGCGATGCGCTGTTTTCCGGTGTCGGGGGACTGCACCAGCATGGCCAGGCCTGGCGCATCCAGTATCGGGGAGTAGCCGGCCGTGACGATATAGCCCAGTTGCTCCTCGGTGCGCAATCGGGTGTAGAACGGTGCCTCGATCAGCTTGCCGATGACCGCCAGCCGAGCCTGGCTTTCCAGGCTGCGGTCGGGGCCTTGCAGATAGCGCAGTACGGCGGCGTCGTTGCGCGTGCTGCGGGGGTGCAGGGTCGGCGGCGTCTCGGGGATCGCCAGCGGCGCCAGGGGCGGTATGTCCTCGGCATGCAGACGAGGGGCGAGGGCGTTGGCGATCTGCAGTCCCTCGCGACGCGCCAGTTCGTCGCTCAGGTTGCCCACCGCCATGGCCTGCACGTAGAGGTCGCCGAGGAACGTGGCACGGTAGTCGCGCAGATCCTCGACGTCGAGGGACGACAAGGCGTCGAGCATCGCCGATGTCGACCATTGGGGACGCAGCAGCGCTTCGCCGAGCGACCGGTACATCTGCTGGTGAAGAGGCGCCTGGGCGGCGTTGCGCCACTGCTGCGACAGCCGGTACTTGACGCGCGAGAAACTCGCCTCGCTGATGTCGCCTCGTTTCAGGCGTTCGACGACATCGTTCATCAACCTTGACTGACGGTCGCGCCAGCCGGAGAAGGTCAGCGTGATGCCCCGTGCGTGGGCATAGGCATCGAAGGATTGTCCGGCCAGGCGAGCGGGGTAGAAGCGTGCATTGAGGCTGTCGGTGATCCAGCCCGCGAGCAGTCGCGTCAGGGCGGCATTGCGGGCGCTGGCGGAGGTGTCGGGAGACTGCAGGCTGAAGCGCCACTCCACGCGTGGTGTGCCGAAGCGGTCGTTGGCCAGGTGCCAGAGTTCGACGCTGGGTGCGTCGACGATGGCCTGGGGCCGATCGCCGCTCAAGGCGTGCACCTCGAGGTCCTCGGCGATGAAAGGATTGCGTGAAGGGAGCTCGAGGCCGTCCAGGGCGCTGGCCTCCGGCCAGGTCTCGACCCGGGTCAGCGTATAGGGGGCGTCGAAGTAGGGCGAGGTGGTCTCGCCCTCCACGTCCGGCCCGCTGTACACGCGCAACAGGTGCGCGGGCGTCATGTCGGCCAGATAGTCGCGAATGCGGGCGGCGTCGAATCCGTCCATGCGGTAGGGAGCGTACTGCACATCCTCGAGCGGCACGTGGGCCAGGCGCATGGCCAGCTGGCTCGCCTGCTCGATCGGCTCGCCACGTTGCTGGAAGCGAAAGGCCTGCTCATTGAGGCGGGCCTGCTCGTCGTAACGCCAGGCCTGGAGCCCTTGCTCGCGGATGCGCTCGATCTGGTCGAACAGGCTGGCCTGAATGCGCGAGAGATGCTTGGCGCCTTCCGGCGTGAGGCTGATCGAGACGGCGAACAAGGCATGCCGGCCGTCGCCGTTCGTGGTACCCGCCGAGAGGCCATCGGCCCACCCTTCGCGGCGCAGGGCCGCCAGCAGGCTGCCCTCGCCTTCGTGGCCGAGTAGATTGGCCAGGTACTCGGCAGGCTTGGTGCGGTAGTCCTGCTGCGGGTCGGGAATCGGGAACAAAAAGCGAACCTCCCGGTCCCGGGACAGGCTCTTGACCGCCAGGCGGGCAGGAAGCTCGGCGTCGGTGACCAGGGGTGTCTCGATCGCGGTGCGTGTCAGGCCTCGATCGGGAATCTCGGCAAAGCGATCGCGGACCATGGACTCGAGGGTGTCGAGAGACTGGGGGCCGATGACCGTCAAGTGCATGACATTGGCCCCGTAGTGGGATTCGTAGAAGTCGATCAGTTTCTCGCGCAGTGAGCGCTCCCCGCCCTGGAGCGTCTCCAGGCTGCCTACTGCAAACCTCGTCGCCGGGTGTTCGGGGTTGAGGGCGCGATCGGTGGCTTCGTTGATGCGGCGCCCGTCGTCGCGCAGGCGGGCCTGGTATTCGGAGTGCACGGCGTTGCGCTCGCGCTCGACATACTCGGGGTTGAAGCGCGGGGCGACGAAGAAGCGACTGAAACGGTCCAGGGCTTCGGGCAGGGCCGTCGGTTCGATGTCGAAGTAGTAATTGGTATCGCGTGAGGCGGTGAAGGCGTTGTGGTCGCCGCCGTGCGCCGAAATGAAATTCTGATAGGCATCGGCCTCGGGATAACGGTCGGTGCCGAGAAACAGCATGTGCTCGAGAAAGTGTGCCAGGCCGGGCGTGGCGTCGGGATCGTCGCTGCTGCCGACGTCCACGTTCATGGCGGCGGCGGCCTCGTCGGCTTCCGGGTCGCTGACCAGCAGGATCTCGAGGCCGTTATCGAGCGTCAGCGCCCGGTAGTCGCGCGCATCGTTGGGGCTGGCGATGGGATCGACGACCTTGGCCACCGGGTCGCTGGCGTACGCCGTCTGAGAGACGGCGAGGAGAAAAAGGCACATGCCGAGCAGCCAGCGGCCGGCACGGGAACGGGATGAAAGCACGATGATGGCTCCTTGTTCAGTGATGCCAGTAGGTCATCGGACCGGTGGGATGACCGCAGGCCCAATCCTGGTGCGATGGATCGTTGACACGTCTTGATACAGGAAAAGCGCCCAACAGTTCCAAGGGCGCGGGAGTGAGCATGGCACGCGCGTCATCGAGCGGCGTCGCGGGGTCTAGCCAGCGGGGCGCATCCCGGGCGTCGATGACTGCCGGAAAGCGGTCGCTCAAGGGCGTCAGCATGAGGTTGGCGGGGACCGTGACCAGGGCCGCGGAATCCGTGAATTCGGTCAGCGTGGTGTGGTAACGGCACCAGACCCCGGCCAGCAACAGCGGTGCACGATCGACGCGAGTGACCAGGAACGGCTGTTTCATGCGTGGCTGCGGCTTCCATACATAGACCCCGGCGACCGGGATCAGGCAGCGACGTGCCTGGAACGCCTCGCGGAACATGGGGCGTTGTTCGAGCGACTCGGCGCGTGCGCAGTGGGGGGCATGGTCCAGCACCTTGAGCCAGGGCGGTGTCAGCCCCCAGAATGCCGTGGCCCAATGCGCCTCGCCCTGCCCATGTCGAATGATCGACAGGGGACGGCGCGGCGCCAGATTGGGCCCCACGATCGGCGTGACCTCCTGACGCAATGCGTCGAGCGGCGGCGTTGTCCAGGGCTTGATATAGAGACGGCCGGCCATGCGCTCTCCTCGCGGTTGGGCGCGTCAGGGTAAGCCAAGCCGACGGGGGCTTGCCAGCGCTGCTTTTGATATCCGGCAAGCTTGTGACTTGCGTTTGCGTGCGTTCCCGATATGCTGGGGGAAACGCTGTTCGACCATGCGCGGCTCGAACTCTTGCACTCGACGGGAGACGAGATCGCGCCTGCTCATCATGAGGAATCCGATGGCTCGTCCCAGACAGCATGCACCCGAGGTGCTGCATGGCCAGGTCATGGCGGTGTGTGACGCCTGGCTGCGCGATAATCCCGTGCATACGCTGTCGTTGCGCTCCCTGGCGCGCGAAGTGGGATGCGCGCCGAGCACCTTGCTCAAGCTCTACGGCAGCTTCGGCAACCTGCTGCAATACGTCAACGTCGAGACGCTGGGACGTTTGCGGGCGGCCATGGAAGGGCTCGAGGGCACCGACCCCGAGCCGCGTCTCAAGGCGCTGGCCACCGCGTACTGGATGTACGCGCAGCACGAGCCCTACCGCTGGCAGATGCTGTTCGACTATCCGCTGGCTCAGGAAGGCGAACTGGATCAGCGCCAGAACGACATGATCGAAGGGCTGTTCGTGCGTGTCGAGGCGGCCCTGACCGAGTACCAGCCCCGCATGGGCGAGCTCGAGGCCCGACGCATGGCGCGCACCCTGTGGGGCAGCGTGCATGGTCTGGTGCAACTGGGCCTCAGCGAGCGCCTGGGAGTCTGGCAGGGGCAGTCGCTGGAGGTCACGGCGCTGCTCGATCAATTGCTGACCACTACCTTGATGGGGCTCAAGTACGGTCCGAGAGAGCCGTGATCCCGCAACTGCTTACCCAACGGCGTTTCGCTCCCTTCTTCTGGACCCAGGCTCTGGGCGCGTTCAACGACAATGTCTTCAAGAACGTGCTGCTGCTGCTGCTCACCTTCGTGGCCGTGCCGCGTTACGGCTGGGACACGGGGCTGCTCAACAACCTTGCTGCAGGCCTTTTCATTCTGCCCTTCCTGCTGTTTTCCGCGTGGGGCGGCCTGCTGGCCGACCGTCTCGACAAGCAGCGCCTGATTCGTCGCCTCAAGCTGCTCGAGCTCGTCACCATGTGCGTGGCGGCCGCCGCCGTGTGGTACGAGGCCTATCTCCTGCTGCTGGCGCTGCTGTTCATGATGGGCACCCAGTCGGCGCTCTTCGGCCCGGTCAAGTACGCCATCCTGCCGCAGCATCTGTCGGCGACCGAGCTGGTCAAGGGCAATGCCTGGGTCAGTCTGGGCACCTTCCTGTCGATATTGCTGGGAACGCTGCTGGCCGGCCTGCTGGCCGCCCTGGACGGCGCCTGGGCGCGTGGCGCGATCGCCGTCACCCTGGTGTCGCTGGCGTTGCTCGGCTGCCTTGCCAGCCTGTGGGTGCCCAGTGCCCCCTCCAGTCAGGAAGGAGCGATCCAGTGGCGACCCTGGCGCGGAGCGTGCGAGGTCATGCGCGATGCCTGGCGCGAGCCGCGAGTGTTTCGTGCCTTGCTGGGTATCAGCCTGTTCTGGTTCCTGGGGGCCTGTTACCTGACGCAGCTGCCGGCCTGGACGCGGGATGTCGTGCACGGCAACGAGGCCGTCGTCAGCGCCTTGCTGGCGGCATTCGCGCTCGGGGTGGGGGCCGGTGCGCTGCTGTGTGCGCGCCTGTCGGCCGGGCGACTGGAAGTCGGTCTGGTACCGGCGGGGGCCATGATCTTTGGTCTGGCCGGGCTGGACCTGGGGCTGAGCCAGCCGCTGGCGGGCAACGACTCGGGCCTGGCGGCCTTGAGCCTGGTGCCGGCATTCTGGCACCAGATGCTCGATCTCGCGGCGATCGGCCTGGGCGGTGGCCTCTACATCGTCCCGCTGTACACGCTGATCCAGCTGGAAAGCCGCGATGACCATCGTGCTCGCATGATCGCCGCCAACAATATCCTCAATGCCTTGTTCATGGTGCTGGCGGCGGCCTTCGGGGTGGTGATGCTGACCCTGGTCGGTGCGTCGCTCAACGCCTTCATGCTGGCGCTTTCGGCAATCTCGCTGACCCTGGCGGCGGCGATCTTGTGCTGCGTGCCACGCCCCGTGCTGCGCCTGTCGATCTTCGTGCTGATCCGTGTGCTCTACCGGCTGCGCTTTCGCGGGCGCCAGGCCGTCCCCGCCCGGGGCGCGGCGCTCGTGGTGTGCAACCATGTCAGCTTCATGGACGCATTGATCCTGGGTGGCGGTTGTCCGCGTCCGCTGCGGTTCTTGATGGATCGCCCGATCTACGAGTCCCGCTGGCTCAACTGGTTCTTCCGCATCGCCGGTGCGATTCCGGTGGATTCGGAGCGCTGCGACCCGGGCGGCGTGCGCCGGGCCCTGGACGAGGTGAGCCATGCCCTGCGCCAGGGCGAGGTCGTCATGCTGTTTCCGGAAGGGCGGCTGACGCCCGATGGCAAGGTGCATCGGTTCCGGCGCGGCATCGACATCATCCTGGCCCGCGACCCGGTCCCCGTGGTGCCTGCCGGTCTGGCCGGCCTGTGGGGGTCATGGACCTCGAACCGTGGCGGCAAGGCGCTGACCAAGTGGCCGCGCCGTTTCCGGGCCCGCGTGGCGCTGTACTTCGGCGACCCCATTCCCGCGGAGCGGGCGACACGCGACGAGATGACGCGGCATGTCGTGGCGCTCAAGGCTAGGGCGGAGGCCGAGATCGGGGTGGCCTAGCCCAGGGATCGGGTGCGGCGTGCGGACTGCCAGCACCGCGCCGAGGTGATCAGGTTGTCCTTGATCTGCAGGATTTCCATGCGGATCGCGCCCAGCTGCAGGCAGGCGGGCGCGTCGGGGAAGGCCTCCAGGTGCTCGAGGATCAGGCCGTTGAGGGTCTTGGGCCCATCGGTAGGCAACTGCCAGGCGAGCACCTTGTTGATATCGCGAATGTTGGTCGTGCCCTCGATGATGTAGCTGCCGTCGTCCTGCGGGTGGATCTCGCGATGGGTGGCGGCTTCGTCGGTGGTGAATTCGCCGACGATCTCCTCGAGGATGTCTTCCAGCGTCGCCAGCCCTTCCACGTCGCCATATTCGTCGACCACGATGCCGATGCGCCGCTTGTGCTGCTGAAAGTTGAGCAGTTGCGTGTGCAGCGGGGTCGATTCCGGAATGAAGTAGGGCTCCCGGGCCTCCTGCACGATGGCGGCCTTGGTGACCTCGGGCTTGGAGAGGAAACGGGCGGCGTTGCGCAAGTGCAGAATGCCGATGATGTTGTTGATGTCGCCTTTGTACACCGGCACCCGCGTGTGCTGGCTGGAGCGGATCTGGGCGAGAATCGTCTCGAGGTCGTCGTCGAGGTCGATGCCGGCGATTTCCTGACGCGGCACCATGATGTCGTTGACGGTGACGTTCTCCAGGTCGAGGATCGACAGCAGCATCGTCTGGTGGCGACGTGGAATCATGGTGCCGGCTTCGTGCACTACCGTACGCAGTTCGTCGCGGGTCAGGTTGTCGGCGCTGCCATCGATGTCGCGGATGCCCAGCAGGCGCAGCAGGCCGTTGGAAATGGCGTTGACCAGCCACACGAACGGATAGAACAGCTTGAGCAGCGGTTCGAGGGCCACCGACGCGGGGTACGCGATGCGTTCGGGCTTGACGGCGGCGAAGGTCTTGGGCGTGACCTCGGCGAAGATCAGGATCACGATGGTCAACGCCGCCGTGGCGATGGCCGGCCCGGAGACATCGCCGAAGAAGTGAATGGCGATGATCGTGGCAATCGACGCCGCGAGATTGTTGACGAAGTTGTTGCCGATGAGGATGACGCCGATGAGGCGGTCGGGGCGACTGAGCAGTCGCAGCACGCGCTTGGCCGCGCGCTCGCCGCTATTGGCCTGATGCGACAGGCGGTAGCGGTTGATCGACATCATCCCGGTTTCCGAACTGGAGAAGAAGGCGGATAGGCAAATGAGCACGAGCAGCAGCGTCAGCAGCAGCCCCAAGGGTATGTCATCGCTCAAGGTGGAGAGGTCCTCGCTTGAAAGCCAACATCGTTTGTAGGGATTCCCCCCGGGGGTGTCAAGGCGACCTCTGGGCTATCACACGTCGTGGAAGACGAGCTGCAGTGCGACCTTGGTGCCGAAGTAGCCGAGCACCAGCAGCAGGCAGCCGCCCAGCGTCCAGCGCACGGCGCGCGCGCCGCGCCAGCCCAGCCAGTGACGCCCGATGAGCAGGCCGGTGAAGACCATCCAGGCGGCCAGCGAGAACACCGTCTTGTGCACGAGATGCTGCGCGAACAGGTTGTCGATGAAGATGAAGCCGCTGACGATCGCCGCGGTGAGCAGCAGCAGGCCGGCGCCGATCAGCTCGAACAGCAGGCGTTCCATGCTGGTCAGGGCAGGCAGCACCTGAACGATGCCGCGCGTATGCCGGCGCTTGAGTGCGTGATTTTGCAGCGCGACCAGCATGGCTTGCACGGCGGCGATGCTGAGCAATGCCGAGGCCACGCTCGACGTCAGGATATGAAAGACGATGCCGGGCGAGACGTTGGCCTCGACCATGTGGCTGGGGAACAGCATCAGCGCGATCAGGGTCAGCGCCGCCAGTGGAAAGAGACCGGCTCCGACGCTCAATAACGGCTTGAGCAGGCTGACGGCGATCAACAGCGCCGCGATCAGCCAGCTGAACAGCGACGCGCTCTCGAAAAGCCCCAGGTGCAGCCCGTGACCGAGAAAGACGCTGTGGGCCACGACCACGGCGTGCGCGCTGACCGCAAGCAGGCCCAGCGAGCGCACGAGCGCCGCTCGGGGCGCCACGCGCCTGGCGAGCGCCAGCGCTTGCCAGCCTCCTGCGGCGAGATAACAGACAATGGCGAGAATCGCAAAAGGCAGCGCCTGCATCGGTGGCCAATCCCTGCGCCGGTCGGCGTCGAAGATAAATTGAAGTACCCCATTGTGGCCGTGCCACGTGGGCTCGGGAGCGTTACTATAGCGAATCCCCGCGCCATAGCGAATCCCCTGCGTCGTCCGGGCATTGCCACGGGTGCATGGAGACCATCGCTACGAACGCGTATAATCGCCGTTTCATGCCTAGGCAATTCCTGCCGGAGAGCGCCATGTTTGAAAGTTTGACCGAGCGCCTGTCGGGCACGCTCAAGTCGATCACCGGTCAGGCCAAGCTGACCGAGGACAACATCAAGGATACCCTGCGCGAGGTGCGTCGTGCACTGCTGGAGGCCGATGTGGCCCTGCCGGTGGTCAAGGCGTTCGTCGAGCGGGTGCGCGAGCGTGCCGTGGGACAGGAAGTTTCCCGCAGCCTGTCGCCGGGCCAGCAGTTCGTCAAGATCGTCCAGCAGGAGCTGGAAGCGATCATGGGCGAAGCCAACGAAGCGTTGTCGCTCAAGAGTTCGCCCTCGGTCATTCTGATGGCCGGCTTGCAGGGCGCGGGCAAGACGACCTCGGTTGCCAAGCTGGCGCGCTTCCTGCGCGAGCGGGAAAAGAAAAAAGTGCTGGTGGTCTCCGCCGACGTCTATCGTCCCGCGGCCATCGATCAGCTCGAGACGCTGGCCAACGAGGTGGAGGTCGACTTCTTCCCGTCGACCAGCGCGCAGCGGCCGGTGGAGATTGCCCAGGCGGCGATCAAGCACGCCAAAATCCAGTTTCATGACGTCGTGATCGTGGACACCGCCGGCCGGTTGTCCGTCGATCAGGCCATGATGGAAGAAATTCAGGCGCTGCATGGCGCGACCACGCCGGACGAGACGCTGTTCGTGGTCGATGCGATGACCGGCCAGGATGCGGCGAACACCGCCCAGGCCTTCCACGAAGCGCTGCCGCTGACCGGGGTGATTCTCACCAAGGCGGACGGCGATGCGCGTGGCGGGGCGGCGCTCTCCGTGCGCCACGTCACCGGCAAGCCGATCAAGTTCATGGGCATGGGCGAGAAGGTCGACGCCCTGGAGCCCTTCCATCCGGATCGCGTGGCGTCGCGGATTCTCGGCATGGGCGACATGCTGTCGCTGATCGAGGAGGCCGAGCGCAGCGTCGACGAGGACAAGGCGGCGAAGCTGGCCAAGAAGGTCAAGAAGGGCGACGGCTTCGATCTCGAGGACTTCCGTGACCAGCTGCAGCAGCTCAAGAAGATGGGCGGCATGGGCGGCTTGATGGGCAAGTTGCCGGGCATGGGGCAGATGGCCGAGGCCGCGCAAAGCCCCGGTGCCGAGAAGGAACTGGGCAAGCTCGAGTCGCTGATCAACTCGATGACGCCGAAGGAGCGCCGCAAGCCGGAGATCATCAATGGCTCGCGCAAGCGCCGCATCGCGGCGGGGGCGGGGCTGCAGGTGCCCGATCTCAATCGTCTGCTCAAGCAGCACAAGCAGATGCAGAAGATGATGAAGAAGGTCGGCAAGAAAGGCGGCATGCAGAAAATGATGCGCGGGATGGCCGGCATGGGCGGTGGCCCCGGCGGGCCCGGCATGGGTGGCCCGGGAATGGGCGGCCCCGGCATGGGTGGTGGTCCCGGCGGCTTTCCGCGCCGCTGAGTGCGGCGTCTGCTTGTCAAGGAAAAAGGTTTCCAATACGTGCCTTTTTCCGTAGAATGCTGCGTCTTCGCAGGTGGGTATGCCCGCCGCGACAGTCCGTGGCGTAACGTAAAACTTCAACCGTAGGATTTTAGCGCATGGTTACCATCCGTTTGGCCCGTGGTGGCGCCAAGAAGCGTCCCTTCTATCACCTGACCGTCAGCGACTCGCGCAAGTCTCGCGACGGCCGCTTCATCGAGCGCATCGGCTTCTTCAACCCGGTGGCCCGTGGTCAGGAAGAGCGTCTGCGCGTCGATCTCGAGCGTGCCGCGCATTGGCAGGAACTGGGCGCGCAGGTCTCCGATCGCGTCGCCGAGTTGCTGAAAGAAGCACGCAAGCAGCAAGCGTGAGTGCGCTGCCCGACATGTCGCACGAGACCGGTGGCGCCGACACGGCGCAAGACGACGAGCACGTGGTGCTCGGCCGCCTGACCAGTCCCTACGGCGTGAAAGGGTGGCTGAAGGTGTATTCGTACACCAGCCCCATCGAGGGCATCTTCGAGCATGCCGAATGGGTGTTGTCGAAGCGAGGCGAGCGCCGAGCGTGCAAGCTGAGCCAGGGACGCCCCCATGGCAAAGGGCTGGTCGCCAGCCTGGAAGGCATCTCGAGCCGCGAACTGGCCGAGCAATGGGCCGGCGCGGACATTCTCCTGCCCAAGCAGGCGTTGCCGGCGCTCGCGCCGGGAGACTATTACTGGTACCAGCTCGAAGGCCTGCGGGTCGAGACGCTGGACGGTGAATGCCTGGGGCAAGTGAACTACCTCTTCGAGACGGGCGCCAACGATGTACTGGTGATCCGGCCCAGCGAGGCGAGTCTCGATGAGCGGGAACGGCTGTTGCCGTTTCTGCCCGACGACGTGATCCGTCAAGTGGATCTCGACGCCGGGCGAATGATAGTGGATTGGGATCCCGAATTCTGACGCCGCTTCGGGCGGTGTCGTTGGCCGAGTGATGAAGCCGTGTGGATTGGTGTTGTCTCCCTGTTCCCGGAGATGTTCGAGGCGATCACCCGTTACGGCGTAACGGGGCGTGCCGTCGACCAGGGGTTGCTAGAGGTGGATTTCTGGAATCCCCGGGATTACGCCACGGATAAGCACCGCACGGTGGATGATCGCCCATACGGCGGTGGCCCCGGCATGCTGATGAAGGTCGCGACGCTGAGACCCGCCATTGCCGAGGCGCGGCGTGACGCCGAACGCCGTGGCTGTGCGCCGGCGCGCACGCGGGTGGTCTATCTGTCGCCCCAGGGGCGGCGGCTCGACCAGCGCGGCGTGCGTGAGCTGGCCGATCTGGAGGCACTGATCGTCGTCGCCGGTCGCTACGAAGGCATCGACGAGCGAGTCGTCGAGGCCGACATCGACGAAGAATGGTCGATCGGCGACTACGTGCTGAGCGGCGGCGAGCTCCCGGCCATGGTGATGGTCGATGCGGTGTCCCGGCTGGTGCCGGGGGTGCTCGGCCACGGCGATTCGGCACTCGAGGATTCCTTCAGCGAGGGGCTGCTGGATTGTCCGCACTATACGCGTCCCGAAACCATCGACGGACGCCAGGTGCCGGATATCCTGCTCAGTGGCAATCATGCGGCGATCCGCCGCTGGCGACTGAAGCAGTCCCTCGGACGCACCTGGCTCAGGCGGCCCGAGTTGCTCGAGGGTCGCGCTCTGGACCGTGAGCAGCAGCGCTTGCTCGACGAGTTCATCGCGGAACAAGCCACGAGCCAGAACGTCGGCAGGACGGAGGAGCGACGACCCCTCGAAGAGTGAGGGGCGCGCGTCACCCACAACGTCGATTCCCGCGTTTTCGCGACGCCGGGATCACGACCGAAACTCGCTTCAGGCAGCATCGGTCATTCAAACAGTTAGGAGTCAGTCATGAGCAGCAAGAACAAGGTGATCCAGGCGCTCGAAACCGAGCAGATGGGCAAGGACGTTCCCGAGTTCGCCCCCGGTGACACCGTGACCGTTCAGGTCAAGGTCGTCGAAGGCAACCGCGAGCGCCTGCAGGCTTTCGAAGGCGTGGTGATCGGCAAGCGCAATCGCGGGCTCAACTCCGCCTTCACCGTGCGCAAGATTTCTCACGGTGTCGGCGTCGAGCGTACGTTCCAGACGTACAGCCCGCTGGTCGATTCCATCGAGGTCAAGCGCCGCGGTGACGTCCGCCAGGCCAAGCTGTACTACCTCCGCGAGCGCAGCGGCAAGTCCGCACGCATCAAGGAAAAGCTGGCTCGATAAGCGGCTTTCGGCGCCGGCCAGGCGCCACGAACGCCCCGTTGGGCGCTCGACGAGAACCCTGCGGGCCTGCGGCTCGCGGGGTTCTTGCATATTGGGCGGCCGTGGGCGGTACCGGGGAGGGAGACGGTGAACGATCTCGAATGGCGCGATGCCTTTCTCGATGGGTTATGGCTGGAGCGAGGGTTGAGCCAGCATACGCTGGCGGCCTACCGGCGTGACCTGGATGCCTGGCTCGCGCATCTCGCGGCGCGTGGCGCATGCCTGATGGCGCCCGACGAACAGGCGCTGGAGACGTTCCTGGCGGCGCGTCGCGAGCACTACCACCCTCGCTCGGTGGCCCGTCTGCTGTCCTGCTTGCGGCGTTTCTACCGTTGGGCGCTGGCCGAGGGGCACGTCAGCGTCGACCCGCTGGCCGACGCACGTGCCCCCAGGGCCGTCGCCAAATTGCCCGATACCCTGGACGAGGCCGAGGTGGAACGGCTGCTCGCGGCGCCCGATGTCGAGCTGCCGCTGGGTCTGCGGGACCGCACCATGCTCGAGGTGCTCTATGGGTGCGGCTTGCGCGTTTCCGAGCTGGTGGGCCTGACGGTGGACGCGGTCAATCTGCGCCAGGGAGTGCTGCGCGTGCTCGGCAAGGGCGACAAGGAGCGCCTGGTGCCGCTGGGCGAGGAGGCGACCGCATGGCTGGCGCGCTACTTGCGCCAGGGACGCGGCGACTTGATGCAGGATCCTACCCGGCCGCCCTTGTTTCCCGGCCGACACGATGGCTTCATGACGCGTCAGACGTTCTGGCACCGCATCAAGCGACATGCCGTGTCGGCGGGCATCGACAAGCCGCTGTCGCCGCATACGTTGCGTCATGCGTTCGCGACGCACCTGTTGAATCATGGCGCCAACTTGCGTGTCGTACAGATGTTGCTGGGTCATAGCGACCTGTCGACCACGCAAATCTATACCCAAGTGGCCCAGGCGCGGCTGGAAGCGCTGCACGCCCAACATCATCCCAGAGGTTGATCATGCCAAGAGTCCCGTTGTCCGTCCTGGGAGGTGCCCTGGCCCTCCTGATCGCACCGCTGACGCTCGCCGCTCCTCCCGAGGGGCTGGCCGACAAGCTGAACCACAATGGCCAGCCGCTGCCGGTGATCTCGATCGATGATTCACCACTGTCGGGGCTCTATGAGGTGCATCTCAAGGGTGGTCAGACTCTCTATACCGATGCGAATGGCGAGTACATGGTGGTCGGCGACCTCTATCGAAACCGCGATGGGCAGATGATCAACCTCACCGAGCGTGCCGCCAACGAGCGCCGGGTCGAGCGGCTCGATGCGATTCCCGACGAGCAACGCGTGATTTACAAGCCCGCCGGCGAGGTCAAGGCACGCGTGACCGTGTTCACCGATACCTCGTGCCCTTATTGCCAGAAGCTGCATGAAGCCGTACCCCGTCTCAATCAGATGGGAATCGAGGTAGACTATCTGGCCTTCCCGCGTGCCGGTGTCGACTCCGAGGCGGCGCGGGTGATGCGCCACGCCTGGTGTGCCGACAATGCCAGCGAGGCATTGAGTGCCGCCATGCGCGGCGACGACGCACCGACCTCCGCGGCGCAGTGCGATGCGCCGGTGGCCGAGCAGCATGCCCTGGGCATCGAGCTGGGCATTCAGGGCACGCCCGCCATCGTGCTGCCGGATGGCCGCATGCTGCCGGGATACGTGCCGCCGGAGCGGCTGGCCGCGATGCTGGGCATCGACGAGTGAACGACGAACGACAAGACGATTCCGCCTCCGGCCCGGTGCCGGAGGCCGCTGGACACATACACTGAACAAGGGGAGCGTGACGTTGAAACCGGTGAGAGTAGGTATCTGTGGGCTAGGGACCGTGGGTGGCGGTACCTTCAATGTGTTGACGCGCAACGCGGACGACATCGCGCGTCGCGCCAGCCGGCCGATCGTGGTCGAGCAGGTTGGCGCGCGTCGCGACAACCCGCAATGCGAGACCGCCGGGGTCAAGGTCACCCGTGACGTCTTCGAAGTGGCCCGCAACCCGGATGTCGATGTGCTGGTCGAACTGATCGGCGGCTATGACGTGGCACGCGAACTGGTGATGACCGCCATCGAGCATGGCAAGCACGTGGTCACCGCCAACAAGGCACTGATCGCGGTTCACGGCAACGAGATCTTCCAGGCGGCGCACGAAAAGGGCGTGATCGTGGCCTTCGAGGCGGCCGTGGCGGGCGGCATTCCGGTGATCAAGTCCCTGCGCGAGGGGCTGGGTGCCAACCGCATCCAGTGGCTGGCCGGCATCATCAACGGTACCGGCAACTACATTCTCACTCACATGCGCGACGAGGGCCGTGCCTTCGACGACGTGCTCGCCGAAGCGCAGGCCCTGGGCTATGCCGAGAGCGATCCCACCTTCGACGTCGAAGGCATCGACGCCGCGCACAAGCTGACGATTCTCGCCTCGATCGCCTTCGGTGTGCCGCTGCAGTTCGACAAGGCCTACACCGAAGGCATTTCTCGGGTCACCGCCGAGGATGTCGAGCAGGCCGACCAGCTGGGTTACGTCATCAAGCACCTGGGGATTTCCAAGCGCACCGACAATGGCCTCGAGCTGCGCGTGCACCCGACGTTGATTCCCAAGGAACGTCTGCTGGCCAGCGTGCATGGCGTGAAGAACGCCATTGCCGTGATGGGCGATGCCGTGGGACCGACCCTGTACTATGGTGCCGGCGCAGGAGCCGAACCCACGGCCTCGGCGGTGGTCGCCGACCTGCTCGACGTGGCCCGCGACATCACCACCGAGCATCATTACCGCGTGCCGTACCTGGCCTTCAGCGGCATCGACGAAGCCGATGGTTCGTTGCCGATCCTGCCCATGGAAGACATCGTCACCGCCTATTACCTGCGTCTGCTGGCGGTGGACCGCCCGGGCGTGCTGGCACGGGTGGCGACGATTCTCTCCGAGCAGGGGATCTCCATCGAGGCGATCATCCAGAAGGAGGCCATCGAGGGAGAACTGGTCCCCATCATCCTGATGACGCATCGCACGCGCGAGCAGCACATGAACGAGGCGATCCGCCAGCTCGAGTCGCTGGCCGATATCGCCGGACCGGTGAACCGCATCCGGGTCGAGTCGCTCGACGAGAACGAATAATCCAAGCTTCGAGCCGCGAGCCTCGGGCCGCGAGCATATTCGCTCGCGGTCCGGCATCGCCGCTCGCCACTCATGGAGTGAAGCATGCGCTATATCAGTACGCGCGGCGAGGCGCCGGCGCTGAGTTTCGAGGATGTCGTGCTGACCGGCATGGCCGCCGACGGTGGCCTGTACGTGCCGGAAACGATCCCCACCTTCTCGCAGGCGGAGCTCGAGGCGATGGCCGGGCTGTCCTATGCCGAGATCGCGTTCCGGGTGATGAAGCCGTTCGTGGGCGGGGAGATCGATGACGCGACCTTCCGGCACCTGGTGGAAGACGCCTACGCGACCTTCAGCCACGAAGCGGTGGTGCCCCTCAACCAGCTGTCGAGCAATCATTTCCTGCTCGAGCTGTTCCATGGCCCGACCCTGGCGTTCAAGGACGTCGCCCTGCAGCTGCTGGGACGCATCCTCGATCACTTCCTGGCCAAGCGTGGCGAGCGCGCGGTGATCATGGGTGCCACGTCCGGGGATACCGGCTCGGCGGCGATCGAAGGCTGCCGGCATTGCGACAATCTGGACATCTTCATCCTGCATCCGCACAACCGGGTGTCCGAGGTCCAGCGCCGGCAGATGACCACCGTGCTTGCCGACAACGTCTTCAACATCGCCATCGAGGGCAACTTCGATGACGCCCAGGCGATGGTCAAGGCGAGCTTCGCCGACCAGCGTTTCTTGAAGGGCACGCGCCTGGTGGCGGTGAACTCCATCAACTGGGCGCGCATCATGGCGCAGGTGGTCTACTACGTGGCTTCTGCCGTGGCGTTGGGCGCGCCGCGCCGCGAGGTGAGCTTCTGCGTGCCGTCCGCCAACTTCGGCAATGTCTTCGCCGGCTACGTGGCATCGCGCATGGGGTTGCCGGTCAAGCAGTTCATCGTCGCCACCAACGCCAACGACATCCTGCATCGCACCCTGGCCGCCAACGACTTCTCCAAGCAGGCGCTCAAGGCGACGCTGGCGCCGTCGATGGATATCGTCGTGTCGTCGAATTTCGAGCGCCTGCTGTTCGAGGCCTATGATCGCGACGGCGCGGCGGTGCGTGACCTGCTCGAGCGATTCCAGCACGAACCCACGGTGCTTGCCGAGGCGCCCCTGGCGCGACTGCGCGAGCAGTTCTCCAGCTTCAGCGTCGACGACGCGACCATCCTCGAGGTGATTCGCGAAGCGCATGCCCGCACCAAGGAACTGCTCGATCCGCACACCGCCACCGGGTACCGCGCGGCCGAGCGCGTGCGTGCCGACGAGGTCACCCCGGTGATCACCCTGGCGACCGCGCATCCGGCCAAGTTCGCCGATGCCGTGTTCAAGGCGGGCATCGACGAAGTGCCGCTGCCGTCTCACATGGATGGCTTGCTGGAGCGCGAGGAGCGCTACCAGGTACTGCCGGCCGACCTGGAAGCCGTGCAGGCCTTCGTCGCCGCACAGCGCCGCTGAACCTCACGACGCCGGGGATGACCCGGCGTCGTGCATTGCCACCCGCCGTTTTCCGAGGAGCTTGACCGTGTCCGTAGCCGAGGTCGACCTTGAGGGTCTCCTGCGCCGTCGCATGCTGCCCCGTCCGCGTGACGAGGGCGTCTATCGCCGCGCGCAGGCGGCAGGCCTCAGCGAGCTTCAGGCACGGGTGCTGGCCGGACGTCTGAACGCCTATGCGGGCGATATCGCGCCGCTGGTCGATCCCAGCCTGCGCTATCTGACCCACCCCGAGCGTCTGCAGGATGCGCGTCGCGCCGCTGAGCGCATCGCCCAAGCGGTGGCCGAGGGCGAGCACATCGGTATTCTCACCGACTACGATGTCGACGGAATTACCTCGCACGTGGTGATCCTGCGCACGCTCAACGAGCGGTTCGGCGTGCCCCTGCACAAGCTGCACAGCCTGATCGGGCACCGGATCTTCGATGGCTATGGCATCAGCCTGCCGCTGGTGGAGCGGACGTTGGCGCTGTCGCCGCGTCCCAGCCTGGTGATCACCGCCGACTGCGGCAGCTCCGACGAGCCGCGTATCGCGCGCCTTCGCGAGGCCGGGCTCGACGTCGTGGTCACCGATCATCACGCCTTGCCGGCTTCGGGACCGCCGGCTTCCGCCTATGCCACGGTCAACCCCACGCGTACCGACTGCGATTACCCCGACCCGACCATCGCCGGCTGCATGGTGGCGTGGCTGACCATGTCACTGACGCGCTCGGTGCTCATCGAGCAGGGCGTGGCCTCGCCCTCGACTCCCAAGCTGTCGCCATGGCTGTCGTACGTGGCACTCGGCACCGTGGCGGATTGCGTGTCGCTGGGCGGTAGCCCGGCCAACCGGGCGGTGGTCAGTCACGGGCTGACATTGATCAACCGCATGGAAGCCGCCTGCTGGCGCGTCATGGCCGAACGCCTGGGGACGGACAGCGTGCCTTTCGATGCCGAGACCCTGGCCTTTCAGATGGGCCCGCGCATCAACGCCCGCTCGCGTCTCGACGACCCCTACGCGGCGCTGCATTTCATGCTGGCCGCCGATGACGCCACGGCGCGGCGTCATCTCGAGGTGCTGGATACCGACAACCAGTCGCGCAAGGCCATCGAGTCGGACATGGTCGAACGTGCCCGCAGCCTGGCCCTCGAGGCCCTGGCCGAGGGGGCCTCGGCCATCGTGGTCTTCCTGGAGGACGGTCATGCCGGCGTACAGGGCATCGTCGCCTCGCGCCTGGTCCAGGCGTTCGGGCGTCCCACGCTGGTCCTCACGCCCGCCGCCGCGGCGGGGATGTTGACCGGTTCGGGGCGCTCCATCGAGGGGCTGCATCTGCGCGATGCATTGCAGCGCGCGCACGAGCTGGCCCCCGAGGCGCTGCCGCGCTTCGGGGGGCATCGTGGTGCGGCAGGGGTCGGCGTGCCGCGCGAGCGGCTGGCGGCGTTCCGCGATGCCTTCCTCACGGCGGTCGAGGAACAACTCGGTGGCCGTGACCTGTTTCCCTACGTGCTCACCGATGGTGCCCTGGAGCCGGCGCAGCTGTCGCTGGCCTCGGTGGATGAGCTGGCGCGCCTGGCCCCCTACGGCCGGGAATTCGACGCGCCGTTGTTCGAGGGCGAATTCCGCATCGAACAGCTTCGCGCCGTGGGCGCCGATGGCAACCACCTGATGCTGGAGCTGTCGATGGGGCCGGTCAGTCATCGCGCGATCTGGTTTCGCGCCCTGACGCCCGGTGAAGTCCCGGCATTCGGACCTGGCGACCGCCTGCACTGTGCCTACAAGCTGGCACGCAACCGCTGGAAAGGGCGTGAGTCGTTGCAGTTGATGATCGAGCACGCCGAGCCGGTACGCTGAACCGCTGCTGCGCTCTCGACCTGGATACAGTGTCTCCCAGCTTCCTTCGATGCTTAATAGTTCGGCCAGACGCCGGGGGTCGCCAGCTCCAGCAGATGCTCGTCGGGATCGCGGAAGTAGAGGCTCTCGCCGCCTTTCGGCCAATGCGTGCGCCCCTCGATGGGAATGTCGTGGGCGGCGAGTTGGGCTTCCCAATCCCCCAGCTCATCGCGGTCGATGGCCAGCGCCAGATGCACGCGCCCGGTCCCGTCGTGGGGCGGGATGGTGCCCATGCCCTGCGGAAGGGTCACGGTCTCCTGCGTACTGCCTTGCTGAAAGAGCAGCAGCACGCTGCCCGGGCCGGCCGCGTAGGCGGTGAAACGGTGATCGGCGGTAAAGGGGGTGAGAGTCATCACGTCCTCGAAGAAGGCGCGTGCCCGCGCCATGTCGGTGACGTAGAGTGCGGTTTCGAGAACGCCGCGTAGCCTGGGCATGCTGCCTCCTGCGTTGGCATTTTCTTACAGCCTAGGCGTGTGAGCGGCGGCGCTCAACGCGCCACCCAGAACCACCAGACGATGCCTGCCATCAGCGCGATGCCGATCAGATTGACGAAGATGCTCATGCGGCCTCCCGATGATGCTCGGATGCGGGTGCCCTGGACGGGCGTGTCGAGGGCTTGAACAGTCGCAGCCTATTGGCATTGCTGACCACGGTGACCGAGGACAGCGACATGGCGACGGCGGCCACCACCGGGGACAGCAGCATGCCGGTCAGCGGATAGAAGACGCCGGCGGCAATGGGAATCCCCAGCCCGTTGTAGCCGAAGGCCCCCCACAGGTTCTGCTTGATGTTGCGCAGGGTCACGCGGCTGATCTCGATGGCGTCGGCCACGCCATGCAGGGAGTTGCGCATCAGCGTGATGCCGGCCGACTCGATCGCCACGTCGGTGCCCTGGCCGATGGCGAAGCCCACATCGGCCTGGGCCAGGGCCGGCGCGTCGTTGATGCCATCGCCGGTCATGCCCACGACATGGCCCTCGCGCTGCAGCCGGGCGACGGCGTCGCGCTTGTCTTCTGGCATCAGTTCGGCGTCGAAGCGCTCGATGCCCAGCTCATGCGCCACGGCGGCGGCGGTATGCGCGTTGTCGCCGGTGAGCATGACCACCTCGATGCCGTCCCCGCGCAGCCGCTCGATGGCCTCGCGGCTGTCGTCACGCAAGGGATCGCTGATGCCGAAGACCGCCAGCACCCGTTCGTCCCGGGCCAGGTACAGCGGCGTGCGGGCGCGTGCTTCCAGAGCAGCCCCGTGATGCTCGGCATCGCCCAGTGCGACGTTGCCATCGCGCATCAGGGCGGCGTTGCCCAGGCGTAGCCGGTGCCCCGAGGCATGCGTCGCGACGACGCCGCGCCCGCTCAGCGCCTGGAAGTCGTGCACCTCGGGCAGCTGCTTGTCGCCCAGCGTCTGCTGGGCATGCTCGAGCAGGGCCTTGGCCAGCGGATGCTCGGAGCCGCGCTCCAGCGCCGCGACGAGTGCCATGCCCTCGGCGGCGTCGCCCTCGAGCCACTCGGTATCGGTGACCCGTGGGCGCCCTTCGGTCAGCGTGCCGGTCTTGTCGACCACGAGCGTGGTCAGGCGGCTGGCGGTCTGCAGGGCATCGCCGTCACGCACCAGGATGCCGTGTTCGGCGGCCTTGCCCACACCGATCATCGTCGACATCGGCGTCGCCAGGCCCAGGGCGCAGGGGCAGGCGATGATCAGCACGGTGGTGGCGGTGACCAGCATGTGGATCAGGCGCGGCTCGGGTCCCAGGTTGAACCATACCAGGGCGGTCAGCACGGCGATGAGCAGCACGCCGGGCACGAACACGGCCGCGATGCGGTCGGCGAGCGCACCGATGGGAGGGCGCGAGTTCTGGGCCTTGGCGACCTGTTCGACGATACGCCCCAGGCGGCTGTCGGCACCGATGTGGGTGGCTCGGTACGTCAGGGTGCCCTGGGCGTTGACGGTGCCAGCGCTGACCTCGTCGCCGGGTTGCTTGGCGACGGGCAGGGGCTCGCCGGTCAGCATCGACTCGTCGACGTGGCTTTCGCCTGCCTCGACGATCCCATCCACCGCCAAGCGCTCGCCGGGCCGCACGCGGATCCGGTCCTCGACGACGACCTCCTCGAGGGGGACGTCCCGCTCCGCACCGTCACGAATCACCCGCGCGGTGGGCGCTTGCAGATCAAGCAGTCGATTGAGCGCGCGGGAGGTGCGCCCGCGCGCCTTCAGTTCCATGGCCTGCCCCAGGCTGATCAGGCCGATGATCATCACCGATGCCTCGAAGTAGAGCCCGCGTGCGGCGTCGGGAATGGCATCGGGAACGAGCACCACGACCATCGAGTACAGCCAGGCCGTGCCCGTACCCACGGCGATCAAGGTGTCCATGTTGGCCTGGTGATGGCGGAACGTCTTCCAGGCGTTGACGAAGAAGCGCCGACCCGCGGTGGCCAGGACGCCCAGGGTGCCCAGCCCGACCAGCAGCCAGAACCCGCGTTCCGTGCCGGTGAGTTGGGGATGGTGCAGCAGCATGCTGCCCATCAGCAGCACGCCGGGAATCAGGCCCAGTGCGGTGTCGCGCAGACGCTGACGATATTCGCGGGCCTCGTTGTGCTCCCGCGTGCGGGCGGCCTGTCCGAGGTCTTCGATCAGCTCGGCGCCATAGCCGACGTCTTTCACGGCGTCGATGAGCTGCCGGGCCGTGGCGGTGCCCTCGACCTGGGCGGTGTGCGAGCCGAAGTTGACGCTCGCCGCGCTCACGCCGGGAGTGGCTTCCAGGGCGCGGGTGATGGTGTTGACGCAACCGGCACAGGTCATGCCGGACAACGACAGACGCAGCGAGGTGTTCGCGACATCGCGGGCCTCGGCACCGCCGGAGGCCGCGGCCGGTGTCGGCGCGGGAGAGGCGGCGTCGTGGTCAGCATCCGTCGCGGGCGGATAGCCGGCGGTCTCGAGCAAGGCCGACAGCCGCGCATCGTCGAGCGCAGAGACGACGGTCAGACGCTTTTCGTCGGGTTCGCCCGTTATCCGGGCCTGGTCGTCCTCGGCCTGGATCGCCTCGCGCATGCGCTTGACGCAGCCCTGGCAGTTCATGCCGGGGACGTGAAAGCGGTGTTCGTCGTGCGATGCCATGGGCGCGTTCCTCCGTTGTGCGTGGCCCGCGTTCAAGGGGTGTGGGCGGGCGTGCCGTCGTCTTCCATCGGCAGGCTTTCGATCAACCGGCACAGGCTGTGTCCATCGGGCGTGCCGTCGGGCATGTCGCGCCAGGTCTCCAGGGCACGCTCCATGCGTGTCGCCAGGGCCTGCAACTCGCGGATGCGCGCATGAATGTCCGGCAGGCGCGCGGCGAGCAGGTCGCGGACCATGGGGCACGGTGAATCGCCGTGGTCGGCATGCTCGAGAATTTCGCGCACCTCGCGCAGGCTGAAGCCCAGCGTGCGGGCCCGCTGGATGAAACGCAGCCGATTGAGATCGTCGGGATCGTAGAGCTGATAACCGTTGCCGGGGTCGCGACGCGGATGGAGCAATCCTTCACGGGTGTAGTGGCGAACCGTTTCGCCGGTCACGCCGGCGGCGCGAGCCAGGTCGCTGACTTTCATGGCGGTCTCCTGTGCGATGGGAAAAGTCTAAAACCTGTGGGTAACACAAAGGTCAAGGAAATGTCTGCAAGCGTCGACGATGGAGTGGCAACTTTATGAAATGCTTGAGGAAAGAGTGAGGTCGCATGGGCAGGGGGTGGCGCGGAGAAATCGGGTAAGACTAAAGAATGAGCGATTACCGGATTAAAACAAACGTTTGCTCTTGACTTGAAAACGACCATCGGCCAAAACGAAGAGGCACGCCATTATTCGGGCAAGGGTAAAAGACCTAAACAATTTTCGCCTCCCCGTCGCCGTAGAAGAGGACGTTTTTCATGCATAACAACATCAACAAGCTCACACTCGCCGTGACGCTGGCCTCTACCGTGATCGCCTCCGGCCATGCCGCTGCGTCTGGCTTCCAGGTCCGCGAACAGAGCGCCAAGGCACTCGGCAACGCCATGGCCGGGGCGGCGGCCGGTGCCGAGGACGTCAGCTACATGACCTACAACCCGGCGGCCATCGGTAACGTCGAGGGCACTCAGGTGGCCGGCGGCATTTCCTACATCGATGCCAGCTTCGAGTTGACCGACGCGTCGGCGAGTCCAGCTGGGGCACTTGGGAGCTATGATCGTGGTGGCTCGCGCGAGGGTGGCGAGGAGGCCTGGGTACCCAGTTTTGCCTTCAAGACCCGTCTCGACGAGCGCTTCGATCTTGGTCTGGCGATCTCCGCGCCATACGGCCTTTCGACCAAGTATGACAAGGAATGGATCGGGCGTTACCACGCCATCGAAACCGAGCTCAAGACCATCGACATCCAGCCGACGCTGAATTATCGCGCCACCGACCGCCTCAACCTCGCCGTGGGGCTGCGTGCTCAGTATGCCGATGCCACGCTCTCCAACGCCATCGATCTGGGTAGGTTGGCCGGCAGTCCGGGCAATGCCGATGGCATGGCCGAGGTGACCGGTGACGACTGGGGCTACGGCTACACCCTGGGGGCGCTGTTCCAGGCTACCGAGCGGACCCGTCTGGGCATCAGCTACCGCTCGGAGGTCGAGCTGACGCTGGACGGCGACGTCGATTACAGCTCCGATGATCCAGTCGGCCAGCAGGTGCTTGCACTCTCGGGGCTGCAGGACGGCGGCGGCAAGGCGGAGATCACCACGCCGGCCAACCTCAACCTGGGGATCTATCATCAGTTGACCGACCGGCTCGCCTTGATGGCCAATGCCGAATGGACCGAGTGGAGCAGCTTCGAGGAGCTGACCGTCGAGTTCGAGAATGGCCCGCCTGACACAAGCACCACGACCGAGAACTGGAACGATACCTGGGCCTTCTCGGTGGGGGCGAACTATCAACTCAACCGGCAGTGGCTGCTGCGCGCCGGCCTGGGAATCGACGAATCGCCGGTGCCGGACAGCGAACACCGTACGCCGCGTGTGCCCGATGCCGACCGCCGCTGGGCGACGCTCGGGGCCACCTGGATGCCGACTTCGAACCTGGGCGTGACGGCGGGCTACATGCATGTGTTCGGTGACGATGGCGATATCGAACAGAACGCCACGCCGACCAACGAGAATGCCAGCCGCGGCAACCTGTCCGGGACTTATGAAGTCGAGGCCGATGTGTTCGCGCTGTCGATGGATTATCGCTTCTGAGCGTTCCGCGCGGTAGGGACGCATGACGACGAACCCCGGCGATGTGCCGGGGTTCGTCGTTTCGCCATGGCCTGCGAGTTAGCCGATGTCGTGGATGAAGGCGGTCGTCACTTCACCTCATTATCGGGCACCTGCTTACTCGGCCGGTGTCAGCGGCCGCCAGTCCTTGCGGTTGGCGAGGAACTCGGGCCGCGGACGGTTGCCGCAATACGGGTCGTGCAGCGTGTTCTCGACACTGTTGTAGACGAAGAACAGGTTGCTGCGCGGCCAGCACGACATGTTGATGTTGGAGCCGTGCAGGGTGTTGCACTCGAACATCACCAGCGAACCGACGGGACCCTTGGGGGCTTCGATATCGCCCTTGAGCATCAGGTCGCGCAGACTGGCGTCGTCCGGCACGCCGATGTCCTGGCTCTTCAGCGACTCCTTGTAGTTGTCCTCCGGCGTGCGCCCCACGCAGGGCACGAAATAATGGTGCGAACCGGGCACCAGCATCAGCGGACCGTTGAACTCGCCGTTTTCGGTGAGAATGATCGAGCAGCTCACCGAGCGCATGCGCGGCATGCCGTCCTCGCTGTGCCAGGTCTCGAAATCCGAATGCCAGTCGAAGCCCTTGCCCTTGAAGCCCGGCTTATAGTTGATCCGCGACTGGTGAATGTAGGCATCGCCACCGAGGATCTGTTGCACCATGGCCAATAGGCGTGGATCGCGCGTCAGACGACTGAAACGTTCGGACACCTCGTGGATGCCGAAGATCGAACGTATTTCCTGCTTGCCGGGCTCGAGAATGGTGCCTTCCGAGAGCTTGAGGTCTTCATCGCTCTCGTAATCGCGGAGCTCCTGGAGGAACGCTTCCATTTCGTCCTCGTCGAAGAACCCCTCGAAAGACAGGAACCCCTTGCGGTCGAACTCGTCGAGCTCGGCTTCGCTGAGCGGTCCCTTGCGCTGCTCGCCTTCACTGTGCACGACCGGATCGATGCGCTCGAACATTCCCAGTTTGCGTTCCAGGCGCGTCGGAAACAGGTCTTGTGTCTCTTTCATTGCAAACTCCTCCATTAGTCTGCTTGGAACGGTGTTGCCGCCGATCCCCGCATAAACGTAGTCGGAGAGGTCGACGCCGACAAACACTGCCGTGTATGCCTTTGTAGCTCGCCTGCCTTGTCAGGCCCGCTTGAGGCGAACCGCCGAGGTTACGTCACAGCCGAGGATGTGTATTTAGCCTATGTTAAGGCGGGCCCATTCCAGGTCTCCGTCACCGACAAGCGCTGTCCGTTGCGGCGTTACGAGGGGGGAGGAGAGTCGGTGACGGCGTCAGGCCGCATCGACGAAGGCGGCCCGCATCAGCTCCCGGGTGTAGTGCTCGCGCGGGTTGGCGAAGATTTCTTCGGTTGCGCCCTGCTCGACGATCTGCCCGGCTTTCATCACCAGTACGGTATCGGCCAGCGCGCGCACCACCGACAGGTCGTGACTGATGAACAGGTAGGTCAGGCCGTGTTTCTGCTGCAGGTCGCGCAGCAGGTCGATCACCGTGACCTGCACCGAACGGTCCAGCGCCGAGGTGGGTTCGTCGAGCAGCAGGAATTCCGGCTTGAGCACCAGCGCCCGGGCGATGGCGATACGCTGGCGTTGGCCGCCGGAAAACTCGTGGGGGTAGCGGTTGCGCATCGCCGGGTCCAGTGCGACGTCTTCCAGCGCTTCGATGACCCGGGCCTCGCGCTGGCGTCGGTCGAGCGCCGGTTGGTGGACGCGCAACCCTTCGCTGATGACCTCGCCGACGGTCATGCGTGGCGACAGTGAGCCGAAGGGATCCTGAAAGACCACCTGGAGGCGCGAGCGCAGCGGACGCATGCCGGCGGTATCCAGTGCGGCGATGTCCTGCCCGTCGAAACGAATCTCGCCACGGCTGTCGAGCAGGCGCAGCAGCGCCCGGCCGAGCGTCGACTTGCCCGAGCCGGATTCGCCGACGATGCCCACGGTCTGGCCGCGGCGGATGGTCAGGTCGATGCCGCGTACCGCCTCGAAATGCTCGCTTGCGCGGAACAGGCGTTTCTTCAACGTGAAGCGTACCTGCAGGTTCTTCGCCTCGAACAATACCGGCATCGACGGGTCCACCGGCGCCTTGCGTCCACGCGGGTCGGCGTCGATCAGCATGCGTGTGTAGTCGTCGCGCGGTGTGTCGAATATCTCGGCGGTGGGACCGCTCTCGATCAGTTCTCCGCGGCGCATCACGCATACCCGGTCGGCGAAGTGGCGCACTATCCCTAAGTCGTGGGTGATGAACAGAATCGCCATGCCGTAGCGTGCCTGCAGGTCCTTGAGCAGCGCCAGGATCTGTGCCTGGACCGTGACGTCGAGGGCGGTGGTGGGCTCGTCGGCGATCAGCAGTTCCGGTTCGCAGGCCAGGGCCATGGCGATCATGACGCGCTGACGCTGGCCGCCCGAGAGCTCGTGAGGATAGCTGTCGATGCGCCGAGCGGGGTCGGGGATGCCCACCTGTTCGAGCAGCTCGACGACCTTGGCGCGGGCCTGCCTACCCTTAAGCCCGCGGTGCTTTTCCAGCACCTCGGCGACCTGGCGACCGATGCGATGCAGCGGATTGAGCGAGGTCATCGGTTCCTGGAAGATCATCGAGATGGCATTGCCGCGAATGTGGCGCATGCGCCTGGGCGTGGCGCGCAAGAGGTCCTCGCCCTTGAAGCGGATGGCGCCGGATGTCCGGGCCAGTTCCGGCAGCAGCCGCATCGCGGCGGTCGAGGACACCGACTTGCCGGAGCCCGATTCGCCGACCAGCGCCAGCGTCTCGCCGGGCTGGAGCGAGAAGCTCACGTGCTTGACCGCCGAGACCGTGCCGGTGGGCAGTTGGAAGTCGACCGTCAGGTTGTCGATTTCGAGTAACGTGTCGGACATGGTGTTTTCCTAACGGGTCTTGGGATCCAGGGCATCGCGCAGTCCGTCGCCCAGGAAGTTGAGACAGAACAGCGTCGTGGCGAGGAACAGCGACGGCACCAGCAGCAACCATGGCGCGCTCTGCATCATGTCGGTCCCTTCGGAGATCAGCACGCCCCAACTGGTCAGCGGCTCCTGCACCCCGAGGCCGAGAAACGACAGAAAGCTCTCGAGCAGGATGACCTTGGGCACCGTCAGCGTGACGTAGACGATCACCGGGCCGATGGCGTTGGGGATCAGGTGGCGGGTGACGATCTTGCGATCGCGCACGCCCAGCGCGTGAGCGGCCTCGATGAACTCGCGCTGCTTGAGGGCCAGGGTCTGGCCACGCACGATGCGTGCCATGTCGAGCCATTCGACCGCGCCGATGGCGGCATAGATCAGGAAGATGTTGCGCCCGAATACGACCATCAGCAGGATCACCAGGAACATGAACGGCAGCGAATACATGATGTCGACGAAGCGCATCATGAGGTTGTCCAGACGCCCGCCCACGTAGCCGGAGATGGCGCCGTAGAGGACCCCGATTACCAGGCTGACGAGCGTGGCCACCAGCGCCACCGACAGCGACACGCGGCCGCCGTAGAGCGTGCGCGTGAGCAGGTCGCGGCCGTTGGCATCGGTCCCCAGGAAATGGCCGCTATCGAGACCGGGCGCGACGCTGAAGGCGTTCCAGTCGACTTCGGCGAGCCCCCAGGGGAGCAGGTAGGGGCCGATCAGGCAGGTGACGGCGATCACGACCAACAGGACCAGGCTGACCATCGCTGCCTTGTTCTGCTTGAGTCGTCGCCAGGCGTCGCGGCCGAGACTCTCGCCGGCCGTGGCCTCGGACAGGGAAAGACGGTTGTCGGGGAGCGTATCGGTGGTCATGGCATGAGGTCCGGTCAGTCGTCGTAACGGATTTGCGGATCGAGCGCGGAATAGAACAGGTCGACGAGCAGGTTCATCAGCACGATCAGTGCCCCGTAGAACACTACCGTGCCCATCACCAGGGTGTAGTCGCGGTTGAGGGCGGCCTGCACGAAGTAGCGGCCGATGCCGGGAATGCCGAAGATCTGTTCGATCACCACCGAGCCGGTGATGATGCCTGCGATCGCCGGCCCCAGGTAGGAGGTCACCGGCAACAGGGCGGGGCGAATGGCGTGGCGCCAGATCACCTGGCGCTCGGAGAGCCCCTTGGCTCGCGCGGTGCGAATGTAATGGCTGCCCAGCACCTCGATCATGCTGGCGCGCATCATGCGTGCGATGTAGGCGATTTGCTGAATCGAAAGCGCGATCACCGGCAATATCAGGTTGGGCAGCGCGCCGCCGTTCCAGCCGCCGGCCGGCAGCCAGGCCAGCAACACCCCGAAGACCAGTGCCAGGATCGGCGCTATCACGAAGTTGGGAACCGCGATGCCGGCCAAGGCCACCCCCATGACTGCGTAGTCCAGGCCCGAGTTGCGTCGCAAGGCGGCGACGACACCCAGCGGCAGGCCCACCAGGAGAGCGAGCAGGATCGCCAGGCCGCCGATCTCAAGGCTCACGGGAAAGCCCTGGGCGATCAGCTCGGTCACCGAGAAGTCCTTGTACTTGAACGATGGCCCGAAGTCGCCCTGCAGCAGGTTGCCCATGTAGCGCAGGTATTGCTGCGGCAGGGGTTCGTCCAGGTGATAGGCCGCCTTGAGGTTGGCCTCGATTTCCGGGGGGAGCTGGCGCTCGCCGTCGAACGGGCCGCCCGGCGCGATGCGCATCAGGAAAAACGAGATCGTGATCACGATCAGCAGGGTGGGGACCGCCATGAGCAGCCGCTTAAGGGTATAGGTCAGCATGGGATCGTCCGGGTGCAGCCCTCGGGCCGAGCGTTACAGGGATGGGGCGTTCCGCTGGCAAGTCTGCGCGAGGGCTCCGTGGCCCCTCTCCGGGTGCGACATTCGTCGCCCGTGACGAATGGCCCTCGCTTTTGCCGGCTGCCGGCGTCCCCCATCGCTTTTCGTGAAAAGGCGTTTCGTTACTCGGTGAACGTCACCCAGCGCGATGGGTGGTCGTCCTCGGCGTTGTCCTGCCAGCCGCTGATATCGGGATTGACCAGATTGCGAGTGACGTAATAGAGCAGCGGTACGAGAGCGTAGTCGTCGAGGGCGACGTTCTCGGCTTTTTCGAGCAGTGCCTCGCGCTCGTCGAGGTCCCGAACGGTGGCGGCTTGAGCGAGCAGCGCGTCGTACTCGGGATTGGCGTAGCCGCCGTAGTTGTTGCCGACGCCGCTGCGCAGCAAGGTCAGGAAGTTCTCGGCATCGTTGTAGTCGGCGATCCAGCCGGCACGGGCGATATCGAAGTCGCCTTGCTGGATGGTCTGGTAGTGCACGGTGGCCTCGGCATTGGTCATCTCGACGTCGACACCCAGCGGCTTCCACATCGCGGCCAGGGCGATGGCGATCTTCTTGTGCTCATCGGACGTGTTGTAGCGCAGTTGCAGGTGCAGCGGATTGTCGGGGCCGTAGCCGGCCTCCTCGATCAGTTGCTTGGCCCTGGCCAGGCGCTCCTGGTAGTCGCCATCGACACCGTCCATGCGCTGGACGTCGTAATGGCTGGTGCCCGGCGGGACCAGCGAGTAGGCGTCCTTGAAACTGCCGGCCATGATCTGCTCGGAAAGTACCTTGCGGCGCGCGACCAGATTCAGGGCCTCGCGGACCCGCTTGTCGGCGGTCGGGCGCCCCTCGCGGGTATTGAGCACGTAGTAGTAGGACCCCAGCATCGGGCTCAGGTGGGTGGCCTCGGGGAGGTTGTCCTCGAGCCACTGGTAACGGCTCGAGGGGTAATCGCGGACGATGTCCAGCTCGCCGGCGCGGAAGCGCGAGATGGCGGCATTGCGATCCTCGGTGTTGAAGTAGTTGACGCCGTCGAGTTCGACCTCGTCGGCCTCGTAGTAGTCGGGATTCTTCTCGACGCTGATGCGCGATTGCGAGACCCACTCGACGGGCGTGAAGGCGCCGTTGGTGACGATGTTGTCCATCTTGACCCACTGCTTGCCGTATTTCTCGACGGCGTGCTTGGGGACCGGGTAGGCCGTGTAGTGGGTCAGCAGCTGCAGGAAGTAGGGCGTGGGGGCATCGAGTGTCACCTTGAGCGTCTTGCCATCGTCCAGCGATTCGACGCCGAGTGCGTCGAGCGGCCTGTCGCCCGTGTTGACGGCTTCGGCATTCTTTATCGGATAGAGCAGGTAGGCGTATTTCGAGGCGCTGGCCGGGTCGAGCAGATGCTGCCAGCCGAACACGAAGTCCTCGGCGGTGACCGGCGCGCCGTCGGACCATTTGGCCCCCTCGCGCAGATGAAAGGTATAGGTCCTGCCGTCCTCGGAGATGTCCCAGTCGGTGGCCATGCCGGGCATCACTTCGCCCTCGGGGTTTTCCTTGAGCAGGCCTTCGTAGACGTCCATGAGGATCTGCGATTCCCAGACACCGCCGGAAACCTGCGAGGTATCGAACGAGGCCAGCTCCCCCATGACGCCGATGTTCAGCGTGTCGGCCTGGGCCGGTGTCGCCAGGGCCAGTGACGCCAGCGACAGGGAGGATAGCAGTGTCGTGGCAAGCCGAGTGTGCGAGTGTCGAAGCATGTCGTCTGTTCCGCTTGTTGTTGTGTCGGATGCCGCGAGTGGCGACATAACGTGTCGTTACCATCTCTCCGTGCGACGAAAGCTGTCCATTGCAAATTTCGTATGTACCGTTTCAGATATTCGATAGGGAGCTCATGAGTGAGGTCGAGGTGGCGCATGGGATAGCCGCTCGCGGGTGCATTGGCTACAATGTGTCTCTTTTCTTCACCGCGAGGCGGCATGCGTGTCGCCTCGCGGTGCGAATCAGCCTGCGAAGGATTCCCATGCAAGAGATCAACCCGATCAACCACCTCATCAAGGACCTGTCCGAACGGACAGACGTCCTGAGGGGGTATCTTTGACTATGCCGAAAAGAAGGATCGGCTAGAGGAAGTCACCCGCGAGCTGGAAAACCCGGACGTGTGGAGCGATCCGGCCCATGCCCAGAAGCTCGGCAAGGAGCGTGCCTCCCTGGAGACCGTCGTCGAGACCTTCGACACCCTGGAGCGGGGGCTGGTGGACAACCAGGAACTGCTCGAGCTGGCGGCGATGGAGGAAGACGAGGCCACCGTCGAGGAAGTCAGAAGCGAACTGGAGAAGCTCGAATCCCAGCTCGCCAAGCTCGAGTTCCGGCGCATGTTTTCCGGCGAGATGGATGCCAACAACGCCTATCTCGACATCCAGGCGGGTTCCGGCGGTACCGAGGCCCAGGATTGGGCCAACATCCTGCTGCGCATGTACCTGCGCTGGAGCGAGCATCACGGCTTCAAGGCCGACATCACCGAGCTGTCCAGCGGTGACGTGGCGGGCATCAAGTCGGCGACGCTGCATATTCAGGGCGATCATGCCTTCGGCTGGCTGCGCACCGAAACCGGTGTTCACCGTCTGGTGCGCAAGAGCCCGTTCGATTCCGGTGGCCGCCGGCATACGTCGTTCGCCTCGGTGTTCCTGTCGCCGGAGATCGACGACAACTTCGAGATCGAGGTCAATCCGTCCGATCTGCGCGTCGATACCTACCGCTCCAGCGGTGCGGGCGGTCAGCACGTCAACACCACCGACTCGGCGGTGCGCATCACCCACGAGCCCACGGGGATCGTGGTCGCCTGTCAGAGCCAGCGCAGTCAGCACGCCAACCGCGATTTCGCCATGAAGCAACTGCGCGCGAAATTGTGGGAACTGGAAATGGACAAGCGCAACGCCGCCAAGCAGGAGGCCGAGGACAGCAAGTCGGATATCGGCTGGGGCAGCCAGATACGCTCCTACGTGCTCGACGATCAGCGCATCAAGGATCTGCGCACCGGCGTGCAATCCAGCAATTGCGAGAAAGTGCTCGACGGCGATCTGGATCAGTTCATCGAGGCGAGCCTGAAACAAGGGCTGTAACCTCGGTACCGCAGCATGGCGCGCGAGCGACATGACGGTCGCTTGGCGCCCATGACGCGTCGCTCGCAGCCCGCAGTCACATCTTCACAGGTAACGACATGGCCAACCAAGACGCCGCTCAACACGACGAGAATCATCTGATCGCGGAACGCCGTGCCAAGCTGGCGGCGCGCCGCGACCAAGCCGCGGAAGCCGGGGGCAGTGCCTTTCCCAACGACTTTCGCCGCGACAGCCTCGCCGCCGAACTTCAGGCCGAGCTGGGCGACAAGGACAAGGCCGAGCTGGAAACGCTCGACCGCCGGGCCTCGGTGGCCGGGCGCATCATGCGCAAGCGCGGGCCCTTCATCGTCATTCAGGACGTCTCCGACCAGATCCAGCTCTACGTCGACAAGAAAGGGCTGCCCGCGGAGACCCTCGACGACATCAAGAGCTGGGATATCGGCGACATCGTCGCGGCCCGCGGACCGGTGCACAAGTCCGGCAAGGGTGACCTCTACGTCATGATGGGCGAGGCGCAACTGCTGACCAAGAGCCTGCGTCCCCTGCCCGACAAGTACCACGGCCTGACCGATACCGAGGCCCGCTACCGCCAGCGCTATGTCGACCTGATCATGAACCCCGAGTCGCGTCGCGTCTTCGAGGTGCGTTCGCGGGTAATCAGCGGCATTCGGCGTTTTCTGGTCGAGCGCGGCTTCATGGAAGTCGAGACGCCGATGCTGCAGCAGATCCCCGGCGGCGCCACGGCAAGGCCCTTCGTCACGCATCACAACGCGCTGGATATCGACATGTACCTGCGCGTCGCCCCCGAGCTGTATCTCAAGCGCCTGGTCGTCGGTGGCTTCGAGCGGGTCTTCGAGATCAACCGCAACTTCCGCAACGAGGGATTGTCGACCCGTCACAATCCCGAGTTCACGATGCTCGAGTTCTACTGGGCCTACGCCGATTACCGTGACCTGCTGGATCTCACCGAAGCGATGATTCGCGACGTCGCGCACGAGGTGCTGGGCACGACCACGGTCGAGTATCAGGGGGCGCGCTATGAACTCGGCGAGCCGTTCCAGCGGCTCACGCTGCGGCAGTCGATCCTCGAGTACGGCGACGGTCTCGGCGAAAGCGACATCGACACGTTCGATGGCGCGCGTGCCACCTGCGAGCGTCTGGGCGTCCCCGTCAAACCGAGCTGGGGGCTGGGCAAGTTGCAGACCGAGATCTTCGAGGCCGTCGCCGAAGACAAGCTCGACCGCCCGACGTTCATTACCGAATACCCGGCCGAGGTCAGTCCGCTGGCGCGGCGCAACGATACCAACCCCCATGTGACCGATCGCTTCGAGTTCTTCGTCGGCGGCCGTGAGCTCGCCAATGGCTTCTCGGAGCTCAACGACGCCGAGGACCAGGCCGAACGCTTCGCCGCCCAGGCGGCGGAGAAGGATGCCGGCGACCTCGAGGCGATGTACTACGATGCCGACTACGTACGCGCGCTGGAGTACGGCATGCCGCCGACCGCGGGTGAGGGGATCGGCATCGACCGACTGGTCATGCTGCTCACCGATAGCCCGTCGATCCGGGATGTGTTGTTGTTCCCGGCGATGCGTCCCTCGGCCGACTGACGCCGCACGAACGTGGCGTGCCGCCGGGCCGTGCAACGGCCCGGCGGCGTCCGTATCGGCACGAGGCCGCCGAACGGGCGAAAATGTTGGCAAGGGGGCGTGACCTACGCCCATAATGGCTGCCACCCGAATCGAGGATCGTACGATGAAACTGCTCAACCGCTCCGCGCTGAGCGTCAAGCCGACCCAGGCGTTCGTGGACTGGATCAACTCGCTGGAGCCCACCGTCGGTGAGGACGATCTGACCCTCGACGACGTCGAGCGGGAAAGCACCGTCTACCTCATCCCGGAAATGGACACGCCCGAGGCCCTGGCTGCCTACGTTCGCGAGCGTCATCTCGACCTGCTCGAGACCGAGCTGCGCGGCTGGGAAGAAGACTCGCGCCAATGGCCCGAGCCCCTCGACTGGGCGCTCTTCGAGCAATTCCTCATCGTCGAGCACAGTTATCTGGCCCTGGACCTCGACGACGAGGTGCCCATGGAGATATCCGAGATCGACGACGAACTCCTCCTGGAAACCGACGAGGACTGAATCGTCGGTGAGCGTTGCAAGTGACCGATCGTTGATCCACACGAGCCCCCGCGGGGCTCGCCCCATTCTCATGCCGCCTCGGGTGAAAGGTGAGGCGACATGCTGATTCGGCGCCTGTTCGTGACACGCCCGGGCGACGAAGGTTTGCCCGGCCCGCAGCGCCGCCACGCCATGCTGGTGATGGTGCTGGGCACGCTGATGTCGGTGCTCGACAACGGCATCGTCAACATCGCCTTGCCCACCCTGGCCAGCGAGCTGGCGGTGAGCGAGTCCCGCGCGGTCTGGATCACCAATATCTATCAACTGGTGTGCGCGGCCCTGCTGCTGGGGTTTGCCGCCCTGAGTCGTCTGGTCGGGCGGCGACGCCTGTATCTCGGCGGTCTGGCGCTGTTCGTGGTGGCCTCGCTGTGCTGCGCCCTGTCGCGCAGTTTCGAGTGGCTGGTGGCGTCGCGCATGTTGCAGGGTGTCGGTGCCGCCGCGATGCTGAGCATCGGGCCTTCCATGTACCGATTGATCTTCCCGTCGCGTCTGCTGGGATCGGCGATCGGCATGGGGGCCCTGGTGGTGGCCTTCGGCATCGCCTTCGGACCGTCGCTCGGCGGCATCATCCTGCACTTCGCCAGCTGGCCCTGGCTGTTCGCCATCAACGTGCCGCTGGGGCTGCTGGCACTGGTCCTGGGGCTGCGCGCCTTGCCCGGCGAGCCCGCCCAGTCGCACGGTTTCGACTGGACGGGCGCGGTGTTGTCGGTCGTGATGCTGAGCGGGTTCGTGTTCTCCCTCGACCATATCGGTCATGGCGCGCGTGGCATGAGTGCCTGGCTGCCCCTGCTGATCAGCACGCTCTGCCTGGTGCTGTTCGTGTGGCGTCAGCGCCGGGCGGCCGCGCCGCTGGTACCGCTTGGCATGTTTCGTCAGGCACGTTTCAGCATCGCCGCGACGGTGTCGTTGCTGGCCTTCGTGGCCCAGGGCATCGCTTTCGTCGGGTTGCCGTTCATGTTCCAGACCGTGATGGGGGCGTCGCCGCTCGAGGCGGCCTTGTTGTTCACCCCCTGGCCCATGGCGTTGATGCTGGTGGGGCCGCTCTCCGGGCGCCTCGCCGACCGCTTCAACCCGACGCTGATCTCGTCGTTGGGCTTGATGATCTTCCTGCTGGGGATGTCGAGCCTGGCCACCTTGACCGCCGACGCCGACGCGCTGGCGATCGGCTGGCGTGCGGTGTTGTGCGGTGTCGGCTACGGGCTGTTCCAGGCGCCCAACAATCGCGAGATGATCGGCAGCGTGAAACTGGCCCATAGTGCCAATGCCTCGGGGGTGCTGGCATCGGTTCGCACCTTCGGGCAGGCGCTGGGCACGGCCTCCGTGGGCCTGATGCTGGCGCTCCCGGCGGCGTCCCTGACGCATGCGCTATGGCTGGGCTGTGTCAGCGTGGTGGCGGCGTTGGCGCTCAGCGTGTGGCGCATCCCGCTGGCCTGCGTCCGCGCCTGATCGAGGCTTATTCCCCCTCGCGGGAAAACGTTACAATGAAGCGCATCCGACATAGGAGGAAGGCGCCATGAGTGTTCAGGCCCGTATCGAAGAGAAGCTGCAGTCACTTGACCCCGAGCATGTGGCGGTCGAGAACGAAAGCCACATGCACAATGTGCCGCCGGACTCCGCCACGCATTTCAAGGTGACGCTGGTCGCCGAGCGCTTCGCGGGGCTGATGCCGGTGAAACGCCATCAACAGGTCTACGCACTGCTGGCAGACGAGCTTTCCGGCCCGGTGCACGCCCTGGCCCTGCACCTCTATACCCCCGATGAGTGGCGCCAGCGTGGCGCGGCGCGTCCCGACTCCCCCAATTGCCGAGGCGGCGGCGCGCACTGATATGGCAGGCGACGTTCAGCGGCTGCAATATCTCGAGGCCATGGGGCTGGGCGCCTGGACCAGCCGTTACCGGTTGCCCAATGCGCGGCCCACGCCGCAGTGCGAGTGGGACATGCCGGCGCAACCCGATACGACCCCGAATCACGGTGCGCGGCTGCAGGCCCTGCTCGACGACGTGGCGGCGCCTGCCGCGCCATCGACGTCGCCCGCGCGCGAGCCGGCGCCAGCCCCCGAGAAAGGGCCCGCCGACAAGCCTGCG
This sequence comes from Chromohalobacter israelensis, assembly GCA_000761475.1. Lineage (GTDB taxonomy): Bacteria > Pseudomonadota > Gammaproteobacteria > Pseudomonadales > Halomonadaceae > Chromohalobacter > Chromohalobacter israelensis. The sequence continues at coordinate 62,468 of JQNW01000004.1, forward strand.
GGGTCGCGCGCTCGTGCCTTGCTGCTGGGCGAGGCAGCCAGCGAGACGCCGTCCGAGGCCGCACCCGCCGAGCCGGCCGCCGCGCCGGCGTCCGAAACGACCGGTCAGGCTCCCCGCGAAGCACTGCGCTATGCCGTGCAGGTCGCGGCGCTCGACGGGCGCTGGTTGCTGCTGCTGCCCGAGGCTCAGGCCCCTGACCCGCGAATGCGTCAGTTGCTCGTCAATCTGCTGCGCACGGCCGGAATCGAGGCGGCGACGGAGCCCGCCTTCCAGAGCTTTCAATGGCCACTCGTCGACAACGCGCCGGTCGCCGCGCCGCTGGATGAAGCGCGCGATGGCCTGCGGGCCTATCTCAATGGCCAGGCGCGACGCGGCTGGCGTCCCGAGCGCCTGATGGTGTTCGGCGAGGATGAAACGCTGACCACCGTACTGGCGGTCGACGAAGCGCACAGCGAGACACTGGACCTGCCTTGCTGGCGGTTGCCGTCGCTCGCGACACTGATGACGTCCGCCGACGCCAAGCGGGCCCTCTGGCCACGCCTGGTCGCCTGGCGCAATGCCTGGAACGGAAGCGGCGATGCATCTTGAGCGCCTGGGAGCGACGCATCTCGAGGCCGTGGCGGAGGTGGAACGTCTCGGGCAGACACATCCCTGGACGCGCGACACGCTGGCCCGGGCGCTCGATGATGCCATGCTGGAAGTCTGGGGGGCGTGGCGAGCGCAGACCTTGCTGGGCTTTGCGGTGCTGGCGCGCCTGCCCTTCGAGGTCGAGCTGCAGGCATTGACCGTCAGGCCCGAGGCGCGTCGTCAGGGCGTCGGCCATGACCTGCTGAGACATCTCGTGACGCGTGCCGAGGCCCTCGCTGCCGAGCGACTGTTGCTGGAGGTACGGGAAGGCAATGCCCCGGCGCTGGCCCTCTATCGCCAGCTCGGCTTTCGCGAGGACGGACGGCGCCCCGGCTATTATCCGCCGGCCGACGCCAGCGCCGGGAAGCGGGAAACGGCCGTGTTGATGTCGTATCCGCTGGCCGAGGGCGCGTCCACCTAGCGACGCGCCCCGCGGCGTCAAGGCGTCTGGGACGTCTCGCCGTTGCCGTCTTCGATTTCCTGGAACTTGCCGAGGAGCCCGTTCAGGCGGCGCTCCCACTCGTCACGCTCCTGCTTGAGGCGCGTGTTCTCCTCGCGCAGCTCTTCCGCCTCCATTTTCAGCATCTCGATGGTCTCGACGGCGTTCTGCACCTTTTGCTCGAGCTGGTTGAAGAGTTCGAGGCTCATGGACTTCTCCTACACGGTGGATGGGACGGTGCGGTCGGCATGCGGTCGACCGAGCCCGCTGGCGGTCAGCGTACGCGCGCGGCGCGCGCGCGACAAGCGTCGCCGGGCGCCGACAGGCATCAGGGCCGAGCGCTGGCGTGGCGGCGATAGAGACGGCCGATACCGTCACCGGCACGCACCTCGCGATGAAGTTGCCAGTGGTCGGGAACCGCCGGGGTCAGCTCGTGTTCGACTTCCAGGTAGATCCACGCCTGCTCACCGAGCCAGCCGCGTGCCTCCAGTGCCCGACAGGCGTCGTCGGCATGCCCCTGGCGAAACGGCGGGTCGAGGAAGACCAGGTCGAAGGGCGTCTCGGGAGCGCCGGCGAGAAAGTCCAGCGCGGCTTGCCGGTGGACGCGGCCGTTGGCGCCCAGGGTGTCGAGGTTGGTGCCCAGGCAGGCAGCCACGTCACTGTCGGCTTCGACGAAGCAGGCCTGCCGGGCGCCTCGCGACAAAGCCTCCAGCCCCAGGGCGCCGGTCCCGGCGTAGAGGTCCAGCACCCGTGCACCGCTGAGCTCGCCGGTCAGCCAGTTGAAGAGCGTCTCGCGAATGCGATCCGGCGTGGGACGCAAGCCGGGACGGTCGAGGACGGGCAACTGGCGGCGGCGATAGGTCCCGGCGATGAGGCGCAGGCGTCCGGTCGCGCGCGGCGCGCTTTCGCGGCGGCGAGTGCCGCGAGCCGGGCGCCGGGTGGAAGAGGAGCGTCGTCGATTCATGATCGGCGGATTGTACCGCCACCCGTCGCACAGTGATAGGATGTGGCGCATCAGACACTTCAGGACGCCGGGCGTCGTCCTCGACACGGTCGGGGAGGTGCGGCGCGCGCCGTCCGTGTATCGCGACGTAGATCACGCCCATGTTCGGTTTTTTAAAGCGCAAGAAGAAGCAAGAGTCTCCCGCCCAGGAGGTCGACGAGTCGCGTCAGGATGCCGCGCTCGATCATGAAGACACCACCGGCGACGGTGCTGAGCCGTCCGCGGAGGAGGCGCGCCGTGCCGTCGAAACGGTCGACCCCGAGTCGAGCCAGGCGGCCGAATTCGACCCGGCACCGCACGAGACCGAGGCAGCCCGCGAGGCCCTGGACACGCCCGAAGCGACGCCGCGAGACGGCGCCATGGGCGAGGCGTATCCGCTCGACCCCAATGCCGAGGCGCTGGCCGAGGATGCCGCGCCGCCCCGCGAGGAAACCGCGTCGCCTTCTTCCGAGGGGGCATCTTCTCCGGCCGCCGGCGAGGAGACGACGCTTGCCGAGCCCGAGCCTCGCCCCGACGCTGTCGCTGACGACACGCGCGACGTGCCGCCTGAAGCGCCCGCCGCGCAGGACGATGCCCGTGCCGAGGATGACGCCGCCGCTGCCGCGCCTCGGGAGCAGCCTCAGGAGCGTCCCAAGAAGGCGGGCTGGTTCGCGCGCATCAAGGCGGGGCTCGGCAAGACGCGCGCCAATTTCACCGAAGGGTTGGCGGGGCTGTTCCTGGGCAAGAAGCAGATCGACGACGATCTGATGGAAGACCTCGAGACCCAGTTGCTGATGGCGGATGTGGGCATCGAGGCGACCACCGAGATCATCGATCGCCTGACCGAGCGGGTGTCGCGCAAGGAACTGAAGGATCCCCAGGCGCTGTATTCGGCCCTGCAGGAAGAGCTCCAGGATCTGCTCGATCCCGTCGCCCAGCCGCTGGCGTTGCCGCCCAAGGGCCAGGGGCCTTTCGTGATCCTCATGGTCGGCGTCAACGGCGTCGGCAAGACCACCACCATCGGCAAGTTGACGCAGCGCTTCCAGCGCGAAGGGCGCAGCGTGATGCTGGCGGCGGGGGACACCTTCCGCGCGGCCGCCGTGGAGCAGCTCAAGGTATGGGGCGAGCGCAACCATGTGCCGGTCGTCGCGCAGCATACCGGGGCCGACAGTGCCTCGGTCATCTACGACGCTCTCTCGGCCGCCAAGGCACGTGGCGTCGACGTGCTGATCGCCGATACCGCCGGCCGCCTGCACAACAAGAGCCACCTCATGGAGGAGCTCAAGAAGGTGCGCCGCGTGATGGCCAAGCTCGATGAGCAGGCGCCCCACGAGGTGATGCTGGTACTGGACGCCGGCACCGGGCAGAACGCGCTTTCCCAGGCCTCGACCTTCAACGAGGCGGTGCCGGTGACCGGCATCACCCTGACCAAGCTGGATGGCACCGCCAAGGGCGGCATCATCTTCGCCCTGGCCAAGCAGTTGGGCACGCCGATTCGTTTCATCGGCGTCGGCGAGACGCTCGACGACTTGCGGCCCTTCGCCGCCGAGGATTTCGTCTCGGCCTTGTTCGAACGCGATACCGGCGGAGACGCATAGCGTCATGATTGCTTTCGAGCATGTCGGCAAGCGCTACGGCGGACGTTTCGAGGCCCTGGCGGATGTCAATTTCCGCGTGGGGCGGGGCGAAATGCTGTTCCTCACCGGGCATTCCGGTGCCGGCAAGAGCTCGCTGCTGCGCCTGATCATGCGGCTGGAAAAGCCCTCGCGGGGGCGGGTTCTGGTCGCCGGTCATGACCTCGACCGTCTGCATCACAGCCAGATTCCCTACTACCGTCGCCAGATCGGGGTGGTGTTCCAGGACCACCAGCTGTTGTTCGACCGCAGCGTGTTCGCCAACGTGGCGTTGCCGCTCGACATTCAGGGCGTGGAACCGCGCGAGTCGGCGCGTCGCGTTCGCGCCGCACTGGACAAGGTGGGCTTGCTGCATCGCGAGAAGGCGCTGCCCATCGAGCTCTCGAGCGGCGAGCGTCAACGGGTCGGCATCGCCCGCGCGGTGGTCAACAAGCCGTCGCTGCTGCTGGCCGACGAGCCCACCGGCAATCTCGACCCCCAGCTTTCCACCGACATCATGCGTCTGTTCGAGGACTTCAACCGCATCGGCACCACCGTCATGGTCGCCAGCCACGACCTGGCATTGATCGCGCGTCTGCATCACCGCGTGTTGCGCCTGCGCCAGGGGCGCCTGGTCGGCGACGAGGAGGCGGCATGACGCGACGCACGGCCACCCAGGCGCGCCAGCGTCCGTCGCGGCGCGGCGCCAGGACGTCTCAGGTGGGGCTGGAGAGTCGCACGCGGGCGTGGCTGCGCCACCACCGTGCCATGTGCATCGACAGTGCCTGGCGCTTGGCGAAGCGTCCGATGGGCAGCCTGCTGACCATGCTGGCCATCGCCATCGCCCTGGTGCTGCCCAGCGGCCTGTGGCTGGCACTGGACAGCGCCCGCCTGCTGGATGCCGAACTCGACGAGAGCGCGACCGTGACCGTCTATCTCGACACACGTCTCGACGAGCGTCAGGCCATGGATGTCGCCGCGCGCCTGCGGGAGCAGTCCCCCGTGGCAGGGGCGCGCCTGGTGACCGCTGCCGAGGGGCTGGCCGAGTTCCAGCAAGGCCTGGGCCTCGAGGATGCGTTGTCGGAGCTTCAGGACAATCCGCTGCCCGCCGCCGTGGTGGTGACGCCCGACGATACGCGGCCCGAGGCGGTCCGCGTGCTGGCGAGCAATCTCGAAGCGGTCGATGGTGTCGCCGAGGCGCGCGTCGACCTCGCCTGGCTGGAGCGCCTGCGCCGTCTGGCCGAGCTCGGGCAGCGCATGGCACTGGCGCTGGCCGGCCTGTTCGGCCTCGGGGTCCTGCTGGTGGTCGGCAACACCATTCGCCTGGCGGTGGAAAGCCGTCGTCAGGAAATCGAAGTGGTGACGCTGATCGGTGCCACGCATGCGTTCGTGCGACGCCCTTTCTTGTACAGCGGCGCCTGGTACGGTCTCGGGGGCGGGATCCTGGCGGTTCTCCTGCTGACCCTGGGCGGACAATGGCTGTCGGCGCCGGTGAGCGCGCTGGCGGAGAGCTATGGTGCGCATTTCAGCATGCCCCGGCTGGGGCTCGGGGGATCGGCATTGTTGTGCCTTTGTAGTACACTACTCGGCTTGGCGGGTGCCTGGTTAGCCGTCGGCCGTCATCTCGCCGACATCAAGCCCCGCTAGGCTTGACAAGCCTGAAGACATGTATTGAACTTTCGTTCAGGTTAGCAATCTAATGGGTCATCCGTGTCTTCAGGCACATTGATTCCTTCGCCGTGCCGGTCGTCGTACCGCACGCAGGGCGAACAACCGATGGAGACATCTGCATGAGCACCAGTCTTCAGTCCGTGGGTCATCTTTCTCCCGGTCATGACCTGAATGGCTACATTCAGGCCGTCAATCGCATTGCCGTGCTGTCCTCCGAGGAGGAGCGCGAGTTGGGGTTCCGCCTCTACGAACAAGGTGATCTCGAAGCCGCGCGGCGTCTGGTCATGTCGCATTTGCGCTTCGTGGTGCATATCGCCCGCAGTTATTCCGGCTATGGGCTGCCCCAGGCCGATTTGATCCAGGAAGGCAACGTCGGCCTGATGAAGGCCGTCAAGCGTTTCGATCCGACGCAGGGCGTGCGCCTCGTGTCGTTTGCCGTGCACTGGATCAAGGCCGAGATTCACGAGTACGTGCTGCGTAACTGGCGCATCGTCAAGATCGCCACCACCAAGGCGCAGCGCAAGCTGTTCTTCAACCTGCGGGGCGCCAAGAAGCGTCTGGCCTGGCTCAACAACGACGAGGTCGATGCCATCGCCAAGGATCTCGACGTCAAGCCGCAGGTCGTGCGCGAAATGGAAGGGCGCCTGTCGGCCTTCGATGCTGGCTATGATGCCACGCCGTCCGAGGAAGAAGACCAGGGGTACCAGGCGCCGGCACACTACCTCGACGACGAACGTTTCGACCCCGCCGCGCAGCTCGAGGCCGCCGACTGGGAAGAGGATTCCACGCACCGTCTGCAAGCGGCGCTCGGCGAACTCGACGAGCGTTCGCGGGACATCCTGCAGCGGCGCTGGCTCGCCGAGTCGAAGGCGACCCTGCACGAGCTTGCCGATGTGTATGGCGTTTCCGCCGAGCGCATTCGTCAGCTCGAGAAGAACGCCATGAAGAAGATCAAGCAGCAACTGGGCGATACCCTGGCTGCTTGAGACAGATTCAGAAGTGGAACACGCGAACGCCCGGCCTTGTGCCGGGCGTTTTCGTTGTGCGCCAGGCATGGCGCGCAGCGCCAGACTGGCGCTGTTCCCGAGGGTGGTGCCTCGGGATGACTTGGGGGTGAAAGTCCCCTGTACGCCCGGCAAGGGGAAGTACTAGCCGACGGCAAGGGTGTCTTCTGCGAGGGAGAATCTGAAGGAAGCCCGAGGCAAAACGCTGGCCTGACGAACAGGAAGCGGATATGAGGCGTCCTGGCGGGGTGAGGTGGCAACGATCACCAACGCCCGGTACTTGCACGAAACGCCATGACGTACATCCGACAGGCATAAGCGGGAAGGTCGCGCGTCTTACCCTGGGAGGTCTGGTGGTCTGCCACAGTGCTACCGGCGTCGAAAGGCGACGGGAGGGGCCATCAGACGTCAGCCAAGGCCATAGTAAGGGCCGGTTCACCTCGGCACCAAGGGCCGAACATGAAGAACCGCGAGTAGGCGATGACGTCTCGAGGATTGATCATGAAGACAGCAATGGGCGCTAACACCGCCACCCACCCAGAGGGGCCGGGGTGGAACCCCGCGCCCCAGCCGGTGGGCGTCGAGACGGTCCCGGCGTCGTCATCGTGGACGAAAGCGGAGCCCGCCCCGCTCATGGAAGCCGTGGTAGAGAAGGCCAACATGGCGCGGGCTTACCGAAAGGTGGTCGCCAACAAAGGCGCACCGGGTGCCGATGGTATGACGGTGGACCAGTTGACCGACCACCTGAAACAGTACTGGCCGACGCTGCGCGAGCGGCTGCTGGCCGGTGAGTACCACCCCAGCCCGATCCGAGCCGCCAAGATCCCCAAGCCCAAGGGCGGGACCCGACAGCTCGGCATTCCCACGGTCACCGACCGGCTGATCCAGCAGGCGCTGCTGCAGGTGCTGACGCCGATCTTCGATCCGGGCTTTTCCGCATCAAGCTACGGCTATCGCCCCGGGCGCAGTGCTCAGCAGGCTGTTTCGGCCATGAAGGCTCACGTTTCTGCCGGCCACCGCTGGGTGGTCGACCTCGACTTGGAAGCCTTCTTCGACCGGGTGAACCACGACCTGCTGATGGCGCGGATCGCGCGTCGCGTCCGCGACAAGCGGGTGTTGCGCCTGATCCGTCGCTATCTGGAAGCCGGGATGTTCCAGCACGGCTTGGCCGCGCCACGCCGACAGGGGACGCCCCAGGGCGGACCGCTGAGCCCGCTGCTGGCGAATATCCTGCTGGATGACGTGGACAAGGAACTGGAGCGCCGCGGTCACCGCTTCTGCCGCTACGCCGACGACATGCAGATCTATGTACGCAGTCGGCGAGCGGGTGAGCGCGTCATGGCCAGCCTGAGTGAGTATCTCGAGAACTCACTTCGGCTCATGGTCAACCATGCCAAAAGCGCGGTGGATCGCCCCTGGCAGCGAGGCTATCTGGGGTACACGCTGACTCGGCACAAGCTGCCACGGCTGACGCTGACCCAGGCCAGCTTGCAGCGCCTGATGCAGCGTGTCCGGGAGATCCTGAAGCGTGGCAGGGGGCACAACATCCGGCGAGTCACCGAGGCGTTGGCCCCCGTCCTACGCGGCTGGGCCAGCTACTTCAGCCTCGTCGATGTGAAGCGTCCCCTGGAAGCGCTGGATCAATGGGTACGCCGACGCTTGCGCTGCGTGATTTGGCGGCAGTGGAAACGTCCAGGCACCCGGCGTCGGAAACTCCTGGCGCTAGGGTTGGACGAGCCCCGTGCCAGGAAGTCAGCGGGGAATGGGCGAGGTCCTTGGTGGAATGCGGGCGCCTCGCACATGAATCAGGCCCTGCCACGGAAGTGGTTCGAGCAGCAGGGGCTGATCTCGGTACTCGACACGGCAAGAGGGCTTAGCCGTTCTTCATGAACCGCCGTATACCGAACGGTACGTACGGTGGTGTGAGAGGACGGGGGAGGCGACTCCCCCTCCTACTCGATGGTGCGTTCAGACCTGGGCAGGATGCGGGGCTGCGACCAGCAGACGCGCGGACAGCATTTGCCACTGGTCTTCCCAGTGTTCGGTGGGCAGACGGCGGAAGTCGCTGCGCACGTACTGGGTGATGCGGCCGTCGGCCGCTGCCAGCAGCAGGTTGGCGGCGGCCGAGACCTGCAGCGTGGTGCGCAGTCCCTCGCGAATCTCGGCCTCGCGCAGGATCTGCTTGAGCTGGGTTTCCAGGCGGTCGAAGAGCTGCGTCATGCGCACGCGCAGACGCGCCGTCTCCCCAGTGAGGGCGTCGCCGCCGAGTAGCCGGCACAGCCCCGGGTTCTTCTCGGCGAAGCCCAGCAGCAGCGTCAGGATATGATGGCAGCGTGCCTGGGCGTGTTCCTCTTCCTCGAGAATGCGGCGAATGCGCTCGAACAGGGTCTCCTCGATGAATTCGATCAGCCCTTCGAACATCCTGGCCTTGCTGGGGAAGTGTCGATAGAGAGCGGCTTCACTGACGCCGACCTGACGCGCCAGCGCGGCGGTGGTGATTCGTTTGCCGCTATCCTCCTGAAGCATCAGCGCCAGCGCCTGGAGGATCTGCTCCCGGCGTGTTTGCTTGGGTGTTTCCTGCGTCATCGATATTCTTCTATTGGAATCGTGTTAGCCCATCCTAATGGGCAGCCGGGATGCCGACAAATCGTCGGCACTCCCGGTGCACCGTCCCGGGTGCGAGAAAATGTCAGTCCTCGGGGCTCACGTCGCTGGCGTTGTCGGTGATCAGGGTACCGACACCGGCGTTGGTGAAGATCTCCAGCAGCGTGGCGTGGGGGACGCGTCCGTCGATGATGTGCGAGCTGGCCACGCCGCCCTTGACGGCTTCCAGGGCACAGCGAATCTTGGGCAGCATGCCGCCATGAATGGTGCCGTCGCCGATCATGGCGTCCACCTGCGCGGTGGAGAGACCGGTCATGACCTCGCCCTCGGCGTTCATCAACCCGGCGACGTTGGTCAGCAGCATCAGCTTCTCGGCGCCTAGGGCCTCGGCGACCTTGCCGGCCACCAGGTCGGCGTTGATGTTGTAGCTGTGACCCTCGGCATCGACGCCGATCGGCGCGATTACCGGAATGAAGTCGCGGGCAGCGAGCATCTCGATGAGATCCGTGGCGATATGCTCGACTTCGCCGACATGGCCGATGTCGATGATCTCCGGCGCGGTCATCTCCGGCGTCTGGTGTTCGACACGCAGCTGCCGCGCGGTGATCTGCGCGCCATCCTTGCCGGTCAGGCCGATGGCCTTGCCGCCGCTGCGGTTGATCAGGTTGACGATGCTCTTGTTGACGAGGCCGCCGAGCACCATCTCGACCACATCCATGGTCTCGGCGTCGGTGACGCGCATGCCGCCGACGAAGCGCGACTCGATGTTCAAGCGTTCGAGCAGCTCGCCGATCTGCGGCCCGCCGCCATGGACGACCACCGGATTGATGCCGACTTCCTTCATCAACACCATGTCGCGGGCGAAGGAGTCGATCAGGGTGTCCTCGGTCATGGCGTTGCCGCCGTACTTGACCACGACGGTCTTGCCGGAAAAGCGCTGGATGTAGGGCAGCGCCTCGGACAGGATCTCGACCACTAGACGCGGGTCGCGTGCGTTTTCGCTCATGAGCGCTGTCTCCATTGGCTACGGGCCGGGCGGGGGGAGGGCGGCGCGAAACTGGGCCTGGATGCGCGACAAGGCGTCCTGGTTCTTGCCTTCGAAGCGCAGCACCAGCATCGGCGTGGTGTTGGAGGCGCGGCACAGCCCCCAGCCATCCGCGAAGTCGACACGGATGCCGTCGAGCGTGGTCTTGACGCCGTCGTCGCCGAAATCGCCGTCGCGGGCCAGACGCTCGACGATGTCGAACTTGTTGTCGTCGGTCACCTTGACGTTGATTTCCGGCGTGCCCAGGTCCTGCGGGAAGCGAGCGAAGAAGGCATCGGCGTCCAGGTCGTGCTCGGCGCGCTGCTTGGCAAGGATCTCCAGCAGCCGCGCGGCACCGTACAGGCCATCGTCGAAACCGTACCAGCGTTCCTTGAAGAAGATGTGGCCGCTCATCTCGCCGGCCAATGCCGCGCCGGTTTCCTTCATGCGCGCCTTGATCAGCGAGTGGCCGGTGCGCCACATCTCGGGCGTGCCGCCGGCGTTTTCGATCACCTGGGCCAGGTTGCCGGTGCACTTGACGTCGAAGATCACGCGGGCGCCGGGATTGCGCTCGAGCATGTCCTCGGCGAAGGCCATCATCAGACGGTCGGGATAGATCACCTCGCCGGCGGGCGTCACCACGCCGAGGCGGTCGCCGTCGCCGTCGAAGGCCAGGCCGATGTCCGCGCCGGTTTCCTTGACGGTGCGGATCAGGTCCTCGAGGTTTTCGAGCTTGCCGGGGTCGGGATGGTGGTTGGGGAAGTCGCCGTCGATCTCGGCGAACAGCGGTACGGTCTCGGCGCCCAGGCGCTCGATCAGCTTGGGCCCCAGCTCGCCGGCCACGCCGTTGCCACAGTCGACCACGGCCTTGATGTGTCCGTTCAGGACGACATCACCGAGGATGCGTTCCAGATAGGCATCGCGTACATCCATCTCCCGCAGGCCGCCGTCGCCATCGCCGAGCGCGTCGTCCTGGATGCGCTGGTAGAGTGCGGTGATCGCCTCGCCGGACAGGGTTTCGCCGCCCAGCACGATCTTGAAGCCATTGTAGTCGGGCGGGTTGTGGCTGCCGGTGACCATGACGCCGGAGCGCGTGCCGTCCAGCGTGTGGGTGGCGAAGTAGAGAACCGGGGTGGGCACCATGCCGATATCGACGACGTCGCGCCCCGCGCGGCGCAGGCCGCGCATCAAGGCGGCCTGCAGGCGCTGGCCCGAATGCCGGCCATCGCGTGCGACGACCACCGTGGACTCGCCGCGGCTGGCGGCTTCGGCACCGATGGCGCGACCGATCAGCTCGACGCCTTCCTCGGTCAGGGTGTCGTCGACGATGCCGCGGATGTCATAGGCGCGGAAGATGGAAGCGCTGATGGAAGCTTGCTGAGTCATGATTGAATCCCTTCAAGTCGATGGCCGTGTGGCCGTGAACATCGGGACGGGGGCGTTGGCCGCCCAGCCCGCACTCAGTGGCGGCCGGAATGGCCAAAGCCACCGGCGGCGCGTTCGCTGACCGCGAAATCCTCGACGATGTCGAGGGTCGCTTGTACCACAGGTACAAGCACGTACTGTGCCAGGCGTTCGCCCGGCTCGAGGACGAAGGCGTCGCGCCCCCGGTTCCAGACCGACACCATCAGCTCGCCCTGGTAGTCGGAATCGATCAGGCCGACGAGATTGCCCAGCACGATGCCGTGCTTGTGCCCCAGACCGGAACGCGGCAGGATCATGCCGGCCAGCCCCGGGTCGCCGATGTGCACGGCCAGGCCGGTCCGTACCAGCTCGCAGTCGCCGGGCGCCAGGGTGAGCGGGCCGTCGAGCAGGGCGCGCAGATCCAGGCCGGCACTGCCGGCGGTGGCGTAGCTGGGCAGGGGGAAGTCGCGTACGCGTTCGTCCAGTATCTTCACCGACAGGCGTGTGTCGGCGGACAACGAAGCTTCTGACATGGGAAATCGGTCCGTCAGTCGTGCGCCGTGGCGGCGCGGTTGGCGTAAAGGCTCAAGACCCGGTCGACGATGGCGTCGGCCAGGTCGGTCTTGGCTTGCGCGGGCAGCGCCTGACGCTCGATGGTGTCGTCGGCGTGCCAGAGCAAGAGCGCGGCGTTGTCGTCGGCACCGAAGCCGAGCCCCGCGCTCGAGACATCGTTGGCGACGATGATGTCCATGCCCTTGCGTGTGAGCTTGTCGCGAGCGTAACGCTCCAGATCCCGTGTCTCGGCGGCAAATCCCACCACCAGCGGGCGCGGGGAACGGGCGGCGATGGTCGCCACGATGTCGGGATTCTTGACCAGGGTGAGCGTCATGGTATCGCTTGCGTCGGCCTTCTTGAGCTTGTGCTCGGCCACCGTGTCGGCACGGTAGTCGGCGACCGCCGCGCAGCCGATGAAGATGTCGCTCTCGGCGGCGGATTTCTCGGCGGCGCTCAGCATCTCGCTGGCTGAAGTGACATCGACGCGCTCGACATTCGTGGGCGCCGCCAGGGTGACCGGTCCGCTGATCAAGCGTACCTGGGCACCACGTCGGGCCCATGCCTCGGCCAGGGCGTAGCCCATCTTGCCGGAACTGTGATTGGAGAGGTAACGCACCGGGTCGAGCGCCTCCCGGGTCGGCCCGGCGGTGATTGTCACCCGCAACGCCTCGGCATCGCGCACGACCGGTGCCTCCGCCAGCTCGGCGAGCAGCGCCTCCGGCTCGCGCATGCGGCCGGGGCCGACATCGCCGCATGCCTGCTCGCCGCCGTCGGGGCCCAGCAAGCGCCAGCCCAGGCGGTGGAGTGTCGCGACGTTGGCCTGGGTCGCCGGATGGGCCCACATCGCCTGGTTCATCGCCGGTGCCATGATGCATTCGGCGTCGCTGGCCAGACACAGTGTGGTCAGCAGATCGTCGGCATGGCCGTGGGCCAGGCGTGCCATCACGTCGGCGGTGGCCGGTGCGACGAGGATCAGTTCGGCCCAGCGCGCCAGCTCGATATGGCCCATGCCGGCTTCGGCCTCGGGGTCGAGCAGTGACGTGCGTACCGCCTCTCCGGTCAGCGCCTGCAACGTCAGCGGCGTGATGAAGGCCTGCGCCCCTTCGGTCATGACCACCCGCACCTCGCAGCCCGCCTTTTTCAGCAGGCGTGCGAGATGGGCGCTTTTATAAGCGGCGATACCCGCGCTGATACCGAGCAAGACGCGCTTGCCCGCCAGTGGCATGGGACTCAACTGTGACATGGTGGCTCATCCCTGGGAGGCTCCAGCGATGATACTACCATTCTGTCAGCTAGCTGCGTATGACCCGTCCCTCTCCTGGGAGCGCTAGATCGCGAGTTGTTTGATCGCGGTCTCGACCCCGCGCAATTCTGCCAGCCCCTTGAGCCGACCGATCAGGGGGTAACCGGGGCGGGTGTCGCGACTCAGGTCGTCGAGCAGGTGATGACCGTGATCGGGACGCAGGGGCAGTCGCGGGCCGCCGTCGCGTTCGCGGCGGCGTTCCTCGCCGACCAGGGCCTTGATCACGCCGACCATGTCCACGTCGCCGTCGAGATGGGCCGATTCGTGGAAGCTCCGGGGGTCGTCCTCGCGCTGCGTGGCGCGCAGGTGGGCGAAGTAGATGCGCTCGGCAAAACGCTCGCCCATCGCCACCAGATCGATTGACGCGCTGACACCGTAGGAGCCGGTGCAGAAGGTCAGGCCGTTGGCCGGGCTAGGGGCGGCATCGAGAATCCATTGCACGTCACGGGGGGTCGAGACCACCCGTGGCAGACCCAGCAGCGGCCGAGGGGGATCGTCGGGATGGATCGCCAGGCGGATGCCGACCTCCTCGGCCACCGGCACCACCGCACGCAGGAAGTGGCCGAGGTTGTCGCGCAAGCGCTCGGCATCGATCTCGGCATACTCGGCAATGACCTCGCGGAAACGTGCCAGACTGTAGTGCTCCTCGGCGCCGGGCAGTCCGGCGATGATGGTGTCGGTCAACCGCTGGCGGGCACTCTCGTCGAGGCCGTCGAGATAGGCGCGTGCGGCGTCGCGCTCGGTGGCGTCGTAGTCGGCCTCGGCGCCTGGACGCTCGAGCAGGTAGAGGTCGAAGGCGGCGAAGGCGGTCTGATCGAAACGCAGCGCCGTGCCCCCGCCGGGCAGTGGCCAGGCCAGATCGGTGCGCGTCCAGTCGAGCACCGGCATGAAGTTGTAGCAGACCACGTCGATGCCGCAGGCCGCCAGGTTGCGCAGCGTTTGCTGGTAGCGGGCGATATGTGTCTCGCAGTCGCCGCGCTCCTGCTTGATGTCTTCATGCACGGGGACGCTTTCGACGACCGACCAGGCAAGACCCGAGGCCTCGATCAGGCGCTTGCGTTCGGCGATCGCCGCTTCCGGCCAGATTTCGCCATTGGGGATCTCGTGCAGGGCGGTGACGATACCGGTGGCTCCGGTCTGGCGAATCTCGTCGAGGGTGATCGGGTCGTCGGGCCCGAACCAGCGCCAGGTGTGTTCCATGGTCGTCTCCTATCGTGTGCGTGCGTCGAGGCCGGTCAGCGATCTCTCGACGCCACCTTCGTCCAGTGTGCGGTAGGCCTCGAGCACTGCGGCTGAAAAGCGGGCATCGTCGGCCAGGTCGCGCGGAAAAACGCTGTCGAGACCGAGAAAGGCGGCGATCAGCGCTTCGCTCCCGCGATGGTCGGCATGCAGGGTGGCGAAAGTGTCGGCCATCGGGTCGTCGACCGGGTGGCGCGCGCCTGCCAGGTCGTTGCCGGCGGTATAGCGGATCCAGGCCGCCACGCCGAGCGCCGTGCAGCCGATCTCGCCGCCGGTGTCGAGCTGTTTCCGGGCGCCGGCGAGCCAGCGCTGGGGCAGTTTCTGGGACCCGTCCATGGCGATCTGCTGCAGGCGATGATGCAGGCTGTCGTTGGCGAAGCGTTCGATCAGGCGGTCGGCATAGGCCTCGAGATCGATACCGGCCGGCATGGCGAGTGTCGGTGCGGCTTCATCCCGTATGTAGCGGCGCAGCAGAGCGACGAATTCAGGGCGCTCGACGGCTTCTGCCACCGTTTCGATGCCGGCCAGCGCGCCGAGATAGGCGAGCAGCGAGTGGCTGCCGTTGAGCATGCGCAGCTTCATGGTCTCGAAGGGCGCGACATCGGCGACCATCTGTACCCCGTCGTGCTCCCAGTCGGGGCGACCCTGCGGGAAGTCGTCCTCGATCACCCACTGGCTGAAGGCCTCGCAGACCACCGCTGCCGGATCGTCGATGCCGAGGGCGCTCAGGCGCTGGAACGCATCGTCGCTCATCGCCGGGACGATGCGATCGACCATGCTGCAGGGGAAGGCGACGGCATCGGCGATCCATTCGGCGAGCCGCTCGTCGCGATGGCGCGCCAGCTCGATTGCCGCGCGACGAACGCGCTTGCCGTTGTCCGGCATGTTGTCGCAACTGAGTACTGCGAAAGGTGGCGTACCGGCCGCCCGGCGCCGGGCCAGCGCCTCGACCAGCATGCCCGGGGCGGTCCAGGGTCGCGCGGGCGAGGCGATATCGTGGCGAATCGGCGCGGCATCGAGCCGTAGTCGTCCGTCGGCTGGATCAAGGTGGTAGCCCTTCTCCGTCACGGTCAGCGTGACGATGCGTACATCGGGTTCGCTCATGCGCTCCAGCAGGGCGTCGAGGTCCTCGCCGTCGGGGCCGGCATAGTAGGTTTCGCGGATCGCCGTGATTTCCCGCAGCGTCAGGGTGTCGCTGTCGGCGTACTCGGCGACGTGATAGTGCTGACCGCGTTCGCGCATCAGCTCGACGAGGCGGCGGTTGGAGCGCAGGTTGGCGCTGGCGATGCCCCACAGGCCGCCGTCGTGGCGGGCCAGGTTGCGTTCCAGGTAGACCGCCTGATGGGCGCGATGAAAGGCGCCAAGGCCGAGGTGGACGATGCCTACCGTGGCCGGCGCATGGACGCTGGGTATCGATGTCGGTGTCATGAACGATCACTCCCCGAGCAGCAGGTTGGGTAGCCAGAGCGACAGGGCGGGGATGTATGCGACCAGCAGCAGCACCACGAGATTGCAGATCAGAAACGGCACGATGGCACGGGCCACGCGCAGCATGGGCAGCTTGCCGATGCCGGCGACCACGAACAGGCAGACCCCGAGCGGCGGTGTGGTCAGTCCGATCATCAGGTTGAGCACCGCCATCAGGCCGAAGTGCACGGGATCCATGCCGACCCCGGTGGCGACGCCCAGCAGCGCCGGGAACAGGATGATCAGGGCAGCGATGGTTTCCATGAAGGTACCCACCACCAGCAGGATCAGATTGAGGATCAGGATCACGACCAGCGGGTTGTCGCTGATGGCCAGGATCTGGTCGGCGATCATCTGCGGAATCTGCTGGCTGGTGAGGATCCAGCCGAACAGATTGGCCAGGCCGACCAGGATCATCAGCGACCCCGAGGTCAGGACGGTGTCGATGACGATCTGCGGCAGATTGCGCCAGGTGATGCCCTTGTAGACGAACATGCCGATCACCAGGGCATACAGGCTGGCGACGATCGAGGCTTCGGTGGGGTGAAAACGCCGCCGACGATCCCGTAGAGAATGATGAAGGTCATCAGCAATGCCCAGAAGGCACTGCGTCCTTCCAGCACCAGTTGCCGGAACGTGGAGCGTTTCTCGCGCGGGTACCCGCGTTTCACCGCCAGGATGTACACGGTGATCATCATCGCCAGGCCCAGCAGCAGGCCGGGGATGGCGCCGGCCAGGAACATGCGTCCCACCGAGACGCCGGACAGCGAGCCGGCGATGATCATCGGCACGCTGGGCGGGATGATCGGGCCCACCGTCGAGGAGGCGGCGGTCACCGCGGCGGCGAAGGGCTTGTCGTACCCGGCGCGGGACATGCCGGGGATCATCACCGAGCCGATGCTCGCCGCGTCGGCCACGGCGGTGCCGGAGATCCCGCCGAAGATCATCGAGCCCCCCACGTTGGCCAGCCCCAGGCCGCCACGGATGTGCCCCACCAGCGCGTTCGAGAAACGCACGATATGGTCGGTGATGTTGCCGACGTTCATCAGGTTGCCGGCCAGCACGAAGCCGGGGATGCACAGCAGCACGAACGTGTCGATGCCGCCGTACATTCGCTGCGGAATGATGGTCAGCGAGATGTCCGCGAGCAGGAGATAGGAGAGCGAGGCGATGCCCAGGGAAAAGGCGATGGGGATACCGATCAGCAGCAGCACGATGAATACGCTGAAGAGAATGAAGACTTCCATCAGTGAGGCTCCTGACGCTGGGCGGATGCATCGCGCTTGATCGCCACGCCGGCTTCGATGACGCCGATCACCGCATAGAGGGCGGTCAAGCCAAAGAGAACGACGGTGGAGAAGAACACGTAGCGCATGGGCAGGCGCAGGGTCGGCGAGGTCTGGAAGGCGCCGATCTGCGCATACTGCCAGGCGTAGGGCAGCATCATCGCGGCGAAGCTGCCTACCGCGAGACAGATCAGGGCGCGATACAGCCACTGACCGCGACGCCCGAGGTATTGTTGAAAGAGCTCGACGTTGACGTGGCGGTCGCGACGCAATACCAGGCCGGCGGACAGCGCCACCATGTAGATGAAAAGGTAGCGCGACAGCTCTTCGGTCCAGGCGGGAGAGCTGGGCAGTGCCGTGCGGGCGACGATCTGCAGGATCACTACCGCGGCGATGCCGACCAGCGCCAGCGAGGCGAGCAGGGCGAACAGTCTGTCCAGTCCGGTGACCAGGCGGCCGAACGCACCGCCCATGGGCGGAATCGCGGCGATGTCGTGCAGGGCGTCGGGAGAGGCTGAATCGGGTTCACGCATGGGAATCCCTTGCTTGAAAGCCTGCGGTGAATGAGCGACGTCTCCGGGGCGGCGGGGTACCGCCGACCCGGAGCGCCTCGATTCAGAGGTCCTGAATGGCCTGGTAGAGGGCCTGTTGTTCTTCGTTCAACGAGGCCTCGACGGCGGGCCAGGCCTTTTCGGCGAAGGCTTGCTGGTCGACCTCGACGAATTCCATGCCGGCTTCCTCGAGCGTCTTGCGCAGTCGCTTCTGATCTTCGGCGAACAGCTCTTCCTCGTAGCTCTGCATCTTGTCGGCGGCATCGAGAATGACCTTCTGCAGGTCCTCGGGCATCGATTCGAGCTTCTGCTTGCCGATCACCACGTAGATCCAGCTGCGCACGTGGTCGGTCAGGTTCACGTAGTCCTGCACCTCGTCGAAGCTGGCACTTTCGATCAGCGACAGGGGATTCTCCTGGGCATCGATGGTGCCCTGCTGAAGTGATGTGAATACCTCGCTGAAGGCCATCGGCGTGGGCTTGGCGCCGAGCGCCTGCCAGGTATCGACGAAAAGCGGCACGTTGGGTACGCGCAGCCGCAGGCCGTCGAGATCGGCGGGTTCCTTGATCGGCCGGTTGGAGGTCAGCTCACGCGGACCGCGCTCGAACCAGGCGATCGGGACCAGGCCGGTCTTCTCCTCGATCTGCGCTTCGATCTGCTCACCGATGTCGCCCTCGACCGCCTTGCGCATCTGCCCCGAATCGCTGAAGGCATAAGGCACGGCCATCATCGCCGCCTTGGGGGCCCAGTTCTGCAGGCTTTCACCGGTAATGGTCATGTCGGCGGTGCCGAGCTGAATGCTGTTGATGACGTCCATTTCGTTCCCCAACTGTTCGTTGGGAAAGATCTGTACCTCGATCCGGCCGTCCGAGCGTTTCTCGACGATCTCCTTGAAGCGTTCGGCGGCCTTGTTCCAGATATGTTCCTCGTTGGCCAGGTGACCGAACTTGAGGGTGTAGTCCGCCGCCGTGGCGAACGGGGCCGCAAGCAGGCTCGAGCCGATGACGGCGCTGGCGAGTAGCTGTTTGAACATGACGTTGCTCCTGACTTCGATTGATGGCTGTTGTTGTCGAGCATTGAAGTGTCCGGCAATCCAGCGTTGTGGAGCGCGAGGTGCATCGCGCGATGCGTCAGGCACCGAGCTCGATGAGCACCTTGCGCACCCGTTCCGGGTGATGGTCGATCATGTGGATCGCCTCACCCATCTCGGCGAAGGGCAGCCGGTGGCTGACCAGCGCCGAGGCATCGAGCCGCCCGCTGGCGAGCATCTCGATGACGTCGGGAAACTTGCGGTTGTTGAGGCGCGAGCCGACGATCGTCAGCTCCTTCTTGATCACCTCGAGCTGAACCAGGTCGCTGGGCGTGGCGTTGAAACCCAGCAGCCCGATGCGCCCGGCCGGCGAGGCGATGCGCGCCAGCTGCGGGAACAGGGCCGGCACGCAGGCGGCGTCGGCGATCAGCGGAATGCCCTCGCCGTCGCTGCGCTCGCTCATCACGGCCTCCAGGTCCTGTCGTTGTCCATTGACGGTGTGGCTGGCGCCCAGCGAGCGGGCGGCATCCAGGCGGTCGTCGATGACGTCGCAGACGGTGATGTCGGTGAGCCCCTTGGCGCGGGCGACCTGCAGGATTGTCAGGCCGATCACGCCGGCGCCGAGGATCAGCAGGGCGTCGCCGTCATGCGGCTGCATGCGCTCCAGCACATTGGCCGCGATGGTGTACGGTTCGACCAGCGCGGCCTGGTCGAGACCGACGTTCGCCGGCAGGCGGTGCACGTTGTCCGCCGGCACGCTGACGCGCTGCTCGAAGCCGCCGTTGCGGTGCACGCCGATCACGGCGAGCCGGGTACAGACGTTGGGACGGCCGATGCGGCACGGGTAGCACTCGCCGCAGCTGATGACCGGGTCGATGCACACCCGGTCGCCCACCGCGAGGCCCTCGACGCCGTCGCCGATGTCCTCGACGATGCCGGCGAACTCGTGGCCGGTGATGCGTGGGAACCGCACGAAGGCGTTATCGCCGTGGATGATGTGCATGTCCGAGCCACAGATCCCGGCGAAGGCAACGCCGACCAGCACCTCGCCGGCGGCGGCCTGCGGGGCATCGATGTCGACGATGCCGAAGTCGTGGGGGGCGCGAACCTCGAATGCTTTCATGACGGACTCCGCTCTGGATAAGGGAAGACGGGATCACCAGTGCCAGAGCGTGCCGTCTTCCAGACGGTTGACCGGCAGGCTGGCGCGTTCGTAGGGATACTTGGCAGCGAGTTCCTCGTCGATGTCGACGCCGTGTCCCGGGCTCTCGCCGGCCAGGAAGTGGCCATCCTCGAAGCGATAGTCGTGGGGGAACACCGCGTCGGTCTCGTCGGTGTGCGGCATGTGCTCCTGGATGCCGAAGTTGGGCACCCAGGTATCGAAGTGGATCGCCGCGCCCAGGCATACCGGCGACAGGTCGGTGGGGCCGTGGAAGCCGGTGCGTACGTGGTACAGCGACGCCAGGTCGGCGACGCGACGCATCGCGGTGATGCCGCCGCCGTGGGTCAGCGGCATGCGGATATAGTCGATCCACTGGTTCTGGATCAGCTCGCGGCAGTCGTGGATCGAGTTGAACACCTCGCCGATCGCCAGCGGCGTGGTGGTGTGCTCGCGGATCAGGCGCAGACTCTCCTGGTTTTCGGCCGGCACGCAGTCTTCCAGCCAGAACAGGTGATAGGGCTCGACCGCCTTGCCCAGTCGTGCCGCTTCGATCGGCGTCAGGCGATGGTGGACGTCGTGCAGGACGTGCAGGTCGTCACCGAAACGCTCGCGCACCGCGGCGAACAGCTTGGGTACGTGATTGAGGTATTTCTCGGTGCTCCATACGTGCTCGGCGGGCAGCGACGAGTCGGCCGGCTCGTAGCGCTCGCCGGGCGTCTTGGCGACACCGTAGGTGGTCTCGATGCCCGGCACGCCGGCCTGGACGCGTACCGCCCGGTAGCCCAGCTCGACGTGGCGAGCGACTTCCCCGAGACAATCCTCGATCGTCTGCCCGGTGCAGTGGGCGTAGGTCATCACCCGCTCGCGGCTCTTGCCGCCGAGGAGCTGATACAACGGCATGCCCGCGGCCTTGGCCTTGATGTCCCACAGCGCCATGTCGACGGCGGCGATGGCGGTCATGGTCACCGGGCCGCGCCGCCAGTAGGCACCGCGATAGAGGTACTGCCAGGTGTCCTCGATGCGGCCGGCATCGCGGCCGATCAGTGCCGGCACGACGTGTTCGTCGAGATAGGCGGCCACCGCCATCTCGCGGCCGTTCAGGGTGGCATCGCCGATGCCGTGGGTGCCTGACTCGGTGACGATCTTGAGCGTCACGAAGTTACGGCCGGGGCAGGTGACGATGGTGTAGGCGTCGCGAATCTTCATGCACTGACTCCAGAGGGCAGCGGGGTTCGACGACCGCTGGACGCGGCGGCCTCGAAAAGGTCGGGGAAGCGCTCGACCAGGGCCGGCAGCGAGCTGAGGATCTCGCGCAGGTGTTCCTTCACGGCCCGTTCGGCGGCATCGGCATCGCGCGCGACGATGCCCTCGAGAATGCGGGTGTGCTGGTCGATCAGCTTGGTGATGGGGGTAGCGTCCGGCACGCTCAGGTAACGCACCCGGTCGAGCTGCGCCTTGACTTCCTGGGTCACGCGCCAGGCGGCATCGTGGCCGGTGCCCAGCGCCAGGGTGCGGTGGAATTCCTCGTCGAGCCGGTAGAAACGGTCGTGGTCCTGGGGGGCGATACAGCGCTGCTGGCGGGCGATGAGTTCATGCAGCTCGTCGTGGATGGCCGCGTCGAGCCCCTGCTCGGCGGCGTCGCGGGCCACGGCGATCTCGATGGCCTCGCGCACGAAGCGCGCTTCCATGACGGCGGCCTGGGAAATATGCACCACGTAGGTGCCACGTTGGGGGCGCACCTCGACCAGGCCTGCCTCCGAGAGACGAATGAAGGCTTCGCGGACCGGCTGGCGGCTGACCGCGAAGGTTTCGGCGATCTCCTTCTCCGACAGCGCCTGCCCCGGAGCCAGCGTCATGCGGATGATCGACTGGCGCAGGACCGCATAAAGCCGTTGGCGGACGTTGCCGTCGGGCTGTTCCTCCCAGAGTGCGAGCAGCGATGGCGTCATGTGAAAACCCTGCCTCGTTTCGTTGTCTGACTAGTATGGTAGTTGGGTCAGGGTGGTGCGCGATGACACTTTGGTCGGTCAGACCTTGGTCGAAATGTTACGCTTTTATTCGAATTGGCTTATATTGACCTGCCGATATCAATCTGGATTCACGCAAGACACGAGCACGAGGAGCCGTTGGGAATGGCGATCCACGAATGGCCGGAAGGGGAGCGGCCGCGCGAAAAACTGCTGGCCCTGGGGGCGTCGGCGCTTTCGGATGCGGAGTTGCTGGCGATTTTTCTGCGCGTGGGCGTGAAGGGGCGCTCGGCGGTGGATCTCGCGCGCGACCTGCTGCTGGCGTTCGGTGGGTTGCGGCCGTTGCTGGAGGCGGACCTGGCGCGCTTTTGCGCCGAGCATGGGCTGGGCGAGGCCAAGTACGTGCAACTGCAGGCGTCGCTGGAGCTGTCTCGGCGGCACCTGGGGAGCCTGCTGGAGCGCGGCGCGGCCTTGACCTCGCCGACGCTGGTGCGGCGTTTTTTGACGTCGCAATTGCGCCACTTGCCTCATGAGGCGTTCGCTGCGCTGTTTCTGGATACGCAACATCGCGTGATCCGCTTCGAGACGCTCTCGAAAGGCACGCTCGACAGTGCGTCCGTCTATCCGCGCGAGGTCTCGCGGCGGGCGCTGGCGCTGAATGCCGGTGCGCTGATCTTCGCGCACAACCACCCATCGGGGGTGGCCGAGCCGAGTGACGCCGACCGCCGCATCACGCAGCGTCTCAGCGACGCGCTGGGACTTTTCGACATTCGCGTGCTGGATCATTTCGTCGTCGGCGATGGTGAGGTAGTATCGTTCGCCGAACGCGGATGGCTTTGAATGTCGTATCCGCCGTGCCAGGTTGCCCGTCCGTCATGTTGCCGCGAGCTTGCGGCAGCACTTGACGTCTGGTATAAAGTACGCCCTTTGAATCAGGGCAGAAGGCGGTAGCCTGCCATTCCCGGTTTGCCCGACAGGTTTTGAACAACTCGCCAGTGGTTGGAGGCTTCCATGTCCCAAGTATGTCAGGTTACCGGTAAGCGCCCGGTGACTGGTAACAACGTTTCTCACTCCCAGCGGAAGACCCGCCGTCGCTTCGTGCCGAACCTGCACACCCATCGTTTCTGGGTGGAAGGCGAGAAGCGCTTC
The DNA here is from genome assembly GCA_000761475.1 of Chromohalobacter israelensis. Taxonomy (GTDB): domain Bacteria; phylum Pseudomonadota; class Gammaproteobacteria; order Pseudomonadales; family Halomonadaceae; genus Chromohalobacter; species Chromohalobacter israelensis. The sequence goes on from JQNW01000004.1 coordinate 85,545, forward strand.
GTCAAGCTGCGCGTTTCCTCCAAGGGCATGCGCATCATCGACAAGAAGGGCATTGAAGAAGTGCTCAGCGACATCCGCAAGCGCGGCGATCGCGTTTAATCAGGGAGTAACGAGTCATGCGTGACAAGATCAAGATGGTGTCAAGCGCCGGTACCGGCCATTTCTACACCACCGACAAGAACAAGCGGAACACCCCGGATAAGCTCGAAATGAAGAAATTCGACCCGGTCGTCCGCAAGCACGTGATGTACAAGGAAGCCAAGATCAAGTGATCTTGGTCCTCCTGCGCCACAGGTGATGTTCACCTGTTCGAAAAACCCGGGTCGCTCCGGGTTTTTTTATGCCGGCAAGAACGTGGCGAGGTGCCTGCATGCCTGAACTTCCCGAAGTCGAGACGACGCGCCGAGGCATCGCGCCGCATGTCGAGGGGCGTGAAATTCGTGAGATCATCGTGCGCCAGCCGCGCCTGCGCACGCCGGTGCCGGACGATCTGGCGGACACCCTCGTCGGCCACCGCATCGGTGAACTCGGGCGGCGCGCCAAGTACCTGTTGATGCCGGTCGGCGCAGGCACCTTGCTGTGGCATCTGGGGATGTCCGGCAGTCTGCGTCTGGCGCGCCTCGGCGACCTGCCCAGGAAGCACGACCATGTCGACCTGGTGCTGGAAGGCGGTGCGATACTACGCTACCACGACCCGCGTCGTTTCGGATTCGTGGACTGGCTGCAAGGGTCTCCCCTCGACGATCCACGCCTGGTGCGCCTGGGGCCCGAGCCGTTGTCGCCCGACTTCGACGGCGAGCGTCTCTACCGCCTGTCGCGCAAGCGGCGCGTTGCCGTCAAGCCGTTTCTGATGGATAACGCGGTGGTGGTGGGAGTCGGCAACATCTACGCGAGCGAAGCGCTGTTCCTCGCGGGCATCGATCCGCGGCGCGCGGCCGGGCGTATCTCGCGCGAGCGCTACGAACGTCTGGCCGAGGCGGCGCGCGACGTGCTGGCGGCGGCGATCACCCAGGGTGGCACGACCTTGCGCGACTTCGTCAGCGGCACCGGCGAACCCGGCTACTTCGCTCAGCGCCTCAACGTCTATGGACGGCACGATGCCCCCTGTCGGCGTTGCGGCGAGCTTCTTCGCCTGGTAACGCTGGGTCAGCGTGCCAGCGTCTTCTGTCCTCACTGTCAGCGTTGAGCGCCTCGCGCCACGCCATGTCATCGCCAAGAGGTTTTCCGTGACCGAACGTCTACGCCTCAAGAAAAACGCCGATCGCCGTCTCAAGGCGGGTCACCTGTGGCTCTATTCCAACGAAATCGATACCGATGTCACGCCGCTGAAAGATTTCGAGCCGGGTGGCCAGGCGGTCATCGAAGCGGCCAACGGCAAGCCGATGGGGGTTGCCTACGTCAATCCGCATTCATTGATCTGCGCGCGTATCGTCTCGCGCGACGTCGACGTGCGTCTCGATCGTTCACTGCTGGTGCATCGCTTCAAGCAGGCGCTGAGCTTGCGCGCGCGGCTGTTCGCCAAGCCCTTCTATCGCCTGGTGCATGGCGAGGGCGATCTGCTGCCGGGGCTGATCATCGACCGCTTCGATGATGTGCTGGTCGTGCAGCTCAACACCGTGGGCATGGATCGGCTGCGTGACGAGATCGTCGCCGCGCTCGAGAAGGTGCTGGCGCCGCGTGCCATCGTCTTCAAGAACGATTCGTCCGGTCGTCGTCAGGAGCAGCTCGGCGAGGAAGTCGAGGTGGCTTACGGCGAGCTGCCCGATCAGGTCCTGCTGGAGGAGAATGGCGTGCGTTTCGTGGCGCCGGTGCTCGATGGACAGAAAACCGGCTGGTTCTTCGACCACCGTCCCAACCGGGCATGGCTCAATGGCCTGGTCGCCGGCAAGCGCGTGCTGGATGTCTTCAGCTACGTGGGCAGCTGGGGCATCCAGGCGGCGGCGCATGGCGCCAGTGACGTCCTGTGCGTGGACAGTTCCGCCCAGGCGCTGGAGCACGTGGCCGAGAACGCCGCGCTCAATGGTCTGGCCGAACAGGTCGCCATCGGTGAAGGCGATGCCTTCGAGGCGCTGGCGGCGCTCAAGGCGGAAGGCGAGCAGTTCGACGTGATCGTGCTCGATCCGCCGGCGTTCATCAAGCGACGCAAGGACATTCCCAACGGCGAGCGCGCCTATTCACGGCTCAACCGTGAAGCGATCCGCCTGCTGGGGCGCGATGGCCTGCTGCTCTCGGCGTCCTGTTCGATGCACCTGGCGCCCGACCGCCTGATGGAATGCGTGCGCGGCGCGGTGCGTCATCAGGATCGCCACGGACAGGTCATCTACCAGGGTAGCCAGGGCCCGGACCATCCGGTGCACCCGGCCATTCCCGAGACCGCTTATCTCAAGGCGCTTGGCGTGCGGGTCTTCCGCAACTGAGGCAGGCATGACGGGCGACGACGTATGTGTCTTTCGACACCCCAACGCGTTACTGGTCAGCCACGTGCATAACGTGCTGGCCAGCGCGGGGCTGGTTCCCACGCTGCGCAACATGACCCTGGGCGGTGGCGCCGGCGAGTTGCCGCCAGGCGAATGCGAGCCGGAGGTCTGGGTGCCGGCCGGCCATCGTCTGCGCGCCGAGGCATTGGTCGAGGAAGCGCTCGACGGTCCTGCCGAGCCAGCGCCTGGCTGGCGTTGCCCTGCGTGCGGCGAATGGCTGGAGGGCGCGTTCGATGCCTGCTGGCAGTGCAACGGGGAGCGTCCGCGCTAGTCGGCGTAAATCTTTCGGTATCGCGCCGTGTGACCGCAAGGTTTTCTGTCCGGCGGGGTCTGTTCAGCACGTTGTTTTGTTTTTCCGCGTTGCCTCTTCGATTCCGGTGTGTGCTGTAATGGGTAGGCATCGAGCCTACATTGACCCCATCGTGAAGCGGAGGCGCCATGAAAATCGCCGTACCCAAGGAAATCAAGAATCATGAGTATCGCGTCGCTCTGACGCCGAGTGTGGTGCGAGAGCTGGCGGCGCGCGGCCATACCGTGGCCGTGCAGGCATCGGCGGGCGAGGGTGCCGGCTTCCCGGATGCCGAGTATGCCGCAGCGGGGGCGCGTATCGAGCAGGACCTGGATGCGCTGTGGGACAACGCTGAGTTGATCGTCAAGGTCAAGGAACCCCAGCCCGAGGAGGTCAAGCGCCTCAAGCCCGGCCATACCCTGTTCACCTACCTGCATCTGGCCGCCGAGGAGTCGTTGACCCGGGGGTTGATGGACAGTGAAGCCACCTGTATCGCCTACGAGACGATCACCGACGACCAGGGCGGGTTGCCGCTGCTGGCGCCGATGAGCCGTGTCGCCGGTCGCATGGCGATCCAGGCCGGGGCGCACAGCCTGGAAAAGGCCCAGGGCGGTGCCGGCATTCTGATTCCCGGGGTGCCCGGCGTGGCGCCGGCCAAGGTCACGGTGATCGGTGGCGGCGTGGTCGGCGAGAACGCCGCGCGCATGGCGCTGGGACTGGGCGCCGAGGTGACCGTGCTCGACAAGTCGCTGGCGCGTCTGGAAGTGCTCGATCATCGTTATCAGGGCCGTCTGAACACCGTGTACTCGACGGCGGATGCCCTGGAAACGGCGGTGCGCGAGTCGGACATCGTCGTCGGGGCGGTGCTGGTGCCTGGTGCGCAGGCGCCCAAGCTGATCACGCGCGACATGCTCGCCGACATGCGTCCGGGCAGCGTGCTGGTGGACGTGGCCATCGACCAGGGCGGTTGTTTCGAGACCAGCCGCGCGACGACGCATGCCGACCCCACCTATGTGGTGGATGGCGTGGTGCACTACTGCGTCGCCAACATGCCGGGCGCCGTGGCGCGCACCTCGACCCAGGCGTTGACCAATGCCACTCTGCCGTTCGTGCTGGCCCTGGCCGACAAGGGGTGGCAGGGCGCCTTGGCGGAAGACCCTCACTTCCTCGAGGGGCTCAACGTGCATGCCGGGCGCATCACCCATCCGGCGGTGGCCAAGGCCTTCGCCCTGGAGGCCGTCGACCCGCGCACACTGCTGTCATAGTCACTTCGCTGTGACCAGCGGACCTCACGCGCCCCGGTCGCCTTGACCGGGGCGTCGTTGTACACTGGGCGGATTCTCACATTTCGTTGCGATCAGCCCAATTTCATGACCAAGACACGCGTTCTGACCGGTATTACCACGACCGGCACCCCGCATCTCGGCAATTATGTCGGGGCCATCAAGCCTGCCATTCATGCCAGCCAGACGCCCGACGTGGAATCCTTCTATTTCCTCGCCGACCTGCATGCCCTGATCAAGGCCCAGGACCCCAGACGCGTTCAGCAGTCGCGCCTGGAGATCGCCGCGACATGGCTGGCCCTGGGGCTGGATACCGACAACGCGGTCTTCTACCGTCAGTCGGACATTCACGAGATTCCCGAGTTGACGTGGCTGCTGTCGTGCGTGTGCGCCAAGGGCCTGATGAACCGCGCGCATGCCTACAAGGCGGCGGTGGCCGACAACGAGGCGCTCGGCAATCAGGACATGGACAAGGGCGTGAGCATGGGGCTGTTCGGCTATCCGGTGCTGATGGCGGCGGACATCCTGATGTTCAAGGCCAACAAGGTGCCGGTCGGCCGCGACCAGATTCAGCACATCGAGATGGCGCGCGACATGGCGGGGCGCTTCAATCACATCTACAAGGGCGACTATTTCACGTTGCCCGAAGCAGTGGTCGACGAGAACGTCGAAGTGCTGCGAGGGCTCGACGGCCGCAAGATGTCGAAGAGCTACGACAACACCATCCCGCTGTTCGTCTCCGAGAAGAAGCTCCAGAAACTGGTGCGCAAGATCAAGACCAACTCGCTGGAGCCGGGCGAGCCCAAGGATCCCGACACCTGCACCCTGTTCCAGATCTTTTCGGCCTTTGCCACGCCGGAGGAGACGCGTGCCATGCGCGCCGACTACGAGAACGGCATCGGCTGGGGCGACGCCAAGAATCGGGTCTTCGAGTATGTGAACGAGCATCTGCGCGAACCGCGCGAGCGCTACAACGCTCTGCTCGAGGATCCGGGGCATATCGAGCGCGTGCTGCAGCAGGGGGCCGACAAGGCCCGCGCCGAGGCGCAACCTCTCATGGAGCGTCTGCGTGAAGTCGTCGGGTTGGGCCGTTTCGTGTAACCGGCGCCTTGCCTGCCCGTTTTCTCTGGGGCCCGTGTCGCGATGACACGGGCCCCATGTTTTTATATTGCCATAAGCTATAGCAGAAATGGTCTTTATGAATTTTTAAAAGGATCGGGCAGACGCTAAGATAGCCAGCAATTTCCATTCGAACACTTTTCGGGAGGTTGCGATGCGTGACGCGTCCAGCGTTTCATCTGCCACCGCCGAACCGCGTCGTGGCTTGCCGCCACTGGCGCTGGCATCGGCGGTGGTCTTGTTGCTGGCGGCCTTGGCCGTCGGGGTGGCATTCGGTGCCGCCAAGGGGTGGCTCATGGTCGTCGGGGGCGCCTTCGGCATGGTGCTCTACCATGCGGCCTTCGGTTTCACCTCGGCCTGGCGGGTCTTCATCACCGAGCGGCGCGGGCGTGGGCTGCGCGCGCAGATGGTCATGCTGGCCCTGGCGGTAGTGCTGTTCTTTCCGGCGTTGGGAGCGGGCACCCTGTTCGGTACGCCGGTCGCCGGCTATATCGCGCCGATCGGTGTATCGGTACTGGTCGGGGCGTTCCTGTTCGGACTCGGCATGCAGCTGGGCGGCGGTTGCGCCTCGGGGACCTTGTTCACGGTGGGCGGCGGCAATGCGCGCATGGTGATCACCCTGGCGTTCTTCATCATCGGCTCGTTGATCGGTACGGCGCATTTCGCCTGGTGGCAGACGTTGCCGGCGTTCCAGCCGACGTCGCTGCATGGCCTGTTCGGTGTGGGCGGCGGGATCGTCGTGAGCCTGGGACTGTTCATCGCGATCGCGGCATTGACGGTCATCATGGAGAAGCGTCGCCACGGCCAGCTCGAGCGCGCCCCGCAGGTCGAAGCCGGTCGCGCACGGTGGCTGCAGGGTCCCTGGCCGTTGCTGGCCGGTGCCGTGGGACTGGCGGTACTCAACTTCATCACCCTGGCACTCGCCGGGCGTCCCTGGGGGATTACCTCGGCCTTCGCCCTGTGGGGCGCCAAAGGGTTCGAGGCGCTGGGCGGCGACGTCAGTGGCTGGGGCTACTGGCAGGCGGCCGGCAACGCGGCAGCCTTGAAGGCCAGCGTCTGGAGCGACATCACCACCGTGATGAACATCGGCATCATCCTGGGGGCGATGGCCGCCGCGGCGCTGGCGGGCCGTTTCGCGCCCAAGTTCAATATCCCGTTGCGCTCGGCCGTGGCGGCGGCCATCGGCGGACTGCTGCTCGGGTACGGGGCTCGGCTGGCGTTCGGCTGCAACATCGGCGCCTATTTCGGCGGTATCGCCTCGGGCAGCCTGCACGGCTGGCTATGGCTGGTCGCGGCCTTCGCCGGCAACATGCTGGGTGTGCGCTTGCGGCCCTTGTTCTTCCCGGGGGCGGCGCGTCCGGCGGCCCGCAGCTGCTGAGCGGCATGCTGCCCTCGCCATGATCGACGGCGCTCCTCGGAGCGCCGTTTGTCGTCGTGGCGTATGCGTGGGCGTCAAATCGGCGTGATATAGTAGCTCCCTTGAGCGCCGTGCGGAGTCGCCACTGGCTCCGAGAACCGTCACCCGCGCGAGGCAAACGATGAGCGAAACATCCAAGCGTCCCCTCTATATCCCTTATGCCGGCCCTTCACTGCTGGAGATGCCGTTGCTCAACAAGGGCAGCGCCTTCACGCTCGACGAGCGCGTCAGTTTCAACCTGCTGGGCTTGTTGCCGCAGAACGTGGAAACCATCGAGGAGCAGGCGCAGCGCGCTTATGCGCAGTACGCCAAGTGCGCCACCAATCTCGACAAGCATATCTATCTGCGTGCCATCCAGGACGATAACGAGACGTTGTTCTTCCGGCTGCTGGAAGAGCACCTCGAAGAGATGCTGCCGATCATCTACACGCCCACGGTAGGCGAGGCGTGCGAGGAATTTTCCAAGATCTATCGCAACCATCGCGGGCTTTTCATCTCGTATCCCGACCGGCACCGCATGGACGATATCCTGCGCAGTGCGACCAAGGACAAGGTGCGGGTGATCGTGGTCACCGATGGCGAGCGCATCCTGGGACTGGGCGATCAGGGCATCGGCGGCATGGGGATTCCCATCGGCAAGCTCTCGCTGTACACCGCGTGCGGCGGCATCAGTCCCGCCTACACGCTGCCCATCGTGCTCGACGTGGGAACCAACAACCAGACGCTGCTCGACGACCCGATGTACATGGGCTGGCGTCATCCGCGGGTGAGCCAGGAAGAATACGATGAGTTCATCGGCATGTTCATGGCGGCGTTGCAGCGTCGCTGGCCGAACGTGCTGCTGCAGTTCGAGGATTTCGCCCAGACCAACGCCATGCCGTTGCTCGAGCGCTATCGCGATCAACTGTGCTGCTTCAACGACGATATCCAGGGCACGGCCTCGGTTTGCGTCGCGACGCTGCTGGCGGCCTGCAAGGCCAAGGGCGAGGCGCTCAAGGACCAGACCATCGCCTTCCTCGGCGCCGGTTCGGCAGGCTGCGGTATCGCCGAGCAGATCGTCGTGGCGATGACCATGGAGGGCTTGAGCGAAGCCGAAGCGCGTCGCCGGGTCTACATGGTGGATCGTCACGGGTTGTTGACCACCGAGATGCAAGAGCTCTACGACTTCCAGCAGCGCCTGGCCCACGACCCCGCCAGCCTGAGCGACTGGGACACCCAGGCGCGCGAGTTGCTGGATGTGGTGCGTAACGCCAAGCCGAGCGTGTTGATCGGGGTGTCCGGGCAGCGCGGCCTGTTCTCCGAAGAGGTGATCAAGACCCTGCATGCGGGGTGCGCGCAGCCGCTGGTGATGCCGCTGTCCAATCCGACCTCCAAGGTCGAGGCGGTGCCTCAGGATATCCTCGACTGGACCGGGGGCGAGGCGCTGGTGGCCACCGGCAGCCCCTTCAAGCCGGCACGTGTCGGCGAACGCGAGGTCGCGATCGCCCAGTGCAACAACGCCTACATCTTCCCCGGCATCGGCCTGGGCGTGGTGGCGGCCAACGCCTCGCGGGTGACCGACAAGATGCTGATGGCGGCGTCCAATGCCCTGGCCCAGGGCGCGCCCATCGTCAAGACCGGAAAGGGCGCCTTGCTGCCTTCGCTGGGGGACATCCGCGAGATCAGCAAGGAAATCGCCTTCGCCGTGGCGAAGCAGGCCCAGGAAGAAGACGTGGCCCTGGCCTCCAGCGACGAGGTGCTGTGGGATGCCATCGAACGCCACTTCTGGTACCCGCGTTACCGCGCCTATCGGCGCCGCGCCTTCTAAGGGTGCCAGCCTGACGTGGCGCCATGGGTGGCCTCGAGGCACAATAAAACACCCCGCCGGCATTGCCGGCGGGGTGTTTTTTCATGCCGCTGGCGGATGCCAGCTCAGCGCGACGCCATTACAGCATGCTGCGCAGCACGTAGTGCAGGATGCCGCCATGGCGGTAATAGGCCATTTCGTTGGCGGTATCGATGCGGCACAGCGCCTCGATCTTCTTCTCGCCCTTGCTGGATGCAATGGTCACCGTGACCTTGCCGCCGGGCTCGATATCGGCAATGCCCTCGATGGAGATCGTTTCATCGCCGGTCATGCCCAGCGACTTGCGATCCTCGCCTTCGGGGAACTGCAGGGGCAGCACGCCCATGCCGATCAGGTTGGAACGGTGGATGCGTTCGTAGGATTCGGCGATCACCGCGCGTACGCCGAGCAGCCGGGTGCCCTTGGCGGCCCAGTCGCGCGACGAGCCGGTACCGTACTCCTTGCCGGCGACCACCACGAGCGGCGTGGATTCCTCGGCGTACTTCATCGCCGCATCGTAGATCGCCATCTGCTCGCCGGACGGCACGTGGCGCGTATAGCCGCCCTCGACGTCATCGAGCATCTCGTTTCTGATGCGCACGTTGGCGAAGGTGCCGCGCATCATCACCTCGTGATTGCCGCGACGCGAGCCGTAGGAGTTGAAATCCTTGGGCTTCACGCCGTTTTCCTGCAGATAGCGACCGGCAGGGCTATCCGGCTTGATCGCGCCGGCCGGCGAGATGTGGTCGGTGGTCACCGAGTCGCCGAGCATGGCCAGCACGCTGGCGTTCTTGACGTCTTCCAGCGGTGCGGGCTCCTTGCCCATGCCTTCGAAGAACGGCGGGTGCTGGATGTAGGTGGAATTCTTGTTCCACGCGTAGACATCGCTTTCCGGCACTTCGAGCGACTTCCAGATCTCGTCGCCCTCGAAGACTTCGCCGTATTCCTTGCGGTACATCTCGGTTCTGACCTGCTCGACGGCCGTGGCGATTTCCGCCTGGCTGGGCCAGATGTCCTTGAGGTATACCGGATTGCCGTCCCGATCGTTGCCGAGCGGGTCCTTGGAGAGGTCGATGCGCATGTTGCCGGCCAGGGCATAGGCCACGACCAGGGGCGGCGATGCCAGCCAGTTGGTGGGCACCAGCGGATGGATGCGGCCTTCGAAGTTGCGGTTGCCGGACAACACCGAGGCCACGGTCAGATCGCCGTCGTCGATGGCCTTCTCGATGGCCTCGGGCAGCGGACCGGAGTTGCCGATGCAGGTGGTGCAACCGTAGCCGACCAGGTTGAAGCCGAGTTCGTTGAGATCGTTCTGGGTGCCGCTGGCATCCAGGTAATCGGTGACCACCTTGGAGCCCGGCGCCAGCGAGGTCTTGACCCAGGGCTTGGTGGTGAGGCCTTTTTCCACGGCCTTTTGCGCCAACAGCCCGGCGGCCAGCATGACGCTGGGGTTGGAGGTGTTGGTGCACGAGGTGATGGCAGCGATGACCACCGCGCCGTGATCGAGCTGGAAGTTCTCGCCGTCGATTTCGCACGCCTGGCTATCACCGCTCTCGGCGCCTTCCTCGTTGCCCACGGCAGTCTGGCCGCCCTCGGAGAGCCACTTGCCCTGTTCGGTGGAGGCGGCGTCCGGCTTGCGGTCGTTGAGAATCTTCTCGAATGTGGACTTCATGTCGGTCAGGGCGACACGATCCTGGGGCCGCTTGGGGCCGGCCAGGCTGGACTCGACCTCGCCCATGTCGAGATGCAGCGTGTCGCTGAAGATCGGCTCGGCACCGGGTTCGCGCCACAGGCCCTGGGCCTTGGTATAGGCTTCGACGAGCGCGATCTGGTGCTCGTCACGGCCGGTCAGGCGCATGTAGTTGAGCGTTTCCTCGTCGACCGGGAAGAACCCGCAGGTGGCCCCGTACTCGGGCGCCATGTTGCCGATGGTGGCGCGGTCCGCCAGGGGCAGGTCCTTGAGGCCGTCGCCGTAGAATTCGACGAACTTGCCCACCACACCCTTCTGACGCAGCATCTGCGTGACCGTCAGCACCAGGTCGGTGGCGGTGATGCCTTCACGCAGCTTGCCGGTGAGCTTGAAGCCGACGACCTCGGGAATCAGCATCGAGACCGGCTGGCCGAGCATGGCGGCTTCGGCTTCGATGCCGCCGACACCCCAGCCGAGTACGCCCAGGCCGTTGATCATGGTGGTGTGGGAGTCGGTGCCGACCAGGGTGTCCGGATAGGCGAACGTCTTGCCGTCTTCTTCCTTCGTCCACACCGTTTTGCCCAGGTATTCCAGGTTGACCTGGTGGCAGATGCCGGTCCCCGGCGGCACGACGCGGAAGTTATCGAATGCCTGCTGGCCCCAGCGCAGGAATTCGTAACGTTCCCGGTTGCGCTCCATCTCGATGGCGACGTTGTCCTTGAACGACGACGGATCGCCGAAATGGTCGACCATGACCGAGTGGTCGATGACCAGATCCACCGGCGACAGCGGGTTGATGCGGTCGGCCGATTCGCCGAGACGCTTGACGGCATCGCGCATGGCGGCCAAGTCCACGACCCCGGGGACGCCGGTGAAATCCTGCATCAGGACACGGGCCGGGCGATAGCCGATCTCGCGGGTGGAACGTGCCTCTTTCTGCCAATCGACGAGCGCCTGCATGTCCTCGGGGGAGACGCTTTCATCATCGCTGTAACGCAGCTGGTTCTCGAGCAATACCTTGAGCGTCATGGGAAGCCGCGAGGCATCGCCGAATGCTTGGGCAGCCTTGTCCAGACTGTAGTAGTGATAGGTACGATCGCCGACATCGAGTGTCGATAACGTATTCAGTGGAGCTTCGGACATGTGGGGCCCTCCTCCTCATGCTGGACGATTTTACATGGCGAACGCCGAACCACCCTGCGTCTTCTTGTGCCGCATAGGCCGAGGGACAATCCAGCGGCCCGGTTCGCCGCGAGTCAGGTTCCTTCGGCGATCTCGCGAGACTCGCCGATAGCGATGACATGGTCATGATACGCCTTTATTTCAAGCACTCCCATGTCACCAAGGTGGCAGGCGACAGGCCTGGTCGGCGCCGGGCGTCCGGCCGTGATATCGAAGAATCTCGGTGCGCGGCTTGAAAGGACGATGTATCGTCCCGACATTCATGAGCATGACGTGCCTGAAGCATAGACGTTCAGGTGCGCATGCCGCACGCGAGGAGTCGCGATGAACGAAGAGATGCTGTTTCCCTGGCCGGCGACCTGTCCCTACTGCGATACGGCGTTCGATCTGCTGATCGACAGTAGCGCGGGCAGCCACGAGACATGGGAGGACTGTCCTCGGTGCTGTGCGCCGATTCAAGTGCAGGTCTCGGTGTCCGAGTTCAGCGGTGAACTCGAGGATGTCACCCTGGGGCGCGACGACGACGTCTTTTGAGCATCTCGGTGTCATGCGCGGCCCCTGGCCGTGCAGGGCACGCGTCAGGTTATCGACCCGATAGGAAGTGCCTATACCATCCATTGGGGCAATCAAATTGGCATAATGGGAACCCGCCGTTAGCCTTGGCAGGGTTTCATTACAGTCATCCACCCGACTTTTCAGGAGACATGAATGAGCGTATTGGTTGGACGTCAGGTACCCGATTTTGAAGCGGCAGCGGTTCTGGGCGATGGCACCATCGTCGAAGACTTCAAGCTGTCCGAAACCAACGGCAAGCTGCGTGTCGTCTTTTTCTGGCCGCTGGACTTCACCTTTGTCTGCCCGTCAGAGATCATCGCCCACGACAACCGTCTGGCGCAGTTCCGCGAGCTGGGCGTCGAGGTGATCGGGGTGTCCATCGACTCTCAGTTCACTCACCACGCATGGCGCAAGACGCCCCACGACAAGGGCGGCATCGGTGAAGTCGGCTTCCCGATCGTGGCCGACGTCAAGCACGAGATCACGCAGGCCTTCGGCATCGAGCATCCGGAAGCCGGCGTCGCGCTGCGCGCGTCCTTCCTGATCGACGAAGACGGCGTCGTCCAGCACCAGGTCGTCAACAACCTGCCGCTGGGCCGCAACGTCGACGAGATGCTGCGCATGGTCAAGGCCCTCAAGTTCCACCAGAAGAACGGCGAAGTGTGCCCGGCAGGCTGGGACGAAGGCCAGGAAGGCATGAAGGACACCGCCGAAGGCGTCGCCAAGTACCTGGGTTCTCACTCCGACGAACTCTAAGTACCGGCGCTTGTGCAGCGAAGGGCGGCCAAACGGCCGCCCTTTGCCGTAGCGACAAGCGGCTTGTGGGATGCAGACGAGGCCTTCATCCCACAACCCGTTTTTTCGGCCCTCACACCGGTCAGCGTATCCAGTAAGCGAGGTTTTCCATGAGCGACGTGCGTCACGAACGACTGATCATTCTCGGTTCCGGCCCCGCCGGCTACACGGCGGCCGTCTATGCGGCACGCGCCAATCTCAAGCCGCTGCTGATTACGGGCATGCAGGCGGGCGGCCAGTTGACGACCACCACCGATGTGGACAACTGGCCGGGCGATGCCGAAGGCGTGCAGGGACCGGAGCTGATGGAGCGCATGCGTAGCCATGCCGAGCGTTTCGATACCGAAGTGCTGTTCGACCATATCAACGAGGTCGAGCTGCGCGAGCGCCCGTTCGTGCTCAAGGGCGAAAACGGCACCTATACCTGCGATGCCCTGATCATTTCCACCGGGGCCAGCGCGCGCTATCTGGGCCTGCCGTCCGAAGAGAAGTTCATGGGGCAGGGCGTGTCCGCCTGCGCGACCTGCGACGGCTTCTTCTACCGTGGCCAGGAAGTCGTGGTCGTCGGCGGGGGCAACACCGCCGTCGAGGAAGCCCTGTATCTTTCCAATATCGCCTCCAAGGTGACGCTGGTGCATCGCCGCGACAGCCTGCGCGCCGAGAAGATCCTCCAGGACAAGCTGTTCGAGAAGGTCGAGAACGGCAACATGGAGGTGATCTGGAACCACACGCTCGAGGAGGTGCTGGGCGACAACACCGGCGTGACCGGCGTGCGCCTGATCTCCACCGTCGACGGGGCGTCACGGGAAATCCAGGCGCCGGGCTTGTTCGTCGCCATCGGCCACTCGCCGAATACCGGCATTTTCGAAGGGCAGCTGGAGATGAACAACGGCTACATTCGGGTCAAGTCCGGCCTCGAGGGCAATGCCACCATGACCAGCGTGCCGGGCGTCTTCGCCGCCGGCGACGTCATGGACCACGTCTACCGCCAGGCGGTCACCTCCGCGGGGACCGGCTGCATGGCGGCCCTCGATGCCGAGCGTTATCTCGACGGCCTGGAGTGATCACGGCTCGCCGCATGCACATGCCGGCATCGACCGCGCCCGCGAAGCGATTCGCGGGCGTTGGCGTGTGTGGGAGGGCGATAACCGACGGGAGGTGATGCATGCGTGTTCCGCGCGATGACGCGGCGGCCTCCATGACCTGGCTCGCCACGCTCGTCGAGGCCTGTCAGGCGCAGGATCATCGCGGCGTGGTGTGGGTCGCCGCGCCTGGCGAGCAGGCCCTGGCCAGGGCCTGCGCCATCCACCGCTCGCGCGAGTGGCATGCGCCCTTGTGGGCCGGGGAGGGCGAGCCCGGGGCGGACATGCCGGCCATCGACCGGCTGCCCATGAGTCAGGCGCGCTCGCGTCTGGGGCAGGAACACGACTTGCTGATCTTCGATGCCCGCACGCCAGGCTCGGGCTTCGATCCCGATGCCTTCGGCGCGCTGAGCGGCACCGTGCGGGCCGGCGGGTTGCTGGTCGTGCTGACGCCCGCGGAATGGACCACCGGCACGGCGCATCCCGACAACGACTACGCACGCCTGGCGCACTGGCCGCACGATGCGCATTCCTTGAGCGTGCACTACCTGACCCGCCTGGCGCGCGTGCTGCATCGCGACGCCGGGGTCTGGTACTGGCCCGCCGAGCGGCGTATGCCGCGCCCCGGACGGTTGCCCTCGAGCGAGGCGTCGCCGCCGCGACCCGACGACACAGCCTGCGTGACCGCCGACCAGGCCGCCGCCGTGCATCGCCTGACACGGCTGCGTCGTCGGCGCCCCGTGGTGTTGAGTGCCGATCGTGGCCGCGGCAAGTCCGCGGCACTGGGCATTGCCGCGGCCCGGCGTTTGCAGGCGGGCGAGACGCTGCTGTGGGTCACCGCGCCGCGTCGCGCCTCGGTCGAGCCGCTGTTCGCGCGGTTGGCGGCCTTGTTTCCGCACGGACACCGGGCGGAAGGACACTTTCAGGTCACACTGGCGTCGCGGGCGTGCGAAGTGCGCTTTCTGGCCCCGGATGCCGTGATCGAGGCCTTGAGCGCACCGGACGTCGACCGACGCGCGCCGCCGACCCTGTTCGTCGACGAGGCCGCTGCCATTCCCACACCGCTTCTCGCTCGCTGGCTGGAGGCCTTTCCCCGCCTCGCGTTCGCCACCACCGTGCACGGATACGAGGGCACCGGGCGTGGCTTTCAGATTCGGTTCTACGCACGCCTGTCCCGAGATACGCCCGATTGGCGCGAGGTTCGTCTCGCGGCACCGGTGCGCTGGGCCGAGGGCGATCCTCTGGAGCGCCTGACCCGTGACATGCTGCTGCTCGATGCCGCGCCGGCCGACGATGCCGAGGCCACGGCGGCGCTGGCGGCCTCGCCAGTGCACATTCGCTGGCTGGACCGGGCGGCGCTGGCCGAGGACGAGTCGATGCTGGCGGCACTGTTCGGACTGCTGGTGCAGGCCCATTACCGCACCACGCCCGGCGATCTGCGCCAATTGCTCGATGGTCCCGACGTGCGCCTTGCGGTGGCCTACGCCGGCACGACCTGTCTCGGCGTGTGCCAGGTACAGGCGGAAGGCGGTTTTCCCGAGGACCTGGCCGAGCGCGTGGTCCTCGGTGAGCGTCGGCCGCGGGGGCATCTGCTGGCCCAGTCGCTGGCGGCGCACGGCGGTTGGCAAGCGGCCCTGACGTCGCGTTGGTGGCGCATCATGCGCATCGCCGTGCACCCCGCCGCCCGACGTCGCGGCATCGGGCGCGCCTTGGTCGAGGCGGTGGCGGAGGCAGCGCCGGCGGCGGGCATCGATCGGCTGGGCGTGAGCTTTGGTGCCGAGGCGTCGTTGATCGCCTTCTGGCACCGCCAGGGCTTCGTCTCGCTGCGCCTGGGGCTGACCCGCGACGCGGCGAGCGGCGAGCACGCCTTGATGATGGGGCGTTCGCCAGCGGGGGCGGGAGATGGGTCGCTCGAGACCTGGGCGCATGCCTTGCAAGACGCCTTGCCGGGATTGCTCGCCTTCGAGCTGAATGCGCTGGAAGGGGAGGTGGCGACGGCATTGCTGCGCGAAGGCCCGGTACCGGTGGTGTCAGCGGCGCTCGCCGCACGGCTGGCGCACTATGCGCGCGGCGCAGGAGAGTTGTCGCTCGCCCGCCCATGGCTGTGCGAGGCGTGGCTGGCCTGGTGGCGTGCACGGCCGGCAGTCGATGACGAGACGCCCTGCGAGGAGACGCGGGCGCTGCGCGAGTGGGCCAGCGTGCTGTTCCAGGGGCGCGATGCCGAGACGACGCCCTCGCGCGGCCGGCAGGCACGGCTGGCGCACTGGCGTCACATGGCCGCGGCGCTGCACCGTCGCCTGACGGCGACGGCCTGAGTGTCGCGACTGGCGGACTTGCGTTGCACGGTGCAGCGCGTAAGGTGTCATGACGCCCGGCACGTGCCGCGTCGCGCTCCCTTGATCGCGCGTCGTTACCGGGAGACGGGGCACGTGATGCCGGCGGCTCCCAACAGGACGATTTCTCATGAACGATCATCTTCTGCAACTTTCTCCCGAACCGCTGTGGCGCCATTTTCGTACGCTGTGCAACACGCCGCGCCCCTCCGGTCACGAAGCGCCCCTGATCGCCACGCTGACGGCCTGGGCCGACGCCCACGGCTTGACGCACGAGCGTGACGCCGCCGGCAACCTGTTGATCCGCAAGGCGGCGACGCCGGGCTGCGAGGCGTTGCCCGGCGTCATTCTGCAGGGCCATCTGGACATGGTGGCCCAGGCCAACGCCGAGCATCCCCACGATTTCACCCGCGACCCCATCCAGACCTATGTCGAGGAAGGCTGGCTGCATGCCCACGAGACGACACTGGGTGCCGACAACGGCATCGGCGTCGCCGCCGCATTGGCCATTCTCGAGGACGAGACGCTGCGTCATGGTCCGCTGGAGGCACTGTTCACGCTGGAGGAGGAAGCCTCGATGCGTGGCGCGCTGGAGCTCGACACGGACTGGCTGCAGGGGCGTTATCTGCTCAACCTCGATTCCGAGGACCGGGGGCAGGTGTATATCGGCTGCGCGGGCGGCGCCGACGTGGTGGTCGAGGCACGCCTGCCGACGCGGGACCTCGGCGAGCACGAAGTGGTTCGGCAGGTCGCCCTGACCGGCCTGGTGGGCGGCCATTCGGGGATCGATATCCACAAGGGGCGTGGCAACGCCAATCGCTTGCTGGTGCGCGTGCTCCGTGCCCTGGAACCGTTCGGCGCTTGCCTGGTGGCCTATCAGGGCGGCACGTTGCGCAATGCGCTGCCGCGCGAAGCCTTCGCCAGCATCGCGTTGCCCGCCGACGAAGAAGCGGCCGTCGTCGCGCGCCTGGCCGAGTTGCAGGCCGAGCTTGCCGCTGAGCTGGCGGGCGTCGACGAAGACGTGCAGCTTGCCCTGGAGCCTGCCGACTCCGCTGCGCCGTTGACCGGCGCCGCGAGCCGTCTCTTGATCGCGGCCCTGCATGTGGCGCCGTGCGGTGTCGAACGCATGAGCGTGGAAGTGCCCGGGGTCGTGGAAACCTCCAACAATCTGGGGGTGGTCAAGCTCGAAGAGGGGCGCTTCCACCTCTGTGCTCTGGTACGTTCGCTGCGCGATAGCGCCACGCAGGATCTCGCCGATCGCTTTCGGGCACTGTTCTCGTTGATCGGTGCGGAAACGCGTGTCGAAAACGCCTATCCCGGCTGGACACCGGCGCCCGAGAGCACTCTGCTGGCGCGTTTTCGGCGCCTGCATCTCGAGCGCACCGGCGTCGACCCGGACGTCAAGGTCATCCATGCCGGACTGGAATGCGGCATTCTCGGTGGCAAGTATCCTCAGTTGGAGATGATTTCCTTCGGCCCCTTGATTCGCGGCGCCCATTCGCCGGCGGAGCGTGTCGAGATCGACTCGGTGGCCGAGTTCTGGCAAGTGCTGCACGCTATCATCGAGGATCTGGCATCGGCGCGGGCCGCGTGAGCCACAGGAGCATCCGGCAGGCCTAGCGTGATGCCTGCCGCACCGCGTGGAGCCCCGTCTCGGAGATATAGCCACGCTCGTGGGCATGCGCCGCCATGGCGGCGCTGTCGTCGGACAGCAGCAGTTCGCAGTCGGTATGCTCGATCTCGTCGCGCAGGCGCGCGATGGCCGTCTCGCGATCGGTCTTGCGGTCGACCCGGCGAATGTAGATCGCCTTCACCCGCCCCGGGTTTTCCTTGACGATGCGGGTGTAGACCTCCGGGTCGTGCTGGCCGCTGTCGCCGATCAACACGCAGGGCAGGTCGCCGAACAGGGTGATCATCTGCGTGATCAGGTCGTACTTGTGGTCCTCGGCGCGACGCGGCCAGGGATGACGCCAGGAAATCCCCCACTCGCGCAGGAACAGGATCGGGCCGACCGGTATGTGATTGAGCTGGAAGAAGGCTTCGAGGACCTCGTAGATGCTCCAGGGACCCCGCGAGACATAAAGGATCGGGCGGCGTGCGTCACCTGCCGTGCCGGCGTGCAGGGCCTGGTAGAACTCGGCGACACCGGGAAAGGCCGTGCGTCGGTGCGCCTTCTCCACGAACAGGCGATACAGCATGCGCAGCTTGTCGGCGACGCCGGTGTGCATCACCGTGTCGTCGATATCGCTGATCACCATGAGGTCGGTATTGGGCGGCGGGATGTAGACGTCGGCACGCGTGCGCACGTTTTCCCGATCCGGCGTGATCACTTCCAGTTCCGCGCGATGCCAGGAAATATGCTCGTCGAGCGGGACATCGAGTGGTAGGCGCACATCGAAATATCCGTCGTGGTCGGTGGTGACGGTGGCGGTGTTCTCGCCCAGGCGGATGCGCACCTCGGCGTCGGAAAAGCCGCGCCGGGCGAGACGGCGGGTGACGTCGGCGGCATCGCGCAGCGCGCCGCGTCGTGGAATCACCCGTGCCAGACCGACCTGGCGAAAGACGCGCCCCATCAGAAAGGCTTCATGGTGCGAGCCGTAACCCCGGTACGGGTGAACGACCGGCCCGCCTTCGCCCCGGTCGGACTTCATGGGACGCGCGAACAGACGCAACAGACTCTTGGCGATGACATGCAGGCGTCGCCCGACGCGCGCCACGCCACCCCGGGAGCCGACGTCACTCGCGGCGGAGGCCGCACGCAAAGCGCCCGCCTCTTGCGAGGCGGGCGTCGATTGGCGTCGATGGGCTGCCATCAGGCGTGTTGTCCGCTGTGGCGACCTTCGGCCAACTCCTCGATCAGTTTGTCGTTGAAGGCGTCCAGGTCCTTGGGCGTCCGGCTGGTGACGAGCCCGTTGTCGACCACGACCTTCTCGTCGACCCATTCGGCCCCGGCATTCTTGAGATCCTGGGCGACGGAGGCGACCGAGGTCATGCGACGTCCTTCGACGACGCCGGCATTGATCAGGATCCACGGCGCGTGGCAGATCGCCGCTACCGGCTTGCCGGCTTCGAAGAAGCCGCGGACGAAATCGAGAGCCTGGTCGTTGAGGCGCAGTTCATCGGGGTTGAACAGCCCGCCGGGCAATACCAGAGCGTGATAGTCGGTCGAGTCGACATCGCTCAATGCCTTGTCGGCCTCGTAGGTATCGCCCCAGTCGGTCTCTGCCCAGGCACGAATGCCCTTGCCGTCCGGCGATACCACATGTACTTCGACGCCTTGACTGCGCAGGGCGGCACGCGGTGCGGAGAGTTCGGACTCTTCGAAACCGTGAGTAGCGAGAATGGCGACGCGTTTACCTGACTGTGCTTGACTCATCGTGACCTCCTGGTCGTGATGCTCCATGAATGGGCGACCGCCCCCGGACATTCCCGGTCCGGCATCGACGGCCTCAGTTCACCAGTTTGGGTCATCGAGGCGGGACTTCAAGCCCCGATTGCTTGCGTCGTCGCGCCGAGTGGGGGAAGGTGACGCGCGAAGTCGTTGATCGATCGTTTTCCCCGCGCGTCTGCAACCATCGGTATCATGTCATGCCCAGCACAGTTCTTGCCCCTTCTTTCCTTCTGGCCCTCGCGGGGCTGATGGCACTCGCCACGTTGACGCTCGGCGTGGCGTGGCGGCGCGAGCGAGGGCGCCGCGTGGCGGCGGAGCAAGAAGCCGAAAGCGTGCGGCACCGCCTCGATGAGGATGACGCGACCCGCGCCCGACTGGAGCGTGAGCTGGCCCAGAGCGACGCTCAGCTGGATGCCGCACGCGAACAGGGACTGGAGACCCAGCGCCGTCTGGCGCAGTGCGAACGAGAGCTCGGCGATCGCCAGGAGCAACTGGCGGCGCTGCGCGAGCGCCACGGTCGCCTGGAGACACAGCGCGAGCAGGAACACGCGCACCATGCGGAAAAACTCGCCCTGCTCGAGGAAGCGCGGACACGGCTCACGCAGGATTTCGAGGCCCTGGCGGGACGCATTTTCGAGGAGCGCCAGCAGGCCTTCAGCGC
This sequence comes from Chromohalobacter israelensis, assembly GCA_000761475.1. Classification (GTDB taxonomy): domain Bacteria; phylum Pseudomonadota; class Gammaproteobacteria; order Pseudomonadales; family Halomonadaceae; genus Chromohalobacter; species Chromohalobacter israelensis. The sequence goes on from JQNW01000004.1 coordinate 105,644, forward strand.
GCAGAGCCGTGAAAGCCTCGAGACCCTGCTGGCGCCGTTTCGCGAACAGGTCGGCGACTTTCGGGCGCGTCTCGAGGAAATTCACGGGCAGTCGCTCCGCGAGCGTTCTTCCCTCAAGACGCAGATCGAGCATCTGGCAACCTTGAACCGCCAGATCACCGAGGAGGCCTCGAATCTGACGCGGGCTCTCAAGGGCGACAAGAAGATGCAGGGCGACTGGGGCGAAGTGATGCTCGAATCGGTGCTCGAGCGCTCCGGCCTGCGCCGCGACATCGAATACAAGCGCGAAGTGTCGATCGAGGGCGATGCGGGACGTCAGCGTCCCGATGCCGTCATCTACCTGCCCGACCAGCGCCACCTGATCGTCGATGCCAAGGTCTCGCTCAATGCCTACGTGCGTTACGTCAACGCCGAGGACGATGCCACGCGCGCGCAGGCCCTGCGGGCCCATGTGCAGGCCGTGCGGGGGCATATCGAAGCCCTGTCGGGGCGTGACTATCCACGGTTGCCGGGACTCAATTCACCAGATTTCGTGTTCCTGTTCATGCCCGTCGAACCGGCGTTTGCCGTCGCCTTTCAGCATGACGAAACCCTCTTCCACGATGCCTTTGCCCGCGACATCGTGGTGGTCACGCCGACCACGCTGCTGGCGAGCCTGAGAACCGTGGCCAGCCTGTGGACGCTGGAGCGTCAGAACGACAATGCCCGCGTCATCGCCGAGCGAGCGGGCAAGCTGCTCGACAAGTTTCGCGGTTTCGTGGACAGCCTCGAGGAAGTCGGGCGTCACCTGGAACGTGCCGATGGCAGCTACCGGCAAGCGATGGGACGTCTCTCCACCGGGCAGGGCAGCCTGGTCAGCCAGGCGTTGATGCTCAAGCGTCTTGGGGTGCGCATGAAGCGTGACCTGCCCGAACACCTGACGCAGGGCGTCGACGACGACGATCCGGAAGCTGTCTCGGAAGACGAGGCGGGGGAGCCGGGCGGCGCGGATGACGCGCGCGCGCCGGGGACCGCGACCGCGCGCGACGACACGGCCGCCGACCCCTGAAACACGACGCCCGGCGCGAGGCCGGGCGTCGTCATCGTGCGGGTCGTGCCGTCAACGGGACCATCAGCCCAGATAGGCGCTGAGCATCCACACGGTCTTTTCCTGCTCGCGGATGTAATCGCTCATCTGCGATGCGGTGCCTTCGTCGTCGGCATCGGCGGCCATGGAGTTGATCTCGCGCTGCAGCTCGAGCAGGGCCTGATAGCCTTGCACCAGCCCGCGGACGCATTCGGCGCCATCGTGCACATTGGTGGCTTCCTGAATGCGCGACACCTTGGCGTAGTCGCTGTAGGCATGCAGCGGCTGATGACCCAGCGTGAGGATGCGCTCGGCGACTTCGTCGACCTTGGCCAGTAGATCGGTGTAGATTTCCTCGAACTTGGTGTGCAGTTCGAAGAAGTTCGGGCCCTTCACATTCCAGTGATAGCCGCGGGCGTTCATGTAGAAGATCTGGTAGTTGGCCAGCAGCTCGTTGAGCTTTTCGGCCAGCTGGTTGGCACTGTTCTCGTGTAGACCGATGGCGTTGATGTCGGACATGAAGCACCTCCTCGTAGGCAATGGGCAAAGTGTAGAGTGCCGACCTGGGATTGGGTAACGAATCTTTCCCATCGACGGAATAGCCTCTGTACATGAAATGCCCCTGATGATCGGATTTTTCAAGGGCAGGGGGTGCGGCATCGTGTCCAGGCCCGGCATTCCGCTAGTCCGAGGAGGCATGAACCCCGTGTCGGTAGCCGAGCTGCCAGAGCCGGACGAGGGTTTCGGCCCGGTCGGCGAGCAATGACGCGGTGCGGGCGAGCGCGTCCGGCAGCGACAGGGGACCGTCGGCCAGGGCGAGGGCGGCTTCGATGCCCTCGTCGTGGACGGCTCGCCAGCCGTCGCCGAGACGCCCCGCGAGCGCGACGGTGGGCACGCCGTGGCGGCGCGCCAGGCGGGCGATGCCCACCGGTGTCTTGCCGGACAGGCTCTGCCCGTCGAGCTGGCCTTCGCCGGTGATGACCAGACTGGCCTCCGTCAGCAAGCGATCGAAGCCGACCTGTTCCATGACCAGTTCGATGCCGGGTTTCAAGCGGGCGCCGAGGAAGGCGGCGGCCGCGAATCCCATGCCCCCGGCGGCGCCGGCACCCGCCAGTGTGCGGTAGTCCTCGCCGAGCGCGTCGGCGGCATGCTCGGCGAAATGCGCCAGGGCCGCGTCGAGACGTGCCACGTCCTCGGGGGTGGCGCCCTTCTGGGGACCGAAGACCGCGCTGGCGCCACGCTCGCCGAGCAGGGGGTTGTCGACATCCACGGCGGTATCCACCGCCAGCGAGGCCAGACGCGGGTCCAGTCCGCTCAGGTCGAGCCGGGCAAGCGATGCCAGGGCCGCGCCGCCCGGCGGCAAGGGATGGCCTTCGTTGTCGAGCAGGCGGGCGCCCAGGGCCTCGAGCATCCCCGCGCCGGCGTCGTTGGTGGCGCTGCCGCCGAGAGTGAGAATCAAGCGTTCGGCGCCGGTGTCGAGGGCGGCACGGATCAGCTCGCCGACCCCGAACGTCGTGCTGTGCAGCGCGCTGCGTTCGTCCTGGCGCAGTGGTTGCAGGCCACTAGCTTCGGCGAGCTCCACATAGGCCGTACGGCTGTCGGCGTGCCATCCCCAGGCGGCCTCGATCGGCCGCCCCAGCGCATCGTGGACCCGGGCGCTGCGGCGTTCGGCGCCCGTGGCGGCCAGCAAGGCATCCAGGGTCCCTTCGCCACCGTCACCCATGGGGCACTCCACCAGACTGTCGCGGGACACGACCCGGGCGCAGCCGGCGGCGATGGCGGCGGCGGCGTCGCGGGCCGACAGGGCATCCTTGTAACTATCCGGGGCAATGACGATCTTCATGGGCCGGCCTCTTCAATGGTCCCCGCCGCGCGGCGAGGGATGGCAAGATAAGATGTAACGTGCTGCACCCTGCGATGCCAGCCTAGCGCATGCGAAGCGACGCGGGAATCCGCCGACCCTGCCACACTGACGCAAGCCATGGGGTTGGCTACGCTCTCGAGAGAGCGCGTGAAAGCAGTGAAGGCGCCGGACGCGTCAGCGTCTTGGCTGGTGAATGGCGGCACATCGGATGAGAACGCGAAGATGAAACCTTGGTGGCTGTTGCTGGTAGCGGGGCTGGGCGGTTGTCAAAACATGGCGGCCTATGACCCCTTGGGGCGCAATGTCGGTTCGCCGTTGCCCGAAGCGTGTCAGTGGCCGGCGGAGGCTGATGCCACGGCCCGGGTGCGGGCCACGGTCGAGGCCCTGGAAGCGCAGGGCTATCGGATCGAGACCACCGAGGTCGCGTTGGGGCTGGTGAGTGCCGAGCGCAGCGCGGCACAGCCGGGACTGGGAGCCGTGGATCGCCCGTTCTGGGGTCGCAGCGGGTTCTGGGGCTACTACGGCATGGGAAGTCGCCATGGGTATTCGCTAGGGTATGCACAGCGCTTCGGCGGCGATCCGGTGCGTATCCAGCGGGTCTCGGTGGTGGCCGCCGACGACGTCGTGAGGGTCACGCGCGACTCGCGCGTGGTCGATATCGACGGGTACCTGATCGATGCCCGGCCGGACAACAGTGCCACCTTCTGCGCTTCGCTCCGCGAGGCCATCGACCTGCGCCTGCGCGAAGAAGGAGCCACGTCATGATGCGACTGGTCGCAACGCTGATCGTCATGCTGGGGCTGGTGGGCTGCGCGACGTCGCCGCAGCCGCCACAGCCGCGGGAAATCGTCGTGCGTGCCGAGCCGCAGGCGGCCCTCGAGGCCGGCGTGGCGATGCTGGCGTCGCGCGGTTTCGTGATTCGCCGCGCCGATGCCGAGCTCGGCGATGTCGAGGCCGTGCTGGCCTCGCGTCCTCCGTTGACGGTGCGCTATCGCCTCGATGCCACGCCGGCGGGCACGCGTATCGCACTGTCGGGCCGGCGTGGCGGGCAACCGGTGGCGCCATACGTCTTCGATACGCTGCTCGTCGACATCCAGGCGCGACTCGGCGAGTCGCCCTGAGGCGCGCTCCGGATCACGGCGTCGCCGGATCGAGCGAGGCCAGCATGCCGCGCAGCTCGGCAAGCGTCGAGGCAAGCGCGTCGGCGGTGTACGGATGCGGTGCGGTGTGCCCCCATACCGGGCCCGGCCAGGCAGGATCGGCTGCATGGCGTACAATCACGTGCAGATGCAGCTGCGCGACCTGGTTGCCGAGCGTGGCCAGGTTGAGCTTTTCGCCGCGATAGTGGGCCATCAGGCGGCGCCCGGTCTCGCTGGCTTCGCGCCACATCGTAGCCTGATCGTCGCCGGACAGCTCGTAGACCTCGCGGATATCGGCACGACGTGGCACCAGCACCAGCCAGGGGTAGCGGGCATCGTCGTTGAGGCGTACCTGGCACAACGGCAGGTCGACGACATGGTGAGAGTCCGCCGCCAGGCGAGGGTGCAGCGAGAAGTCGGTCATGCGAGCGCTCCTGAAAATCGTCATAAAGTGTGCTGGCTATGCTAACGTTAGGTTACACGGCAAGAGGCCGTGTTTCCGCTAGATCAGGGTGATTCCAGGAGAAAGGCATGAAGCGTACAACGGTTGCGATCTTGGGTTTGCTGTTGCTGGTGGCGCTGAGTGGATGCAATACCATCCAGGGCGCGGGTGAGGATATCGAGCGTGGCGGTGAAGCGGTTCAGGATGCCGCTTCCTGAACCGATGTCGCTCAAAGTGTGCATGGCGGCGTCAGCTTTGCTACGTTGTGGGCGAACCGCCATGTCGGCGGATAGCGTTGCCCGAGCAACGGGTACATGGACCGGCGGGACTTTTTCCCGCTTGATGACGTGAAGGAGACACGACAATGAAACGGATGCTGGCTTTTTCCCTGCTGCTGATGTTCACCGCTGGCGCAATCAGCGGCTGCAACACTTTCGAGGGTGCAGGTGAAGACATCGAGCAAGGCGGCGAAGAAGTGCAAGAAGCCGCTGATTGATGCTTGCAATCGCCGCCCCGACAGGGGCGGCGATTGGCCTGTGCCCGGCGCGATACCGTCCTTCTGCCCCATTCCTCCCTCGTGATCTTCCCAGTGCCGTTTGCTGGCCTTTCCGTTTATCCCATTCTTCCGAGCTATGGCGTCGCGCCACTCGCGCCGAACGAAAAACGTCGTTCCAGGCGCTCGAATGCCAGATCGGTGACGATGGCGAGCAAGCCCACCAATAACGCGCCTTGAATCACATACGGCAGGTTGTTGCCGACCAGGCCGGCGATGATCGGGGTACCCAGTGTGGTGGCGCCCACCGTGGACCCGATGGTGGCCGTGCCGATGTTGATGATCACCGAGACACGCACGCCGGCGACGATGACGCGCATCGCCAGCGGCAGCTCGATGTGCCAGAGAATCTGCCAGGCGCTCATGCCGTTGCCGCGTGCCGCTTCGAGGGTCTGGGGCGGCACCGTGCCCAGGCCGGCGACGGTGTTTTGCACCACGGGCAACAGCCCGTAGAGAATCAGCGCCACCAGCGTGGGCACGAAGCCGAAACCCGCCAAGGGCACGACGATGGCGAGTACCGCCGCCGGGGGAAACGTCTGGCCGATGGCCGCCAGCGTCGAGACCAGCGGAGCGAACTCGCGCCCCGCCGGGCGTGTGACGAACAGACCCGCGCCGACGCCCACGCCCACCGAAATGAGCGAGGACACCAGGACCAGCGCCACATGGGCCAGCGTCAGGTTGAGGAAGCTCTCGCGCTCGTACATGGCCGGGTTCTGGTCGGGAAACCAGGCGCGGAACAAGGGCGCCAACTGCTCCATGCCCACTACCAGCGCCACCAGCAATACGCCGAGGACGATCAGCAGCACGCTGCGCGGCGCAAGACGTGGCATCGTGCGGGGTGTCATGGGCGATGCCCCATGACGCCGGCCATCGTCACCTCGCCCAGCAAGCGTCCCTGGTCGTCGAGCACCGGCAGGGCCGTGACGCGAAACCACACCATGCGCGACAGCGCTTCCTTCATGGACATGTCCGGCGTGGCCGTCCATTCGCCGTTGACGTCGGTGCGTACGGTCGCGGGCTCTTCCAGCCGCCCGCCGATGAGCGCCAGGGGTCGATTGTCGGCATCCACCTGCCAGGTGGGGCGCGCGTGCGTGGTGGCTGCTTGCGTGATCGTGGCATCGCGTGTGCCCTGGGCGGGCTGATAGTACTGCTCGACTCGGCGCCGCGAGAGCAGCTTGAGCCCCAGGTCGGCGCGACCGATGAAGTCGCGGACGAAATCGTTGGCGGGATCGACGAGAAGTTCCGCGGGGCGATCGTATTGCACGAGTCGACCGCCATTGAGCAGGGCCACGCGGGAAGCCAGGCGCAGGGCCTCGTCCATGTCGTGGGTGACGAAGACGATGGTCTTGCCGGTCTGACGGTGCACGCGGGCCAGCTCGACCTGCAAGGCGTCGCGCGTCAACGGGTCGACGGCGCCAAAGGGCTCGTCCATCAGCAGCACATCGGGGTCGGCGGCCAGCGCACGGGCCACGCCGACGCGTTGTGCCTGGCCGCCCGAGAGCTGGTGGGGGTACTTGTCGCGCAGATCGTCGGCATCGAGCTGAAACAGCGCCAGCAATTCATCGACACGGGCGTTGATCCGTGACGTGGACCACTTCAGCAACCTGGGCACGGTCGCGATGTTCTCGGCGACGCGCCAATGGGGAAACAGCCCGGTCGACTGGATGGCGTAACCGATCCGGCGACGCAGAAGCTCCGGCGGCAGGGTGGTGACATCCTCGCCGCCTACCAGGATCCGCCCCTCGCTATGTGCGATCAGGCGATTGATCATCTTCAGCGTGGTCGATTTGCCGCATCCCGAGGGGCCGATGAGCACGCAGAACTCTCCCTGCTCGACGGTGAGGGAAATGTCGTCGACGACCCGCGTGTCCCCATAGCGCTTGGTCAGTCCCTGAAGTTCGATCATCTGTACTACCTGTCAGCGAGTACCGGCCGGCTGACTCAGCGCGACCAGCATCTGCAGCATGAAATCGGCGATCACCGCCAGCACGATGGTGGGGATCGCGCCGAGCAGGACCAGGTCGATGGCGTATTGGCCGAGTCCCTGGAAGATGAAGGCGCCCAGCCCGCCGGCGCCGATCAGGGCCGCCACCACGGTCAGGCCGATGGCCTGCACGGTGACGATGCGCAGCCCCGAGAGCATGACCGGCAGCGCCAGCGGGATTTCCACGCGCCACAGCACCTGGCGCTGGGTCATGCCCATGCCGCGAGCGGCTTCCACGGTCGCCGGCGGCACGCCCTTGAGGCCCGAATAGGTGTTGCGCACCACGGGCAGCAGGGCATACATCACCAGGGCAATGATGGCCGGTGCCGCGCCGATGCCCTTGATGCCCAGCTCGGCGAGGAACGGAAAGGCATTGCCCAGTGCCGAGAGGGGAGCGACGAGCAGGGCGAACAGCGCGATGGAAGGAATCGTCTGGAAGACGTTCAGCACGCTGAACAGCGTCCCCCGCACCCGGGCGCGGCGGTGCGCAAGCAGCCCCAGGGGCACGCCGATCGCCAAGGCCGGTCCCAGCGCGGCGCCCACCAGCCCCAGGTGCGTGAGCAGCTGGTCGCTGAAGGTGTCACGGATGTTGGCATACTCGCGCATGATCGAGAGATCGCGAAAATGGCCGCTGGCCAGCAGGAATGCCACTGCGCCGCCCGCCAGCGCGGCGTATCCCAGGCGTGTGATCCAGCCACTGGCGTGGCGCTGCAAGGTATCGATGGCCGCCAGCGCACAGCAGAACACAATGACCCAGAAAGCGGCCCCCTGCGAGACGCGCGCCGATGGCGAGCGTTCGACAAGCGTGCGCTGGGCATAATCGCCCAGCGCGTACAAGGTGATCAGCAGGAGCGCGAGGCTCGCCGTGAGCGTCACGCCATGCGCTAACCGGCGCGACAATGGACGCTGCAGCGCCGCCAGCCCCAGCATGACGGTCAGTACGAGCATGCCGGCGGCTTGCCACATGGTCAGGGCGCCGCCGAGCGCCACCGACTGGCCCGAGGCCAAGCGATTGGGCGACATCGACGCGAAGGGCAGCAGCCACGCCGCGGCCAGCCCCGCGATCAACAGCGTGACGAGCACGCGGTTGGCGAGCACGCGGCCGGCGCCGACCGTTGAAACGGCGGGAGACGTCACGCGCGGCGCTTAGTCGAGCAGGTCTTGCGATTCGAGATAATCGCGTGCGACGTCACCCGCCGGCATGCCATCCACCTGAATGCGGCTGTTGAGGGTCTGCAGCGTCTCGCGGTCGAGTCCCTCGAACAAGGGGCCGAGCAGCTCCGGAATCTCGGGGTAGGCGTCGAGCGTCGCCTGGCGGATCACCGGCGCCGGCGCATAGACCATCTGTACGCCCTGGGTATCTTCCATGACCTTGAGGTCGGCCGCGGCGATCGCGCCATCGGTGCCGTAGACCATCGCCGCGTTGGTGCCGCTGGTGTTGTTGGCCGCCGCGCGGATGGTGGCGGCCGTGTTGCCGCCGGAGAGCACCAGCAGTTGCTCCTGGTCGAGCGTGAAGTCGTATGCACGCTGGAAGCTGGGCAGGGCGGCATCGCTCTCCACGAACTCCGCCGAGCCGGCGAGTTTCACCTCGCCTCCGTCGCGTACCCAGGCCGCGAAGTCCTGCATGGTGGATAGATCGTGCTCGTCGGCGATATCCCGACGCAGGGCGATCGCCCAGGTGTTGTTGGCCGGTGCGGGTGTCAGCCAGACGAGATCGTTGTGCTGCTTGTCGTAGGCACGGATCTTCTCGTAGCCCGCCTCGGCCTGTTTCCAGGCCGGATCGTCGGTAGTCTGGGTAAAGAAGGCGCCGTTGCCGGTGTACTCGGGATACAGGTCGATCTCGTCTTCCAGCAGGGCGCTGCGCACGATGTTGGTGGGCCCGAGCTGGAGGTTTTCCTCTACGGGAATGTCGGCATGCTCCAGGAGCTGGACCATCATGTTGCCCAGCAAGGCCCCCTCGGTGTCGATCTTCGAGGATACCCGTACCGGGTCGGCGGCGAAGACCGGCGATATCGACAGCGCGGTGACGGCCGCCAGGCCAAGCACGCGGGTGGCGAGGTGTTGAAACGTTCCGGGCATGATTCCTGACTCCTTGGAAATGACGGGTCGCGACGATTCGAACCTTGAGTCTAGCATCCTCGGCTTGCGCGGCGAGCGGGAATGCGCTTGGCGACAAGTGTCGGCCTCGGATACGCTGCTCCCACATACGCGACGACACGGAGGCAGCATGTACAGAATCGGTTTGGGCGGTGCCCTGTTGACCATCTTGCTGGCGGGTTGCAGCGCCGGGCAGACGCCGGACGAGGCGCCCACGCCGCCATCGACGTCGCAACGCGATGCCTGTGGCGCCGATGCGCTGAACGACTATCAGGGACGGCGTGCCACCGAGAGCACGCTGGCGCGGCTGGAGGAGGAGAGCGACGCCGAGCGCGTGCGCGTCGTCGGTCCCAACCAGGCGGTGACGATGGATTACCGGGCCCAGCGTCTCAACGTCAAGCTCGACGACCGACAGCGTATCGTCGAGCTCACCTGCGGCTAGTCGCGGCGGCGCAAGCCATCCGCATGCGTCGCCTCGCGGACGGATTTCGGGGTACGCTGCATGCGTTCATGAGTCACGCGATCAAGGAGGTCGCCCCATGCCGCATGCCGAGATTCTGCAAGAAGGGACCCTGCACTGCTTCCCCGCCGGGTTGCGCGACGAGGGGGGCAAGCTGGTCAACGTCGAGGTGTCCGCCGTGGTCTACGACGGCCGGCGCCTGATCCTGGCCAGCGACAAGCCGATTCCCGGCGAGGCGCGCTCGGCGGTGTTCTCCGTTCCCATGACTGATGCCGGTCCCGACGACAGCCAGCTCGACTACTTGACCGCCGATGCCATCAAGCGCGCCGTCAAGTACGAGGATTTCGCGCTGACCGCCGACGGGCGCCATGTGCTCGCGACCACGGGATTCGACCGCATCGACATGGAAAGCCACGCGCTCAACGCGTACAACCATCTGTTGATCTGGCCGCTGGGCGAGCCGCAGCGAGTGCAGGTGGTCGACCCCGACCCGCGGGATGGCGTCGAAGGCTCGCTGGAGCTGCGCAACAAGCTGGACGGCGCCATCGGCGAGCCGTATTACAAGATCGAGGGGCTGGCGGCGGTACCCGGCGAGCGTGGCGACGGGCTGTTGCTCTTCGGTGTCCGCGAGCAGGGGCGCTCGCACGAGGATTTCGAATACGTGTGCCGTGTCGTGGGCGCGCATTACACCGTGAACGAGCAGGGCAACCTGGTGCTGGTCGACGAGCTACGCGAGTTCTATCGCTTCTCTCCACGGCAGCATCCCGAGGTCCGCTTCGATTGCGGCCTGTCGAGCCTGGAATACGATCCCCATCACGACCGCCTGTTCCTGTTGACCAGCTTCGAGGTCGAGGAGGCGGGCGAGCCACGCATCGGCGGGTATCTGTGGGTCGTGTCGCTGGCCGGTTTCAGCGCGGGCCAGGCGCCCGAGCTGGTGCGCACGGTGCAGGGCGACGCCCTGGAGTTCGAGCACAAGGCGGAGGGCCTGGCGGTGCTGGACAGCGAGCGGCTCTTCGTGGCCTATGACAACGACCGCGACATGTCGCTGGGGCGCATCGACGAACGCGACGAGCGTCATGCCTGCGAGGCGCCCTACACGATGCTGCACATTACCTGAGTTCGTCCTTCCAGCGCTTGACGGCGATCTCGTCCTTGAGCATTTCCAGCGTTTCGATCAGCACCTGCTCGGTGACGCGGTCGGTACGCTGGTCGACGTACAGCCAGGCGTCGATGCCGCTTTCCGCCAGGTCGCCGATGAGGCTTCTGAACTGCGGCGAACGCAGTCCGTCGATGGCTTCATGCACCACGCGGCTGGCGACATCGCTCAAGCTGCGCTGCATGGCACGCGCGACGTTGTCGCCGAGCGGCAGGCGACGCAGCCGCGTGAGCTCGGCGTTTTCCTCCAGCGTACGGTCGACCAGCGCGGCCACGTAGCGATGCACTTCCTGATGGTTCTCGGCATAGCTCTTGTCGACGGTGGCCTCGAGGCGCCTGGCGATCTCGTCGACCAGTGCCGCCTTGCGGGGCTGGATGACTTCTTCCGAAAGGCGCTTGGTGAAGTCCTCGCTGCGCCTCACTTCATCCTGCAGGCTGCTCAGCAGGCGTGTCGCCACGCGATCCGACAGCTCCTCCATGACGATGCGGTAGTAGTGCTCGAAGAAGGCATAAACGCGCCAGCGCCGGATATCGATCACCCCCAGGCGCTGCAGGCGCAACAGCAGCGAGATCACGCGCAGCACGCGCAACAGGCGGAATCCGCCCACCGGAATGCACCCCAGCACGTCGTACCAATGCACGAACGGGTAATAGAACCAGCGGGCATAGCGACGTTCCACGACGGCCAGTATCCAGCCGGCCAGCACGTCGGTGATGAAAATGGCCACGAACACCAGGTCGATGGTAAAGAAGCGCTGGTGAATGGTCTGGTCGTACGCCTGATGCAGCGTGGGCGCGACGTCGGCCAGACCGGCATTGATCGGCGGCAGGAGAAACAGGCTGTCGATGAGCAACAGCAACAGGTTGGCCGAGATCAGCACCATCATGGCGATGTCCCAGACCAGATACAGGCGTTCGCGCAGGGTGGCGCGTTCGGCGGCGTGGGGCGTGGTCATGGCGTTCTCCGTTGACGGTGCCGCCGAGCCGGGGCGGCGCGATGCTTCCGGCAAGATCGCCACGTTAGCAGCGACGCGGGCATGACGTCAGGTCGCTTGCGATGTCGGTGACAGGCTGGCCTGGGCACGCTTTTCTTCTTCCTCGGCCTGCTTGCGCATCTTCTTGCGCAGTTCGGCCTTCTCGAAGCGAAGCTTGGCCATGGGCGTGTCGAGCGGCAGCGGCGGCACGCTGTTGGGGCGGCCCTCGCTATCGACGGCCACCATGGTCAGGTAACAGCTGTTGGTATGGCGAATCACGCGGTCCTGGATCGACTCGGCCACCACCTTGATGCCGATCTCCATCGAGGAGCGCCCCACGTAATTGACCGAGGCCAGAAAAGTCACCAGCTCGCCGACATGGATCGGCTGCTTGAACAGGACCTGATCCACCGACAACGTGACGACATAGGAGCCCGCATAGCGACTGGCACAGGCGTAGGCGACTTCGTCGAGTTTCTTGAGAATCGCCCCGCCATGTACCTTGCCGCTGAAATTGGCCATGTCAGGGGTCATCAGTACCGTCATGGTGAGTTCGTGCTGGCGGGGAAGGTCGTCGGGCGCCATGGGTCACAATCCTGCTGAGGCCGGGGAATGGATAGAGGCGCAAGATGTATCATGTTTTGCCCTGTCTTGTCGCTCCCCTCTGCTTCCCCGTCGGGCGGGCGGGAACCGTTCACAGAAAGGTCAGCCCGAGCGCGATGATGACGCCCGTCACCACCAGCTGGATCAGGCAGAAGCCCATGATGTCCTTGGCCTTGAGCCCCGCGATGGCGAGCATGGGAAGCGCCCAGAACGGCTGCAGCAGGTTGGTCCAGGCATCGCCCCAGGCGACCGCCATGGCGACGCGGGGGATATCCGCGCCCAGGGAGGCGGCGGCGGGCAGCATGACCGGGGCCTGGACGGCCCATTGTCCGCCGCCCGAAGGCACGAACAGGTTGACGATGCCGGCACTGATGAACGACCAGAAAGGCAGCGTCTGGGCGGTGGAGATCGCCACGAACCCCTCGGAAAGCGTCTGTGCCAGCCCGGACTGCATGATGATCGCCATGATGCCGGCATAGAAGGGAAACTGGATGACGATGCCGGTGCCGCCCTTGATGGCCTCGTGGAGGCTGTCCAGCAGGCTGCGGGGCGTGCGATGCAGCACGATGGCCAGGGACAGGAACAGGAAGTTGACCACGTTGAGGCTCAGGCCGCCGTCGCGGAACACGAAATGGTCAAGCAGGAACAGCAAACCGGGAATGCCGACCAGCCAGGACAGCCAGGAGTTCTTTTCCAGGCGTTCCGCCGGACGCGTGGCGGGACCGAGGTCGCGCGGGGCGTCGTCGAGTTGTGCGGGGTCGATGTAGACGCTGTCACGCTCGTCGGGAAGCATGAACCGGTTGACCAGCGGCACGGCAACGAACATCGCCAGCACGATGGCCAGGTTGAAGAACGCGAAGATGGTCTCGGAGGTGGGAATGACACCGATCTGGTCCGCCGTGAAATGCCCTTCGGTGGCGATGGTCAAGGGAATCGAGCCGGCCAGGCCGCCGTGCCATACCACGAAGCCCGAATAGGCGCTGGCGATCAACAGACGGTAGTCGACACGCACCTGGCGTGCGAGGGCCTTGGCGAACAGAGCACCGATGACCAGGCCGAAGCCCCAGTTGATCCAGCTGGCGGCCAGCGAGACCAGCGACACCAGCACGATGGCGCCGGCCGGGCCCTTGGCGAGCCGGGCGATCCTGTCGAGCAGGCGCTTGACGGGTGGGCTGCTGGCCAGCATGAAGCCGGTGACCAGCACCAGCAGCATCTGCATCGAGAAGGACAGCAGTCCCCAGAAGCCGTCTCCCCAGTAGCGCATGATCGCCAGCGGCGACTGCCGCTCGACCAGCATGGCCGCGATGGCCGCCACCAGGGTCAGGATCAGCACGAAGATGTAAGGATCGGGCAGGTAGCGCTCGACCAGGCGCACCGCGGGGCGGGACAGCAGCTTCAGCATGAAAGCCTCTCCAGGAGGTCGTTGTCATGCTGATAACGATAGCCGCTCGGGAGACGCGCCGATCACTCAACCTTGGTCCTGTATCCCTTGGTCGCAGGCGGGCGTCGCGGCGCTTGTCCAGCGCGTGCGCCGATAGTGCAGGTAGACGGCGGCGAGACTTGCCGAGCGCACCAGGGTGAAGGCCGTGAAGGCGAGCCACAGGCCGTGGTTGCCCAGCGGTTGCGCGAGCCACCACACTGGCAGGTAGACGGCGAGTGCCAGCAGGATGGTGTCGCGCATTTCACGGGTCGCGGTGGCGCCGATGAAGACGCCGTCGAGCAGATAGCTCCATACCGCGATGGCCGGCATGACGACCATCCAGGGCAGGTAGTCGGCTGCCGAGGCTCGCACGTCGGGCAGGTCGGTGAGCAGGGCGATCAGGGCATGGCCGCCGAACAGGAACGCGGCCATGGCGACCCCGGTGGTGACCAGCGAGAAACGCGCGGCCGCGCGCACCGCGCTCGAGAAAAGCGGCCAGTCGCGACGCCCCACGGCGCGCCCGGTCAAGGCTTCGGCGGCATGGGCGAAACCGTCCAGCGCGTAGGAGGTGATCATGATGAACTGCATCAGCACCGCGTTGGCGGCGAGCACCGTGTCGCCCTGGTCGGCGCCCTGGGCGGTGAAGAAGGCCATGGCGAACAGCAGCCCCAGCGTGCGCACGAACAGGTGCCGGTTGACCTGGAACAGCTCGGAGTAGGCGGCGAATCGCAGCAGGCGCCGACGCAGGAAGCGTCCCTGCAGGCGTCCCAACTGGCGTGCCACGAGCCACAGTCCCGCGCCCAGGGCGGTATAGTCGGCGATGACGGTGGCCCAGGCCACGCCGTCGCTGGTCATGCCCAGCCCGACCACGAACACCAGGTCGAGGACGATGTTGACGCTGTTGGTCAACACCATGATCGCCAGCGTGACCCGCGAGTTCTGCTGGCCCAGAAACCAACCGAGAATCGCGTAATTCGCCATCACCGCCGGGGCCGACAGAATGCGAATATGGGCGTAATCGTCGGCCAGGGCCATGGCCGCCGGGCTGCCGTCGAGCAGGTAGAGGCCGAAATCGATCAGCGGTTCGGCGAGCAGGATCAGCAGCACGCCGATGCCGAGTGCCAGCAACAGCGCCTGGCCCAGCAGGTTGCGGATGTCGCTGTCGTCCTCGCGGCCCACGGCCTGGGAGGTCAGGCCGGTGGTGCCCATGCGCAGAAACCCGAAGCCCCAGTACAGAAAGCTGAACAGGGTGGCACCCAGGGTCACGGCGGCCATGTAGCGAGAGTCCGGCAGGTGGCCGACCACCGCGGTGTCCACCAGTCCCAGCAGCGGGACGGTGATGTTGGAAAGGATGATCGGCCAGGCGAGCGGCCAGATGCGTGTCGCGGGGCGTGATGAAGACACGGGATTCCGTCGTTGGGTGTGCGCTCACGCGTGACACACACCCGTGAGAAGGAAAAGTGGGGCCGACACGCGCCACGTCGCCCGCGGCGGCGTGGCGTGCACGCGGGTCAGGCGGCGGTGATCAAGCGATACTTGTGCATCAGTTGATCGTGGGTTTCGCTGCGCTCGGGATCGAGAGGGATGCAGTCCACCGGACATACCTGCTGGCACTGGGGCTCGTCGAAGTGGCCGACGCACTCGGTGCACAGGTTGGGGTCGATGACATAGATCTCCTCACCCGGGGAAATGGCGCCGTTGGGGCACTCGGGTTCGCAGACGTCGCAGTTGATGCACTCGTCGGTGATCATCAAAGCCATAAAGCGTCCGTCCTCTATTGCGTCTTGGGCGACGAGGGGTCCTGGGCGAAATGCCGGCTCAGCGCATCGACCACGCAGGGATGCACGAGCTTGGAGACATCTCCCCCCAGACGCGCGATCTCGCGCACGATGGTGGAAGAAATATACGAGTTCTCGACCTCGGGCGTCAGGAACAGGCTTTCCACGTCAGGTGCCTGTGCCCGGTTCATATTGGCCAATTGTAACTCATATTCGAAGTCGGATACCGCTCTCAGACCGCGCAGGATGATGCGCGCGTTCTGTTGCGCCAGCAGTTGCGTCAGCAGGCAGCTGAAGCCGGTCACGGTGACGTTGTCGAGGTCGGCGGTGACTTCCTCGATCAGCGCCACCCGGGTTTCCAGGGACAGCGTGGGTTGCTTGCGCGGACTCGCCGCCACCGCCACCACGACCTTGTCGAACATGCGCGAGGCGCGCTCGATCAGGTCGTAATGGCCATTGGTCACGGGGTCGAAGGTACCGGGATAGACCACGATATTCATGGATGCATCCTGTGCCGAGACACCATCAGGGTAGTGGTTGGCGCCGGGCGGCGACAATGTCGACGCCCGGGGCCGCCTTCACAGCTGACCGTAGGGGTTGTCGACCGTCAGCGATACCGGCCGATCGAAGCCGGGAATGTGCAGGGCGTCGCGTGTCATGGAAAGCTCGGGGCCTTCCAGCACGCCCTCGCCGAAGCGATAGGTGACCTCGAAGCGGCCGCTGTCGGCCGTCTCCAGGTACGTCTGGGACGCCGCCAGCGTGGCCTCGCGACGATGCTTCCAGTCATCGACGGCGCGCTGACCGTGACGCTTGGCGAGCAGGCGCTCGGTCGCGGCGGGCGAGATGACCAGCCCGGTAGCGTTGTTGCCGCCGAAGCCCTTGGCGTTGATGAAGGTCGCGTCGGCCTCGAAAGGGAGCGGGTCGCGAAAGAAACGCAGACGTTCGGCGTGAACGTCGTCGGCCACGGCGTCGAGGGTGGCGATGCCGGGAATCACGCCATGGGCGAAAGTGCCCAGGGCACTGGCGAGCTGGTCGCCCGCCGCGCCGCCTTGCGAATGGCCGACGAAGGCCTTGATGGCGGCCACCGGCCAGGCCTCGATGCCATGCGTGCGGGCCACCATGTCGAACACGTGCGACTCGGTGGTGCGATTCTTGGGCGTGCTGGTGCCGTGAGCATGCAGGTAGCTGCGGTGGCGCACCGAATCCTCGCCGAGCATGTCCCGGGCCAGGCTCACCGACTTGGCCAGGGTGATGTAGTTGCCGATGCCCGGCGCGGAGATCGAGCGTTTCCAGCCATCGGCGTTGACGAACACATCGGGCACCGCGCCGAGAATCTGGGCGCCGGTCTCGAGCGCCAGGGCATCGTCCATCAGCAGCAGGAACTGGGTCGACTCGGCGATGGTGAAGCCACAGTTGCGCGCGAAGGGCCGGCAGGCCCGCTGATAGTCGCTATCGGTCAGCAGCGTCAGCGCATCGAGCGCCTTGAGGCTCTCGTCGTCGGCCAGCGCGCCCATGGTGCGAAAGCCCTCGACGATTTCCGGCGTGATGGGGGCATCGCTGGTACCCACCATGACCACGCGCCGCCGCCCGCTGCGAATGTCCTCCAGCCCCAGGCGCAGGTTATAGAGGAAACTGGCGCAGGCGCCGAGCACGGCACCGGTGGCGCCGACGCTTCCCAGCACGTAGGCGTTGAGAAAGTCGGCGGGCATCTGGCCGTAACCCAGCGGCATCTGCTTGGACGTGGCGCGTCCGCCGCCGACGAAGCTCTGCAGCAGGCCGCCCCAGCCCTCGTTGTCGAGCTGGCCGATGGAGTTGCCGGCATACACGGCGATGGCGTCCGGGTCGAGCCGATTGCGCAGCGCCGACCAGTCCAGGCCGCTCTGGCCGAGGCAGTCGGAGGCGCCGAAGATGGTCATCGACAGCCCGCGCGGGTGATGCACGCTCCGGTACAGGGTCTCCGGCGCGAATCCGCTGGGCAACTGGCCCGCCGAGCGCACCTGCGCGCTGCGCCGTTCGGGCAGCAGGACGTTCAGCGACCCCGGCGGCACCACGACTTCGACCATGCGCTTGTCGATGTCGCGCACCTGCCAGGTCGGCGGCAGGTCGTTGGGCAATTGCCGCCGGCGCACGCGAAAGGTCAGCGCATCGTCGAGGTCGAGCTGCGCGGCACGATTGGCGGGAATGCCTTCGCTGCCGAAACGCTCGTCTTCGATGCGGCGGATCAGGGTATGGTCGAGTACGTGTTGCCGATAGCGCGAAACGACGTCGGCGGCGTCGAGAATCTCTCCGTGGGCATCCTGCCAGGCGCCGTCTTCCAGCCGCGTCACAAGCTGCATCATGGCGGCCAGGGCGAGAATGGTCTGTGCCTGAAGGGTGTCGGGCAAGGCGTCGAGAATCGTTCGGCGAAAAGCCTGGTGGCCCGAGGTTCTGCCGGCGGCGTTAACACCGCCCATGCCGACGATCACCGGTAACTGTGACAAGCCGCGTTCCTCGTAATGCTGTGGATGACGATGCGTCATGATTCGTGGCCGGCACGCGTCGGCCGATATGGCGCGTCTCCCCGCGTCAGGCGACGCGCGGAGCCTCAATAAGTCTGGGGTGATGATAGCACCCGGGTGCGAGCGGCGTCATGCGACGCCGGTGCCGGCGCCGAGCTCTCTCCTTCCGTGCGGCCGTGCATGAAACCGCAACAGGCCCTAGAATGGCGTGTCGCCCAGCCGTCTTCGAGTCGCTCATGCACGCCAATTCCCGCACCATCGCCACCCAGCAGCGCGGTCCCCATGAGGACCTGGCGCGGCGCGTGTCGCGGGCGTTGAACGCGCCATGGCGCAAGCCGGTGGCGGCGCATACGCAAGCCGCCTTCGACAACGCGCAGGCGTGGCTGCGCGAGCGAGACCGGCCCTTGATTCTGGACTCGGGCTGCGGCGTAGGGCTTTCCACCCGTCGTCTGGCCGCGCAGTTTCCCGAGCACGCCGTGATCGGGGTGGACCGCAGCGCCGAGCGTCTCGCGCGCGAGTACGGCGCACCGCCCGACAATGCCCTGCTGGTACGGGCGGACCTGGTCGATTTCTGGCGCCTGGCCCTGCGGGCCGGTTGGCAGCCGGCGCGACATTACCTGTTGTATCCCAACCCATACCCCAAGGCTTCGCACCTCAAGATGCGCTGGCACGGGCATCCGGTGTTTCCCGCCCTGGCCGGGCTCGGCGGCGAATTCGAGGCGCGCTCCAACTGGCGGCTCTACCTCGAGGAACTGGCACTGGCGCTGGCGCAAGCCACCGGGCGCGAGGCGCGTCTCGAGTCTTTCGCGCCGTCGGAGGAGGGTTTGACGCCCTTCGAGCGCAAGTACCACGCCAGCGGTCAGACATTATGGCGGTTGACGGTGACGCTCGCGCACCGCCCCCAGTTGTTGCCGACGCCGCCCTGACCGCTGGGGCGACGCGACGTTTTCAGGAGACCGAAATGGTGTATGTGTTTTTGGCGATCGCGATCATCGCCGAGGTCGTGGCGACCAGTGCGTTGAAGGCTTCCCAGGAGTTCACGCGCCTGTGGCCCAGCGTGACCGTCGTGGTGGGGTATGCCTTGGCGTTCTACATGCTGACGCTGGCGCTGCGAGACTTGCCGGTGGGGATTGCCTATGCGTTCTGGGCGGGGCTGGGGATCGTGCTGGTCACCCTGATCGGTATCGTCGTATACGGCGAGAAACCCGACCTGCCGGCGCTTTTGGGGCTGGGGCTGATCATCGCCGGCGTGGTGATCATACAGGCGTTCTCGCGCATGTCGTCGCACTGAAGGCAGCCGGCTGCTAGCCTGGCGGGCGGTGTGCGTTCATCCAGGTAAAGGAATATTCGATGTTGAGCACGGTGCTTTGTTCTCGCCGTCGGCGGTCGTGGGGCCGCAGCGGGCGTCGCATGGTCTCCATGCTGGTGTTGCTGGGCCTGCCGTTGTCGGCGGTGGCCGATGGCTTTTCGAACCTTGCCACGCTGGCCGACAAGGGCTTCGTGATCGGGGCTCAGGCGCAACTGCTGGGAAGCGGCGAGAACCTGGGGTCGATTCAGCCCACGCGGCGGCTGTCGCCGGCTTCGGTCACCAAACTCTATACCGCCGCGGCGAGTCTTGATCGCTGGGGGCCGCAGCACCGTTTCACCACCCAGTTGATGGCCACGGGCGAGGTCGATGCGCAGGGCGTGTTGCAGGGCGACCTAGTCTTCGACGGCGGCGGCGACCCGGCCCTCACCAGCGAGAACCTGTGGCGCCTGGTGCAGCGCCTGCGTGAGCGCGGCGTGCGCAAGGTGAACGGGGAACTGGTGGTCAGCCAGTGGCGCTTCGGTCCGGTGACCTGCGTGACCACCGACCGCTGCGAGGCCCGGACGCGGTCGGACAACGCCTACAGCGCCCTGTTGTCCTCGGCGGCGGTGAATTACGGCAGCTGGTGCAATCTGATCAAACCCGGTGCCGCGGTGGGAGATGCCGCCACGATCAGCGACTGCACGACAGTGGCGCCGCTGACCCGAATCGACAACCGGGTCACGACCGTGGCGCCGGGCGGCGATACGCGTCTCAGTGCCGAGCGGTTGAGCGATGCGCAGGGCGATACGCTGCGCATCAGCGGCCAGATCGCGCATGGCGGCTTCTCCCGGGAGATCTATCGCGCCAGTTCCGACCCCGCCGAGCAAACCGCCAAGACCCTGGTGGCCCTGCTCGGCCAGGCTGGCATCGAGGTCGACGGACATGCGACCAGCACCACGCCGCCGCCGACCACCGCCAAGCGTCTGGCGGCGGTGGACGGCAAGCCGCTTCAGGAAGTGCTGCTGCGCATGCTCAATTACTCGAACAATTTCATGGCCGATACGCTGGCGCTGGATCTCGTGGCCAAGCCGGGCGCCAGCTTGCGGGATGCCGGCGATGCCTTGATGCGCTTCGCCCGGGACCTGCCCGGCCACGGCGTGCCGACGCTGGTCAGCGGCAGTGGCCTGACGCCGGAAAACCGCGTCTCGGCACAAGATATCAATGCCTTGCTGTCGGCCATGTATCGGCGTTCGGCCTTGTTCCCGACCTTCGTCGCCGGTCTGCAATTGCCGACCAACGGCCCGATGCACTTCATCCGCCGTGGCAGCGAGACCTTCCAGCAGAACGTCATGCTCAAGACCGGCACCCTCAACGAGCCGGTTACGGTACGCGCGGTGGCCGGGTATTTCCGTACCCGTCAGGGGCGCTGGGGCAGTTTCGCGGTACTGGTCAACGGTACCGCGCAGACGCCGTACCTGGCCTGGCGTCAGGTCCTGCCTCTGGTCGCGGCGGACCTGACGCGGATGATCGAGGCGCACTGAGCGCGCCTCGGGCCTCGTCGCCTTCTGCGTGCGGGCGAGGGTCGTTGCCGGGCGCCCGGCAATTCGGGCGCGGCCTAGCGATGCGGATCGATCAGCAGACGCCCGTGGGTGCGCCCCTCGATCATGGCGTGCGCCTGTGACTCGACGTCCTCGAGGCCGATTTCCTCGACCTGCATGTGCGTCAACAGGGCATTGGGCAAGGCCGCGATACGCTGCCACGCGGCGCGGCGTCGCTCGAAGGGAATGTACACGCTGTCCACCCCCAGCAATGCCACGCCGCGCAGGATGAAGGGCATCACCGTCGTCGGCAGCGCGGCATCGCCGGCCAGGCCGACGGCGGCGACCTTGCCGGCATAGCGCATCTGCGCCAGCAAGTTGGCCAGGACCTGGCCGCCGACGGTATCGACGGCGCCCGCCCAGTGGGTCGAGGCCAGCGGGCGGCCGCGCTCGGTGAAGTCGTCGCGTGCCAGCACCTGCGCGGCGCCGAGCCGGGTCAGCCAGTCGCCCTGGTCGGGCTTGCCGGTGATGGCATGCACCTCGAAGCCCTCATGGGCGAGGATCGAGACCGCCCAGCTGCCCACGCCGCCGCTGGCGCCACTGACCGCGACGGGGCCGTCGCCGGGACTGAGGCCCGCCTCCTGCAGACGCATGACGCTGAGCATCGCGGTAAGCCCCGCCGTGCCGAACAGCATCGCCTCGCGCGTGCTCAACGGACGCGGGCAGGGCACCAGCCAGTCGGCATCGACGCGCATGGCCTCGGCGAACCCGCCCCAGTAGCGTTCGCCGACGCCCCAGCCGGTCAGGATGACACGATCGTCGGTATCGAATCGCGCATCTGTTGACGCCGTCACCGTGCCGGCGAAGTCGATGCCCGGCACCAGGGGATAGTCGCGCACGATCTTGCCCTGGCCGGTGACCGCCATGGCGTCCTTGTAGTTGAGGTCCGAATAGTCGATGGCGACGCGAACCGCACGCTCCGGCAACCGGTTTTCGTCGAGCGTCTCGAGACGGGCGCGTGGGGATTCGCCGTGGAGCATGAGGGCGCGTGGCATGGGAACTCCTTGCTGATCGAATGACGTGCTGGACAGCGTTGGCAGCGGCAACGCAGGCGTTAGGCTCAGCCTAGCTCCGGCCCCGGCGTGTCGACAACGCGACCTTGGCGGCATGGCGAGGTGCATCGTCGGCGTTGCCTGTCGTCGCCCCTCTGTTACCATCGGCGGCTGGTCGTGCGCGTTGCTGCCCTCGCCCGCGCCGCCGGAAGAGAGCCGCCATGCCCGGCGTTCGATAACCCCACGCGTGAGGACCGCGCACGATGAAACCCCGCCAAAGCGGTTTTCGCCACCTGATCGATTCCACGCACTACTCCCTGAAAGGGCTGCGCGCCGCGTTTCGCAACGAGACGGCGTTCCGCCAGGAAGTCGGCATCTGCGTGATCCTGCTGCCCCTGGCCTGGTGGATCGGGAGCTCGCCCGTGGAGTGGTTGCTGCTGGTGGGCAGCTGCGCCCTGGTGCTGATGGTGGAGTTGCTCAACAGCGCGGTGGAGAATGTGGTCGACCGTATCGGTCCCGAGCACCATGAACTGTCCGGGCGCGCCAAGGACATCGGTTCCGCCGCGGTGATGATCTCGCTGATCATGGCGGGATTGACCTGGGTATTGCTGGCCTGGCAGAAATTCTTCGGCTGATGCCTGTGCGTCAGTGTTTCGACCATGCGGCGGCTCCGGCCCGCCGCGCATGAGGATCGTCATGTCCCGACGCCTAGGATTTGCATTGCTCGGCGCGCTCGTCCTGGCCGCCGTGATCGTCCCTTACACCTTGCTGCGCCACGTTCAGGCCTGGTACGGCAGCCTGCTGTTCTGGCTGCTGGTCGGGGTCGCCGTGGTGCTGCTCAACCTGCTCGTCACCGCCGCGTTCAAGGAGAAATGAGCATGACGCCGACGCTCGTCTGGGGAGCGGTGATCCTGTACACGCTGATTGCGCTGGGGGTGGCCTGGCGGTCGCGGGAGCGCGGCTCGCAGACGCCCGACATGGCACGCTATTTCCTCGGCGGACGCCGGATGGGCGGGCTGGTCTCGGCGCTGAGCTACAGCGCGACCACCTACAGCGCGTTCATGATGGTCGGACTGGCGGGGCTGACCTATGCCGGCGGCGTGGGGGCGCTGGGATTCGAGATCGTCTACTTCGCCGGCGTGTCGCTGGTGGCGATCTTCGGGCCGCGCTTCTGGGCGGTGGGCAAGGCGTTCGGTTTCGTCACGCCCAGCGAGATGCTGGGCCACCGCTACGCGAATCGCGCCGTGGCCGTCGTCATGGCGCTGGTCAGCAGCCTCTTCTTGATTCCCTACGCCGCCGTGCAGCTGGCCGGGGTGGGGTACCTGCTCAGCGGGATGACCGATGGCGCGATCGGCTTTACCACGGGCGTGGCGGTCGCCACGGCCCTGGCGCTGCTCTTCACCTTCATTGCCGGCATCCGGTCGGTGATGTGGACCGATGCGCTGCAGGCGCTGTTGATGATCGTCGCCGCCACGCTGGTCGCGCTGCTGGTGGTGGCGTCACTGGGCGGCTTCGCCGCCGTGTTCGAGACGCTCGCCCGCGAGCATCCCGAGGCCCTGACGGTGCCCGGCTCGGGGCTCTTCACGCCGGCGACGTTCCTGGGCCTGACGATTCCGTGGTTCTTCTTCAGCCTTTCCAATCCGCAGGTCAGCCAGCGACTGTTCATGCCGGCGTCGCTGCGCGCCATGCGCCGGATGCTGATCGGCTTCCTGTGCTTCGGTCTGGTGTACACCGTCGTCTCGGTGATGTGGGGCTTCTCGGCGCTGATCGCGTTTCCCGACCTGACGAGTTCGGACCTGGCCACGCCGACGCTGCTGGCCTCCGCCCACGTGCCGCCCGTGCTGGGCGTCGTGGTGATGGTGGGCATCCTGGCGGCGGCGGTGTCGACCATCGACTCGATCATGCTGACGTTGTCGTCGATGCTGTCGCGCGACGTCTATGCCATGACTCGGGGCGGTGGCGACGAGCGACGCCAGCTGCGTGCCGGCAAGATGGTGTTGCCGGTGATCGCGCTGCTGGCACTGGGCTTCGCCGAGCTGCGTCTTGATCTGATCGCCGTGCTCTCGGTGGCCGCCTCGACCGGGCTGGTGGTCACCGTGCCGGCCCTGATCGGTGCCTTCTTCTGGCGGAGGGGCACCGCGGCGGGGGCACTGGTCAGCATGCTGGGCGGCGGCGTCTGGGTGCTGGGGCTCTACGCGACCGGTGCCACGCCGCTGGGGTGGCCGCCGGGCATCTGGGCGCTGCCCGTGGCGGCGGCCCTGTTCGTGGCGGTCAGCCTCTGCACGGCCGCGCCGCGGCATACCGCCGACACCTTCATCGCGACCGCCGAGCGGGCCTTGCCGTGGCGACGTTGAGATGACCGGGCGGGTGGTTTCTGCCGAGCGACCCGCTTCGCCAAGGGCGCTGGATAAATAGCCGAACAGCAGGAAGCGCAAGGCGTTCGGTGCACAGAAGGCGAGACACGACATGGGGTCGGGCGAGCCTTCGAGTACCGCGTAACGCGGCGATTCATCCGTGCAGACATTTATGCAGTGTTTCCCTAAGCTGGGCCTATCACGCCGCCCCCCGGCGCTTGGCCGGGACGGCACAGGAACGTCGATAGGAGAATGGCATGGCCCTGCTCAACGGTTTGCTGCCCCAGGCCGATATCCCCGCGCCCCTGCATGATGCCCTGGCCGAGGCCGGTGAGCGCTTGCATGACGCCCTGGCCATGGCCGACCGCGTCGCGGCGGCCAAGGCCGGCGACGACGAGAGCGCCCAGGACGACATGCCGAGTGCCGCCTGGCAGGCGCTTGCCGAGCCGCGCCGCGCCGAATTGGCGCGCGTCGTGGCGCTGTCCGATTTTGCCACCGAGACCCTGGCCCGAGATCCCTCCTGGCTGCCGGCCCTGGACGCCGATGGCGAGCTGGATGCGCCGCCGTCGCGCGAGGCCCTGGAAACGGAGCTCGCCGAACGCCTCGATGGCGCCGAGGACGAGGCCGCCATGCAGGCCGCGGTGCGGCGCTTCCGGCGTCTGCGCATGCTGGGCATCGTGTGGCGCGATCTGTGCCGTGCGCCGCGCGGTCAGGCCGGCGAGGCCGGCATGTGGGCCACGGCGCGTGCCGTCAGCGAGCTGGCGGAGATTTGCCTGGAGGGCGCGCTGGGCTGGCTGGAACGCCACTACGCGCCGCGCTGGGGAATGCCCGCGCCGCGTGGCGATGGATCGCCCCAGCGGTTGGTGGTGCTGGGCATGGGCAAGCTTGGCGCCGGCGAGCTCAACCTGTCCTCGGATATCGATTTGATCTTCGCCTACGCCGAAGACGGCGAGACGCAGGGCGGTCGCCGCGAGCTCTCGCACCAGGAGTATTTCACCAAGCTGGGACAGAAACTGATCGCCGCTCTGGATGCGGTCACCGACGAGGGCTTTGCCTTCCGGGTCGACATGCGCCTGCGTCCGCTCGGTGATGGCGGTCCGCTGGTCGGCAGTTTCGCGACCCTGGCCAGCTATTATCAGGACCAGGGACGCGAGTGGGAGCGCTACGCCATGCTCAAGGCACGGCCGGTGGCCGGCGACCGCGAGGCCGGCGACGAGCTGCTCGCCGCGCTGCGCCCCTTCGTGTATCGCAAGTACCTGGATTTCGGTGCCATCGAGTCGTTGCGCGAAATGAAGCGCCTCATCAACCGCGAAGTGAAACGCAAGGGCATGGCCGACAACATCAAGCTCGGCCCCGGCGGCATCCGCGAGGTGGAGTTCGTGGTCCAGGCGTTCCAGCTGATTCGCGGCGGCCGCGATACCGAGTTGCAGCTCACCTCGCTGGCCGCGGCCTTGCGCTGTCTGGCCACGCTGGAGCTGTTGCCGCCCGAGGTCACCGAAACGCTGCGTGTCGACTACGCCTTCCTGCGCGATCTCGAGCATGCCCTGCAGGCGCAGAAAGATCGCCAGACCCAGACCCTGCCCGACACGGTGCTGGGCCGCGAGCGCCTGGCCCTGGCGCTCGACATGGAGGACTGGCCCGCGCTCGTGGCGCGCCTCGAGGAGGCGCGCGGGCGGGTGCGCGAGCATTTCGACGCGGTCATCGCGCCGCCCGAGGAGGAGGACGCGGCCGTGGCATGCGAGGACGCCTCCCGCGAGGAACTGGGCGCGCTGTGGCGGCTCGAGTTGACCGACGAGGAAGCCCGGGAAACGCTGGACAGCCTGGGATTCGCCACGCCCGCGGCGGCGCATGAGCGTCTCGGCAAGCTGTGGCAATCGCGCGCCGTGGCGAGCATGCAGCGTATCGGGTTCGCGCGTCTCGACGCCCTGATGCCGCTGCTGCTCGATGCGGTCGCGGAAAGCGAGGCGCCGGACATGGCCCTCGAGCGCGTGCTGCCGTTGATCGAGGCGGTCCTGCGACGCACCGCCTACCTGGCGCTGCTGCGTGAAAACCCCGATGCGTTGCGTCAACTGATCCGCCTGTGCGCCGCGAGTCCGTGGATCGCCGAGCAACTGGCGCGGCACCCGGTGCTGCTCGATGAACTGCTGCATCCCGCCACGCTGTACTCCCCCGCCGACAAGGAGCAGCTGGCCGATGAACTGCGCCAGGCGTTGTCGCGCATTCCCGCGGACGACGAGGAAGCCCAGCTCGAGGCGCTGCGCATCTTCAAGCATGCCCAGGTGCTGCACGTGGCGGCCTCCGACATCGTCGGCGCACGGCCGTTGATGAAGGTCAGCGACTATCTCACCTTCATCGCCGAGGTGGTGCTGGAGCAGGTGCTGGCGATGGCCTGGACCCATGTCACGCGCAAATACGGCTATCCGGCGCGCCGTGATGGCGAACGCACGAGCGATGACGCCAGTTTTGCCATCGTCGGCTACGGCAAGCTGGGCGGCATCGAACTGGGCTACGGTTCGGACCTGGACCTGGTGTTCCTGCACGACGCCGACCCCCGGGGGAGTACCGATGGCGCCAAATCCCTCGACAACGCGGTGTTCTTCACGCGGCTGGGGCAGCGCATCATTCACCTGCTGACCGCCGTCACGCCCAGCGGCTCGCTGTACGAGGTCGACATGCGACTGCGGCCGTCCGGCAATGCCGGGCTGCTGGTGACGACGCTCGAGGCGTTTGCCGATTACCAGCGCCAGCAGGCCTGGACGTGGGAACACCAGGCGCTGGTGCGCGCGCGGGCCATCGCCGGCAACCCGGCGCTCTGCGAGCGCTTCGAGGCGCTGCGGCGTGATGTGCTGGGCCAGACCCGCGAGGTCGAGGCGCTGCGCGAGGAGGTGGTGGCGATGCGTCGCAAGATGCGCACGCACCTGGGCAGCAGCGACCAGGCCGGACGTCAGGGCGTGTTTCACCTCAAGCAGGACCCGGGCGGCATGGTGGACATCGAATTCCTCTGCCAGTACGCCGTCCTGGCCCTGGGCGCCGAGACGCCCGAGATGCTGACGTTCAGCGACAACATGCGCATCCTCGAGACGCTGGAAAGCGTCGGCCGACTGCCCGCCGACCAGGCACGCGAGCTGCGCGAGGCGTATCTCACCTATCGCGGTCTCAGCCATCGTGCGTCGCTGGCCAAGGCCGGCAGCCAGGTCGAGATCGCGGACATCGATGCCCATCGGCAGCGGGTGCGCGCCATCTGGGCCCAGTGGATGCAGGAGGACGATGCCTCGCGCTGAGCGCCGGCGTTTCATCGTGTCACGCCGTGTTGGTTTTCTGTCTCATGATGAGCGTGGGAATCGTTAGTACGACAAAAGTTGGGTGTTGATCATTCGCGTGGAAACTTTATAGTCCGCCTCCGGCGATGGCATGCGTGCCATCGCCGTTTTGTTTCGCCGCACGCTCACAAGGCGTGGCGATCGTCGGGCACAACCTGAAAGTTCTCAACGAGGCAGACACTTCAATGCGCTCTACCACGGATGATGCAGCATCGCTCCGATCCGGCGAGGATCGGGGCTTCGCGGGCCACCCGCGTGCGCTGGGACCGCTATTCTTCACCGAAATGTGGGAGCGCTTCTCCTACTACGGCATCCGCCCGCTGCTGGTGCTGTTCATGGCCGCCACGGTATTCGAGGGCGGCCTGGGTTTCTCGCGCGAGACGGCCTCGGCCATCGTGGGCATCTACGCCGGTGCCGTCTATCTGTCGGCGCTGCCCGGCGGCTGGCTGGCGGACAACTGGCTGGGGCAGCGACGCGCCGTCTGGTATGGCTCGGTCCTGATTGCCCTGGGCCATCTGTCGATCGCCTTCTCCGCCGTGTGGGGCGCGACCTGGTTCTTCATCGGCCTGGTGCTGATCGTGCTCGGCTCGGGGCTGTTCAAGTCGTGCATCTCGGTCATGGTGGGCAGCCTGTACGATCAGGGCGACGTGCGCCGCGACGGCGGCTTCGCGATCTTCTACATGGGCATCAACATCGGCGCGCTGATGGCGCCGCTGTTCACCGGTCTCTTGATGCGGGAGTACGGCTGGCACTGGGGTTTCGGCATCGGTGGCCTGGGCATGCTGCTGGCGCTGCTGATCTTTCGCTTGTCGGCGATTCCCGCCATGCGCCGCGCCGACAGCCTGCGGGGGCGTGCCGCCAGCTGGGACGCACCGGCGGTGCATCGGCAGGGAGTGGGGTATTACGTGGCCGCCCTGGCGGTGGCATGCGCGGTGTTCATCGCCCTGGTCGCCAATGGCGCGATCGTGCTCGACGCGGTGGCGATCGCCGAGGCCATGACCACCGTGATCATCGTCTGTGCACTGGGCTATTTCGTCTATCTCTTCGCCTTCAGCGGGCTCGACAAGCAGGAACGGGCGCGCATCGTCGTGTGCTTCATCCTGATCATGGCGGCGGCGTTCTTCTGGGCGTCCTTCGAGCAGCAGCCGACGTCCTACAACCTGTTCGCGCACGACTATACCGACCGCATGCTGTTCGGCTGGGAAGTGCCGGCAGTGTGGTTCCAGTCGTTCAATCCGGTGTTCATCATCCTGCTGGGGCCGCTCTTCGGCTGGCTGTGGCCGGCGCTGGGGCGGCGTCGCCTGGAACCCGGCAGCTCGGTGAAATTCGTGCTGGGACTGCTGTTCGCGGCCGGCGGCTTCGCCCTGATGATGCTCGCGGCGATGCGCGTGGCCGGCGGCGCGGCGCAGGTCTCGCCTCTGTGGATCACCGGGAGCCTGCTGCTGCTGACCATCGGCGAGCTGTGCCTGAGCCCGGTCGGGCTGTCGACCATGAGCGCGCTGGCCCCCGTCAAGCTGCGAGGCCAGTTGATGGGGCTGTGGTTCACCGCCTCGGCGCTGGGCAATCTGGTCGCCGGCCTGATCGGCGGGCACGTCAACGCCGAGGAACTGGAGCAGTTGCCGGAGCTGTTCGCGCGCTGCGCGGTGGCGCTGGTCGCCTGCGCGGTCCTGCTGGCGCTGCTAACGCCGGTCATCAAGCGTATGCTGAAAGGCAATCCTACCGTCGATCCCGCGGGTGCCGATGCATCTGCCCAAACCAACACCGGAGCCTGACGCATGTCGTTGAGTGAACATCCCCGGACACCTGCCGAACGCCTGGCCGCGCTTCGCAAGACCATGCGCGAGAACGCCGTCGATGCCTGGTGGCTGCCGTCTTCCGATCCGCATAGTTCCGAATACCTGCCCGAGCATTGGCAGGGGCGCGCCTGGCTGTCGGGTTTCGACGGCTCGGTGGGCACGCTGGTGGTCACCCAGCAGGCGGCCGGGCTGTGGGTGGACAGCCGCTACTGGGTCCAGGCCGAGCAACAGCTGGCGGGCAGCGGCATCGAGCTGATGAAGCTCCAGCCCGGCCAGGCGCAGCGGCCCATGGCGTGGCTCGTCGAGCAACTGGTGCCCGGCGCCACCGTCGGATTCGACGGCGCGGTGGTGTCGCTGGCCACGGTGCGCCAGCTGCAGGCCCACCTGGCGCCGGCCGACATTCGCTGGGAAGGGCATCGGGATCTGCTCGATGCCATCTGGCCGAATCGGCCGGCGTTGCCCGAGGCGCCGGTGCGCGCCCACCCGAGCGATTACGTGGATACCGCGCGGCGCGAAAAGCTGGCGGCATTGCGCGAGAAAATGGAGGAGCAGGGCGCCGACACCCACCTGGTCTCGACCCTCGACGATGTCGCCTGGCTCACCAACCTGCGCGGAGCGGATGTCGACTTCAATCCGGTGTTCCTGGCCCACCTGCTCGTCGAGCAGGCACGCGCCACGCTGTTCGTCGCGCCGGACAAGCTGGGCACGGCGCTGATCAAAGCACTCGCCGAGGACGGCATCGAGGTGGCCGACTACACCGAGGTGGCGTCGGCCCTCGCGGCGTTGCCCCATGACGCGCGCCTGCTCATCGATCCGGCGCGGGTCAGCCTGGCGTTGACGGAGGCGGTGCCGGCGGGCGTGTCCTTCGTCGAGGCCATGCAGCCGAGCACGCTCGCCAAGAGCCGCAAGAGCGACCGCGACATCGAGCACGTGCGCCACGCCATGGAGGAAGACGGCGCTGCGCTGTGCGCCTTCTTCGCCTGGCTGGAAGCGGCGCTGGCCGACGGCGAGACGGTGACCGAGTTGACCGTCGACGAGCGGCTCACCGCCGAGCGCGCGCGACGCGACGGCTTCGTCTCGCGCAGTTTCGCGACCATCGCGGCCTTCAACGCCAATGGCGCGCTGCCGCATTATCACGCCACCCCGGCGGCGCATTCGGTCATCGAGGGCGATGGCCTGCTGCTGATCGATTCGGGCGCCCAGTACCTGGGCGGGACCACCGACATCACGCGCGTGGTACCGGTGGGCCAGATCGATGCCGCGCACCGGCGCGATTTCACCCGGGTGCTCAAGGGCACCATCGCGCTGTCGCGCGCCCGCTTTCCGCGCGGCATTCCCTCGCCGCAGCTGGACGCCATCGCCCGTGCGCCGCTGTGGGCCGCGGGGCTCGACTACGGCCATGGCACGGGGCATGGCGTGGGCTATTTCCTGAACGTCCACGAGGGCCCGCAGGTCATCGCGTGGTACGCGCCGGTGACGCCGCAGACGGCCATGCAGCCCGGCATGATCACCTCGATCGAGCCGGGAGTCTATCGGCCGGGGCAGTGGGGCGTGCGCATCGAGAACCTGGTGGTCAATCGCCCGGACGAGGCCAGCGACTTCGGCGACTTCCTGCGTTTCGAGACGCTCACCCTGTGCCCCATCGATACCCGGGCCCTCGACATGTCCCTGCTCGACGCGGCGGAAATCGCCTGGCTGGATGCCTATCATGACGAGGTTCGTCGGCGCCTGTTGCCCAGGGTCGAGGGGCCGGCGCGCGATTGGCTCGAGCAGCGCACGGCGCCGCTTGCCCGTTGAGCTCTGCCTGAAACATCGTGGGCGTGAAACGCGGCGAGGCGAAAAGAGGCGAGAAGGGGAAGCGCATGGCGGTCACCCAAGAACGTATCACACCGTTCCAGCTGGTCGTGCTGGTCCTGTCCTTCTACGTGATCGGCGCCTTGCTGGCGGACCTGTTCCTGACGCTGCCCGAAGAAGTCTCGCGCCTGCTGACGTACATGGACTGGGTGGTGTGCGTGTTCTTCTTCGTGGATTTCTGCCTGCGTTTTCGCGCCGCTCCCGACAAGTGGCGCTACATGCGCTGGGGCTGGCTGGACCTGCTGGCCTGCATTCCGCCGGGGCCCTTCCAGGGAGCGCGGCTGTTTCGCGTCGTGCAGATGCTGCGGGTGATCCGCGCGGTGAAGTCGCTGAGCCTGATCTGGCGGCTGCTGTTCCGCAATCGGGCCGAGGGCATGTTCGCCTCGGCGGCCACCGCCACGCTGCTGCTGGTGGCGTTCGGGGCGATCACTATGCTGCTGGTCGAGTCGCCGCACCCGGAAAGTCCCATCGACACCGCCGAGGAGGCGCTGTGGTGGGCGTTCGTGACGGTGACCACGGTGGGGTATGGCGATTACTACCCGATCACCACCCTGGGCCGGGTCGTGGCGGTCCTGCTCATGGTCGGCGGCGTGGGGCTGTTCGGGAGTTTCGCGGCGTACATCGGCTCGCTGGTGATCTCCGATGAAAGCGAGCATGAGTCGCGCCAGCACAAGGCGGACCGCGAGATGATGCGGCATCTTTCCCGGCAGATCGAAAGCCTGCACGGTGAAGTCGCGGCGCTGAAGCGCACCCTCGAGACCCGTGACGCGGAAGCGGCCGAGCGTCATGCAGCGGGGCAGCAGGCGCCGTCTCGCGAGGATTGAGCCGAGCCATTGAATCGCGCTATCGCTATCATGCTAACAAATTATTGGTGGCTAGACGCGCCCGGCGATAAAGTAGGCAGCGTCTGGTGCTCACCAGGCGTTTCATTCCTGCATCGGTTCGCGATGCAAACCCCTAGTAGTACCCTGCCTCGACCCGCGCCCTGCCCCAGGCGCGGGTTTTTTTATGCCTTCCGAAGCGCCTTTCATACCGTTTTACGGCGGGCTTTTGACGTCGCCGCGCGTCTGGACACGGCCCTTTTGACGTGGGGCGTTTGGCGCCCGCCTGGTGACACGAAAACGCCCATGCGGGATGAGCCGCATGGGCGTGATCGTGGCGCCGGTGGATATGTCAGCGCTTACAGCGCGGCGATCTTGTCGCGCTGCTCGGCGAGGGTGGCACGGTGCGCCTGGGCCTCGGCCAGCTTGGCGCGTTCCTTGTCGACCACCTCGGCGGGGGCCTTGCTGATGAAGCCCTCGTTGCCGAGCTTCTTCTCGATACCGCCGATGAACTTGTCCTGCTTGTCGATTTCCTTGGCCAGGCGCGCAAGCTCGGTGTCCTTGTCGATCAGCCCCGCCATGGGCACCAGGACTTCCATGTCGCCGACCAGTTGCGTCGCGCACAGGGGAGCCTGGTCGGGATCGTCGAGCCAGGTGACGCTGTCGAGCTTGGCCAGCTTGGAGAGGAACAGCCGGTTGGCTTCCAGGCGCGCCCGGTCGGTCTCGTCGCCCTTGGTGAGCAGCACCTCGAGCGGCTTGCCGGGGGCGATGTTCATCTCGGCGCGGATGTTGCGCACGGCGACGATCACCCCCTTGAGCCATTCGATGTCGCGGGTCGCCTGGGTGTCGACCCGGCTGTCGTCGGCCTGGGGCCAGGGCTGAGCCATGATCGAGTCGTCGCCGCCGGCGTGGGTACCGGCCAGGGGGGCGACACGCTGCCAGATTTCCTCGCTGATGAACGGCATCATCGGATGTGCCAGCCGCAGGATGGTCTCCAGCACCCGCACCAGCGTGCGGCGTGTACCGCGCTTGGCGGCGGCGGTGGCGTTGTCGTCCCACAGCACCGGCTTGGAGAGTTCCAGGTACCAGTCGCAATACTCGTTCCAGACGAAGTCGTAGAGCGCCTGCGAGGCGTGGTCGAAGCGGAACTCCTCCATCGCGCGGGTCACCTGCGCCTCGGTCTGCTGCAGGCGCGAGACGATCCAGCGGTCGGCCAGCGACAGCTCCACTTCTCCCTCGAGGCCGCAGTCCTCGCCCTCGGCGTTCATCAGCACGTAGCGCGAGGCGTTCCACAGCTTGTTGCAGAAGTTGCGGTAGCCATCCAGGCGGCCCATGTCGAACTTGATGTCGCGTCCGGTGGTCGCCTGCGAGAGGAAGGTGAAGCGCAGCGCGTCGGTGCCGTGGGGCTCGATGCCGTCGGGGAACTCGCCACGGGTGGCCTTGGCGATGGCCTTGGCCTTCTGCGGCTGCATCATGTTGCCGGTGCGCTTGTCGATCAGCGCGTCCAGGTCGATGCCGTCGATCAGGTCGATGGGATCGAGCACGTTGCCCTTGGACTTGGACATCTTCTGACCCTGGGCATCGCGCACCAGGCCATGCACGTAGACCTTCTTGAAGGGCACCTCGCCGGTGAACTTCAGGGTCATCATGATCATCCGCGCGACCCAGAAGAAGATGATGTCGAAACCGGTGACCAGCACGCTGGACGGGTGGAAGGTCTCGAGTTCCGGCGTCTGTTCGGGCCAGCCGAGGGTGGCGAAGGTCCACAGCCCGGAGCTGAACCAGGTGTCCAGCACGTCTTCGTCCTGGGTGAGGGCCGCGTCGGCGGCGAGGCCGTACTTGTCGCGGGCTTCCTCGGCGCTGCGCGCGACATAGACGTTGCCATCACCGTCGTACCAGGCCGGAATGCGATGGCCCCACCACAGCTGGCGCGAGATGCACCAGTCCTGGAGGTCGCGCATCCAGGCGAAGTACATGTTCTCGTAGTTCTTGGGCACGAACTCGATATCGCCGTTCTCCACCGCGGCGATGGCCGGCTTGGCCAGTTCCTCGACCGCCACGAACCACTGATCGGTCAACAGCGGCTCGATGACGTCGCCGGAGCGGTCGCCGAACGGCAGGGTGTTGTTGACGGTTTCGATCTGCGCCAGCAGCCCGGCGGCCTGCATGTCGTCGACGATGGCCTGGCGCGCCGCGAAGCGGTCGAGCCCGACATAGGCGGAGGGCAGCGAGGTGTCGATGTCGGCGAGCGGACGGCCCTGGATGTCGAAGACCTCGGCGCGGGGCAGGATGCTGGCGTCCGGGGTGAAGACGTTGATCAGCGGCAGCTGCTGGCGGCGACCGACCTCGTAGTCGTTGAAGTCGTGGGCGGGGGTGATCTTCACGCAGCCCGAGCCCTTGTCCATGTCGGCATGCTCGTCGGCGACGATGGGAATCTGCCGGCCCACCAGCGGCAGCTCGACGAACTTGCCGATCAGCGAGGCGTAGCGCGGGTCCTCGGGGTTGACGGCCACGCCGGTGTCGCCGAGCAGGGTTTCGGGACGCGTGGTGGCGACGATGAGGTGATCCTGACCGTCATCGGTGGTCACGCCGTCGGCCAGCGGATACCGGAAATGCCAGAACTGGCCTTGCTGATCCTTGTTCTCGACCTCCAGGTCGGAGATCGCGGTATGCAGCGTCGGGTCCCAGTTGACCAGGCGCTTGCCGCGGTAGATCAGGCCCTCGTCGAACAGCCGCACGAAGACTTCCTGCACCGCCTTGTAGAAGCCGTCGTCCATGGTGAAGCGCTCGCGGGACCAGTCGACGCTGGCGCCCATGCGGCGCAGCTGACGGGTGATATGGCCGCCGGATTCGTGCTTCCACTCCCAGATCTTGTCAGTGAAGGCCTCGCGTCCCAGCTCGTGGCGGCTCTTGCCGTCTTCCGCCGCAACCTTGCGTTCCACCAGCATCTGCGTGGCGATGCCGGCGTGGTCGGTGCCCACCTGCCACAGCGTGTTGCGCTGCTGCATGCGCCGCCAGCGAATCAGGGTGTCCATGATGGTGTCCTGAAAGGCGTGGCCCATGTGCAGGCTGCCGGTCACGTTGGGCGGCGGAATCATGATCGAGTAGGGCTCGCCCTGGCCCGAGGGGGCGAAACGGTTGGCGTCTTCCCAGCGCTGATACCAGCGCGCTTCGATCTGATCGGGTTGGTAGGTCTTGTCCATGGGCGTCGGTCGGCTCTCGAAATGACGTCAGCACGGCCCGCGGCCGTGGCGAAAAATGCCGGCAAGTATAACCCCGCAAGCGGGGTGGCGTCATGGCGCGCTCAGCCCGTCGCGTGGCGCGACGGGCCGGTGAGGTCGTTGGCCTTGACGGGGTAGCCGCGCTTTTTATAGGTCTGCCAGCAGGCGCGCTTGGCGGTCAGCACGTCCTGATGCTGGTTGATGATCTCGGCGACGCGCTCGAAGCGCGAGAACCACTCGGGGATCTCGGGATGCAGGTTGAGCATCGCCTCCACACCGGGCGCGGGCGGCGCTTCCCAACCGAGGGTCACGGGCGGCTCGGGCGAGACATCGTCGCCCAGCACTGCGTGGGGCAGGTAGCTCTCGGGCTTGAAGGTCCACAGCCGCTCGTCGAGCTCGCGCGCCATGGTCTCGTCCTCGGTGTGGATATGCAGCCGATAGCCCTTGCGATGAATGGTCTCCGCCAGGCGGCAGGCGAAGGCCAGCCGCGCGTCCAGCGTGGTATCGGGCAAGATGTAGAAATCGACTTGAGTCATGGGCCCCTTCGGGGAGTCGTCAGTGGTAAGAGCGGTGCTACGCGCCTGGACGACGCGCAGCCAATCGATGGCGACTAAACGCCGCCGTCGATATCGATCAACGCCCCGGTGGTGAAGCCGGCCTCGGCCAGCCACAGCACGCCGTTGGCGATTTCCTCGGGCTCGCCGATGCGCCCCATGGGAATCACCGAGCCGGCGACATCGGGCTTGTCGGGGTTGCCGCCACTGGCGTGAATGGTGGTGCGAATCACGCCGGGGCGCACGCCGTTGACCCGGATGCCTTCGCCGGCGACTTCCTTGGCGAGACCTTCGGTCATGGTGTCGATGGCGCCCTTGGAGGCGGCGTAATCGACGTATTCGCTGGCACCGCCGAGGTGCGAGGCGGCCGACCCGACGTTGACGATGGCGCCGCCCTGGCCGCCATGGCGGGTGGACATGCGCTTGATCGCCTCGCGGGCGCAGATGAACGGACCGGTCACGTTGATGCGCATCATGCGGTCGACACGCTCGAAGCTCATCTCGTCGACGCGGCTGATCTGGTCGACGATGCCGGCGTTGTTGACCAGCACGTCGAGACGCCCGAACTCGCGGTCGACGGTCTCGAACATGGCGACGATGTCCGCCTCGTCGGCGACATCGGCACGGATGGCGATGGCGCGTCCGCCCGAGGCTTCGATGTCACTCACGACCCCCTCGGCCGACGCCTTGTCGCTGCGATAGTTGATGGCAACGGCATAGCCCGCTTGCGCGGCGTGCTTGGCGGTGGCGGCACCGATGCCGCGACCGGCGCCGGTAATCAGCATCACTTTCGTCATCGTGACCTCCTTGCCGTGGAAAAGGGGACGGCACGGCCGGGCCGTGCCGTCGTGCGCGGGTGCGTCAGGCCAGACGCGTCAGCCAGTTGCGCGTGTCCTCGCTGCGGCCGTACTGCAGGTCGAGGAGTTCCTTGCGCAGGCGCTTGCCGACCTCGCCACCGCTGTCCGCCTTGAGGCGAATGTTCTCGTCTTCGCTGCGCAGCTCGCCGACCGGGGTGATGACGGCGGCGGTCCCGCAGGCGAAGACCTCGGTGATCTCGCCGGAGGCTGCGCCGGCACGCCACTCGTCGATGCTGATGTGGCGTTCCTCGGGCGTCAGGCCCTGGTCCTTGGCGAGCTCCAGGATGGAGTCGCGGGTGACGCCTTCGAGGATGGTGCCGGTCAGCTTGGGCGTGACGATGCGCCCGTCCTTGAACACGAAGAACAGGTTCATGCCGCCGAGTTCCTCGATCCACTTGTTCTCGGCAGCATCGAGGAAGGCCACCTGGGCGCAGCCGTGGGCCTCGGCTTCCTTCTGGGCCGCCAGCGAAGCCGCGTAGTTGCCGCCGCACTTGGCATAGCCCGTGCCCCCCGGCGCGGCCCGCTTGTAATGCGAGGACAGCCAGATGGAGACCGGGTCGACCCCGCCCTTGAAGTAGGCCGCCGCCGGCGAGGCGATGACGTAGTAGTCGACCTCATGGGACGGACGCACGCCCAGGAAGGTCTCGCTGGCGATCATGAACGGACGCAGATAGAGGCTGGATTCCTCGGCGGCGCTGGCCGGCGTCGGCACCCAGGCGTTGTCCTGGGCGAGCAGCGCCCTGAGCGACCCGATGAAGTCCTCGTCGGAGAGTTCCGGCAGCGCCAGGCGACGCGCGGAGGCACGGAAACGCTCGGCGTTCTTCTCGGGGCGGAAGGTCCACACCGAGCCGTCGGCATGCCGATAGGCCTTGATGCCTTCGAAGATCTCCTGGGCGTAGTGCAGCACGGCCGCCGCGGGGTCCAGCGTCAGCGGCCCGTAGGGGCGGACTTCGTGGCCGTGCCAGCCGGCATCGACCGTCCAGCGAATGTGGGCCATGTGGTCGCTGAAGTGACGCCCGAAGCCGGGATTCTCGAGAATCGTCTCGCGCAGGGCGGCATCCGTGGGGTGGGCGTTAGGCCGTAGGTCGAAGCCTGAAGTGGTCACTGAAGTTCTCCGTTGCATCCAAGAGGGGGTCTACAAAATGCCTGCGCTGGGCAATACCGCGTTGACGTTGCGCGCCATCGGCGAAGAACGCGGGTGCAAAAATCGTCACCTCCGGCGGCCGCATGGACGCCGAGAATGACACAGGCGCGTCGGAGGGGGAAAGTCCGACACGCCTGAGGTTTACGTTAGCATGCAAATAGTTGCCTGCGAAGCATCACTCGACGCTGGGACGCGTCTCGGCGGCTTCGGTTTCGCGGTCGAGCAAGTACTGGGTCAGCAGCCCCACCGGCCGCCCGCTGGCGCCTTTCTTGTCGCCCGAGGCCCAGGCGGTGCCGGCGATGTCCAGGTGCGCCCACGGATAGGCATCGGCGAAGCGCGACAGGAAGCAGGCTGCCGTGATGGTACCGGCGGGGCGACCGCCGATGTGGGCCAGGTCGGCGAAGTTGGAGTCCAGCTGGCTCTGGTACTCGTCCCACAGCGGCAGGTGCCAGGCGCGGTCCCAGGCGTTCTCGCCGGCGTCGAGCAGGTCGAGCGCCAGGTCGTCGTCGTTGGACAGAAGCCCAGAGGCATGATGACCAAGCGCGATGATCGCGGCACCGGTCAGGGTGGCGATGTCCACCACGCTGGCGGGCTTGAAACGCTCGACATAGCTCAGCGCGTCGCACAGCACCATCCGTCCTTCGGCGTCGGTGTTGAGGATCTCGACGTTGAGCCCCTTGAGTGTCTTGACGATGTCGCCGGGCTTGATGGCGCGGCCGTCGGGCATGTTCTCGGCACTTGCCACCACGCCGATGACATTGATCCTGGGCTTGAGCGCGAGCACCGTCTTCATGGTGCCGAAGACGCTGGCGGCGCCGCACATGTCGAACTTCATCTCGTCCATGCCGGCCCCCGGCTTGAGCGAGATGCCGCCGGAGTCGAAGGTGATGCCCTTGCCGACCAGGATGTGCGGCGCTTCTTCCGGGTCCTCGGCGCCGCGATATTCCATGACGATCAGCCGCGAGGGCTCCGCGCTGCCCTGGCCGACCGCGAGCAGGGCATTGGCGCCCAGTGCTTCCAGCGCATCCTCGTCGAGGATCTCGACGTTCAGCGCACCGTCGGCGCCATCGGCCAGACGCTGGGCCTGGTCGGCGAGATAGCGCGGCGTGCAGACATTGCCGGGCAGGTTGCCCAGCGTACGGGTCAGGGAGACCCCTTCGCCGACGGCCGCGCCCACGCGCGCGCCGAGCTCGGCCTGGGCGGCCTGGTCCTCGTCGCCGACCAGCAGCGTCAGGCTTGAGAGGCGCGGCGCCGGTGCGGGCTCCGACTTGAACTCGTCGAAGCGGTAGCAGGCACGGTGCGCGGCCTCCAGCGTCACGCGGGCCTTCCAGGCGGTGTCGCGCTCGCCGACGGGCACGTCGGTGAAGGTCACCGCCACGTCATCCAGCGGCAGCTTGGCGATGGCACCGAACGCGGCATCCAGGGCCTTGATGAGCTGGCTCTCGCCGCACTTGGCGCGCTCGCCGAGGCCGACGAGCAGCAGGCGCTCGGCGCCGAGGCCGGGCGCGAACGGGATCAGCTGAACGTTGCCGAGGCTGGGCTCGAAGTCGCCCCGGTCGAGCAGTTGGCCGATCAGGCGTTCGCTGGCGTCGTCGAGCTTGTCCGCCGCCGGTAGCAGGTCACCATCCTTGAAGACCGGCACGACCAGACATGCCGTTTCGATTTTGGCCGGATTGACGGTGAGTACGGGGAATTCCATGGCGTCTCCAAACGACTGGGCTGACATGACCTGTCTCGTGGCGAGACAAGTGTCCGGGGATTCTGGATAATGCCGACAAGGATGCCGGCGCTGAACGTACTCCAGTGTACGCAAAGCCGGAACGCAATGCATGGGGAGGGTGGTCGAAGGCTGCACGCGGTTCGCCAAGGGGCCGCGTGGACCAGGGAGCCGACCCGGGAGAAGACGTTTGATCGTATTCCGCTATCTGACACGCGAGATCCTCGCCACCATGGCCGCCGTGGCCGGCGTGCTGCTGCTGGTGATCATGGGCAGTCGCTTCATCCGCTACTTCGGCGATGCCGCCCAGGGGGACATTCCCGCCAGCATCCTGGGCACCCTGATGCTCTATCACCTGCCCGGCTTCATGGAGCTGGTGCTGCCGCTGTCGTTCTTTCTGGGCATTCTGCTGGCGTTCGGGCAGCTGTATCTGAACAGCGAAATCACCGTGCTGGTCGCCTGCGGGATCAGCCCCAACCGTCTGCTGCGGGTGACGCTGTGGCCGGCGTTGCTCGTCGCCCTGCTGGTGGCGTTGTGCAGCCTGTGGCTGACGCCGAACGGCGCTCGCCACAACGAAATGGTGCTCGAGGAGCAGAAGAGCCGGCTCGACTTCTCGGTGCTGCAGCCGGGGCGCTTTCAGGAGTTCGGCAGCGGACGCACCGCCTACACCGAGAGCCTCAACGACGACCGCTCGCGCATGGAAAGCGTGTTCATCAGCGAGCGTCAGCCGCGCAGCGACGGCACGCCGGAGACGGTGGTCACGCGCGCCGACGGGGGCTATCAGACCGTCGACGACGACACCGGCAGTCGCTTTCTGGTGCTTACCGACGGCGAACGCTACAGCGTCGAGCCGGGCAATCACGTCGCCGAGCGCGTGCAGTTCGACACCTACGCGGTGCGTCTGTCGCAGGCCAGCGAGCGGGTCGATCTGCAGGCGGCCGAGCTGACCTCGACGCCTCAACTGCTCGAACGCGGCGGCAGCGAGGCCTGGGCGAACTTGCAGTGGCGGCTGTCGATGCCGTTGATGGTGCCGATTCTCACCCTGCTGGCCCTGCCGCTGTCGCGGGTCAACCCACGGCAGGGGCGCTTCGCCAAGCTGCTGCCGGCGATCTTCCTGCACATCAGTTACTTGAGCCTGTTGCTGGCGGCCCAGGACGCCATCGCGCGTGGCTCGCTGGCGCCGACCATCGGCATGTGGCCGATTCACCTGGGATACCTGCTGTTGGGAGTCTGGATGACACGCCGTGACCAGCGCCGGGGAGGCCGGACATGATCTTCGACCGTTTCGATCGCTACATCGCCCGCAACGTGCTGGCGGCCATGCTGGTCGTGCAGGTGATGATCCTGGGGCTGGACCTGGTCATTTCCTACATCAACGATCTCGGCGACGTCGAGGGCGACTACGGGGCGCTGGACGTCCTGCTGTATCTGCTGATGCGCCTGCCGTGGCGGTTCTATCAGTACGCCCCGGTGGGGGTGTTGATCGGTGCGCTGATCGGCCTGGGCAGCATGGCCTCCAGCAACGAACTGACGGTGATGCGTGCCTCCGGGCGCTCGCTGGCGCGTATCCTGTGGGGGGCCATGAAGCCGCTGGGGCTGGTGATCATCGTGACCATGGCGATCAGCGAATGGGTCAGCCCGGTGACCGAGCAGTACGCGGAAGCCTGGCGCCTGGAGCAGCTCGAGGGCGAGGGCGCGATCCTCTCCGAGCGCGGCGGCTGGCAGCGCGAGGGCGATGACTTCTATCGCTTCGGCACCATCCGCGCGGACGACGTGGTCATCGATGTCACGCGCTATCACTTCGACGGCACGCAGCTGGTCAGCGCCACGCATGCCGACCGCGCGGTCTGGGAGGACGGCAGCTGGCAGTGGGTCAATGTCGACACGACCCGCTTCGAGGACGGCCGTACCGTGGTCGACAGCCAGCCGCGCCAGGCCTGGGAGACCTCGTTCACCCCCGCCCAGCTCAATCGCCTGCTGCGCCCTCTGGAGAGCCAGTCGCCCAGCGACCTGTGGC
This sequence comes from Chromohalobacter israelensis, assembly GCA_000761475.1. GTDB lineage: Bacteria > Pseudomonadota > Gammaproteobacteria > Pseudomonadales > Halomonadaceae > Chromohalobacter > Chromohalobacter israelensis. The sequence continues at coordinate 147,210 of JQNW01000004.1, forward strand.
GCTACGCCAGTTACCTGGGCAACCAGGGGCTCGAGGCCACGCAGCCGCTGCTGTACTTCTGGCAGAAGATGCTGCTGCCGTTCACCCTGGCGGGCCTGATGCTGGTCGCCGCGTCGTTCGTGTTCGGCCCGCTGCGCACCGTCGCCGCCGGCACGCGCGTCTTCTATGGCATCATCGTGGGGGTCTCGTTCAAGTACCTGCAGGATCTGCTGGCCCCGGCCTCGATGCTGTTCGGCTTCTCCCCGATCTTCGCGGTGCTGGTGCCCACCGTGGCGTGCTACGTGCTGGGGATCGTCCTGCTCCGACGCACCGGCTGACCGCCCGGCCGTCGACTCGCCCGACACCAACCGTGCGACATGACGCAACGCCCCCGGCGCCGTATTCGGCACCGGGGGCGTTGTGCGTTCAGTGAGGTGTGTCGTGCTTGCGACGTTCCAGGCGCTCGTCGAAAAGCGCTCAGTCCGCGAGCGCGCGGTCGAGCCGTGCCAGCACGTTCTCCACCTGGCCGCGATGCATCACCAGGGCGTCGTCGAGCGTCGCGAGGGCATCCAGGCGGCGGGGCAGGTGAGTGATCGCCAGCCCCATGCCTTCCTGGCACACGCCATGTTGATAGCGGGTGAAGTCCAGCGGGCCGAGTGCCTGACGCTCGCCGAGGTCGAGACGTGCGAGCTTGCCGAAGGCATCCACGCTGTCGATGACCGGGGCCTGGGTCAGCGGCAGATGGGTCAAATGCCAGGCCAGCCAATCGCCCTCCAGGTGCTCGGCGTTGTCGCGCAGCGTGCGAAACCAGTGCTGGACCTGTTCGAGGCGATAGCGCGCCCGGGCAGGCTTGTCCATCCACAGCACTTCGGTGCGCTGGGCGTTGCCGGCATCGAGCTGGCCGGGCATGTAGACCCAGGACTCGGTGAGGCGTGCCAGCGCGCTGGGCAGCGGTTCCTCGAGCATGCGCTCGTTGAAGGCATCGAGCGCCGGTTCGAGCTGGCTCGGCGTCTCGGAGTAGCCGACGTTGTAGCGCCACACGCGTCCGGAGATTTCCTGGGTGACGATATGGTCCTCGTCCAGCGCCATGTGGCTCATCAGGTCGCGGGTTTCCAGCGAGGCATCCGCCAGGCCGGCGCGACGCGCCTGTACGTGAAGGCGCTTGAGCATCGGGTCGAGCGGCAGGCGGTGGTAATCGCCATAGCACTGGCCGTCTTTTTGAAAAGGCGTGAGATCAAGGTCGAGGCGTGAAGCATCGCCGCTTTCGGCGTGACGTAACGTCATGGGGTCTCTCTTGCTGTGTGCGTGCTTTTGCGCGCATGGGCATTGCGCCTCACGGCGCGAACGGTTCCCCCCGTCGACGAATTCCGCGTGACACCCTTTGATTACCACGTGCGGGGTATCACGAGGAATTTTTCATTACCGGGGATGAAATAATAAAACGTTATCTATCCTAGCGGCCGTGCATGGAAATGCAAGTCCCTTGATCAAGCGAGTGCCGATACGGGGTGTCACTCACCGGGCTCAGGCGATGAGCAGACGCCGGTAGTCGCCGGGCGTCAGGCCGTAGGCGGCCTTGAAGCGCCGCGTGAAGTGGCTGAGGCTGCGATAACCCAGCGAATAGCAGATCTCGGTGATGGGCGCGTCGGCGTCGCGCAGCCACTGACGGGCACGCGCCAGGCGCAGGCGCTGCTGATACTCCCCCGGTGTGCAGCCGACCTCGCGCTGGAACAGCCGGTACAGACGCGCCTTGCTCATGCAGGCTTCGCGGGCCAACTGGGCGCCGTCGAGCGGCTGCTCGGGATGGCGTTCCAGCCACGCCAGCGCGGCCGCCAGGCCATGGCGCGGCGGGGTCTGCCGGGCGTCGGCGAGCAGCAGTTCGCGTGACTGGGTGCGCAGGAGGCGCACGATGAGTTCGTCGATGCCCAGGCCGATCAGGGCATCGCGGTCGGGATGGTTTTCGCGGAACAGTCCCATCAGGCGCTCGATGAGGGACTGCGTGGACGGGCCATGCGGTACGTGCAGGGCGCGCGGCGCGTAATGCCATTCGCCGAGCTCTTTATCGCGGGGATGCGACTGGTTGAGGCGTTCGCTGAGGGCGTGCACGCGCGCCGGATCGAGGTCGATGGTCATGCAGGTGGTGGGCGCATCCGGGCGTGCCTCGGGGAAATCGATGCGCACTTCCTGGTACGGCGCCAGGACGAAGCTCTCGCCCGGCAGGAAGGTCTCCGGTTCCTCGGTCGCGCCATGCATCACCTTGCGTCCTTTGAGCATGCCGCAATACAGCACGCGCTCGGCGCTCAGCGCGACGTCCCGCGCGGGCCACCAGGTGTCGTAGATCGACAGTTCCGCATGCGGGCCGGCATAGCAGATGCGGTTCTCGATCAGGCGCCGCGTGCGCGGCGTGTCCGTCAGACGCTCGAGCGTACCGGGCGACGGGACGCGAGGCGTCAGGGAATCGGACGGCGGAACGGCATGCATGGCGAACTCCTCGACGGCACCGACGGCAGGGGCGTGACGATCACGCCTACCCTGCAGTGTAGGCAAAGTCGAGGTCTGAGACTGGCAGACAAACGTCGGAGACTGGCAGGCAAGTCGGCGCCGCTGGGACGCGCCATGCTGAAAGCGATGCGCGGGCACTCATCACATGATGCCCACCCATTCATGACACCCGCCCATTCCACGCGGCCCAGCGCCGCAGCGAATGAGACGACGGGGCCATGCGCATTCGCTCAAGGAGACACGCCATGATTCACGCACGTCCCGGCACCCCGGGTGCCGTCGTCGACTTCAAGTCGCGTTACGAGAACTTCATCGGCGGCGAGTGGGTCGCCCCCGCCGACGGCCGCTATCTGGACAACATCACGCCGGTGACCGGCGAGGTCTTCTGCCAGGTGCCGCGTTCCTCCGCGGCGGATATCGACCGTGCGGTGAAAGCCGCGCAGAAGGCCGCACCCGCCTGGGGCAAGACGCCGCCCGCCGAGCGCGCCAATGTGCTGCTCAAGATCGCCGATCGGGTCGAGCAGAACATCGAGAAGCTCGCCGTGGCCGAAACCTGGGACAACGGCAAGCCGATCCGCGAAACCAGCGGCGCCGACATCCCGCTGGTGGTCGATCACTTCCGCTATTTCGCCGGATGCCTGCGTGCCCAGGAAGGCACCATCAGCGAGATCGACGAGCACACCGTCGCCTATCACTATCACGAGCCCTACGGCGTGGTGGGCCAGATCATCCCCTGGAACTTCCCCATCCTCATGGCGGCGTGGAAGCTGGCGCCCGCACTGGCGGCCGGCAACTGCACGGTGCTCAAGCCCGCCGAGCAGACACCGGCCTCGATCAACGTCTTCCTCGAACTCATCGCCGACCTGGTGCCGGCCGGCGTGATCAACGTGGTGCACGGTCTGGGTGAGGAGGCCGGCGAAGCCCTGGCGACCCACGAGGGCATCGCCAAGCTCGCCTTCACCGGCTCGACCCCGGTGGGCAGCAAGATCATGGCCAATGCCGCCAAGCGGATCGTCCCGGCGACGCTGGAACTGGGCGGCAAGTCGCCCAACCTGTACTTCGAGGATGTGCTCTCACACGGCGAAGCCTTCGCCGAGAAGTGCATCGAAGGCCTGTTGATGACCTTCTTCAACCAGGGCGAAGTGTGCACCTGCCCCTCCCGCGCACTGGTCCACGAGTCGATCTACGACGAGTTCATGGCCCGCGCCATCGAACGCGCCAAGACCATCCGCCAGGGCAATCCGCTGGACACCGAGACGCAGATCGGCGCCCAGGTCTCCAAGGAGCAGTTCGACAAGATCCTCTCGTACATGGACATCGGCCGCGAAGAGGGTGCCGAGTGCCTGCTGGGCGGCGGCAAGGCCACGCTCGAGGGCGAGCTGGCGGGAGGCTTCTACGTGCAGCCGACCATGCTCAAGGGCCGCAACGACATGCGCGTCTTCCAGGAGGAGATCTTCGGCCCGACGCTCGCCATCACCACCTTCCGTGACGAGGAAGAAGCACTGGCCATCGCCAACGATACCCAGTTCGGGCTGGGCGCCGGGGTCTGGACGCAGGACATGAATCGCGCCTACCGCCTGGGACGCGGCATTCAGGCCGGGCGCGTGTGGACCAACTGCTACCACCAGTACCCCGCGCATGCCGCCTTCGGGGGCTACAAGAAATCGGGCATCGGCCGCGAGACCCACAAGCTGATGCTCGACCACTATCAGCAGGTGAAGTGCGTGCTGGTCTCCTACAGCCACGACCCGATGGGGCTTTATTGAGCCTGAGCCGTTCGGGGCACTGCCCCGAACGGCATTCCCTTTTCAACGAGCGTGGAGCCATCGCTCCATCACGGCGTAGGCGAACTCGAAGGCGCGCGGCATTCGGCTGCCCGCCAAGCGAGGAGAAACGACAATGGACAAGACGATGAAAGCTGCCGTGGTCCGCCAGTTCGGCGAACCGCTGGTGATCGAGGAAGTCGCGACCCCGCGACCGCAGCAGGGGGAAATTCTGGTCGAGGTGGCCGCCTCGGGCGTGTGCCACACCGATCTGCATGCCGCCCACGGCGACTGGCCGGTCAAGCCCAGCCCACCCTTCATCCCCGGCCACGAGGGCGTCGGCCATATCGTGGCGGTGGGCGAGGGCGTCAAGCACGTCAAGGAAGGCGACCGTGTCGGCGTGCCATGGCTCTATTCTACCTGCGGCCATTGCGAGCATTGCCTGGGGGGCTGGGAGACCCTGTGCGAGTCGCAGCAGAACACCGGCTACTCGGTGAACGGCGGTTTCGCCGACTACACCCTGGCCGATGCCAACTACGTGGGGCGGCTGCCCGACAACGTCGACTTCCTGGAGATCGCGCCGGTGCTGTGTGCCGGCGTGACGGTCTACAAGGGGCTCAAGATGACCGACGCCCGCCCTGGGCAGTGGGTGGTGATCTCGGGGATCGGCGGTCTCGGCCACATGGCGGTGCAATACGCCAGGGCCATGGGCTTCAACGTGGCGGCGGTGGATATCGATGACGGCAAGCTGGCGCTGGCCGAGCGCCTGGGAGCTACCGTCGTCGTCAATGCCTCGAAGGCCGATCCGGCCGAGACTCTCAAGCGCGAGATCGGCGGGGCTCATGGCGCGCTGGTCACCGCCGTGTCGCCCAAGGCCTTCGATCAGGCCCAGCGCATGCTGCGTCGCGGCGGCACCCTGGTGCTCAATGGCCTGCCGCCGGGCGACTTCCCGCTGCCGATCTTCGATACGGTGCTCAACGGCATCACCGTGCGTGGCTCCATCGTCGGCACTCGACAAGACCTTCAGGAAGCGCTCGATTTCGCCGGTCAAGGCAAGGTCGAGGCCACCATCGCCACCGAGAAGCTGGAAAACATCAATGACGTCTTCCAGCGCATGCTCGACGGCAAGATCGAAGGGCGGATCGTGCTGGACATGACGGGCTGAGCCGCCATGCCTTGAGACCGCTTCCACGTACTGGCTTCCACGTAACTGAGTCGCGTCCGACTCATGCTTTGCCGCTTCCTCGGAAGCGGCATTTTTGTGGTGTGGCGTGCCTAGGCCTAGTTATACCTTGCTGACGATTAGGGCGGCATTCACCCCACCGAAGCCAAACCCGTTGCACAGCACGTGCCGGCAGCGGTGCTCGCGTGCCTCGCCCGAGACGAAGTTCAGATCGCTCAGGTCCGCGTCGGCGTGTTCCAGATTCAGGGTCGGGGGGAGGCGATCCTGGATGGCCGCCAGGGCCGAGAAGATGCTCTCCACACCGCCGGCGGCACCGAGCAGATGGCCGGTGGCCGACTTGGTGGCGGAGATCGGAATGCCAGGCAGAGCGTCACCGAACGCGTTGCGCAGCGCGGCGATTTCCGCCCGGTCGCCGACCGGGGTCGAGGTGGCATGGGCGTTGATGTGATCGATGGCCTCGGGGGCGAGTCCCGCCATCCGCAGCGCGGCCCGAATGGCCGCCGCGGCCCCGGCGCCATCTTCCGGTCCGGCCGTGATGTGATGGGCATCCGCGCTGGTGCCATAGCCGCTGAGAAAGGCCAGGGGCGTCGCCCCGCGCGCCTCGGCATGGGCCAGGGTCTCGATCACCAGGAGCCCTGCGCCTTCGCCCATGACGAAGCCGTTGCGGGCCTGATCGAAAGGCCGCGATGCCTTGGCGGGCGCCGCCTGCTCGGTGGAGAGCGCCTTCATGGCATGGAAGCTGGCCAGCGAGAGCGGGTCGATACAGGCCTCGGCGCCACCCACCAGGGCCACCTCGGCCTCGCCGCTGCGGATCAGGCGCATGCCGTCGCCGATGGCCTGAACCCCCGCCGCGCAGGCCGTGACCGGACAGCCCAGCGGCCCGCGCAGGCCATAGCGCATCGACACATTGCCCGCCGCCAGGTTGGCCAAAAAGGCCGGCACGGTGAACGGCGAGAGTCGGCGATAGCCGCGTGTCGAAAGGGTGTTCTGCGCCTGGGTGATGGTCGGGAAGCCGCCGATGCCGGAGCCCACGATGGTGGCGGTGGCCAACCGGTCCTCATCGCTCGATGGAAACCAGTTCGCCTGGGTCAGCGCCTCTTCGGCGGCGGCCATAGCATAAAGGCTGAACAGCTCCATCTTGCGACGTTCCTTGGCATCGGCCACGCGGTCGGGGTCGAAGCCCGCTTCCGGGTCGCTCTCCCTGCCGGGGACCGTGCCCGCGACCTTGATCGGCAGCTCGCCGGTCTCGAAGCGCGTGATAGAGGAAACGCCGGAGCGGCCCGCCAGAAGGCGCTCCCAACTGGCGTTGACGCCGCAACCGAGGGGGCTGACCATGCCCATGCCGGTGATGACGAGCGGTGATGACATGCGAGTGTCCTGAACGGCCTGAATTTACGCCAAGCTAGCACCGGGCTTGATATGATCAAGATAATATTCGACGTGCAGTCAGCACGTATTTTTGAGTAGCAGCGTGAGGTCGCCATGTCCGACTCGATGAATCGCAAGGCCAGATCGCGCGAGCGAATCCTCAACTCGGCCGTCGAGCTGTTCAGCCGCCAAGGGTTCGAGAAGGTCTCCATCGGCCAGATCATGAAACTGGCCAAGATGACCCACGGCGCCTTCTATGCCCACTTCGCCTCCAAGGAAGCGCTATACCACGCCTCGGTGCGAGAAACCCTGGAAAGCAGCCGCGCGGCCAGGCTGGTCAAGGGGCCGCTTTCGGTGAAGCACCTCACGGAGCTGGTCTCCAACTGCTGGAATCTTCAGGAACTGGAACGCAAGCACCAACCAGGGCCGGAGACCGTGCTGTTCAACGAGATCGGCAACGAGAACGCCGAGGTTCGCACGCTCTTCGAAGCCTCCTACCTGCGCATGAAGAAGATGCTGGAAACCCGTCTCATCGCCCTCAGCCGCCTCAAGAAACTCCCCTTCGAACCCGACCGCGACGTCATCGCCGACAAGTCCCGCGTCATTCTCGCCTCCCTGGTGGGCGCCGTGGCCCTCGCCAAGAGCCTGCCCGGCGAGCAAGAGCGCCAGCACATCCTCGAAGCCGCCCAGCGCAACATCCTGCAGATGCTCGGCGTCGACCAGGACGAACTGGACAGCATGCTGGGCGACGTCACCCAGTAGCTCCACTCCCCAGCGTGAAATGTTTTTTCCTCCAAGCTTTGTCTGAAAAATCGGCGAGCGATGGCTAGACAAGTCAAAAATCGGTGAGAAAGCAGAGTTTACGCGGTGTAAATGAGCATTTCGAGGCGATTTTTAACGCCGTATAGGCGAGCGCAGGCATTTTTCAGGCAAAGCGTAATGCTTTCGTGGGCATTGCTCTCCACGTAACGGCTGGTTACGGTACAGCAAAGGCTACTTAAGAAGACTGATGACCAAGCAGTACGCAGGGACTACCGCATGGATGACAGCCGCTCATCGCCGCATGCACAGGTAGGGGCGGTAGCGTTTCTGAAGGTTCTGTCCAGCCAATTAGCCCAGCGGGCTACGTACGCCGGCAAAGCCCTTGCCCAGCACGAGCTCTCTGAGTCGGTACCGTCGATGACTAGCTCAAAGTCCTGATGGCCACCGAGTGGGTGGTCTATAGAAAGGACTGCCTCGAACACACTGACACGGTGGCACGCTACACGCGCCGGATCGCCATCAGTAATATAGGCCTACCCTCGCGACCGGATGCCTCAGATCACGCTCCGGCCAATTCAATACCCTACAAAAGCGGCGATCCGCTTGATGGGTGGCTTAGTCCAACAGGCATTTTTCCGCCATGCTTCGCACGGCGTAAAAATGCTGAACAGTTATGTGCGAAAGTCGTAACTCTGGAATTCGCAAATAGAAAACGGTTACTCAATGGCACTCAAGAAATCCCAGCTCTACTCGTCCCTCTGGCAGTCCTGCGACGAGCTGCGCGGCGGCATGGACGCCTCGCAGTACAAGGACTATGTGCTGACGCTGCTGTTCATGAAATACGTCAGCGACAAGAAGGACTCACTGATCGAGGTCCCCGAGGGCGGCAGCTTTGCCGACATGGTGGCGCTCAAGGGCGACAAGGAAATCGGCGACAAGATCAACAAGATCATCGGCCGGCTGGCCGAGGCCAACGATCTCAAGGGTGTCATCGACCAGGCCGATTTCAACGACGAGACCAAGCTCGGATCCGGCAAGGACATGCAGGACCGGCTTTCCAAGCTGGTGGCCATCTTCGACCAGCTCGACCTGGGCGCCAACCGCGCCGACGGCGACGACCTGCTGGGTGACGCCTACGAATACCTGATGCGCCACTTCGCTACTGAGTCCGGCAAGAGCAAGGGCCAGTTCTACACCCCGGGCGAGGTCTCCCGGGTGATTGCCCAGGTGGTGGGTATCGGCCCGGATACTCGTCAAGACGAGACCTTGTATGACCCGACCTGCGGCTCGGGCTCCCTGCTGCTGCGCGCCGCCTACGAGGCCCCGCAGGGCCTGAGTATCTACGGCCAGGAAAACGACAACGCCACCTGGGCACTGGCCCGAATGAACATGATCCTGCACGACTATCCCACGGCCGAACTGTGGCGGGACAACACCCTGTCGCGCCCGTACTTCAAGAGCGATCTCCATGTTCTCAAGACCTTCGACTACGCCGTGGCCAATCCGCCGTTCTCCGCCAAGTCCTGGACCAACGGCCTGGACCCGGCCAACGACGAGTTCGGCCGTTTCGAGGTCGGCATCCCGCCGGCCAAGAACGGCGACTACGCCTTCCTGCTCCATCTCATCAAGTCGCTCAAGTCCACCGGCAAGGGCGCCATCATCCTGCCCCACGGCGTGCTCTTCCGCGGCCACAAGGAGGCCGACATCCGCCGTAACCTGATTCAGCGCGGGCTGATCAAGGGCATCATCGGCCTGCCGGCCAACCTGTTCTACGGCACGGGCATCCCCGCCTGCATCCTGGTCATCGACAAGGAGCACGCCGATAGCCGCGAGCACATCTTCATGATCGACGCCAGCCGCGAGTTCATGAAAGACGGCAACAAGAACCGCCTGCGCTCGCGCGACATCCACAAGATCGTTGACGTGTTCAACCACCAGCGCGAACTGCCCGGCTATGCCCGCCGCGTGCCCCTGGCCGAGATCGCCAACGAGGCCAACGACTACAACCTCAACATCCCGCGCTACATCGACGCCGGCGAGGCGGAGGACCTGCATGACCTCTACGCCCACCTGAACGGCGGCATCCCCGAGCGCGACGTGGACGCGCTCAAGCCTTACTGGGCCGTGCTTCCCGGCCTGCGAGAGTCGCTGTTCCGCGACAACGGCCGACCCGGTTACCTCGAGCCCCGGGTCGACGCCCGCGAAGTCAAGGCCACGGTGCTGGGCCACTCTGCCTTCACGGCCTTCGCCGAGTGCGTGTCGGGCGTCACCGACGACTGGCAGGCGGTTCATCGCCCGGACCTTTACGCCCTGCAAGCGGGTGACAAGCCCCGCGACGTGATACACGGCCTGTCCGAGGACCTGCTGCAACGCTTCACCGATGTGCCCCTGCTGGATCGCTACGCCGTCTACCAGCGCCTGATGGACTACTGGGCGGATGTCATGCAGGACGATGTCTACCTCATCGCCGCCGAGGGCTGGCAAGAAGCCGCGAAGCCGCGCGGCGTGATCGAGAACAAGGAACGCAAAATCAAGGAAGAACCCGACCTGACCGTCGGCAGCGGCAAAAAAGCCAAAAAGTACAAGCTCGACCTGATCCCGCCCGCGCTGGTCATTACCCGCTATTTTGCCGACGAACAGGCCCGGCTCGACACCCTGCAGGCCGAAGCCGAGACCGCCAGCCGCGAGCTGGAGGAATTCATCGAGGAGCAGGACGGCGAGGAAGACCCGCTCAGCGAGGTCAAGAACGACAAGGGTAAGGTCACCAAAACCGAGATCCCCAAGCGCCTCAAGGCCCTCAGGGGTGAGCCGGAAGCCGACGACGAAATCGCCGCCCTCCAGCAGTGCAAGAAGCTGATGGACCAGGAGGCCAGCGCCAAGAAGGCCGTCAAGGACGCCCAGGCGGAACTTGACCAGGCCGTACTGGCCCGCTACGCGGAGCTCACCGAGGACGAGATCAAACAACTCGTCGTGGACGACAAATGGCTGGTCGACATCCGCGCCGCCATCGAATCGGAAGTCGAACGCATCACCAACCAGCTCGCCGGCCGGGTGCGCGAACTGGAAGAGCGCTACGCCGAGCCCCTGCCAGCCATCGAGCGCGAGGTGGAGGCACTGGCCGCCCGAGTCACCGGTCACCTGGAACAGATGAGGGTGCGGGTTGATGGCTGAGCGCAGCGAGGCAGTGGAAGAGAAGGCCGTGCGGGATCTGTCTGCGGTCTATTCAGTGGAGCCCGAGATCGCGACTGCTGAGGACGTGCCACCCGGGTATAAGTGGACCGAGGTGGGGGTGATTCCAGAGGGTTGGGATGTAGTGTCAATTGGGGAGTTGGCTCGAACTTACAGTGGCGGGACCCCCTCCACAGCTAGACCAGAATATTATGGTGGCGACATCCCGTGGATAACGTCGAGTGATCTGAATCGTAGAGCAATAAGGAATGTGGAAGGTCGAATTACTAAAAAAGGCATAGGGAAGTCGTCCGCCAAAATGGTAGAGGCTGGGACTCTGATCGTTGCTCTTTATGGTGCAACGGCTGGAGTTTCGGCGATAACCAATATTCGAGCCGCTATAAACCAAGCAGTCTTGGCGATAGTCACGAGGAGCTACGAGACGAAACTCTTGTTAAACATACTTTCGTTCAATAAGGACGAGTATGTTGAAAAGCTCACACAGGGCGGTCAGCCTAATCTAAGTGGTACGTTGGTCCGGTCGATTAAAGTCCCGGCTCCTCCTATAGAAGAGCAACGCGCCATTGCCACCGCTCTGTCGGACGCGGACGCGCTGATCGAATCCCTCGACCGCCTGATCGCCAAAAAGCGCGCCATCAAACAGGCCGCCATGCAACAACTCCTCACCGGCCAGACCCGCCTGCCCGGCTTCACCGGCGAGTGGGAGACGAAGCGGTTGGGGGAATTGCTGACAGTAAGATACGGTCGGAACCAATCAGAAATAGAAAAATACGATGGCAGATATCCGATTCTTGCCACAGGGGGGGAAATTGGTAGAACAGATACCCCTCTGTACGAGCGCCCATCGGTACTCATTGGTCGAAAAGGCACTATTAACGAGCCTCGGTTTATGGATTCCCCGTTCTGGACTGTGGATACCCTCTTTTATACGGAAATCCATGAGGCCGCTAATCCGAGGTTTATGTTCTACATTTTCACGAAAATCCCGTGGCGTGATTACAACGAGGCGTCTGGAGTTCCGAGCCTTAATGGGAAGACGATTGAGGCAATTCAGGTTTTCGTGCCCGACATAAAAGAACAAACTGCCATCGCCACCGTCCTCTCCGATATGGACACCGAAATCGAAGCCCTGGAACGCCGCTGCAACAAGGCCCGCCAGATCAAGCAGGGCATGATGCAGCAGCTCCTCACCGGGCGGGTTCGGCTGGTCGAAGAAAACAGGGGAAACGCTTCGTATGGCTGACGCAACGAAAACAATCCGAGAGTGGCTTCATAGTCAACAAGACTGGCTACAGTACGCGACTGAGATTCTGCTCTCTGACGGAAGTGTGTCTGATGAACGGCTTGATGAGTTAATCGCTTACCTCAAGGCCCCGGAGGGTAAAAAAGTTACTGGGCATCGGAAGTTCGAGGGGCTTGCTGCCAATGCGTCCGCCACTAGTGCCCTGCGACTTACTAAGATTGGCGATATACGAGGAATTGAGAATCTCTCCCCCCGCCATCCGCTCAGCTTTGGCGAAGGGAACCTATGCGTTATCTATGGGCACAACGGCTCCGGAAAGTCAGGTTATACGCGTATTCTGAACAAAGTTTGCGGAAAGCCCCGGTCACCCGACCTCAAGCCTAATGTTTTTGGTGCGACACCCGCAGAGCGTCTATGCAAGATCGGTTATTCGATCAACGGCGAAGCCCGCGAGGTGGAGTGGATTGCGAACAGTGACCCGATAGACGACTTGCATTCAGTCGATATTTTCGACGCCGAGGCGGCTACCGCCTACCTTACCGAGGAGAAGGCAGCGACCTATACACCGCCTTCCGTCGCACTATTCGAGGAGCTGGCGAGCGTTTGCACTCGCATCCGAGAAAGTCTGCAAAATCAGCAGAACGGCCTGGTCAGTTCCCTACCGCAATTGCCTGCCGACTGTGCAGCTACACCAGCAGGCTCTACCTATCGCGGATTGCGAGCGGACCTCCACGAGTCGAAGATTCAGCCCTTGATTCAGTGGGCGCCGGAAGATGAGAAGGCTTTGGAGCAACTGGGCGAGCGGCTGAAGGCGGAAGATCCTGCACGTCTCGCGCGGTCCAAACGAAGCACTAAGCAACAGATCGACCAACTGGGATCGAGTCTGAAGGCAGCGGCGATGGCTTTTGGAACGGACGGCATCAGAGAAATCCGGTCGTTACGTACCGATGCAGACAGTAAAAGGCGTATTGCTAACGAGGCAGCGAAGGTGGAGTCCGCTGAATTGGAGGGCGTAGGTACGGATACCTGGCGGGCACTATGGGAAGCGGCACGGGCATACTCCCAAACTGCCTACCCCGGGCGCACCTATCCCGTCACCGATGACGCGCGGTGCGTTTTATGCCACCAGACGCTCGATGAGCATGCACAACAGCGATTGCAGGAGTTTGAGGGCTTTGTGCAGGGTAGAGTGGAATCGGAAGCGCAGGTGGCAGAAGAAGCCTATAAGCAGGTGCTGGATGCGCTGCCTGCTGCACTGACGGAGGAACAAGTCACGACAATGCTCCAAGCCGCCGGGTTAAGCGAAAGCCCCCTGGCGCCACAAATGACAGAGATCTGGCGTCAGGTTGGCATCATGCGGACGGCCCTGCTTGGCCATGAAGCAGAGAACCCCAAAGATCCCATAAAATGGCCAAAGGAAATTCTCGGTGAACTGACCAACCGAGCTCAGACGCTAGAGCAGGAAGCAAAGCAATGCGAGGAGGACGCGAAGCACTTCGATCGTGAACAGGCCAAAAAGGAGAAACTGCAGCTTGAAGCGCGGAAATGGACCGCACAGCAGGCGGACGCTATCCGTGCAGAGATTGACCGCCTCCGGCGTGTAGACGAATTCGAAACATGGAAGCGATGGGCCAATTCTCAAGGCATCTCCCGAAAGGCCGGCGATATTGCCGAGGAAGTCGTTACTCAGGCGTTCGTGGACCGCTTCAACCAAGAGCTAAAGGCACTGGGAGCGTCACGGGTCAAGGTTGAGCTTTGCAAGACGCGGACGGATAGGGGGCGGGCGCTTCATAAGCTTCGATTGAGGGGTGCCAGAACAGACCAGGCCCTCCCTGAGTTGGTTCTCAGCGAAGGTGAGCGCCGAATTGTTGGGTTGGCGGCGCTTCTTGCTGATGTCGCTGATCAGCCGCAGCCGGCTCCCTTTGTCTTCGACGATCCAATCTCTTCGCTAGACCATGATTACGAATGGCATGTCGCCGTTCGGTTGGCTCAGTTGGCGCGGACTCGACAAGTGCTGGTTTTTACGCACCGGCTATCGCTATACGGCGCCATGGAAGATGCGGCGAGGAAGGTTGGTGATGACTGGAAGCGCGAGAATTTGCACCAGCACTGCATCGAATCATTTTCCGGTACAGCGGGGCATCCGGCCGACCAGGCGGTATGGAACGCGAATACCAAGAAAGCGAATAACATTCTTTTGTCTCGTCTCGATGAGGCTAGGAAAGCCGGTGAAGCAAGCGGTGCAGAAGCGTATAGAGCGCTCGCCCAAGGGATTTGCAGCGATTTTCGAAAACTGCTCGAGCGCACGGTAGAAGACGACCTGTTGAATCAGGTTGTAAGGCGTCATCGTCGCAGCGTCACGACAGATAATCGGCTGGCACCTTTGCCACTGATTGATCAAGAAGATTGTCAGTTCATTGATGAGTTGATGACCAAGTATTCCTGCTATGAGCACAGCCAATCTGAAGAGGTACCGGTATTTATTCCCGACGAACCTGAGCTTCGTCAGGATATTCAGTCTTTGAAAGACTGGCGTGAGCGATTCAAGAACCGGACGCCCGAGGAGGCGAGTCCATGAGCACCGTCGGCCAACGTGAACGCCTCACCCAGCAGCAGGTGCTGCGATTCTTTCAGGGCGAGCTGGGTTATCACTACCTGGGCGACTGGAAGGACAGGGGTGGCAACCGCAATATCGAGGAAGACCTGCTGCGCGACTGGCTGGTACGGCAGAGCCATGAGGAACGCGTGATTAATCGTGCCCTGCGCGAGCTGGACCAGGCGGCGGCGATTTCGGGCAGCAAAACCCTCTATGACGCCAACCGCGCCGTGTACGAAAAGCTGCGCTACGGCGTTCACGTCAAGCCGTCAGTGCAGGAGCAGACGGTTACCGTCTGGCTGATTGACTGGGCTAATCCCGAGAACAATGACTTCGCCGTGGCCGAGGAGGTTACGGTGTCCGGGGTCCATAACAAGCGCCCGGACGTGGTGCTGTACGTCAACGGTATCGCCCTGGGCATTCTGGAGCTCAAGCGCTCCACTGTGGCGGTGGCAGAAGGCATCCGCCAGAGCCTGGACAACCAGAAACCCGAGTTTATCCAGTCGTTTTTCGCCACCGCGCAGCTGGTGATGGCCGGCAACCCCACCGAAGGCCTGCGCTATGGGGTGATCGAGACGCCCGAGAAGTTCTGGATGGAATGGAAGGAGCCTTCCGACCTTGATGATCCCCTTGCGCGCGGGCTGCACCAGCTTTGCCGCAAGGAAAGGCTGCTGGAGATCGTGCACGACTTCATGGTCTTCGACGCCGGCGTCAAAAAGACCTGCCGCCACAACCAGTTCTTCGGCGTGCGTGCCGCGCAGGATCATGTGCAGCGTCGCCAGGGTGGCATCATCTGGCACACTCAGGGCAGTGGCAAGTCGCTGACCATGGTGTGGCTGGCGAAATGGATTCGCGAGAACGTGCAGGACGCCCGGGTGCTGGTAATCACCGACCGCACCGAGCTGGACGAGCAGATCGAGAAGGTCTTCAAGGGTGTGGACGAGCAGATCCACCGCACCCGGAGCGGCGCCGACCTGATCGACGTGCTCAACCGCAGCGACGAATGGCTAATCGCCTCGCTGATCCACAAGTTCGGCGCCTCGGAGGAGGGGGATGTCGATGCCTTCATCCAGGATATGCGTAGCCATCTGCCGAAAGGCTTCTGGACCAAGGGCAATCTATTTGTGTTCGTGGACGAATGCCACCGCACCCAGTCCGGCAAGTTGCATGAGGCAATGAAGGTTCTGCTGCCCGAGGCCATGCTGATTGGCTTCACCGGCACGCCATTGCTGAAAAAGGACAAACGCAAGAGCATCGAAGTCTTCGGCCCCTACATCCACAGCTACAAGTTCGATGAAGCGGTGCAGGATGGGGTGGTGCTGGATCTGCGCTACGAAGCGCGGGATATCGACCAGCACGTAACCTCGCAGGCCAGGATCGACCAGTGGTTCGAGCTCAAGACCAAGGGCCTGAATGATTACGCCCGCGCCCAGCTCAAGAAGCGCTGGGGCACCCTGCAGAAGGTGCTCAGTTCACGCGACCGACTGGAGAAGATCGTCTCCGATATCCTCTGGGACATGGCGACCCGCGACCGGCTGATGAGTGGCCACGGCAACGCCATGCTGGTCGCCGGCAGCATCTATTCAGCCTGCCGGCTGTTCGAGATGTTCGAGAAGACCGAGCTGAAGGGCAAGTGCGCCATCGTCACCTCCTATGTGCCGTCGACCGCCAATATCAAGGGTGAGGCCACCGGCGAGGGTGAGACTGAGAAGCTGCACCAGTACGAGATCTATCGGCGCATGCTGGCCGAGCACTTCAACGAGCCGGAAGACACGGCCGTTAACAAGGTGGAGACCTTCGAGCAGGAGGTAAAGAAGCGCTTCATCGACGAGCCCGGCCAGATGAAACTGCTGATCGTGGTGGACAAGCTGCTTACCGGCTTCGACGCGCCGCCGGCCACCTATCTCTATATTGACAAGCAGATGCGCGACCACGGCCTGTTTCAGGCCATCTGCCGGGTCAACCGGCTACACACCGAGGACAAGGAAGTCGGCTATATCGTCGATTACAAGGACCTGTTCAAGTCCCTGGAGCAATCGATTCAGGATTACACGGGCGGGGCCTTCGATGCCTTCGACTCAGACGACGTGGAAGGGCTGCTGGAGGACCGGCTGGACAAGGCGCGGGAACGGCTAGAAGAGGCACGCGAAGCGATCAAGGCACTTTGCGAGGGAGTAGCGCCGCCGAAAGACAGCCCCGCCTACCGGCACTATTTCGTCGGCCCCAGCGATGCGCCTGAGGTGCAGAAGGAGAACGAGCCCAGGCGTCTAGCACTGTACAAACACGTCGGCGCTTTCCTGCGTGCCTATGCCGACCTGGCCAACGAAATGCAGCAGGCCGGCTACAGCAAGGACGAGGTCGCCGTGATCAAGTCGGAGGTCGAGCACTACGAACAGGTCCGGGAGGAGGTGAAGCTAGCCAGCGGCGACTACATCGATATGAAGATGTACGAGCCGGCCATGCGACATCTATTAGATACCTACATCCGTGCGGATGAGAGCGAGAAACTCTCAGCCTTCGACGACATGACGCTGGTGGAACTGGTGGTCGAGCGCGGCGAGGAAGCAGTCGATAGCCTGCCCTCATCGATTTCCGGGGACCGCGAGGCCATGGCTGAGACCATCGAGAACAACGTGCGCCGGCTGATCATCGACGAAATGGCGGTCAATCCGAAGTACTACGAAAAGATGTCCGAACTGCTGGATGCCCTGATCGAACAGCGCCGGCAGGAGGCGCTGGAGTACAAGGAATACCTGAGCCGGATCGTGGAACTGACGCGGCAGGCGGCCCGGCGGGAAGAACAGATCCGTTACCCCACGGGTATCGAGACATCGGCGCAACAGGCTCTATACGATAATCTGGCTCAGGATGCCATGCTGGCGATTCGTCTTGATGAAAAAATTTGCGCCGTGAAGAAGGCGGATTGGCGAGGCAATAAGTTCAAGGAGCGCGAGGTGCGCAATGCCATCGCGTCGGTGCTGGAGACGAAGGTGCGTGAAACCGAGATTCTAGATGTGGATACCGTTCTCGAGCTGGTGAAGAACCAGAATGATTACTGAACGCAGTCATATCGAGGTGAGTGGCATCCCCGTGGAGATTCGCCGCAAGGCGATCAAGAATCTGCACGTGGGCGTCTATCCGCCGCATGGCAAGGTGCGGGTAGCCGCACCCCCGTATCTGGATGACGAGGCCGTGAGGATGGCGATTGTCTCGCGCTTGAGTTGGATTCGCCGTCAGCAACAGGGCTTTGTGCGCCAGGCACGTCAGTCCGCACGGGAGATAGTCACCGGTGAAAGCCACTATTTCGGGGGCAGGCGTTACCGCCTGGACGTGGTGGAACGACAGGGCAATCCGCGAGTGCGCGTGGTCAACAACAGCACCCTTGAGCTGCAAGTCCGAACGGGTACCGACTGGGTAACTCGGCAGCAGACACTCGACCGTTGGTACCGGCGTGAAATCAAAGCTCGCATCCCCGAACTTCTCGCCGTCTGGGAGCCAGTTGTGGGCGTGGAGGTTGCGGATTGTCGCATCAAGCGAATGAAGACCCGCTGGGGGAGCTGCAATATTGGGGCTAGGCGCGTCTGGCTGAACCTGGAGCTCGCCAAGAAGTCGCCTCGTTGCCTGGAATACATACTTGTGCACGAAATGGTGCATCTGCTGGAACGTCACCACACCGAGCGCTTCCGGGCCCTGATGGATCAATGCATGCCGGATTGGCGCCTGAGAAAGGATGAGCTTAACGAGACCCCACTGGCTCATGACGACTGGGGGTATTGAGGCTGCGCATAGCAACAGCGTCAACGAGAACTGCTTTTCTGCTGCCGATCTTAGTGTTGAGCCTGTAAAAACCTGTAATGACCCCCTGGTTTCTGCACACCCTACGCCGTTAATGCGGGGTGTGCTCGGGGTGCCACGTAGTCCAGAGACTGATGTGGCCGCTCTTCGTTGTAGTACCGGATCCAGCGATTGATCACGACCCTGGCTTGGCCCAGCGATTCGAAACGGTGAAGCCAGATGCACTCCTCCTTCAAGGAGCGGAAGAAGCGCTCCACGAGCCCGTTCTGTTCCGGTGTATATGGCGTCGTGAACTCCTGCGTGAGGCCATAGGCCTTTACCGTGCCCGTGTAGTGGCGGCTGCTGAAAACGAGCCCGTTATCGGAGCGAAGGGCCAGCGGTTGCTGAACGCGTCCCAGCGCCCCCAGCCGATAAACCAGTGCTTCCTCCAAGGCGGCCTCTGCTGTCTTGCTGCTGCCATTGTCCGATAATCGCCAACCGAGGATCTCACGCGTGCAACAGTCGATGATGACCGCCAAGCTGGCCCGCCGATCCTTACCGCACCACACGTGAGTGAGATCCGTGGCCCAGCGCTCATCTGGCCGTGAGGTGACCGACGGCAAGCGTCTAGCGCGAGGTCGGAAGCCCTGCGGTCGCTTGCGCACCTGCCAGCCTTTGAGCTGCAGGATGCGCTGGATCGGCTTGCGGTTCTCGCCCAGTACGCACGCCAGCCGGCGATAGCCGTAGCGGGGGAAGCGTTCCAGCGTCAGCTTCACACGGGCCGTCAGGTCCGTATTCACGACACGAGGCCGAGCCTTTGGCCGGTAATACAGACTGCGCCGAGGGAAATCCAGCCAGCGACAAAGTTTGGCCAATGATACCACCCGGCCTTCCTGGGCCATTTCCGCCTGCAGCGACCTTACGAGTTCTCGTCCTCGTCGAGCAGGCGACGCCACTTTTTTAGTGCGTAGATCTGCAAGTGGGCCTCGCCCAACGCCTCCTTGGTTTCCCGCAAGTCAGACTCATATTGCTCGCGGATATCCTTGGGGCGGGCCTTGAACCCGTTCTCCATGTTGCGCTGGGCTTCATCGATCCAGCCTTCGACCTCGGAGACGGTGAGGTCATGCTGTCGCGCGACCTCAGCGACCGTGGTCTTGCCCTTGAAGATATCCATGACCACGGACGCTTTGCGCTTCGCGGTCCATCGCTTGATGGGGGTGTCGTCGCTCATCTTCTCCTCCTGATGACTGCACTATAGCCTGTGCAGCTGTGGAGGGGGTCACTTCAAACCGCTAACATCACGTTTTGGCAGGGTCGGGAAATTTAGCGCGCTCGGATGTCGGGCGCGTGCATAGTCTGATGTGCCGGTAGAATATTGGCCCTTTTGTAACCCGATTGCCGGACGCCTGCCATGAAGCTTATGCAGGAACCGAACCACTCTGAACTTTCTTCCCGCAACGGGGGCGACGCCATGTTGCCTGGGTAGACCGGATCCTGCGCTATTTACTGAACGCTACAACGATTTCAGCCTTCCGACGGCGGTATTGATAAGGGTGAAGATATTGTTGTTGCCCCCAAGCTGGCCGATGCTCGGATGGAAAGCTACGAAGTGGCCAATGGAATGAAGCCGATCTGGATGCCGGTGTCGGAAGCGGTGAATCATAACCGGCAGGTCATGGTACGTCAGGAGGACTCCATGGGGCAGTCGATTCAGCGCGAAACGTTCATGCTGGAAAAAATTGCTGACGAGTTGGTGTCAGCGTAAGCACAGAACCCTACCTGCTCGATTGTGCCTCGAAATCATTCATTTACATGCATCTCCCGACGACATGCCACCAAAGTCGAGCGCCCGCCGAGCGAAAAGATAGTGATTGGGGGTTGAAAGTCTTTATGCGAATCATTTACATTCCCTATCAGAGCGATCAGCGAGGTGATGGAATGTACGTGTGCATATGCCGAGGCGTGACCGACAATGCCATTCGCGAGGCCGTTGAAGACGGCGCGCGTAGCTGGCGTGAAGTGCGCGAGCGCACCGAGTGTGCGACTCAGTGTGGCCGCTGCGCCTGCACGGCCAAGGCCATCACGCGTGATGCCATCACCCAGGAAATGATGCCGAGCGAGGATCTCGCCTACGCCGTCTAGGCGCTTTTCAGTCGAGAAGCAAGACCTGCCTCGGGCAAGCAAGCTGCATCGCGCGCTCCGTTTTTCCGCGCCGCCATCCCGTTGGATGGCGGCGTTTTCGTGTCCGGGCGGGGCGTTGCGGCGTGCGTGGGGTGAGAGCGGAGTGGCAATCGTTCTCGCCTGTTATTTCCAATCCTTAACAAATGCGCCGTTTTCGCGGCAAGATCCTGTCTTTATTCGACTTTTTCGGCGAAATAGTCGATACTCCCTGTATCCCATGACGGCGATGGCGAGCTATGCTTCGCGAATCGCCATCGCCGTACAACCACATTAATCTGCAAGGGAGACGTGACGATGAAAGGTGATGCCAAGGTCGTTCAGCACCTCAACACCGCACTGGGCAATGAGCTGGTCGCCATCAACCAGTACTTCTTGCACGCCAAGATGTACAAGGACTGGGGACTGGCCAAGCTGGCCAAGTGGGAATACGACGAATCCATCGAAGAGATGCGCCATGCCGATGAGCTGATCGAGCGCATCCTGTTCCTCGAGGGCATTCCCAACCTGCAGGATCTGGGCAAGCTGCACATCGGCGAGAACACCAAGGAAATGCTCGAGTGCGACCTCGCCATCGAGAAGACCGGCTGGCAGGACCTGGTCGACGCCATCGCCTATTGCGAGGAAGTGCGCGACTACGTCAGCCGTGACCTGTTCCGCCGCATCCTCAACGATGAAGAAGAGCACATCGACACGATCGAGACCGAACTCGGCCTGATCGACAAGGTAGGTATCCAGAACTACCTGCAGCAGCAGATGAGCGCCGACGACGAGTGATCGCGTCGCTGCCATGCCGATACCAGATGCCCGCCAATTGGCGGGCATCTTGCGTTACGACGGATGGCGCGGGGGGCTCAGCCCAGGTCGTTGACCAGCAGGGCCTCGACGGCGGCGACGCGCTCGGCCAGCGTGGCCTCGTCGGGCGCGAGGACCGTGACATGGCCGATCTTGCGGCCGGGGCGCGGGGCCTTGTCGTAGTCATGCAGACGTGCGCCGGCAACACTGAGCACGGCGTCGCGGTCGGGGAAGGCGCCGATGATGTTGAGCATGGCGCAGGGCACGAGGCGTGTCGTGTCGCCCAGCGGCAGCCCGGCGACGGCGCGCAGGTGATTCTCGAACTGGCTGGTCGTCGCGCCTTCGATGCTCCAGTGCCCGGAGTTGTGCACGCGGGGGGCGATTTCGTTGGCAAGCAGCTCGCCGTCGCGGGTGACGAAGAACTCGAAGGCCATGACCCCGACGTACCCCAGTGCGTCGAGCACGCGGGTGGCGTAGTCGGCGGCGCGGGCGTACAGCGGGTGGTCGGGCTGCGGCTCGGCACGATGCAGGATGCCCTGGCGGTGCTCGTTGCGTGACAGCGGCCACACCCGCACCTCGCCGTCGCGGCCGCGCACGGCGATGGCCGAGACTTCATGATCGAAATCGATGAAACCTTCCAGGATCAAGGGCACGTCGCCCAGCTCGGCGACGCTGCCGGGCACGTCGTCGGCGCTGCGCAGCACCTTCTGGCCCTTGCCGTCGTAGCCCAGGGTGCGCGTCTTGAGCACCGCCGGCAGGCCGATCTCGGCCACCGCGCGGTCCAGGTCGTCCTGGCTCTCGATCAGTGCGATGGGGGCAATGGCGATGTCCAGCGACTGGAACAGCGATTTCTCGGCGCCACGGTCGCGCGCGGTTTCCAGTGCCTTGGCCGGCGGGAAGGCCGGACGCTGCTCGGCGAGCTGCGTCAGCGCCATGGTCGAGACGTTCTCGAACTCGAAGGTGATCACGTCGCTGGCTTCGATGAGTGCCTGGTGCGCTTCTTCGTCGTCCCAGTCGGCGCAGAGGTGCACGCCCTGCGAGGCGGCGCACGCCTGGGTCGAGGGATCGAGGAAGGTGAAGCGCATGTCCAGCGGCGCCCCCGCTTGGGCCAGCATCCGGCCCAATTGGCCGCCGCCCACGATACCGATATGCATGCTCATGTCTCCTGGGAGTCGGTGGGGCGAGGGTCGGGCGCGTCGAGCACTTTTTGCGTCTGCTCGGCGCGGTAGGCTTCCAGCGCTTCGCGAATCGCCGGGTACTTGTTGCCCAGCATGGCGGCGGCGAGCAGGGCGGCGTTGATGGCGCCGGCCCGGCCGATGGCCAGGGTGCCGGTGGGAATGCCCGCCGGCATCTGCACGATGGAGAGCAGCGAGTCGACCCCGCTGAGCATGCTCGATTGCACGGGCACCCCGAGCACCGGCAGGGGCGTCTTGGCGGCGGCCATCCCGGGCAGATGCGCGGCACCGCCGGCACCGGCGATGATGACTTCCAGGCCGCGATCGGCAGCGCCGGCGGCGTAGTCGAACAGCAGATCCGGCGTGCGGTGCGCCGAGACGACCTTGACCTCGTGCTCGATGCCGAGTGCCTCGAGCGTGTCGACGGTATGGCACAAGGTCGCCCAGTCGGACTTCGAGCCCATGATGACACCAACCAGTGCGCTCATGCTTTCTCCCCTTCGTGTGTGTGGCAACGCCGTTGTGGCAACGTCATGGCGTCGCGCGAAACGAGAAGCGCGGCATTATAGCATCAGCGCCCTCGCTCAGCGACGCACGCCGCTCAGCGGAAGGCGGCCTCGAGCTCGAAGCGCGCGACCGGTTCGCCGGCGACCTCGACGGTCTCGCAGAACATCGTCAGTGGGCGTACCCACAGCCCGTAGTCGCCATAGAGCGCGCGATAGACCACCAGCGGTTCCTCGGTCTCGCTGTGGTGGGCGACGCCCAGCACTTCGTAGCTGGCGCCCTTGTAATGACGGTAGATGCCGGGCACCGGGCGGGTGTCGTGGCTCATGAGGAAGTCTCCGTGGAAGGGGTGGGGGCGGCCTCGCGTGCGGCTCGGGTGGCGAGCCGTGCCAGCGTGCGCGAGGCGGCCACGAAACCGAAGCTGCCGGTGACGAAGGTCGCCGCGCCGAAGCCGGAGGCGCAGTCGAGGCGGGTGGCCTCGCCGTCGCCGGGCTTCTGCCGGCAGACCTCGCCGTCGGCGCCGGGGTAGACCAGCTGCTCGTCGGAGTACACGCATTCGACGCCGAAGCGCCGCTTGGGATTGCGCGAGAAGCCGAAGTCACGGCGCAGGCGCGCGCGTACCTTGGCGAGCAGCGGGTCGTGCTCGGTGCGTGTCAGGTCGGCGACGCGGATCCGCGTGGGGTCGGTCTGGCCGCCCGCCGCGCCGGTGACGGTCAGGCCGATCTTGCGGCGCTTGCACCAGGCGATCAACGCGCTCTTGGCGACGACGCTGTCGATGGCGTCGATGACGTGATCGGCGTCCTCGGGCAGGCGCTCGGCGAGGTTGGTCGGCGTCACGAAGGCGGTGTCCGCATGCACGGTGATCCCGGGCTGAATGGCGCGGCAGCGCTCGGCCAGCACCTCGACCTTGGGCCGGCCGATGGTGCCGTCCAGCGCGTGCAGCTGGCGGTTGACGTTGGACACGCAGACATCGTCGAGGTCGATCAGCGTCAGGGTGCCGACGCCGGCGCGGGCCAGGGCCTCCACGGCCCAGCTGCCCACGCCGCCCACGCCGATGACCACCACGTGGGCGCGGCGGAAGAACGCGGCGGCCTGAGCGCCGTACAGTCGGCGGATGCCGCCGAAGCGGAAATCGTAATCGTCTTGCATGTGATCGTTCCTCGTTACCGGTCGTGGCCGGATGACAACAACGCGGCGGGGCGTTCTGCGTGCCAGGCGACGCGGGCCGCCGGGGCGTGACCCTGCCAGCCGAAGCGCGCGAACAGCGCCTGCATGTCGTCGGCCAGGGGCGCATCGAGCTGCAGCGTGCGTGCCTGCTCGGGATGCCAGACCGTCATGCCCACGGCCGCGAGCAGCAGGCGCGGGCTGTCCAGTCGCTCGCGGAAGAAGCGATTGTGGGCGCCCTTGCCATGCTTGGCGTCGCCGATGATCGGATAGCCACGCCGCGCCAGGTGGCGGCGAATCTGATGCCGCCTCCCGGTCCATGGCCGGGCCTCCATCAAGGAATAGCGTACCTGGGGATAACGGTCGATGCGCACCGGCAGTTCGACGCTGTCCAGGCGGCGTACGGCCGTCCAGGCTTCGAGTTCGGGCATTTCCGCCTTGGGCCGCGAGCCATCTTCCTCGCGCAGGCCGTAATCGAGCAGGTCCTGCTCCGGGCCGACGCCGCGGACCACCGCCAGGTAGCGCTTGTGCACGCGGTGCGCGGTGAATTCCTCGCCCAGCGCCTGGGCCATCTCCGGGTCGAGGGCGAACAGCAGAAGCCCCGAGGTCGGCCGGTCGAGCCGGTGGACCGGATAGACGTGGCGCCCCAGTTGGTTGCGCAGGGTCTGCAGGGCGAACACCCGCGCGTCACGGGCGATCGGACTGCGGTGAACGAGCATCCCCGACGGTTTTTGCACGGCAACCATGCGCTCGTCCTGATAAAGTACGGGCAATTCCAACGACATGAGGGGAACCTTCGGCCAGCTCGAAGGGCGCCTATTGTCGACCTTGCCACATAGGATGTACAGCCGATGATCCTGGGTGTCGTCACGGGCCTGCTGGGGGCCTTGTGCCAGGCGATTTATTATTTCGTGGCCGCCTACGTGGGCAGCCGTTACACGCTTTCCACGCGGGCCATGCTGGTGTTTTCCCACCTGCTGATGGGCGGTGCCTCGTTGCTGGGGGTGGCGCTGCTGCTGCCGGGCAGCGGCGCGCGCCTGGAGGCGGTGTGGATGCCGCTGCTGGCGATGAACGTGTGCTATCTCGGGGGCCAGGCGGCGCTGTTTCGCGCGCTGCGGCGCGACGTGGCATCGCGGGTCTCGCCGCTGCTGGGGCTCAAGGTCGTGCTGCTGGCCGGGTGTTCTATCAGCGCCTGGCGTGCGCGGTGGTGATGGCGGGCGCAATCGTGTTATTTCAGTTGGGTTGAGCCTCACACCCACTTTCTCGAACCACAGATCACGAGGTAGGCATGAGCGAACATCAGGGACCGCATCTCGTCGTCCTCACAGGGGCAGGGATCAGCGCCGAAAGCGGCCTGAAGACGTTTCGCGACGGCGACGGGCTGTGGGAAAACCATCGCGTGCAGGATGTCGCCACGCCCGAGGCCTTTGCCCGCGACCCCGAAACCGTGCTGCGCTTCTACGACGCGCGTCGCGAGCAGACGCGCCAGGCGACGCCCAACGCCGCGCATCGCGCGCTGGCCGAACTGGAGCAGGCCGGATTTCAGGTCAGCGTGATCACGCAGAACATCGACGACCTGCACGAGCGTGCGGGGTCCCGCGATGTCCTGCATCTGCACGGCGAGATCCTCATGTCCCGCTCGAGCGCCGACCCCAACCTGCGTTATCCGGTGGGGCGCAAGGGCATCCGCCTGGGGGATCTATGCGACAAGGGCAGCCAGCTGCGGCCGGACGTGGTGTGGTTCGGCGAGCCGGTGCCGCGCTACGCCCAGGCATGCGAGATCGTCGCCGAGGCGGATCTGGTACTGGTGGTCGGCACTTCGCTGGCGGTGATGCCGGCGGCGATGCTGCTCGATCAGGCTCCCATCGAGGCGCCGTGCCTGCTCGTCGACCCCCAGGCGGAATCGCTCGTGCCGCGTGGCGTGCGCGCCATTTCGCAGTTCGCGAGCCAGGGCGTACCGCCGCTGGTCGAGCATTGGCGCCAGGTCGGGGCGCTCTGGGTGCCGGACTGGGTCTGAGTGGAATACAATCGTCGCCCCGATTGCCAATACAAGCTTCAACACACCCTCGACACAACAAGGTGCTCGAGCACCGACGCGACACGCTAGGACACATACATGTCGATTTTCGAACGCATCAACCGCTTGTTTCCCGTCTGGGCCATCCTGCTGGCGGTCATCGCCGCCTTTGCGCCCGAGTTCTTCACCGGCCTGGCCGGTTACATCAAGACGCTGCTGGTGATCATCATGTTCGCCATGGGGCTGACCCTCACCAAGGAGGACTTCGTCCGGGTGGTGAAGACACCCAAGCCGATCGCGGTGGGCGTCTTGCTGCAGTTCCTGGTCATGCCGCTGGCGGCGCTGCTGGTCTCGCGGGTGCTGGGCCTGTCGCCCGAGCTGACCATCGGCATGGTGCTGGTCGGCGCCACGGCGGGCGGCACCTCGTCCAACGTGATGACCTGGCTGGCCGGCGGCCATGTGGCGCTGTCGGTGTCGATGACCATGGTCTCGACCCTGATCTCGGTGGTCGCCACGCCGCTGATCACCTTGCTGCTGCTGGGCCAGAGCATCGACGTGCCGGTACTCGGCATGCTGCTGAGCATCGCCCAGCTGGTGGTCGCGCCCATCGTGCTGGGGGTGGTGATCCATCATCTGCTGGGCACGCATATCCAGCGCGTGGAGCCGGCGCTGGCGACGCTGGCCATGGCGGCCATCGTGCTGATCATCGCCATCGTGGTGGCGCTCAATGCCGGTCGCCTGAGCACCCTGGGGCCGGTCGTCGCGCTGGCGGTCATCGCCCACAACGGCATCGGCCTGGCCGCGGGCTACGGCCTGGCGCGGGCGCTGCGTTTCGACACGCGCACCGCGCGCACCATCGCCTTCGAGGTCGGTCTGCAGAACTCCGGGCTGGCGGTGACCCTGGCGAACCAATTCTTCACCGCGACCTCGGCCTTGCCCGGAGCGCTGTTCTCAGTGTGGCACAACGTGTCCGGCTCGCTGCTGGCGGGGTACTGGAAGCGCCGCCATGTGTCGAACGCGCCGCCGGCGGCCTCGACGTCACGTGGATGAATGCCCGGCCGGGCATGCTAGAATGCCCGGCCTTCTCGACCCAGCCTGATACCTCATGCATGAATCCCACGATGCACCGGCCGATACCGCCACGCTGGTTCCCGATGAAGACGCGCCGCCGCGCAAGCCGTTCAACGCGCGTGGCAGCTTCGTCTCGCGTTGCCCGGAGTGCCGGCTGCCCAGGCTCAACTGCCTGTGCCCGTACCGTGTCACGGCCGAGAGCCGCGTGCGCTTCTGGCTGTTGACGCACCCGCTCGAGCATTACAAGCCCACCAATACCGGCCGCTTGATCGGCGACATCCTGCCCGACACCCAGGTCTTCACCTGGTACCGCACCGAGCCGGACCCCCGACTGCTGGCGTTGCTCGATGACGCGCGCTTCGCGCCGTTCATCATCTTTCCCGACGATCAGGCCGACTACGCCGAGCGCGTGGTGGGACCCGACGCCGTCGAGGAGGCGCTCGCGGACTCACGCATTCCGGTGTTTCTCCTGCTCGACGGTACCTGGCGTCAGGCCCGGCGCATCTTCCGTCGCAGCCCCTACCTCGACCGCCTGCCGGTGCTACCGCTCAAGACCCGGCGCCTGTCGCGCTATCGACTGCGCAAGGCGGCCTCCAGCGAGCATCTGTGCACCGCCGAGGTCGCCGTCGAGCTACTTCGCCTCAGCGGTGACCTCGATGCCTCGGGTGCACTCGACGACTACTTCGAAGTCTTCAACGAAAGCTACGCCTCCAGCCGTCGCCACCATCAGATCGAAGCCCCGACCGCCGCGATGCGGCGCTTGCTCGCTCGGCGCTAACCGGTGCCATTGAAGGACGGCGCGTGGTCGGTTTCGCTTGGCGGCGTCTAGACTGGGAATATCGTCCCGATTCAGGAGAGCGACGTGTCCTATCGCGTGTCCATGCAGGAGCCGACCGAGGCGAGCGTTCAGCGTATCGCCATCCAGCAGATCGAACACGCCCAGGCGGCGCTACGCGATCGCGAGGCGGACCCGGTTACCGCCATTCATGCGTTGCGCCAGCGCTGCAAGAAGCTGCGGGCGCTGTTGCGCCTGGTGCGTCCGGCGCTGGGCGAAAAGCGCTACCGCCGGGAGAATCGGCGCTTTCGCGACCTGGCGCGTCGGGTGGCCGGGAACCGCGACGATCAGGTGCTCGTCGAGACGTTCGAGCACCTGATGAGCCTGCACGAGGCGGAACTCGACCGTCGTCGTTACACGGCGATTCGCCGCAAGCTGGTGGTGCGCCGTGACGCTACGCTTGCGGGTGACGATACCCCGGACTGGGAGGGGTTGGCATCGGCGTTGTCCGAGGCGCGCGAGGCGGTCGCCGACTGGACGCTGGCAGCGCAGGGCTATGCTGCCGTGTCGGGCGGCTGGTCGGCCAGCTATGTCCAGGTCCGCGATGCGCTGGGCGAGGCACGGCGCCTGCCTTCCACCGCCACGCTGCACGAATGGCGCAAGCGCGTGAAGTATCACCGGCATCAATGCGAGTTGCTGCGCCCGCTGTGGCCGGCCGCGTTCAAGATGCGCGCGCAACAGGCCCACCGGCTTTCCGACCTGCTGGGGGAGGACCACGACCTCGCGATGCTCGCCATCGCCCTCGACGCCGAGGACATGCAGCGCGTCGATTCCGCGCGACGCGAGGCCCTGCATGAGCTCGTCGAACGCCGGCGGGAGGTCCTGCAGGGCAAGGCCGAGGCGCTCGGGCGTCGGCTGTTCGCGGAATCGCCGAAAGCACTGAACAAGCGCGTCGCACGCTACTGGAAGATCGCACGCGCCTGAACGGCGCGGCATGGCGAAGGCGTCGAAGGGAGATCGGTACCCGGACGTCGAGAATCGCGATTTGCCGTCTACTACCAAGGTCGGTAGGGTGCGCCCCTCACTCGATGACCGGAACCAAGACCAGATGACTCAAGACAACACGAGTGCCATGCGCTCGGGAATTCGCTATGGCGACCCGACGGTGCTGGGGCTGACGATTGGCTTTATCGTGTTATTCGTGGCGTTCTCGCTGACCGATCCCGAGGGCATGACGGCGGTGATCGGTGCCGGGTTCGCCTGGACGGCGAAGACGCTGGGCGCCTATTTCCAGCTGTTGCTGCTGCTGACCTTCCTGATCGCGGTGGGCGTGGCTGCCTCGCCGGCGGGCCGTGCGCGCATCGGTAACCGCGAGCGGCCGGACATGGGCACCTTCAAGTGGGTGTCGATCATCCTGTGCACCCTGCTGGCCGGGGGCGGTGTGTTCTTCGCCGCCGGTGAGCCGGTCTACCATTTCGTGGTCACGCCACCCGCGTTTTCCAGCGAGGCGAGTACGCCGGAGGCGGTATCCAACGCGCTGGCGCAGTCCTTCATGCACTGGGGCTTTCTGGCCTGGGCGGTGCTCGGCACCCTGGCGGCCATCGTGCTGTCGCATCACCATTACGACCGTGGTCTGCCGCTGCAGCCGCGCACCCTGCTGGCGCCGTTGCTGGGCGAGGCGCGCATGCGCGGCGTGTTCGGCGGCGTGGTGGACGCGGTCTGCGTCATCGCCGTGGTCGCCGGTACCGTGGGGCCCATCGGCTTTCTGGCGACCCAGATGAGCTTCGGCCTGCATACGCTGTTCGGCGTGGCTGAAGGCTATGGCACCCAGTTGATGATCCTCATCGTGCTGGGCGGGGTCTACGTGACGTCGGCAATCACCGGCATTGACCGAGGCATCCAGATCCTGAGCCGTTTCAACGTCATGCTAGCGTTGGTCATCGGCGCGGCGATCCTGCTCTTCGGGCCGACGCAGTTCCTGTTCGATAGCTGGTTCCAGGGTTTCGGCACCTATGTGGGGTCGTTCTTCGAGATGGCCACCATGACCTCGCAGACCGCACCGGATTGGTGGATGAAGTGGTGGACGGTGTTCTTCTTCGCCTGGTTCATCGGCTATGCGCCGTTGATGGCGATCTTCGTGGCGCGTATCTCGCGGGGCCGTACCATCCGCCAGATGATCGTCGCGGTGGCCGTGCTCGCGCCCGTGGCCACCTCGGTGTGGTTCACGCTATTGGGCGGTTCGGGGATCTTCTACCAGATGAGCGGCGCCATCGATCTCAGCGAAGCGCTCAACAATTTCCAGTTCGATGTCGCCACGCTGACGGTGGCGCAGGCACTGCCGGGCGGAAAGCTGATGGCGCTGGCGGTGCTGGTGCTGACGACGATCTTCGTGGCCACCACCGGTGATTCCATGAGCTATGCGATTTCCGTGGTCAACGCCGGTCATGACGAGCCGCAACCCGCGCTGCGCGCGTTCTGGGGCGTGGCCATGGCGTTGATGGCGGCGATCTTGCTGTACATGGGGGCAGGACAGATCAGCGTGTTGCAGCAGTTCATCGTGATCACGGCGATCCCGGTCTCGCTGGTGCTGCTGCCCTCGCTGTGGCTGGGACCGCGCGCCGCGCAGGCCATGGCCAGGCGTCAGGGGCTCGTCGCCTCGTAATCGACGGCGATGCCGTGCATGTCTTGCATGCAAAGCGCCCCGGCATATCGCATGCCGGGGCGCTTGTCGTTGGGCGCAGGGTTTTACTCGCTGGCCCCGGCCATTCGTCGATCATCTGAGTGGGTGATGCGAACGATGTGAATGGCACATGATCGACGACTTTGTCTTCTTTTGCGGTGCGGGGCGTGCCCGAAGTTGAAATTTCGATTTGCCGTGTTCGACGAAGGTCGGTAGTGTGCGCGCCTCACGCGACGATCGGAACTGGACATTGACGACTCAAAACGAGGCGAGCGCCACGCGCTCGGGCACGCATTTTGGCGACCCGACGGTGATGGGGCTGTCGATCGGCTTCATCATCCTTTTTGTGGCGTTTTCGTTGATCGACGCCGACGCAATGACCGCGGCGATCAGCGTGGGGTTCGCCTGGACGACGAAGAATCTGGGGGCCTATTTCCAACTGCTGCTGCTGTTGAACTTGTTCATCGCCGTGGGCGTGGCGGTATCGCCTGCGGCGCGCGCGCGCATCGGCGATCGGCAACGCCCGGACATGGGCACCTTCAAGTGGGTGTCGATCATCTTGTGCACGCTGCTGGGCGGAGGCGGTGTCTTCTTTGCTGCCGGCGAACCTATCTACCATTTCGTGGTCACGCCGCCGGCATTTTCCAGTGAGCCAGGTACGCCGGCAGCCGTGCCCAATGCGCTGGCACAGTCCTTCATGCACTGGGGGTTTCATGCCTGGGCGGTGCTCGGCACCCTGGCGGCCATCGTGCTGTCGCATCACCATTACGACCGTGGTCTGCCGCTGCAGCCGCGCACCCTGCTGGCGCCGTTGCTGGGCGAGGCGCGCATGCGCGGCGTGTTCGGCGGCGTGGTGGACGCGGTCTGCGTCATCGCCGTGGTCGCCGGTACCGTGGGGCCCATCGGCTTTCTGGCGACCCAGATGAGCTTCGGCCTGCATACGCTGTTCGGCGTGGCCGAGGGCTACGGCACGCAACTGGTGATCCTGCTCGTGCTGGGCGGTGTCTATGTGACCTCGGCGATCACCGGGGTCGACCGGGGCATCCAGATGCTGAGCCGTTTCAATGTCATGCTGGCATTGGCGATCGGCGCCACCATCCTGCTTCTGGGGCCGACGCAGTTCCTGTTCGATAGCTGGTTCCAGGGGTTCGGCACCTATCTGGGATCGTTCTTCGAGATGGCCACCATGACCTCGCAGACCGCGCCGGACTGGTGGATGAAGTGGTGGACGGTATTCTTCTTCGCCTGGTTCATCGGCTATGCGCCATTGATGGCGATCTTCGTGGCGCGTATCTCGCGAGGGCGTACCATTCGTCAGCTGGTCGTCGCCGTGGCCTTGCTCGCTCCCGTGGCCACCTCGTTGTGGTTCACGCTGCTGGGCGGCTCGGGCATCTTCTACCAGATGAGCGGTGCCATCGATCTCGGCGAGGCGCTCAACGACTTCCAGTTCGATGTCGCCACGCTGGCGGTGGCGCAGGCACTGCCGGGCGGTAAATTGATGGCGCTGGCGGTGCTGGTGCTGACCACGATCTTCGTGGCCACCACCGGCGACTCCATGAGCTACGCGGTTTCCGTGGTCAATGCCGGGCACGACGACCCCCAGCCGGCGCTGCGCGCATTCTGGGGCGTGGCCATGGCGTTGATGGCGGCGGTTCTACTCTACATGGGGGCCGGGCAGATCGGCGTGCTGCAGCAATTCATCGTGATCACGGCGTTCCCCGTGTCGCTGGTGCTGCTGCCCACGCTATGGCTGGGGCCGCGCGCCGCGCAGGCCATGGCCAGGCGTCAGGGAATCGTCACCTCGTAATCGACGGCGATGCCTTGCATGCAAAAGCGCCCCGGCATATCGCATGCCGGGGCGCTTGTCGTTGCGGACGAGGCCCCATTTGGATCAGGCCTCGTGTGGATCGGACGCGGTGACTGGCAGGTCATTCGCCGGCGGCGAGCCACTCGTCGATGAGGTCCTGGTTGTCCTCGATCCAGGTCTCGGCCCCTTCCACCGGGTCGCCGGCCTGTTCGATCTCGGCCATCAGGCCGCCCAGGCTGTCATCGTCCATGTGCCAGGCGTTGAGCACCTCGGTGAGCCAGGGATCGTCCTCGGTGAAGCCCGGGCGCGAGAACCAGTAGATGGTTTCGTTGTCGCCGTAGACGTTCTTGGGATCCTCGAGGTACTTGAGGTCGTACTCGGCAAAGGCCCAGTGCGGGCTCCACAGCGTCACGACGATCGGCTCTTCCTGCTGGTAGGCCGCATCCAGCGCGGCCATCATCGCCGGCCCGGAGCTGTTGACCTGTTCCATGGGGAGGTCGTACGCGTCGATGGCCTCGTCGGTCAGACCGGCGATCGCCGAGCCGGAGTCGATGCCCAGAATGCTGGGGCTGCCCTGGTAGCCGTATTCCTCGGCTTGCTCCTTGAGTTCGGGAATGGTGTCGATGTCGGCATAGCTCGGCACCACCAGGCCTAGCCCGGTGCCTTCGTACCAGGCGCCGTTGATTTCGAGCTGATCCTTGTAGGGCTCGAGATAGCGCGCATCGGTGTTGGGGAGCCAGATTTCGAGCGAGATGTCGAAGTCGCTGTTGGCAAGGCCGCTGTAGAGGGCGTTCTTGCTGACATCGGAGAGTTCGACATCGTAGTCGTACCGATTCTCGAGGATGAGCTTCCACATGTTGGCGACCGCGATGTTCTCGGCCCAGTTGTTGGTGCCGATCACCAGCGTCTTGTCCTCGGCTTGGGCGGTCGTGGCGGCCGTGAAGATTGCCGCGGCGGCCAGGGAGCACAAAGTCGTTTTCATGTTGTCATTCCTCGTTGGGTGGTGGGAAAAGCAAGCGTCTATACAGCATGGCCCGGTCAGGGTGGCGACGTTGTCGTCGCATCGTTCGGTCGCCGAGGGACGTCCGGCGGTGCCGATTCCGTGTCAGTCTCGTGCAGCGGGGGCGCGTTCCAGCCCCTGGAATTCGACGAAGGCCTGCATGCGCTGCCATAGCCGGTCGCCGTAGACATAGCCGCCGTCGCCATCGGCGTCCGGGGCCTCGATGGTGGCCTCGACCGCGGGCTCGAAGAAAAACGGAATCGAGTGTCGCGACCGTGTGCCGCCGACGATGCGGTGTTCCGTGGCCTGGATCCGCCCGCCGGACCAGTCCGACAGCAGGCGACCGAAATTGACCACCAGGGCATTGTCGCGCGGTGCGACGTCTTCCCAGCCGCCGTCGGGCGTTTGCACTTGCAGGCCGCCGACGCGGTCCTGCCAGAGCAGGGTGATGAAGCCGTTGTCGCAATGCGGCACGCCGACCATCCAGCGCCGTGCATCGCCCTGGCCATCGACGGCCGGCATGCTGGCCAGTGTCTCGGCGGGACGCTCGGGATAATGAATCAAGCGTAGCGTTGAATTGCCGTTTTCGAAGGGCTGCATGAGCGTGTTGCTCGGGATGCCGAGGCCTTCGGCCAGCGCTGCGGCGATCACGCCGCCCAGGGATTCCATCGCCATGTAATAGGCGGCGACATCGTCCGACCAGCCCGGCAGGGACGCTGCCGGCGGCTGGGGCGTGGGCTCGCGCAGCGGGTCGCCGCTCGCCGTGTCGGCGCGATCGGGATGAGCGACATCCGCGCCGAGATCGATGCCTTCCTTCCAGGTCGGGTCCTCGTTCTGCGGCGGGAAATAGCCGCGATAGACATTGTGGTTGGCCGGTTCGAACTTGTGCCGCGCCAGGCGTTGCTTGGCGGCGGCATCGAGCTCGAAAAAGCGCAGCAGCCGTGCATGGATGTCGTCGGGCAGAGCCAGTTGCCCCGGCGCGATGCCCACGGTCATGAAGCCGGAACGGCAGGCGGCATCGACGATGGCCGCGACGCTATCGGCGTGCGCGGGATCGTCGCCGTCGGCGCCTTCGAGAAGTGGCGTGAGATCGATATGCGGGATCGATGTCTGGGTCATGGCGTTCGCTTCTGTCAGGATGAGACGACTGGCCCTCAGTCGGCCAGCAGCCGCGTATCGAGCGGATAGTCGGAAAGCAATTCGACCTGGCCATCGTCGCGGATGTAAAGCTGCTCCTCGAGCTTGACGCCTTCGCCGCCGGCCTCGTGGCCGATATAGCTTTCCACGCAAAGCGTCATGCCGGGTTGCATGATGCCGTCGTAGCCCTTGTCGTCGATGTCCTCGCGGTGAACGATATACGGATACTCGCCGGTCATGCCGACCCCGTGCGCCAGCGCGAAATAGCGGCGCGCCTTGTAGGGCTGGGGAATCTGCCAGGCCTTCTCGGCGTATTCCTTGAACGACATGCCCGGCGCGATCAGCGCCATGTTGGTGCGTACCTGATCGAAGGCCATGCGATACAACTCGCGCTGGGTGGACGTCGCCTGGTCGTCGCCGCACAGGAAGGTCCGCGAGAAATCGGCATAATAACCGTACCGGCCCACGACGTCGGTATCCAGTGCCACCAGTTCGCCGTCCTGGATGACGCGGTTGGAGCATTCCTGGAACCAGGGGTTGGTGCGCGGCCCGGAATTCATCAGCCGGGTTTCGACGTAGTCCGCGTCGGTGGCGATGATGTGCTGGTGCAGCTGCGACCAGACCTCGTTCTCCGTGGCGCCGGGGCGAATCGCCGCTTCCAGCTTGCGGACCCCGTCCTCGACCGCGCGCAGCGAGCTGCGCACCATCTTGATCTCGTTGGGGACCTTGATCGCCCGCGCCCGCTCCAGCGGGATCTGGGCATCGCAGATCTGCCAGCCGCGTTCGACCAGCGCGAAGGCGGCATGCGAGGTGGCGCTTTCTATGGCCACCTTGTCGCCTTTTTGTCCGCCGCATTGGCGTACCAGTTCGTCGATCTCGTCCGCCCACGCCTCGGTGGTCTGCTTCAGGTGATCGTCGCAGAAATAATAGGAGATCGCCGTCGCCGGGCGTGTTTCGTCGATGCCCGGCAGCCCTTCGGTCAAGTGACTGCAGCCGGAGAACTCGAACATCACCACCGGGCCCTCGGCCGGCACGAAGGCGTAACGCGCCGGGTTGCGCGCCGAGTAGACCTGCATGTTGCGGGCGCCGGTCGCGTAGCGCACATGGGTCGGGTCGAACAGCACGGCGGCGACGATGTCGCGCTTCTTCAGTTCGGCCCGGGTGCGGGCCAGGCGGTCGAGCAGAATCTGGCGGCTCTCGGCCTGAGTGGGCTCGCACTCGGCGGGTTCGTGCGTCGGCGCCAGGATATCGGTGCCTTCCAGCAGGGAAGGCAGCGTGGATGACAAGCGGGTCATGGTCGTCGGTCCCGTCATGGAAATTGAATCAGCCCGTTCCAGGCATTTCGATCAGTCGAGCAGCCCGTCGGCGCGAACTTCACGGCGCTTTTCCGCCTCGATGTGGGCTTCCGAGACCCGGCCGTAGAGCTGGCGAGTGCGCTCGAGACGACCCACCACGCCCGGCTGTTGCGAGTAGGCGAAGATCGCGGTGTGACGCTCGCGCTGGCCGCCGACGCGTGTCA
Source organism: Chromohalobacter israelensis (assembly GCA_000761475.1). Lineage (GTDB taxonomy): Bacteria > Pseudomonadota > Gammaproteobacteria > Pseudomonadales > Halomonadaceae > Chromohalobacter > Chromohalobacter israelensis. The sequence goes on from JQNW01000004.1 coordinate 183,391, forward strand.
CGCGGTGCAGCGAGTAACGGCCCTTGAAGAGCTGCAGGTCGCCGGGGCGCAGCAGCAGGGTGCGGGGCGTGGTGGTGTCCTCGCCGCGGATCACCGCGCCGACGCCGGCGTAGTTCTCGCCCGCCGGGGTGCGGATGTTGGGGCAATACTGGAACTCGCCGCCGGTTTCCGGGGCATCGGTCATCATCGTGACGATGTATTCGTTGGTGTCGTAGTGCCAGGGCTGCTCGGTGCCCGGCGGAAGCACGTTCTGCACCAGGCCGGCGAACGGGTCGGCATATTCGTAGACCTCGTCCTCCTGCAGGCACTCGGCCACCAGGCGCTTCATCGCCGGCGAGACGTAAAGCTGCTGGATCACCGTATCGGCGGGGATCATGTCGCGGGTCACGAAGCCGCTGGTGCGCTCCATGAAATGCCGCCGAGGGTCGCTCTCGGGGAGGCTTTCGTCGTCTCTGGTGAACCAGGCGTTGACGCGACAGCTGGAGTAATAGCTCTTGGTCGAGAGTTCACGCCCCTCGTCGCGGGCCTGCTCCAATGCCTCGGGGCGCAGGAAGCCGCGCAGCACGGCGCAGCCTTCGCGGTCCAGGTCCTCGCGCACCCGGGCGATCTCGGCCTGAAGGCGCGGGTCGTCGACGTCATGCAGCGGATAGCGGTCGGTGTCGACCAGTTCGCTCAGGTCGGTGCGCTCGGCATCGGCGAGCCGGCGCTGGGTCGGCTTGGCGTCGACGGCGGGGTCGATCGCGGCAGCGGTCGTCGGCATGGCAGGTGTCCTCTCGATCAGCAAGGTGTCGGGTGACAGGACGTTGCCGCCGTGAAGGTTGGGCGGCCTGTCGATGTCCTCTATGCTGGACAGAACTCTCCCATCAGTAAAACGAGTCATTTCAATGGCAGCCATCGGGAATACCGATAGTACGGCGCTGGCCGCGCTGGACAGCGATCTGCTGCTGGCCTTCGTCACCGTGGCCGACAGCGGCGGTTTCACCGCCGCGGCGCGTTACCTGCACAAGACGCAGTCGACCATCAGCCTGCGCATCAGCACGCTCGAGTCGCGCCTCGGCACCTTGCTGATCGAGCGTGGCAGCCGTCGACTCACGTTGACCGGCGATGGCGAGACCTTCCTCGTCTACGCGCGGCGCCTGCTGCAGCTGCAGCGCGAGGCGATCGCGGCGCTGGGGCGCTCCCAGCCGGTGACGCTGCGCTTCGGCATCCCCGAGGACTATGCTGATACCTGGTTGCCGGCATTGCTCGAACGCTTCGGCGCCCGGCATCCCGACGTTCATGTGCATATCCACTGCCGCATGTCGACGGAACTGCTGGAACAATTGGAGAAAGGCTCGCTGGATATCGTGCTGGCGGTGCAGCACGCCGCGGACAGTGGAGGGCGGCCCGTGGCCACGGAGGACGTGGTCTGGGCGGCGCATCGGCGTTTTGCGCTCGACCCCGGGCGGCCGATTCCGCTGGCGCTGTTCCCGGAGCAGTGCATTTACCGGCGCCGGGCGCTGGCCGCGCTGGCCGGCATCGGTCGCGACTGGCAGCTCGACTCCACCAGTCAGAGTCCGAGCGGTTTGCGCGTCATCGTCAATCAGGGCCAGACACTGACCGTGACCGACCGTCGCTCGTTGCCCGAGGACTGGCGAGCGCTGGGGGAAGAGGAGGGCCTGCCGTCGCTGCCCCCCGCCGTGATCGAAGTACACCGTTCCCCGAGCCTGACGCACCCCGCCTTCGACGATTTCGTCGCGCTGATCGACGAGGTGCTGGAACAGGGCGACTGAGGGGAAGGCTGGCTCAGCTCACCCTTTCCAGCTCCCGGGTGACGTCGGCCATGCTGTGGTAGGTGTGCCCGCCGAACTTCTCCAGTATCCGTTTTTCCTGCTCGCTGGCGTTCGGACGGGCATAGCGTTTGAGCTCGTCGCCATCGACCGGGAAATCGATGCCGGAAAACAGACTGGCGAAGCGTGCGGCCGACGGCTCCGACGAAGAGGTCTGCATGGCCCGTTGGCCACCGGTCTTGCTCGGCTGGTTGCTGGGCGCTTTTTCGTGCGTGCGCAGTTCGCCGAAGGCACGTGCCACCTCGGCGGCATCCCGATATTCGTGATCGGGCAGGTTCTCGAGGATCTCGCGCACCTGCGGTGCCTCGTCGCTCACAGCGTCGACCAACTCGTCACGCGCACAGGGAAAATCGACGCCCTTCAGCGTTTTTTCGATATCGGCGGCAGATACCGCCTGCCGGGGGTGGGAGGTCTGCATGTGCCGTTCGTAGCGGGATTTCTGCTCGAACTCTTCGCCACAGATTTCACACCGAAACTGTGCCATCAGCGCACCTCCCCGACTGCTTTCTGGACGTCGGCCATGGTCTCGTATCGCCGCCGGGAGAGTTCGTCGAGCAGCTCGATGACGTCGTCATTGGCATGGTTGGCCTTGGCCTGTTTGATCAGGTCGGCCTTGCTGCACGGGAAATCCGTGCCCTTGAGCGCATGGGCGACACCGGCCGCCGACGAAGTGCGACGCGCCGCCTTGCCGCCGCGTTCGCCGCCCTTGCTGCGATCCCCCGCCGGTTCATGGGCCTCGGGTTCCATTTGCGGCGCCGCGAGCTTGCCTGCCTCGAGCGCTTCCGTCGGCCAGTCGCGCTTCTTGAGCCCCAGGGTCTTGAACAGGTTCGGCTTGCCGCCGAGCGTGATGTCTTCCTCGCTCAACGCGTCATGCGCGCCGATCAGCAGGAACTGGGCGCTCTCGTAATCGAGAAGCTTGCCGTCGTCGATATCGATCCAGCGCTTCTCGGCGAACTTGTTCTGCAGGCGCTTGGGATAGTTCGGGCTGGCATCGGGAAAACCCGGCACGTCGAGGTCGGGGTTGCGTACCGAGATGATGTAGCTCGCCTCGGCGAGTATCCCCAGTTCCCGCTGGGCCTTGCCGGGGCTTTCAGGGCTGGAAAGGCGATAGGCGAGGCGGGTGCTGTCGTGGCGCTCGAAAATCGCGTAGCGGCCCTCGCCGACGGGGATGGCCTCGCCCTGTTCCTGCTCGCCCCGGGTCTTGGTGTCGTACTCCATCGGCGCCAGGGCCTTGCCGATCTCCTTCGGCTTGCCCGTCATGTCGTTCATCATCCACTCGCGCGTGGTGGATTGCGGTTTGCCCCGGATGATTTTCGGCATGCGCTTCTTGCCCACCACGAACAGCCGAGCGGTATCTTCGTCGTCCGGCACCAGCACCAGGTGCAGGCGCTGCACGTCATCCAGCCCCTGGACCTTCTCCGTGTCGACCTTGGGCCGGTAGAAGAAATAGATATCGCCTTTTTCCACGCAGGTCGCCATCTGTCACCTCCTGTGTACGAGAAAGCGTTTTGAACGGGTGCTGCTCCTTCTGGTTAGCAGAGAGCCCCGCATCGTGCAAAAACTCGCACTGGCCAGACGGCGATGCTTGTCGAGCGAGGAACGACCTTACCCGAAAAGCTGCCCGGCGATGCGCAGCCCGGCGATCCAGGTGCCGGCGGCGGAGCCCAGCGTGGCGAGCAAAAAGACCAGCAGCGTGCGGGCGACGCGGTTCTTCCACCAGCCGCGCGGTGAGCTGACGTCGCGGCGCAGGCGCGAGAAGTCACCCACGGTGGGGCGGCGCAGGGCCAGTTCGACGCCGGCGGCGACGAAACCGGCGCCGATGGTCGGGTTGAGCGACGTCAAGGGCGCGGCGAAGAAGGTCGCGACGATGGTCAAGGGATGCGCCAGCGCGATGGCGGTGCCCAGCGCCGAGAGGACGCCGTTGATCAAGAACCACTCGCCGACCAGCGACCAGCCGAGCTCGGTATCCCGCGAGAAGCCGATGGCGAAGCCGGTCAGCACCAGCGCGACGATGACCCAGGGCAGCATCTTCCAGAGCCTGGAGCGGGGCGGCGTGACTTCCAGGGCGTGGCGTTCCTGGTCGAGCGCTTCGGCGCTCGGCGGTTGCTGGCCCAGCGTCTCGATGTGCTCCCCGAGGCCCTTCAGGTGCCCGGCGCCGACCACCACCAGGATGTGGCGCGGCGTCTCGCCTTTGACCTCCTCGCGCAGGCGCAGGGCCATGTAGCGATCGCGCTCGCGAATCAGCGGCGTGTAGAGCGATTCCGACTGCTCGGCGAACTCGGCGAAGGTCGACTCGAGGACATCGCCTTCCTTGAGTCGCTCGATTTCCTCGCTGGAGACCTTCTTGCGCGATACCACGCTGCCCAGCAAGCCCGAGACCAGACTCATGCGCTGCCACCAGGGCACGCTGTGATAGATGCGCTTCAGCGTCACGCCGATGTCGCGGTCGACCAGGTACAGCGGCAGGTCGGCGCGGCGGGCCTCCTTGATCGCCATCTGCATCTCGGCGCCGGGCGTCACGCCGGACTGCTCGGCGACGCGTTGCTGGAAGGCGCCCAGGGCCAGGCTGGCGGCGACCATGCCGGCCTTGCCCTGGCGCAGGACCTGGAAGAGATCCATCTTGGCCATGGCGTCGGGCTGGGTCGCGCTCTGGTAGCGGGTGGGGCACAGCTCGATGGCGACGGCATCGAACTCGCCGGAACGGATCAATTCGCGGACTTCGTCGGCGCTGGCGCGCGAGACGTGGGCGGTGCCCAGCAGGGTGTAACGGGTCTCGCCTTGATCGATGACCTGACGCGGGCCGGCGGGTGTATCGGGCATGCGGGGTTTCGCTTCGGTGGCGGAAAAGCTCGATTATCCACGAAGGCGAGGGGCGGGCCAAACCCATCCCGCTCGCGCATCGCGCGAGCAGGGCAGTCTGCAAGTGGGGCCAGGTTCGCCCGCCAACGCGCCTAGCGCCTGGCGCGGCACGCCGCGGCGGTGAACAGCACGTCGGTGGAGGAGTTCAGCGCAGTTTCGGTGGCGTCCTGCACGACGCTGATGACGAAGCCGATGGCGACGACCTGCATGGCCACGTCGGGAGAAATGCCGAACAGGCTGGCGGCCATGGGGATCAGCAGCAGCGAGCCGCCGGCCACGCCGGAGACGCCGCAGGCGGCGAGCGAGGCGACGACGCACAGCAGCAACGCCGTGGCGAAGTCCACGCCGATGCCCAGGGTATGCGTGGCGGCCAGGGTGATCACCGAGATGGTGACGGCGGCGCCGGCCATGTTGATGGTCGCGCCCAGGGGAATCGAGATCGAATAGGTGTCGGGGTGCAGGTCGAGACGCTTGCAGAGCTCCATGTTGACCGGAATGTTGGCGGCGCTGCTGCGGGTGAAGAATGCCGTGATGGCGCTGCCGCGCAGGCACGCGAACACCAGCGGGTAGGGGTTGCGGCGCGTGGCCAGGAACACGATCAAGGGGTTGGTGACCAAGGCCACGAACAGCATGCAGCCGACGATGACGGCCAGCAGGTGGGCGTAATCGAGCAGGGCGTTCAGGCCGGTGTCGGCGAGGGTGCCCGCGACCAGACCGAAGATGCCGAGCGGGGCGCAGCGAATCACCAGCTGGACGATGTTCGAGACGGCATCGGAGAAGGCATTGAGCACGCCGAGCGTGGTCTCGGAAGCGCCGCGCAGCATCATTCCCAGCCCGATCGCCCAGGCCAGGATGCCCACGAAGTTGGCATTCAGCAGCGCGTTGACGGGGTTGTCGACGACATTGAGCAGCAGGTTGCGCAGGATCTCGGCGATGCCGCCCGGCGGCTCGCCGCTGGCCTGCGGCGCGTCGATCACCAGCGACGTGGGAAAGATGAAGCTGGCGAGCACCGCCACCAGCGCGGCGCACAGCGTGCCGACCACGTACAGCAGCAGCACGCCGCGAATGTGCGTGGGCTGGCCGCGCCGGTGATTGGCGATGGCCGTCATCACCAGCAAGAAGACCAGAATCGGGGCGACTGCTTTCAGGGCGGAAATGAAGACCTGGCCGAGCAGGGCGACCGACGTGGCAGCATCGGGCCAGACGATGGCGACGCCCACGCCGAGAGCGATACCGATGACGATCTGAGGAATGAGCCCGAGGCGCAGCAATGCACGCAGGGGACTGGCAAGGGTGGCGGACATGACGATCTCTCGCGGCAGAATGACGAACGTGGCCCGTCTCGGCGAGCCGGAAAGCGCGCATGGTAGCATTGGTGCCCACGCGATACCCGGTCATTCGCCCCTCTGGCGCTCATCCTTTGGTAAGAAGCGTGCCGTTTCGGCAGCATTGGGGGAGAAATCGTCAGATGGCGTGCGGTTCGGCAGTGAATGTTGTCGCGCGGAAGCGCTCGATCAGCGGCGCCAGAAGGCCGGCGTGAAAAGCACCAGGATGGTGAAGATTTCCAGACGGCCGAACATCATGGCCATCACCAGGGTCCACTTGGCGAGCGCCGGCATGTCGCCGTAGTGCGCGGCCACGCTGCCCAGCCCCGGCCCCAGGTTGTTGAGCGCCGAGCCCACCGCCGACCAGGCCGTGACCTGGTCCAGCCCGGTGGCCAGCAGGACCATCAGCATCAGCACGAAGAGCAGCAGATAGGCGGAGAAGAAGCCCCATACCGCCTCGGCCACGCCGCTGGAAATGCGCATCTTGCCCACCTTGACCGAGAACACCGCGTTGGGGTGGATCAGGCGATGAATCTCGCGCAGCCCCTGCTTGAGGATCAGCAGGATGCGGATCACCTTCATGCCCCCGCCGGCGGAACCCGAGCAGGCCCCGACGAAGGCGGCGATGAACAGCATGAACGGCAGCACGCCCGGCCAGACGGTGAAGTCGGCGACCCCGAACCCGGTGGTGGTGGCCACCGAGACCACTTCGAACAGGCCGTGGCGCAGCCCCAGGGTGTCGGTGTAGGTGCCGCTGAGCATGAGCGTGGCGATGGTGATGGTGACCAGCAACGTCAGAAAGATGATGAAGAAGCGGAATTCCGGGTCGACCAGATAATGGCGCAGGCGTTTCTCGCGCCACACCGCGAAGTGCAGCCCGAAGCTCAGCGACGAGATCACCATGAAGAACACGCAGATGAGTTCGATGGCGGCGCTGTCGAAATAGCCGATGCTGGCATCGTGGGTCGAGAAGCCGCCGATGGCGACGGTGGAAAAGCTATGCCCGATGGCGTCGAACCAGCTCATGCCCGCGAGCCAGTAAGCCAGAAAACACGCCAGCGTCAGGGCGGCGTAGATATACCACAGTGCCTTGGCGGTCTCGGTGATGCGCGGCGTCAGCTTGGAATCCTTGAGCGGTCCCGGGATCTCGGTGCGGTAGAGCTGCATGCCACCGATGCCCAGCGTCGGCAGGATCGCCACCGCCAGGACCACGATCCCCATGCCGCCCAGCCACTGCAGCTGCTGACGGTAGAAGCGAATCGATTCGGGCAGCAGATCGATGCCGGTGAGAACCGTCGCCCCGGTGGTGGTGAGGCCCGAGAAGGACTCGAACACCGCGTCGGTGAGCGACAGCGAGGGGTCCTCGGCGAGCATCAGGGGCAGCGAGCCGAACAGCCCCAGCACGCTCCAGAACATCACGGTGATCAAGAAGCCGTCACGGGTACGCAGCTCGCGTCGCGCGTGGCGGGTGGGCCAGTACAGCGCCATTCCCGTGGCGAACGAGATCCCCAGGCCGATGACGAAGGCGTCCCAGGTGGCATCGTCGAAGATCAGCGAAATCGCCACCGGCGGTACCATGGTCAGGCTGAACAGCATCAACAGCAGCCCGACGATCCGCAGGATCACCAGAAGACTCATGGCGTCCGCCGTGTCGGTGCCGGGTGCGCGGGGGACGTCGTACTCATCAGAAGAAAGTCAGCCCTACCTGGAAGAGCCGCTCGACATCGCGAATGCGTCGCTTGTCGATGACGAAGAGGATGACATGGTCGCCGCTTTCCACCACGACGTCATCGTGGGCGATGATGACTTCCTTGCCGCGCACGATGGCACCAATGGTGGTACCGCTCGGCAGATCGATCTCGTCGATGGTGCGCCCGACGACCTTGGAAGAGCGCGAGTCGCCGTGAGCGATGGCCTCGATGGCCTCCGCCGCGCCGCGCCGCAGCGAGTGCACGTTGACGATGTCGCCGCGCCGCACATGGGTGAGCAGGCCGCCGATGGTGGCCTGTTGCGGCGAGATGGCGATATCGATCTCGCCGCCCTGGACCAGGTCCACGTAGGCGGCGTTGTTGATCAGGGTCAGCACCTTCTTGGCCCCCAGGCGCTTGGCCAGCATCGACGACATGATGTTGACCTCGTCGTCGTTGGTCAGCGCGCAGAAGATATCGCAATCCTCGATGTTCTCTTCCAGCAGCAGGCGCTTGCTGGTCGCGCTGCCGTGCAGGACCACGGTGCGGTCGAGGCGCTCGGACAGGACCGTGCAGCGCTCGAGTTCATGCTCGATGATCTTGACCTGGTGGCTGTGTTCGAGCGTCTCGGCGAGGCGTTCGCCGATGTTGCCGCCGCCGGCGATGATCACCCGGCGGAAGTCGCGATCGACCTTGCGCAATTCGCTCATCACGGCGCGGATGTCCTTGCGCGCGGCGATGAAGAACACCTCGTCGTCGGCCTCGATGACCGTGTCGCCACGCGGGATGAGCGCGCGATTGCGGCGATAGATCGCCGCCACGCGGGTGTCGACGTTGGGCATGTGGCGTCGCAGGAAGCCGAGCTCCTGGCCGACCAGCGGGCCGCCATAATAGGCCTTGACGGCCACCAGCTGCGCCAGGCTGCCGGCGAAGTCGAGCACCTGGAGCGCGCCCGGGTACTCGATCAGGCGGCGGATATGGTCGGTGACCACCTGCTCGGGGCTGATCAGCACGTCCACGGGAATTGCATCGTGGGAAAACAGCCCCTTGCGCGTCAGGTAGGCGGTGGCGCGGACACGCGCGATCTTGGTCGGCGTGCGAAACAGCGTGTGCGCGACCTGGCAGGCGACCATGTTGACTTCGTCGGAGTTGGTCACCGCGATCAGCATGTCGGCATCCTCGCCACCCGCCTGGCGCAGGACCATGGGATAGGAGGCCGTGCCCACTACCGTACGGATGTCCAGACGGTTGTGGAGTTCGCGCAGGCGCTTGGTGTCGACATCCACCACGGTGATGTCGTTTTCTTCGCTGGCCAGGTGTTCGGCCAGCGTGCCGCCGACCTGGCCGGCGCCGAGGATGATGATCTTCATGCGAGGGGAATCCGCGCTCAGTGACTGGCGCGTAGCATAAACCAGGCAGCGCCCCCAATGACAGGGGCGCGGCGGTGCTCGGGCATGCGCCCGGTCAGTCGAGGGAGAGGCCCACCTTGAGGGTGACCTGCCAGTGCCCCACGCGGCCGTCCTCGAGGTGACCGCGCATGTCGGTGACTTCGAACCAGCGCATGCCGTGCAGCGTCTCGCGGGCCTTTTCCAGGGCATTGTTCACGGCATCCTCGACACCGTGGGGCGAGGAACCGGTCAGCTCGATGTGCTTGTAGACATGATCGCTCATGGCGTTCTCCTTGCGCTTGTCGTGCGATGGGAATGACTCAGGCGCCGATGATCTCGACCCCGAGCCGGGTCAGACGCTGCCGCGTGGCGGCATCCGTGTCGTGAGTGACGGGGCGCGTCAGGGGCCAGAGGAAGCGCGTGCGAAAGCCGGCGGCGACGGCGTCCTCGGCGCTCCAGAGCACGCAGACATCGCGTGCCAGGCCGCAGACATGGACCGTCTCCACCTCACGTTCGCGCAACCAGCCGGCCAGGGCGGTGGTGGGGCGGGTGCCCTCCGGGCCCAGGTTGTGGCGAAAGGCGCTGTAGGAATCGACGCGCGGGTCGCTGCCCTTGCGCACGATGAGGTCCACCGGGGCCCAGTCGATCTCGGGGTGCAACTGGGCGCCGGCGGTGTTCTGGACGCAATGGTCGGGCCACAGGGTCTGCGGCTCGCCGTAGAGATCGAGGGTGTCGAAGGGGGCGTGTCCGGCATGCTGGCTGGCGAAGGAGACGTGCCTTGGCGGATGCCAGTCCTGGGTCGCCACCACATGCGCGAAGCGCCGCTCGCCGAGCAACTGGGTCAGCCCCGGGAGAATGGCGTCGCCGTCGGCGCAGGCCAGGGGGCCGCCGGGCATGAAGTCGGGCTGTACGTCGATGACGATCAATGCGCAGTGGCGGTCGACGATATCGAGGGCATCCTGCAACACGGTCTCTCCCGCTGGCCTGAGGCGATGCCTTCAGTATCGAAGCCGCCGGCGCCCCTGACAAGGGGCGTCGACGACCGACGGGGGGATGGCGGCGTTACTCGGACTGCTTGCGCAAGCGGGCGTAGAAAAAGCCGTCGTGGCCGTCGATGCGGGGCAGCAGCTGACGCCCGTCGCCCGCCGGGCGGCCCCATGCGGCCTCGATGGTCTCGGTGCGGGCGTCCGGGGTGCGGGCGAGGAAGGCCGCGACCTGGTCGGCGTTTTCCTCGGGCATCACCGAGCAGGTGGCGTACAGCAGGGTGCCGCCGGGGGCCAGGGTGTGCCACGCGGCGTCGAGCAGACGCGCCTGCAACGCGGCGAGTTCGCGGATGTCGCGCGGACGCCGCAGGCGCTTGATGTCCGGGTGCCGGCGGATGACGCCGGTTCCCGAGCAGGGGGCATCCAGCAGGACGGCATCGAAGGCATGGCCGTCCCACCAGTCGTGGTGGCTGGCATCGGCGGCTGCGGTCGTGGCGTCGAGTCCCAGGCGCTCCAGCGTGGCATTGACCCGGCCCAGCCGCTCGGCGTCGCTGTCCAGTGCGGTCAGGGCGATATCGAACGCTTCGAGAAGGTGGGCGGTCTTGCCGCCGGGCGCGCTGCAGGCATCCAGCACGCGTGCGCCGGGGCGTTCGGCGAGACTCGGGGCGAGCAGGGTGGCGGCCAGCTGGGCGGCTTCGTCCTGCACGCTCACGGCGCCCTCGGCGAAGCCGGGCAAGGCGCGTACATCGCAGGGCTCGGCCAGGGTCAGGCCCTGCGGTGCGTAGGGCGTGGGCGAGGCCGAGAGGCCGGCGTCTTCCAGACGGGCCAGGTAGGCGTCGCGGTCGCCCTGGCGGACATTGACGCGCAGCGTCATGGGGCCGGGGCAGTTGTTGGCCTCGGCCAGGGCTCGCCAGTCGTCGGGCCAGGCCTGGCGCCATTCGGTCAGCATCCACTCGGGATGCAGCAGGGCAACGCTCGGGTCGCGGTCGACCTGTGCCTGGAGTGCCTGGGTGTCGCGTTGAAAGCGGCGCAGACAACCGTTGAGCACGCGCGTGGCCCAGCCCTTGCCGAGCCCGCGGGCGGCACCGGCGGTTTCCCCCACGGCGGCATGGGGCGGCACGCGCATGTAGAGCAACTGGTAGAGGCCGATCAACAACAGCGCCTGCACGTCCAGGTCACGGCGCTTGAAGGGCTGGCGCAGCAGGAGCTTGGCCAACGCTTGCAGGCGCGGCAGGGTGCGGCAGACGCCATAGCACAAGGCCTTGGCGAAGGCGCGATCGCGGCCGTCGAGACCGGCGGTGTCGAGATGTGCATCCAGGGCGCTCAGCGAGCCCTTGCCGTCGAGAAGCGGCGCCAGTGCGCTGGCGCATACGGCACGCATGTCTGGAGTGCTCACGCGCGATCCTCCTGTCCCAGACGAAGCCCCTCGGGAAAGCGCTCGCCACGTGCGTTGAGCAGGTCGCGCACGGCCAGCGGCTTGCCGCCGGGCAGTTGGGCACGGGTAATGCGCACCACCTGGGTGCCGTCGTGACCGCAGGCGATGCGCAGGGCATCCGGTGCGCTCCGCAGCAGGGTGCCGGGCGCGACGCCGGGGCGCTCGGCCTCTGCTTCGGCCTCCGCCAGCCATAGCCGCAGCGGCTCGCCAGCCAGGCGCGTCCAGGCCACCGGCCAGGGGTTGAAGGCACGCACGCGGGCGGCCAGCTCGTGGGCCGGCCGCGTGAAGTCGAGCTCGGCCTCGGCCTTGCTGAGCTTGGCGGCATAGGTGACGCCTTCGCTCGGCTGGGGCGTCGCCGTCAGGCCGTCCGTCGCCAGGGCGTCGAGTGCCTCGACGATGGCCTCGCCACCGAGCGGGGCGAGGCGGTCGTGCAGCTCGCCGCCGGTGGTGGTCGCCGTGATCGGCGTCTCGCGCACCAGCAGCATGGCGCCGGTGTCGAGCCCGGCGTCCATCTGCATGATGGTCACGCCGCTGCGTGTGTCACCGGCCTCGATGGCACGCTGGATCGGCGCCGCACCGCGCCAGCGTGGCAGCAGTGACGCATGGACGTTGAGGCATCCCAGGCGCGGGATATCGAGAACGGCCTGCGGCAGTATCAAGCCATAGGCGACGACCACCATGATATCGGCCTCGAGCGCGGCGAGCGTCTGCTGGGCGTCGGTGTCCTTGAGGCTGGTGGGCTGATGGACGGGCAGGCCGTGCTCCTGCGCCAGCGCCTTGACCGGGCTGGGCGTGAGTTTGCGCCCGCGACCGGCCGGTCGGTCCGGCTGGGTGTACGCGGCGACCACTTGGTGACGGCTGTCGAGCAGCGCCAAGAGACTCGCGGCGGCAAAATCGGGCGTGCCGGCGAAGACGACGCGCAGGGAGTGGGACATCGAGAAGGCTTCCGTGACGGCGGTAATGGTGCGTGGCGAAGGCGGGCGCGGCGCCGGGACGGCAAACGCGGCGGGCCGGCGATTGCCGGCCCGCATGGCATCCGGGCGAACGACCGCGGTGCCGGCTCAGGCGTCTTGCATGGCCCGGTGGCGTTTCTGCATCTTTTTCAGTACCCGGTCGCGCTTGAGCGGCGAGAGGTAGTCGACGAACAGCACGCCTTCGAGATGATCGTATTCGTGCTGGATGCAGTGCGCGAGCAGGCCATCGGCCTCCAGCTCGTAGGGATTGCCATCGCGATCCAGCGCCTTCAGCGACACGCGCAGGGCGCGCGGCACTTCGGCATAATACTCGGGGATCGACAGGCAGCCTTCCTGCATCGGCTCGCGTTCGTCGCCCAGTGGCGTGTATTCGGGATTGATCAGCACGCGCGGCTGCGAGCGATCATCGCTGACATCCATCACGATGACGCGACGATGCACGTCGACCTGCGTGGCGGCCAATCCGATGCCCTGGGCGTCGTACATGGTCTCTAGCATGTCGTCGACGAGCTTGCGTGTCTCGTCGTCGACGGCCTCGACGGGCGCCGCCTTGGTGCGCAGGCGCTCGTCGGGAAATTCGAGAATGGTCAGCTTGGCCATGGCGTTGAGAAAACCGTTATGCTGTCACGTGAAGTTTGTCCTCTAGTGTAATGCGCGGTCGATGGTAACGGAACCAGGGCCATGAGAATGAGCCCTCAGGCCCGAGCAGGGATCGGCGCATTGCAATAGTAGTACGATTATAGCAAAACCGGCGGGTGTCTTGCAGGACGGCCCTGGCGTCGCGCGGCGACGAGTGGGGCATCAACGAGAAGAGACGATCATGCAGGCAGGGAATGGCAAGCGCGGGATGGGACGGCATGGCGGCAGGCTGGCCGGCGGCCTGATGATGATCGGGGCGCTCGTCGTCGCGTCTCTCGCGGTGCGTGACGTCGCCGCCAAGGAGGTCGTGCACCTGTCGCCGGCGGTGCGCGAGCTCCCGGCGGATCGGGTGTCGCCCGTGCCGCGCCGCGAGGTTGCCCCGTTTCTGAACCTGTATCGCATCGTCGATGATCCGGCCGTGCTGGAACGCGCCCGCTACGTGGTCGCCGGCGAAGAAGGGCAGCAACTGATGGCGGCCGGCGACACCGCCTATGTGCGTACGCCCGAGGGCGCCACGGCGCGCTCGGGTGCCCGGCTGGCCATCTACCGACCGGGCGAAACCTACCGATCTCCTGACAGCGGCGAGCCGCTGGGCATCGAGCTGCGCCGCGTGGGCGACGCCCGCTGGGTGAGACGCGAAGGCGAGCTGGATGTCTTCGCGATACGCGAGGCGCGGCAGGAAATCCGCCCCGGCGACCGCTTGCTGCCGTACCGGGCGGGCCCGGTGGCACTGCATTTCACGCCGCGCTTGCCGTCGAGCTCGGTCGCGGGGCACATTCTGGGCGTTCCCGAGGGCGTGCATGCCATTGGGCGCCATACCCTCGTGGCGCTCGACCTGGGGCGCTCGGATGACGTGACGCCGGGCACGCTACTGGCCCTGCAAGCAGCCCCGGCGCGAGTGAGCGACCCGCTTGACGATGCCACGCGGCGCCTGACGAGCCCGCCGGCCGGACTGGCGATGGTCGTCGAGAGTTTTGCGCGGGTCAGCTATGCGCTGGTCACGGAAGCCTCGCGCCCGCTGGAGGTCGGCGATGTGGTGAGTACGCCCGGGCGGGAGGCGTTGACGTCGTGGCAGCGACGTTGAGGCCGGGCGGTTGGCAAGGAAAACGCACATGATGACAGCGAGAGAGTGGTGTGCCCTGGCGCACCTGCCCAAACTCGGGGCACGGCGTCTGGCGGTCCTGCGCCGTGAGCTGGCCGCGCAAGGGCTTGACGACGCCTGGCCCCAGGCCTGGCTCGCGGCGATGCCCGCCGGTCCGCGCGAGACGCTCAGGTACTGGCTCGAGCACCCCGCCAAGAGTCCCCTCGAGACATCGGTGAGCCAGGCACTGGCCTGGGAGGCCAGCGCGCCATCGCACCACCTGCTGTATCCCGGTCATCCCGCCTGGCCCGCGCTGCTCGATGAAATCGCCGATCCGCCCGCGCTGCTGTGGGCCAAGGGCGATCTGGCGGCGCTGGAACCGCCGGGGCTGGCGATGGTGGGGACGCGGCGCCCGACTCGCGAGGGCACCGACAACGCCGCCTGGTTCGCGCGTGGGCTCGTCGAGGCGGGTTTCTCCATCGTCAGCGGGCTGGCGCTTGGCATCGACGGCGTGGCCCAGCGCACGGCGCTGGATGCGGGCGGTCGCAGCGTGGCGGTGCTCGGCTGCGGCGTGGAGGTGATCTATCCGCCGCGACATGCCGGCCTGTATCGTCGCCTGCTCGACGAGGGCGGCCTGCTGCTGTCGGAGCATCCCGCCGAGACGCGCGCGCATGCGCGACACTTTCCCCGTCGCAACCGCATCATCACCGGGCTGTCACTGGGCGTGCTGGTCGTCGAGGCCGCCGAGAAAAGCGGCTCGCTGGTCAGCGCGCGGTTGGCGCTCGAACAGAATCGCGAGGTCTTCGCGGTCCCCGGGTCGCTGCATAACGTTCAGGCACGCGGCAACCTGGGGCTGATTCGTGACGGTGCCTGGCTGGTGCGTGGACGCGACGACATTCTCGAACAGCTGGGTCAGTGGCAGGCGCCGCAGGCCGTCGTGACGTCGACCGACGACACGGCAGAGGCGGCAAGCGCGCCGGCCGACCCATTGCTGGCATTGCTGGACACTGCCCCCACGCCGCTGGACGTGCTGGTCGAGCGCAGCGAGCTGGATGTCGGCGGCTGTCAGATGCGGTTGCTGGAGCTGGAACTCGCCGGCCAGGCCGCGCAGGTCAGCGGGGGCTGGGTGCGTCGCGCCACTCACTGAGCACCTGCGACAGCGTGGCACGGCGTGCGTCGGCATGAGCATGGTAAGATGAAGGCACTTTGTGTAGCCGTGAAGCGAAGCGTTTCGCCATGCAAGAAACAGCCGATCGTATCGCCGACGCCGTGGCCGCCCTCCGGCGCGGCGCGCTCCTGGCCTACCCCACCGAAGCGGTGTGGGGCCTGGGCTGCGACCCCGATGACGATGCCGCCCTGGCACGTCTGATCGCCCTCAAGCAACGCGACCCCGCCAAGGGATTGATCCTGATCGCAGGTGACATGGACCAGCTCGAGCCCTGGCTGGCGGGTCTCGATGCGCCGCAACGCGCGCGCCTGGCCGAGAGCTGGCCCGGGCCCAATACCTGGCTGGTGCCCGACAACGGGCGGGCGCGGCCGCTGCTGCGCGGCGAGCACACCAGCCTGGCGGTGCGCGTCAGCGATCACCCTCTGGTACGGCAACTGTGCGCCGCCTTTGGCGGGCCGCTGGTGTCGAGTTCCGCCAACCGCGCCGGCGAGCCGCCGGCGATGAGCGCCGCCGACGTGCGCGCCGCCTTCGGGGAGGCGGTGACGCTTCTCGACGGGGCGCTGGGGGGCTACGCGCGGCCGAGCACGATCCGCGATCTACAGAGCGGCGAGACCCTGCGCCGTTAGCCCTGTCCGAAAAAGTGCCTGCACCATCAACCAGCAATGTGAGGAGAGCGACGTGGCGCACCCCCATCTCGACAAGGTGAAGGAATATCTGCTCGACTTGCAGGACCGCCTCTGCGACGGCTTGGCCGCCGAGGAGGGGGACACCGCGTTCCGCGAGGATAGCTGGACGCGTGAGGCGGGCGGCGGCGGTCGCTCGCGGGTCATCGAGAACGGCGAGGTCTTCGAGAAAGGCGGCGTCAACTTCTCGCACGTCTTCGGCGAGCGCCTGCCGGCCTCGGCCTCGGCGGCGCGCCCGGAACTGGCGGGGCGCAGCTTCCACGCCGTGGGCGTGTCCTGGGTGCTGCATCCGCGCAACCCGCACGTGCCCACCGCGCATGGCAACGTGCGCTTCTTCATCGCTGAAAAGGAAGGAGCCGAGCCGGTATGGTGGTTCGGCGGCGGTTTCGATCTCACGCCGTTCTATCCGGTGTTCGAGGATGTCGTGCATTGGCATCGCGTGGCGCAGGAAACCTGCGCGCCGTTCGGCGACGATGTCTACCCACGCTTCAAGCGCTGGTGCGATGAGTATTTCACCCTGCATCACCGGGACGAGACCCGCGGCGTCGGCGGCTTGTTCTTCGACGATCTCAACGAGTGGGAGTTCGAGCGCTGCTTTGCCTTCCAGCGCGCGGTCGGCGATGCCTTTCTCGAGGCTTACGTGCCCATCGTGCGGCGGCGGCAAGCGACCGAGTATGGCGAGCGCGAGCGCGATTTCCAGGCCTTCCGGCGGGGTCGCTACGTCGAGTTCAACCTGGTCTGGGACCGGGGCACCCTGTTCGGCCTGCAAAGCGGTGGCCGTACCGAGTCGATTCTGATGTCGATGCCGCCGCTGGCCCAGTGGCAGTATTGCTGGACCCCCGAGCCGGGCAGCCCCGAGGCGCGTCTGGCCGACGAGTTCCTGACGCCGCGCGAGTGGCTCGAGGAGGCAGAGGCATGAGCGATGATCGCTACTGCGTCTTCGGGAACCCCGTCGCGCATTCCCGCTCGCCGCGCATTCATGCGCTGTTCGCCGAGCAGTGCGGGCAGGCCATGACCTACGAGGCCATCGAGGCGCCCCGCGAGGATTTCGCCGGGGCCTGGCACGCCTTCGTGGCGGCCGGCGGGTGCGGGGCCAATGTCACCGTGCCGTTCAAGGAGGATGCCTTCCGGCTGGCGGACGTGCTCAGCCAGCGCGCCCGCCGCGCGGGCGCCGTCAACACGCTGGTGCGGGGGCGGGACGGTCGCACCTATGCCGACACCACCGACGGAGTGGGACTGGTGCGCGACCTGGAGGCGCACGGGGTGGCACTCGAGGGGGCGAGGATTCTCATACTCGGCGCCGGCGGCGCGGTGCGCGGCGTGCTCGACCCGTTGCTGGCCAAGGCCCCGCGTTGCCTGCACATCGCCAATCGCACGGCATCGAAAGCCGTGCGCCTCGCCGAGGAGGCCTCGCCGGAGGGGCGTGTGACGGGCGGCGGCTACGCGGAACTCGACGGCGCCTTTGACGTGATCATCAACGGCACCAGCGCCTCGCTGGGCGGTGAGTTGCCACCCTTGCCCGATACCTTGCTGGCCGCCGACGGCGTGGCCTATGACATGATGTATGCCGCCGAGCCGACGGTCTTTCTGCAGTGGGCGGCGGCACATGGCGGGCGCGGCATCGATGGCCTGGGCATGCTGATCGAGCAGGCCGCCGAATCGTTCTTTCTGTGGCGCCAGGTGCGTCCGGATACCGCGCCGGTACGCGAAACGCTGCGCCGCGAACTATGATGCGACCGGGCCCGGCAGCGCGGTGCCGGGCCGCTTTTCAGCGTCGGCAGTCGGGCCGCTGGCCGTTGGCCCGGGCCTGTTCGTAGAGCGGCATGGCCTCGTTCATGCGCTCGCGCAACCCTTGCATGCGGGCTTCGTTGCTGGGGTGGGTGGACAACCATTCCGGCGGCTGGCCCTGACTCTGCGCGGCCATGTTCTGCCACAGTTCGATACTGGCATTGGGATTGAAGCCGGCCTCGGCCATCAGGTCGAGGCCGAGCTTGTCGGCTTCCGATTCCTGCTTGCGCGAGAAGGGGAGAATCACGCCGTACTGGGCGCCCGCGCCGAGCAGCCCCATGAGCTGTTCGCCGGTGGCACCCTGCAGGCCGGCGGCGGATTGCAGGATCGATAATCCGGTTTGCGTGGCAGCCTGCGTCGATACGCGCTCGTTGGCGTGGTCGGATAATACGTGGGCCACTTCGTGGCCGATGACGGCGGCCAGTTGATCCTGGTTCTCGGTGACGTCGAGCAGCCCGCTGTTGACCCCGATATAGCCTCCCGGCAGGGCGAAGGCGTTGGCCGAATCGTCCTTGAAGACCTTGACTTCCCAGGTCGCGATGCCCGCATCGGCGGGGACTTCGTCGGTGATGGCGTCGGCGACGCATTGCACGTAGTCGTAGGTGGCGCCGCCGACTTCCGGCAGTTCCTGCTGATATTGCGCGAAGCTTTGCTGGCCCATCTGCTGGAGTTCTTCGTCGGAGAAGAACGCCAACTGGTTGCGCCCCAGCGGCGAGGTGCTGCACGCGGCCAGCGTGGCACCGATGAGGCCGATGGCAAGCGGCGTACGTAGACGGGAAGGCAACGTCCTTTGCATGAGAGTCTCCTGATGGGTTCTGGACCCGATGACCAAACGGCTCCAAGATACCCCGATGCCGCGTTGGGTCAACCTCCCTCGCGGTGCATGTCCCCGGACCGAACAGCGACAGGAGTGAGAGGATGGATGCCGAGCTAGCGCAGCGCCTGCTCAAGGTGTTGGATCGTGTCGAGGCCTGGCTGCCGCCGGAGCCTGCCAGCGTCGATTGGTCGCGCGATGTGGCGGCGCTCTGGCAGCGCAACGCCCTGGGCGGGCAGTTGATGCCGGTGGCCGCGCGTGATGGCGTCACGATGGACGACCTGGTGGGGGTGGAGCGCCAAAAGACGGCGTTGCTGGCCAATACGCGCGCCTTTTTGCACGGCCGCCCGGCGAACCATGCGCTGCTCTGGGGCGCCCGCGGCAGCGGCAAGTCGTCGCTGGTGAGGGCAATGCTCAACACCCTGGCGCCCGAAGGCCTGCGCTTGATCCAGGTCGACCGGCACGACCTCGTGGGGCTGCCTGGCCTGGTGCAGCGGCTGCGCGACGCCCCGCAGCGCTTCATCGTCTACTGCGACGATCTCTCCTTCGAAGGACACGATGACGCCTACAAGGCCCTCAAGAGCGTGCTCGACGGGACCCTGACGGGACCGCCGGAAAACGTGCTGCTCTACGCCACCTCCAATCGGCGGCATCTGCTGCCCGAGTCGCTCGCCGACAATCAGGATACCCGGCTGGTCGACGGCGAACTCCATCATGGCGACGCGGTCGAGGAACGCATCTCGCTTTCCGATCGCTTCGGCTTGTGGTTAGCTTTTCACCCGTTCAATCAGGACACCTATCTCGATGCGTGCCGACACTGGGTGCATCATCTGGGAAGCGAGGCCGACTGGAGCGAGCAGGCGCGTGTCGAAGCGGTACGCTTTGCTACCTTGCGGGGAGTACGCAGTGGACGCGCCGCCTGGCAGTTCGCTTGCCAGTGGGTCGGAGCGGCACAGGAAGACGCGCGTTCATGACGTCGCCGACGTGACGTCGCCATGGTCAGGGAGGAAGCACGATGCACGACAGCGAGCGCAAGCAGCGCCTCGAGGCACTGCAGGTTCGGTATGCCGAGCGGCTGCAGGATGACGTGCAGACGGTGCTGGCGGAGGTCGACGAGATGAGCGCGCGCGCCGGCGCCGCCGACATGGCGGAACTGGAAGCGCTCTGCGACGCCTTGCAGCGTATCGCGGACTCCGCCGGCACCTTCGGGCATGAGAGCTTGAGCGAGACCTGTGGCAATGTGGCACGCCAGATCCGTGACTGGCTCGATGGCGACCTGCTGCCGGCGCCCTATACGCTGGCGGCATTGCTGCCGCGCTTGCAGCAGGGAGCCGCGACGCTTCCCGAGCGGGGCGATGCCTCGGTCTCGGCGGCGCCCGGCGAGACGCTGCCCACGCGTCTGGCGTTGCTGGGCGAGGACAGAGGCCGGGGAGAAGCCCTGGCGGCGTCGCTGGACGCGCTGGGATACACCTGCCGTACCTTCGCCATGCACGAGGTCGCCGCCTCGATCGCCTGGGCGCCTGACGTGCTGGTGATCGACGAACAAGGCATGTCGCGTCAGCGGTGGTGCGACGAGTGGACCGCCTGGCCTGCACCGCGACCGCATTTGCTGGTGATGGGCGGGGACGATGCATTCACCGCGCGTCTGGAGGCGGTGCGTCTTGGTGCCGAGGGGTATTTCATGCCCCCGCTGGACGTGTCGTTGATCGACCGACGCGTGCAACAGTTGCTGCCCGGGCCGGTGGCGTCGCCCCTGCGCGTGCTGATCGTCGACGACGATATCGAGCTGGCCGAGCACTATCGCCTGGTGCTGGCGGGCGTGGGGATCGAGTCGTGGGTCGTGAATGCGCCCGCCGACGCCTTGACCGTGCTGCGCGAGGAACGGCCCGACCTGGCGCTGGTGGATACGCGCCTGCCGGGCTGCAGCGGTCGCGATCTGGTCCAGGTGATGCGGCTCGAGGAGGCCTGGCGGCATCTGCCCGTCGTCTACCTCGCGGCGGGCAGCGACGTGAGCAAACTGGCGCTGACGCGCAGCGGCGATGACTTCCTGGGCAAGCCGGTGGATGACGACGCCCTGGTCGCGACGGTAGTGTCCCACGCCCAGCGCGCACGTCGCTCGCGTCAGGCCATGGGGCGCGACGGCATGACCGGCGTGCTGACCTACGAGGCCCTGCAGGAACTGCTGGAGGTCGAATTCGCTCGCGCCCGGCGCAGCGGGGCCCCGACCAGCCTGGCATTGATCGATCTCGACAGGCTGGGGGCGCTGAATGCCCGGCACGGTCACACCAGCGGCGACTACGCGATTCGTCAGCTGGCGGAGCGGCTGACCCAGCAGTTGCGGTTCATCGATCACGTGGGGCGTTACACCGGGGGAGCGTTCTGCGTGGTCCTGCCGCATTGCGATCCCGAGGACGCGCAGCGCGCCATCGAGCGTATCCGTCTGCAGTTCCAGGCGCAGCCGCTCGGCGAGCATGCCGACATCGACGTGACGTTTTCCGCCGGGGTGGCGAGCCTGCATGAGGCGGAAAGCGTCGAATCGGGGCTCGATGTGGTGGGGCGTCGGCTGTATCGCGCCAAGCTGGCGGGACGCAATTGCGTCCTCGCCGAGGGCTGACGGGCGTCAGCGGCGGTTCTTGCGTGCCTCGCGCGTACGCCCCAGTTCGCGTTGCTTGGCCTTCTCGCGATCGCTCGCGTCGGGGTTGCTGTCGTAGGGGTTCTTGCCCGAGCGAAACTCGAAGCGCAGCGGCGTGCCGCGCACCTTGAGAACCTTGCGGAAGGTATTGGTCAGGTAGCGCTTGTAGGCCTCGGGGAGCGAGCCGGTCTGATTGCCGTGGACCACGATGATCGGCGGGTTGCTGCCGCCCTGGTGGGCCATGCGCAGCTTGATGCGACGGCCGTGGATCAAGGGCGGCTGATGCTCGCTCACCGCATCCTGCAGGATGGTGGTCAGGCGGTTGGTCGACCAGTGGCTGTTGGCCGAATCGAAGGCACGGGTGATGGACGGGTAGAGATCGCCCACCGCGGTGCCGTGCAGCGCCGAGATGAAATGCATCTCGGCATAATCGGCGAAGCCCAGGCGTCGCTTGATCGCGGCGCGCATCTTGTCCTTGGCTTCCTGTTCGAGTCCATCCCACTTGTTGACCGCCAGAACCAGAGCGCGGCCGCTGCTCAGCACGTAATCGAGCAGGTGCAGGTCCTGTTCGACCAGGCCGCTACGGGCGTCGAGTACCATGATGGCCACGTGGCAGGCCTTGATGGCCTCGAGCGTCTTGATGATCGAGAATTTCTCGGCCGCCTCGCTGACGTTCTTGCGTCGGCGCACGCCGGCGGTATCGACCAGCACGTAGGGCTTGCCCCGGCGCTCGAAGGGAATCTCGATGGCGTCGCGGGTGGTACCGGCTTCGTCGTATACCACCACCCGATCTTCGCCCAGCAGGCGATTGACCAGCGTCGACTTACCCACGTTGGGCCGTCCGATGACGCCGATGCGGATGCCATTGCTGAGATCCGGTGGTGCGGCGTTGGCTTCACGCGGCGGGAAGGGCGCCAGGACCTCGTCGATCAAGCTGGTGACGTTGCGCCCGTGCGCGGCGGCGATGGGACGCGGGTCGCCCAGGCCGAGCCGCCAGAACTCGGCCATTGCCGAGTGCTCTTCCAGCCCGTCCGTCTTGTTGACCACCAGCCAGGTCTTCTTCTGATTGACGCGCAGGTGATTGGCGATGGCCTCGTCGGCGACATTGAGCCCGGTGCGTCCGTCGACCATGAACAGCACGATGTCGGCTTCGTCGATGGCCAGCAGCGACTGCTCGGCCATGGCGGCGTCGAGGCCTTCCTCGTTGCCGCTGATGCCGCCGGTATCGATGACGGTGTAGGTCTTGTCGCCGAGAACGCCATTGCCGTACTTGCGGTCACGCGTCAGGCCGGGGAAGTCGGCGACCAGCGCGTCGCGCGTGCGGGTCAGGCGATTGAAGAGGGTCGACTTGCCGACATTGGGTCGGCCTACCAGGGCGATGACGGGATTCATGTTGTCTCGTAAACCGGCGAACGGAAGCGGTGAGTGAGGCTGTCGCGCGATACCGCGCGCCAAGTGCGTGACGCGAGCGCCACGCTGTCGCTGGGGGTGATTCTAGCATTGCTGGCCGGCGGGGCCCACAAATGACACGGGCACCTCGCGTCGAGGTGCCCGGTACGCAGAGGGAGCGGACTCGGCTCAGTCGTCGACGGTCTCGACGTCGTAGGCGGCGAGTTCCCCATCGTTGGCGAGCGTGTAGAGACGCTGTGAATCGGCCAGCAGAGGTACGCTGATACCATCGCCGCCGAGTTCGGTGCGTCCCACGACCGACCCGTCGGTGGCGTCCAGCAGGTGCACGTAGCCCTGGTAATCGCCCAGTGCCAGCTTGCCGTCGACGAACGCCGGGGCGGTCAGGTCGCGGCCTTCCAGGGCGTCGGATTCCCACAGCACGCGGCCGCTGTCGACGTCGAGCGCCAGGACGTGGCTGGCTTCGTTGACGGTGAAGAGGTAGTTGCCGACGCGCAGGGGCGTCAGATAACTGGACTCGTCGCGTGACCAGATCACTTCGCCGCTGGTGGCTTCGAGCGCCATGACCCGCCCGTTGTAGCTGGTGACGAACAGGCGGCCGTCCGGCGAGAGAACCGGCTGGCCGTCGAGGTCGACGAGGCGATCCACTTCGGTGCGCCCTTGCGGCACGGCGACGCGCATGTCCCACAACGGCTGGCCGCTGCGGTTGTCCAGGGTGACCAGGCGGCCATTGGCGAAGCCGACGAACGAGACCGGTTCGATGACGCGTGGCGTGCCCGTACCGCGCAGGGTCAGGGACGGCTGGCTGCTGCTGTAGGTCCACTCTTCCTCGCCGGAGAGGCGGTCCAGCGCGGTCACGGTGCCGTCGGCGCTCTGCACCACGACCAGTTCGCTGTTGACCTGCGGTGCCGCCAACACCTCGCTGGAGACGCGCGCGCGCCAGGCTTCGCTGCCGTCGTCACGGTCGATGGCGATGACCTCGCCGTTGCGGGTGCCGGCGTAGAGGCGCGCACTGTCGTTGGTCATGCCGCTGGACAACGGGGTATCGAAGCGCACTTCCCAGCGCGTGTCGCCGCTGTCCGCGTCGAAGGCGCGCAGCAGGCCGTCGGCATCCGCGGCATAGAGCGTGCCGTCGGCCAGCAGCGGCATCAGGGGATAGCGTGCACGCCCCAGACCGTCGCCGACCGAGGCCGACCAGCGCTCGTCGAGCGTCGCCGAGGGCGAGAAGTCCTGCAGGGCCTTGGGCGGATATTGCGGCTCGACATTGCCTGAACACCCCGCCAGCAAGGCGGACAAGGTGAGCGCGGCCGGTAACAGAAAGTGGGTCGGTTTCATCAACTGGCGTCCTCTACACCGAGATTGTCGAGCTTGAGCCGTACGCCGAACAGGGGCTGGTCCTGATCCTCGGCGCGGGCGAGAGCGTCCTGGTAGGCCTGGCGTGCCTGATCGGGCTGCTCGAGTGCCACGTAGGCATCGCCGCGAATATCGGCGGCCTGTGCCTTGAGCGTGGCGGGCACGTCGTTCTCGAGGGTCGACAGTGCGCCCTGCGCGTCGTCCATGGCGATCTGCACGCGGGCCAGGTTGAGACGCGCCAGCCCGGTGAGATAGCCGTCGTCGCTGTTGGCGGCAAAGGCTTGCAGCGTGTCGCGGGCGCTCTCCAGCTCGTTGGCCTGGATGGCCAGGCGCGCGCGCATC
Source organism: Chromohalobacter israelensis (assembly GCA_000761475.1). Lineage (GTDB taxonomy): Bacteria > Pseudomonadota > Gammaproteobacteria > Pseudomonadales > Halomonadaceae > Chromohalobacter > Chromohalobacter israelensis. The sequence goes on from JQNW01000004.1 coordinate 207,779, forward strand.
AACTCGGCGAAATCGGCATAGAGCGTGCCGCCGTGCTCGTTGACCAGGGCATCGATCATGTCGGTGGCCTGTTCGCGCTGCGCGTCGCTCAGGGTGTCCTGCTGCATCAGCAGCGTGAGCTGCTGATAGCGCTGCGAGGCGGCTTCCGCCTGGGAGGTCTGATAGTCCTGCCAGGCATTCCAGGCGAAGACGCCCGCTCCGGCGAGCACTACCCCGGCGATGATCGCCTTGCCGTATTCCTTCCACCAGCGCTTGAGCGTCTCAAGCTGTTCGTCTTCGGTGCTAAGCTCCGCCACGGGCGGTCTCCTTCAATGGCTGTTCGTGCGATACGCCCCGGGGCGTCCTCAGTCTTCGGCGAGAAGCGCTTGGAGACGGGCCGCCAGCGCCTCCCGAGCCACGCTTTCCTGCTCGCGATCCTCGCGCAGGAACTTGATGCCGACGCTGCCGCTGGCGATCTCGTCGTCACCGAGCATCAAGGCGATACGGGCACCGCTCTTGTCGGCCTTCTTGATCTGGCTCTTGAAACTGCCACCCCCGCAATGGACCTGCAAGTGCATCTCGGGAAGGGCATCACGCAGATGCTCGCCCAGCAGCATTGCCTCACGGCTGGCGGTGTCGCCCATGGCCGTGAGATAGACGTCGGGACGCGAGCGCGCGGCCTCGGGCACGAGGTCCAGGGTCTCGAGCAGCAGGATCAAACGCTCGACTCCCATGGCGAAGCCGACGCCGGGCGTGGGCTTGCCGCCGAGCTGCTCGACCAGGCCATCGTAACGTCCGCCGGCGCATACCGTGCCCTGACTGCCCAGCGCCTGGGTGGTCCACTCGAACACGGTTCGGCTGTAATAGTCCAGCCCACGCACGAGGCGCGGGTTGATGACGTAATCGATGCCGGCCGCGTCGAGCATGGCGGTCAATTGCTCGAAGTGCGCCCGCGACTCGTCGTCGAGATGATCCATGAGGCGCGGCGCGGCCTCGAGCATCTCGGCCATGTCGGGATTCTTGGAGTCGAGGATGCGCAGCGGATTGCTGGTCAGGCGGCGCCGCGAGTCCTCGTCGAGCACCTCGGCATGGGCCTCGAAATACGCGACCAGGGCGTCGCGATAGGCGGCCCGCGCCTCGCTGGAGCCCAGGGAATTGAGTTCCAGGCGGACGTGCGGCATCAGGCCCAGGGCATCCCACAGCCGCGCACTGAGCAGGATCATCTCGAAATCGATGTCCGGCCCCAGCATGCCGTAGGCTTCCACGCCGACCTGGTGGAATTGCCGATAGCGGCCTTTCTGGGGACGCTCATGGCGGAACATGGGACCCTGGTACCACAGCCGCTGGGTCTGGTTGTACAGCAGGCCATTCTCCAGTGCGGCGCGCACGCAGCTGGCGGTGCCCTCGGGCCGCAGCGTCAGGCTGTCGCCGTTGCGGTCCTCGAAGGTGTACATCTCTTTTTCGACGATATCGGTGACTTCGCCGATCGAGCGCTTGAACAGGGCGGTCTGCTCGAGAATCGGCGTGCGAATCTCGTTGTACCCATAGCGCTGCATGAGATGCTGGATCTGGCGCTCGAAATACTGCCAGACAGGCGACTGCTCCGGTAGCAGATCGTTCATGCCACGGATGGCCTGGATCTTGTTGCTCAATGCTGACTCCTGAACCGGTTACGGGGCGCGAGCGGCGCGCGTCATGCCTCGCGCGCGATGGTATCGCGTTCGCGGGCTTCTTTTTCGCGGACCTTGTCGCGGATCAGTGCTTCCAGGTCGTCGACCAGGTGGTCGTTGCGCAGCTTGCTGGCCGGCTTGCCGTCGATGTAGACGAGGTTGGCCGGATCGCCGCCGGTCAGACCGATGTCGCTTTCCTTGGCTTCGCCGGGCCCGTTGACCACGCAGCCGATGACCGAGACGTCGAGGGGCGTCATGATGTCGTCGAGGCGTTCCTCGAGGGCGTTCATGGTGCCGATGACGTCGAAATTCTGCCGCGAGCAACTCGGGCAGGCGATGAAGTTGATGCCCTTGCTGCGCAGGCGCAGGCTCTTGAGCATGTCATAGCCGACCTTGATCTCCTCGACCGGGTCGGCGGCCAGCGAGACGCGGATGGTGTCGCCGATGCCTTCCATCAGCAGCAGCCCCAGGCCGATCGAGGACTTGACCGTGCCCGACCGTAGGCCACCGGCCTCGGTGATGCCGAGGTGCAGCGGCTGGTCGATGCGCTGGGCGAGCTGGCGATAGGCGGCCACCGCCATGAACACGTCCGATGCCTTGACGCTGACCTTGAAGTCCTGGAAGTCGAGGCGATCGAGGTGCTCGATATGGCGCATGGCGGATTCGACCAGCGCCTCCGGCGTGGGTTCGCCGTATTTCTTCTGCAGGTCCTTTTCCAGCGACCCGGCGTTGACGCCGATGCGAATGGGAATGCCGTGATGCCGTGCGGCATCGACCACTGCACGCACGCGGTCCTCGCGGCCGATGTTGCCGGGGTTGATGCGCAGACAGTCGACGCCCAGCTCGGCCACGCGCAGGGCGATCTTGTAATCGAAGTGGATGTCGGCCACCAGGGGCACCGAGACCTGGCGCTTGATCTGGCCGAAGGCCTCGGCGGCATCCATGGTGGGCACCGAGACGCGCACGATGTCCGCGCCCGCTGCCTCGAGCTGACGAATCTGCGCGACGGTGGCGTCGACATCCAGCGTGTCGGTATTGGTCATGCTTTGCACGGCGATGGGGGCGTCCCCACCGACGGGGACGTGCCCGACATGAATCTGGCGCGACTTGCGCCGTTGGATCGGAGATTGCATATGCATGGGCGTATCACTCTCCCAAGGTGAAGCGGGCGACGTTGTTGCTGCCGGTATGCTCGCTCAAGTCGACGTTGTCGTCTCGATAGCTGATTTCGACGCCGGTGGCATTGCCCACGGTGAGGCGAAACGGTGGCGTACCCTCGACCTGGGCCTGGGTGCCGGCATCCTGCAATCCCGCCAGCAGGCGTTGGTTGTCGGCATCATAGATCTCGGTCCATGACTGCTCGTTGAAGGTCAGCGTCAAGCGGTTGGGGTCGGCGGTTTCCGCGGCGCTATCGTCCGCCGCGGTGTCGGTGTCTTCCGGAACGCCGGCATTCGCCGTGGTGGCCAGCTCGGCCGCCTCCGGTGATGCGCCATCCGTGCCGGCCGTGCCTGCCTCCTGGGAGGCGTCGGCCGCCGGTGCTTCTGCCTCGGCGTCCGTGGTGTCGTCGTCGACCAGCCCCAGTTCGCTGTCGTTCTCGGGCAGCGGTGGCAGACTCCCCTGCTCGTCCGCGGAGGCGGTGGCCGACGGCGAGGCGCCGGCGTCGCCGGTGGCGCTTTCGGCGACCGCGGCATCGCCGCCACCTTCCTGGGTGACGTCACCGTCCTGGGTGGTTTCCATCGACACGGAAGCGCCATCTCCCAGCCCGAAGAACTCATTGCCTTCACGGCTTTGCCACCACAGCAGCGTCAGGCCGATGAGGCCGAGCACGATCAGCAGCGTGACCAGCTTGAAGACCCAGGCACCGAGTCGTGACGGGGGCTGCGACCGATAGGCCGGGGTCACCGTACGATCGAGATCGTCGCGGCCGTGGAGCGCGTCGTAGGCCTGCGCCACGCGCTTGTCGTCGACGCCCAGCAACTTGGCGTAGGCGCGCAGGTAACCGCGCCGATAAGTGGCGATCGGGACCTGATCGTACTGGTCTTCTTCCAGGCCCTTGACCACGGCGGGCCGCAGGTTGAGCTGCTCGGCGACTTCCTCGAGGGACAATCCCTGTCGTTCACGCTCGCGCCGGAGTTGGGTGCCCGGCGGTTCGTGTCCGGTCGTGGGAGCGTGGGGATCGTGTTGTTCGTGAGTGTCGCTCATGCCAGAGCATCCTTCTCGAATTCGGGTGGTCGGATCATGCCTCAGGAACCGTCGAGCTGCCGATGATAAAAGGCCGCGGCTTCCTGGTCGCCTCTTGCGCGAGCGATTTCGCTCGCCAGTTCGAGACTGTCCGGAGTCGCATCGGCCAGGGTAAAGAAACGCTGCAGGCGTTCCCAGGCACGTTCATCGTGACCCTGCGTATGGTCGAGTCTTGCCAACAGGAGCAGGCTTTGCGTGTCTCGCGAGTCGTAGGCCAGCGCTTGTTCCAGCGGACGCCGTGCGGCCTCGAGATCGCCCTGCTCGAATCGGCAGCGCCCCAGGTTGGCGAGCAACTGGGCGCGATTGTCGTATGTCATGTCTTGCGCCGCTATCCGCAACTGCCGGCAGGCGGCGTCGAGCTTGCCCTCATCGTACAGCAATGCGGCGTAGTTATTGCGCGCGCGAGTATAATCAGTGTCGGCTTCCAGCGCACGTTCGAAGAACTCCTCGGCGAGTGCGGGTTCTTTCTGACGCTGATGGAGGAGGGCCATGCCTTCCAGGGCCTGCGGGTCCTGAGGCCCAAGTTCGAGGGCGTGTTCGAGCGCGCGTCGCGCGCGAGAGAGGTTGTCGCGCCGGAGATAGGCCAGCCCCAGGTCGGTATAGGCGGAGACCGCTTCGCCGGTATCCGGCGGCGCGTAGGGCGATGCGCTTTCGACCTGCACGGCGCAGCCGCCCAATAGCCAGACGAGCGACATCGCGGCACTCAACGAGCGGATCGAAGGTGGACGATGGCGACGCGTCATGGGGCCCTCTCGAAACAATGGCGTCAAACGGTGCGAGGCGATGGATTTCGTCGTCTGGAAGTGTCCCATCAAAGCGCCGCACCCTGGCGAAGTCAAGGCAAGGCTCAATCAGCGTCGAGCTGGATGGACTGGATGTAACGCTCGTGCCGCTTGGTGCGATCCTTCACGCGTCCCACCAGCTGGCCGCAGGCGGCGTCGATGTCGTCGCCGCGCGTGGTGCGTACGAGGGCCGTGTAGCCGAGATCGTACAGCCATTGCTGAAAGCGCATGACCTGATTGCGCGAAGGCTTTTCGTAGCCCGAGTGGGGAAACGGATTGAAAGGGATCAGGTTGATCTTGCTGGGGAGGTCGGCGAGCAGGGCCGCGAGCTCCTCGGCATGATGCTGCTGATCGTTGACGTCCTTGATGAGGGTGTACTCGATCGTCAGCATGCGCGTGTCGTCGCACTTGGCGAGATAGCGACGGCAGGCGTCGAGCAAGGTGGCGATGTTGTACTTGCGGTTCAACGGCACCAGTTCGTTGCGCAGCTCGTCGTTGGCGGCATGCAGCGACACTGCCAGGCTCACGTCGAGCTCGTCGCCGAGCTGATCGAGTTTCGGCACCACGCCGGAGGTCGACAGCGTGACGCGGCGCTTGGAAAGCCCGTAACCGTTATCGTCGAGCATCAGCTTCATGGCCGGCACGACGTTGTCGTAATTGAGCAGCGGCTCGCCCATGCCCATCATCACCACGTTGGTGACCGGACGATTGGTGGTGTCCCGGCGTGCCCCGAAGCTGTTGCTGGCCACCCACACCTGGCCGATGATCTCGGCGCTGGTGAGGTTGCGCTGAAACCCCTGCTTGCCGGTGGAGCAGAAACTGCAGTCCAGCGAGCAGCCGACCTGGGAGGAAACGCACAGCGTCCGACGCTTGCCGCCCTCGGCCGGGATCAGCACGGTTTCCACGTAGCTGCCGTCCTCGACCTCGAGCACCCACTTGCGGGTACCGTCCTGCGAGGTGCCCTCGTAGACCACACGTGGCCCGCGTATTTCGGCGAGCTCCTCGAGACGCGTGCGCAGCGCCTTCGAAAGGTTGGTCATCGACGCGAAGTCGGCGCAGCCTTCGTGATGGATCCACTTCATCACTTGCGCGGCGCGGAATTTCTTCTCGCCCAGCGAAACGAAGAAGGACTCCATCTCCTCGCGGGTAAGGCCGAGAAGGTTGGTACGGGGCGTGACGGTATCGAGGGTCATGGTGGGTCGTACGCTCGGTGGATGGCGGTGCGGGGGCCTCGCGGCCCCCGCGCGAAGCGATCAGCGTGCGCAGATCTCTTCGTTGCCGAAGAAGTAAGCAATCTCGCGCTCGGCGGATTCCGGCGAGTCGGAGCCGTGCACGGCATTGGCGTCGATGGACTGCGCGAAGTCGGCGCGGATGGTGCCGGCGGCGGCTTCCTTGGGATTGGTGGCGCCCATCAGATCACGGTTGGCGGCGATGGCATTCTCGCCTTCCAGCACCTGCACGATCACCGGCCCGGACGTCATGAAGCCGACCAGGTCGCCGAAGAAGGGGCGTTCCTTGTGCTCGGCGTAGAACCCTTCGGCCTGCGCCTGGGAAAGCTGCAGCATCTTGGCGGCGACGATTTTCAGGCCGGCCTTTTCGAAGCGGCTTTCGATTTCGCCGATGACGTTCTTGGCGACGGCGTCGGGCTTGATGATGGACAGGGTGCGTTCGTTGGCCATGAGGTCAAATTCTCCGTGACGGAAAGCGATGGTCTGGGTCGAGACGGCAACGCGCCGCTCGGGGCGACGCGTTGCATGACGCTCGACGGATGTCGAAAAATCGCGCCATTGTAGCGTGTCGTGGGACGTGGCGCACGTCCCTGCGACGTGCTAGACGTTGAAGCTTTCCCCGCAGCCGCACTGGTCGGTGGCGTTGGGATTGTTGAAACGGAAGTAGCGGTTGAGCCCTTCGCTGACGTAATCCACTTCCGTGCCGTCGAGGATGGTCAGGGCTTCCTTGTCGACGAGCACCTTGACGCCATGGTCTTCGAACGGCACGTCGTTGTCGCCGATCTCGTCGGCGATGTCGAGTACGTAGCTGTACCCGGAGCAGCCGCTGGGCTTGACGGCCACGCGTAGCCCCAGGCCATTGCCGCGCTCGGCGAGCACGTGCTGGATCTGGTCGGCGGCGGCGGGGCTGATGCGAATGTTAGCCATGATGACCTCCTTGCGAGCGTCGCCACGCGGTGGGCGCGGCGACATCGATTCATTGGCGCAGGGCGCCGAGTGCGTGACGAAGTTCGGCGGTCGCGGTGTCGATGTCGGCCTCGGTGGTGAAGCGTCCGAAGCTGAAGCGTATGGACGACAGCGCGAGGATGCGATCCACCCCGATGGCTTTCAATACATAGGATGGCTCGACACTCGCCGAGTTGCACGCCGAGCCGGTCGAGACCGCCAGCGCGCGCAGTGCCATCAGCAGCGATTCGCCATCGACGCCTTCGAATGCCAGGTTGACGATGTTGGGCACCGAGACGTCGAGTGCCGTGTTGCAATGGATGCCCGCGCAGTCGTCGAGCCCGTCGAGAAAGCGTTGCCGCAGCGCCAGGCTCCTGTCGCGATCGCGCTCGAGCTCATCGGCCGCCAGGGAGAAGGCTTCCCCCATGCCGGCGATCTGGTGCGTGGGCAGGGTGCCCGAGCGCATGCCGCGCTCATGGCCGCCGCCGTGGATCAAGGCCTCGAGGCGGATGTCGGGGCTGCGCCGGACGTAAAGCGCGCCCACGCCCTTGGGGCCGTAGGTCTTGTGCGCCGACATCGACATCAGGTCGATGCCCAGGGCGCCGACGTCGAGCGCGATCTTGCCGGTGGCCTGGGCGGCATCGACATGCAGGACTGCGCCACCGGCATGGGTCACTTCGGCGAGCGCGGCCAGGTCGTGAATGCTGCCCAGCTCGTTGTTGACGGCCATCAGCGAGACCAGCACGGTATCCTCGCGCATGGCATCGTTGAGCTGCGTGGGCGTCACGCGGCCATCCGCGCCGGGCGTCAGCCAGGTCACCTCGAAGCCCTCGGCCTCGAGGGCCGTGGCGGTGTCGACGACCGCCTTGTGCTCGATGCGCGAGGTCACCAGGTGCCGGCCGCGTGCGCGGTTGGCCCGCATGAAGCCGATCAGCGCGAGGTTGTCCGCTTCGGTGGCGCCGCTGGTCCAGACGATTTCACGCGGGTCGGCCGCGATCAGGTCGGCGACCTGACGCCGGGCGCTTTCCACCGCCTGTTCGGCCAGCCAGCCGGGCATGTGGCTGCGCGAGGCGGGATTGGCGTAAACGCCATCGAGTGTCAGGTGACGCGCCATCAACTCGGCGACCCGCGGGTCGACGGGCGTGGTGGCGGCATAATCGAGGTACACGGGTGAGGTCATGACGGCTCGTATCGCTGATGGCGCTGACGCCTGTCGCCACGCAGGGTCACTGCGGGGCGATGCTGATGGTATCGGTACTGATCGTGTCCGTTGCCACGCGCTGATGCTGGCGCGCGGCGATATCGCGGACTTCCTGACGCTCGACCAGCTCGGCGAGCGTGATGGCGTCGAGAAAGCCGTGAATCTTGTCTGACAGGTCGCACCACAAGTGGTGTGTCAGGCAGGTATCGCCCTGCTGGCAATCCGACAGGCCCTGGCAACGCGTGGCGTCCACCGACTCGTCCACCGCGCCGATCACCGAGGCCACCGAAATGGCGTTCGCGCCGTGGGCCAGCAGATAGCCTCCACCGGGGCCGCGCACGCTCTTGACCAGCGCGGCGCGCTTGAGCCTGGCGAACAGCTGTTCCAGATAGGACAGCGAAATCGCCTGGCGTTTCGAGATGTCGGCGAGGCTGATGGGGCCGGCATCGGCATGCAACGCCAGGTCCAGCATCGCGGTGACGGCGTAGCGTCCCTTGGTCGTCAAGCGCATAAGTCGAGTCGGTCGGGCAGCGGTGAAAGAGCGGTTGACCAGGCGGCACATGCGATCCGTGGGGGACCCATCGCCTGAAGCGTGATCGCATTATGGGAAAACCCAGTAACGCGGTCAACCATTCCCGTCGCCGTCTTTGCGTGCCGCCAGGGCGCGGCTCTGCTTGTTCACGGCACCGAGGATGCCGCGCAGGATGTTCATTTCCATGCTGTCGATATGCGTGCGCAGGAAGAGCCGCCGCAGGCGTGCCATCAGCTGGCGCGGGTTGTCCGGGTCGTGGAAGTCGATATCGATCAGGGTGCGCTCCAGATGCTCGAAGAAACGCTCCAGGTCGTCGTGCGTGGCCGGGGGGTTGTCCCATTCGACGCCGAAGGGCGTCTCGGTATCTTCTGCGTCGCTGCCCAGAAACGCCAGACGGCACTCGTAGGCGAGCACCTGGACCGCTGCGGCGAGGTTGAGCGAGCTGAAGTCGGGGTTGGTGGGGATGTGCACATGCGCATGACAGCGTTGCAGCTCGCCGTTGGTCATGCCGCTGTCCTCGCGGCCGAAGACCAGCGCGGCCCGTGCGTTCTCCGGCGCGCACTCCCGGGGCAGACGCTCGCCGAGCGCGCGGGGCGTGAGCATGGGCCAGGGCAGGTGGCGCACACGTGCGCTGGCGCCGACCACGAAGGTGCAGTCGCTGACGGCTTCCTCGAGGGTGGCATGCACGCGGGCGTTGCTGACCAGCGCATCGGCGCCGGAGGCACGCGCGTGGGATTCCGAGCCGTACACCTCGCAGCGCGGCGCGACGAGGGCCAGGTCGGCGAGCCCCATGTTGTGCATGGCACGGGCGGTGCCGCCGATGTTGCCGGGGTGGCTGGTGCCGATGAGGACGATACGAAGTTTGTCGAGCATGATGAATAAGGCGCGGGACTGAGGAACGAACGGCGAGTCTATCATGGCTGCGGGCTGCGGGCTGCGGGCTGCGGGCTGCGGGCTGCGGCGCTTTCCGTGCAGGGCCCCGTCTGCTAGGATGCGCCACGTTCTTTAACAGTTTCCGAGATTCAGGCCCGTATCATGCATCCCATGGTTCAATTCGCACTGCGCGCCGCGCGTAGTGCCGCCGAGCAGTTCGTGCGCGCTCGTGATCGTATCGAAGTCGCGCGTGGCGACCGGCAGCTAGATCAGCTGCTCGAGGATACCGCGCGTAACGCCGAAACCGTGATCGCGACGCAGTTCCGTCGCAGCTACCCGCAGCACGGCATTTCCGGCCGTTACACGCCGCACCGCGACGGCGAAGGCGAGGGCGCCGACTTCCACTGGCGCATCGAGCCGTTCCACGGCTATTCCAATCTGGCGGTGGCATCGCCCAGCTTTGCCATCTCGCTGGTCTGCCTGGTCAAGGGGCGGCCCGAGCATGCGGTGATCGTGTGTCCCTTCACCGACGACGAGTATCTCGCCAGTCGCGGACGCGGCGCGCAGCTCAACGGTCGCCGCATCCGCGTGCCGAGCCACATCAACGTCGAAGGTGCGCGCGTCGCCGTCGGCTTGCCGGAGACCTGGCTGCGCACACGCCATCTGCCCGTCTACCTGACCCTGACCCAGGCGCTGGGGCCGCAGGTCGAGAGCTTCCTCAGCACGGGGAGCGGCCTCCTGGATCTCGCACAGCTGGCCGCCGGCCGTGTCGATACCGCCTTCGTGCTGGGTCTCGAAGAGCAGGATCAGCTCGTCGGCAGTCTCCTGCTCAAGGAGGCCGGCGCCCTGATGGGTGGCCTGGACGGCAGCCCCACGGTCGGCCCCGAGCAGAATCTCATGGCTGCCACCCCGCGCCTCTACAAGAATCTGGTGCAACAGCTCAAGACACGGGTGTAACACCGCCCCGGCGACGCTTGACTCGCCACACAACGACGCCCCCGTCGGCTCATGCCGGCGGGGGCGTCTTGCGTTTCGGCCGGTCCCAAGGGGGCCGGCCGTCGTGCGTGTCGAGCGCGGCGCCGGTTATGCCGGCCCGATCAGGTGCTTGACTTCCAGATAAGCGGACAGCCCCCAGGGACCGAGCTCGCGGCCGATGCCGCTGCGCCCGAAGCCGCCCCAGCTGGCCTCGGGCATGACGATCTGCTCGCTGTTGTACCAGATGTTGCCGGCGCGCAATGCACGGCCGACCCGCTGGGCGCGTTGCGGATCGCCGCTGATGACCGTGGCGGCCAGGCCGAACTCGTTGTCGTTGGCCAGGGCGATGGCATCGTCATCGGAGGCGACACTGCGTGCGCACAGCACCGGCCCGAAGATCTCCTCGCACCACAGGCGGCTGTCGGTGGGCACGTCGCGATACAGCGTCGGAGCGATGAAATAGCCCTGCGACGGCAACTGGCGATGGCGGGCGTCGCGCACCGCATCCAGCCCCTCGCGCTCGGCGACGGCCAGGTAGTCGCGGACTCGATCGCGCTGACGCTGGCTGGTCATCGGTCCCATGTCGGTGTTCTCGCCCAGCGGATCGCCCAGGCGTATGGCGTCGATGCGCGTGGCCAGTGCCTCGTACAGCGCCTCGGCCAGGGTCTCGTGCACGATCAGCCGCGAGGTCGCCGAGCAAATCTGCCCGCTGTTGAAATAGATGCCGGCCATGACCCAGTCGGCGGCCTGTTCGACCTCGGCATCCTCGAGTACCAGGATCGGCGACTTGCCGCCGAGTTCCAGCGACACGCCGCGGCTCCCCTCGGCGGCGGCCTGCATGACGCGCTCGCCCACGGCGTTGCTGCCGGTGAACGACAGCTTGTCGATGCCGCGATGATGCGTCAGCGGTATGCCGATGCCGTCGCCATCGCCATGCAGCAGGTTGAGCACGCCCGGCGGCAAGGCGATCTCCAGGGCGATCTCGGCGAGGGCCTGTTCCGGCAGCGGCGTGACCTCGGAGGGCTTGAAGACCACCGTGCAGCCCGCCGCCAGGGCCGGCGCGATCTTCCAGGCGCTGGTCACCAGCGGGAAGTTCCACGGCGTGATCAGGCCGATCACCCCGGCGGGATCTTCGTAGCAGTGGGCGTCGACGCCCTCGATGTCGTGGGTGATGCGGCGTCCCTGACGCGCTTCCAGGTCGCCGGCCTGACGTGCGTAGTAGCGATAGCAGGCGATGGCGTCGTCGAGATCGATGCCGGCCTCGGCGAGCGCCTTGCCGTTGTTGGTCGCGGACAGCTCCATCAGGGCTTCGCGGCGGGCCGTCAGGGCGTCGGCCAGCGCATTCAGATAGGCGCCGCGACGTTCGCCGCCCAGGGCATGCCATCCGGGCAGCGCACGGCGTGCCGCCTCGACGGCCGCCTCGACGTCGCGGGCATCGCCGGCCGTGACCTCGGCGATCTGGCGCTCATGATACGGGTCCATCACCGCCAGGCGTCGAGTGCCGTGACTCGCGACCCAGCGGTTATCGATGAATTGGTGGTCGAGTGCTTGCATGTTGGCTCCTTCAGAGGGCGTGGTCGCGCAGCCAGTCATCGATCATGGCGTGCAGGCGTGCCCCGGAAAAACTGGGAAAATGACCGCCGTGAACGACGCGCGCGGGCAACTCGCGCAGACGGCGCATGCTGGCGGCGTAATCGCGGGCGTTACTGTGATAGACATCCTCGATCAGTGGCCCGTCATAGATGAGATCGCCCGAGATCAGGATACCGCTGGCGGCCTCCCAGAGCGCGATGCCGCCGGGGGAGTGCCCCGGTGTATGGATGACCTCGAAACGGCGGTCGCCGAGGTCGATGATCTCGCCGTCCTCGAGCGTGGCGATACGCGTCGGCGGGGCGATACGGTAGCGGTGATGCTCGAAGGGGGCCGGCGGCAGGGCATCGAACATGGCGTCGTCGAGAAAGGCGTCGGCCAGGGTGCGCGCGTTGTCCGGATCGGCCAGGATATCGGCCTCGGCGGCGTGCACATGGCAGCAGTCGAACTCGTGCGCGCTACCGATATGATCGAAGTGGGTGTGGCTCGCCACCGCGATCAGGTCGCGTTCGCTGAGCAGCGGGACCTGCCGGCGCAGCGGCACGGCACCCAGCCCGAAGTCCACCAGCAAGTCTCTCTCGCGGCCCCGCACGTGCCAGATATTGCAGCGGTAGAACGGCTTGATGGCGGGCTCGTCGATCCGCGTGATCCCGTCATCGAGCGAGGTGGTGCGATACCAGCTCGCGGCATCGCCTCGAGGAAGCGAGAAACGGCTCATGCGATTGTCTCCGGCATCGGCCTGAGGTCCTGGAGGTAGTCCTGATGGGCTCGGCTTGCGTCGATGCGGCTCAGGTCGATGTCGACCACCAGGCTGCCCGCCGCGTCACCGAGGCGCCCCAGAACCTCGCCATCCGGTCCCGCTATCAGGCTGTTGCCGCAATAATGCAGTTCGGCTTCCTCGCCGGCCCGGTTGATGCAGGCGACGAAGCACTGGTTGTCGAGGGCCCGGGCCCGGATCTGCAGCACCTGGCGCTCGGCATTGGGCACCATGTTGGCGGTGGGCGAGAGGATGACCTGAGCCCCTTGAGTGGCGAGCGCCCTGGCCACCTCGGGAAACTCGTTGTCATAGCAGATCATCAGGCCGAGGCGGCCGAGGCGCGTATCCACCACGCAGCAGTCCTCGCCGGCGGCGAAGAAGGCATGTTCGCGATCCCACAGCTGGCGCTTGTGGTAGGTGGCGATACGCTCGCCCCGGTCGTCGATCAGCACGGCGGAATTGGTCAGGCGCCCGTCGGCTTGCCGCTCGGCCAGGCCGAAGAGCAGGAACAGTTCGTGCTCGGCGGCGAGCTCGGCGGCCCGCTGGGCGATCGGGCCGCCCACCGGCTCGGCGAGTTCCTCCAGTCGCTCGAAGATGTTGTAGCCGCTCAGGGCGAGCTCGGGGAGGACCAGCAGGTCCGCACCGGCCGCCACCGCCTGCTGGCACTGGCGCGCAAGAGACGCCAGGTTGGCGGCCACGTCGCCGCACATGGGGTCGGTCTGCGCCAGCATCAGTCTCATCGGTGTCACTCTCCTGCGGTCTGTGAAGCGTTGGCGCGGGACTTGGTCAACAGCATGGCGCCGAGCCAGTAGAGGCCGCCGGTGATGATGAAGACCGGCAGCGAGGCGCCGAAGGCCAGCGGCGCGACCAGCGACCAGTAGGCGGCCAGCCCGGCGCCGATCACGTAGGCACCGATGGCCACCGGCGCGGTGGGGCGTCCCAGCTGGTGACGCGCCTTGAGCAGTTCGGGGCTGTAACCCTCGCGACCGACCAGGTAGTAATCGACGATGATCACCGAGAAGGCCGGGATGAACAGCGCGCCTATCAATAGCAGAAAGTTCTGGAACTGGTCCAGGATGCCGGGAATCAGGGCGCCGAAGACGGTCACGATCCCGATGATCAGCGCCGGCTTCCAGAAGGCCATGCCGGGCGACACGTTCATGCAGGACAGGGTGGCGCTGTAGACGGCCATGACATTGGTGGTCATCACGGAGAAGAAGATGACCAGGGCCGCGGGCAGGCCGAAGCCGAAACCGGAGAGCAGCCGGGTCGGGTCGTAGGTCTGCTCCATGCCGTTCATGACCGACAGCCCGGAAACGGCGGCACCCAGGCCCATGGCGATCATGGCGGCCATCACGTAGCCAAGGTAGGTGCCCCAGACGGCGATGGCGCCGCTCTTGCAGTTGCGATTGTAATCCGCCGAGGACGAGATCCAGGAGAAGGCGGTGGCGATGACGATGTCGAAGGCGATGCCCAAGGTGATGCCGTTACGCGCCTCGACCGGCATGTCCAGCAGGGTCGAGACATCGTAGTGGAGGTTCAACTGGTAGAGCACCACGGCGGCCAGCGCCACCATGGCCATCGCCGCCCAGCGTTCGACCCGCTCGATGCCCAGGTGGCCACGCAGCACGATGAGGACCACCACGGTCTCGCAGAGGATGGTCATCAAGGGCAGGTTGGAGTAGCCGGTGGTCGCCTGGATGGCGTAGTCGAGACTCATGCCGGCGAGCAGGGCCTGGATCCAGCTCCAGGCGATCAGTACCCCCATGTTGACCAGCGAGATCAGCCGGCTGCCGAGCGGGCCGTACGCGCGCCGGGTCAACGCCATGGAGGGCAGGCCGGTGCGCTGGCCCATCAGCCCGACCAGCAGGAGCGGAATGGCGCCGATCAACGAGCCGATCAGCACGCTGCCCATGGCGGTCGTGAAGGGCAGATCGGGCACCAGGAGCATGCCGGTGAGGATGGTGGTGACCACGACGTTGGCGCCGAGCCACAGGGCGACAGTGCCGAACGCCCCGAGGCTCTTGTGCTGGTGGTCGTCGAGGGTGTCCTGACCGAGCAGACGATGGAAGAAAGCCATGGTGTTGTCCTTGTAGTGTTTTGGAAAACCGTTGTTTCCGAGACGGCTCTCGGGACGCGGTTGGCGTCTCAGTCGAGTGCCGCCTGCCAGCGTTCGGCGTCGATCTCGATCAACGTCGGCGAGGTGCGCGAGACCTTGCTGAGCGCGAGGTCGAGCGCGGCGGGGGATTCGACCCGATGCGAGGCGAGGCCGAACCCGTCGGCCAGGCACTGGAAGTCGGGCGGCGTGGGGTCGACGCCGACGCGAGCGACGCCATGCGCATCCATGTAGCGGCGGATTTCCTCATAGCCGCTGTTGTTCCAGAGCACCACGACGACCGGCAGGCCTTCGTCGACGGCCGTGGCCAGCTCGCTCAGGGTGAACATCGCGCCGCCGTCGCCGACCAGAGCCACGACCGGCGTGCCGGGAGCGGCGAGCTGGGCGCCCAGCGCCGCCGGCAAGCCGTACCCCAGGGTTCCGTAACCGGTCGAGGCGTTGAAGTAACGCCGCGGCGCCGCGCGCTCGACGAGGTGATTGCCGGCATAGACCGGCGCCGTGGAGTCGCCGACGAGAATGGCCTCCGGCAGTGCCTTGTCGAGGGCCGTGTAAAGCGGCACGAAAGGTGCCATGTCCGGGCGTTGCGGCAGGGCCAGCGCCTCGTGCACGGCGCGCACGCGGGCCGCCCCCTGGCGCGCGAGCGGCGAGGGGAAATGCGCCGCCAGTGCCTCCAGCGCGGCCTGGGCGTCGCTGACCAGCCCCAGGGCCGTCGCCTGGTTGCGCACCAGTTGCTCGGCCTCCAGGTCGATGCGGATGACGCGACCGGTCAAGGTGAAGCCGTCGTCGAACACCACGTCGTAATCGGTTTCGCCGAGCTCCGTGCCCACGGCGAGGATGACGTCGGCATCGCGTGCCAGGGCGCGTACCTCGGGCCAGGTGGCGTTGGCGCCGAGGTCGAGGGGATGCCCGCGCCCGAGCACGCCCTTGGCATTGATCGTGGTCACGGTCGGTGCGTCGAGATGCTCGACCAGGGTGCGTGCCGCTTTTGATGCCTCCGCGCAGCCCCCGCCCAGCAGCACCAGCGGCGCCTGCGCCTGGCGCAGCCATTCGGCCGCCAGGACGATGCCTTCAGGATGCGCGCCGGCACGGTACAGTCGTGTCGGCGAGGCGGTGTCGGGGAGGTCGATGGGGGCCTCGAAGAGATCGATGGGAATCTCGATGTGCACCGGCCCGGGGCGCGCCGACTGGAACACCGCGAAGGCGCGGGCGAGCACCTCCGGCAAGGCGCTCGGGTCGAGCAGGGTGTGGCTGAAACGGCTGACGCCCGCCAGCACGTTCTGCTGGCTGGGCAGCTCGTGCAGGCGACCCTGGCCGCGTCCCAGGGTGTCGCGACGATTGACGCTGGAAATCACCAGCATGGGCACCGAGTCGGCGAGCGCCTGGCCCATGGCGGTGGCGATGTTGGTCATGCCCGGGCCGGTGATGATGAAACACACCCCGGGCTTGCCGCTGGCGCGGGCGTAGCCGTCCGCCATGAAGCCCGCGCCCTGCTCGTGGCGCGGGGTGACATGACGCAGGCCGCCTGTCTCCAGGCCGCGATAGAGCGGCACGGTATGCACGCCGGGGATCCCGAAGACGGTGTCCACGGCGTAGCGGTCACGCAGCAGCCGGACCAGGGCCTCGGCGCAGCTGATCTGGGGGGAGGACGAGGCGGATGTCTCGTGTGTCATGGAGCGCTCCTTACGCGACCAGCCAGTGGCCCATCACGACGATGATCGGCAGGGTGATGGCGGTGCGCAGCAAGAAGATGACCACCAGCTCCCAGAGCTTGAGCGGGATCTTGGACTTGAGCAGCAAGGCGCCGATTTCCGACATGTAGATCAACTGCGTCAGCGACAGGCAGGCGATCACGAAGCGGGTCAGTTCACTCTCGATGTCGCTGGCCAATACGGCGGGCAGGAACATGTCGGCGAAGCCCACCAGGGTCGCCGGGGCGGCCGCGGCGGCCTCGGGGATTCGCATCCACTCGAGCACCGGCACCATGGGATAGGACAGCCAGGTGAACAGCGGCGTGAACTCGGCCAGGATCAGGGCCACGGTCCCGATGGCGATGACCAGGGGCAGCAGGCCGAAGAAGATGTCGGCCACGTTCAGCAGGGCGTGCCGCACCAGCTGGCGCGGGCCGGGGGCCTGGTCGGCCCGTGAGACGGCCATGCCCAGGCTGTAGCGGAACAGGCCCTGCGAGCCGCTGTGTTCCTCGACGAGGCGGCAGCCCACCGGCTCGTAGTAGGTGTTCGGCTTGCGCGACAGCGGCGGCAGGCGCGGCACGATCACGGCAGCCACCAGGCCCGCGACCACGACGGTGAGGTAGAACGGGATGAAGAGGTGGTTGATGCCGATGAAGCTGGTCACCAGCAGCGCGAAGGCAATCGAGACGATGGAGAAGTTCGTCGCGATGACCGAGGCTTCGCGGCGGTTGTAGAAGCCGCGTTCGTATTGCTGGGTGGTGATCAGTACCCCCACCGTGCCGGAGCCCATCCACGAGGCGGTGGCGTCGATGGCGCTGCGGCCGGGGAGCCCGAAGATCTTGCGAAACGGCACCCGTACCAGGCTGCCGATGAACTCCATGAAGCCGAAGTCGACCAGAAACGGCAGCAGGATGGCGGCGAAGAAGAAGAACGTCAGCAGCACCGGGGCCAGGTCGTTGAGCATGACGCCGCCGGTGAAGGAGGCGGTCACGAACTCGGGGCCGACCTGAAAGTAGGTCATCAGCGCGAACAGCGCCCCCAGCGCGCGCATCACGGTCCATAACGGCGCCACGTCGAACAGCTCGTTGAGGGCGCCCTCGCGGGACCAGCCCGGCTTGGCGGCCTTGACGTAGAACGTCAGCAGGACAGAGAGACAGAGCACCAGCGTGGCGATGGCGGGCAGGGCATCGCCGAGCCAGGCCTGGAGCCCGTCGGCGAGCATGCCCATGCCGATATTGATGGTATCGCCCGTCGAGAAAGGCACCAGGAACATGCCGACGCCGATCAGCGAGGGAATCAGGAATTTCAGCAGCCCGCGCGGGGTCAGCCGTGTGTTATCGGGATCGCCGCCGCCAGTGGCGGTGGAATCGAGGGATGCAGACATAGGTGTCACCACTTGTTGTTGTATGGCCCCCGGTATCGGGGGCATGGGCTCAGCGGCGCTTGACGCCGGGCAGCACGCAGAGCATTTCGTAGAGCAGGGTGGCGCCCATCAGCGCGGTATTGCCGCTGGGGTCGTAGGGCGGCGCGACCTCGACCAGGTCGCCGCCGACCATGTTGAGGCCCTGGACGCCGCGCACGATCTCGAGCCCCTGCGGCATGGTCAGGCCGGCGGCCTCGACGGTGCCGGTGCCGGGCGCCACCGAAGGGTCGAGCCCGTCGATGTCGAAGGACACGTATACCGGGCCATCGCCCATCTGCTCGCGGACTTCGGCCATCAGGGGTTCCAGCGACTTGTGCCAGCATTGCTCGGCGGTCACGACGCGGAAGCCCTGCTCGCGGCACCAGTCGAAGTCGTCGGCAGCGTAGCCGGTGCCCCGCAGGCCGATCTGCACCACGCGCTGGCTGTCCAGCAGGCCTTCTTCCTGGGCGCGACGGAACGGGCAGCCGTGGGCGACTTCCTCGCCGAACATGTGCTCGTTGACGTCGGCATGGGCGTCGATGTGGATCAGGCCGACGGGACCGTGCTTGCGGGCCATGGCGCGCAGGATCGGCCAGGTCAGGGTGTGGTCGCCGCCAAGGGTCAGAGGCACGGCGTCATGCGAGAGCAGCTCATGGTAGAAGTTCTCGATGATGCCGATGCTTTTCTTGAGGTCGAAGGTATTGATCGGAACATCGCCGATATCGGCGACCTGCAGGCTGTCGAACGGGGCTGCCCGGGTGGCCATGTTGTAGGGGCGCAGCATGCGCGATTCATCGCGAATCTGGCGCGGTCCGAGGCGGGTGCCGGGCCGGTTCGAGGTGCCGATGTCCATGGGGATGCCCACGAAGGCGGCGTCGAGTCCCTGGGCGCTTACCTGCGTCGGCAGGCGCATCATGCTGGCGGGACCGCCGAAGCGTGGCATATCGTTGCCACCTAGCGGTTGGTTGAAGCGCGGGGTGTCGTGCTCGCTCATGCATTTCTCCTGGCAGTCAGCGCGGTTTTTGTGTGGCACTTGCCTGTACTCCATCACGAAGTTGCACGAAACATGCCAAGTCTCGCCAACGGAAAATCAATGGGTTAGCACAAAAGGCGATGCAAAAATGTATTGTTATCGTGCTCCGGGTGATTCACTATTGAATTGCGATGCAATAGTGAATCGAGAGACGACATGCCCGACCACGATATCGAGGCCCAGACCCTGAAGGCGCTGGTGCATACCGGACACGACCATGTGTTCATCGTCGATGCCGACGGCCAGGTGCTGGATGTCAGCCCCGGCAGCGCCGCGGTATACGGCATGAGCCGCGAGGCGCTGTGCGAGACCACGGTGTACGAGCTGGAAGCGCGTGGCGTGCTGTCGCCGTCGGTATCGCTGGAAGTGATACGCACGGGGCAGCCGGCTCAGGTCATGCAACGTACCGGGACGGGACGCCAGGTGATCGCCGAGGCGCACCCGGTCTATGCGGGGGGCCGGCTGGTGCGGGTCATCAGCCGCTCGATGGACATGACCGATCTGCGGTTGCTGCAGGACGAGTATGCGCTGCTCCAGCGGCGCTTCAACGAGCACCTCAAGCGCGGCGGCAGTCCCACGGCGGGAGAAGCGCTGGAGCTGGAGTCCCTCGAGGTGCGCAGTCAGGTCATGCACGAGGTGGCCCAGCTGCTCAAGCGCGTGGCGCCGACCGACGCCACGGTCTTGATGCTGGGCGAGTCGGGAGTCGGCAAGACGGCCTTCGCGCGTCAGTTGCACCGCTGGAGCCGACGCTGCGAGGGCGCCTTCGTGGACGTCAACTGCGCGGCCATTCCCGAATCGCTGTTCGAATCCGAGATGTTCGGGTATCAGCCCGGGGCCTTCAGCGGCGCCGCACGCATGGGCAAGGCGGGGCTGCTCGAACAGGCCCACAAGGGCACGCTGTTTCTCGACGAGATCGGCGAGCTGCCCCTGGCCATGCAGAGCAAGCTGCTGAACGTCATCCAGGACGGCTATCTGACGCGACTGGGCGATACTCGTTCGCGGCGTGTCGACTTTCGCCTGGTGGTCGCCACCAATCAGGATCTCGCACGCTGCGTGGAGGAGGGGCGTTTCCGTCTCGATCTCTACTATCGCCTGAACGTGATCCCCGTGACCCTGCCGCCGCTGCGCGAGCGCCGCGAGGACATTCCCGGCCTGGCGGAGCGCCAGCTGGCCCGGCTCAATCAGCGCTACGGCATGGACAAGGTCCTGCACCCGCGGGTCTGGCCGGAACTGATGGGCGGCGATTGGCAGGGCAACGTGCGCGAGCTGGAGAATTGGCTCGAGCGCGCCTGGCTCTCGGCCGAGGGAGGCGTGATCGGCGCCCCGGTCGACGAGAGCCATGAAGGCGATACCGGCCTGTCGGCGCCCGCAAGCACCGCGGCGACGGCTCATGGTGCGGGGAGTCCGCTGGTGGAAGGGCGCACCCTGCGCGAGGCGCTGGCGGCCGTCGAGGCCGAGATCCTCGCCGACCTGGCCGCACGCCTGCCGAGCACCTACGCGATCGCGGCGCGCCTGGGCATCAGCCAGCCCAGCGTGGTGCGCAAGCTGCGCCGGCATGGCCTGAAGGTCGCGACACGCGAGAGCTGACCAGCTGACCAACGCAAGACGCCTCCCCGGAGGGAGGCGTCGTCTGCCCTGAAACGGCGGTGCAAGGCCGCCGCATGTCCGTAGTGGCCTAGGGCAGTTCCTCTTCCTCGTCGTCTTCCTTCTGGGCCGGGATCAAGTCCTTGCGCTCCAGCTTGACCACGAGCAGCAAGGCGGCGGACACGTAGACCGACGAGAAGGTCCCCGCCACGATGCCCAGGATCAAGGCGATCGAGAAGTTGTGGATCATGTCGCCGCCGAGGAAGAACAAGGCCAGCAAGACCAGCAATGTCGTCCCCGAGGTGGCCATGGTACGCGCCAGCGTCTGGTTGATCGCATCGTTGAAGATCTGGGGCATGTCATCGGTCTGCGACCGCCGGATATTCTCGCGGATACGGTCGTAGACGATGATGGTGTCGTTGAGCGAGTAACCGATCACCGCCAGCACCGCGGCAAGTACCGTGAGGTCGAAGTCGAGCCCCAGCAGCGCGAAGATCCCCAGCACGATCACCACATCATGGCCCAGCGCGATCAGAGCGCCGAAGGCGAACTTGTACTGGAAGCGGAAGGCGACGTATACCATCACCACCGCGAGCGCCAGCAGCATGCCCAGCCCGCTCTGATCGCGGAGCTGATCGCCGACCTGGGCGCCGACGAACTCGGCGCGGACCAGCTGCACCGAGTTGGTGTCGGTGTTCAGGATGTCGACGACCTGCTGGCCGACCTCGTTGTCGAAGGTCTGCTGGAGACGCACCAGAATGTCGTTGGTGGCGCCGAAGGTCTGGACCTGAACATCCTCGAACCCGGCGTTTTCCAGCTGGCCACGCAATTCGTCCAGCTCCGGTGCCTGCTGATAGCGGACTTCCACCAGGGTGCCCCCGGTGAAATCCAGGCCCAGGTTGAGCCCCTTGAACGCCAGCGCGCCGACGGCAATCACCGTGATCAGCACGGAGGCGATGAAGGTTATGCGGCGTTTGCCCATGAAATCTAACTGTCGCATCGCTCGCTCTCCTCAGATCCAGATTTTCTTCAGCGGGCGCCCGCCGATGGTGAGGTTGATCATGGCGCGCGACACCATGATGGCGGTGAACATCGACGTCAGGATGCCCAGCGACAGCGTTACGGCGAAGCCCTTGACCGGGCCGGTGCCGATCGAGAACAGGATGACCGCGACCAGCAAGGTGGTGATGTTCGCGTCGACGATCGAGGTGAAGGCACGCTCGAAGCCGGTATGAATGGCCTGTTGCACCGGCATCTTGGCGCGCAGCTCCTCGCGTATTCGCTCGAATATCAGGACGTTGGCATCCACCGCCATGCCCAGGGTCAGGACGATGCCGGCGATGCCGGGCAGGGTCAGCGTGGCGCCGAGCAATGACATGGCGGCGACCAGCAGTACCAGGTTCAGACCCAGCGAGACGTTGGCGACCACACCGAAGGCCTTGTAGCGCGCCAGCATGAACAGCACCACGAGCAGCAGGCCGACTTCCACCGACATGATGCCCTGGGCGATGTTCTGCGCCCCCAGGCTCGGGCCGATGGTGCGCTCCTGGGCGAAGTAGATCGGTGCCGCGAGAGACCCGGAGCGCAGCAGCAGGGCCAGGTCACCGGCCTCGCTGGCGGATTCGAGTCCGGTAATGCGGAAACGGTTGCCCAGCGTGCTCTGGATGGTGGCCAGGCTGATGATGCCGCGCTCGGTATAGGCCTCGCGCTTTTCGACTTCCTCGCCGTCTTCCATGACCGTGCGGGTGCGGGTCTTGTGCTCGATGAAGACGACCGCCATGTTGCGCCCGATATTGGCGCGCGTGGCACGACTCATCATCGAGCCGCCGGCACCGTCGAGGTTGATGTTGACCTGCGGACGGTTGTTTTCGTCGAAGCTCCGGCTGGCGCTGGACACATGGTCGCCCGTCACGATGATGTCACGCATCAGGTCCGCGCTGCGGCCCTCATCATTGCGGAAGGGGAGCGTTTCGATCTCGCGCTCCGGCGTGTCCGGCCGTGCCTCCAGGCGGAATTCCAGATTGGCGGTGGCGCCGACGATGCGCTTGGCGGCGGCGGTGTCCTGCACGCCGGGCAGCTCGACGACGATGCGGCTGGGGCCCTGGCGCTGCACCAGAGGCTCCGAGACGCCGAGTTCGTTGACACGGTTGCGGATCGTGGTCAGGTTCTGGTTGACGGCATAATCCTGCAGGTCCTGCACGGCCTGATCGGTGAACGTCATCGTCAGGCTGGCGCCACGTTCGGTATCGGGCGTGCTGTATTCGAAATCCGGGAACTGGTCGGTGATCAAGCCACGCGCCGCGTCGCGGTCGTCGGCGTTGGCGAACTGGAAGGTGATCGCGCGTCCGTCGATGCTGGTATCGCGATACCGGATGCGCTCGTCGCGAAGCAGGTCGCGCACGGCGCTGGCATTGGCTTCGAGGCGTTGCTCGACGGCCGCATCCATGTCCACCTCGAGCAGGAAGTGCACCCCGCCCTGCAGGTCGAGCCCCAGTTTCATGGGCGTGGCGGAAAGCGCCTGGAGCCAGCCGGGGGTGGCGTCGGCCAGGTTGAGTGCCACGGTGTAGGCGTCGCCCAGGCGTTCGTCGATGATCTCGCGGGCGGCGACTTGCTGGCCGGCCCGTTCGAGACGAATCAGGGCGCTGTTGCCATCCAGCTCGCTTTGCTTGATGGCGATGTCCTTGTCCTCGAGCGCTTGAGTCAGGCGGTCGAGACGCTCTTGGTCGAGCGCGGCGCCGCTGGCGGTGCTGCTGATCTGAACGGCGGGGTCGGCGGGGTAAAGATTGGGTAACGCGTAGATGAGGCCGACGAGGAGTACGACGAGTATCAGCAGATACTTCCACAGGGGATAACGGTTGAGCATGGAAGCCCTGTCCTTGTTGCTGACGCAGAAGACAACCACCGACCCGGGGCCGGTGGCGATGAGGAGGAGCGCTCACGCCCCTCCTGATAGGGGATCAGATGGACTTCAGGGTGCCCTTGGGCAGCACCGCGGCAACGGAGCTCTTCTGAACGTTCACCTCGGTACCCTCGGCGATTTCCATGCTGATGAAGTCATCGCCGACATTGGTGATGCGTCCCATCAGGCCGCCCCCGATGACGATCTCGTCACCCTTGGCAAGGTTGCCGATCAGCTGTTTGTGCTGCTTGGCACGCTTGGCCTGCGGGCGCCAGAGCAGGAAGTAGAAGATCAGCACGAAGCCGACCAGCATGACGATCTGGGCAATGCCGCCGCCCGCCGGGGAGGCGTCCTGCGCATGAGCTGCGGGAATGAAAAACTCCAGCATGGATTGTTATCTCCGGATAGTGGTGGGGTGAAAAGTGAGTGCGCGAGACAAGGCCTCGACGGTGTCCGTTCACGCTGCCAGCGGCGGCACCGGCATGCCTCGCCGTGCGTAGAAGTCCTCGACAAAGGCAGTCAATGTACCCGCTTCAATGGCAGTGCGCAAACCAGCCATCACGCGCTGGTAATAGCGCAGATTGTGGATGGTATTGAGCATCGCGCCGAGCATTTCCTCGCAGCGGTCCAGGTGGTGGAGATAGCCGCGCGAGAAGTGTTGGCAGGTATGACAATCGCAATCCGCTTCGAGTGCCTGCGTCGAGTGACGGTGCTGGGCGTTGCGGATCTTGACGGTGCCCTCGGCGGTGAATAGATGCCCATTGCGCGCGTTGCGCGTCGGCATCACGCAGTCGAACATGTCCACCCCGCGCCGCACGCCCTCGACCAGATCCTCGGGCTTGCCGACGCCCATCAGGTAACGGGGCTTGTCGTCGGGCATCCAGCCCGGCAAATAGTCGAGTACCTTGAGCATCTCTTCCTTGGGTTCGCCCACGGACAAACCGCCGATGGCGAGCCCGTCGAAGCCGATGTCCAAAAGCCCCTTCAGAGAGCGCTCGCGAAGCTCGGGGTACATGCCGCCCTGGATGATGCCGAACAGCGCCGAGGGCGAGTCGCCGTGCGCGATGCGCGAGCGTTCGGCCCAGCGCAGCGACATCTCCATGGAGCGCTTGGCCTCTGCCTCGGTGGCCGGGTAGGGCGTGCACTCGTCGAAGATCATCACGATGTCCGAGCCCAGCGAGCGCTGCACGGCCATCGATTCCTCGGGACCCATGAACACCTTGGCGCCATCCACGGGGGAGCGGAAGTGCACGCCTTCCTCGGTGATCTTGCGCATGTCGCCCAGCGAAAAGACCTGGAAGCCGCCGGAGTCGGTGAGGATCGGCTTGTCCCACTGGGCGAAGTCATGCAGGTCGCCGTGCGTCTCGATGACCTCGGTGCCGGGGCGCAACCATAGATGAAAGGTGTTGCCGAGAATGATCTCGGCGCCGATGTCCTTCACCGACTGGGGCGTCATGCCCTTGACCGTGCCGTAGGTGCCCACCGGCATGAAGGCGGGCGTCTCCACCGTGCCGCGCGGAAAGGAAAGACGACCGCGCCGGGCCTGTCCATCCTGGGCCAGGCGCTCGAAACGCATGAAACATTCGTTACGCATGAGAATTCTCGGGAAAGGGATGTGAGGACGCCGACCGATTCAGGAACATGGCATCGCCGTAGCTGAAGAAGGCATACCGCTCGGCGACGGCGGCGCGATAGGCGCGCATCACCTGGGGATAGCCCGCGAATGCCGAGACCAGCATCAATAGCGTCGACTCGGGAAGATGGAAGTTGGTGATCAGCGCGTCGACGCACCGCCATTGATAGCCGGGATAGATGAAGATGTCGGTGTCGCCGCGGAAGGGCGCGATGTGGCCATCTTCCTGACCCTGGCTGGCGGTTTCCAGGCAGCGCACGCTGGTCGTGCCCACGGCGATCACGCGTCCGCCGCGTGCCCGGGTCGCCTCGACCTGCCGACATAGCGTCTCGTCGACCTCCAGCCACTCGCTGTGCATGTGGTGCTCGCGGATGTCATCCACGCGTACCGGCTGGAAGGTGCCGGCGCCAACGTGCAGGGTCACATAGCCCATCTCCACGCCGCGTTCGCGCAATGCCTCCATCAGCGGCGTATCGAAGTGCAAGCCGGCGGTCGGCGCGGCGACCGCACCCTCGCGCCGCGCGTAGACCGTCTGATAGCGCTCGCGATCGTCGAGTTCGTCCTCGCGGTCGATATAAGGTGGCAGCGGCATGTGGCCGTGGTTCTCGAGCAGCTCGATCATCGGCGTCTCGCCCAGAAAACGCAGCTCGAACAAGGCGTCATGGCGTGCTTCGACGACCGCGTGCACGTCGCCTTCGAAGATCAGCTCGGTGCCGGGCCTGGGCGCCTTGCTGGCGCGCAGGTGCGCGAGGCCACGATGCGCGTCCAGCGGCCGCTCCAGCAGCATCTCGACGCGCCCGCCGCTGGCCTTTTGGCCGAACAGCCGGGCGGGGATGACGCGGGTGTCGTTGAACACGAGAAGATCGCCGGGCGCGAGAAGCGTCAGCAGATCGGTGAAGCGGCGGTGAGCGATATCGCCGGTAGCGTCGTCCAGGCACAGCAGCCGACAATCGCTGCGGGTCTCGGACGGATAACGGGCGATCAACTCATCGGGGAGATCGAAATGGAAATCGGCGCGCTGCATGGGAGCTGAAGGGAACGACCTGGCATCGGAAAACGGACATCGGAAATGAGCCACGCTCGGCGTGCGCTCGACGAAGGCGGCCTATGATAGTCGAGACGCGCCACGAAGTCAGGCCTGGTGATTGACGTCGCCCATCTGCTCCGTATAATACGTCCCCGCTGCCCGGGTGGCGAAATTGGTAGACGCAGGGGATTCAAAATCCCCCGGTGGCGACACCGTGTCGGTTCGAGTCCGACCCCGGGCACCAAGGAAATCAAGCACTTAGCATTTCCCTCCCTCGCTTGGTTTCACCTGCTTTTCCTAAAGTGTCCACATTTTGTCCGCATCAATGATGGTCGGGCCATATTTCTTGCCTCTTTGTCCTTGATACCCGCACCCGCTGCGCGTTGGAGCACCGTTCTCCATGGTCGGCGATGGCGTTGCTGTGCGCTCAAATATCAGAATATCTTTTATTAAGCAATAATGTAGAGACGACAATGATCCTCTATCCTGAGAGTGAGTCACGTGGAGGGCGGCCACCACATCGCTGGTGCCGTGGACGCGTGGTATCCCGCCTTCATGAGTGAGGTGAGGGATCACGATCATTCAAGGAGAAACGACTTGGCTACTTCGACATCTTCCCGCGGTGCTGGCGGCCTGTTCGCCAAGCTCGTGGGCATCATCGTTGCGCTCGTCGGCCTCGCGCTGGGCGGCGGCGGGCTTTATCTGGCGGTACTGGGCGGCTCCTGGTATTACCTGATCGCGGGGGCGCTGATGCTCGTTTCCGGCATTCAACTGCTGCGCGGCCGCATGTCCGGCGCCTGGCTCTATGGCCTTGCGTTCGTGGGGACGCTCATCTGGGCCGCCTGGGAGTCCGGGCTCAATTATTGGCGCTGGATACCGCGTCTCGACGTGGCGTTGATCCTGGCGATTCTGGTGGCGCTGATCATGCCGACGCTCAAGGGCGGGCCCTCACGCAAGGCGAGCCTGTCCGTGGCAGGGGTGCTGTGTCTGGGCCTGATCGTCGCGGGCGCCTTGGCATTCGTTCCGCGTGGCTATCAGCAGTTCGCGGAGGTGCCCGCGGCCGCCGAGAGCACGCTGGCCACTGATGTCGGCGATGCCCAGCCGGCGGATACGCCAGATGCCGGGGACTGGGTGGCCTACGGGCGCGACAGCGCGGCGACGCGCTATTCGCCTCTCGACCAGGTCACGCCGGAGAACGTCGGCGATCTCGAGGTAGCATGGCAGTATCGCACCGGTGACTTGCTCGATCATCGCTGGGGGGCCGAGACCACGCCGCTCAAGGTCGGTGACGACGTGTTCCTGTGCACCTCACGCAATATCCTGATCTCTCTCGATGCTGCCAGCGGCGAGGAAAACTGGCGCTACGATCCGCAAGTCTCCGAGGATGCCATTCCCTACACGGCGGCCTGCCGTGGCGTCACCTACTACGAAGTACCGGACGAGCGCCTCGATGAACTGGCGGATACCGACGGCGACACGCAGCATTGCCGTGCCCGCATCATTTCCGGGACGCTCGACGGCCGGATGCTGGAAGTCGATGCCGCCACCGGTGAGCCGTGCACCGGCTTCGGCGACGATGGACAGGTCGACATCAAAGAGAACATGGGCGAGACGCCGGACGGCTACGTCTCCATCAACTCCGCGCCGGTGGTGGTGCGCGATGTCGTCGTCACTGGTCACCAGGTGCTCGATGGGCAGCGGCGTTACCCGCCCTCCGGCGTGATCAAAGGGTTCGATGCGGTGACCGGGGAACTCGAATGGGCCTGGGACGCGGCACGTCCCGATCGGAGTGAACCGCTCAGCGGTGACGAGACCTACACGCGTGGCTCGCCCAACATGTGGACCACCGCCGCCGGTGACAGCAAGCTCGGTCTGGTCTATCTGCCGATGGCCAACAGCGCTGCCGATTACTGGAGCAGCTCGCGTACGCCGGAAGAAAATGAGTGGGCCAGTTCGATGGTGGCGCTCAATGTCGAGACAGGGCTGCCCGAGTGGCACTTCCAGACCGCCCACAAGGACGTCTGGGATTACGACCCCGGTTCGCAGCCGACGCTGATCGACTTTCCCACCGACGAGGGTGAGGTACCGGCGCTGGTCATGCCCACCAAACAGGGCGAGATCTACGTCTTCAATCGCGAGACTGGCGAACTGCTGGGCGGTGGCGCCGAAGAGCGTCCGGTGCCCCAGGGTGGTGCCGAGCCGGAGGAACGCAGCAAGACCCAGCCCTTCTCGAACTATGCCACGCTGCGTCAGCCCGACATCGACGAGAAGGACATGTGGGGCATGTCGCCGTTCGATCAACTCTTCTGCCGCATTCAGTACCAGCAGGCCAGCTGGAAGGGCATGTACACGCCGCCCACCGCCGACCAGCCGTGGATTCAGTACACCGGTTATAACGGGGGCTCCGACTGGGGCAGTGTCGCCATCGATCCGCGCCGCGGCGTGATGATCGCCAACTACAACGACATGCCCAACTACAACGAACTCGTGCCCCGCGCGGTGGCCGATGCCAAGGGCTGGAAGCCCCGCGAGGAACTGGAAAGCGATAGTGGCGGTGCCGAAGGTGCCGGCGATCCGCAGGCCAATACGCCCTATGCGATCAACGTCAACGCCGGCTGGCGGGTGCCCTATACGGGCTTGCTGTGCAAGCAGCCTCCCTATGGCCACATTCGTGCCATCGAACTGGCCAGTGGCGATACGTTGTGGGATCGCCCGCTGGGCACCGCGCGCGCCAATGGCCCCTGGGGAATCCGCTCGGGGCTGCCCATCGACATCGGCACGCCCAACAACGGCGGCTCCGTGGTCACGGCGGGTGGCCTGATCTTCATCGCCGCGGCGACAGACGACCTGATCCGTGCGATCGACATCGAGAGTGGCGAAACCGTGTGGCAGGCGCCGCTGCCCGCCGGCGGTCAGGCCAATCCGATGGTCTACGAGGCGAATGGACGCCAGTATCTGGTGATCGTCGCCACCGGGCACCACTTCATGCAGACGCCCAGTGGCGACTACGTGATCGCCTACGCCTTGCCCGACGACGCCTGATCGCGTTTTCGGCAACTCGAGATGAACGCCCCGGCCCCATGGCCGGGGCGTTTTGTCTTACGGCGTGGTGAACCCCGCGACGGCGGGCATGGCCTCGAACGCCGGACGCGCGTAATAGAAACCTTGATGCTGCACGATGCCGGCTTCTTCATGCAGCCACTTGGCTTCCTCACGGCATTCGATGCCTTCGGCCACGAGGTCAATCTCCAGTTGCGTGGCAATATCGGCGACCGCCTTGAGCAATATCTGGCGGCGTGTGTCCTGATGACAGCCCATGACCAGTGCGCGGTCGATCTTGAGCTTGTCGGGGCGCAGGTCGGCGAGCAGGTCGAGGTTGGCGTGTCCCTTGCCGAAATCGTCCAGAGCGGTGGTGAATCCCATCTGCCGGTAGGTGTCGATGATGCTGCGCAGGTGCCCGCGATCGCTCACGTTCTCGACTTCGGTAATTTCGAAGACCAGGCGTTCGGTGGGCCACCCCACGCGTCGGGAGACGTCCAGCGTGGCCTGGATGCAGGCTTCGGGGGCGTAGACGGCATTGGGCAGGAAGTTGATCGACAAATCGCTTTTCATGTCCAGCCCGCTGGCCAGCTCGATGGCCTTGACGCGACAGGCCTGATCGAAGCGGTAGAGCAGGCTGTCGGATACCTGGGAGAGCACCCGGTAGGCAGATTCGTCACCGGGGCCACGGACCAGGGCCTCGTGGGTGATGACCTGTTGCCTGGCGACATCGACGATGGGCTGAAAGGCCATGCTGAAAGCGAAGGGCAAGGGGTGGTCGCAACGCTTGCAGTGATGGTCGGTGCGCGCGCAATGGGTCATGCCTACCTCCATGTTCTCGTGTTTCGACCCCTGCACGATGCCTGGCGCGCCATGGGTGTCGGGCGTGTCGGGCGTCGTTTAAGATAGGGTGTCTTCTATCCGTATTGTATGATGTTGAGGCGCCTGCGATGCGTCGTCGAGCGCACGGCGTTGTACCCAAGAGCACGATCTTCCTGGACAAGGAGTTCCGATGAAATCTGCCAGTCTTACCCTGCTTGCGCTTGCCACCTTGATGACAGGGTGCGCCATGCAAGGCGGCGATGCCGACCGCGCCGAGCAACACACTCAGATTTACCAGTGCGAAGGCGATACGTCACTATCGGTGACCTATTTTCAGTATGCCGGCGACACCGACCGCGCCATGCTCAGTTACGCCAACGATTCTATCCCCATGCACCGCATCGGCGCATCGCAGTATGCCAGCGATGACGAACGACTGGCCTATACCTGGCAGCTCGATGACGATACGGGCACATTGTACCGCGACGATGACGGTGAACGTCGCGTCGTCGAACAAGCCTGTCAGGGGCGTGCGCAGAACGCGGACCGTTGATCTCGTGATGCCGACCCAGCACGACCTGCGGCTGTCGTCACGATGGTTCCCGGGCGGGATGGCCGCCCGTCGGGCGCTAACGGGGGCGCCATGCCGCTGACGCTATGGCTATCGCTGGCGGCCGTGTGCGCCATGGGCGCGATGTCGCCCGGGCCGAGCCTGGCGATGGTGCTGCGGCACACGCTGGGTGGCGGGCGTGTGCCGGGCGTCGTCGCGGCGCTCTCGCATGCGCTGGGCGTGGGATTCTACGCGGCGTTGACCGTCTGGGGGCTGGGCGCGGTCATTGCACACCAGCCGCTGGTGTTCACGGCGATTACCTGGGGCGGCGCGGCGTACCTCGCCTGGCTGGGTGTGAAGGCGCTGCGCGCCGGGCGCGGTGGCGCACTGAACGCGGGTGCCGTGGCCAGCCCTCCGCTGCATGCCGCGCGAGACGGTGTCCTGGTGGCACTGGCCAACCCCAAGCTGATTCTCTTTTTCGTGGCGTTGTTGAGCCAGTTCGTGAGCGCCGACATGGCGGCAAGCGCCAAGGTCGCCATCGTGGCGACCGCGACGCTGATCGACGGCGGCTGGTACGTGCTGGTGGCGCTGGCGCTCTCGCATTCTGCGGTGTTGCCCTGGCTGCAAGCACGCGCCCACTGGATCAATCGCATCACGGGCGTCTTGCTGCTGGGCCTGGCGCTGCGCATCGTCATGGGTTGATGCGGGCGAGAATGGCCGCCAGCGGTGCTTGCGCCGGCAGGACGCCGAACAAGGGCGTGGCCTCGTCGCCGAGACGCGCCGTACAGAATGTCTCGCCGACGGCGTTGGGGGCGTGACGCAACAGCAAGGCCGCTTGCAGGCACTGCGCCAGACGCTGGGTCAGCCAGCGTGCCTGTGCCTCGAGCGTTTCCGGCGTGGCGTCGAGACGTCGCTCGAGCATGCCCAGCGCGCGGTCGAAGTCATGGTGAGCGCCGCGCGCCAGCGCCAGCTCCTGGCGCAGGGCGACGATGCATTCCGGATGTCGTCCCAGAACGCGCATGACATCGAGGCACATGACATTGCCCGACCCTTCCCAGATGGAATTCACCGGCGCTTCACGGTACAGCCGTGCGAGCGGCGCCTCCTCGACGTAACCGATGCCCCCGAGACACTCCATGGCCTCGGCCATGAACGCGGGCCCGCGCTTGTTGTGCCAGAACTTGGCGAGTGCCGGAAGCAGCCGCGCCAGGGCGCGTTCGTGGTCGTCGTGGGCGGCGCCGTCGAAGGCGCGGGCGGTGCGCAGGCACAAGGCCAGGCTCGCTTCGGTTTCAAGCGCCAGGTCGGCGATCACGCGCTGCATCAGCGGCTGGTCGGCGAGGCGCTTGCCGAAGGCCTCGCGACCTTGGGCATGGTGCCAGGCCTCGCGCAGGGCCTGACGCATCATGCCGGCGGGTGCGGTCGCGGCATCGAGCCGGGTCTGCTGCACCATGTCGAGGATCGTGGCGATGCCGCGCCCCGGCGCGCCGATGGGCTGGGCCCAGGCATCGGCATACTCGATTTCCGCCGAGGCGTTGGCACGATTGCCGCACTTGTCCTTGAGACGTTGCAGGAGGATGCCGTTGCGCTCGCCATCGGGGCGAAAGCGCGGCACCAGAAAGCAGCCGATGCCGGCCTCGTCCCGGGCCAGCGTGAGAAAGGCGTCGGACATCGGGGCGCTGCAGAACCACTTGTGGCCGGTCAGCTGAACGCTGCCGTCGGCGTTCGGGGTGGCGCGCGTCGTGTTGCTGCGGACGTCGCTGCCGCCTTGTTTTTCGGTCATCGCCATGCCGAAGGTCGCGGCACGCTTGTCGCCGATGGGCAGGGCGCGCGGGTCGTAGTCGTGCGCCAGCAGGCGCGGCCCCCATGTCGCGAGCACGGCCGAATCCTGGCGCAGCACCGGATAGGCGGCGTGGGTCATGGTGATCGGGCAGCAGAAGCCGGGTTCGACCTGGGTCAGCAGATAGAGCGCGGCGATGTGTGCCTGATGGCCGCCGGCGCCTTCATGTTCCCAGGCCACGCCGTGCCAGCCGCCGTCGCATGCCAGGTGCATCAGGTGATGGTAGGCCGGCGTGTAGTGCACTTCGTCGAGACGCCGGCCATGACGATCGAACGTGCGCAGTTCCGGTGGGTGGCGGTTGGCCTCGTCGGCGAGCGCTTGCCAGCTCTCCCTGCCGGCGTCGCGGGCGAGCGGGGCGAGACGCTCGGCGACCCAGGCCGGTGCCTCGCGCGCCAGGCCCTCGGCGAGCGGGAGATCCTCGCGCAACAGATCGCGATCGCCGCTGACGGGCGGTTGATTGCTGACGTCGTGGGTGGCGAGGTGCGTACAAGGTGCGTGATCCGGCATGAGGGCGACTCCAGTGGCCAGTGGGCGCAAACCCCTATGTCTGGAGCATGGTCACCCGGTGCCGAACGGTCAATACGCCCCTTCCGGCGTGACGTGACGCAGCGCGTGACCTCAGGCCCGCGGTATCGGCCCGACATTTCCATTAGCGAATTCGGCATGACGGCATGCTCGGGCTCTGGCATGCTGAAGCGTGACCGCACCCCGACACCACCACCCGAATGTCACAGGACACGCCATGGCCCCGTCGCCGACCTCCGCAGCCTCCCCGGCGTTGCCGGAGCCGTCGATCAAGGACGAGCGCATCCAGCTCGTCGATGCGCACAACCGCCCTTGTGGCAGCGCTTCACGCAAGCTGATGCGGCGTTTTCATTTCTGGCACCGCGCCACCTACGTCTTCGTGCGCAACGGCCGGGGAGAATTGTGCGTGCAG
Organism: Chromohalobacter israelensis; assembly: GCA_000761475.1. Lineage (GTDB taxonomy): Bacteria > Pseudomonadota > Gammaproteobacteria > Pseudomonadales > Halomonadaceae > Chromohalobacter > Chromohalobacter israelensis. Next base: position 241,120 of record JQNW01000004.1, read on the forward strand.
CGCCGCACGCTGACCAAGGAGGTCTTTCCCGGCTATCACGATCTGGCCACGGGCGGCGTGGTGGGCGCGGGAGAGGCCGAGCACGTCGCCGCGCGCCGCGAGCTGGCCGAAGAGCTGGGCATCGAAGGCGTGCGGCTGACGCCGTGTTTCACCTTTCGCTACGCCGACGGCGGCAACTTCATTCATGGCAGTGTCTTCGTGGCCGATTACGATGGGCCTCTGGTGCTGCAGCCCGACGAAGTGGCCGATGCCAGCTGGCTCACGGTCTCGGCGGCGCTGGCCCTGCAAGATGCCACGCCGGATAGCCGGGTCGCGCTCGAGCGCATGCTGGCACAAGGCTGGCTGGCCTCGCACGAGGATTGAAGCCCCGAGCCGAGCGGACGACAATGACGAGGTACCCACCATGAACGCGATGCGCGACCGCCATGACGCTGTATAGCCAGGATTGTTACACCAATCGGATGGAGCCCTTCAATCTGCGTGCGCTGCGCGGCCAGGTACTGCTGATCGTCAATGTCGCCAGCCGTTGCGGCTATACGCCTCAGCTCGAGGAACTCGAATGGCTGTATCGCCGCTACCGCGACCAGGGGTTCACGGTGCTGGCGTTTCCCTGCAACCAGTTCGGGCGTCAGACTCCGGAGTCGGCGGAAGGCTTCGGTGCCTTCTGTGCGCGAGAGTATCGGGTCAGTTTTCCGATCATGGAGAAGGTGCGCGTCAACGGCCGCGAGGCGCACCCCTTGTTCACCCTGCTGCGTCGCCAGGCGCCGGGCGTGCTGGGCAGCACGCCGATCAAATGGAACTTCACCAAGTTCCTGGTGGGACGCGACGGCCACGTGATCCGGCGTTTCTCGCCGCGCGTTTCGCCACGTCGCCTGACGGCCGACATCGAGCGCGCGCTGGATATTCCCTTCTCGGCCTGAGGCCTCACGACGAGGCAGCGTGGAGCCGCTCGATCAGAACATTGAAGCGATGCCGGCTCATCATCGTGGTCAGTCCCGAAAACAGCAGCCAGAACCCCTTTCGCCAGCCATGCAGGCGTCGCGTGTGGCGCGCCAGGTCGAGCAGCAGGCGGTCCTCGTCGAAGTGGCGCCACTCGCCGGCGACCGACATCTGACGACGCGCCATGACCGGCGCCATTTCCAGGCGGTAGATCATTTCCAGTTCCTGGGACGTGTAGCCTTGTGCCTCGACCACCTGGAGCATGCGTGCGTATTCATGCTCGCGTGGTTCCCGCTCCAGCCAGATCGGCGACAGCGCCAGCCACAGGGCGCCGCGGCGTTCCAGCAAGCGTTCTAGATCGTTGGGATCTTGCATGTCTCGGACCTTCGCTGTGAGAGGGCATCTTCGATCACTCGGGGATGGCGAGCAAGGGGCGGGTGCGGACATCGGCGCCATCTCCCGCTAGAATGCCCCCCAATATCGAAACCGTTGGTTCGCCTGGCGGTTTCCCGAGCGGCGGCACCGGCCGCGATCAACGCATGACGTCAGCAAAGAGGTCCCCTGTGATCATCAAACCCAAGGTTCGTGGTTTCATCTGCACCACCACTCATCCACTGGGCTGCGAGCGCAACGTCGCCGAGCAGATCGCCACCACGCGTGCCAACATCCCGGAAAGCGAGCGCGACAAGGGTCCCAAGAACGTGCTCGTGATCGGCGCGTCCAGCGGTTACGGACTGGCGGCGCGTGTCACGGCGGCCTTCGGTTACGGCGCCTCGACGCTCGGCGTGTTCTTCGAAAAGCCGGGTACCGAGAAGAAGCCCGGCACGGCCGGATGGTACAACGCGGCGGCGTTCGACAAGTTCGCCAAGGCGGAAGGCCTCTACAGCAAGGCGATCAACGGCGATGCCTTTTCCCACGAGGCCCGCGAAAAGGCCATCGAGCTGATCAAGCAGGACATGGGGCAGATCGATCTGGTGGTGTATTCGCTGGCATCGCCGGTGCGCAAGTTGCCGGATAGCGGCGAGCTCAAGCGCTCCGCCCTCAAGCCGATCGGCGAGACCTACACCGCCACGGCCATCGACACCAACAAGGACGCCATCGTCGAGGCCTCGGTGGAGCCGGCCACCGAGGAAGAGATCGCCGATACCGTCACCGTCATGGGCGGTGAGGACTGGGAGCTGTGGGTCGACGCGCTGGACAAGGCGGGCGTGCTGGCACCGGGCGCACGCAGCGTGGCATTCAGCTACATCGGCACCGAGATCACCTGGCCGATCTACTGGCATGGCGCGCTGGGCAAGGCCAAGGAAGATCTCGATCGCGCCGCCGGCGAACTCGACGCTCGCCTGGGACAGCATGGCGGGGGCGCCAATGTCGCGGTGCTCAAGTCGGTGGTCACCCAGGCCAGCGCGGCGATTCCCGTGATGCCGCTGTATATCTCGATGGTCTACAAGGTCATGAAGGAACAAGGCCTGCATGAGGGCACCATCGATCAGCTCAACCGTCTCTACCGCGAGCGCCTCTATTCGACGCAAGGCCGGAACGGCGAGCTCGCCACCGACGAGGCCGGCCGCTTGCGCCTCGACGACTGGGAGCTGCGCGATGACGTCCAGCAGGCCTGCCAGGACCTGTGGCCGCAGGTGACCACCGAGAACCTCTTCACGCTCACCGACTACGCCGGCTACAAGCGCGAGTTCCTCAAGCTGTTCGGCTTCGAGCGTGACGATGTCGATTACGAAGCGGACGTCGACCCGGTCGCGGAGTTCGACGTCGTGCAACTGTGACCCGCGTGGTCGGCGTCGGTCGGCACCGGTGGCGCGTGACGGCGTTGCTGGTGCTGCTGACGATGCTCGCGGGATGCCAGGTATCGCCGTATTACGCGTCCATGGAGCGTCTCGGCGTCTCGCGTGGCGAGGTGCTGGCCGAGCGTGTCGATGCGGCGCGCGACGCCCAGCGCCGCTCGCAGAAGGCTCTCTCCAGTGCCTTGTCGCGCCTCGAGCTGGCGTTGTCGGCATCGCCGAGCACGTTCTCCCGCGAGCGGGAGGCCTTGACCGAGGCGCTCGAGACGAGTCGCGACGCGCAGCGTGAACTGGCGTGGCGGCTCGAGGAGGCGGATGAGGCCGCCGATGCGGTGTTCTCCCAATGGCGGGAGGAACTCGACGCATACCACGATGCCCGCTATCGCGAACTTAGCGAGCGGCAACTGGCCCGGTCCCGAGCGCGTTATGCCGAGCTTCGCGATGCACTGGGGGTCTCGCGCGACCAGATGCAGCCATTGACGGCCACGCTCGACGATGCCGCCTTGCTGCTCAAGCACGAGGAGAACGCCCGTGACATGGCGGCACTGGGCGACCGCGTGTCGCTCATGGGTGACGAGATGGCCACGCTGACGACCCGCGCCGAGCGTATCGACCGGGAGACGGACGCCCTGGTGGAGGCCCTGCACGATGTTCGCCAGTGACGGCGCTCAAGACGCCCCGCGTCAGGTCGGGTTTCTCCTGCTGCCGGGGTTTTCGTTGCTGGCGCAGGCGTGTGCCATCGAGCCGTTGCACGTGGCCAATCTGCTGGCCGGGCGGCGGCTGTACATGCCGCGTACCTTCGGTCTCGACGGCCGTGCGGTGAAGAGTGCGGCGGAATTGTCACTGACGCCGGAGAGCGTGGCGGGCAGCGATGTCAGGCCGCTCGACATGCTGGTGATATGCGGCACGAGCCCGGGGCCCGCGAGCGAACTGACCGGCCTTCACGCCTGGCTGCAGCGCCTCGCCGCCCGTGGTGTCATGCTCGGCGGCGTGGCCGGCGGCACGCAGGTCCTGGCGCAGGCGGGGGTGCTGGAGGGGTATCGTGTCACCTTGCACGTTGCCAGCACCGATGCCTTCAGCCGCGACTTTCCCGGCGTGCGTGTCTCGCATCAGCTGTTCGAGATCGACCGCGACCGGCTGACCTGCGGTGGCGGCACGGCGGCGATGGACATGATGATGACGCTGATCGCCCAGCAGCACGGCAATCGGCTGGCCGAGCGCGTCTCCGAGCACTTCGTGTGCGAGCGCATCCGCATGGCCGACGAGCCGCAGCAGGTACCGTTGCGCGCGCGGCTTGCCCACGCGCCGCAAAGCCTGATCGACGGCGTGGCGCTGATGGAGGCCAACATCGAGGAGCCCTTGACGACGCACGAGCTGGCCGAGCACCTGGGCATCTCGCGGCGTCAGCTGGAGCGCCTGTTCAAGAAATACCTGCAGGCGGTGCCGAGCCGCTATTATCTGGAGCTGCGCCTGCAGCAGGCGCGCCGATTGCTGCGTGACAGCGAGCAGGCCGTCGGCGATATCGCGCTGGCGACAGGGTTTTCCTCGGGCGCGCATTTCTCCACGGCGTATCGCAACCACTTCGGCATCAGCCCCCGCGACGAACGTATTCCCCGCCACTGATTCCCTTGCCGCCGCGTGGCGGGGCACCGTTCTCTTCTTTCCGGCGCTAGAAATTGCGCAGCGTCTGTCGATATCCCAGATACGCCTGTCGACGTTCGCCGAGCCGGCTGGCCATGGCGAAGTCGCCGCGGTCGCGGGCGGTCTGCTCGGCGATGTCGATCTGCTTGATGGCGCGGTCGATATGGCCGGTGAGCTGCAAATGCTCGGCACGCGCGAGCATGCCCCACAGGTCGCGGCCGCTGCATCCGGCGGCTTCGGCGAGCAGGGCGAAGACGTGCGGGTCCTCGGGGTACTGATCGCTCATGTCGCGCAGGACATTGAAGGCCTGGTCCGGCGCCTGCTGCAGCAGGACCTCGGCCTCGATGCGCTGTGCCGGGTAGTAGTCCGGCTGCAGGCGGAGAATGCGCCGGGCGCGACGCAGGGCGTCGTCGCGCTGTCCGGCGTCGAGGGCGACCTCGGCGGCGCTGGCGGGCAGCATGGAAAGGTCCGGCTGGGCCTCGCTCAGGGCGTCGAGGGTGGCGAGGGCCTTGGCGGTATTGCCGCGCTGGGCGTCGATCAAGGCCTGCAGGTAGCGGACCGCCGCCTCGGGCGGGTCGTCCTGGCGCAGCCGGGTCATGGCCTGTTCGGGGTCGCTGCGATGGAGCGAGAGCAGCGCGCGGCCGCGAATCATCGCGAACACCTTGCTGGTATGTGGTGCGGGCGATGGCAGCTGGTTGGCGCGCGTCTGGGTGTCGCTGATGCGCGATTCGGTCACCGGGTGGGTGAGCAGGAACTCCGGCGGGTTGCCGCCCTGCAGGCTGGCCAGGTGCTGCATGGCGCGGAACATTTCCGGCATGGCCTGCGGGTCGAAGCCGGCATCGGCCATGGCGTCCAGGCCGATGCGGTCGGCCTCCTGCTCGAAGCGGCGCGAGTAGGCGAGCTGGTCCTGGATGAAGGCCGCCTGGGACCCGACCATGGTGGCCAGGCCGGCGTCGCCCGCGCCGCCGGCGGCCAGCACCATGCCGGCCAGCATCGCCGCCATGGTCGGCAACTGGGTTTCTTCCACGCGCTGCATGCGCCGTGCATAGTGGTGCTGCGAGAGATGGCCGAGTTCGTGGGCGATGACCGAAGCGAGAGTGTCTTCGCTGTCGGCGAAGGTGAACAGGCCGCTGTTGACCCCCATCACGCCGCCCGGCACGGCGAAGGCGTTGAGGAGACGACTGTCGACCAGGGTGACGATGACAGGGTCGTGAACGTCGGTGTAGGGCAGCAGGCGGGCGACCAGGCCATGAATGTAGTCACGGGCGATGGGGTCTTCCCACTCGTCGGTCTGGGCACGAAACTGGCGCAGCCAGGCGCGACCGAGGCGATGCTCCTCGCCGCTGGAAACGCTCGCGCTGGCCCCGCCGAGCTCGGGCAGCCCGTAATCGTCCTGCGCCATGGCAACGGGGGTGGCCACGCACGCGGCCAGGGCGAGACAAAGGACGGGAAGCAGATTCCAGCGGCGTGGCATGGGCATCCTCGTGGTGACGTGACGAAGCGGGAAGGCCGACGCCGTGACGCGCGCCGTGCTACCGTGGTTTCGACATTGAACTGTCTGGCAAAGTGCCTTTAAATCGTTGCGTTTTCAACTACCGAACTGCTGGGGGCACAGATGGCGTTGCAACCCGATCGCGTGCTCGATGCACGTGGCCTGCATTGTCCGTTGCCGTTGCTCAAGGCCAAGCAGGCCTTGTCGACGCTCGACGACGGGGCGTTGCTCGAGGTCCAGGCGACCGACGCGGGCTCGTGGCAGGATTTCGAGACCTTCGCCGCGCAGGGCACGCACCGGCTCGAGGCACGCGAGGAAAGAGACGGCGTGTATCATTACTGGCTGCGCAAGGGTCAACAGGGAAGCACTGCATGACGATGAAGAGCCTCTTCAAGGGGTGGATGGAGCGCTATTTCTCCGATGAGGAAGCCGTGGTGCTGCTCATCGTGCTGGTGCTGGGCTTCGCGGCCGTCATTTGTCTCGGCCAGATGCTGGCGCCGTTCTTCACGGCGCTGGTGCTGGCCTTCCTGCTGGAAGGCGTCGTCGCCTGGTTCGAGCGTCGGGGACTGCCGCGCCTGGCGTCGGTGCTGCTGGTGTTCTTGTTTTTCATCGGTGCCTTGCTGGCGCTGGCGTTGATCATCATGCCGCTGGTCTGGAACCAGACGGTGGAACTGGTGCAGGAAGCACCGCGCATGTTCGCGAGCGGCCAGGCGTGGCTGGATGGCCTGCAGTCACGCTACCCGACCCTGATCACGCCGGCGCAGATCGAGGACTGGATCGCCACGGCGGGGCGCGAGGCGACTCAGCTCGGCCAGCGGGCCTTGACGCTGTCGCTGGCGTCGCTGGGCAACCTGCTGGGCCTGCTCATCTACCTGGTGCTGGTGCCGATCCTGGTGTTCTTCCTGCTCAAGGACCGCGAACGCCTGACGCAATTCCTGCTGTCGCTGCTGCCCAGAAAGCGTGTCCTGATGACCCGCATCTGGCACGAAATGGACGACCAGATCGCCAATTACATTCGCGGCAAGGCGATCGAGATTCTCATCGTCGGCGTGGCCGCGTTCGCGACGTTCTGGGCGTTCGGCCTGCCCTATACCGCCTTGCTGGCCTTGATCGTGGGGCTTTCGGTGCTGGTGCCGTATATCGGCGCGGCGGTGGCGACGCTGCCGGTGGCGGCCGTGGCCGGCTTTCACTTCGGGATCAGCGAGCAGTTCGCGTATGTCCTGATCGCGTATGCGGTGCTGCAGGCGCTCGATGGCAACGTGCTGGTGCCGATCCTGTTTTCCGAGGCGGTCAACCTGCACCCGGTGTCGATCATTCTGGCAGTGCTGTTCTTCGGCGGGATATGGGGCTTCTGGGGCGTGTTCTTCGCGATTCCGCTGGCGACCTTGCTCAAGGCGCTGGTGCAGGCCTGGCCGCGCGGCGTGCGCGACCCAGGCCTGCGACCTCCCACGGGAGAGGCGTGACCTCAGGAGGCGGCGTTGAGTTCGCGGGCGGCCTCGAGCACTTCCTCGACATGGCCCTTGACCTTCACCTTGCGCCATTCACGCGCCAGGTTGCCGTCACGGTCGATCAAGAAGGTGCTGCGCTCGATGCCTAGATGCTCCTTGCCGTACAACTTCTTGAGCTTGATGACGTCGAACAGCTGGCACAGGGCTTCGTCCTTGTCGGAAATCAGCTCGAAGTTGAAGCCCTGCTTGGCCTTGAAGTTCTCGTGGGCGCGCAGGCCGTCCCGCGAGACGCCCAGGATGACGGTGTTGGCGTCGTCGAAGTCGGCCTTGCGATCGCGGAAGTCGCCGCCTTCGGTGGTGCAGCCCGGCGTACTGTCCTTGGGATAGAAATAGATCACGAGCTGTCGGCCGCGATAGTCGGAAAGCGATACCTGCTGATCGCCGGTGGCCGCGGCCGTGAACTCGGGAACGGGGTGGCCGATAGTGACGCTCATGGGAGTCTCCTGGGTCATGAAATGAAGGGCATGAAATGACAGGGTGTCGCCACCCTGGGTCGGTCGCAAGATTACATGGCAGCCGGACGCGACTGTCAAAGCGCGTGTCTTCTGTACAGGATGAAGCTGGCTGAGTACCATTTAATTCCTATCGACATCATGACAGGACAGGCCGGTTCGGCGCTTGGCAAGGCCGGTTGGCGATATCCCGTTCTTATCGCCCGCGCATGCCGGTGGCACGCTGGCCCGATTCACAGGAGAGCACCGCAGGATGATCACAGGCAGCATCGTCGCCTTGGCGACACCGATGAAGGCCAGTGGCGAGATCGACTGGGAGGCGCTGCGCCGCCTGGTGGGCTTCCATCTCGACAACGGCACCGATGCCATCGTCGCGGCGGGAACCACCGGCGAGCCGACCACCATGTCCTTCGCCGAACACTTCGACGTCATCCGCTGCGTCGTCGAGGAAGTCGCCGGGCGCATTCCGGTAATTGCCGGCACCGGCGCCAACGCGACCTCGGAGGCCGTCGAGCTGGCGCGCTATGCACGCGAGGTGGGCGCGGACCTGTGTCTTTCCGTCGCCCCGTACTACAACAAGCCCACGCAGGAAGGGCTCTACCAGCATTTCAAGGCCGTTGCCGAGGGCGGCGGCTTGCCCGTCATCCTGTACAACGTGCCGGGTCGCACGTGCTCGGATATCTACAACGAGACCGTGTTCCGGCTCGCCGAGCTCGAGAACATCGTGGGGCTCAAGGATGCCACCGGCAATCTGGAGCGCGCCGAGGAGCTGGTCGATCGCCTGAAAGGCTCCGATTTCGCCCTGTATTCCGGTGACGATCCCACGGCGTGCGATTTCATGCTGATGGGCGGCCATGGCGACATTTCGGTATGTGCCAACGTCGCGCCGCGTGCCATGCACGAGCTGTGCGAGGCCGCCGTGGCCGGAGACGGCGAGCGCGCGCATCAGATCAACACCCGCCTGATGCCGTTGCATACCGCGCTTGGCGTCGAGGCCAACCCGATCCCCGTGAAGTGGGCGCTGCATCGCATGGGGCTGGCCGAGCAGGGCATTCGTCTGCCGATGACCTGGCTTTCCGACAAGTATCATTCCACGGTGAGCGAAGCCCTGCAGCTCGCCGGCGTGACCGAAGGCTGACCAATCGTCGAGAGGCGTCGAGGAGTGTGGGCGCCGACGGCGCCCGCGGCATGCCTCGGCGTCGACCAACGCATCAAGAAGGTGAATGCATGAACCCCGTCCTGAAATGGATGCCGCTGATCATCGGCGCCACGCTGGTCGTCAGCGGCTGCAGTCGTTCCGGTTATTACTACGACCGCAACGACGAATACATCAATGCCGAGATGGTCGAGCCGTTGACGTTGCCCGATTCCCGCAATGCCGCCAAGTACCAGAATGCCATGCCGGTGCCCGATGCCAGCAGCGACTTCGTGGCAGCGGATGGCGATTTCGAGGCGCCGCGTCCGCGCCCCCTGGCGTCCAGCCGGGACGGCGAGACCTCCTTCGTCGAGTCGCGCGAGGCCGGCCAGGAGCGCTGGCTGGTGGTCAACGCGTCGCCCGGCGGCGTCTGGCCGCTGCTGCAAGGGTTCGCGAGCGCGCAGGGGTTGCAGGTCGAAAGTGCCGATGTCGGCCGTGGACGTCTCGAGACCGATCAGGGCACGTTGAGCGTCCGTCAGGGGCTGCGCGATGGCGCCAGCGAAGTGCGTTGCGAGGGAAGCGCGAACGAAGTCCAGTGCCTGGATGCGTTGCAGCGTTATCTGTCCGCCAACGCCGGCAGTCAGGCCGGGGTGTCGCTGGCGGCGCAGCCGCTCGCCAGTGACGAGCGCGTGCGTCTGTCGAACCATGACGGCGAATGGCAGCTCGACCTGGCGCTGAACCTCGAGCGGGCCTGGTCGGAGTTGCGTTATCAGCTGGAAAACGACTTCGAGACCGAGCGTGGCACCCTGATCGACCAGAACCGCAGTGCCGGTCAGTTCGTGGTCGAATACGCCTCGCGTGACGACGATGGCGGCTGGTTCGACTGGTTCGGCGGCGACGATGCGGCCAAGCGCTATCGTCTCGACGTCAGCGCCGCGGCGGAGAACACGACGCAGGTGCGTGTCAGCGGCGAGAACGGCGGCGACGTTCCCTCGAGCGAGGCTCGAGAGCTGCTCGACGCCGTCGCGGCGACCTTGCGCTAAGAGGGCCGCCGGGCATGGCAGAGGGACACGCGGCCACACCGGCGCTTCGTTTCGCCTCGCTGGGCAGTGGCAGCAAGGGCAACGCCACCCTGGTCAGCGATGGCGAGACGCATGTCCTGGTCGATTGCGGCTTCGGCCTGCGCGAAACCGAGCGACGTCTCGCTCAGTTCGGGCTGCATCCGCGTCAGCTCGATGCCATCCTGCTGACTCACGAGCATGGTGATCACATTCGCGGGGTGGGGCCGTTGGCGCGGCGTTATGCGATGCCGGTCTACCTGACCGCGGGCACCTGGCTCTCGGGCCGTTTGGGCGAGGTGCCGCGTCACGAATGGGTCGTGCCCCAGTCCCGCTTCGCGATCAAGGGCCTGGACATCGACCCGGTCACCGTGCCGCACGATGCCCGGGAGCCGGTCCAATTTCGCTTTCGCGCCCACGACCGCCATCTGGGAGTGCTCACCGACCTCGGCCATCCGAGCGAGCATGTGGTCGAGGCCTTCCAGGGATGCGATGCCCTGATTCTGGAATGCAACCATGATCGCCGGATGCTGGACGTCGGCCCCTATCCGCCCCGGCTCAAGCGGCGCGTCGGCGGTCACTGGGGCCATCTGGCCAATGTGCAGGCCGCCGAGCTGCTGGCGCGCCTGGGGCTGGACCGCCTGCAACGCATCGTCTGCTCGCACATCTCGGAGGAGAACAACCGCCCCGAGTTGGCGCTGGAGGCCTTGACCCCCTTGCTGTCCGGCGATGAGTCGCGGCTGCTGGTCTCGGCGCAGGCGCATGGGTTCGCATGGCAGACCATCGCGTGAGGCCGTGGGCACGGGGGGCCGAGCCGACGGCGCCAGTGCCTGTCGACGGCGACAATGTTTCGAATACGACGCGGGTTCGTGCGAGCCGCGCGCAGACAAGCCAGCCGGCCCGTCGAGGGCCAATGGGGAGACCTCATGGAAAAACGTGACGAGCTGTACGCGGGCAAAGCCAAGTCCGTCTACCGCACCGACGACCCGCAGCGCCTGATCCTGCACTTTCGCGACGACACCAGTGCCTTCGACGGCAAGAAGAAGGAGTCGCTGGCACGCAAGGGCATGGTCAACAACAAGTTCAACGCCTTCATCATGGAGAAGCTTCAGGCGGCGGGCATCCCGACGCATTTCGAGAAGCTGATCGCCGATGACGAGTGCGTGGTCAAGAATCTCGAGATGATTCCGGTCGAATGCGTGGTGCGCAACGTGGCCGCCGGCGGCCTGGTGCGTCGCCTGGGCGTCGAGGAAGGACAGGCGCTGACACCGCCCACCTTCGAGCTGTTCCTCAAGGACGATGCCCATGGCGACCCGATGATCAACGAGTCGCTGGCCGAGACCTTCGGCTGGGCGACGCCCGAGCAGCTGGCGACCATGAAGGCGCTGACCTTCAAGGTCAACGACGTCCTCAAGCAGCTGTTCCTGGATGGCGGCATGCTGCTGGTCGACTACAAGCTCGAATTCGGTCTGTTCGACGGCGAGGTGATGCTGGGTGATGAGTTCTCGCCGGATGGCTGCCGTCTGTGGGACGCCAATACGCGCGAGAAGATGGACAAGGACCGGTTCCGTCAGGGGCTCGGGGGCGTCATCGAAGCCTATGAAGAAGTCGGGCGGCGGATCGGCATCACCTTCTGAATGTCGTGTATCGTCGACCCATGCTTGCGGGGCGCCTTCGGGCGCCCCGCTGTCGTTCAGGCGGCAGGCGCTGCGGGGACGATGGCCACCACGTGCAGGGCCTCGATGTCGTCGGCGAGGCTCGCATGGAAGCGGACGTCGACATCGCGCAGGCGCACGCCGTAGCGGCGGGCGTCGGCCTCGGCCGCCTTCCTGTGGTAGGCGGGACGCGGGTCCTGGGCCAGCACCTGGCGGATCAGGTCGCGCAGCGAGTCGCCATCCTCGCGCGCGAGCAGGGTCGCCTCGGCGGCGGCGGAAAACGTCACCGGCAATGACGCGGGCGGCGCCGGCGCGAAGCCGCTGCGGGCCTCGGGACGCGATTCGGCCCAGGCCAGATAGGGCTTGATGTCGAGCACCGGGGTGCCGTCGACGAGGTCGTGGCCGCGCAGGTGCAATGTCACGCCCCGGCGGGTATCGACCTCGACCAGCTCGACCAGCGACAGGCCCAGGCGATTGGGTCGGTGCGTGCTGCGTGTCGCGAAGACGCCTTGCTTGGCATTGCCGCCGAGACGCGGCGGGCGTACCAGGGGCGTCCAGCGGGCGGGGCTGTGATGAAAGATGAAGGTCAGCCAGAGATGGCTGAAGGTCTCCAGGCCGCGCACGGCGAGCGGATCGTCGAACGGCGGCAACAGGCGCAGCGTGGCGCGGGCGGCGCTGGCCAGCCCCGGCTGGCGCGGGATACCGAACTTGTCCGGATAGTCGCTGGCGATGCGCCCGATGGGCGTGAGCGTGACGGCCGCCGGTTCGGCAGGGGGAAGGTCGCGATCGGTCATCGCGGCATTATGCCCAATACCGGCGCGTTCGGCGAGGCGTTCGAGAGGGCGTTCGGGAGAGGTTGACGGGGGCGCTGGCGTGGCGGGCATGGCTTGTGTAGGCTGCGCGTGACGGCCCTTTTCGTGACGGGAACCGTCATGCGTCGTGACCGCGAACCGCCGTCATGCGATTTCGACAAGACGAGAGACTCCGGTGATCGAACGAATCGTCTACCGTGCCGCCAAGCCCCGCGATGCCGCCGATCAGGCGGAAGTGTTCCACCATGCGGTGATGCAGGGCGCCGCCGGGTATTACACCCTGGCGCAGCGCGATGCCTGGGCCATGGCCCTGCCACGTGACGCCGAGGCCTGGGCGGCGCGCCAGGTGCTGTACCCGACGCTGGTGGCGATCTGCGATGGGCGCTGTGTCGGCTTCTGCGAGCTCGACCCCGAAGCCGGACGTATCGAGACACTCTACGTGTGGCCTTCGCTGGCGCGTCGAGGCGTGGGCAAAAGTCTGCTCGAGTATGCCGAGGGCGAGATGCGCCAGCGCGGTGTGACCTGCCTGCGCATCGAGGCCAGTCTGGTGCTGGCGGATGCCCTGGTACGCCGTGACTGGCGTCACGATGGAGAGGACTGGGTCGAGCGTGCCGGCGAGCGGATTCCCCGCGTTCGGCTCAGCAAGGCGCTCCAGGCCCTATAGGCAACGTCGGCGTGTCATGCCTTGCGGGCCAGCAGGGCGCGGAACAGTGTCCCCATCATCACCGGCGTGTCGTGCTCGACGACGAAGTCGGCGCCTTCCAGCAATGGCCGCGCCTGACGCGTGATGTCGGTGGCCAGGAACGAGGTCACCACGTTCACCAGACGGCGCACCACCCCGGCCGGGCGAGCATCGCTCTGGAACTTGTCCATCACGCAGAGCTGACCGTCCTCCACCAGCACCCGGTGCGCTTCGCGCAGTCCAGCCTGCGGGTCGGGCATGACCGCGACGATCAGGTGCATGACCACCACATCGAAATGCGCGTCGGGGTAGTCGAGCCGGGCGGCATCCATGGTCGAGGCGATGACGTCCAGGCCGTAACGATCGGCCCTTGCCTCGAGGCGCGCGAGCATCAGCGGCGAGATGTCGATGGCATGTATTTCGACATCGCGCGGCAGACAAGGCAGATCGAGCCCCGTGCCGGCGCCGATCAGCAGCACGCGCTGGCCCTGGCGCCAGTGCACTGCATCCAGCGCCAGGCGACGCGCGCGCCGGAACGCCCGTGCGACCACCAGATCGTAGACCGGTGCGTAAAGCGAATATCGCAGGCGATTCCAGGCGGTCGTGTTGAACATGACGCGGCGCTCCGGCAAGGGGGTAACGCCGTCTTAGCACGTTGCCGGCGGGGCGTCCATGCGGGAATGGGCCTTGCGAGACAATCCGCGCGCAACCTGGAGTCTGGGGCAGGCATGGCCCGGTACATCGGGCCATGCGCGCACGATCACGCCATGCTGTCGACGATGCCGCCTTCCACGCGCAGCGGCGCGCCCGTGGTGGCGCTGGCCTGCGGCGATGCGGCATAGACGCACATGTTGGCAACTTCCTCGGGCGTGGCAAGCCGTCCGATGATCGAGCTGGGGCGGTTTTCCTTGACGAAGCGTTCCTCCATGGCCTCTTGGGACACGCCTTCCTGCTCGGCCATCTTGGCGATCATGTCGACCACGCCCTCGGAGCGTGTCGGTCCCGGCAGCACCGCGTTGACGGTCACGCCGGTGCCCGCCATCACCTTGGCCAGGCCGCGCGAGATCGACTGCACGGCGGACTTGGTCATGCCGTAATGCACCATTTCGGCGGGGATGTTGAGGGCCGATTCGCTGGACAGGAACTGAATGCGTCCCCAGCCGCGTGCCTTCATGCCCTGCGCATAGTGACGCGACAGGCGCACCCCGCTCATCACGTTGACCTGGAAGAATTGTTCCCAGGTGGCGTCATCGGTCTCGAAGAAATCCTGCGGACCGAAGATCCCCACGTTGTTGATCAGGATGTCGGTGTCCGGGCGAGCGGATATCAGCGCCTGGCAGCCTTCGGCGGTGCCCAGGTCGGCGGCGACGCCGGAAACCCTGGCGCCGGAGACCGCGGCTTTCAGGTCGCTCAGCGCTTTGTCGACGCGTGCCTGGGTACGTCCGGTCAGGGTGACCTCGGCGCCGGCATTGGCCAGTCCCCGGGCGATGGCGAAACCGATGCCGGCGGTGGAGCCGGTGACGATGGCGGATTTGCCGCTGAGATCGATCTGCATGTCGAGCCTCCTTGTCTTGCGTGAGCGTCGTCTAACGCGAGTGTCACGCCCGCTGCGGCGCGATCGTGAGTCCGCAAATGAGTTGGTCGGGGCGAGCAGGGCAAAACTCAACCGCTTTTCGTAAATCGTCGTCACATCGCTGAAAGACCCGACGGCCTCCCCGCTCGTATACTCAATGCCAACCTACCGTATTCGTTGACCCACTCAGGAGGACCCCACGATGTCCCAGTCACCGACCCGCGACGATTTCGAACGCTACATGGTGCCCAATTACGCTCCGCAGCGGACGATTCCGGTGCGTGGCGAAGGTAGCCGTCTGTGGGATCAGGATGGGCGCGAATACATCGATTTCGCCGGGGGCATCGCGGTCAACGCGCTGGGGCATTGTCATCCCGCGCTGGTCTCGGCGCTCAAGGGGCAGGCCGACAAGCTCTGGCACCTTTCCAACGTCTATACCAACGAGCCGGCCCTGGCCCTGGCCAAGTCGCTGGTCGAGCGGACCTTCGCCGACAAGGCCTATTTCTGCTCCTCCGGCGGCGAAGCCAACGAAGCGGCCTTCAAGCTGGCCCGGCGCTGGGCCCACGATACGCACGGCGCCCACAAGGACAAGATCATTTCCTTCCGCCAGTCGTTCCACGGGCGGACGCTGTTCACGGTCAGTGTCGGCGGTCAGCCCAAGTATTCCGAAGGCTTCGGGCCGATCCCCGGCCGCATCGAGCATGCGGTGTACAACGATCTGGACAGCGTGCGCGAGCTGATCGACGACGCCACCTGCGCGGTGGTCGTCGAGCCGATGCAGGGCGAGGGCGGCGTGGTGCCCGCCGAGGCGGATTTCCTGCACGGACTGCGCGCCCTGTGCGACGAACATCAGGCACTGCTGGTCTTCGACGAAGTGCAATCCGGCGTGGGCCGTAGCGGCTATCTCTACGCGTACATGCATTACGGCGTGACGCCGGACATTCTGACCACCGCCAAGGCCCTGGGCGGCGGGTTCCCCGTCGGCGCCATGTTGACCACCGACCGCGTTGCACCGTCGCTGGCGGTGGGCACTCACGGCTCCACCTACGGTGGCAATCCGCTGGCCTGCGCGGTGGCGCTGGCGGCGGTGGAGACCATCGACACGCCCGAGGTGCTGTCGGGCGTCATGCGCCGGCATGCTCTGTTCAAGGAGCATCTCGAGGCGATCAATCGTCGCCATGGCGTCTTCAAGGAAGTGCGCGGTCTGGGCCTGCTGCTCGGGGCCGAGATGGCACCGGCCTACGAGGGACGGGCCAAGGAAATCCTGCCGCTGGCCATGGAGGAAGGACTGATGGCGCTGGTCGCCGGTCCCAATGTGCTGCGCATGGCGCCGTCGCTGGTGATTTCCGACACCGACGTCAACGAGGGGATGGCGCGTCTCGAACGTGCCATCGGCCGCTTCGTGCAGGACGCATGAGCGCGCAACCAAGAGGCACTGACATGCTTGTCGTCCGTCCCGTTCAACCGCGCGACCTGCCGGCGCTGGAGCGCCTGGCGGGGAGCGCCACGCCGCGTCTGACCAATCTGCCGGCGCATCGCGACCGTCTCGAGGAGCGCATCGCGCGCTCGACGCGTGCCCTGGCGCGCGAGGTCGATTTTCCCGGCGATGAGGCCTACACCTTCGTGCTCGAGGATCTCGACCTCGACGAGGTGGTGGGGACCGCCAGCATTCGCGCCCAGGCCGGTGCGCAGGATGCGTATTACACCTACCGCCAGGAAACCCTGATCCACGCCTCGCAGCAGCTCAACGTGCGCCGCGAGGTGCAGACGCTGTCGCTTTCGCACGAGACGTCCGAGACCACGCTGCTGTGCGCCTTGTCGCTGGATGCCCGCTACAAGGGCACCAGCGCCGAGAGCCTGCTGCGGCGTGCGCGTCTGATGTTCATCGCCCAATACCCGGAGCGTTTCGCATCGCTTCTGGCGGTGGCCTTCCCGGGCTATCTCGACGCCCAGGGCGAGTCGCCGTTCTGGAACAGCGTCGGGCGGCACTTCTTCGCCCGGGGGTTTCAGGAGATCAACCTGCTGGCGGGCGTGCGCTCGAAGAGTTTCATCGCCGAGGTCATGCCGCAGTTTCCGTTGTACCTGCCCCTGCTCACGCCCCAGGCACGGGCCGCCATCGGGCGCGAGCACCCCGATCACGAAGGGGCGCTCGAGGAGATGCTGGCCGAGGGGTTCGTGCGCTCGCGCCACGTGGACATCTTCGATGCCGGCCCCGTCGTGCGGGGCGAGCGCGATCGTCTGCAGAGCGTGCGTCAGGCGAGCTGGCATCCGGTGCGGCTGCGGCCTGGGCATGTCTTGCCGGATGCCGAGCCGGCGCTGATCGCCAATCAACAGCTGGGCGGCTTCCGCTGTCTGGTGGCGCGCTACGCGCTGTCGCCCACGGGGCAGCTGATGCTTTCGCCGGAGCACGCCGCGCTGCTGGGCGTCGAGGAGGGACGTGCGGTCCTGGCCGCGCCGTTGGCGTTGCCCGCCGTCATGGATGAAGTCGACGAAGGAGACGCCTGATGCGCATTCGTCCCATTGAGCGCCGTGACATCGACGGCCTGCAGAGCCTGGCCTGGCAGACCGGCGTGGGGTTCACGTCGCTGCCCGACAATCGCGACTTCCTGGCCGCCAAGATCGAACACGCGGTGAGCGCCTTCGAGGAACGCAGCGCCATCGACGACCGGTTGTACTTCTTCGTGCTCGAGGACGACGCCACCGGCGAACTGGCGGGTTGCTGCGCGATCGAGGCGCAGGTCGGTCGCGAGGTGCCGTTCTACAACTATCGCCTGGGCACGCTGGCGCATTCCTCGGTCCAGCTCGATCTGCACCGCACCATCGATACACTGTTTCTCAGCTCCGACCATACCGGTGACGCCGAGGTCTGCTCGTTATACCTGCGTCCCGAGTATCGTCGCGATCGCAATGGCGCCTTGCTGTCCAAGGCGCGCTGGCTGTTCATCGCCGAGTTTCGCGACCGCTTCCCCGACAAGGTGCTGGCCGAGATGCGCGGCCGCTTCGATGAAAACGGCACCAGCGCGTTCTGGCATTGCCTGGGCAGCCATTTCTTTCCCATGGACTTCAACGAGGCCGACCGTCTCACCGGTCTCGGCCAGAAGAGCTTCATCGGCGAGCTGATGCCCAAGTTCCCGATCTACACGCCGTTTCTTTCCGAGGAAGCGCGCGCCTGCATCGGCGCCGTTCACGAGCACACTCGTCCGGCGCTGGAGATGCTCAAGAAGGAAGGGCTGCGCTGGGAAGGCTATATCGACATCTTCGATGGTGGGCCCACGGTCGAGGCCTACATCGACGATGTGCGCGCCGTGCGCGACTCGGCCCGCTATCCGGTGAAGCTCGACGATGCCGCCCCGCAGGGCGAGCGTCCCACCTGGCTGGTGGCGACCTCGGGCATGCGCGATTTCCGCGCCGCCTGGATCGGACGCGGGCCGGGGGCGGACGGCATGCTCACGTTGACCTCGGACGAGGCTCGGCGGCTCGGGGTCGGCGAGGGCGATACGCTGCGCCTGCTCGAGACCTGACGCGGACTCATCCATTACGCGCCGGCGTTTCGGCGCATGGTGCCAAGGAGATCATTATGCAAGCCAAGCAGCAATTGCTGATCGACGGAGCCTGGGTCGACGGCGACGCGGCACGCTTCGCCAAGACCGACCCCGTCTCGGGCGAGACCCTGTGGACGGCGACCGCCGCCAGTGCCGCTCAAGTCGAGCGTGCGGTGGCCGCCGCTCGGCAGGCGTTTCCCGACTGGGCCCGGCGTTCCTTCGCCGAGCGTCAGGCCGTGGTCGAGCGTTTCCGCGAATGCCTGGAAACCCACCGCGAGCACCTGGCCACTGCCATCGCGCAGGAAACCGGCAAGCCCTTGTGGGAAGCGCGGACCGAGGTGGGCGCGATGATCGGCAAGGTGGCGATCTCGATCACCGCCTATCATGAACGCACCGGCGAACGCGCGCGGGATATCGGCGATGCGCGCGCGGTACTGCGCCACCGGCCGCACGGCGTGCTGGCGGTGTACGGCCCCTACAACTTTCCCGGGCATCTGCCCAACGGGCATATCGTCCCGGCCTTGCTGGCCGGCAATGCGGTGGTCTTCAAGCCCAGCGAGCAGACCCCCATGACCGCCGACTTGACCCTGCAGTGCTGGCTCGAGGCGGGGCTGCCCGCCGGCGTGATCAACCTGGTGCAGGGCGCGGCCGAGGTCGGTCAGGCGCTGGCCGGCAGCGCCGACATCGATGGCTTGCTGTTCACCGGCAGCGCCAAGGTCGGCGGCCTTCTGCATCGTCAGTTCGGCGGGCAGGTCGACAAGATCCTGGCCCTGGAGCTGGGCGGCAACAACCCGCTGGTGGTCAAGGACGTGCCGGACCGGGAAGCGGCGGTACTGTCGATCCTGCAGTCGGCCTTTGCCTCGGGCGGTCAGCGCTGCACCTGCGCGCGCCGCCTGATCGTGCCGCATGGCGCGGTGGGCGATGACTTGATCGACGCGCTGACGAGCGCCATCGCCGAGCTGCGCGTGGCGGCGCCGTTCAGCGAGCCCGCGCCGTTCTATGCTGGGCTGACGAGCGTCGAGGCGGCGGATGGGCTGCTGGCCGCCCAGGACGATCTGGTCGCACGCGGCGGTCGGCCGCTGAGTCGCATGCGCCGTCTGCAGGCGGGCACCAGCCTGTTATCGCCGGGCCTGATCGATGTCACCGGCTGCGACGTCCCCGACGAGGAACATTTCGGGCCTCTGCTCAAGGTGCATCGCTACCGGGACTGGGACGAGGCCATCGCCCTGGCCAACGATACCCGATACGGGCTGTCGGCCGGCCTGATCGGCGGCGAGCGGGCCGATTGGGATGACTTTCTGTTGCGCATCCGCGCCGGCATCGTCAACTGGAATCGCCAGACCACCGGCGCCTCCAGCGACGCCCCGTTCGGCGGCATCGGCGACAGCGGCAACCATCGTCCCAGCGCCTACTATGCGGCCGACTACTGCGCCTATCCGGTGGCCTCGATGGAAGCCGAGACCCTCGTGCTGCCCGAGACGCTGCCGCCGGGGGTGGTGCTATGAGCCAGAACGTGCGCGAGGTCAATTTCGATGGCCTGGTGGGGCCCACCCACAACTATGCCGGGCTGGCGCACGGCAATGTCGCCTCGATGCGCCATGGCGGGCTGACCGCCAATCCGCGCGAGGCGGCCCTGCAAGGGCTGGCCAAGATGAAGTCGTTGATGGAGGCAGGGTTCGCGCAGGGCGTGCTGCCGCCCCAGCAGCGCCCCGATCTGGGGGCATTGCGCGATCTCGGCTTCACCGGCGACGACGCCGGTGTGCTCGCCCAGGCGGCACGCCAGGCACCGCAACTGCTGCGCGCGGTATGTTCGGCCTCGTCGATGTGGACGGCGAATGCTGCCACCGTCACGCCCAGCCTGGATGCGCCGGACGGGCGCGTCCACTTCACCGCCGCGAATCTGCAGTCGAGCTTTCACCGCTATCTCGAGCCGCGTACCACGGCGCGGGTGCTGGCGGCGATGTTCCACGACCCGGCGCATTTCGCGCATCATCCGGTGCTGCCGGCCACGCCGACGTTCTCCGACGAGGGGGCCGCCAACCACACCCGCTTGTGCGGCGATCACGACGAACCGGGCGTGCACCTCTACGTATACGGACGCCAGGCCTTCGGTGGCGAGCACGGGCCCAAGCGGTATCCGGCCCGCCAGACGCTGGAGGCCAGCCAGGCGATCGCCCGGCAGCATGGCCTGGACGACACCCGCACGGTCTTCGCCCAGCAGCATCCCGATGCCATCGATGCCGGCGTTTTCCACAACGATGTCATCGCCGTCGGCAACGGCCCGGTGCTGCTCTATCACGAGATGGCGTTCCGCGACGAGACGGCCACGCTGGAGGCGCTGCGCGCCCGCATGTCGACGCCGTTGATTCCGGTGCGGGTGCCGAGCGAGGCGGTCAGCCTGGAGGATGCGGTAGCGACCTATCTCTTCAACTCGCAGTTGCTCTCCAACCCTGACGGCAGCATGACGCTGGTCGTGCCCGGCGAGTGCCAGGAAAACGAGACTGTCTGGCGCACGATCCAGGACCTGTTGCTGGGGGGGAACAACCCGATCGGCGAGGTGCTGGTCAAGGACGTCAAGCAGAGCATGCGCAACGGCGGGGGGCCGGCGTGCCTGCGCCTGCGGGTGGCGCTGGCGGCACGCGAGCGCCAGGCGCTGACCGGTCGTGTACTGCTCGACGAGGCATTGCACGACGACCTGGCGGCGTGGGTCGAGCGGCATTACCGCGATCGGCTGGCGCCTGAGGATCTCGCCGATCCGCTGCTTGTCCGGGAATCGCTCACCGCTCTCGACGAGTTGACGCAACTGCTGGGCATCGGCGCGGTGTATCCGTTTCAGTTGAACTGAGGCTGGGCGGGCGACGCCGACACGGGGCGAGCCCGCTGCCAGCGAGCAGGAGCATGTGCGTGATCGAGAATATCGCTATCGTCAGGCTGCAGGCCGACTCGCCCCACGCCAGGACCGTGGCGGGCTGGACCCATGACGCCTGGGGGCATCTGCACCCTGATACCTCGGCGGCGGAGTATCGTCGGGCATTCTATGCGCAGTGCGGCGAGGGTGGCGTGCCCTCGGTGTTCGTGGCGATGCACGGGGCGTCGCCGGTGGGCACGGCAAGCCTGGTCGCCGACGACATGAGCATTCGCCGCGAGCTGACGCCCTGGCTGGCATCGGTCTTCGTGCTGCCCGAATGGCGCGGCCACGGTATCGCATCGCGCCTGGTGCAGCGGGTCGAGGCGGAAGCGCTGGCCCATGGCATCCACCACTTCCATCTCTACACGCCCGATCAGCAGGCGCTGTATCGCCGGCTGGGATGGGAGGACCGCGAGGAGCTGACCTATCGCGGCGAGTCTGTGACCGTCATGAGCCGGCGGCTCAGCCCTCGCGCACCGTGACCAGTTTGGGCCGTCCGATCATCAACCCGGCGACGGTCTGCACGCTGAGCAGTCCCATCAGCAGCCACAACGACAGCCGCCAGTCGCCGGTGATGCCGTGCAGGGCGCCGAACACCAGCGGCCCGCCGGCGGCCATGAGGTAGCCCAGGCTCTGGGCCATGCCGGAGAGCATCGCGGCATGGTCGGCACGTCGAGTGCGCATCACGATCATGGTCAGGGCGAAGCTGAAACAGCCGCCCTGGCCGGCGCCGAGCAGGATCGCCCACAGCGTGGGGGACGCCGTGGGTGCCAGCCACAAGCCTGCCAGCCCCAGCGCGATCAACAGGCAAAGCCCCAGCACCAGCAGGCTATGGTGATGCAGGCGCGCGGCGAGGCGCGCGATCACGTAGCTGGCGGGAATGCTGGTCAGGTTGATGATCGACAGCATTCCGCCCGCGGCGGCGCTGGGGACACCGGCGGCGGAGGCCACGGCGGGGACCCAGGTCTGCAGGGTATAGAAGCCCAGCGACTGCATGCCCATGAACAGCGTCAGGGTCCAGGCGGTGCGGCTCTTGAACAGCCGCGTGATCCGCGTGGATTGCCCTTCGTCGGCGCGCCGGGGACGGCGCCAGGCCAGCCAGATCCAGAGTGCCGCGGTGACCAGGCCGACCCCTGCCCACATCAGTATGGGCACCGACCAGTGACCGCTGAGGTTCATCAGGGGCACGGCCGTGCCGGCCCCGAGGGTGGCGCCGATCCCCATCACCACCGTATAGAGCCCCATCGTCTGACCGATGCGCTCGGGCCGGTCGCGCTTGACCAGGCTGGGCATGAAGACGTTGCCGAAGGCGATCCCCAGCCCCGCGAACAGCGTGCCGACGAGCATCACCGGCAGGTTTTCGATCCCGCGCAGCAGCCCGCCCAGCGTAATGGCGGCCAGTGCCAGGGCGATGGCGCGATCCAGCCCTATCCGCGCGGCGACGCCGGGAGCCAAGGGGGACAGCACGCCGAAGCACAGGATCATGCCGGTGGTGAACAGGCTGGCGACGCCGGCGCCGATGGCCAGCGTCTGCATGATCGATTCCAGTACCGGTCCCACCACCACGATGGGCGCACGCAGATTGATCGCCGCCAGGGCGAACGCCAGCAGCCACAGCGTCGCCGGCAGGGGGGCCTGAGAGGTTTGACGATCGGTCATGGGCAAGGGCTTTCTTCGCGAACGAGCGCGCTATCTTAGCATCTCGTTGAAAAGCTTGCCGTGCCTTGAAGGCTGAAACGCCCGGCAGGACCGGGGAGCTACATTGTAGCCGGCGCCATGGAGCGCCGGCCGGGGGCGAGTCGTCGTCGGCGTTCAGGCGTTGGCAAAGTGCTCGCGCAGGTGGGCGCGATAGGCATCGACATGTCCGTCGATGTCGGGGGCCTTGATGACATCGTTGGCGATGAAGGTCGGCATGGCCGCCAGGCCCACGAATTCCTGGGATTTATGGAAGGGGAAGTACACCCCGTCGACGCCCTGGCCCTCGAAGAAGTTGCCGGGCTCGTCGAATGCCTCGAGTGGCGCGTTCCAGGTCAGCGAGAGCATGTAACGCCGCCCCTGCAGCAGGCCGCCGCTGCCGTACTGACGGCTGGGGTCCTTGCGCGAGCGCCCGTCGCTGGCATAAAGCGATCCGTGGCCGGCGGTGAAGACTTCGTCGATATAGCGCTTGACCGTCCAGGGAGCGCCCATCCACCAGCCGGGCATCTGGTAGACGATGACGTCGGCCCACAGGAATTTCTCGACTTCGGTATCGGTGTCGTAGCCGTCATCGATGCGGGTCTCGCGGATCTCGTGGCCGAGTTCGGCGAGTTCGCCGCGTGCCACGTCGTGCAGGGTGTCGTTGTAGCGGCCGCCGGAATGCGCGAAGGCCTTGGCGCCGTTGATCAATAGAATCTTCATGAAGGGTTCGACTCGGTGTGAACGTGATTTCAAAGGTGGGGCAGTCTGCCGAGTCGCTGCCTTGCGATAAAGTGGTGTAATTGCAAAACATTCTTGCAGGATGTGCAAAAAAAGGCGGTGCTGTCGGGTATGGCGCCGCGGACATCGCGTCGGGTCAGAGCGTCGACTGATCAGCCTAGAGCGTCAGCCGACCGGCGAGGAAATCGAGAAAGGCCGCGATACGTCCTTCGAGGGCAGTATTGCGGTAATAGACGGCTTGAATCGGTTCGTAGCGCTCGAGCATCGCATCCTCGAGCACGAACGACAGGCGTCCGGCCTGACAGGCGTCGCGGGTCAGGAAGTCCGCCAGGCAGGCAATGCCCAGCCCGGCCTCGGCCATGCGCAGCAGGGCTTCGCCGCTACTCGACGCGAGCGTGGGCGTGACGCTGCAGCCGCCGCGCAGGGGCCAGCGATTGAGTTGCGGCAGGTGCGTGAAGCCGAGCAGTACATGGGCCGATAGCGCTTCGGCAGTTGCTGGCGTGCCGTGGCGGGCGAGGTAGTCGGGGCTGGCCACCAGTCGGCGTCGGCTGTGTCCCAGCGGACGGGCATGCAGCGATGAATCCTCCAGACGACCGATCCGAATGGCGATGTCGGTACGCTGTTCGATCAGATCGATGTTGGTTTCATGGGTCGTCAGTTCCAGACGTACCTTGGGGTAGGCGGCATGGAACGCGGCCAGATGCGGCACGATCTGATGCAGCAGAAACGGCGTGGCGGCGTCCACGCGCAGGCGACCGGCCGGCTCGCGCCGGCGTACCGTGAGGGCTTCCTCGGCGGCTTCCAGCGTGTCGAGTGCCTGGCGCGCCTGGGCGATGAACGACGCCCCTTCCTCGGTGACGTCCAGTCGTCGCGTGGTGCGCTGCACGAGCGTGGTGTCGAGCTGCCGCTCCAGGCGCGACACGGCACGGGAGAGCCGTGCCGTGCTGGTACCCAGGCGCTCGGCGGCGGCGGTGAAGCCGCCGGCATCGACCACGGCCAGCAACAGTGCCAGATCGTCCCAGCGACTTTTCATGTCACCTCGCGATACACGGGGGAGACGAGAACGCTCATCCGATGGCGCCGCGCGTTATAGCCTGGGCGCGTCGAAATCGACCGGTTCATCGGTGTACACGCAGACGTTGGCGTCCTCGACATCGCCATCCTCGGCTTCGACCTGCTCGGCGAAGAACGCCTGGATCTCGCGGCGTTGGCAATGCGCTTCGAAGGAGGCACGGTCAGCCCAGATCTCATGAAAGACGATGGGGTAGCTGCTGCCATCGGCGAACGGGTTGTCGATTTTCCGGGTCACGGTGTACTGGATGCAGGCATCCTCGCGGTGGGCATTGGGTTCGAGGGCCTGCAGTGCCTTGAAGACGGCCTCTTCCTTGCCGGGCTTGGGCTTGAACTGGGCGATGCAGTAGACCTTGCTGGACATGGCGAACCTCGTCTCGTAGCTATGAAGGAAAGCGCAGACGATACCACTTCGCGGTGCGTGGCCGGTAGCGGCGACACCGGGAACGATTCGCCCAAAGGCGTATTGAGCGTCGTGGCACGATCGCTTATCAAGATCCCATGGCGGCGCTATCGCGCCGCACGAGGTGTTGCCACTTTTCCGCACGCGAGGTCATCGTCATGCGCGTCATGAAACCCGATACACTGCGTCACGCGCTCATCGTTGCCCTGATGGGGTCCATCACCCTGGTGGGCTCGGCGTTGAGCTATCAACTGCTGATGTGACGATGGGCGGCGCCGGGCTGGCGTCGGTCGAGACGAGCGGTTAGGGTCTTGGCATCGTTCCCGGAGCCCGTGTCATGTCCTTGTCCCTTCAGGTAGCGCGTCATCGCTGGGCGGTGGCGTTGCTGCTGCTCCTGTCGGCCCTGTCATGGCTGAGCGTCACCCATGAGGTCGCGCTCGCCACGCTGGATGCGTCGCTGGCCACGGCATTCAAGAGTTTCGCGCTGGCCAAGGCGCTCAATGCGGCGATCTCGGTGATGCAGAGCGCCACGGCCGATGCCATGGTCGTGCAGGTGCAGTTCGGCCAGGCCCTGGACCCGGCCAACGATCTCGTCGAGCGTTTTTCGTGGATCATGTTCGCGTCCACGGCCTCGCTGGCCATGCAAAAGGTCTTGATCCAGGTGGCCGGCCACGCACTGATCAAGGCATTGTTCTCGCTGAGTTGCCTCGCCTTGGCGTTGACCTTGCTGTGGCCGGCGTCGCGCTGGCGGGAGTGGGCGCGACGTGCGTTCTGGCTGATGGCGTTTCTGCGCTTCGCGGTCCTCGCCGCGGCCCTGGCGAGCGCCTGGACGGGGGATGCGCTGATCGGCGAGCAGCGCGACGGACTCTACGCGTCCCTGGATCGTGATCGCGCGGTGTTCCAGGACGTCGCCGAGACGCAGGCCGGCGCGCGTGACGATGAGGGGCTATGGCAACGCTTCAAGGACAAGTGGGACAGCGCAGTGGGGCATCCGGTGCGCG
Organism: Chromohalobacter israelensis; assembly: GCA_000761475.1. Classification (GTDB taxonomy): domain Bacteria; phylum Pseudomonadota; class Gammaproteobacteria; order Pseudomonadales; family Halomonadaceae; genus Chromohalobacter; species Chromohalobacter israelensis. The sequence goes on from JQNW01000004.1 coordinate 267,203, forward strand.
ACCTGCTGGCACGCCTCGATAGCATGACCGAAAACGTGGTGACGTTATCGGCGGTGTTCATCGTGCAAACGGTAGTGTTTCCCCTCGGTTTTCTCTATTTGAGCTGGCGGCTGCTCGGCATGTTGACGACGCCGGTGGCGGGGCGCCGGCCCATCCCGCGTGATGCCTGAAGGACCGGATGCCCCATGCGGGCTCGTGCCGCATGGGGCGCATCGGCGCGCAGCTAGAAAGACGACCCCGGCTGACGCAGGAACGCCTGCTCCTCTTCCGTCGACTCCCGGCCCAGAATCGCGTTGCGGTGCGGATAACGGCCGAATCGCTCGATGATCGCCCAGTGGCGCCGCTCGAAGTGCAGGTTGCGCTCCAGCCCCGGCTGATCGAAAAGCCGCAGGGCTTCCTGGTGAATCAGGGGCGACTCGCTGTGCATGTACGGCATGTAGACGAACGCTCGCTGTTCCGGCGGCAGTTCCTGGTCGCCCCCTCGAGCGACCAGATGCTGGGCGAGGCTCAGCGCCAGCGGGTCCTGAGCGAAGGCCGAAGCCTGGTCCCGGTAGATATTGCGCGAGAACTGATCCAGCAGCAGGATTTCCGCCAGGGCGCCGCGACTGCTTTGCCGCCAGGCATAAAGCTCGCAGCGACACGCCGCATCGTGGAGCGCCCCGAAACGCTCGGTGAGCGCCTGATCGAACGAGGTGCTCTTGCTGAACCACTGCTTGGGCCCCGCTTCTTCGAACCAGAAATCCAGTACCTGCCGGGCGTCTTCGTGCTGTTGCGTCATGGCTTACCTCCAATGATCCTGATGATGATCCCCTTGCCCGGGGATGCCGGCGAGCGCCCCGCTGTCTGCATGACCGTGACGCTCGAGCGCCAGCAACCAGGCCTTGCGCTCGAGCCCGCCGGCGTAACCGGTGAGTTGGCCATTGCGGCCGATGACCCGATGGCAGGGCACGACGATGGCGATCGGGTTGCGGCCATTGGCGGCGCCGACCGCCCGCATGGCCTTGAGATTGCCGATGTGCCGGGCGATGTCCGCGTAACTGCGTGTCTGCCCATGGGGAATCTCTTCCAGGGCTGCCCAGACCCGTCGTTGAAACGGAGTACCGACAGGGTCGAGCGGGAGGTCGAACTCGCGACGCTCGCCCTGGAGATAGTCGCTCAGTTGCGCGCGGCAGGCATCGGTGAGTGCTGAAGGGTGCGGTGTCTCGTCGGGCGCCTCCACGAACGCGATTTCGCGAATGCCACGTGCACTGGCGCGGATGCGTATCGTGCCCAGCGGCGAGGCCGGTACGGGCGTGACGACGTAGTCGATGGCGGACTCGAGGGACGACATGTCAAAGGCTCCAGAGTTGCAGGGTGAGGTAACTGCGCCATGGCGTGGCATGGGCCGGCTCGACCGTACCCAGCGCCGACAGCGCTCGCTTGACGCCCAGGTCGCCGCCCAGCCAGATATCGGGATGGCTGGTGCCACGCAGGGCGGCGTAATCGGCACTCCAGGGGCCGATTCCCTTCAGCGCGGTCCACTGGCGCGGGTCATCGTCGAGGCGCCGATCGCACGCGGCCTGCGCCAGGCCACGCAGACAGTCGCGGCGCGCCTGGGGCATGCGCAGAAACGCCAGGTCGCTGGCGGCGATTCGTGAGGCCGTGGGGAACTGGCGGCCGTCATCGCCGGTGGGTTCGCCGAGCGCCTCGACCAGCCGTGTGACATGCCCACGCGCTGCCGATATCGAGACTTGCTGCCCGAGGACCGCGCGCACCCCGGCCTCGAAGGGCGTCCACACGCCGGGCAGGCGCAAGCCCTCGACAAGCGGGAACGTGTCCGGAAGCGTCTGACGAAGCTGCGCCTCGATGAGTGCCGTATCGGCGTCCAGATCGAGCACGCGGCGGATGTGACGTACCACCGGCAAGAGTGCACCGAGATCGTCGAGCGACAGCGTAACGCGAAAGCCATGTCGCTCGGGTACGTGCACGGCCGTGAAATGGCCGCTTGCCGAGCCCCACTGGATATGGCGCCCGTAGCGGTGCTCGTCGCCCCATTCCAGCCTGTCGATACGCCGGGCGGCAAGAAAGTCTCGCAGCCATTCCCAGGCGTACGGCGGGCGATAGGCCAGCATCAGCGTGACGTCCTGGCTCGGTGCTCGCGGCGTGCGGCGCAACGTGCGCGGTGCCTGGCCCACATGGCGGCGGAAGGCGTCGTTGAAGCGTCGCAGGCTGGTAAAACCGCTGGCATGGGCGATATCGGCAATCGGCAGCGTGCTCTGATGCAACAGCTGCTTGGCGAATAGACACTGGCGATGCAGGGCGTAGGCCTTGGGCGAGATGCCAAGATGCTGCTGAAAAAGCAGGCGCAGGTAGCGCTCGCCGATGCCGAGCCGGTCGCATAGCGCGCCCAGGGAGGCCTGGCTCAAGGCGCCTTCGTCGATCAGCCGCACGGCGCGGTGCAGCGTGGTGTGGTTGCCATGCCAGGCGGGCGACTCCGGAGCGCTGTCCGGGCGGCAGCGCAGGCAAGGGCGGAACCCCGCCTGGGCGGCGGCCACGGCGCTGGGGAAATAGCGCACATTGTCGTCCCGCGGCGGCCGCGATGGACAGATCGGTCGGCAGTAGATCCCGGTGGTGACCACGCCGACGAAGAAGCGGCCGTCGAAGCGTGCGTCGCGCGACAGGCGGGCCACTCGGCAGCGTTCGGGGTCTAGCATGACAGGGCTCCTCGAAAGGTGACGCCATCAGTGTAACTCGTCGCCGGCGCGTGACTCGCCGGATTCGGCAGTGACATGCATGACACCGATATCCCGCGATGGATCTTTAGCTTGCTATAATGCTCAGCTTTTGCGGAGCATTGGCCTTGGCCCCTTATTCATCGTCTTCTTCCTTGTCTTCCCGGCTGCGCCGCCTTGGCATGTGGCTGGCACTGCTGCTGGCGTGCGTCGCGGCCAGCGGTCTGCTCACCTATTGGCACATGCCTGCCGGGGGCTTCATCGGGCCGATGCTGGTGGGGATCGCCTTCGGGGTCGGAGGCAGCGGATTGCGTCTGCCAAGGCGCTGTTTCAAGCTCGGTCAGGGAACGATCGGCGTGTTGATCGCCCATACCATGACGATGAGCGTGCTGATGACCATCCTCGACGGCTGGCTGGTGATGTTGCTGGCGACCGCCATCACGTTGCTGCTGAGCCTGCTGGTGGGGATCGGCCTGGTACGCTATGGCGGCTTGCCGGGAAGCACGGCGGCCTGGGGGACCACGCCTGGCGCGGCGGCGGCGATGGTGGCCATGGCCGAAGAGCGCGAGGATACCGATCCACGCATCGTGGCCGCCATGCAGTACGTGCGGGTGGTGTGCGTGGTACTGGTGGGCGCTCTGGTGAGCCACTGGCTGGGGGCCGGCGACCCTGCGGCACGCAGCGATGGCAGCGGCTGGCCGGGCGATCTCGCCGGGCTGTTCGATCTGGCCATCACGCTGGCCGTCGTGGTCGGTGGTGTCTGGCTGTGCGATCGGCGCTTTCCCGCCGGGGCCTTGCTGGGGCCGATGGTCATCGGCAGCGTGCTGCATCTCGGCGGCTGGGGCTCGCTGACCATTCCCACGCCGCTGCTGTTGCTGGCCTACGGGTGTATCGGCGTCTATGTGGGGCTGCGTTTCGACCGCGCCGCCTTGACGACCGTCGCACGCTCGCTGGGCAAGATGGTCATCGCCTCGATGCTGCTGATCGGCTTGTGCGCGTTGTCGGCGCTGCTGATGGTGGGACTCATGGATACGCAGTTCATCACCGCATATCTGGCGACGAGCCCCGGCGGGCTCGACTCGATGACCATCATCGCCATCGATACGCACGCCGACGTGGGGCTGGTGGTGGCGCTGCAGACATTGCGGCTTTTCACGGTGGTGCTGGTGGGGCCGGCCATGGCGCGCTTCATCGCGCGCTTCGCGCGTCCCATGAAGTCATCGGCATCGCCATGAACGCATCGGGCGGCCCGCAGGCCGCCCGATGACACACAAGATTCCGGTAACGCTTACTTGCCGTTTTCCGCGAAATACTTGTTGTAGAGCTCCTGATAGGTACCGTTTTCCTTCAGGGTGGCCAGGGCCTCGTTGAACTTGTCCGCGAGTTCCTGATCGCGCTTGCGGAAGGCAATCCCGAAGCCGTCACCGAAGTACTTCTTGGGCTCGGTGATCATTTCACCGACGACCTTGTAGTCCCCTTCGTCGCTGTCCAGCAGCGTGGACTTGCCCACCGGGAAGTCGAGGAAGGCGATATCGACACGACCGGCATCCATGTCGAGCACGAGATCGTCCGCCGTGGTGTAGCGGCTGATATCGGCCACGTCGCCGAACATGTCGGTGGCGTAGTTGTCCTGCAGCGTGCCGCGCTGAACCCCGATGGTCTTGCCTTCGAGCGTCTCCTTGGCGGGGAAGTCGATCTCGCTGTCGCTGGGCGTGAACCAGGCGGAGGGCGGCGTGAAGTACGGGTCGGAGAAGAGAACGGTCTGCTTACGCTCCTCGTTGATGGTCATCGACGACATGATCGCGTCGTACTTGCGTGCCATCAGGCCGGGAATGATGCCATCCCACGCCTGCACGACCCATTCGCACTGTGCCCCGATCTCGGCACAAAGCGCATTGCCCAGCTCGATGTCGAAACCCGTGAGTTCGCCATCGGCAGTACGGTACTCCATGGGCTCGTACGGCACGTCGACACCGATGCGCAAGGTGTCCTGGGCGAAGGCACTACCGGCCAGCAGCGCGCTGCCGAGAAGGGTCATGGTCAGCAATTTTTTCATGGAAAGCTCTCTACGGGGTTTGCAGTGTGTTGTTATGGGACCGCCTCGTGAGCGGACCTGACTTTCGCGTCTTGCAGCATAGCGAAGCGCTGCCGCCATGCCTAGCGTCGCGTGGCTTGCTGAGGAGGTGTGGGCGCCGCTCAGGGTTGTGCTTACGAAACCATTCAGACTTTGGATGCTATGCTGACGGGCTCAGTGTCAGCTGTGGACCGCTTGGAAGGGATCGCAGCATTGTAGATTTCCACGACTCTCGCTAAATCCTGTTCCTCGGCATTTCGAATCGTCATAATGAAAATGCTCGAACTTTATCAGGGGAGGGCCATCGTTCGCCTCACGCGGTTGGTTATGTGTTTCTTGTCCATGCGAACTCCATTTGATGCGCCGTTTTCGCCGCCAAATCCTCGCTGTGCAAACGACTGACCAAATGGAGACTCATATCTATCCCAGCAGATATGCCGCCTGAACTAACGATATTGCCCTCATCGACCCACCGGACACCGTCTATCACGGTGAGATGGCTGAACATTTTCCGGAGATCCGGAATGTCTTCCCAGTGGGTGGTGACTTTACAGCTCAATGACTGAACAGCTTGCGCAAGGAGGAAGATACCAGTGCAAACGGTAGCAATGAGTTTTACGGAATGGGATTGGCCCTCGATCCAATCGGTAACCACTTTATTCTTCATTTCAGAGGTATGCACTCCACCTGAAATTATCAGCACGTCAAGCGGCGGATGATCTTCAATAGAGTAATCGGGAAGAACTTTGTAACCGGCTCTAGCCGTCACCACGGTATTGTGTTCAGAAATTAGAAACACCTTGAAGGGGGCGTTTTCGTCACACAAGCGCGAAGCGGTGGAGAACACCTCAAACGGCCCTGAAAAATCGAGCACCTCAGCCTCATGGTAAATAAAAATGCCGATGTTCAATCCGTTCTCCTAAAACATATAACGATAATTTTAAACGGCCGCCCTGGAGCGCAACGGAAAGGCTTTCCGACGGAGGCCCGTCAGGGCCGTAGCGAAATTGAGCTACTTTTTATGTGAGGCTGCCATTTCATCGAAAGGCTATACTATCAAAAATCCAACCTCCTTGATTTCATTGCCTATTTCTTTTATATGATACGTCGCCAAATATTCACCAGGAGCTTTAGTGCTAGTTTGCTTCCAGTATACCACAGCCACGTCACCTCGACGTAAAACCCCAAGTATTTCTCTTTCTGGGGTTAATGAAATTAATAGATCAGACTCTTTCCATTGCCTTTCGACACTTTTCCTGTTTTCAGGATTTCTGGCTTCTTCGTCGGTTTGATATTTAGAGAATGAGTCCCAATCCTTCTGATTGGATGCATCAACAACTTCGTCGATCATTGGTTCAACGATTTCGATTATTTCTTTATCGGATTTATCCGTGATCGCCATTGTGGATCACCTCCATGTATCGATCAGATGAAATCTAGTGCACAAACTATTTGCACATCACGCTTGCAGCATGCTCGCCCATGGAATGGAGCCGAAGGCGCAATGTAATGGGTGTCGCCGTGCCTGCACTGGTCCATTACTGGCAGGCGCTGGTTTGTTGAGCACCGTACGTGGCCTGGCTTTGTGTATAGCCATCTCCTGCGTCTGAGGAAAGTTGTCTAATAAGGCCGCTGCAGGAGAATCCTTGAATGCTGAGGTATTGCTTTGCAGACCTAACTGCCTGCCGACGCCAATCAACGTTCAGGCTATCAACAGCTGTGGTCGCATCTGCCCGACTATAGCCGTCACCGTAATCAGAGGAAAGTTGTCTAATTAGACCACTTCGGGAGAAGCCCTGAACGCTGAGGTACTGTTCGGCTGACCTAACAGCATTTTTCTGGGGGCCTGTGAGATCGCCCGCCCATGCAGTGGAGGCTGTAAGCAATGAAGCGATAATAGCTACTTTCAATATCATCATGGTAATTTCTCCATTTGTGCAAATTTAGCCTAACGCCTAAGCTCAGTTTCCGGCCCGATAGGAGCGGTTAACTGCAGCGCCTTGTTGGGCGCTTTCAAGATATGGAATTGCGTCGCGCTCCCACGCTCCGATGGCTTCTTGAAGAACGCTGATTGCTCCACCAAGAACTTTGCCGTCGTGACTGCAGACGTCCGCCCTGAACTCTGCTAGCTCCGGGCGTTTGATATCGCTCAACACGTCGAAGGCGCCAAACTTAATGGAGCCGATAGCTTTCTGTGGAATTGACACACCGATGTTGCCCAGCGATGCAAAGCTTCCGGATCTGCTTTTATTGAGTGAGCCGTGCTTCGCACCGTTCGCAATATCCGATACCAGCTTGAGAGCCGTAGTAGCGCTTGCGATTCGCTCGATTTCTTCTGGAATTTTGCCTGAGCGGGCTGCCTCTTCTTTAAGGTAATCTTTCATACTCCAAATCCAAACGAAAGCATTTAGCAACTCGTCTTCAAACTGGACAAGTGATTTGATACCACGTAGTCGGTATTCGTGTGGTTCGCCGCTTTCAAATGTGTACGATTGGGACCAATCCTTCCCTGCACAAACGCTTACAGCGGCAAGCGCTCTGTCAATTCGCTCTTGAACTTCACGCAGTTCGTGGATTTTCATGCCTTAGCGACCCAACGCTAAAATAAGCGGCGACCCGACAGGGACGTCCGGTGGAGGCCGAAGGCCGGAACGAACTTGATTGACTGGTTACAAATCAAAAGCATCCGTTTACCCCCGCGCCTCTGCCGAAAACTGATGTTCGATGACCTCATAGTGCTGTACCGAAAGGTCGGGCTCAAGCTCATAAACCTCATCTTCCGGGTACAACCGCGCCTGCGAAATATCATCGCCAGCGAACGCCTTGATCGACTCCAGGTTTTCCCAGTATGTGATGAGAGTTAGTTCTATTTTTCCGTTGAGAGAACGGCGGAAAATCTGGGCACCGAGATAGCCCGATGTTCCGGAAGAATCTTTGATACCGGTGTCATAGAGATAACCTGTGAACCCATCGTTGTGGGCTTCAGGCACTCGGCACTTCCATTCTCTAGCGATCATTACTACACGTTCTCCCTTGCTTTGTAACGCCCGCAGCACGCGCGGCTTTGTAGTGTAGGCGCAGCCGGAACGAAAAAGCCGTCGCTGTGCCTGCGATTGTTAGCCATTTTACACCCACTGGTTCTCATAGATTGTTCTTCTCAGTGCCCTAGCGGCGAACAAGGCCATTTCTTCTAGCTCTCTCTCAGCATCTCCCGGTGTATCGATAAGGCTGGCGGTCTCAAGCTCCAAGCGCAACACTATTATTGAAGGGTTTGTGGCCCCGCGACTGATTTCTTAAGCACGTCTGCGTAGACCTCTAGTGGCGTGCGCCAATCGAGCGTTTTGCGGGGCCGGGTATTCATCGAATCGGCGATAGCATCGAGCTCTTCCTGGCTGTAGATAGAAAGGTCCGTCCCTTTCGGCAAATACTGACGAAGCAGGCCATTGGTGTTTTCGTTGGAGCCTCGCTGCCAGGGGCTATGCGGATCGGCAAAGTAGATCGCCGTGCCGGTCTTCTGGGTAATCTCGGCATGGTGCGCCATTTCCTTGCCCTGATCGTAGGTCATGGATAATCGCAGCTCACGTGGCACCTCGTTGAGCTTGTCACTGAAGCCGATGGAGGCCGCTGTTGCCGTGGTGCCGTCCATCTTCGCCAGGATCACCAAGCGAGTGGTGCGCTCCACCAGGGTGCCGACGGCTGACTGGTTGCCAGCCCCCATGATCAAGTCACCCTCCCAGTGCCCCGGGATGAGACGATCCTCGATCTCGGGCGGGCGCAGATGGATGCTGACCAGGTCCGGCAATTGGCCACGTCGATCCTTGCCACGACTCCGAGGCCGGCGTTTACCGTTACCCTGACGCAGACAGGCAATGAGTTCTTTCTTGAGCGTGCCGCGTGGCATCACGTAAAGCGCATTGTAGATGGCTTCATGCGATACCCGACGGCTGGAATTATCGGGAAACATATCCCTCAGTGTGCGGGCTATCTGCTCAGGTGACCAGTACTTGCGGAGCAGATACACCACCAGTTCGAACAGCTCCCCACCGGGATGCAGCTTGGGCTGGCGACGTGATCGATGACGTGCCAATCGAGCTCGCTGCCCGGCTAGACTGGCGTCGTAGCGCTGATTGGGCCTGATGGCATGCCGAGCCAGTTCCCGGGATACCGTACTGGGCGCTCGACCGATATGTCGGGCAATAGCGCGGATTGAATGGCTTGCCTGCATCAGCATGATGGCAGCTCGGTCTTCAGGGGCGAGATGGTGGTAGTAATGTGACATGGCAATACGATACCTGATGGCTCAGGTGTTGCACTTGGTCATTGAGACCGCCGCTCTGATCATCCCATGGATCATTCACATGAACCCACTTATTCCGGTATTTCCGAAGTGTGTGCAAGTCAGAGCGGAGATCGTCTGCTATGGGAGCACCATTGATAAGTTCAAAAAGAGTGCTCCGCTCTTTCTTGGTATACTCCGAACGCAGATAGGTTTCTATTCCAGAAACCGCCGTTAATATTGAGGCCAAATTTGCGCCATGCACAAAAGCCAAATCAGATTCTCGAACAATGAAAGAGCACCACTCCGATAGAATGACGCCACCTTTCAAAAGCTCCTCATCGAGAGACAATATATGGTTCCAGCGCTCTGCTTCGTTCATATGGCTAACAGGTATCAGATAGCGCGCTCGTTTTGCTACTTGAACGAGCGGGCGCGTTCAATAAATCTTATCTTGCCCTCTATTGCCAACCTAAGCTATTGATTTTTAAATGTAATTAAAAATGCTTCGGCAATCTACGCAGTATTCGCGTGCCTGCTGCCTTTGCCGGCTTCTGTTGCTCTGTCAGCACTTCGGTGAGGTACGGAGCCGTCAGCAGGCACGCTACCGCCCAGGCCACTGCATATCGTGTTGATGCGGTAGTCCCGTGCGTGTCGTTATTTTTTGAGCCGTCGAAGCGGTCTTGGAGATTCATACTAGGCGGGATGAGGTCGGTCAGCAAAGCGGATAAGGCGCTGCTTATCGATGCAGTTCATGGCCTGGAGAGAGCGGTGATTATTGGTGGGCAAGGGTGGTAAGTGCTGGCTTACCTGCAACGCAACGGGCAGCTTGGGCTACCCGTTGTCGGTGGTGATTGCTGCGCGGAGGCCAGGGTCAAGATTTATCCTCGTGATATATGTCTTCCTCAGAGGTTGGCGTTGTCGCGTCGGCTTCCTCAAAATCATCCACCGTGTCTTTCTGGTCCTGGGCGCGATGAGGCGTCGACTTGTCAATCTCGCCTTCAAATGCGGAGAGCAGGACTTCGTTTTCGGCGTCCATATCGATGCTGCCCTGAAAGACGGCTCCGTCTTCCAGCACCAGGCAGGGGGTGATGATGGTGCCAACGATATATGCTGTATGATGGATGGAAATCTTGTGAGAGGCGATCAGCCGGCCTTCGACATGCCCTGCTACGTGTAGCGTCTGGGCATAGATATCCCCTTCCATACGGCCGGTATTGCCGATGCTGACGGTGTTGTGCTGGAACTCTACGGTACCCGCTACTTGGCCATCGATAACCAGTTCTTCCTCGCCGAGGACGTTACCTTTAATGCTGGTTTGGGCGCCGATGATAGCGGTTCGCCCGGTCTTGTCTCGTGACCCGTCCGCTTGGGCGGTGCTTTTGGGTGAGGCGGGAGGCGGCACCGTATGGTCGGCAGGAACACTGTCGGGTTTGTGCTTGCTGAACATAGGGGGAGGTCCGAGTCGGGTAAGTAAGAATAACCGTATCAGGAAATATTGCCTTGTCGGCTTGAGATCAAAAGGATGAGTAGCTGACGAAAAGGCCTGTTAGTCGTGTTTTCTCAGTGTGTAGAAACCTGCCTATACTTGTACGTTCTATGCTGACCGAGGGGCCATTATGGGGGGCGCGGATGTATTTTTCGTCTTGAGCTTGATAGCGCTCATCATCATTGTGTTGGACGGCAAGAGGCGTATCAAACATCGTGCCTCTGCAGCCCAGCCGTCTTCCTGTCGTCAGCAGCAGCGTCAATCTCCCTCCCAAGAAGCCTCCAATCTACCGACTCAGCCGCAAAATCCCGCCAAGGAAGATTTACCGACATCCCCACCGACAGAGACCACCCAATGTTTGTCCGCGTCCGGCGGAAGCCTGATTGGTTCGACGCTGCGTATCGACGGTGATGTGAGTGCTCATGAAGCGCTGGTCATCAGTGGCGCCATCGTTGGCCATGTCACGGCCTGGGAGCACTCTGTCATGGTCAACGAAGCGGGCAGCGTATCTCCGCGTATCGAGGCGCGTACGATTTGCGTTGCCGGCAGTGTCACCGGTCAGCTCATGGCCACGGATCAAGCCATCATGCTCTCCAGTGCACGCGTAAGCGGCAGCATTGACGCAACACGCCTGAAATGTGAAAGCGGCGCCTGGCTAAAATCGACGGTTAAATGATGCGCTATCCGTCACCGCCCACTTTTGCCGTCGCTTGCTTTGGCGGTCCTGCTGTTACATTCGAGGGGCAGCCCTGTTTCACGGCGCCAGCAGGTAGCCGCTGCGGTGCGCGTGGTGGCCGGCGACGTCGGCGATGATCATGCCGGCGGTGGCCATGCGGCGCTGGGTACGGGCATAGAACATGCCGTCCTGTTCGGCCCGCACGGCGTGTACGGCGTCGCTGATGGGATCGATGATCTCGGCGATCAGGTCGCCGCTCTTGACTTCCCGCCCGGGCGCCATGTGAAAGACCACCAGGCCGCCTGCCGGCGCGCGCAGGAAGTCCATGGCGGCGAGTTCGGTGGCGGGGTAGGGCAATGCCGGCAGCGGCGGCGCATCACCGTCGATCAGGGCGTGGTAGCGCATCCAGTCGAGGATCGCTTCGGCATCGCGATCGGCCATGGCATGCTCCACGTCCTGCTGGCCGCGCAGTTCGAGCGTGATCGACTGGCTGCCATAGGGAATGGGGAAGCGGTCGTCGAAGCGCTCGCGCAGCTGCTCCCAGACCAGGGTGAAGCATTCGTCGAACGAGCCGCCGCCGGAGTCGGTGGCGAGCATGCTGGCCTTGGCGCCGAAATAACGTGCCAGGGGCTCGAAGTCGGGCCATGCCGCCGGAGTGGTATAGAGATGTTCGACGGCGTGGAAGTCGCAATGCAGGTCGAGGATGAAATCCGCCTCGCAGGCCAGGCGTTGCTGCGTCAGATGCAGGGACTCGTAGGTCGAGGTGGCCTGGGTGGCGTCCAGCACGGCGATGAAGCGTCGCCGAATCTCGTCCCGATTATGGACGGGATCCTGAGTCAGGGCGGTTTCCAGTCCCTCGGCGATGGCATCGGTGAGATCGCGATAGCCCCGGTTGAAATTGCTCACGCTCTCGAAGTCATAGCGCCCCAGCGGAATGTCCATCAACTGCTGGTCGAGCCCGATGGGGTTGGCGACGGGGACGACGATGATATGCGCCTTGAGTTGACCGGCCTCTTCCAGCGCTTTCAGGCGTTGCTTGAGCTTCCAGGCGACCAGCATGCCGGGGAGCTCGTCGGCGTGCAGCGAGCCTTGAATATAGACGCGCCGGGCCGCGTCATCGGGGCCGAAGTGGAAGCTTTCCAGCGCGCGCTGGGTGCCGGGAACGGGGCTCAGCAAGGGATGCGTATGGTGTCGCATGATCTTTCCTTGAAAGTGCCGGCGGCCGAAGCCGCCGGCCATCGGATATCATTCGCCTACGGGGAGTGACAGGTCGTAGTCGAAGTACTGGTGCATCAGCTCATCGAAGGTGCCATCGGCATAGACGTCGCGCAGCGCCGCATTGAACTTCTCGGCGAGAGCCTCGTCGCGCTTGCGAAAGGCCATCGCCGCGCCCTTGCCGAAAATGGAAACGGGTTTCTTGATGCTGTCACCAATCTGCTTGAACTCGCTGTCCGCTTCATTGAAGTGGAAGGTGTCCACGGCCAGAGGATAGTCCTCGAACGAGAGATCGAGACGCCCGGCGACGAGGTCGTTGGCGACATCCTGCGATGACGAGTAACGGCGAATGTCGAGGGTGTCGCCGTACATCTGCGTGACGTAGCTGTCGCGGATGGTGCCGCGTTGCACGCCGACGGAAAGCCCCTCGAGCGAGGCCTTGTCGCTGATGTCGATGTCGCGGTCACGCCGCGTGATCCAGACACTGGGGGTGTTGTAGTAGGGAATCGAAAACAGCACCTGGTTTTCGCGCTCGGGGGTGATGGCCATCGAGGAGAGAATGGCGTCGTATTTGCGCGAGAGAAGCCCGGGGATGATGCCGTCCCAGGATTGCTCGACCCAGGTGCATTCGAGATCGGCGCGGGCACACAGCTCGTTGCCGAGGTCGATCTCGAAGCCCGCCAGTTCTCCTTCCGGGGTGCGATACACAAAGGGCTCGTAAGGCACGTCGATGGCCAGGCGCACCTCGTCGGTACCCCGTGCCTCGGCGGTGCCGGTCGCCAGGAACATTCCCAGCAGGGTCAGCGTGAGCAGCTTTTTCATGTCAACAATCTCGCGGTCGTCGTGTTGTCGTGAAGCGCAATGCTTCAACCGTTGATCGGCTTGAGGTGCGCCAGGAGTTTCTTTTCCAGATAGCGGAAGAGATACAGGATGGCGAAGGTCAAGCACAGGTAGATCGCCGCCACGAACAGGAAGGCGTCGAAGGGCGCGTAGAAGCGGGCATAGACGAAGCGGGCGGCCCCCGTGAGGTCCATGATCGTCACCACGCTGGCGATGGCGCTGGCATGGAGCATGAAGATCACCTCGTTGCCGTAGGCGGGCAGGGCGCGACGAAAGGCACTGGGCAGGATGATGCGGCGCATCATGAGCCCGCGCGACATGCCGTATGCCCTTGCAGCCTCGATCTCGCCGCGCGAGGTGGCCTTGATCGCGCCATGAAAGATCTCGGTGGTATAGGCGGCGGTATTGAGCGTGAAGGCGATCAGCGCAGGGAAGAAGGCATCCTTGAGCACCACCCACAGAATGGTGTCCTGAATGCCCTCGATGAACACCACGCCGTAATAGATCATGTATAGCTGAATCAGCAGCGGCGTGCCGCGAAACACGTAGGTGTAGAAGAACACCGGCCATTTGATCCACTTGCGGCGCGAGCCGCGGGCAATGGCGAGCGGCACGGCCAGCAGCAGGCCGATGACGAGGGACAAGAAGACCAGCCGCACGGTATTGCCCAGCCCGTCGAGGTAATACCCCAGGGTGTTGGCCGTGAAGATGGCGTTGTCCGCGAGCAGTTCGGTGAACCAGGCGTTCAGTTGTTCCATTCGTCCGCCTCCCCGAAACCGACGTTATAGCGTTTTTGCAGTCGCGCTACGCCCCACTCCGACACGCTCGCGATCAGCAGATAGATGACGGCGACCGGGATCATGAACAGGAAGGGTTCATGGGTGGCCTTGGTCGCCTCGGCGGCGATGCGCACCATGTCAGAAAGCCCGATGACGGAGACCAGGGCCGTGGTCTTGAGCAGTACCATCCAGTTGTTGCCCAGGCCGGGAAGGGCGTGACGCATCATTTGCGGAAACTGAATGCGCCGAAAGATGAGGCGGCTGGACATGCCGTAGGCGCGTCCGGCCTCGAGCTGGCCGCTGTCGACGGCGAGGAAGGCGCCCCGGAACGTCTCGCCCATGTAGGCGCCGAAGATGAAGCCGATGGTGACGACGCCGGCGACGAATTCGTTGATGTTGATGAAGATATCCACATCGAACTGGTAATACAGCCAGTCGGTGATGGCATTGACGCCCATCTGGCCGCCGAAGAACAGCAGCAGCATCAATACCAGGTCGGGCACCCCGCGGATGAGGGTGGTATAGAGCGTGGCGATCCGGTGCAAGAGTCGGTGGCGAGACAGCTTGGCGCTGGCGGTGAGCAGGCCCAGGACCAGGGCCAGCAACAACGACAGCACGGCCACTTCCACCGTGACCAGGGCACCTTCGAGAAGCCGGGGGCCGTAGCCCTGCAGGTCGATCATGCGATGTTCTCCCGTCGCGGCATCAGTGCTTGGGTGCCAGGAATTGCTGAAGGCGTTCCGACTGGGGGTTGCCGAGCACTTCTTCCGGCGGCCCGGCTTCCTCGACCATGCCCTGGTGCAGGTAGATGACCTGCGAGGACACGTCGCGCGCGAAGCTCATCTCGTGGGTGACCACGATCATGGTGCGGCCCTCTTTCGCCAGGTCGCGCATGACCTTGAGCACGTCGCCGACGAGCTCGGGGTCGAGCGCCGAGGTCGGTTCGTCGAACAGCATCACTTCCGGATCCATGGCCAGGGCGCGGGCGATGGCGCCGCGTTGCTGCTGGCCGCCCGACATCTGGGCCGGGTAGTAGTCGGCATGGTCGAGCAGGCCCACCCGATCGAGCAGCTCGCGGGCATGCTCGGTGGCCGCCTTGCGGGACTTGCCCAGCACATGGATCGGCGCCTCGATGACGTTTTCGAGCAGCGTCATGTGAGCCCACAGATTGAAACTCTGGAAGACCATCGAAAGCTTGGCGCGAATGCGTTCGACCTGTTTCCAGTCGGCGGGCTCGCGGCCATGACGTGTGGCCTTGAAGGCGATGTTCTCGCCATGCACGATCAATTCGCCTTCATTGGGCTGTTCGAGGAGGTTCATGCAGCGCAGGAAGGTGCTCTTGCCGGAGCC
Organism: Chromohalobacter israelensis; assembly: GCA_000761475.1. GTDB lineage: Bacteria > Pseudomonadota > Gammaproteobacteria > Pseudomonadales > Halomonadaceae > Chromohalobacter > Chromohalobacter israelensis. Next base: position 282,613 of record JQNW01000004.1, read on the forward strand.
GGAGGCGCCGATCAGCGTGATCACGTCGCCCTTGTGGGCGGTGAGGGAGAGCCCCTTGAGGACTTCGTTGTCACCGAAGCGCTTGGTGATGTCTCGCACTTCGAGGGGAATGGGCGTATCAGCCATGAAAAGCTCCAAACGTGGCGGTAAGTCACGGTCGGCACACCGGCGGCGATGAAGAAGCCAAGGAGCGCGGTGTGGTGACCTTGGGGCGGCTAGCGCGAAAAGGGAGCGATTCTAGCAGGCCGCGAGCGACCGAGTAGACTCGACTTGGCGGCCGATGATACGACTTTTGTTGTATGAATGCGTCGTTTTGGTCATGGGAGATCGTCCTGTCGTTGTTGTCGTTGTGAGTGTTGTCGTGATGAGCGCCGTGTGCGAAACGCGGCGCGGCGAATGAAATGGCGCGTCTACGGCGGCGGGCAGGCACGCACCAGGAGCGCGGCACGTGCACCGACTTCCACCTGCGCATTGGGAAACACCACCGCGACCGGGGCATCCTCGACGCGGATGTCGCCGACCTCGCCATCGTGCGCCAGTGGCGTACCCACGGCGAACTCGGTGAAGTTGGGCGTCGTCTCGGCAAAGCGCAACTGGAAGTCGCTCGACTGGCGCATCAGCTCGGTGACGACACCGAAGAAGCGCATGCTGTCGATCTCGCCCTCGGGGGCCGGGCGCCCCTCGAGCAGGGCGTCGAGCAGGCGGCTCATGCCGGTCAGCGCGGCCAGATCGTTCTCGCCGAAGGGGCGTACCTTGCCGAGCTCCAGGGTGAAGGCCTGCGCGCCGTGATAATGCTTCGAATAATGCGAAAAGGTCCAGCTATGGCGGTGTTGATGCAGGATCGCCTGCATGCCGGCGGCGGCCAGCCAGCGCCATTGTTCGTGCGTCGTGCGCGTCTCGGCGTGGGGGTCGACGGCGAAACACGGATAGCGACTCTCGCGAATCGCGGTGTGCATGTCGTAGTGCAGGCGCGGCAAGCGATGGCGGGCAAAGAAGGCGTCCACCGCGCTCATCAACTCGCGGGCGCGGTCGGGCTCGGGGCCCGAGAGGTCAAGGTCACGCCGAAACAGGCGGTTGAGATTCGTGGTGCAGAAGCGCTCCCCGCGGCGAATCGCTTCCAGGTTGCCGAGTATCACCAGCACCGGCGCGCCCAGCGTCGAGCGGCCGGCTTCCAGGCGTGCCAGCCATTCGCCGACGAGCTCGATGGGCGCGGTCTCGTTGCCATGAATGCCCGCCGAGATGACGCAGGCGTGGGCATGGGGGGCGGGGGCGTCGGGAATCAGCTCCAGCAGCCCCGGCGCCAGCAGACGGTAGCGGCCGCCCGGCACCGTGCCCCGATCGACGGCCGGCGGCGTACCGTCGAGGCTGAAGGCGAGCCAGTCGTCGAGCATGCTCAACGCTCCTCGCGGTGCGCACCGCACCCCTTGGTGAAGACATCGGGTGCATGCATGCCGATGGTGGAGGAATCCTGCTCAAGAGCCCCGTCGTGACTCGATGACGGCGTGAGGAACGCTTGGTCGATCATGTCGTGCGCCTGTTGTGTTATGGCGACGTCCGCGTATCGCGATATCCGCGAGCGGGCGCGCTGTTGGCTGCAAGCTGCGCTAATGCGGGATTAGCGCGGTCGATATCCCTACATTACGAGCCGGGCGCACGACCACAAGAGGGGAGGTCGGAGTAATGAAAATGCCCGGCTCCACGATGAAAACCGGGCAACGGTCGATAACGGTCAACGCTTGGCGTCAGACACCTCGGGCGCCGGTGTAGAGGGTGTAGATCGACTGGCTGGCCGTCATCAGCAGCCGGTTGCGATCCTCCCCCACGAAGCACACGTTGGCGCACACTTCCGGCAGCAGGATGCGGGCCAGGCGCTCGCCGCCGGGGGTGAAGACGGACACGCCGTCCTTGCCTTCCCCGCCCGAGACGCTGCTCCAGATGTTGCCGTCCTGGTCCAGGGTGATGCCGTCGTAGCCCTCGTCCTGGCTCGAGATCACGATCTCGCGGTCGCCCTGAGCGGTGCCATCCGCCGCCAGACGCCAGCGCGAGATGGTGGCCGGCTGATCGGGATAGTGCGAAGGCGCGGTATCGCTGGCGTAGAGGGTACGCTTGTCGGCGGAGAGCGCGATGCCGTTGGGCTTGTAGAGGGCATCGGAAAACAGTCTCGGCTCGTCGAGGTCGTCATCGATGTAATAGATCGCCGGGTCGAGCTCGAGTTCGCGCTTGTGGCCTTCGTAGTCCACGTGGGCGCCGTAGCCCGGGTCGGTGAACAGGATGCCGCCGTTGTCGAGGGCGACCAGGTCATTGGGGGCGTTGAGGCGCTTGCCCTGATAATGCGTGGCCAGCACCGTCAGGCTGCCGTCCCATTCGTAGCGCACCACGCGGGCGGGTGAGTGCTCACATGCCACCAGACGTCCCCAGCGGTCGAAGGTATTGCCGTTGGAATGGCCGACGCCTTCGCGCAGGACGCTGACCGTGCCGCTGGCCTCGTCCCAGCGCATTTGCCGGGCACGGGGGATGTCGCTGAATACGGCGTAGCGGCCCACGGCGTTCCAGGCGGGGCCTTCGAGCCACAAGCCGCCGCTCCATTGGCGCTCCAGCGGCGTGTTGAAGACGTAATAAGGCTTGAACCGATCGTCGAGTACCTGCCAGGCATCGTCGGGATAACGCTGCGGCGTACCGGTGCCGTTCGTCTGCGCCAATAGCGTCGGCGCGAAGGTCGCCGTGGCGGCGAAGGCGGTCGAGGTAGCCAGAAACTGGCGGCGTCCCATGGTCATGGCGTGGGGTCCTTGTCGTTGAAAGTGAGGGTGTGTGACGAGGTTCCTGTCTTTTGAATGTAGAACTCTCTGAACCGTATGTTGAACCTATTCGACCAATAGGGGAGAGGCAGCGGTGCTTGCGCTGCGAGCGTGCTGGTCGAAGTGGGCACTCACATTGCGGCAGTACCCTAAAGAACAGGCCACGATGGTCGATAATACCCTTGCATCAATCATGATGAATGTACGCAAAGGGCAAGGGGGGGTTAATGACTGATTCGAGCGTAGTCGCTCACTCGGGCGAGACAACGGCGCCCGTGGCCGCAGACGATGCCGGCGTTGCGCCGACGCCGACGCGGTGGACACTCAAGCGCAAGCTATGGTTGACGCTGGGTCTGATGTGGCTGGTGATGATCGCCATCGTGGTCAGCCTGGCGTGGCAGAGTCGCAACGTGATGTTCGAAGAGCGCAAGCAGGCGCTTTCCAACACCATCGGCATGGTGCACACCCTGTTGAACGGCTATGCCGAGCAGGTCGAGGCGGGCGAGCTGAGCGAAGCCGAAGCCAAGGCTCGCGCGACGAAAGATCTCGATGCGATCCGCTTCGGCAGCGACCGCGACAACTATGTCTTCGTCTTCAACGCCGACGCCGAGCTCGTCTACCATCCGCGTCGTGACGCCGGTACGGACATGTCGGATTACGAAGATCCCAACGGCGTGGCCGTTTATCGTGATCTGGCGGCGCTCGCGGAGGCAGGTAGCGGTTACTTGCCGTATGCCTCGCGCGATGCGAGCAGTGACGCGCTCTTTCCCAAGCTGAGCTACGTCGAGCGTTTCCAGCCCTGGGGCTGGAACATGGCGGCCGGCGTCTATACCAACGATATCCAGGCCGCCTTCATCGACAAGCTCTGGACATACGCACTGGTGCTGCTCGTCGCGGGCGGTTTCTTGACGGCGGCCTTCCTGGTGGTGATCCGCAGCGTCTATCGCAGTCTCGGGGGCGAGCCCGACGAGGCGGCGCGCGTGGTGGGGCGCATCGCCGAAGGCGATCTGACCACGCCCACCGCATTGCGCGACGGCGATACGCAAAGCCTGATGTACGCCATCGAGCGCATGCGACTCGAACTGAGCCGTACGATCGCCCGTATCCGTCAGTCCAGCGAGGCCATCGACCAGGGCTCGCGGGAAATCGCCTCGGGCAACAACGACCTGTCCTCGCGTACCGAAGAACAGGCGGCGTCGCTGGCGGAGACCGCATCGAGCATGGAAGAGTTGACCGCGACGGTGCGCCAGAATGCGGAAAACGCCAATCAGGCCAACAAGCTTTCGGATGCCACCACGGCGTCGGTGGCACATGGCCAGGAAGTGATTTCCCAGGTCGTGAGCACCATGGGCGAGATTCGTTCCAGTTCCAGCAAGGTGGCCGATATCATCTCGATGATCGATGACATCGCCTTCCAGACCAATCTGCTGGCGCTCAATGCGTCCGTGGAAGCGGCGCGTGCCGGGGAGCAAGGCCGTGGTTTCGCGGTGGTCGCCAGCGAGGTGCGCAATCTGGCCAGTCGCAGTGCAGACGCGGCACGCGATATCAAGACGTTGATCGAGGGCTCGGTGAGCCACGTCAATGCCGGGGCCGAACTCGTCGACCAGGCCGATAGCGCGATGGGCGAGATTCGCGATGGTGCCCAGCGTGTCAGCGACTTGATGGCCGAGATCTCGGCTGCTTCGCAGGAGCAGTCCTCGGGCATCGAGCAGGTCAACCAGGCCGTCACCCAGATGGACCAGGTCACCCAGCAAAACGCGGCGCTGGTGCAGCAGGCAGCGGGCGCCGCCGGGTCGCTCGAGACGCAGGCCGCCGATCTCTACCAGGCGGTGGTACGCTTCCGCGTGGCCTCGGATCGCTAGCCTCGACACGGCGTGCGCATCGTTCGTGCACGCCAACGAAACGTAAACGCCCCGGCGGTGACCGCCGGGGCGTTTGCATGAGCGGAGCTGGTATCACGGGAGCTGGTATCACGATGCCAGGCGACGCATTTCCTCCTGGTACGTCTCGGCCAGCGACTGCTTGGTGGCATCGTCGAAGACACGCCCGGCCAGCTGGAAGACTTCCTGTTCTTCTTCGTCGAGATGGTGGGTGACGAGCTCCTGCAACTGGCGTGCGGCCGCGACCCAACCCGGCGAGCTATAGTCGGTTTCCTCCAGCGTCTCGATCAACTCATCGATCTCATGATGTTCGGCCACGCTATGCCGCGCTTTTTCCTGGGTCATGTCGTGCTCCATCATCGGCACGTAGAGCGCCCGCTCCTCGGCGCCGGCGTGATGTTCCAGCTCGGCGCGCACGCGCTTGAACAGCTCATCGCGGCCGTCGCTGTCGCCTTGGGTCTTGACCAGCAGGTCGAGCAGGGTGCGCTGTTTGTCGTGACTTTCGCGAAGTGCTTCGAATAACGTCATGATCCTCTCCCTAGATCGTTCACGGTCAGGGCTCGTGGTGTACGTGCCACCCCGAGCCCTTTTCCTACCTTAAGCGATGCGCGTCGTCGGCGCGAGTCGTGCTCGGGTGCGGCATCTAGATCGCCTCGATGATGGCCTGCGCCAGGTCGCGCGTCGTGCCTTGGCCCTTGAGATCGGGCGTCAGCACGCCGGGGTCGGCCTTGGCGAGAACCGACTCGATGGCGTCGAGCATGGCCTTGCCGGCGTCCTCGTGACCCAGATGATCGAGCATCATCGCGCCGCACCAGATCTGGCCGATGGGGTTGGCGACGCCCTGACCGGCGATGTCCGGGGCACTGCCGTGGACCGGTTCGAAGAGGCTGGGGAAGTCGCCTTCGGGGTTGATGTTGGCCGAGGGGGCAACGCCGATGGTACCGGTACAGGCGGGCCCCAGGTCGGAGAGGATGTCGCCGAACAGATTGCTGGCGACGACCACGTCGAACCAGTCGGGATGGAGCACGAAGTTGGCGGCGAGAATGTCGATGTGGAATTGGTCCACCGCGACCTCGGGGTACGCGCCGTGCATGGCTTTCACGCGCTCGTCCCAATACGGCATGGTGATCGAGATGCCGTTGGACTTGGTGGCCGAGGTGAGCTTGCGGCGCGGACGCTTCCGAGCGAGCTCGAAAGCGTACTTGAGAACGCGGTCGACCCCGGTGCGCGTCATCACGGTTTCCTGCATCACCGTCTCGCGGGGCGTGCCCTCGAAGATCTTGCCGCCGATGCTCGAATACTCGCCCTCGGTATTCTCGCGTACCACGTAGAAGTCGATCTCGCCGGGCTGGCGGTCGGCCAGCGGGCTCTTGATGCCGGGCATCAGCTTGCAGGGGCGCAGATTGATGTACTGGTCGAACTCGCGCCGGAACTGCAGCAACGAGCCCCACAGCGACACGTGATCGGGAACCTTCTCGGGCATGCCGACGGCGCCGAAGAAGATGGCATCGAACCGGGAGAGCGTGGCCTTCCAGTCATCCGGCAGCATCTGGCCGTGCTCGAGATAGTAGTCGCAGCTGGCGAAGTCGAAGTCTTCGAAGGTGAGATCGATGTTGAAGCGTTCGGCCGCGGCCTTCAGGGCGCGAACGCCTTCCGGCGTGACTTCGGTGCCGATGCCGTCACCGGGAATGACGGCGATGCTGTGAGCCTTGCGGGGTGCCTGGTCGTTGGCCATGGTTGGCTTACCTCATGAAGTCGATGAGTTGATGAAGGATTGCATCCGGTGCTTCTTCGGGGAGGTAATGTCCGCAGGGCAGCGTGCCGCCCTCGACGCCAGCGCCGGAAACGGCACGCCACTCGGCGAGTGCATCGAAGCAACGTTCGATGGTGCCGAATTCCCCCCAGAGTACTTTCAGTGGAACGGATAGATGTCGGCCGGCCTCCCGGTCCGAGCGGTCGTGTTCCAGGTCGATGGTGCGAGAGGCACGATAGTCTTCACACAGCCCGTGAGCCGCGCCCGGAAGCGCCAGGCAGCGTTGATACTCGGCGATCGCTTGAGGGTCGAACGGGTCCAGCCCGGCATGACGGCTTCCCATGATTCGGGTGACGTAATCGGCGGGCGCCGCTTCGATCCAGGATTCGGGTAGCGGTCTGGGCTGGATCAGAAAGAACCAGTGCCAGTAGGCGGTCGCGAATGCGAGGTCGGTGGCCTCGTACATCGCCAGCGTCGGTGCAATGTCCAGTACCATCAGCCTTTCGACTCGCTCGGCATGATCCAGTGCCAGCCGGTGTGCGACCCGTCCGCCACGATCATGCCCGCAGAGAAAGAAACGCTCGTACCCCAATGCCTGCATGACGGCGACCTGATCCAATGCCATGCGCTGCTTGCTGTAGTTGAGGTGTCGGCGGCCCCCCTCAGGCTTGCCGGAGTCGCCGTAGCCGCGCAAGTCGGTGGCGATCACGGTGTAACGTTCGGCCAGACGAGGGGCGAGTCGATGCCAGATGACGTGGGTCTGAGGGTGGCCGTGGAGCAGCAACAATGGCGGGCCTTCACCGCCGATCACGCCATGAATGACGAGTCCGTTTTCCACCTCGATATCGAATTCGCGAAATCCATCGAACATTGGTTTGGCCTCGTCATTGGCTTGTCCAGCAGCTTATCCCTAGTGTAGAGGCTGAAGTTTTCGGGACAATCCGGGTATTATTGGATTTAATATTGCGTTGAAGTGGAGAATCCGATGTCGGCGGTCGACGATCTGGCCTTCTTCCAGCGGGTGGCTCAGGCCGGCAGCCTGACCGGCGCGGCGCGAGAGCTCGGGCTGTCGCTGTCGGCGGTGAGCAAGCGGTTGCAGCAGTTGGAGGCGCGTCTGGGGGTGTCGCTGGTGGCAAGGACGACACGGCGGCTGGCGCTGACGGCGGAAGGGGAGCGCTATCTGACGCGTGGCGCGATGATCCTCGGCGACCTGAGCGATCTCGAATCCTCACTGCGTGATCAGGACGCCTTGCTGTCGGGACGGCTGCGCATAAACGCCACATTCGGCTTCGGGCGTCGCCATGTGGCGCCGCTGATCTCGCGCTTTGCCGCGCTGCATCCACAACTGGAACTGCTGCTTGAACTGACCAGCTTCCCGCTGGGGCTCGACGAGCAGGGATTCGATATCAACATTCGCGTCGGCGAGCCGCCGGATTCGCGCTGGATTGCCAGGCGGCTGCTTTCCAATCGCCGGATACTCTGTGCGGCGCCGGCGTATCTGGCCAATGCCCCGAAGCTCGAAACGCTGGAGGATCTGGCCCACCATCGGTGCCTGATCGTACGCGAGAACGACACCGACTATTCCTTGTGGCGGTTCGAGGCGACTGACGGGACGCGTAGCCAACGTGCCATACGCGTCAATGGTCGACTGGCCAGCAACGATGCCGAGGCCATGACGCGGATGGCGCTCGATGGCCACGGCATATTGCTGCGCTCCTGGTGGGATGTGCATGAATACCTGGCGAGCGGCGATCTGGTGCCCCTGCTGCCGCAGTGGCAGGGGGTGCGCGCGGATTTTTACCTGCTCTACAGCGAGCGGATGCGGGAAAACGCGCGGGTACGCAAGTTCGTCGATTTCATGATCACGGAGATGACCGGCCGTGTGCCGGCGTTGCCCGATACGCCGCCTTGATATCCTGAGGTGTCCGACAAGGCTATGCTATCTGCTATGATGTGCCGCCTCGCGGAGAGGGTCTGCCCCACGCCGCGTTTCCGAGGTCACAGGGAGTCGAGGGATTGAATATCCTGATGTTCACCAACACCTACTGCCCGATCGTCGGTGGGGTGAGTGAATCCGTGCAGCGTCTCAAACGCTGCTTGCAGCGCCAGGGACATAGCGTGCTGATCGTGGCGCCGAAACTGGACGGACAGCCGCGTTTCGAGCGCGATGTCGTGCGCGTGGTGGCCATGCAGCGGTTCAACGGCAGCGATTTTTCCCTCCCCGTGCCGGTTCCCGGCCAATTGTACGAAGCGATCGAGGCGTTCCAGCCCGATCTGGTGCATGCGCATCACCCCTTCCTGCTGGGAGATACGGCGGCGCGCGTGGCGCAGACCTACGGCCTGCCACTGATTTTCACCCACCACACCCTCTACGAGCATTACACGCATTACGTTCCCGGCGATTCGCCGCGCATGCAGCGTTTCGCCATTGCCCTGGCCAGTGAATACACGCGGTTGTGCGATGCGGTGATCGCGCCCAGCGAGAGCATCGCTGAGCTGCTGGCCCAGCGCGGCGTGCGTGCCGAGAAGGTGCGCGTGATTCCCAGTGGCGTGGATACGCGGACTTTCGCGCAGGGTGACGGCGGGCGCTGGCGTCAGCGCTTCGGCATTCCCGATGACGCCATGGTGGTGGGGCATGTGGGACGCCTGGCGATGGAGAAAAATCTCGACTTCCTGGCGGCCGCGCTGGCGCGTTTTCTGGCGCGACATCCCAAGGCGCGCGCCCTGATCGTCGGCGAGGGCGAGGCACGCATGGCGATGCACGAACACGCGGCCCGCGAGGGTGTGGCGGATCGTTTTCACTACACCGGCAAGCTGCATGACCAGGCCTTGATCGATGCCTACCACGCCATGGATGCCTTTGCCTTCGCCTCGCACAGCGAAACCCAGGGCATGGTGATCGCCGAGGCCATGGCGGCGGGCTTGCCGGTGGTCGCGATCAACGCCAGTGGCGTGCGTGAAGTCCTGCGCGACGGTGTCAACGGCATCATGCTCCCCCGCGACGATATCGACGCCTTCGCCAATGCGCTGGAGACGCTGCAATCCTCGCCACGACGCGAGGCCCTGCGTCAGGGAGCGCTGGAGAGCGCGCATGCGTTCGATGAACGTCGCTGTGCCGAGCGCTGCCTGACAGTCTACCGGCAGGTGCTGGAGGCGGAGACGAGCGCGGCGGAACGCGACGATGGCGCCTGGGAAAAGGTTCGCGGTCGTCTCGAGGCCGAGTGGCGCCTGCTACGGCATCGCGGTCGCGTGCTGCGTTCGGTGTTTCAAACCCTGCCGGTCAGCGAGACGCCGCCGGTGGAAGAAGTCCCCAGCAAGTGAATGTCACTGCGGCGGGCGCGTCGTCACGCGCTTGCCGCGTCGGTCGGCATAGCGCTTGAGCCCCCACAGCAAGCCCACCGCCACGACGATGCCGGCGCTGGCGACCAGCAAGCCTTCGCGACTTTCCGCGGTCATCAGCGAGCCGAGCTGACTGCCCAGCAGGGTGACGCCCAGCAAGCCCGGTGCAATGCCCAGCGTGGAGCCGACCATGTAGTCGCGAAAGCGCAGGTGACATGCGCCAGCGAGCATGTTGGTCAAGGTGAAGGGTGCCAAGGGCAGCAGATTGAAGAACACCATGGTGCGAACGCCGCGCCCCGCGAGGAGTCGCGCCAGGCCGTTGAGCTTCTGGCCGCCGTGGCGTAGGAGTGCGTCGCGTCCCAGCGCTCTCCCTACCCAGTAAGTGGCGATCGACGCCGACAGCGTCCCTAGCATGGCGTAGACGAAGCCCCAGGCGGGGCCGAAGACCAGGCCGGTGGCAGCGACTAGCACGCTCAATGGAAAGACGACCAGGGAAGTGAGGGCATACACACCCATGACGGCCAGGGGCGCCCAGGGGGCGTCGCGCCATGAGGCGGCATTTTGCAGCAGATGGAGCAGCGCTTGCGGGGTCAGAATGTCGTGCATGGCGAGCCATTGCCAGAGCAGGCCACAGCCGAGCATGACACCGAGCAAGATGAAGAGAATTCCGAGAGAACGAGACATGCGGGCACTCTATGCGTGAACTGCGCCAAGCATACGTGAGAGCCCGCACGGGGAAAACACGGCACTTTGCGTGCCGTGTCGGGCGCGGACCACTCTTACAGTGACAGCGCCTCTTTCACTACCGGCCAAGCTGCGTCGCCATCGGTAGTGGTCACGCCGTCGAGCATTTCCTCGACGCGATCCGGATGATCCTCGATCCAGGTCGTGGCCACAGTGCCGAGCTCTTTCTCATCAAGACCAAAGGCCTTGATCATCCAGCTTTGTTGTTCGGCGGTAAACGTGAAGTTCTTGAAGAACGCCGTCAAGTTGGGGTTGTCGTCAGCGAAGTCCGAGCTCATCAGGGTCAGCACCTGGCTGGCGCCGTTGCCCTCACCGAGCAGGTTCTTGCTGTCGTCGAGATAGCGCATCGGCAGCTCGAGGTTCATCCAGTGCGGCGTCCAGCCGACCCAGACGATGGGCTCCTCGCGCGAGATGGAATCGCGCGCCGCGCTGAGCATACCCACGGTGCTGGTATCCACTAGCTGCCAGTCACCGAGTCCCCAGGTGTCGTTATCGATCGCCTTGTTGAGGATCTCGCTGGCGGCGGAGCCGGCGCCGAAGCCATGAATCTTGCCGTCGAACATGTCGCGGTGCTCGTCGAGGTCTTCGAACGAGGTTACGCCTTGTTCGTAGACATACTCGGGCACCGCCAGCGTCATTTGCGCACCATCGACGTTGTTGACGATACGCTTCACGCTTCCCTTGTCTTCCATCGGTGTGAGCATCGGCTCTTGTGCCGGTAGCCAACCGCCCAGGAAGACATCCAGATCGCCGCTTTCCATGCCCTGGTAGATGACCTGCAGGCCGACGTCATCGGTTTTCGATTCATAGCCGAGGGGCGCCAACAGTTGGCTGGCGATTTCGGTCTTGACCGTGATGCCAGGCCACGAGGGTACACCGAAAGCGACCGTGTCGGCTGCCTGGGCCGGCATGGCGAAGCCCATACCGGCGGCGAGCGGTAGCCCGACGAGCAAGGGACGAAGCGAATGAGACATCAGGAAACTCCCGTTTCATTGGTGGATGTTGTCGGAGTAGCGGGCGCGACTGTAGAGGCGTGGCGCGCCAACACGCGTAGATGCGATTCGAGGTGGTCGATATCCAAATAGGTGCCTTGCAGATGACGACGGCCGGTATTGGGATCGAAGGCGCCGCGCCCATGCAGTACACGGCGGTTATCGAAGGCCACCATCTGACCAGGTTCGAGCGCGAAGTCGACCCGGAAACGCGGCTCGCGCAGGCGCTGCCAGAAGATCAGGTATGCTTCGTACCAGGCATCGGCTTCTTCCGGCGGGAGACGCAGGGTGTCGCGAATCCAGTTGTTGAAGCGGACTTCACGAATGCGGCCGGTGTCATCGACCTCGATGACCGGCGCGCGCACGGCGATGTCGCTGTCTTCGTCCTGGAAACGGAAATCGATAGGCGTATCGCGCAGACGGAGGAAGAGCTCCGGCGCTTCATGACGCAGCGCCTCGGCCACGGCGAAGCCATCGGCGAACAGCGATTCGCCGCCTTCGGCTTCATTCTCCAGGCAATACAGCAGCTGGATGTCCGGCGGATGGCGCCAGTTGGGGAGGTCGGTGTGCAGCTCGAGGCCGATGGCCGTGTAAGCGGCATTGTTGGGGTTCGGCTTGGACTGGACGTCGAAACGTGCGCCGAAGTTGGTGGCCCGCATCGGCCCGAACAGTTCGGCGATGCGCACGACCTCCTCGAGCTCGCGCGGACCGTCGTCGAGCAGGACCAGGCCGTCGCGCAACAGGGCGGTCAGCCACTCGCGCCGGCCCTCGTGGCCGCCCATCATCTCAGCATGCGGCACATGTGCCGGGGTGAAACCTTCGCGCCAGGCTTCGGCACGGGGAACGCCGTCATCGATGCGCGATTCGGGACGGCGCTGGTGCAGCCAGCCGGCGTCGAAGCGCGACTCGTGACCGTCGGCCCAGCGCAGCACCAGCACGCCGTCCTCGACGCTGGCTTCGGGCCGAGCGTTCAGGAAGTTTTCGTCCTCGAGCGGCATGTAAAGACGCTCGCGCGTCATGGGATGACGGCACTCGGGGCAGGCGCAGTGGTCGCGCAGCCAGCGGTAGCTGAAGCGCGCGCTGTCGGCGTTTTCCCAGGTGATCTCCAGCGCCTTGTCGTGGGCCTGGCTGGTGCGCAGTGCGGGCCCTTGTGCGTAAGGGAACAGCTCGCTCATCTCGACGGCGGGGGATTGGCTCTGGGACTGCATGCTGGCCTCCTGATATTGGGTCGTGCGAATCGGTCACTAGCATGTCGCCTCATGGCGACATTAGACAAACGATGAATCTCGGACCTGAGGCCAAGATTTGCTAATGGGTGGCTTATTGAAGAACATGGCGAGGTTGCCACCACCGACGAGGCCATGATGTCGTTGCCCCCGATTCTATGGATGCAGGCGTTCGAGGCCGCGGCGCGTACCCTGAGCTTCACCCAGGCCGGCCGCGAACTGGGCGTCACGCAGTCGGCCGTCAGTCAGCGGATTCGCCTGCTCGAGGACCGGCTCGGTCAGGCCTTGTTCGTGCGCCATCCCCGCAGTCTGTCGCTGACGCCGGCCGGTCAGGCCTGGTTGCCGAGCATCCAGGAGGCCTTCACGCGCATCGCCGAGGGTACCGCCGAAGTCTTCGGCCCCCACCCGGATGCCCCGGTGACGCTGCGGGCCACGCCTGCTGTCCAGGCCGGATGGCTGGCCACCGAGCTGACCCATTTCCATCGGCGCCATCGCGATGTCACGGTACGTCTGGTGAGTGCCGTGTGGCCCGGCGATTTCAGCGCCGAGGGGGTGGACATGGAAATTCGCTACGGTCAGGGCGATTGGCCGGACATGGAGGCGGTGCTGCTCAACGAGGAAGTCATGCTGCCCGTCTGTGCGCCCGGTGTGGCGCGGCAACTGCACAAGCCGGAAGACCTGGCGGGCCATACGCTGCTGCATGCCGCCGGTTTCGCGCTGGGCTGGCCGAGCTGGCTGTCGCTGGCCGGTGTCGAGGGGCTCGAGGCGCGCTGTGCCTCGTTCATCTGCGATACGCAGGTGGCGACCCTGGCCCTGGCGGCCCGCGGTGCGGGGGTGGCCCTGACGCATCGTCGCCTCTTCGAGGGACGCGACGATCTGGTGGCGCCCTTTGCGCTTTCCATGCCCACCGATGAGGCGTTCTGGCTGGTGCGGCCACGGGCGCGCGCCCCGCGTCCGGCCTGCGATGCGCTATGGGCATGGCTGCGCGATGTGGGTGAACTAGACTGACGATACCGACACCGCCAAGGGTGTCACGGGCTGCGGGAGACAAGCATGACAACGAGGGGAAAGCGCCGGGATGCCCGGCTTCCTGTCAGGATGTCGGTGGCCGCGGTGGGCATGGCGCTGACGTTGTCGGCGGTGGCCGGGGACGTGAGGGTATACGACCCGGACAGCGGACGTCTGCTGCCGCTCGAGTCGCAGCGCCCCGACCCCGGTTGGCGGCATGACCGCCAGCACGTGCCGGACCGGCACTGGCAGCGCGATCGCGAGGTGATCGTGCGTCCCGAGATTCACCTGAGAGGCATGGCGCCGGCTCCTTCCACCGAGGCGCGTCCCGACGTTCCCGACGGGAATCGCGTATGTCGTGACGATGAAGGCACGACCACGTGGTCGACGCGCCCCATGCCGTGTGACTGACCAGGTGCCCGTCGCCGCGCGGACGGGGCGTTTGTCATGTGAGGAGAGGCATCATGCGATGGCATAGCGAAGCACTCGCGAGGCGGCGATATCTGCTGTGGGCCTGCCTGCTGATGGTCGGGCTGGGGCTGTCATGGTGGGCAAGCGCGCAGTCCGAGCGCGACGCGTCTCTGGGTGTGGTGCTGAGCATCGACGGCAGCATCGGCCCCGCCACCAGCGATTACTTCCAGCGCGGACTCGAGCGTGCCGAGGAAGCCGGTGCATCGCTGGTGATTCTCGAACTCGATACACCGGGCGGCTTGGACGCCTCCATGCGTGACATGATCCGCGCGATGCTGGCCTCGCCGGTGCCGGTGGTGAGTTATGTGACGCCCGCCGGTGCGCGGGCCGCCAGTGCCGGTACCTATCTGCTATATGCCAGCCATGTCGCCGCCATGGCGCCAGCCACGCACCTTGGCTCGGCGACACCGGTACAGCTCGGCGGAGGTGGCGGCGAATCGACGCCGGACGAAGCGCAAGAGGGCGACGATCAGGAGACGTCGTCGTCGGCGATGGAGCGCAAGGTCCTCGAGGATGCAGTGGCCACGATTCGCTCGTTGGCCGAGCGTCATGGACGCAATGCCGAGTGGGCCGAACGCGCCGTGCGCGAGGCGGCCAATCTCACGGCTAGCGAGGCCCTGGAGGCGAACGTCGCCGATGTCGTGGCGAGCGATATCGACGACTTGCTTACCCAGCTCGACGGACGCAGCGTGGTCATGGAGGACGGTGAGCATACGCTTTCTACACAGGATATGACGCTCGAGCGTCAGCCACCGGATTGGCGCGCTCAGGTGCTGGCATTCATCACTGACCCTAACGTCGCCTATTTCCTGATGATCATCGGCTTCTACGGGCTGATCTTCGAATTGCTGAGTCCAGGCACTCTATTTCCCGGCGTGATAGGCGCCATCAGTCTGGTATTGGCCATGTATGCCTTCCAGATGCTCTCGGTGGGGTATGCGGGCCTGGCACTGATTTTCTTGGGCATGGCGCTGGTCGTGGCCGAAGCGTTCGTACCCAGCGTTGGCGTGCTGGGCTTCGGCGGACTCGCCGCCTTCGTCGCCGGCTCGGTGATGTTGATGGACGACACGCATCAGGCGCTGGCGTTGCCTCTGGTAGGCGGTGTGGCGCTGGTGGCCGCCGGCTTCCTATTGTGGGTAGTGACACGCTTTTTGGGCATACGCCAACGCCGTCCGCAGGGCGGCCAGGAGGAAATGATCGGCCAAGAGGCCACCGTGCTGGCGGATTTCCAGGGGCAGGGCAAGGTCATGGTGCACGGCGAGCGCTGGCAGGCGCGCTGTGCATCGCCCGTGGCACGCGGTCAGCGGGTGCGGATCGTATCCAACGAGGGCTTGACGCTGATCGTCGAGCCAATGACGGCAACCCCTTAGTCGCCATGCGGCGCCTGGGGCACGCTATCGTTTATCGAGAAGGGTTCATCGAGAAGGAGTAACGCCATGTACGCGAGTTATGCCTATTTAGTGCCGATCGTCCTGGTCGTGCTGTTGCTGTTTGCGGCGATACGCATCTTGCCGGAGTACAAGCGCGGCGTGGTGTTCTTTCTGGGCCGTTTTCAGGCGGTGAAGGGGCCGGGGCTGTTGTTGCTGATCCCGGGAATTCAGAAGATGCAGGTCGTCGATCTGCGCACCGTGACGCTGGATGTGCCGGAACAGGACGTCATCTCGCAGGACAACGTCACCGTGCGTGTCAACGCGGTGCTGTACTTTCGCGTGGTCGACCCGGAGAAGGCCATCATCCAGGTCGAGAACTTCGGTGTCGCCACCAGTCAACTGGCGCAGACGACCTTGCGCTCGGTACTCGGTAAGCACGACCTCGACGAGATGCTCTCCGAGCGCGACCGACTCAACAACGATATCCAGGAGATCCTCGATTCACAGACCGAGTCATGGGGCATCAAGGTCGCCAATGTCGAGATCAAGCATGTCGACCTCGACGAGAGCATGATTCGCGCCATCGCCCGGCAAGCCGAAGCCGAGCGCGAACGGCGTGCCAAGGTGATCCATGCCGAGGGCGAGCTGCAGGCCTCGCACAAGCTGGTCGAGGCCGCCGATGTCATGGCCAGCAACTCGGCGGCCTTGCAACTGCGCTATCTGCAGACGCTCAGCGACATGAGCAACAAGAACGCCTCGACCATCGTCTTCCCGTTGCCAATGGATATCATGGACGCCTTCAAGAGCCAGTTGAACAAGACGGGGGCCGCCTCGACGAGCGGTTCGTCATCCAAAAACGAGACGCCAGGCAACGAAGCGTGACAGACGTCTGTCATATAGAGCGGTTAGAATGGCGCCTCGTTTTCACGAGGAGCAAGGCGGTATGCCCGATGACAGGCGCCATCTGGCGATATTCGATCTCGACGACACCCTGCTCGACGGTGACTGTACCGGCCTGTGGATCGCTTGGCTGGTAAGGCGCCGTTGGGTGGAGGATGGCGAAGCGTTCATGGAGCAGGTGGCGCGTCACGATCAGCAGTATCACGCCGGCACGCTGGACATGCAGGCGCACCTGCGCTTCGTGCTGGCGCCGCTGGCCGGGCGCCGGCACGACACGGTGCGCGACGAGGTCGTGGCGTTCGTCGAGACCTGGATCCGGCCGCGTCTGATGCCGGGCGCGCTCGAACGCCTGGCCTGGCATCGTGACCAGGGGCACGACACCTTGATCATCTCGGCTTCGATGTATCATCTGGTCGAGCCCATCGCACGCGAGGTCGGTGCCGACGACGCCCTGGCCACGCCGCCGGCGTTCGACGCCGAGGGCCGCTTCACCGGCGAGCCCACCGGCATCGTCACCTACCAGTCGGGCAAGCTGACGGCGCTGGAGGCCTGGCTCGCCGAGCGTGAGGCCGCCCGCGCGCGCCCCGACATCCTCTGGGGCTACAGCGATTCGTACAATGATCTGCCGCTGCTCGAGCATGTCGACCATGCGCATGCCACGCAGCCCGATGCCCGTCTGGCGCGTGTCGCCGAGCAACGTGGCTGGCCGCGCTTCGACTGGCGCAACGCGAGCGCCACTTCGACCAAAGGTGCAAAGGCCTCGCCGAGTTGGTAGAATCCCGCGCTTTCCCGGGCACATGACTGACGCCATGTGTCCGCAACCGACCGTTCAAGGCCGATTGATTTCATGAGCGCAACGCCGCCCTAGCGTTTTTTCCTCTCCCCCGGAGCGTTTCCCGCTCCCGCGCGGTTCCACATGACGCCACCCAGCGTCCCGGGGCCGTGTTCGGCCGTCTGTTCGGCTCCCGTCGCATTCTCGACATCGATACATGACACGATGCCCGTGACCGGATGAGCCGTCGCCAGGCGCGCCGCGCGCAATACCTGACCTTTCTCATCGATGGACACAAGCATGTACGCATCAATCAAGCAACGCTGGTTCTCGAACGTCCGATCGGACGTCCTGGCCGGTGCCGTGGTGGCGCTGGCGCTGATCCCCGAGGCGATCGCCTTCTCGATCATTGCCGGGGTCGACCCCAAGGTGGGTCTCTATGCGTCCTTTTCCATGGCCGTGGTGATCGCCTTCACCGGCGGTCGGCCAGGGATGATTTCCGCCGCCACCGGCGCCATGGCGCTGCTCATGGTGACCCTGGTCAAGGAGCACGGGCTGGAGTATCTGCTTGCCGCGACCCTGCTGACCGGGGTCTTGCAGATCGTGGCCGGCTATCTGCGCCTGGGGGCCTTGATGCGCTTCGTCTCGCGGTCGGTGGTCACAGGCTTCGTCAATGCCCTGGCGATCCTGATCTTCATGGCGCAATTGCCGGAGTTGACCGACGTGACCTGGCACGTCTATGCCATGACCGCCGGCGGCCTGGCGATCATCTACCTGTTCCCCTACGTGCCGGTCATCGGTCGCATGCTGCCGTCGCCGCTGGTCTGCATCCTCGTGCTCACCACGATCTACATGCTGGGCGACTTCTCCATGGTGCGCACCGTGGGCGACATGGGCGAGCTGCCGGATACGCTGCCGGTGTTCCTGTGGCCGGACGTGCCGCTCAATTTCGAGACCCTGGCCATCATCTTCCCGTATTCCGCCGCACTGGCCGTGGTGGGGCTGCTCGAGTCGCTGATGACCGCGACCATCGTCGACGAACTCACCGACACGCCCAGCGACAAGAATCGTGAGTGCAAGGGCCAGGGCGTTGCCAATATCGCCACCGGCTTTCTGGGCGGCATGGCCGGCTGCGCGATGATCGGGCAGTCGGTGATCAACATCAAATCCGGCGGGCGTACGCGGCTATCGACCCTGGTGGCCGGTAGCCTGCTGCTTATCCTGGTGGTGTTCCTGGGAGACTGGGTCGCGCAGATTCCCATGGCGGCGCTGGTGGCGGTGATGATCATGGTCTCCATCGGGACCTTCAGTTGGGAGTCGCTGCGCGACCTGCGCAAGCACCCGATGTCGACCAACATCGTCATGCTCGCCACGGTGGCCGTGGTGGTGGCGACCCACAACCTGGCCATCGGCGTGCTAGTGGGTGTCCTACTGGCATCGCTGTTCTTCGCCAACAAGGTCGGCCAGATCCTCTACGTGGGCAGCGAGACAGGCGATGACGACAAGACACGCGTATATCGTGTCGTTGGCCAGGTGTTCTTCACCTCGGCGGATCGCTTCACCGATGCCTTCGACTTCAAGGAAACCGTGGAGCGCGTGCGTATCGACCTGACCCGCGCGCATTTCTGGGATATCACCGCCGTGGGCGCACTCGACAAGGTCGTCATCAAGTTTCGTCGTGAGGGGACCGAGGTAGAGGTCGTGGGGCTCAACGAAGCTAGCGCCACCCTGGTGGACCGGTTCGCGGTGCACAACAAGCCCGATGCCGTGGAAAAACTCATGGGTCACTGAGTCGCGACCTGAGCCTTAAAGGGGAGACGACAAGTCTCCCCCGCCCTGAGTATCATGCAGTTAGCCCCATTACGATGGGACCCGATAAGAACATTGGAAGGAGCCCGCCACATGAAAGCCCCCCACGTCATGGCGTGTATCGATGGCTCGAACTATGCGGAAACCGTGAGCGAAGCGGCGGTCTGGGCGAGCCAGCGCATGGATGTCCCGCTATCGTTCGTGCATGTGCTGGATCGTAACCAGGCGCCCAGCCAGTTCGACCCGCGCGGCAACATCGGGCTCGGCTCGCGCGAGCATCTTC
This sequence comes from Chromohalobacter israelensis, assembly GCA_000761475.1. Classification (GTDB taxonomy): domain Bacteria; phylum Pseudomonadota; class Gammaproteobacteria; order Pseudomonadales; family Halomonadaceae; genus Chromohalobacter; species Chromohalobacter israelensis. Next base: position 301,955 of record JQNW01000004.1, read on the forward strand.
TCGAAGAGTTGGCTACCCTGGATGAGCAGCGTGGCAAGGTGGCGCAAGAGCATGGCCGCTTGATGCTGAGCGCGGCGCGCGAACGTGCCGAGGCCGCCGGCATCGCCGAGGTCGAGACGCGCCAGCGCAACGGCGAACTGGTCGAGGCGCTGGCTGAGATCGAGGAGGAATCCCGCCTGGTAGTGCTGGGCAAGCGCGGTGAATCGGCCGATTCGGCGCCGGAGCACATGGGCAGCAATCTCGAACGCGTGATCCGTGGGCTGCACCGGCCGATCCTGGTGATTCCAGAGACCTTCAAGACGCCGCAACGCTATCTGATCGCCTTCGACGGCGGGCCCACCACCCGCAAGATGGTCGAACTGCTCTCGGAACGCCCGCTGTTGCGTGGACTTGAGTGCCATCTGGTGCTGGTGGGTGCGGATACCGATGAGCATCGCGAGCAACTGGCCTGGGCGGAAAAACAGCTAGCGCCGACCAGTAGCGCCGTGCAGTCGCACATCATCGCCGGCGAGGTCGAGAAAGTGCTGTGCGACTATCAACATGAGCATGAGATCGATTTGCTGGTCATGGGCGCCTACGGCCACTCGCGCATTCGCCAGTTCCTGGTGGGCAGTACCACCACGGCGATGATTCGCCGCGCCCAATCTCCCTTGCTACTGCTGCGCTAAGCGCCGCGAACGATTAGCGCCACAATCCATGAGGATCATGCCATGATCATTCAGCGTCATGACACCAAGGCCCGCATGAGCCGGGCCGTGCTTCATAACGGCGTTGCCTACCTATGCGGTCAGGTTGCCGGCCCGGATGCCCGTCACGACGACATCACCGTGCAGACCGAAAGCATGCTGGCACGTGTCGATGCTTTGCTCGAGGAAGTCGGTTCGGATCGTGAGCACCTGCTCACGGCGACCGTCTATTTGGCTGATGGTGGGGATGTGGCGGCCATGAATGCGGTGTGGGATGCCTGGGTACCCACCGGTCATGCCCCGGCGCGTACCTGCGTGGTGGCACCGATGCCCGCCGATGAACTCAAGGTGGAAGTGACCGTAACGGCTGCGGTCAAGGGGCAGTGAGTCGCATGACGTAAGGCGTCGGTCATGCCGACGTCGTCTCTTCTTCCTCATTCTGGGTCGCCGCCGGCGGCTGGTGACTCAGGAACTCGCCCACGCGTTCCGGCTCGCTTTCGCCGACCCGGCATAGCTGGACGGCGATCTCTGCATATTGCATCAGCACCGGCACTAACAGACGTTGCCGCTCGGCATTGTCGCCGGTGGCGCGTGCCTCACCGTCGAACCACTCGAAAAGCCGGGCCAGCCGCGCATAGTTGGGATCTCCGCGCCCGCTATTGCCGCGCAGCGCATCGATAGACAAGCAGCGCAGCACATTGCGCTTGTTGGGGTCCAGCCCTTCTTTCTCCAGCAAGCGTTCGGCATGTTGCATGAAATGCTCGGCCAGCAGCGCCGTGGTCTGCGTACGTCCATGATGAGACAAGGCCTCGAGGCTATCGTGCAGGGCACGCTGCTGCTGGGAAAGCTGTTGCCACAGCGCCAGGCCCAGCAGGGCCAAAATCGCCAGGGCGCCCAGGGCGAGGATGAACGCGCCCAAGGGAATCAGGAGTTATTGTCAATTCTGGTGGATGGCGGTCAGGCCGCATTCCTGTCTGACTGATCGGTTACCTGCTCCCCGTCCTGGAACTTGACGTTGCTGACGACCAGCTCCAGTTTCTGGGAGTGTTTGATGCGCCTCCAGCGCTTCTGAGCGCTCTGGAGCAGCTTGAAGACCATCGCCAGGGTCGTCGCCCGGGAGCCGCAGTTTCGGCTGCGCTTGGTCCTCAGCCGGACCGTGGCGAAGGTCGACTCGATCGGGTTGGTGGTGCGGATATGCACCCAGTGCTCTGCCGGGTAGTCGTAAAACGCCAGCAGCTCGTCCCGATCCTTGGCCAGGCACGCCATCGCCTTGGGGTACTTGGCCTCGAAGCGTTGCGTCGTGCGATCAAAGGCCTTGTGTGCCTCGTCGCGGGTCTCGGCCATCCAGATGTCATGAAGGTCAGCCTTGACCTTCGGCTGAACAGATTTCGGCAGCTTGTTCAGTACATTAGCAGTCTTGTGGACCCAGCAGCGTTGATGGTCGGTCGCCGGGTAAATCTTGCTCAGAGCCGCCCAGAACCCCATGGCACCGTCGCCTACCGCCAGTTTCGGGGGCGTAGTCAGGCCTCGTGCTCGTAGGCTCGTCAGCACGGTCTCCCAGCTGGCCGCCGACTCGCGGAAGCCGTCTTCGACGGCCACCAGCTCTTTGCGGCCCTGCTCGGTTACGCCGATGATCACCAGCAGGCACAGGCGGTCATCTAGGCGCACATTGCTGTAGATTCCATCAGCCCACCAGTAGACGTAGCCCCGGTCTCCCAGGTCCCGCCCGCTTCAAGTAGGGCGGCAGCAAGCTGCTGTTGAAGCGGGCGCCACCGCTGCTGCGGTCACGCACCTTGGGTACCTGCACGCTGACATCCCCGATCCCGGTCTGGACCGTGCGCTCAGGCAGGTAGCCGTTGCGGACCACGGCCTGGCGGCCATCGTCGAGCCGATGATCCGCATACTGCGACAGGAAGGTGGCCAACTCAGCCTCGACGGCCTTGGCGATCAGGTCACGGGCGCCTTGGCGCAGCAGCTCGTGCAGCGGGTCAGTGACTTGGGGTTCTGGTTGTGAAAGAGCCCGGAGGGTAGAATCGGTCATGGCGTATCCACTCCTGTTGATTGAGATCTTGGTCGTGATCAATCAACAGGATACGCCACCCTTCCTACCTCCTCCCGTACACCAGAAGTCACCATAGCTCGGGAATCAGCGCCGAGGGCGGTAGCGGCCAGGCGAGATCCGTGACCGACAGCAGTGCACCCCCCAGCAGGGCGGTCGCGAGCAGCACGGCGAGCGTCAGAACCAAGCGTTTCATTGTGTCGTATCCATTACCACGAGGGTCTCCCCATTATCGGCCCCGCCGCGCCGAACTGAAATATTTCCTTTCGCACTCGCCAGTTAGAGTGAGTGAACCAAGTTGCGACGAAGCGCTTAAGGATCATCATGCTAAAGCGTGACGGCAATACATATGCCGATCAGTTGAATTAGTATTGTGATTTAAGCCTTCCGGCTGGCCTTCGTAGTCATGAGCCTATTAGAATGTTGGCTTTTTTTGCGCGTCGGCGTTTACGCATCGGCGTGTAGCCCATCTGACCCCGCAGAAAGCGGCCATACAATTCAACTCGGTAGGGCAAGGGAAATCGCCCGGAGCAATCCCGGGGCGGTAGCGTGTCTCGGCGAACCTGGAGTCTTACATCACCATGGCAATAGATGCCTGGCTCAGTACATTCAGTGTAATCGCCGTATTGGTCGCCCTGGCGGCCACGCGCATCGCAGCAGACGCCATCTTGATGGCGGCGATGGCGTTTCTGGTAGTCAGTGGCGTGCTCGACCCCGCCGAGGCCTTGGTCGGTTTCTCCAACACCGGCGTCATGACCATAGCAGCCCTCTACGTCGTCGCCGCCGGGCTCAAGGAGACCGGGGCCGTACAGTGGGTCGCGAATGGCCTGTTGGGCCATCCGGATACGCTCAAAAAGGCACAATTGCGGGTCATGCTGCCTGCCTCCAGCCTCAGCGCCTTTATGAACAACACCACGGTTGTCGCCATGTTCATCCCGGCGCTGCAAGAGTGGTCCCGCAAGCTCAAGATGCCTCCGTCCAAGCTGCTGCTGCCGCTGAGTTACACCGCTATTCTCGGGGGGACCTGCACCTTGATCGGCACCAGCACCAACCTGGTCGTCGATGGCCTCCTGCAGAGCGAGAAAGGCGTAGCACTGGGTATGTTCGAACTGGCCCAAGTCGGCCTGCCCATGCTGCTGGTCGGCGGAGTCTTTCTGATGCTGTTTGCCGACCGCCTGCTGCCGCGTCGCGAAGGGGTGATCGAGCAGCTCGACCTGGCGCGTGAATACAGCGTCGAGTTCGTGGTCAACGACGGTGGCCCGCTGGCCGGCAAGACCATCGCCGAGGCCGGGCTGCGTAACCTGCAATACGGCTATCTTACCGACATCGAGCGCGATGGCCGCCTGATGACCGCCGTGCCGCCCGACACCCAGCTCGAAAGCGGCGATGTCCTGGTCTTCATCGGCGCGCCCGAATGCGCCCGCGAGCTGCGCCAGGTGCGCGGCATCAGCCCCGGCAGCGACGACATCCACAAGCTCGACGTGGCCAATCATCACCGTTGCCTGGTGGAAGCCGTGATCGGCCCGGATTTCACCGGCGTGGGCCACACGGTACGCGAAGCCCGGGTGCGGTCGCGTTTCCAAGCGGTGATCCTGTCGATCTCCCGTCAGGGGCGTCGCCTGCCAGGCAAGGTCGGCGACATCCGCCTGCAGACGGGCGATACCCTGCTGATGGAAACCGGCCACGATTTCGTCGAGCAATACCGTTATCGCCGCGACTTTCTGCTGGTCAGCGCGCTCAACGACTCCACACCACCCAGTTTTCACAAGGCGCCGATCGCCCTAACAGTGCTCGGGCTGATGGTCGCTGTGGCCGGGTTTGGCCTGCTCTCGATCTTCGAGGCTGCGTTGCTTGCCGGTGGCGGCATGCTGATGACCGGCTGCATCACCGTTAGCAAGGCACGCCGCTACATCGACATTTCCGTGCTGGCGGTGATCGCTGCCTCCTTCGCACTCGGCGCCGCCATGACCAGCTCCGGTGCCGCCCAGACCATCGCTGGCGCGGTGGTCAACGACAGCATGTCGCCCTGGCTGGCCCTGGCCGCCGTCTACCTGATGACGGCGTTGTTCACCGAGCTCATCACCAACAACGCCGCAGCGGTGTTGATGTTTCCCATCGCCATGTCGGTGGCCGACCAACTCGGTGTCAGCTACATGCCATTCGCTATCGCCATCATGTTTGCGGCCTCAGCTAGTTTCATGACCCCACTGGGCTACCAGACCAACCTGATGGTCTACGGCCCCGGCGGCTATCGACTACTCGACTACCTACGCCTCGGCGCTCCCCTCAGCCTGCTCGTCGGCAGCACAGCCGTAGGACTGATACCGATGGTGTGGGGGTTCTGAGAGCGACAGCTCTCAAAAAGTTGTACGCTGTACTGCATCGCATGCTGGTTGATAAAGGAGAAAGAGCGTGACCGGTTCTGATATCCGCTGGCAGCAGCGGTTTGCCAACTTCAAGAAGGCATATGCTCAGCTTGCGGGTGCGTTGGAGTTGATGGAGCAGCGCGGCCTCAGCGACCTCGAGAAGCAAGGAACGATACAGGCGTTCGAGTTCACCTATGAGCTGGCTTGGAACCTGTTGCGCGACTATCTGGCCTGGCAGGGCACACAGCTGATCTCTGGATCGCGCGATACGATCCGCGAAGCTTTCAAGCTGGGGCTGATCCGTGACGGTCATGCCTGGATGGCGATGCTGCAGGATAGAAATCGGACCGTGCATACCTATAACGAGGCCACCGCCAACGAGATCCTTGAGCACCTGAAGAATCGTTATGGCGTGCTTTTTGAAGAACTCAGCAACACTTTCGACAAGCTGGAAGCCAATGAAAGTCGCCCGCCGGGAGGGGCGTTATAATGGCAACGCGGTTCGGACTTTCAGAAGATGACATCGCCAGGCTGTATGGTGTTTTTGAGCGCTACTCAAAAATAGACCAAGTGCTGCTGTATGGCTCCCGAGCCAAGGGAAATTACCGTCCCGGTTCTGATATCGACCTAACTCTCATGGGTGAAATCGACTGGCCGACGTTTAACCAACTCACCACCGAACTCGATGATTTGCTCTTGCCGTACCAGATTGATCTATCGATCTACCAGCATATCGATAACGACGAACTGAAAGCGCATATCCAACGCCACGGACAAGTGTTGTACGCACGGCCCGAAAGCCGAAAGCCGGAAGCCGAAAGCTGATCAAAGCTGGAAGCCCCCGGCTTCGCCGGGAGATGGAAGAACGCCCGCTACGCGGGCTTAAGCTGGAAGAAAAATCACTCGAAGCCGGTGTTGGGGTTACTTCCAGCTTCAAGCTTTCAGCTTCCAGCTAAAGTACTCCCCATCGCCATTGAACCTGAATTTCCGGATATTCTATGACCGAGCTTTCTCCCGAACGCCAAACCCATCTCAAGCAGCTTGAGGCGGAATCGATTCACATCATCCGCGAGGTGGCCGCTGAGTTCGGTAACCCGGTGATGCTGTATTCCATCGGCAAGGATTCGTCGGTGATGCTGCATCTGGCGCGCAAGGCGTTTTACCCCGGCACGCCCCCGTTCCCGCTGATGCACGTCAACACCACCTGGAAGTTCAAGGAAATGATCAAGTTCCGTGACCAGATGGCCGAGGAGGCCGGCATGGAGCTGATCGAGCACATCAACCAGGAAGGGGTGGAAGCCAACATCAACCCCTTCGATCACGGCAGTTCCAAGTACACCGACGTGATGAAGACCCAATCGCTCAAGCAGGCTCTGGACAAACACGGCTTCGATGCTGCCTTCGGCGGTGCGCGCCGCGACGAAGAAGCCAGCCGTGCCAAGGAGCGCGTCTTCTCCTTCCGCGACAAGCACCACCGCTGGGACCCCAAGAGCCAGCGTCCGGAGCTGTGGAACGTCTACAACTCCAAGGTCAACAAGGGCGAGTCCATCCGCGTCTTCCCGCTCTCCAACTGGACCGAGCTGGATATCTGGCAGTACATCTACCTCGAATCCATCCCCATCGTCCCGCTGTACTACGCCGCCCCGCGTCCGATCGTCCACCGTGACGGCATCGACATCATGGTCGACGACGACCGCCTGCCGCTCGAAGAAGGCGAAGTCCCCGAGGAAAAATGGGTCCGCTTCCGCACCCTCGGCTGCTACCCGCTTACCGGCGCGGTGGAATCGAAAGCCGACACGCTGCCCGAGATCATCCAGGAAATGCTGCTGACCAAGACCAGCGAACGCTCCGGCCGCGCCATCGACAAGGATCAAGTTGGGTCGATGGAACGCAAGAAGCGGGAGGGATACTTCTGAGCCGAAGGCTCAGAAGAGCCGGAAGTCGGAAGCTAGAAGCTGGAAGAAAAACCACTACCTGCCATTGGGGCTTGGTTTTGATCTTGGGGTCTCTTCCAGCTTCAAGCTTCCAGCCGTGTAGCGGCGCTCTTCAAGCTCGTCCGGGAAGTTAGAAGAAAAAGCAAATAGACATCTTATGGACTTCGAAAAACTTCAGGTTTGGAAGCGTTCTGCCAGGCTGTCGGCAGAGCTTTATAAAGCGATGCGCGACCTGCGGGACTTCGGTTTCAAGGATCAGATTACGCGATCCGGGCTTTCGGTACCCAGCAACATTGCAGAAGGCATGACGCGAGGAACGCCTAAGGACAAGCGTCACTTTCTCCTGATTGCGAAGGGCTCATGCGCTGAGCTCAGAACACAAATCTACATCGGTATCGACATTGGCTACATCGATAAAGCGTGCGGAAACCGGTGGTTACAGGAAACACGTGAGGTTGCCGCCATGCTTTCGGGGCTGATCGGCAAGCTTACCAACGAATGAATCGGCAGGAAGCTACGTGGGGTTGGGGTTTCTTCCAGCTTCTAGCTTTCAGCTTTCAGCTATGGGAAGGGGTATGTCACACCAATCGAATTTGATCGCTGACGATATTCAGAGCTACCTGCACGAACATGAGCAGAAAGACTTGCTGCGCTTCATTACCTGCGGGAGCGTCGACGACGGTAAGTCGACCCTGATCGGGCGGTTGCTGCATGACTCCAAGATGATCTACGAGGATCAGCTCGCGGCGATCACACAGGCGTCGAAGACCAGCGGGACGACCGGTGATGAGGTGGATCTGGCGCTGCTGGTCGATGGCTTGCAGTCCGAGCGGGAGCAGGGCATTACCATCGATGTCGCGTACCGGTACTTCTCTACCGACAAGCGCAAGTTCATCATCGCCGACACGCCGGGCCATGAGCAGTACACCCGCAACATGGCCACCGGCGCTTCCACGGCTAGCCTCGCGGTGATCCTCATCGACGCCCGATATGGCGTGCAGACTCAGACCCGGCGGCACAGCTTTATCGCCGACCTGCTGGGCATCCAGCACCTGGTGGTGGCGATCAACAAGATGGACCTGGTCGATTACGACGAGGCGCGTTTTGATGAGATCGTCGCCGAATACCAGGACATCGCCGACAAGCTCAATGCGCCGGACATTCACTTCGTGCCGATGTCGGCGCTGAAGGGCGACAACGTGGTCAACAAAAGCTCGGCCATGCCTTGGTACCAGGTTGATGGAAAAACGGGCCCAGCGATGCTCGAGCTTCTCGAGACGATCGAGGTCACGCACGACCAGAACCTGACGGATCTGCGCTTGCCGGTGCAGTACGTCAACCGCCCGCACCTCGACTTCCGCGGCTACTGTGGCACGCTCGAGGCCGGCATTTTGCGTCCCGGCCAAGCCGTGCGGGCCTTGCCCTCCGGCAAGACCTCCAGCATCGAGCGCATCGTCACCTTCGACGGCGATCTCGAGGAGGCGTATCCGGGGCAGGCGATCACCGTCACGCTTGAAGACGAGATCGACATCTCGCGGGGCGACTGGATCGTCGCCGAGGACGCCCAGGTGCCGCTGGCCACCCGCTTCGAGGCGGACATCATCTGGATGCATGAAAAGGCCCTGGAGCCTGGCAAACTGCACGACCTCAAGCTCGCTACCCGTGACCTGGCCGGCAAGGTCGCAGCGATCGACTACCAGATCGACGTCAACACCCTCGAACAGCGCCACGCCGGCCACCTCGATCTCAACGCCATCGCGCGTTGCCAGGTGGAGCTGACCGCGCCGGTCCCCGTGGATGACTATCGCACCAGCCCGGGCACCGGCAACTTCATCATCATCGACCGCCTAAGCAACATCACCGTGGGCGCTGGAATGATCCATCAGCCGCTAGCAAGCGAGACACCCTACGAATACCGCACGCATGACAGCAAGGCTGAGGTGGTGTGGAACCGCTCCAGCGTGACGCCCGCGATGCGCGCACACATCAAGGGGCATGCCGGAAAGTGCATCTGGTTCACCGGGCTTTCCGGCTCGGGGAAATCCACCCTGGCCAACGCGCTGGAAGTCGAGCTCAACCGGCGTGGCTACCACACCATGCTGCTGGACGGCGACAACATTCGCCACGGCCTGTGCAAAGACCTCGCCATGAGCGAAGCCGACCGCACCGAGAACATCCGCCGGGTGGGGGAGATCGCCAAGCTGTTCGCCGATGCCGGCATCATCGTGATTACCGCCTTCATCTCGCCGTTCCGCTCCGATCGTGATACCGCCCGTGAGCTGTTCGACGATGGCGACTTCCTCGAGGTGCATGTCGATACGCCGCTGGACGTGTGCGAACAGCGCGATCCCAAAGGCCTCTACCACAAGGCCCGCGAAGGGCGAATCAAAGACTTCACGGGGATCAACAGCCCCTACGAAGTGCCGAAAACGCCCGAAGTGACGGTCAACACCGAGACCATGAGCCAGCAGGACATTCTGGCTCGCCTGCTCAAGGCGCTGTGAAGGCGCGCTCGGTTGATAGGCATTCGCCAACCCCTCAATATATTGGCCCCATGACGGGGCCAGAGAGCTCGTAGTCCACGAGCGGGCGCCAGTCGCGCGCCGACAGCAAGGAATCAATCATGGAATATCGACAACGAAACCGCATATCGCGCTCGGGAATGACGGTGTCTACCGGAGGGCGGCGCTGTGCCACTGCACTGCTGGTAACGCTGGCCATCACCCTGTCGGGCTGTGCCTTCCAGCAGAGTCAGAATACCTCCGGCTCGGTCATCGCCGGGGAGCAGGGCACGCCGCTGGGGGAAAATCTCAACGGCTTTCTCAGCCAGTCCGCTCCCGGTGCAACCGTGGTGCTGGAAAAAAGCCCCTGGGGCAATAGCGCTGAAGTCATGGCCGACGCGAGCTATTTCGCGGCCAGTGGGCGTGAATGCCGCCACCTGCAAATAATGAACCAGCAGAGCAGTGACACGCGCTTCGCTGTGGCCTGCAAGACGACCGATGGCAGCTGGGTCTCGCAACGGCTGGTGACACAAACTCAGGCAGAGGGGGCAAGCCGGTGAGCACCCGCGATACCTCGATATTGAGAGCGGCACTGATTGCGGGCTTGTTGCTATTGCCCGGCCTGGCCAGCGCACAGAATTTCATACAACCCAGTGCGAGCATGTCCGAGCCGCAAGGCCAAAGCCAGTCGTCATCCCGGAGCGATGGACAAAGCGGCGATATAGACGCCAGCCCCCGCGCCAACTGGGAAAATGCCAACTATGGTCCCATCGCCAATCCGCCCAAGACGCAACTCGATGCGTTGCCGCCGTTCGGCGCCAATCTCTTCGAGGGGGGCTTCCGTGGCACCATGGCCGATGGCCTCAACGCCGACTATAAGGTCAAACCTGGTGATCAAGTGACGCTTCGCGCCTGGGGCGCCGTCGAGATCGACCGCACCATTCCGGTGGATGCCCAGGGCAATATCTTCATCCCCTCGATCGGACCGGTGCCAGTGCAGGGCATGAGCAGTCAGCAACTGGATGCGCAGGTTCGCCAGGCCATCAAGAACGTCTATCCGCGCGACGTTGAGGTCTATACCAACCTTCAGGGCGTGCAGCCGGTGGGCGTGTTCGTCACCGGCTATGTCGACAGCCCCGGCCGCTATGCCGGCACGCCGTCAGACTCGGTGCTCTACTTTCTCGATCAAGCCGGTGGCATCGACAAGGAGCTCGGCAGCTACCGCCAGATTCGTATCGAGCGCAACGGCGATACCGTGACCACGGTCGACCTTTACGACTTCCTGCTCGATGGCGAGATTCAGCGCCCGCAGTTCAAGGATGGTGACACCATCGTGGTCGAAGAGCGTGGCCCGGCTATCGCCGTGACAGGTGACGTCAAGCGAGAGTATCGCTATGAGCTGCAAGGCCAACAGCTCAAAGGTGGCGACGTGCAACGGCTCGCCCGCTTGAACAGCGGCGTCTCGCACGTGTTGCTGCGTGGCGACCGCGACGACGGCCCCATGGCGGAATACTTCCCGCTTAGTGAGTTCGCCAGCCAGACCGTGCAAAGCGGTGACGAGGTACTGTTCAGCGCCGACAAGCGCGCCGAGACCATCGTGGTCGAGCTTGAAGGCAGCTTCCACGGGCCTTCCCGTTATGCCTTGCCGCGCAATGCTCGGCTCGGTGAGCTCCTCGATGCCGTGAGCGTCCCCAAGGAAATGACCAGCGTTCGGGACATCTCGATCCTGCGCGAAAGCGTGGCCGAGCAGCAGGAAGCCGCGCTGGAGAAAAGCCTGCGCCGCCTGCAGACCACCTACCTCGGCTACCCGGCTCGCACCGCCGAAGAAGGCAAGATCCAAGTCCAGCAAGCCGAGCTGATCGAGAGCTTCGTGCAGAAGGCCTCCCAGGTCGAACCCACCGGGCAACTGGTTGTGGCGCGCGGGAATCAAGATATCGCCAATGTTCGCTTGCAGGATGGCGATGTGATCAACATTCCCGAAAACAACGACGCCATTCTACTCAGTGGCGAGGTCACCATGCCGCAGGCCGTGGTCTACACCCCTGGCATGTCCGTTGGAGACTACATCGATCAGGCGGGCGGTTTCACACCACGCGCCAACGACGACAAAATCCTGGTGGCGCACCGCAACGGGGCCGTCATCCCGGCTGACGATGCCAAGCTGCGTTCCGGTGACGAGATCATCGTGTTGCCCAGCGCACCGACCAGCAATCTCGAGCTGGGCAAGTCGATCACGCAGATCCTCTATCAGGTCGCCGTGGCTACCAAGGTCGCGCTGGATCTCTGACCCGGCTTGCGCCGGGAGCTGGAAGAACGCCCGCTCCGCGGGCTTGAGCTTGAAGCTGGCAGAAATGGGTTCAAGGGTTTTTCTTCCAGCTTCCAGGTGCGAAGCGCCGCTCTTCAAGCTTCCAGCTTAATTCTCACCACTCACACTGACGCCAATGACTCAGCCAACTTCTTCTGCCGCGCCCGCACGTCGCACGCCCTGGCAGGTCACACGTAGCGTCTGGTACGCCATGTTCATGCGCGAAGCCATCTCGCGCACCATGACCGACCGCCTGGGCTGGTTCTGGATGATTGCCGAGCCCACGATCTTCACCCTGATCATGATCAGTATCCGTAGCTTCATCAGCGGTGACCGCTTGATCGTCGGTGCCGAGTTCATTCCCTGGATGATCGTCGGCCTGATGGGCTTCTTCTTGATTCGCGAAGGCATGATGCGCGCTCTGGGCGCCGTAGAAGCCAACCAGGCGCTGTTTGCCTACCGTCAGGTACAACCGGTCGATTCAGTGCTGGTGCGTAACTTTCTCGAAGTGATGCTGCGTACGCTCATTTTCCTGTTGTTCATTGTCGGTGCCTTGATGCTAGGGATGGATCTCACACCGGATGATGCACTGACTGCCATGTGGGATTGGTTCGCTCTCTGGTGCCTGGGATTGGGGCTCGGCTTAATCGTCTCCGTGGCGGGTAGCTTGGTCCCCGAAGTGGCCAAGGTCGTGCGCATGATTAATATGCCGTTGTTGATCCTTTCCGGTGTGATCTTCCCGCTGAATAACCTGCCGCACTGGCTGCTGGAATACGTCATGCTCAACCCTATCGTGCATGGGCTGGAAACGCTTCGCGCCAGCTTTTTCGAGGGATATAAAGTCGTGCATGGCACCAGTATGACGTACTACTGGATGTGGACACTCAGCACACTGGCGCTGGGCTTGCTGATGCACATGCGCTTCCGCGATCGGCTCAAGGCTAAATAAGCCGGAAATCCTCATGATCGAAATTCGCAATCTTTACAAGCGCTACCATAACCACCATGGCAGCCCCTGGGTGCTCAAGGACATCAACCTCTCGTTTCCCCAAGGGGTGAGTGTCGGCCTGGTGGGGCGCAACGGCGCGGGTAAATCAACGCTGTTGCGCTTGATTGCCGGCATGGACCACCCCGAGCGGGGCACCATCGAGCGCCATTGCCGTGTTTCCTGGCCGATCGGCCTGGCAGGAGGCTTCCAAGGCTCGATGACCGGGCGCCAGAACGTCAAGTTCGTGGCTCGTGTGCATGGCGGGCGTCACAAGGAGCGAGAGATCATCGATAAGGTGCAGACATTCGCTGAAATCGGCACTGCCTTCGATGAGCCCATCAAGACCTATTCCTCCGGCATGCGCTCACGCCTTAACTTTGGCCTTTCGCTGGCCTTTGACTTCGATGTCTATCTTTCTGACGAAGCAACTTCCGTGGGTGATCGAGCTTTCAAAGCCAAGGCGACCAAGGCCTTTAAGGACAAGGTTGGGCAGGCCAGTTTGATCATGGTCTCCCACAGCGAAGGCATCCTGAAGGATCTCTGTGATGCTGGAGTATATCTGCGTGATGGGCGGGCCATCTGGTACGACGATGTGGAAGATGCCATCGAGGCATACCACGCCGAAACGGATGGCAATAACGAAGATCATCCGCTCGGCCCGCCGGTACGCCCCGAGCGCCTTGCCGAGCCCGCTACGCTTGAGCAAGCGCATCAGCAGCTGCAGAAGCGACGCCAGGAACTAAAGAGCGCCAAGGCGACGTTCGAAGAAGCTAAGGCAGAAGACTTGCCCCCCCGACAGCGCAAGCATTATGGCGATGCCTTTCGAACCGCCCAGCAGAACGTCAAGGATGCACAAGCGCGGCTTAAAGCGTTTCAGGAACAGCACCATCAAAACAAGGGTGCCGAATAGCAGGGCGAGTGATAGTCCCTTCGTTATGACAGCGCCGAGCGTACTCTAAACGTCTGCAAGTGAAGCCGCCATGGGCACTTTTCGAAATGTCCCAAGGCAGCCTTCAAGAGTACAGAAGTATTCACGTTACCAGGTTTGTTACTAACCATATGGCCTCAAAAGATCACATCAAAAGCGTATTCAAAAAACAGCCACACTGGGTCCTTGCCTGTGTGGCCATTTTGCTGGTTGCCTGCTACTGGACACTCTGGGCGGAAGACCGTTATGTATCCCGCGCGACGGTGGTGCTGGAAAGCCCCCAGATATCTCAGCCGGATGTCAGCTTCTCCTCGATCTTTACTGGGACCTCCAGCGATACGGATCTACTCTTGCTGCGCGAGTACCTCCTATCGGTGGATATGCTCAAGCAAGTTCAGGAACAGCTCGACTTCCGCTCCCATTACAGCGAACACGGCGATTTTTTCGCGCGGCTGGGTGATGCCGATGCGCCGATCGAGACTCTTCACGAGTATTATTTGAAGCGCGTCAGCGTGGAGATGGATGAATACGCCGGCGTACTGAATATCGAAGTCCAGGGGTATACCCCTGAATTCGCCCACCAGATGGTGCAATTGCTGCTCGATGCCGGCGAACGCCATATGAACCAGATGGGCCAGCGCCTCGCTGAAGATCAGGTGACGTTCCTGGAAAAGCAACTCGACCGCCTTAACGACCGGCTCAAGGAAGCCCGCGGCAATTTGCTGGAATTTCAAAACAAAGAAGGTCTGGTGGCACCGGAGAAAACCGTAGAAAGCATCAACCAGGTAGTGGCCACGCTTGAAGGCAACCTGGCTCAGCTCAAGGCCCAGCGTCAGGCGCTTTCCAGCTACCAGAGTGACAGCTCGACCGAGATGCAACGCGTACAAAGCCAAATCGACGCCATGCGCGAGCAGATCCAGGAACAACGCGATCGCCTAGCCCAAGCGACCGGCGAATCCCTCAACCGAGTTTCCTCCGAATACAAGACGCTGGAGCTTCAAGCCCAGTTCGCTCAGGAAACCTATTCCAGTGCTCTGTCGACCCTGGAGAACACGCGGCTGGAGGCGGCCCGCAAGCTCAAGCAGGTCAGTGTACTGCAAAGCCCGCTGATGCCGGAATACCCGACCAAACCGGATCGTCTCTATAACACCACGGTATTTGCCCTGGTCACCATCTTCCTGGCCTTCATCCTCAGCATGCTGGTACTGATTATTCGTGATCACCGAGATTGATATGACCAAAACCTTTTTAATTACCGGCGGTGCCGGTTTCATCGGCTCTGCCATAGTGCGTGAGCTGATTGGCTTGACAGATCACGTCGTTGTGAATGTTGACAAGCTGACCTATGCCGGTAACCAGGAGTCCTTGGCCGGGGTGGAAGGTAACCCGCGCTATCATTTCGTGCAGGCGGATATTTGTGATGCGCCGGCGATGCAGCAACTGTTCGAACAGCACCAGCCGGATATCGTCATGCATCTGGCCGCGGAGAGCCATGTCGACCGCTCCATCGATGGGCCGGCCGAGTTTATCCAGACCAACGTGGTCGGCACCACGGTACTGCTGGAGACCGCCCGCACCTACTGGTCGGCATTGAAGGAAAACGATCCTGCCAAGGCTGAAGGTTTTCGCTTCCACCATATCTCGACCGACGAAGTCTATGGGGACTTGGAAGGCACCGACGCACTATTCACGGAAACGACCCCTTATGCGCCCAGTTCACCCTATTCGGCGAGCAAGGCGAGTTCCGACCACCTGGTGCGTGCCTGGCAGCGCACTTATGGCCTGCCGACGTTGATCACCAATTGCTCCAACAACTATGGGCCGTATCACTTTCCTGAGAAGTTGATCCCGCTGATGATCCTGAATGCCCTGGCGGGAAAGCCTCTACCGGTATATGGCGATGGCATGCAGATTCGCGATTGGCTGTACGTGGAGGATCATGCGCATGCGCTAATCAAGGTGGCGAGCGAAGGGCAGGTAGGCGAGACCTACAATATCGGCGGCCATAACGAGAAGACCAACCTCGAAGTCGTCGAGACGCTCTGTGCCTTGCTGGAAGAACGGGTTCCCGACAAGCCCGACGGTGTATCGCGTTACGAAGATCTCATCACTTTCGTCACTGACCGACCTGGCCATGACGTTCGGTATGCCATTGATGCTTCGAAGATCGAACAGGAGCTGGGCTGGACGCCGGCCGAGACCTTCGAATCCGGCCTGGGCAAGACAGTCGACTGGTACCTGGCCAACCGAGAGTGGTGGCAACGCGTGCTGGATGGCAGCTACAAGGGAGAACGGCTGGGAGTCATTGCATGAGAATTCTATTGCTAGGAGGTTCGGGCCAGGTCGGCTTCGAACTCAAGCGCAGCTTGGCAACGTTGGGCAATATCGTCTCACCGCGTCGTACAGAGCTGGATTTGAGTGATGCCGGGGCGGTGTCGGCCTACGTGAACGACCTAGGTCCCGGGTTAATCGTCAATGCCGCCGCCTACACCGCCGTGGACAAGGCTGAGAGCGAGCCGGAGTTGGCTCATCGCCTCAACGCGGCGTTGCCGGAGCAGTTGGCCCACTATGCGAGCGCGCAGGGTATTCCATTGGTGCATTACTCCTCGGACTATGTTTACCCGGGCAACGGCGATGAGGCGCGGCAGGAGGCGAGCCCCACTGGACCACTCTCTGTCTACGGTGCCAGCAAATTGGCCGGGGACGAGGCCATTCAGGAAAGCGGTTGCCTACATCTGAGCTTTCGTACCAGTTGGGTTTACAGCGCACGCGGCCACAACTTCATGAAGACCATGTTGCGCTTGGGCCGCGAGCGCGAGGCGCTCAAGATCGTCGACGACCAGATCGGCGCCCCGACGCCAGCGAGGCTGATCGCTCAGATCACTGCCGTGGCGGTGCCAGAACTGCTCAACTCACAGCTCGGTAGCGGTCTCTATCATCTTGCCCCGCGTGGCGAAACAAGCTGGCATGGCTTCGCCACAGAAATCTTCCGCCAGGCAGCCGAGCGAGGCGAGGCATTGTCGGTGGATCTGGCTCGGGTTGAGGGGATCCCAACGGCCGAATACCCCACCCCAGCGGAAAGGCCGCTCAACTCTCGTCTGTCAGTCGAGAAACTGGAAGAGGCGCTGGGTATCAAGATGCCGGACTGGCGAAGCCAGCTGGCGCTAACCCTTGAGGAACATCTCGATCGATAAACGGCATCGGCCAACCGATGCGCGCGGCGTCGTGTAGCCCGCAAATTGCGAGGTGCATGGCCTCCATGACATATCGAGTCAAGATTCTCACCTATTTGAAGGGACACAAATATGGCACGTAAAGGCATTATTCTGGCCGGTGGTTCCGGCACTCGATTGCACCCCATCACCTACGGCGTTTCCAAGCAGCTGCTGCCGATTTACGACAAGCCGATGATCTATTATCCGGTCTCGGTGCTGATGCTGGCCGGTATTCGCGAGATTCTGATCATCTCCACCCCTGAAGACCTACCGCAGTACGAGAAGTTGCTGGGTAGTGGCGAGCAGTTCGGTGTGCGTTTCGAATATGCCGTACAACCCTCGCCGGACGGGCTGGCCCAAGCATTCCTTATCGGTGAGGACTTCATTGGTGACGACCCCGTCTGTCTGGTGCTCGGCGACAACATCTTCCACGGCCAGCATTTCTCGGAGCAGCTCAAGCGTGCCGCGGCTCAGGAGAGTGGTGCGACCGTGTTCGGATATCTGGTCAAGGATCCCGAGCGCTTCGGTGTAGTGGAGTTTGACGAGGAGGGGCGGGCACTCTCCATCGAGGAGAAGCCGCAGGAACCAAAATCGCCCTATGCGGTAACAGGACTCTACTTCTACGACAACGATGTAGTGGAGCTTGCCAAGCAGGTCAGCCCCTCGGACCGTGGCGAGCTGGAGATCACCAGCATCAACAATGCCTACCTGCAACACGGCGACCTTCGAGTGGAAAAGCTGGGCCGCGGTTTTGCCTGGCTGGATACCGGCACGCATGACAGCCTGATGGAAGCCTCACAATACGTGCAAACCATTGAACATCGACAAGGGCTGAAGGTGGCCTGCCTGGAGGAGATCGCCTGGCATAGCGGTTGGATTAGCGATGAGTCTGTGGCAGCGCGGGGCGATGCCCTAGCCAAGACCGACTATGGCCAATACCTGTTGCGTTTACTCGACTCAGATAACCGGAAATAAATAATGCATTACGAAAGACTCGCTGTACCCGAAGTTGTGCTACTTACGCCGAAAGTTTTCGGCGACGAGCGGGGCTTCTTCCTTGAGACGTTCCGTCAGGATGAATTCGAGCAGCACTGCGGTAACTACACTTTTGTGCAAGATAATCACAGTAAGTCCGCGAAGGGCATCTTGCGTGGCCTGCATTATCAGCTGCACCAGCCCCAAGGTAAGTTGGTGCGTGTCACCCGGGGTGAGGTGTTCGATGTAGCGGTGGATCTGCGCAAAGAGAGCCCTACGTTTGGTCAATGGGTGGGGGCTTTTCTGAGTGCAGAGAACAAGCAGCTACTCTGGGTGCCGCCGGGTTTTGCGCACGGTTTTTATGTTACGAGCGAAGAAGCTGAATTTCAGTACAAATGTACTGATTATTATGCGCCGGGTGATGAGTGCTCCATCCGCTGGGATGATTCCGTACTAAATATTGATTGGCCGCTAATAGAAAATAAAGAGCCTAGGGTGTCTGTAAAAGATAGACAAGGCTATGAATTTAACGGGGCGCCGAAGTTCAAAGGAAGTAAGTGATAGCTATGTCTGACATAGACCTTTAAAGGTAAGAAAGCAGCCTACTATCAGAGTACTCTCAGTCAAGAAAAGCCAGTTTATAGTTTTGAATAGTGGTTATAAAAAAATAACGACTGGCCATAGCTGCTAGCCTTGTAACCTCCCGTCTTTTCGCCATTGATGTGATGACAGCATTAGTGGAATTAGCAAATCACCTCTCTTTGGAGGAATGGTGGGTTGTTGCTGCACCGCTGACGATATTTCGCGGCGGTCTCAAGCTCCAAGCGCAACACTATTATTGAAGGGTTTGTGGCCCCGCGACTGATTTCTTAAGCACGTCTGCGTAGACCTCTAGTGGCGTGCGCCAATCGAGCGTTTTGCGGGGCCGGGTATTCATCGAATCGGCGATAGCATCGAGCTCTTCCTGGCTGTAGATAGAAAGGTCCGTCCCTTTCGGCAAATACTGACGAAGCAGGCCATTGGTGTTTTCGTTGGAGCCTCGCTGCCAGGGGCTATGCGGATCGGCAAAGTAGATCGCCGTGCCGGTCTTCTGGGTAATCTCGGCATGGTGCGCCATTTCCTTGCCCTGATCGTAGGTCATGGATAATCGCAGCTCACGTGGCACCTCGTTGAGCTTGTCACTGAAGCCGATGGAGGCCGCTGTTGCCGTGGTGCCGTCCATCTTCGCCAGGATCACCAAGCGAGTGGTGCGCTCCACCAGGGTGCCGACGGCTGACTGGTTGCCAGCCCCCATGATCAAGTCACCCTCCCAGTGCCCCGGGATGAGACGATCCTCGATCTCGGGCGGGCGCAGATGGATGCTGACCAGGTCCGGCAATTGGCCACGTCGATCCTTGCCACGACTCCGAGGCCGGCGTTTACCGTTACCCTGACGCAGACAGGCAATGAGTTCTTTCTTGAGCGTGCCGCGTGGCATCACGTAAAGCGCATTGTAGATGGCTTCATGCGATACCCGACGGCTGGAATTATCGGGAAACATATCCCTCAGTGTGCGGGCTATCTGCTCAGGTGACCAGTACTTGCGGAGCAGATACACCACCAGTTCGAACAGCTCCCCACCGGGATGCAGCTTGGGCTGGCGACGTGATCGATGACGTGCCAATCGAGCTCGCTGCCCGGCTAGACTGGCGTCGTAGCGCTGATTGGGCCTGATGGCATGCCGAGCCAGTTCCCGGGATACCGTACTGGGCGCTCGACCGATATGTCGGGCAATAGCGCGGATTGAATGGCTTGCCTGCATCAGCATGATGGCAGCTCGGTCTTCAGGGGCGAGATGGTGGTAGTAATGTGACATGGCAATACGATACCTGATGGCTCAGGTGTTGCACTTGGTCATTGAGACCGCCCGCCTTAATAAGAGCACGACTGACATGTCATTGGTTATCTACCTAGGCGTGCATGCGTTTCATGCAGCACCCGAAGAAGCACTTCAACGACAGCACGCTGCGGTCGTCCCCATCTCTCAGGTGCGAGACATTCGCCCCCACCAGACGACCTACAGCGCGTTGAAGAACATGACGCAGGCGATGGTGGGTCGGCTGCAGTACTGGCTGGACCAGGGGGATGTTGAGCATTGCACGCTCGCTTATCCGCTACCGATGCCCTACATCGCGGCGCTAATGGCCAAGGGAGTCAGTCCCGAGACGGCGGTGCATCAATGGCAAGGCCAAGCAGAACGATTGATTACGCTTTTCAAGCAAAACCGTCAGCGAATCAGCCTGATGGCATATCCGCAGGCCGAGCAATCGGAAACACCGGGGGGGAGCGTGGTCAATACCCCGGTGCCGGTGCCGCATATTGCTTCTATTTACCAGTTGGCTGCGCAACACTTGATACAGCAGTCACCCGCTTTGGAAAAAACTCAGGCCTACCTGCTTGCCTGCACGCAGAATGCCGGTGAGACCAAACCGGCTCCCGTACCTAATATCACGGAAGCTGTTGAGCAACATCGTCGGTTAAGAAGCGAAAATCACGAAGCGTTCCAACGCCTGGAAGCTAATGAGGAGCGTCATCGCGCCCTGGAAGACGAATCCCAGGCAGCAGAGCAACAACTGAAGCGGTTGCAGGCAGACTTCGATCAACAGGCCGTGCAGCTACAGCAGCGCAGCACTCAGCAAATGCAGGTCGAGGAAGAGCGCGCCCAGCTTGAGGCCGCGCAAGCCGCCAAGCTCCAGGATATGCAGCAGCAACAGCAGTCACTCAACGACGAAAATACTCTGTTGCTGGAACAGCTGCACGGCGTGCAGGAAGAACTGGAACAGTACGTGCTTAAGGAGAAAACGCGGCAAGCTGAACTGCAGCAGGCCGAGCAGCGCGTCAGCGAACTCGAAAAGACACTGCAGAAGCAACAAGCGGAACATAAAGCTGCACTGGGCAAGCATCAGCAGGCAGAGGAAGAAAGTACTCGGCGTGAGACCGAGCAAGCCGCCAAACTCCAGGATATGCAGCAGCAACAGCAGTCACTCAACGACGAAAATGCTCTGTTGCTGGAACAGCTGCACGGCGTTCAGGAAGAGCTGGAGCAGTATCTGCTGAAGGAGCAAACGCGGCAAGCTGAACTGAAGCAGGCCGAGCAGCGCATAAGCAAGCTCGAAGAGACGTTGCAAAAGCGACAAGCGGAGCATCAAACCGCACTAGACAAGCATCAGCAGGCAGAGGAAGAAAGTACTCGGCGTGAGACCGAGCAAGCCGCCAAACTCCAGGATATGCAGCAGCAACAGCAGTCACTCAACGACGAAAATGCTCTGTTGCTGGAACAGCTGCACGGCGTTCAGGAAGAGCTGGAGCAGTATCTGCTGAAGGAGCAAACGCGGCAAGCTGAACTGAAGCAGGCCGAGCAGCGCATAAGCAAGCTCGAAGAGACGTTGCAAAAGCGACAAGCGGAGCATCAAACCGCACTAGACAAGCATCAGCAGGCAGAGGAAGAAAGTACTCGGCGTGAGACCGAGCAAGCCGCCAAACTCCAGGATATGCAGCAGCAACAGCAGTCACTCAACGACGAAAATACTCTGTTGCTGGAACAGCTGCACGGCGTGCAGGAAGAACTGGAACAGTACGTGCTTAAGGAGAAAACGCGGCAAGCTGAACTGCAGCAGGCCGAGCAGCGCGTCAGCGAACTCGAAAAGACACTGCAGAAGCAACAAGCGGAACATAAAGCTGCACTGGGCAAGCATCAGCAGGCAGAGGAAGAAAGTACTCGGCGTGAGACCGAGCAAGCCGTCAAACTCCAGGATATGCAGCAGCAACAGCAGTCACTCAACGACGAAAATACTCTGTTGCTGGAACAGCTGCACGGCGTGCAGGAAGAACTGGAACAGTACGTGCTTAAGGAGAAAACGCGGCAAGCTGAACTGCAGCAGGCCGAGCAGCGCGTCAGCGAACTCGAAAAGACACTGCAGAAGCAACAAGCGGAACATAAAGCTGCACTGGGCAAGCATCAGCAGGCAGAGGAAGAAAGTACTCGGCGTGAGACCGAGCAAGCCGTCAAACTCCAGGATATGCAGCAGCAACAGCAGTCACTCAACGACGAAAATGCTCTGTTGCTGGAACAGCTGCACGGCGTGCAGGAAGAACTGGAACAGTACGTGCTTAAGGAGAAAACGCGGCAAGCTGAACTGCAGCAGGCCGAGCAGCGCGTCAGCGAACTCGAAAAGACACTGCAGAAGCAACAAGCGGAACATAAAGCTGCACTGGGCAAGCATCAGCAGGCAGAGGAAGAAAGTACTCGGCGTGAGACCGAGCAAGCCGTCAAACTCCAGGATATGCAGCAGCAACAGCAGTCACTCAACGACGAAAATGCTCTGTTGCTGGAACAGCTGCACGGCGTGCAGGAAGAACTGGAACAGTACGTGCTTAAGGAGAAAACGCGGCAAGCTGAACTGCAGCAGGCCGAGCAGCGCGTCAGCGAACTCGAAAAGACACTGCAGAAGCAACAAGCGGAACATAAAGCTGCACTGGGCAAGCATCAGCAGGCAGAGGAAGAAAGTACTCGGCGTGAGACCGAGCAAGCCGTCAAACTCCAGGATATGCAGCAGCAACAGCAGTCACTCAACGACGAAAATGCTCTGTTGCTGGAACAGCTGCACGGCGTGCAGGAAGAACTGGAACAGTACGTGCTTAAGGAGAAAACGCGGCAAGCTGAACTGCAGCAGGCCGAGCAGCGCGTCAGCGAACTCGAAAAGACACTGCAGAAGCAACAAGCGGAACATAAAGCTGCACTGGGCAAGCATCAGCAGGCAGAGGAAGAAAGTACTCGGCGTGAGACCGAGCAAGCCGTCAAACTCCAGGATATGCAGCAGCAACAGCAGTCACTCAACGACGAAAATGCTCTGTTGCTGGAACAGCTGCACGGCGTGCAGGAAGAACTGGAACAGTACGTGCTTAAGGAGAAAACGCGGCAAGCTGAACTGCAGCAGGCCGAGCAGCGCGTCAGCGAACTCGAAAAGACACTGCAGAAGCAACAAGCGGAACATAAAGCTGCACTGGGCAAGCATCAGCAGGCAGAGGAAGAAAGTACTCGGCGTGAGACCGAGCAAGCCGTCAAACTCCAGGATATGCAGCAGCAACAGCAGTCACTCAACGACGAAAATGCTCTGTTGCTGGAACAGCTGCACGGCGTGCAGGAAGAACTGGAACAGTACGTGCTTAAGGAGAAAACGCGGCAAGCTGAACTGCAGCAGGCCGAGCAGCGCGTCAGCGAACTCGAAAAGACACTGCAGAAGCAACAAGCGGAACATAAAGCTGCACTGGGCAAGCATCAGCAGGCAGAGGAAGAAAGTACTCGGCGTGAGACCGAGCAAGCCGTCAAACTCCAGGATATGCAGCAGCAACAGCAGTCACTCAACGACGAAAATGCTCTGTTGCTGGAACAGCTGCACGGCGTGCAGGAAGAACTGGAACAGTACGTGCTTAAGGAGAAAACGCGGCAAGCTGAACTGCAGCAGGCCGAGCAGCGCGTCAGCGAACTCGAAAAGACACTGCAGAAGCAACAAGCGGAACATAAAGCTGCACTGGGCAAGCATCAGCAGGCAGAGGAAGAAAGTACTCGGCGTGAGACCGAGCAAGCCGTCAAACTCCAGGATATGCAGCAGCAACAGCAGTCACTCAACGACGAAAATGCTCTGTTGCTGGAACAGCTGCACGGCGTTCAGGAAGAGCTGGAGCAGTATCTGCTGAAGGAGCAAACGCGGCAAGCTGAACTGAAGCAGGCCGAGCAGCGCATAAGCAAGCTCGAAGAGACGTTGCAAAAGCGACAAGCGGAGCATCAAACCGCACTAGACAAGCATCAGCAGGCAGAGGAAGAAAGTACTCGGCGTGAGACCGAGCAAGCCGCCAAACTCCAGGATATGCAGCAGCAACAGCAGTCACTCAACGACGAAAATGCTCTGTTGCTGGAACAGCTGCACGGCGTTCAGGAAGAGCTGGAGCAGTTCATGTTGAATGGCCAGGCACTGGAGCATGACCTGTCACGCTATCGGCACGAGAAGCAGGCGTTGACACAAGAACTGGTCGCCCATCAAACCATTGAGGAATGGTTGAGGTCCTGCGCCGCCAAGGCAGTGAAAGAAGCTACGAGAAGTAACAGGGTTTCCCAAAAGCGGCTGGCTCGGCATAAGCAACTGCTCGAGAGTAGCCGGTTCTTTGATGCCGAATGGTATCAGGTGCAATACCCTGATGTGGCCAACGGCTCCATGGATGCAGCAGAGCATTACCTGAAACATGGTGTGCTAGAAGGGCGTAACCCCAGCCCTCTCTTCGATGCGCTGCACTACATTGCTAGCTACCCTGATGTAGCGGCCGCCGGACTCAATCCGCTGGTCCACTTCATCGAGCTTGGCCAGGCAGAAAACCGCAAGCCGTTGCCTGGCCAGGAGTCGTAATCAGTATGCAGCCGACCCTCTATACACAAGCAAACCTGACTATGCAGCCAACTTCACAACGCTGGCTCTACCTCGGCACCCTGCGACAAGAAAGCCTTGATGCTTTGCTGGCGCACCAGGAATTGCCGGAGCAGGCCGAATTCATCACGCCCGAAACGCCGGAAGATGCGTGGCGCGAAATCATCAAAGTGCTGCCGCAGGCACAACAACGCATCGTCAAACTGGCCCAGCACGCCGGCGAGCAGCCCTATTACCGCTACAACTTACCCGAGTTCAACGCCACCCAGCGTGCTACCGGCCTACATAGCCTCTATCCAGGGCTGATTCTGGAAGATGACTCGCCAGTCCGGCTCGAGCCGCTGCAAAGCCTGATAGACGAGATCGCCGAGCAACCCGTACAAACCCTGGTAATCGAGCAACCCGAGCTGGCACTGCCGCTGCTAGAAGGTTTGGCGCAAGCCAATGCCTTGCCCAGTCTGCGAAATCTTTGGCTGCGTACCGGCCTGGAAAGCCCCTACGAAAACACCCCCTGCCAAGCGGAGCTGCTGGCCTGGTGTGAACGGCAGGGCTTCGAGCTCACCCAGCGGCTCGAGGATGACCCAGAATTCCCCTTGGTGCAGCTTCACCGGCACCCGCTCTTTGACGCCTGGCAATCGGAACAGGCTCGTAATGCCGAGTTGGCTCAAGAGTGCGATGCCCTCAAGGACGAGCGTCAAACGCTGCATAAGCAAGCCGAGGAACAGGCAACAGCGCTGGAGAAGCTAAAAGCCCAACTGGCGGAGCAGGCTGATAGCCGCGATAAGATAGAAAAAAATAATACCGCCCTTCGTGAAGAAGTAGATCAACTCAAGAAGCATCGTAGCGAATTGAAGCAACGGGTCGAAAAGCAGCAGAAAGCCCTGGATCAGGCGGGTGAAAAAAGCCAGCAGCTAAGCAAACAGCTTGACGAGCAGAAAAGCAGCGTTCAACAGGCGGAGAAGGCTCTCCAGAAAGCCAATGAGAGCGCGAAGGCGGAATGCACCAAGCTCAAGGCACTGGCGGAAGAGCGGCTTACCCAACTGAGCGATGCTCGCGAAGAAGCCAGTCGGCTCAAGACCGACAATCAACAGCTTGTGCAGCGTCAGCATGCGATTCAGGAAGAGATGGTCAAGACCGAAGCCCAGCTCGATCTGATCAAGGACTGGGTGCTGCGCGAGAGCAGCCTGTAGTTCCCCGAACCGGACGACACCATGGGAAAGAAAGGCAAGAAGCAGACCCGTGCCAAACGCAAGCTGAAGCGCCAGAAGAGTGTGCAATCGCCCGGCGTGGCCGGCAGCCGCCAGCCGGCACAAGGTGAAGTTGTCACCATTCCCCATGATCCTTACATGCTGGAGCGAGCGCGCACCCAGTGGCAGTTCGGGGATTGGCAGGCCCTCACCCAGCTGGCGCAACAGCCGCTGGCGCATCACCCGGATCGCGCCATGCTGGCCCTGCTGGCGGCGGCGGGTTTTATGCAGATGGGGGATATGGCGCAGGCTCGCGAGCATTTGCGCCAGTCCGAGGCCTGGGGACAGAACGCAAAACTCATTCGCCAGGTGATGATCTCCGGCGTGCACAACAGCCTGGGGCGCGTCAGCGTGCTGGCCGGCCAGCCTGAGCGCGCTCGGCGTCACTTCGAGGGCGCTATCGCCACCGGCATGCCCGGTAGCGACACCGCTCTGCTGGCGCGGGCCAGAGCAGGGCTGCAACAGGAACAGCTGGGGATTGACCAGGCAACGCTGCCGCTGCGGGATAACCGGCCCATGATCGCGGCTCCGGTATTACCGCTGGAGCGGGCGAGGGTGCCGCGATTCCAGTTGGACAAGACGCTGGACCTGGGGGAAGCCTGGGCGGGCAATACCATCAATACCGTGATCTTCCGTCATCACGGCATCATGACGGTGGGAGAGTACCAGTACACGGCTTTCTACGTGGACGAACACACCCTGCGCCTGGTGCGCCGCTACCTGCAGGATGACAGCCTGCAGGTATACGACCTAGCCGGGGAGTACAACCTCAAGGATGCCCACAACAGCATCAGCCTGGGCATGGACCGTGAAGGCCATCTGCACATCAGCTACGACCACCACGCCACCCAGCTGAAATATCGCCGCAGCCTGCAGCCGCACGATGTTCGGGAGTGGACGGACGAGTTGCCCATGACCGGGCAGAACGAGGAACGGGTGACCTACCCGACTTTCATCCTGCCCCGGCAGGACTTTCCGCTGACCCTGCTGTACCGACACGGTACCCACAACAACGGCACGGCGTATATCAAGACCTATGATGAAGCGCGGCAGGAGTGGCAGGACCACCCCAAGCCGATTCTGAGTGGCGCGGAGCAGAAACCGTGGACGGCCAACGCCTACTGGAACAATCCCGTGGTGGGGGAGGACGGCAGCCTGCACCTGAGCTTTGTCTGGCGCACCCATACCCTGGGCGAGGAGAAGCGCGTCAACAACATCAACGTGGGCTACGCCAAGTCCTACGATAATGGCCTGAGCTGGTGGACCTCCAACCACCAGCCCTATCAGTTGCCCATCACCCCCGCCAATGCCGAGACGATCTGGCCGGTCTCGCCCGGTAGCAACCTGATGAATCAGTGCAGCATGGCACTGGACAGCCAGCAGCGGCCGCATATCGTCTTCTACAGCAACCACCCGAGCACAGGCATACCGGCCTACCAGCATCTCTGGCATGACGGCATTGAATGGCGACACCAGTACCTAGCCCAGGCCTCACAGGAGTTCAACCTTCAGGGCGGGGGAACGCTGCAGATCCCGATCAGCCGGCCCTGTGTGCTGATCGACCGG
Organism: Chromohalobacter israelensis; assembly: GCA_000761475.1. Lineage (GTDB taxonomy): Bacteria > Pseudomonadota > Gammaproteobacteria > Pseudomonadales > Halomonadaceae > Chromohalobacter > Chromohalobacter israelensis. Next base: position 329,183 of record JQNW01000004.1, read on the forward strand.
CAAGACAATGTGCATGTTATCTATCGGGACTGTGGACAAGAATCCGGCTTTATTAGTGCAACCCTGATGGCACCCGAGTACCTCTATGATCGAGGTGCAGTGCAGTCATTGACAGGAGATATTGGCTTTGCCGAACCTGTTATTGACCGGGATCGCTGGCAAAGAGACCAGATGCTCGCGCTGGTGCTGCAGTTCAATGAACAGCCAAATGGTGATAGTGGCATATCTTTTAGAAAGATGAGAAGAGATCAAAGGATGGCATCTTACTCGTTGGTTGATTTTCATGTTACATAATGAATCAGAAAACAGACCAGTTTTATTACGGCCAGGGCGATAAAGCAATTGTGTTGCACTCAGAATTTTCGGCCAAGACGATTAACTGTATGGATACCTTGCAGTCACGCAACGCAACAACACCTTTGTTCTGATCGAGCTACAGCAGCAATTGATTCCCTACCTTAAGGAAACTACCTTTTTCTACCCCAGCGCTCACATTGTTAAAAGAGTACTATGGAAGGCTTGATGTGCCCTACGTCAAAGGGCGTGGCTGGCCGGAATGCCGGGCGCACACTGGTGTTGCATCAGGGAATAAGGGTCATGTTGCCGAATGGTTGAAGAAGCACCTTCCTGAAATTGATGCAGGTGACGCAATCGAAGCGTTTTCTGTAGACAGTCAGAGCTTCGACAGCACGCTTAAGAGGGTTGGGCCCCACGGGCCGATTGATGTACTCCAGATTAATGCCGAGGGAAAATCGTTTATTTTGAGTTGTATCATTTGGATGAGTTTCGGAAGGCTAAGATTTCAATGTATTTGTATTCGGAAGGTTTGCAATGCTTTATTTATCCGAAAATTGTATTGGGCTAAGTGTTTAAATATTGATGCCGGAGATTTGTGTGAGTAACTTGAAAAAAGGGAATCAAGCGTTCGTAAGGGAAGAATACGAAACTGCAAAGATGTTTTACCAAAAGGCGCTTGATGGTCATCCGGATTTGGCCGGACTTATCCGATTCAATATAAAGATGGCTGAGAGGCGAGGAAGTAGAAAAGCAACCGTTTCAAGCGGTTTTCAGATCAAACGACCTTCTATAGATATAGTAATTCCTGTTTTTAACGCGTTGGATGACGTCAGGCAGTGCGTGGCTTCAATCAAAAAGCATCGCGGCGAATACGGTGGTAAAAATATCATCGTAAATGATGGATCTGATGAAGATACGACAAAATTCTTGCAGGCTATCTGTGGGAAAGATGATGACTTTGAGTTAATAGAGCATAAGTCAAACCTTGGATATACAAAGACAGTAAATGATGGGTTGAAAAGGTCATCTTCTGATTTTGTCATAACGTTAAATAGCGATACTGTCGTCACGCCGGGTTGGTTGGATGGATTGATTCGATGCATGAATCATGATGAACGGATCGGAGTTGTCGGTCCCTTATCTAATGCAGCAAGCTGGCAAAGTGTGCCAAAACTGAAGGATGGAGATGGAAGTTTTTGTATAAATGAAGTTCCAGATGGTTTTAGTTTTGAGTCATTTTCCTCTCTAGTGACCCAGGTGGCAGTGCCTACTTATCCTAGGCTTCCGTTTATTAATGGGTTCTGCTTTATGATTAGAAGAGCGGTTTTAGATAAGGTAGGGTTGTTAGATGAGGAGCTATTTCCATCCGGATATGGCGAAGAGAATGATTTTTGCATAAGGGTCCTCGATGCTGGGTTTGATCTCGCCGTAGCTGACGATGTCTACGTTTATCATTCAAAGTCGAAAAGCTTCGGTCATGAGAGGAGAAAAGTCCTCTCTCAGAAGGGTTCTGATAATCTAAGAGCTAAGCATGGTGTGCCTAAGTACAAAGACTTGGTGGATAAGGTTAAAGATAGTGCATCATTAGACTTGGTTAGGGATAGAATAAGCAACGCACTTGCACAAAAAGATATCTTGTATGGCAATGACGCGCTAGGCAAGATGAAAATTGTTTTTGTTCTTCCTGTAAGAGGCGGGGGAGGTGGTGCACATTCTGTTGTCCAAGAAGCACACGCCATGAGAGCGTTGGGTATTAATGCTAAGGTAGGTGTTGAATCCGCCAATTATAATAGGTTTATTGAAAGCTACCCGAGTTTGAAAGAAAAAGATAAGTTATTTTTAAGTATTGATAGTCTTGAAGCTTCTGGTGTGTTGGCAAGGTGCGATGTGCTCGTTGCTACAGTATACAAGTCAGTGAAGTTTGTTAAAAGTATTTGTGAAAAGCATCCGCACATATTACCTGCCTATTACATTCAAGACTATGAGCCTTATTTTTTTGATCAAGGAAGTAATGAGCGATTGCTGGCCGCACAAACTTATGAGGAAATGCACGGTGCGTTTTGTTTTGCGAAAACCCACTGGATAGCTAATGAGGTTTATAAGCACCATCGTGTTCGGGTGAACAAAGTAGCGCCTAGTATTGACCATGATGTGTACTATCCGGGGTTTGAGGCACGAGAAAAGATTGTGATTAGTGCCATGATAAGGCCCAAAACACCGTATCGCGGCTCCGAGAGAACGATGGAGCTATTTGATTATTTGAATAAGGAGTTTGGTTCAAAAGTTGAGCTGGTTGTATTTGGTTGCGATTCCTCTGATGAGTTTTTTGAAACATACAATTCGAAATTAGCGTTCAAAAGCCTCGGCGTGTTGACCCGTGAAGGGGTGTCCACCGCCCTTAGAGGTAGTGATATATTTGTTGATCTTTCGGATTATCAGGCATTTGGCAGAACCGCACTTGAGGCGATGGCATGCGCCTGCGTTCCGGTGGTCACGAAGCATGGGGGAACTGATGAGTATGCATTGGATGGCGTTAATTCATTCGTAGTAGACAGTTTTGATCTCTCTGAATCAGCAGAGAAAGCGAGCCAGTTGATCTCGTCGCCCTCACTGTTACATCGAATGAGAATGGCAGCGTTAGAAACGGCTTCCAATTTCAGTCCTCATCGTGCAGCAGTTTCCGAAGTTGCGGCCTTTGCTCGTGCACTGGAAAGGCACCGTTTAACAAACCCTAAATCCGAAAAGAAAAAGCTTGTTGTACATCCATCCAGGCGAGGAGATGGAGTGCCCGCAGGATCGGGATTCGTACGAACTGTTCTGCCTTACAACCACAGAAACATAACTAAGGCGTATGATGTTGAAATAATTGATCATCTACCCGACCCAAGTGAGTTTGATCGGTGTATTCTGCAGAGAGATGTTGAGCCTCATGATTTGAATGATATTAAGTTGTGGGTTGAGCGAGTCAAATCAGCAGGTAAAGAGTACATTTATGAAGTAGATGATGATCTTTTAGACTCAACTGGACTTGTGCAGCGTGGTTATCGTAAGGATCCAGTAGTCTTGGCTGAGAAAGTTAAGTTTTTAGCTTCTGGAGCGAGCTTGGTTACTGTTTCTACAGGCAGTCTCCGTGATATTTTTTATCCGTTGAATAAAAATATACAGGTAGTGCCTAACGCGCTTGATGAAAATCTATGGAAACTAGAGCATCAAAGAAATCATGTCGGTGTGGATTTTGGGCGATCTAAAGACGTAATAAAAATTGGTTATATAGGAACTGATTCCCACGCTGAGGATTTGAAATTAATAGCGCCAGCGATGAAGGCGCTAGAGGAGAAGTATGGTTCACGTATCGAAATTGAAATTATAGGCGCTTTCCAGAATAAAGAACCTTTATTTGGAAAGCGAGTTCCATTGCCCAGAGCTACTGATTACCCTTCATTTGTGAAGTGGTTATTAAAGCGTGTTCATTGGGATATTGGCCTGATTCCTTTGGTAGATGACAGATTTAATGCAAGTAAGAGTAACCTGAAGTTTTTGGAGTATGCTGCGTTAGAGATGGCTATCGTAGTCTCCGATGTGTCAACATATCGGAATATTGCGAACACCAAGAATAGTTTTATGGTAGAAAATGATTCTGATGCTTGGTTCCAAGCTGTTGAGTTGCTTTTGAAGGATTCTAATAGACGTCATTTACTGTCATCTGCTGCAAGAGGGACGGTTTGTGAAAGCTGGTCTCTTGCTGCTCAAGATTACTCTTTTATTTGCTAGTATTTAATACGAATTACTATAGGAGCGGTTATGAAGCCTAATTTTCTAGGAATTGGCGCACAAAAGTCTGGCACGACTTGGTTGCACTATATGTTGATTCAGCACCCGGAGATTTTTCTACCGAAGGCTCAAAAAGAACTGCATTTTTTTGATAATAAGGCTAATTACAATAAGGGCTTGGATTTCTATGAGTCATTTTTTTCTGACCAAACTACCGAGGTTTCGGTAGGTGAAATAACTCCAGGATATATGTGGTCTGATGATACACTTAGCAAGAAATATTCGATTAATGAATTTCGATTTTCTACTCCTGAACGTGTTCAAAAGATATTGGGTGACGACGTAAAGTTCATAGTAATTTTACGTGATCCCGTGATTCGTGCTGTGTCAGCTTATTTTCATCACCTTAAAAGGAATAGAGTTTCTGTAGCCGACAGTATATTGGATATTAAAGGTTTCGGCTTGTTGCATATTGGTTTTTATTATCGTAATTTGCGGCGTTGGTTCGAAATATTTGGTCGTGATAGTTTTCATGTCGCTACTTTCGAAGAGTTGAACGAAAATAAAGAACGGTACTTGAGGAGTGTATTCGAATTTCTTGGTGTAGATAGCGATTTTGTTCCAGTGGCCCAAGATAAAAAATATCAAATAAATGCGGATTATTATCTCAGCGAGACTGGTGCGTATATGCTTAAAGGTGGATCTGAAGATCTTGAGGCAGTAAGTTTAAGTGAGGTTGAATCACTTAAAGTTCTTTATTCTGAGGATGCTAATTTGTTACGCGATGTCTATGAGGTTGATACCTCTTTATGGGGCTATTGATAGTATTAGATTTTAGGAATTTGATCGCTTGCACTTCGAGAGTTGAGGTTTTCGCTGTTGAAACTTTTGGTTCTGATTGTGATTGGTTTATCGATCGGCTTGGTCACCGTTAGTTTAAGGCATCGGTTTTGATTAACCCTAGATTATCCGAGGGCAACAATGGTTAAAAATTTGCTTTTTTTCACGGTAGCCAACTCTGGGTACTATAAGTTCGTTCCTATATATATATATTTTGTTTTAAGAGCGAATGAAAATTCCCACGTAGAAATTTGCGTAGAATCACTGGGTGATTTTTATTCGAAACACGGAAGAGCGATGGATTGGCTTGGTAGTCATTATGGAGGGGGCTTCACGGTAAGGGAATCTAATTGGTTTGGGAAGGTTATTCCCAATTCCATACGTTTTATTGAAACCCCGGTTACAAAAGGTTTTCAGTATGTTTATATCGGTGATGTTGATATAGTTGTATTCGATGGCGATATAATGGATCGTCATCTGGAAAATATGAATAACCATGCTATTCCGTTTTCCAATATAATTAGAATGAACTCTGCTAGTGATAAGATGCCTAGATTGACAGGGTGTCATTTTGCCCCTTTTAGCGTTCAATATCCGGTGCCTGACTTTTCGGACCTTGACTATGAAAAGCTAAATGATGAACGACTTCTGCATGAGTTGCTTCGCCGTAAGGGGTATACCATTCCGATTGGCCTTAAGTATAGACCTGTTCATGGGATTCATGTAAGTCCAAACCGGAAAGCGCATGATAATGATCGTCCTTCTTGGAACTTGGGTAACGAAATATATAACTTGAAGTTTATGGAATGTATTGAAGATTCTAAGGAGTTTCGAGATTTTTATTTCACGTTAAATGTGGATAGTAAATCCTACCTGTTACTTATTGAAGCTCTTTTAACTGATCAATCGGAAGCATTAATTGATGCGATGCGAAAGCATCTATAGATTATTTTCAATAATTGATAAGTTGGTTGCGTAGCGTTAAGTGCCTAAGTAAAAGAAATCCGATATTCATCACCAACGCCTGACAACACTTCATGAAGATGCTGTGTCAGCGATTGGAAGCTGGTGTAGGCGGTCACTGGGAGCCACTCATACTTGATCTTGCGCCAGAGAATCTCGATCAGGTTCAGCTCAGGCGAATACGTTGACAGATAGACCACATGAACGCGATGGTTCAGCCATTCCAAGCGTTTGCGCTTGAAAAGCGCCGAGCGATGAATGCTGGCATTGTCGAGGACCACGATGGCGAAGGCATCTGGGGATTTCTGTGTCACCAACTGATCGAAGGCCTCGACGACGACCTCGGTGGTCACGGTCTCAGTGGTCGAATGATAGATCAGCTTGCCCTGTCGGCTCAGGAAGCCCAGCACATTCAGGCGCTGACTGCGTGAATAGGCGGGGATTTCCAGAGGGCAGCCCACCGGACTCCATGCATACGGCACGGCAGATGACTGAGAAAAACCCGATTCGTCAAAGTAGTAGAGCGTCACTTCACCGGCCTCTTCCCACTGCTGGAGAACGGACAGCAGGCCTTGGGTATGGCGGAAATCCGTTTCATCACGCCGATCTTTCAGTGATCGCCGGGCGCGTTTGAAGCGGTAGCCGTTTTTTTTAGCAACCGCTTGATCGGCGAGGTGCTCGCGGGCTTACCCGTTTCTTCTTGAAAGCGCGCCCGTACCGTTTTGATTTGATGGGGATATTCTTCAACCAGGGTCTTTAGACGTTCGTGGTCTTGTTCGTCGTAACGAGGAGGTCGACCGCTGCGCGGCTTATCCTTGAGCCCCTTCACTCCGTCATTTTCCCAGGCGGTTAGCCAAATTGAGACAGTCTCTCGAGTCGCTCCCAAAATATCGCTGATCTGATCGATCGTATACCTTTGATGGCTCAGCAGAATGGCATGAGCACGTCGACGCAGAGCAGGCTTCTCTGCGTGTCGATAGGTATCCTCTAAGACTTGGAGGTCGGTGTCGGATAGAGTTTTCACGAAGCGGTACGTCATGCTCATTATCCTGGTTCAGCCAATCATGACTGAGCAGCATAGCGGAAAATTTTTAGGTCAGCACTTATTGAGAGGCTACAGCTAAATCTCATTAGGTTGCGATTCCAAGCGGTAAGAAAATAAATGAGGGTAAGTTTGGTTTAAAAATTTTTCATGATTTTCATAGTCGGTTTTCCGGGGGTGGTAATGTATATCAGCAATTCTAGAAATTTCATATTTATTCATATTCCGAAATGTGGTGGTGAATCCTTCAGTGAAATGCTTTCTAACTCCTCGACGGTGGTTGATATTGAAATTGGGTCTACTGAGTTAGGTGTGAAGACAGTTTCGAATCTAAGGCCTATTTATGGGATTTGGAAGCACTCTACTGCCATCCAGCTTAAAGAAATCCTGAATCCGTGAGACCAGCCCCCAGAAATGCTTCTAACCTACTGAACTGCATGGCAATATAGCGAATATCGCCATTCACCCAGATAGTGCCATGCCCAACGTCAAGTTCCGCGCCAGTCGCCGCACCCTCACCAGCCACGCCGGGCTGTCCATCATCGGGCAATGCTTCGAGATCGCTGGCGTCGACAGCATCGACAGCCGCTTCCCCACCACGCTGGGCATGCGCACCAGTGACGTGATCAAGAGCTACCTGGGCCTGCTGTGTCTGGGCATGAGCGACTATGACGCTGTCGAGAACTTCCGCCGCGACAAGCCCTTCCAACAACTGCTGACCCTGCAGAAGGTGCCGAGCGCGGCGACGCTGCGACAGCGGCTGGAGAAACTTGCCGCCAACGACCTGCAGGCGCGCACCGCCACCTGGTCCACGACCCTGCTGTCACTGATCGAAGCACCGATCACCGCCGAGACGACGCACGTCTGCCTGGACATCGACACCTTCGTCATGGACAACAGCAACTCGAAGAAGGAAGGCGTCTCGCGGACCTACCAGAAGGTCGATGGCTACACCCCGATCGCCGCCTATCTGGGCAACGAAGGGTGGTGCCTGGGTCTGGAACTGCGGCCTGGCAAGCAGCACACCATGAAGGAGAGCAACGCCTTCCTGGAGCGGGTACTGCCTCGCGCCCAAGGCCTGACCAAGCAACCGATCCTGTTACGCGAGGACAGCGGCTTCGACAGCCAGGCGCACCTGGCGCTTCTCGAACAGCAACGCCAGGTCTTTGCCGACGAGGGGCGCCGGCTCGACTATGTCGTCAAATGGAACCCGCGCGGCTCGGCCACGGCGGATCAGGATACCTGGTTGGCTGTGGCGGCGGACTACTGGGAAGAGCTGCGTCCTGGCAAGCGCCAGGCGCTGTGGCCGCAGACCGTCTCGATCCACGACGACAACAAGACCGAATACGTCGTCCAACGCGTGATGCGCCTGGTAGAGCGCACCGCCGATCGCGATGGCCAGTTGCTGCTCGAACCGGACTATGAGTTGGAAGGCTGGTGGACCAGCCTGGACGAGGCGCGGGAGGCGGTGATCAATCCTGCACCTCGCCCAGCTGGCCTACAACATCCTGCGGCTGATGGGGCAGCTGGGCATGACCGGCGAGCTGAGCCCGGTGCGCCATCCCGCCAAGCGGCGCCGGATCCGCACCGTGCTACAAGAGCTGGTGCATCGTGCGGCGCTCGTGGTTCAAAAGGCGCGGCAGATCATCCTCGACTTCGGGCAGGACATCGAACGCATGACGGTGTTGAACACCCTGCGAAGCCGCCTGCGCTATCCGCGAGGCACGCCATGCTGATCGTCTGTCGGACAAAGGCACCACGCAGAGGGCTGACGGTCACCGGCAGCCAGCATCACCGTACCCGGCGGGTAGCAATGCATGAGCAAACGGGTCATCGTCGCCGGCCGATGCCGCTATGGTTGGCCATGGCAGAGATGCATTCGGCGGTTGAGACGGAATCGGAGGTCAAAAAATGCTCGCTGACGGCGATAGGGAAAGTGTCGACGCCGGCATCACGGATTCAGGGAAATGTTTGGGGATATCTGGGGAAGATATCGTAAAGTTGCTTTGGTTCGAAATCCATTTGATCGGGCTTTGTCTCTATATAGCTACATGTTGCTTGCGCCAGGTCATGCACCTCATCGAAGATTTTGTCTGGAATCTTTTGGAGAATTTATACGGTGTGATGCGTTTATAAAGGGAGAGTATATTTCTGCTGCGCAGTATGAGTATGTGAGAAGTGGCGATGTAGAGATTTTTAAGCTTGAAGATTTGTCTAAAAACTGGCCATTGATATCTGAGAGCCTTGGGTTAGACGGTAACTCGGTTATTATACATAAAAATCGCTCGAATTCAGAGAAGTATGCTCTATCAGAAGGTGATAAAGATGTTCTTCGCAATATATGGCGAGAAGATTTCGAGAATCTTGGTTACGATTGAGAGCTCGCGATAATCCAAATTAATAAAAAGACACAGGGAGGTGCTCCTTCTGTTAACCTATTTGGTGAATCATAAGTAAGGGCTCAAATCTTATGAAAATCGCTCTCGCCGGCACCGGCTACGTTGGCCTCTCTAACGCCATGCTCTTGGCCCAACACCACGATGTAGTGGCGGTCGATATCGTGCCGGAAAAGGTGGCGATATTGAACGATCGCATCTCGCCGATCGAGGATGCGGAAGTCTCGGCCTTTCTGCGTCGTGAGGACCTGCGCTTCCGGGCTACCCTGGATGCAGAGCAGGCCTACCGTGACGCTGACTACGTCATTATCGCCACGCCCACCGATTACGATCCCGAGACCAACTACTTCAATACCAGCAGCGTCGAGGAGGTGATCCAGCAGGTCATGGCCGTCAATCCAGAGGCGCTGATGGTGATCAAGTCCACCGTGCCGGTGGGCTATACCGCCGAGGCGAGCCAGCGCTTTGGCACCCAGAACCTGATCTTCTCGCCCGAGTTCCTGCGCGAGGGCAAGGCGCTCCACGACAACCTCTACCCCTCGCGTATCATCGTCGGGGAGCGGTCCGAGCGGGCGGCGGCCTTTGCCGAGCTGCTCAGGCAGGGGGCGGTCAAGCAGGACGTGGAGGTACTGTTGACCAACAGCACCGAGGCCGAGGCCATCAAGCTGTTCGCCAATACGTATCTCGCCATGCGCGTGGCCTACTTCAACGAGTTGGACACTTACGCCGAGACCCATGGCCTGGATGCCCGCCAGATCATCGAGGGTGTGGCGCTGGACCCGCGCATCGGAGGGCACTACAACAACCCCAGCTTCGGCTACGGGGGGTACTGTCTGCCCAAGGATACGCGCCAGCTGCTGGCCAACTACGCCGATGTGCCGAGCAACATGATCCAGGCCATCGTGGACGCCAACCGCACCCGCAAGGATTTCGTCGCCGAGTCGGTGCTCAAACGTCAGCCGGAAGTGGTCGGCGTCTATCGGCTGATCATGAAGTCGGGCTCTGACAACTTCCGCGCCAGCGCCATGCAGGGGGTGATGAAGCGCATCAAGGCCAAGGGGATCGAGGTAGTGGTCTACGAACCGGCCCTGGACGCCGATCACTTCTACCACTCCCGCGTGGAGCGTGACCTTGAGGCCTTCAAGGCGGGCTGTGACGTCATCCTCGCCAACCGTATGGTGGACGAGCTGCAGGATGTCGCCGCGAAGGTCTACACCCGGGATCTGTTCGGCAGTGACTGATCCGAGCAGTTACTATTGCCTTTCTGTGCTTGAGTAATCGGAGGTTTTTTAGTGGTCAAGGATTTATTCAGGCGGGCTCTTGTAAAGCCCGTAATGAATAGCCACCAGCCCCAGGCAGCACAGATTGAGGCTTCAGAACTATTCGATGGGCAGTGGTACCTGGCGCAGTACCCCGATGTCGCGAAGCATCCTGTCTGGAAAAAGCAAGCTGCACTGCACTATGCCCGTTTTGGTGCCCAGGAAAATCGCCAGCCAGGCCCGAGCTTCGATGCTGTCTGGTATCTAACGCAATACCCGGATGTAAAAGCTTCCGGCATGAACCCCCTTCTGCATTATCTGCAACATGGGCGCAGGGAAGGGCGGCAGCCATTACCTGCCAGGTCTGGGCATAAGCCTGCCGCCGTTGCCGAGAGACGTTTGCCGCCTCCTTCTTTACAGAAGTCTTCTACGGAGCAGGGCGATGTCGCCCTGATCAACGGAAGCGACCTTTTCGACCGTGAGTGGTATCTGTCGGAATATCAGGATGTGGCCAGTCATGGCGTCGACCCGGTGGTGCACTACGTGCAGAAGGGTGCCAAGGAACTGCGCGAGCCGGGACCCGCATTCGATACGGCCTTTTACTTCGCACAGTGTCCGGATGCACGCCGGGAGGGTGTCAATCCTCTGGTGCACTATCTGCGTGTCGGACATCACCAGGGCTGCCGGCCGCGGCCTGAGTTGACGATAGCGCCGTGGTGGCAAGAGGTGGAACCAGCTGAACCGGTGGCTTTCGATATGGCGGCGACTCTGGAACGCTTGAAGGTAGCAAGGCATGTGCCCGCCGTTATCATTCCTGTCTACAACGCGGTGGACGCCGTCGCCGATTGCCTGGCGTCGCTGCAGGCGCATACCCGGATGACCTGCCGCATTATCGTGATTGATGACGCCAGTCCCGATCCTGCTGTGCCCCAGTTGCTGGATGGCTACCGCGATGTTTGGCCGTTCGAGTGTTACCGCAACGAACATAACCTCGGCTTCACCCGCACGGTGAATCGCGGCCTGCAGCTGGCGGGGCATGCCGATGCGGTGCTGCTCAACTCCGATACCTGCGTGACGCCCGGCTGGCTGAGCCGCTTGCGGCTGGCGGCCTACAGTCAGGCGTGGGTCGGCACGGTCACGCCGTTTTCGAACAATGCCGGGGCCTTTTCCGCACCGGAGCCGGGTACCAATGAGTTGCCCGATGGGCTGGCCCTGGAAGCGTTTGGCCGCGCCATCGCGCAGGGCGCCCTGCACCGCTATCCGCAGGTGCCTACCGGGAACGGCTTCTGCCTGTACATCCGGCGCGACTGCCTGGACGACATGGGGGAGCTGGATGCCGGGGCCTTTCCGCGGGGCTATGGCGAGGAGAACGATTTCTGTATGCGGGCCGGTAAGCAGGGCTGGACGCACCTCATCGACGATTCCAGCTACATCCACCATGTGCGTTCGGCAAGCTTCGGGTCGGAAAAGACCGCACTGATGGAGCAGGGCCGACAGGTCATCGATAAGCGCCATCCTGAGTATGGGAAGCAGGTCCAGAAGGCCTTCGCCGCGCCTGGACTGCAGGAGGCCCGGCGCCGGGTGGCGACGCTGACCGAGGCGGCACAAGGCGCGGGCCGTGGGGTCAAACCGCGCATATTGTATGTGCTGGCGACTCGCACAGGGGGTACGCCACAGACCAATCAGGATCTGATGCAGGCACTGGATGATCGCATCGAGTGTTTCGTGCTGCGCTGCAATTCACGTGTGATGACTCTTCTGCATTTCGCCGAAGGGGTATACACCCAGGTGGAGCGTCATGTTCTCAGCGAGCCGTTGCAGGCCTTTCCCCACCGCAGTGCCGAGTACGATGCCGTCGCGGCCGAGTGGCTGGTGCGCTACGCCATCGAGCTGGTGCATGTCCGCCACATCGCCTGGCACAGCTTGGGCCTGATTGAAGCGGCTCGGGCGCTGGCGGTTCCCACGGTGTTCTCGTTTCACGATTACTACAGCGTGTGCCCTTCGATCAAATTGCTCGATGATCAACAACAATTCTGCGGCGGACGGTGTACCGCCACTCGCGGGGATTGCGGGCATGAGCTCTGGGCCGAGGGTAGCTTGCCGCCGCTGAAACACGCCGCGATAAAAACGTGGCAGCGTGAGTTCAATGATGTCCTCGCACAATGTGATGCTTTCGTTACCACAACGCCAAGTGCCCGAGCCAACCTGCAAGCTGTTTACCCTGCTCTGAAGCAACGCGATTTTCGGGTCCTTCCACATGGGCGTGACTTCCCGCGCATGGCCCAGCTGGCATCCGCGCCTTCTGGTAAGGAGCCGCTGCGAATCGTTTTCCCTGGGAATATTTCCCGGGCCAAAGGGGGAGAAACGATTCTTGAACTGGCGCGCCGGGCGCCGGAGCTGGGACTGGAGATTCATATACTGGGCAAGGCAAGCAGTGATCTGGCATTACCTGATTGGGTGAACTGTCATGGCGGTTACATGCGCGATGAGTTTTTCGACAAGATTGCTGCCATCCGCCCGCATGTGGGCGCGGTGCTGTCGATCTGGCCAGAAACCTTTTGCCATACGCTGACCGAACTTTGGGCCACGGGCGTACCGGTGATTGGTTTCGATATTGGTGCAGTGGGCGACAGGTTACGTGAAAGTAATGCCGGCTGGCTGGCTCCGTCCATGACCGCCGAAGGGGTGCTAACTGTACTGGAGGAGGCCCGCCAGGCGGAGACTTGGCAGCAGAAGCTGCAGGCAGTACAACACTGGCAGCAGACGAAGGGGACTTCGCAAAGCTGCCAGGTAATGGCAGAGGCCTACCTGACACTTTACCAGCACGTCTGGCACCGGCCATTTAAAGCATTGTCGAGTGGCCTAATCGCGTTTGAGTCATAAGCCCACGGTTCAGGTCGGAGTCCAGACGCTATCCGACACCTACTTGATTCAAGAGAAATGATTTCATGCAATACCAGTCTTTCCCTGGTGTAAAAGGTGGCTCGCGCTCTTCGGAGAAACTGACCGCGCTGCGCCTGCCGTCGTTTGCGGGCAAACGCTTTCTGGATGTGGGCTGCAACGAGGGTTTCTTTTGCGGCTATGCCGCGTTTGACGGTGCCGAGAAGGTCGTGGGTATCGACAAGTCGGGCACGGCGGTTGCTCGGGCCAGGCAGCGGTTTCCGGCGTGCGAGTTCCTCCAGCAATCCTGGGAGAAGTTGCCGCAAGGGCCGTTCGATGTAATTACCCTGCTTTCCGCGCTGCATTACGCCGATGACCAACCGGCGCTCGTCGACCGTTTGATGGAAAGGCTGGCGGACGACGGCCTGCTGGTGCTCGAGGTCAGTATTGCGCCGAACCCGGAAGACGAGTGGATTCGGGTGGAGCGCTCCATTGACGAACGATTGTTCCCGACCCGTAGGAAGCTGGGCTCGATACTCAGTGACTACGCCTGGAAGATCATCGGTCACAGCGTTAACCAGGCGGGCGATCCGTTGCAGCGCTATGTGGTGCATGTGCGCAAAATGAAGCCCTATGCCTATCTGCTGATGGGGACTCCGGGCTCGGGTAAGTCCACGATCAGCCGTCGATTGTTCAAGGCGGCGAAGGTGCCGGTTGTCTCCGGCGACCGGATCTATCTGCAAGTATCCCAAGGCAAGCATGAAGTTTCCGAGGGCCTGCGCGAAACGGTCAGCGAAGAGTTCACCACTGCCAGCATCGACAAGCTGACACAGCGGCTGTTTGCCGGTGGCTTCGTGGATGAGGTGGTGGCCTTGTGGGGGAAGCAGGCCGGTTACCGGGACTTCGTGCTGGACTCCTTCGTGCCACCTGAGCATCGCTCCTCGGTCAAGGAGGCGCTGGTGGCTCTGGGGTATTACCCCGTCGATATTACCGTGGATAACATGGGCAAGCTGGTACCCTCCCGCGAAGCGGCGTCACGCGCGGCGAAGTACGAGCAGTACCTGCAAGATCATGCGCCTGACGAGAATGAGCGGCATATTGCCATCAGCAAGATGATGGACAAGCGTTTGGCGCCGCATATCCGCTGGCATCTCGACTCGCCGGTTGAGGGGCAGTGGATAGTGGACGAGCAGGTCTTGAAAGTAGCCGGGTGGGTAGTCGGGCTGGGCGAGTATCAGCAGCCGCTACAGATTTATATAAAAACGCCCAAGGACTATCGCTTATACACCCCCGAGAAGCAGCGAAAAGATGTCCTGAATGCGGTATTCGGCAGCGCGGATGAAGCGCCCGAATTCTGGCAGCAGCATCCATGCGGCTTCAGTTTCACGATTGATGTGGGACTGCTTGCGGAGGGCTTCGAGATTGGCGCGGTGCTGAATGAGCGTGAAATACCCTTTGCTAATGTGAAGATGGCGCTGGCGGCTGGTGGCAGAAAACCCGGCTTGGGTGAGCGCTTCATTAAACGCTTGAGTGGCTCTAGTTAAGTGGCACGAAGAAGTGGCTGAGAAAAGGAACATAATGCCAAGTAGATTGCTGACCCGGCGGCTCGATCGGCGCCGAGTGCGTTACCCACGTCTGGTATGCAACCCCGAATTCGCACCGCTGCGTGATATTGAATGGCTAGGTGCCGGGTTTCGTCTGGAAGATCAGCAATCGGCCGCGGGCGAAGTGTATTTTCAGTGGCGTTCGACCAGTGAGAATCCACAGTTTCTGTTGCGCGGGGCGAAGCCGCTGGCGGGCTGGAACATGCTCGAGATCATGATGACGCATGATCAGCATCGGGCCGCCGTCCGGGTCTATTTCGATACTGGCGAGGGCTATAACGAGGAGCAGAGCATTTTTCTGCCGATGCGCCAGGACAAGATGACCAAGCGCATCTGTTTCGTACCTTACGGCACGCGATCTATTCGCCTGGATCCGCTGGAGTCTGAGGGTCGCTTTGCTATTTCCCACCTGCGTTTGGTGTGGCTCACGCCACGCTTCGCCTATGACCGTATGGCTCGACGGTTGTGTAGTGTTCACCCGCAATATCGAGACCTCTCGACCCGTAATATCATTCGTGCACTGAAAGACGAGGCGCGCGAGGATGGTCTGCGCTGGAAGATGCTGGCAGCAGCTCATTATGAAGAAACCTTCATGCACCGCTCGCCGGAGAACCATTATCGTTACTGGCTTGATCACGTGGAGCCGCTGCGTGAGCCCAATAAGCGCCAAGCGACGACGCGCCTGGCACAACTGAGCCAGCAACCGCTGATCTCGCTATTGCTGCCTGTCTGCTATGGGTCTTCCGCTGAGCGGTTGACGGCCTGTGTCGAGTCGGTACTGGCGCAGCGCTACGGGAACTGGCAATTGTGCATTGCCGGTGCTTCCGGCGACCGGGAAATACATGCCGCCATTGAGCGCTTGGTCGCGCTGGATGAACGCATCCAGGTCGTCGATTGTGAGGCGCCGAGTAGCGCTGCAGCGAGTAACGCGGCGCTGGCGATGGCACATGGCAATTACGTGGCGCTGTTGAGCCCAGATGATCGGTTAGCGGTGAATGCGCTCTATCATGTCGCCGAGACCTTGAATCGTCACCCCGAGGCGGAGCTGCTTTATGGCGACGAAGATAAGTTGGACGATGAGGGGCATCGCTACGACCCGCATTTTAAGCCGCAATGGAATCCGGACCTGTTGCTGGCGCAGAACTATATTGGCCATTTGACGGTATATCACCGTGCGCGTTTGCGGGATTTCGAGGGCTTTTGTGAGCGCGGTGAAGCCGACCCGAGTTATGAACTGATCTTGCGCTTCACACGGGGGGTAACGGCCGAGCGGATTCGCCACATCCCGTTCGTGCTTTATCACTCACGTGTCGTCGCGTCGGACGGTGAGGCTGCAGCGCAAGTGGCCGCTGACCGGCCGAGTCTATGTGCTGTGCGCGCGTATCTCACGCAAATCGGAACAGGCGCTGAGGTCATGACGGGCGCTGTGCCAGGTAGTTGCCGAGTGCGGTGGCCATTGCCTTCGCCAGCGCCGCTGGTCAGCTTGCTGATCCCGACCCGCGATCGAGTCGAGATTCTTCGGCCGTGTGTCGATGCAATATTGGCGCGCACGGACTATCCCAATTTTGAGCTGCTGATTCTCGATAATCAGTCTACCTGCGCCGAGACCCTGGCCTACATGGCCGAGGTGGCGAAAGATCCGCGGGTGCGGGTGCTGAGTTGGAATCAGCCGTTCAACTACTCGGCGATCAATAACTTCGGCGCTCGACAGGCGCGGGGCCGCATCCTCGGGCTGGTCAACAATGACATCGAGCCGATCAACGATGACTGGCTGAGCGAGATGGTACGCCAAGTCTGCCGCGAGGAGATCGGCTGCGTGGGGGCCAAGCTCTACTACCCCAACGGCAGTATCCAGCATGGTGGCGTCATCCTCGGGCTGGGAGGGGTGGCGGGGCACGCGCACCGCTTTTTCCCCGGTACCCACTCGGGATATCGCTATCGCCTGAATCTGGCGCAGAACCTGTCCGCGGTGACGGCGGCATGCTTACTGATACGGAGGACGGTGTTCGAAGAAGTCGATGGTCTCAACGAAGAGTATCTCAGCGTTGCATATAACGATGTGGATCTATGCCTCAAGGTGCGCGAGGCAGGTTACCGTAACCTGTGGACGCCACATGCCGAGCTCTATCACCACGAGTCGGTATCACGCGGTGTCGATGACAACTCCAAGAAGCAGGCCCGCGCCCAGCGTGAAACGGACTATATGCGACGTACTTGGGGGCCTCAGTTGGACAGCGACCCTGCCTATAACCCCAATCTGACTCTGGCGTATGAAGATTTTTCGTTGAGGTAAGCTTTGGTCTGCGGTCTGGGATGTCAGGAATATGAATAGCAAGCGTTGGCTGCTGCTGAGCGATGGGGCGCGGCCGACCGAGGATATCTACTTCCTTGAGTCGGTCGCGCCCTTTCTACGTTCCGAGGGCCATGACGTGGGGCGGTTGGATGTGCGCGGTTGGTGTTGGCGGTTAGCGCGTTGGGTGCTGTCGCGGCAACCGGGGGCGAACCTGGTGCTGTGTCGTACGCTGCCGGAGCGGGTGTTGTATTGGCTGGAGCGTCGGCGTGAGATGTTCGGCCGTATCGTCTACCTGATCGATGATGATCTGTCGGCGGCGGCCGAGGATGAGACTTTGCCGGCGACCTATCGGCGCCGCATGGCACGCATCGTCGGCATGCAGCCGCGTTTGCTGACCTTGGCGGATGTGGTGGTGGCATCGAGCGAGGGCCTGGCTTCACGGTTTGAGGGGAAACACGGCGATGTCCGGGTGCTGACACCGCCGTTGATTTCGCCCTTGCCGGATCTCTCGCACTTCGATGAACCGCATTGGTGGGTGGGGTTTCATGGTACGCGTGCTCATCTCGAGGACGTGAGGCATATCGTGCCGGCGTTGAGACGTTTCCATGAGGCATCGCCGCAGGTGTCGTTGGAGGTCATGCTGGGGCGCCATACCCCTGATGAGCTGCAGAAGCTCGAGCGGCTCGAGATGCCCGATGCCATGTCGTGGAAGGCGTTTCAGGGCTATCGGCAGCGACGTCGCATGCACATCGGCCTGGCGCCGTTGCTCGACTCTACCTTCAATCGGGGCAAGTCTTGGATCAAGTTTCTGGATATCGCCGCCATGGGGGGGGTGGGGATTTATAGCCGTCGTTATCCTTATACCGCCATCGTAGAGGATGGCGTGAACGGCCTGCTGGCCGATGACGACCCTGACGACTGGCTCCGTTGCCTTCGTCTGCTGTTGGAGCGGCCGGAAGACACCGCCCGGATGGCTGCCGCCGCTGCCGAGACGGCGCGTGAGATCGGTAACCCCGAGCGCACGGCGGCATTCTGGCAGTCACTAGCTTAAAAGTGATAGGACATTCCCGCCGTGACTAGCTGAACCTCGCTGTCATTATCGTCAGTATAATCACTGACCCCGCCGAAGTATCGATAGTCCACCCTGAGTTGGAAGTTGGGAGTGATGCGATAGCGCGCTCCCAGGCCGAGTAGTGCCGTTGTGTCGTGCATGGTCGTGTCAGTGTCGCTCTGTTGTGCCTGCGTGGCGACATTCGTTGCGGCAACTTGCGTGTACTGCCCTTCTATGTGCGTGTCGAGCCAAGCGGCACCGACGCCCAGTTGGACGGTGAAACGCTCCGACAAGGGCATAATGAAAATACCTTGTGCGCCCCAGCCGTCAATGCTGGTACGCGTATGTCCGGATGCCGACATGTGCCGTTCGCCACGGTCGTATTGTCCGGCGCCCTCGATGTCATAGCTGCCGAAATCGTAGTAGCCGATTTCCATGGCGAAGTGTCGGAAGGGCTGGATACCCACGCCGACGACATAGGCGCCGCCGGTATCGTCGGCGTTGATCGAACCATTGCCCCCGTAGGTGCTGGCCTCGTTCTTCATGCGCTTGTATTGCGTTTCGATGGAGCTCAGGTCGGGATCGGCGATACCGCCATCGACAAATAGATAAGGGCGTAAGTCGGCGGCACATGGGCTGCTGATCATAAACGCCACCGCGAAAATTCCTATCCGCTTACGATTTAACATGGGGGTTCCCTGCTAGCCGTTATTGAGGACTATTCAGGACGTTTCCGACATGGCTTTAGTAAAAATTATTATTCGGAAGACCAGAATGTGCGCTCAATGTAGCAAGGAGTTTTAACGAAAGTGATGCTCTTTGTTATAAATTGATACAAAAATAATAATTTAAGATTAGCGGTATTGTATTCGTTGTAAGTTTGGGGTGTTTTTTTAAAATAAGAGTATGGAGATTTGCATTATTTAGCATGAATGATGTGATTTAACTTGGCGCAATACCTTGGCTCATGCGTGGGGTCGGCTGTCCATGGCCTGCTGCAGGGCGCCGAGTGTTGCATCGACCTGCTCGCGGGTGTGCTCGCAGGAGAGGAAGAAGCGCAGTCGCGCGCTCTTTTCGGGCACGGCGGGATGCAGGATCGGCTGCACGTTGATGCCGCGCTCGAACAGGGCGTGGGAGAGCCCGGCGGCACGTGCCGAGCTGCCGACGATCACCGGCACTACGGCGGCGCCGATGCTGTCGCCGGTATCCAGCCCCAGGGCGCGGGCGCGTTCCAGGAAGTAGCGCGAGATATCGCGCAGATGCTGGACACGCTGTGGTTCTTCACGCATCAGGTCCAGTGCCTTGAGCGAGGGAGCCGCTACCTGGGCGGGCATGCCGACGCTGTAGAGAAAGCCCGGCGCCAGGTGTCTCAGGGTGTCCACCAGGGCCTGGCAGCCGGCGATGTAGCCGCCACAGCCGGCCAGCGTCTTGCTCATGGTGCCCATCCAGATGTCGACTGCCTCGGATGGCATGTTGAAATGCTCGCGCAGGCCGAGGCCATGCTCGCCCAGCACGCCGAAGGAGTGCGCCTCGTCGATCATCAGCCAAGCCTGGTGACGCTGCTTTATCTCGACGAAGCGCGGTAGGTCGGGCAGGTCGCCATCCATGCTGTAGAGCCCTTCGATGACGATCACGACGCGTTCGAACTGGGCGCGATGGCGATGCAACAGGTCGTCCAGAGCGTCGGCGTCGTTGTGCGCGAAGCCCATTCGCCGGGCGCCGGAGAGCTGGGCGCCGACCAGCGCGCTGTTGTGAATGTATTCGTCGTGGAGGATTAGATCGCCTGGCCCCAACAGGTAGCCCAGCGTAGAGACGTTGGTGGCGTGGCCGCTGACGAACACCACGGCATCGTCGACCTGGTAGGTAGCGGCCATGGCGCGCTCGAGCTCACCATGAATGGGCCGCTCGCCGGAGACGATGCGGCTGGCTGACACCGAGCTGCCATAGTGTTGTACCGCGTCGATGGCGGCCTGATTGACCCGCGGATCGCCGGAGAAGCCAAGGTAGTTGTAGCTGGCGAAATTGATGACGTCGCGGTCGTCGATGCGGCTGGTCGCGCCGGCATTGCCTTGGTGGCAGCGGAAGAAGGGATCGACCAGGCCGAGTCGCTTGGCGGCGTCGCGCATCAGGGTTAGCTGCTGGTAGCCCGGGTGCATGTCGAAGCGCATCAGCCGCTCCGAGACACGCGCCTGACCGGTAGTGGAGCCGCCGGATGGCTCGTTGATCGGGCGCGAGCGCTTGCGCTTGCGCGCCCCGTCTATTAGTTGCCGTTTGAGGTCGTGACGGGGGCCCTCCTGACTCATCGTGTCGTGGCCTCATGTGGCTGCATTTCACGGTGGTCGGCGACGGCATCGGCTCCATGCTGGGCTGCCAGAGAGGCTAGCCCGGTCTCGTTGTCGCCGTGCTCATCGTCTTCGTCATCGCTGCGCGTCAGGCGCTCGATCAGCACGCCGCTGAGCTTGTCGAGGGTCGAGGCCTCGCTGAGCACCATGACCGGCACGCGCACGCCGAGGCGGGACTCGATGGCGGTCATCAGCTCCACGCCCATCAGCGAGTCGAAGCCCATGTCATAGACCGAGCGGTGCACGTCGATCTTGCTTTCTTCCACCAGCAGGATGCTGGCGAGTTCCGCCTTGAGCAGGTCCGTCACGGTGGTGTGGAGCTCCTCGGGAGACAGTTCGGCAAGCAGGCGGCTCAGGTCCTGGTCGCCGTCGTCCTGCTGGCCTTCGTCACCGGCGGTACGGGCGATCTCGGCAAAGCGCGGGGTCTCGGCGGTGGGTAGCGAGCGGGCCAGGGCCGACCAGTCGAGTTCCAGCACGCCGAGGCTCGGTCCGGGGGCGGCGAGCATGCGACCCAGCACCTCGAGGGCATCGTCGGCGCGCAGCGCCGAGCCGCCGAGGCGTTCCTGCAGGGCGTCGCGCGTCCGGGTATTGCGGGCCAGGAAGCCGGCGTCCTCGATGGCGCCCCAGCGCACGCAGGTCGCCGGCAGGCCCTGGGCGCGACGATTGGCGGCCAGGGCCTCCAGCCAGTGGTTGGCGGCGACGTAGCTGGCCTGGCCGGGGTTGCCGAACAGGGTGGTCGCCGAGGAATACAGCACGAAGATATCCAGGTCGTCGTCCCGGGTCAGGGCGTCCAGGTGACGGGCGCCCTCGATCTTCGGTGTCAGTACCCGGGCAATGCGCGCCTCGTCGAGGTTGCGGATCAGGCCGTCTTCGATCACCGCGGCGGCATGGATGATGCCCTTCAGCGGCGGGTGCTCGGCACGGCAACGTTCGAGCAGCGCGGCCAGGGCGTCGCGATCGGCGACATCGCAGGCCGCGGCTTCCACGGACACGCCTTGCGCCTCGAGGGCGGCGATGCCCTCGGCGGCCTCGGGCGAGGCGGCGCCACGACGGCCGACCAGCACCAGGTGGCGGGCGCCGCGCTCGGCCAGCCACTGGGCGCTGCGCAGGCCGAAGCCGCCGAGGCCACCGGTGACCAGGTAGGTGGCGTCGGCCGGCAGTTCGGGGGCCGCCGGGGGCGCCGTGTCGTCGGTGTCGGGGCGCAGGGGCTGGTCCTGGGTGACGACCACCTTGCCGATCTGACGCGCTTGTTGCATGTAGCGGAAGGCCTCGACCACCTGGCGATTGCCGAAGGCGGTGTAAGGCAGCGGCGTGAAGGTGCCATCTTCGAACAACGCCATCATCTCGCTGAACAGCGACTGGGTGAGGGCCGGGCATTCTTTCATCAGCTGGTCGGAGTCGATGCCGAAGTAGCTGAGGTTGTTGCGGAAGGGCCGCAGGCCAATATGGGTGTTGTCATAGAAGTCGCGCTTGCCGAGCTCCAGGAAGCGACCGAAGGGGCGCAGCACGCGAAGGTTCTGGTTGATCGCCTCGCCGGCCAGGGAGTTGAGGACCACGTCGACACCGCGTCCGTCGGTGTCGGCGAGGATCTCCTCGGCGAAGGTCAGCGAACGCGAATCGTAGAGGCGTTCGATACCGCTCAGGCGCAGGAAGTCACGTTTCTCCTCGGTGCCCACGGTGGTGTGGATCTCGGCTCCTAGCCAGCGTGCTACCTGGATGGCGGCCAGCCCGACGCCGCCGGCGGCGCCGTGGATCAGCACGTGTTCCCCTGGCGACAGGCGGGCGAGATGCTTCAGCGCGTAGTAGACGGTGAAGAAGGTCGTCGGGATCGTCGCCGCCGCGGCGAAGTCGATGTCGCGGGGCAGGGGCGCGATGGCGTACTGGCTGGCGACCAGCCGGTCGCTGAAGCTGGCTGGGCCGAAGCCGACCACGGCATCGCCCGGTGCGAATCCTTCGACGCCCGGCCCGAGTCGCTCGACGACGCCGGCGAATTCCAGGCCGAGGGTCGGGCCGGCGAAGCCGTTTTCGATGGCCTCGTCGGAGAGCAGGCCCAGGGTGTACATGACATCGCGAAAGTTGAGGCCGGTAGCCTCGACGCGAATGCCCACCTCGCCCTCGCCGGGCGCCGGTAGGGTGGTTGGCTGCCAGGCGAGATGGCGCAGCTGGCCGGGTAATGGGAAGCCGAGCGTCATGGCGCCTTGCGGTGCCTCCGAGGTATGTGCCTCTGGAACATGTGTCTCTGGGGCATGTGTCGCCGACGCTTCCATTGCCGTGCCCGGTGCGGACAGGATGCGCAGCCGGGTGGCGAAGCGAGTGCCCCGGGCGTCGAGCGTCACCTCGGTTTCGTCGTCGGGGGCGACGAGTTCGTCGCCTAGGGCCTCGAGGACGTCTTTCACGAGGTCGCCGCCGGGTAGGTCGAGCAGGCGGACCCGGAAGCCCTGGGCTTCGTTGGCCAGGGAACGGCCGAAGCCCCAGAGGGCGGCGTCGTCGCTGACGTGTGTGTCCGGGCCGGCCGTCGGGGCAGTCGTATCGCGCCAGATGACGGCCACGTCACGGGTGACCAGCCATAGCGTCGGCATGTCGTGGCGCGTTTCGAAAGCGGTCGCCCAGCGTGCCGCCTGCTGGCAGCGCTCGAGGCTTGTGCTGCGCAGGTCGATGATATACCCGGCCTGGTCGGCTTGGTGTTCGTCGCCGATCGTTACTCGATGCCCCCGGCGTTCTAGGTCGGCGGCGAGGCGCTCGGCGAGAGTGCGATCGGCGTCGTCGGCGACCAGCAGGTAGTCGCTCGGAGTTGCATCGAGATCGTCGGCCCGGTGGGCCTGGTCGGGAAGACGGGCGTGGACGAGATAGGCGCCGGCCTCGTCTTCCAGGGGCAGCGGTTGGACCTGTTCGGCGCCGAGGCGGGCGAGCAGGTCGGTGACGTCGTCGAGTTCGCAGGCCGCGGGCGCGTCACCCTCGACGTCGAGACCGGGCGTGGCCAGCAGGGTGTCGAGCCAGGCGGAGGGCGCGACACCGAGCAGCAGAATGCGGGCACCGGGGGCCAGCCGTTCCGGGAGGGCCTCGATCAGGCGGCGGCTGAGGTCGCGATTGGTGACATCCAGCGAGACCAGGGCCAGTTGGGCGTGTCTTGAGGACGCTTGTGATGGCTGCTCGTGCGGCGCTTCCAGCGATTCGACCTCTATCAGCGGCTGGCGCCCGCGGAGTTGCTCGGCGTGCTGCCAGGCGAGGTCGCCAGCGGTGAGGATTCGATAGTCGCAGCGATCGGGATCAACCAGCTCGGCGAGCTGCTCTCCCAGGGCCGGGGCGCTAACGCCGGCTTCGAGCAGCGTCAGGCGCTGCCCTGCGGGCAGCTGCGCCAGGGTATCGGCCAATGCCTCGCCGAGCGGTGTGGCGAGCGCCCGCCAGCCTTCATGGCCGATCAGCTGGCGGTTGAGGCGCATCAGGCGGTCGCGGTCGAGGCCGATGTCGGCGGCATCACGATGGCCGGACAGCAGGTCTCGCAGGTTGAGGCCGAAACGACCGAGCCGATGGATAGGGCCGATGTGGCCCGGATAGTCTTGGGCCAGTAGGCGCCAGATGGTGGTGGCGTCGACCTCGTCGTTGTCTTCGGTGCGTGTCCAGCTCTCGTCGCTGGCTTCAAGGCGGCCGGCGTCCTGCAGTAGGCGCAGCAACTGGTCGATCAGGGGACGCGCCTGCGGATGGGCACTGGCCAGTGCTTGATAGTGGGACTGACCGAGCACGCCGTCATGCAGCTCGTCCGCCAGCGCCTCGGCGGCGAAGGCTTCGGCCAGCCGGTCGAGCAGCGGGGCCACTTCATTGGCGTAGCGTTGTCCGGTGGCCTCGGCGTAGCCGTCGACCAGCGCCGGCATGGCCGCCTCCAGAGCGGAAAGATCCGCTACCTGGCGACGTTGCGGGTGCGGTGCCGGCGTCAGGCGAACATCGAGATGGCTCAGTGTCTGCTCGGCGGATTGGGTCAGGCGAACCGCCTTGAAGCGGGTCTCGCTGACCACCGCAACGGCCCGGCCGCGGTCGTCGAAGAGCTCGAAGTCGGCGGTGAAGGAGTAAGGCGCGCGTTTGAGCAAACGGGCCCGGGCCAGGGCCGGACGTCCGGCCTGCGACGCCCACTGAATGCGCCCCACACGGACCGGCACGAAGGCCATGCCCTGGTTGCCAGGACCCAGGCTTTCAAGGCCGTCGCGAGCCAGCAGCGGCAGGAATAGCTGGAAGGCGCTGTCGAGGATGCCGGGGTGCAGGTGCTGCAGCGCCAGTTGTTCCTCGATGACCGGCGTGGGGCTAACGCGGCCGATGACGCTGTCGTCCTCGATCCAGGCGCGGTCGATGGCCTGGAAGGCTGGACCATAGTCCAGCCCCAGACGACTGGCCATCGCCAAGTGCGCGTCCAGTTCCAGGTCTGGTGCCCGTTCAGGCAGGGACGGCGCGGCACGTTCAAGCATCAGGCTCTTGCTCTGGGGCATGATGCGGGCAGTGGCGTGCAGCTGCCATGCTTCGCCGACGGCAGGTTCGCGTGAGTGAATGGTCACGCGGCCGTCTTCAGGGGCGATGGCGAGCCGGGTGAGCCGCCCGTGCTGACCATCGAGCATCAGGGGGGCCTGGATCTCGAGTTCCTCGATATCGAGCGGCATGGCCTCGCGCCAGCGTGCCGCGGCGGCCAGGGTCAGCTCGATGAAGCCGGCACCGGGGAAGATGGCGGCGTCGCCCACTACATGGTCCGCCAGCCAGGGCTGACGAGCGGTATCGAGTTGGCTTTCCCAGGTCAGGGTGTGCTGCGCCAGGCGGTAGCCCAGCAGCGGGTGTTCGTAGTGGCGCGCCAGCAGTCCCAGGGCATCCGAGGTGCTCGGCATCCAGTAGGGTTGGCGCTGCCAGGGGTAGCGCGGCAGTTCGGCGAGACGCCCGGTCACCGGGAACCAGTGGTCGGTGTCGGTCTCGAGCCCCGCAAGCAGTGTCTGGCCGATGGCGTGGTCGAGGCACACCGGCCCCGGCAGGTCACGCTCCAGCGTGCCGATGATCAGGCCTTCGCGCTCGGTCTCGCGCAGCGCTTCGCTCAGGTAGCGCTTGAGGATCGGATGGGCGCCGATCTCGATCAGCACATTGGTGCCGTCGGCGATGAGCGCTTGGGTGGCGGCGCCGAAGCGCACGGGCTGGCGGATGTTGTGCCACCAGTAGTCGGCGTCGAGTCGCTCGCCGTTGAGTTTCTCGCCGGTCACCGTGGAGATATAGGGAATGCGCGACTGACGCGGAGACAGTCCCTTGAGCGCGGCGATCAGGTCGTCGCGGATGGGATCCATGGCCGGGCTATGAAAGGCGTAGTCCAGCGGCAGACGCTTGACGAAGTGGCGATGGGCATCGAGTTCGGCTTCCAGACGGGACAGCGCCTCGGCGGGCCCGGCCAGGGTCACGGCTTGGGCACTATTGATCCCGGCCAGATGGATGTCGCGATACTCGGGACGCTCCAGGTAGGTGGCGATGGTCCCGGCGCCTAGCCCCACGGCGGTCATCTCGCCCTGGCCCCGGGTTAGCCCCTGAAAGTGGCTACGCAGGTGGATTACACGCACGGCATCTTCCAGCGAGAGGGCGCCGCAGGCCCAGGCCGCGGCTACTTCGCCGACGCTGTGACCGGTGACGGCGGCGGGCTCGATGCCCTGAGCGGCGAGCATTCGAGTGATGCCGACCTGCACGGCGAACAGCGCCGGTTGGGCGATTTCGGTGCGTGCGAAGCGGTCGCTGCCGTTGCGGCCTTCGATTTCGGCGCGCAGCGAGAAGTCGGCGTGGCGCTGGAAGAGGGTGTCGACCTCGTCGATGGCGGCGGCGAAGGCTTTGGAATCGGCGAGTAAGTCGCGGCCCATGGCCTCCCATTGGCAGCCGTTGCCATCGTAGACGAAGGCGGGCCCCTGGGCGTCGTCGAGACGCTGGCCCTGGATGACCGGGCGTTTGCCGGGGGGACGCTCGGGATCGGCGAAGGCGGCCAGGCGTTCGGCGGCGTCCTGCTTGTCGGCAGCGAACAGCAGGGCGCCATCGCTTTGATGCTCGCGCCGACGGTAGAGGGTGTCGGCGATGTCGTAGAGGCGGCTGTCGGTGTCACGCAGCCAGTCAGCCAGTTGACCGGCCATGGCGCGTAGGGCCGGTTCACCCCGCGCGGAGAGCCTCAGTGGCAGCGGTTCGTCGGAGACGGGGGCCGGTGTCGGCGCTGGTATTTCGGGCGGGCTCTCGAGGATGACGTGGGCGTTGGCGCCGCCGAAACCGAAGGAGTTGACGCCAATGATCAGGCGTCCCTCAGCCTTCAATGGGCGCGCCTGGGTAACGACCTCTAGGTTCCAGTCGTCGAATGGGATCTTGGGATTGAGACGACGGATGCCGATGGTCGCCGGTACCTCGCGGTGGCGCAGGCTGTAGAGCGCCTTGGCCAGGCCGGCGACGCCGGAGGCGGTTTCCAGGTGGCCAAGGTTGCTCTTCACCGAGCCAATGGGCAGCGGTGACCGCCGGTGCTTGGCCAGTGCCTCGCCGATGGCACGCGACTCGATGGGGTCGCCCACGGCGGTGCCGGTGCCATGCGCCTCGAGGTAGTCGATCTCGTCAGGGGCGATGCCGGCGCGTTCGTATGCGTGCCGCATCAGCGTGATCTGGGCCTCGGGATTGGGGACCGTGAGGCCTTGCTTGTGACCATCGGTGTTGATGGTGGAACCGGCGACGAGGCCTAGCACGTTGTCGCCATCGGCCACGGCCTGGTCGTAGTCCTTGAGCAGGAACATGCCGGCGCCTTCCGAGCGTACGTAGCCGTCGCCGTCTGCATCGAATACCCGGCAGCGACCCGTGGGCGAGAGCATGCTGGCCTTGGAAAAGATGATGAAGCCGTAAGGGTGCAGGTGCAGGCTGATGCCACCGGCCAGGGCCATGCTGGTCTCGCCGCTGCGGATCGCCTGACAGGCCTGATGGAAGGCTACCATCGACGAAGAGCAGGCGGTGTCCACGGACATGCTGGGACCGTGAAGGTCGAACAAGTAGGAGAGCCGGTTCGAGGCAATGCTCGAGGTGTTGCCGGTGGCAGTGGACGCATCGATGGCGGCCATGTCACCGGTGTAGCGATATGAATAATCGAGTGCTGCGACACCCAGGAAAACGCCGCACTGGCTGCCGCGTACCCGCGACGGAGGGATGCCGGCGCTTTCCAGGGTCTCCCAGGTCAATTCCAACAGCATGCGCTGCTGGGGGTCCATATTGGCGGCTTCACGCGGTGAGATGCCGAAGAAGTCGGCATCGAAGCCACTGATGTCGCCCAGGCTGCCGGCGGCAAAGGTCATGCTGGTGCCGGGATTGCGCTTGTCGGGGTGCTGGAAGGCCTCATGGCTCCAGCGGTCGGCCGCGACCTGGGTGACCAGGTCCTTTTCGGCGCGCAGGTCCTGCCAGAAGCCTTCCGGGGTGGTTCCCGGCATCCGGTGGGTGACACCGATGATGGCCACGCGTCTTGTCATGCTTTCTCCCGATGATCCTGGTTCCGGCCGTCATGGGCGCGCTGCGCCTCGTTGATGACGGCTTGCCATATTCGTTGACTCAATTGCACTGCCTCAAGCGGCGTGGATGCCTGGGGCCGGTCTCCCCGGCCGTGGCTCGACCACAATAGATAGGGCGTGTCGCCATCCGGCTCGCCATAATGTCGATAGACCTCAGGCATGATCGGCACATGGTCGCCATACCAGCACAGTAGCCCGCCTCGAGAAGTTGCCTCCAGCTGCCGACGTAGGCGTGCGGCCATGCGATCAGCATTGCGCAGGTGGGCCAGATAGCAGGCTAGCTCCGTGCAGTCGTCCGGTAAGGGCGGTGCATTCGCGGCCAGCAGGTCTCGGGCCGCGTCCTCCGCCTGGTCGTCAAGTTGCAGTGGGCCGTGATTTTCCATGGTGATCACGAACACGAATAGCGGCTTATTATCCGGTTCGTCGAGCAGGCTGCCAACCTTGTCGGCAAGTGCTAGGTCGCCGACGTACTGGCCGCAGTAGTCGGTGCGCTCGAAGGCCCGGATGTCGATGAAGTCATCGAAGCCCAGGTGCGGCATGACACGGTCGCGCTGATAGAAGCTGGCTGCATAAGGGTGCAGACAGACGGTGCGATAACCGAGCCGTTTCAGCTCGGCGACCAGACTCGGTACCGGGCGGCGGGCCAGCTGGTGATAGGGATTGAAGCGGTGGATGCCGAGAGCTTGCTGATCCAGGCCGGTCAGCATCGCCGTTTCGGTACGCACCGTGTTGGCGCCCCAGGCCGGCACGTGCAGGCGCCCCTGGGCCAGGGCCTGATTGGCCAGAGCATCGAGATGGGGCAGCAGGTCGTCACGCAGGCCACCATGCCAGGGACGCGGGTCGAAGAAGGATTCGCTTTGGACCAGCACCAAGTGCGGCAAGTGTTCACGCGAGGGCGGCGGCTGGGGTGCGCAAGCATAGGGGGACGCGGGAACTTCCAGCGGTCGTCGTGCCAGCAGACCGTAGGCCCAGAGCGCGCTGAACAGGCCGAGCCGATGAGTGTCCTCGACGGGGTCGAGGCTGCAGGCCGGTAGGCGGGCTAGCCCGGTGGTCAGCGGCAGGGCCGAGAGCGCGATGAGTAGAAGCGCCCCGGTGAGGAAGCTGCCCGTGCCATGCTGGTCAGGTAGCGACGGCTCGAAGAGCAAAAAGCCGATGATAGTCGCCAGGCCTGCCAGGCTGGCGCCGATGGCCAGGCCGATGCCGAAGAAGGGGATGTACAGGCGCGGGTGGCGGATGGCATCAAGAAAATACTCGAAGTCCTGACACAGGAAAGGCTCGCGCAGGGTCTTTGATTTGGCGTTGCTGGACTGGACCACCACGAGCTGCAGGGCCAGGAAGAGCACCAGCGCAAACCAGGGACGCTGCAGTATCAGCACGAAGCCCCCGAAGACCAGACTCCAGGTGCCCAGGTGGACAGCCAAGGTCGAGACCGGGCGACGCCAGGGCGGTGCGCAAGCCGGACGCAACGCGGCTTCGGCGAGGAAACTGCCGATCAGGCCCAGGCCCCAGGGCAATAGCGCCCACGTCATGAGGATCTCCCGTAGCCCATCAGACCGAGCAGTCGCTGGGAGAGACCGGCCGGTAGTATCGCCAGGCTCCAGCAGCCTAGGTTGAGCGGGAAGGGAAAGCTGATGCGTGCCCGGTTGCGCTCGATGCCCCTGGCGATACGCCGGGCCGCGCGCGGGGCGTCGATCTCCCAGGGCTTAGGACCGGGCATGGCATCACACATCGGCGAGCTGACGTAGCCCGGCATGACCACGGTCACACCCACGCCACGCGGTGCTAGCCAGCCGCGCAGGGCCTCGCCGTAGGCTTTGATGCCGGCCTTGCTGGCGCTGTAGCTAGGGGTTAGCGGCAGGCCGTGCCAGGCGGCCAGGGAACTCATGAAGACGATCTGGCCGTGGCCACGCTCGGCCATGCGCGGCGCCAGTCGTTCGGCCATAGCCATCGGCGTGCGCAGGTTGATGGCCAGCAGGCGACTGGTGGCCGACCAGTCTTCCATTTCCTGCCCCGGTTCGGCGTGGGTGTTCTGGCCGGCATTGGCGATGACCACATCGGGCAGTACCAGCCGATCCAGCCAGTCGGTGAGGCTTGCGTCATCGGTCAGGTCTACGTCGGTCGTTTCGACCTCGGCGCCGGTCTGGCGGCATGCGTCGGCCAGGGCCTCGAGCCGTGCCCGGCGACGACCATGCAGGATCAAACGCACGCCGGGCGCGGCATAAT
This sequence comes from Chromohalobacter israelensis, assembly GCA_000761475.1. Classification (GTDB taxonomy): domain Bacteria; phylum Pseudomonadota; class Gammaproteobacteria; order Pseudomonadales; family Halomonadaceae; genus Chromohalobacter; species Chromohalobacter israelensis. The sequence continues at coordinate 359,670 of JQNW01000004.1, forward strand.
GCCGAGCCAGGGCACCGCCGATAGCGCCGGTGGCACCGGTGATCAACAGGCTGCGGGGTGCGGTCATAGCAAGGCCTCGAGCGGAGAAGTGGTGGCTTCGAGCCTGGCCGCAACGTTGTCGATGGCGAGCTCGATGCCGGTGTCGCAGTAATAGCCACCGTTGAGCTGAACCGTGTGCATGAGCGTGCGATGAAAACAGCGGAACAGTTCCTCGTCTGGCGACTGCCCATGACGCCAGAAGTCGTCCAGCCCTCCTTCGAAGGTCAGGCCGTTGAGTCGATAGATCGGCTGGCTTAGGGCGATGGTCGGACAACGATGTTCCAGCGCCACGATACCCGAGGTGCTGTTGACCGTCACGGTACCGGTGGCGTCGTCGAGCAGTACGTTGAGATCGCCGGACTCGAGATAGACGATTCGCCCGGCGATGTCATAGCGTTTCTCGAGCCGCGCGATGAGGCCGGCATAGTCGATGAGGCCCATGTCCAGCGGGTGATTCTTGATGCACAGCAGGCTATCCGGCGGCGCATGGCGGGCGAAGGACGCCATCGTGTGCTCGATCACCTCGACCATGTCGGCGAAATCGGAGTGGTTGCGAATCTGGGCATCGCCATTGAGCTGCAGGGGCAGCACGTAATAGGGGCGTTTGCCGCCGGCCAGGTCGCGGATGCGCTCGGCATCGCGCGGCTTCCACCAGCGCAGTTGGGTGAAGCGCTTGAGATAACCGGCGTATTCGACCGGGGCGGTGACCGGCGCGTGGTTGCGATAGCGGGGGAAGAGCAATGGGTTGGCGAGACCGGCCAGATGGTAGAGCACGTCATGGGTGGCACGGCGCTTGAACGATGTGCGGAAGCGCTTGGCCGGCAGCGGTTTGGGCAGGCGACGGCCGACTTCCCGATACCAGTCCGCCTCCTGGGGCAGTAGCGAATAGCCGTTGACGCCTTCGCGTTCCAGGGTGATCCAGTGGGGGCGGAAGTAGCCCTCCTCGAGCACCTGGTTGCGAATGCCGACCTGCCTGGCGGCCTCGATCGCCGTCAGGTGGATGGGGCGCTGGTCGCCGAACAGCAACTGGTCGGTGGTGCCGTGGCGCTCCCAGAGCTCGGCCAGGAAGTCCGGCAGATCGTCCAGCTTGCCGCGAAAGGCATGACTGGGCCCGGCATCCTTGCACCAGTACGCCAGGTCGCCACCGGCGAACTGGACCTTGGCGACATGATGGCCATCGGCCCTCAGCCGTTGCGCCAGGCGGGGGAAGAATGGCGAACAGACACCCTGGAGGAACAAGAAAGAGCGTTTCGGCGAATTCACGTTAATGCTTTCCGATAAAGATGTTGCGGTACCAGCGATACAGGTGCGTCCGCCACGCCGGGCGATGGTGTTCGGCTCGGCGCTGTTCCAGCAGGGCCACGGCGGTTTCGGCATTGCATAGCCGGCGACTGCCCGGATCGACATACAGTGGGTAAAGGATCAGGGTGGCCGCAACCAGGGCGTCCAGGTCGAGATGTCGACGGCGCCTGGGGCAGGCGTGGCGATCCTTGGTCAGCCCCCAGCCCGCGTAAAACGGCATCCCGTAGGTGACGACGCGGCGCCCTCGAAGCAGTGCCTCGAATCCCGTCAGGGAGCACATGGTATGGACCTCATCGACCATGTCCAGCACATCGACGATATCGGCGTCGCCGACTTCGCGATCGTAAAGGTGCTCGTCGGCCTTACTCAGGGCGCCGATCCGTGCGCCGGTCGCTACATCGGGGTGCGGCTTGTAAAGGATATGGGCGCCGGGATTGGCCTGGCGCACGGCGGCGAGGAGGGCACCGTTGGTGCGAATGTCGAGCGTGCCGTGGACGATGGACGCGTCGCTTTCCACCTGGCCGGGCACCAGCAGCAGGCGGCCCCCCTCGGGGCGCTGGAGGTATCGTGCGCCGGGGACGTTGTACTTAGAGAGTCGCAGCGTGACCAGCCGTTCTCGAAGCCGTGCCGCCCGACGCAGCAGAGCGGGCGAGAAAGATGCCTCGTTGAGGATGCGCTCCAGTTCGCTTTCTCGGTTAGCGTCGTAATGGATGCCGAGTGCATCCACCACCAGAGAAAGCGGGCGAGCCAGGTCGACGCCCAGGCCGATGGAGCGCAGGAAGCCGTCTTCCATGCGCCAGAGAGCGTGGCCTCGCGCGCGACAGCGCTCCTCGGCCTCAGCATCCAGTCGTGAGGCCCAGCACAGCAGGCGTTCGTCGGGTTCGGCGTCTTTCGGGGGATGCTCGTGGCGCAAATGACGGACTTTGGCATCATGCCCGAGAAAGTCGCCGACGAAGCCGCGTTTCCATGACGAGAGGCCATAAGTGGCCCAGCGGCCCGCCAGACGGCGTTGTTGTCGTGTTTGGTCGCCGATCAGCTCGAGGGCTTCCTCGAAGTCGGTGGCCTGGCCGGTGTAGGGGTTAGCGTAGCGAGCATATCGCAAGTAGGCCGCCGAGAAGACCTGCACCAGCGAGCGCTGGACGCCGCGGCGTGGGCAGTTTCGACGGTCGTCGGTGAGCCCCCAGCCGGCATAGAAGGGCACGCCATGGCAGATGACACGCTTGCCGGCCAACAGTGCTTCGAAGCCCAACTGGCTGCTGACCACATGCACGCAATGTACCGCGTCGAGCAGCGACCAGGGATTCAGGTTGTCGCCGATGAGATGACAGCCGGAGCGTCGGCCCGCCTCCAGGAGGTGCCCCGCCTTCTGGCCGGCGATGACGTCGGGGTGGACCTTGACCAGGATTTCCGACTCGGGATGTTCGGCACGGGCGGCGTCCAGCATCCGCTGGAAGTCGTCGGCCTCGGCCAGGCCGCCCGCGATCGAGGCGTCACCGGCGGTCTGGTCGACGACTAGCACGCGCGGCCGGTTATCGTCGAACAGCTGGCGATCCGGCGCGTGGTTGTACTTGGAAAGCCGCAGCTCACGCAGTCGCTCCATGCCGTCCCTGGCACGTATGAGTTCCTCCTCGGGGGCGTCTACGGCTTCCAGGATCAGGTGTTCCAGCGTCGAGGGGCGGCTGGCGTCGTAATAGATGCCCAGGGGATCGACGACGAGACTGTGGGGCGGATGTCCCTCGACGCCGAGCCCCCATGAACGCAAGAAACCATCCTCGATGGCTACGTAGGGCAGCCGGTGCCGTTTGGCATGCGCGCGCGCCTTGCGAGAGCTGGGCTTGAGGCCCCAGCCGGCCACGGCGCTCGCCCGCCGTCCGCTCGGCGAGCCGAGCGGACAGAACCGTTCGAATTCGGGCAGACAGGCGCTCAGGGTCGGCAGAGCTAGCATGCGTTGGGTCGCGACGGCGAGAGTGCCTGGATCAGGGGCGCGGCGTGGTATGGCCAAAAGGCAGTCCTTCGGATTTTTAGTCCAACTGGTAAACGGCTGCGCTATCCCCTATGACAGCACGGCGAGCGTCAGAGCCAAGCGTTTCATCGTGTCGTTTCCATTGCCTCAGGCGTATGCCTCATTATCGGCCCCGTCGCGCCAAGCTTGATGGTGGCAAGCGATAACCCTCGCCACGCTCTCTCAGCACATACCGCCGTTAACCGGTAACACCTGGCGCGTCATGTAGGCGGCATCCTTTGAGCATAGAAAGCTCACCACGCCGGCGACGTCCTCGGCCTGGCCGGTGCGTCGCATGGGGATCAACTTGAGCACCTCTTCTTGTGATAGGTGGTGCGTCATATCGGTGTCGATCCAGCCTGGCGCGACGCAGTTGACGGTGATATGGCGCTTGGCCAGCTCGATGGCCAGCGCCTTGGTGGCGCCGATGATCCCCGCCTTGGCGGCGCTGTAATTGACCTGGCCGCGATTGCCGATGAGCCCTGACATCGAGGCGATAGTGACGATGCGTCCCGGTTTACGACGTCGAATCATCGGCATGACCAACGGATGCAACACGTTGTAGAAACCGTCGAGATTGGTATGTACCACGCTGTCCCAGTCGTCGCCGGTAAGCGCGGGGAACGGGTTGTCGGCGGTGATGCCGGCGTTGCAGACCACGCCGAAATAAGAGCCATGAGCCTCGATGTCCGCTTCGAGAAGGGTGCGTGCTTGGTCGCGCTCGGCGACGTCGAAACATAAAAGGCGCGCCTCGCGGCCCAGCGCGCGAATCTCCTCGGCGACGCGCTCGGCGTCCTGCTTGCGTGAGCGGTAATGCAGGACGATATCAAAGCCATCGTGCGCGAGGCGCAGGGCGGTGGCGCGACCGATGCCACGGCTGGCACCGGTCACCAGGATGGTGTCGGTCATCGAGCGTTTTGCCTTTCTGCAGGGGAAGAAGAAGCTTCCGGCGTTGGTTGGAAGATGCTCAGGCGTCCTTCGGCGAGGGATTGGCCCGCTGTTGTCGAGAGTATGCCGGCAAAGGCGCGGACGCCGTTATCGGCGACGAATTCCCGCGTCACCTGAACGTGCACCGGCTCACCGAGAGCAAAGTTATCCACATGGGCATGGTAACGCCGGCTGGCGATCAAAAAGCCGGGCGGCGGCGGTGCGCCATCGATATGTGCCCAAACCCCGGCCCAGGCGGCGACGCCCTGGGCCATCCACTCGAGGCCGACCCACGCGGGAATCGCGCCGTCCTCGACGAACGGATCGTTTTCCCGGGGCGTGACCTCGACGGTAGCGCCGTCGGCATCGTAATCCAGCAACGTGTCGAGCAGACACATCGCGCCGTCATGAGGGACGAACGGTCTCACCTCACAGGGAAGCTGGATGGCCATGTCATGCCTCCTCACGGGTCATCAGCAGCGCGGCGTTATTGCCACCGAAGGCGAAGGAATTGCTCAGCGCATGCGTGAGCGGACGCGGCGTGTGCTCGGGCGTGGCTGTAGGCATGACATAGTCGAGTGGCGGCAATTCGGGGTCGGGCTCGGCATCGAAGACATGCACCGGCAGGCGCCCATGGTCGAGCGCCAACCAGCAAAACGCGGCTTCCAGCGCCCCGGCGGCGCCCAGGGTGTGGCCGGTCAACGCCTTGGTCGAGCTGCACGGCGGCGAGGTGGCGAATAGCGCCGCGACTGCCTTGGCTTCCATGCTGTCGTTGTGGCGGGTACCGGTGCCGTGCAGATTGAGATAGTCCACCGCCTCGGGCCCGCAGCCGCCCATCGCCAGGGCTTGTCGCATCGCCTCGTGCGCGCCGCTGCCATCCGGACGTGGCGCAGAGACGTGATAGGCGTCGCTGGATTCGCCCACGCCGGCGAGCTGGATGCCGCCCTCGTCCGGCGTGACCACGAACAAGGCTGCCGCCTCGCCGATGTTGATGCCGTCGCGATGCTCGGAAAACGGCAGGCAGGGATGTTCGCTGATCGCCTCCAGACTCGCGAAGCCGTTGACGGTCAGGCGACACAGGCTGTCCGCACCGCCGGCGACCACGGCGTCGCAGGCGCCGCTGGCGAGCAGGCGGCGGGCACTGGCCAGTGCCCGCGCGCTCGAGCTGCACGCCGTGGAGAGGGCGTAGGCCGGCCCGCTGACGCCGAGGCGGTCGGCCACGAAGCGTGCCGGCGCGCCGAGTTCCTGGTTGGCGTAGCGGAACGTGTCGGGCAGCGGACCGTCGTGGCCCGCTGCGGCGATGGCGCTCTCGGTTTCGCCGATGCCCGAGGTGCTGGTGCCGATGACCACGCCAATGCGTTCCGGCGCGATGCGCTCACGCAGCGGCGCCAGGCTGTCCTCGAGCCGCTGCAGGGCCAGTGCCAGCAGGCGGTTGTTGCGGCTGCGCTGCTCGGGCGGCCAGTCGTCCCAGTCGGGGAGCGCGCATGTGACCATGCCCAGCGGTAGCGCGCGTGCGGGGGTGAAGGCAGCGCTGGATGTTAGGCCGCGTTGCCCCGCGAACAAGGCGTCGGCGATGGTTTCCAGGTCGTCGCCGAGGCTACACACCACACCGGGACGCGAAAGACGACAGGGTTGGCGGTTGACGGATAGGCTCATCGCGATGCCTCGTGGTCGGTGGGCGAATCGAGCGGCGTGATGCGCAGTCGATAGTCGCCTTGAAAATCTTCCAGCAATACGTCGCTGTCACTGTTCATATCGCGTTGTGCCGGTGGCGGCGTAATGCGTGCGACACGCTCGCCGCGATAGGCGATCAGGCGCTCTTGGCGATTTTCGTCGAGCGTCCATTCGCTATCGGCGAAGGCGTTCTCGAGCGCTGCGCGGGGCCACAGCGACCATTCCAAACGCGTTGCCAGCCAGTCCGGCGGAAACGGCAGGGCATCCTCGCGCGGGGCGTCGCCTTGTTCGAAGCGGCTGCCCGAGGAATCGCGCACCAGTGTCGTCAGGCGCTGTCCGTAGGGTGTGGTCAGCACCACGCGCAATTCGTCTGGGGCGAGACGTAGCACGGCGATCAGCGTCTGTGCGTCGTCGTCCTTTTCGTCTGGAATGAAAGTCAGGCGCCGGGTGAGCGTCTCCGAGCGTTCGGCTTGATCCAGTGCGGGATGGGGCGCGATGGGCGGTGCCAGCGAGCAGCCACCGAGCAGCATCAGGCCACACAGCGCGAGCGCCAGAGGATATCGTGACAGACTCATGAGCGTACCTCGTCGCGTTGTGCGCAGACTTCGGCAAGCGTCGCTAGGCGGCGTCGCGAAGCGGTGACGAAAGGATTGTCGCGATCCCAGGCGTAGCCGGCGAGCACGCCGCTGATCCAGCGTTTGAAACGCGGCGGTGGTGCTTCATGAAAGACGATGGTCTGCAGCGTGCCGGCGTACCACGCCTCGACGAAGGCGCGGAAGGTATCCACCCCGGCGCGTAGCGGCGTCTCGAAGTCGGCGTGCCAATCGATTTTCTCACCGTTTAGTTGGCGGTCGACCAGAGGCGCGGCTAGGTGCGCCGAATGCAGAGCGATGGTGACGCCGGAGGAAAACACCGGGTCGAGAAATTCCCCGGCGTTGCCGAGCAGAGCGTAACCGGGGCCGTGCAGGCGCGTGACGCTGGCCGCGTAGCCGCGTATCTCGTTGACCTCGCGCACGCGTCGCGCCTGGTGCAGAAGCTGTCGAAAGCGGGGCTCCTGGTCGAGCAGGGCTTGCCAGCGCGCCTCGGGGCTGTCGCCATGCGCGGTGAGGGTCTCGATATCGCCGACGACGCCCACCGAAGCACGGCCGTCGGCGAACGGGATCAGCCAGTACCAAATGCCGGCGTCCTCGGGATGCACGCCGATCAGGATCTTCTCGCGATCGTAATCGGCGTCCTCGATGCCGTCCTCGACATGACTGAAAATCGCCATGCGCGGCTCGGCGCGTGGATCGCGCTCGAGTGCCTCCAGGCGCGCCAGCACGCGGCCGTAGCCGCTGGCATCGAGTACGAAACGTGCGCACAAGTGGCGCGTCGCGCCCTGTTCGTCCTCGAGTTGCAGTACGGGACGCGCGGCATCGGCGCTGAAGGCGGTGACCGTGGTACCGAACTCGAGCGTCGCACCGTGAGCCTCGGCGGCGTGGATCAGGCGCTGATCGAAGTCGGCACGCGGGACCTGATAGGTGGTGCCCCAGCCGGGTGTGGATTTCTCGCGGAAGTCGATGGTCGTGGTCCGCGCGTGTCGCGTGAAGGCGGCGCCATTCTTGGGTTGATAGCCACCGGCCTGGACCGTCTCCAGCAAACCGGCCGTCTCGAGATAAGCCATGCTCTGCGGCAGCAGGCTTTCACCGATGGCAAAGCGTGGGAAGTGGCTACGTTCGATGACATGCACGCGCCAACCGAGGTGGCTCAGGCGCGCGGCAGCCGCCGCCCCGGCGGGCCCGGCACCGATGATGGCGACGTCGCAGTCGGCGGCATGTGGGGATGCGTCGGTGTGGATGTTCATCCTGCGTCTCCTCATGGACCGGGTCTGAGCAAGTAGACCAGCCCCCATACCGCGGCCAGACCGATCAGGCACGTCAGGCCGAGGTAATGCAGGGCTGGGGTGGCGCTGAAGGCAAGCAGGCCGAAGGCCAGCAGGCTGGTCAGCGTGGACAGGCTGATGGCCAGCCAGGCCGCTGCCTGGCGCGGATGTTCGGCATTGAAGATACCTGCGTCGAGCCCGATACCCAATACCAGCAGCAGGCCCAACTGACTGAAGACATTGAGCGGCACGCCGGCGACGGCGAAGCTGGCCAATACGATCAGCGTAGCGCCTAGCGGGGGAAGTAGCACTCGCCAGGTGCGCCGTCGATACCGCAGTCCCAGGCCGAGACTCAGCAAGACGAGGCCGAGTGCCAGCCACTCGGCGATGTGCGTGCGCAATTCGCCGAGCAGGCCCGACAGTCGCTCGATACGGTCGACGTAGGTGACGCCGGGCGTCGCGTCGGCCAGCGCTCGCAAGGGCGGCTCCCCGGCACCATCCTCGACGCCACGCAGCACGACCGTGGCGGCGACGTCACCGTCATCGGTCTCGCCCAGCCACAAGCGTTGCTGGGACTCACCCAGGGGCGTGTCGAGCCAGGTATCGACATCCAGTACCGGCGTGTCGTCGAGACGCGTACGCGCGCGTTCGGCCAGCGTCTCGGGGAGTCCCGCCCGGGCGAACAGGGTGTCGAGCGGTTCCCGATAGAGACGCTCGACGCGGTCGAGGTCGGCCTTCTGCCGAGCGGGCGGCGGTACGCTGTCGGCGAGGTCGGTGTGACCCGCGATCACGCCATCGCGGCGCAGTGACTCGAGGGGGGCATGAAGGGCTTCCAGGCGCGTGAGCAGGTCGTCTTCGTCATCGCCGCGCACCAGCAGGTAGTGCGTGCCGGTGTCGTTGCCGAAGTGACGCTGCACGAGACGTTCCTGCTCGAGCAATGCCGTCGGCGAGGAGTTGAGCAGGCGCAGGCTGTCGTCGCTTTGCAGTCGCCAGACGCAGAGGGCCAGCAGGATCACGGCGACGACCCCGACCCAGCCGGGGGTCGGGCGCCACGGCGTGCGCGTCATGCTTTCCCAGCGCTGGGCCAGACGTGCGGTGGCCGGCGAGACGGGCAGGCGCAAGCGCGGCAGCCAGAGCACCACGCTCACCCAGGCGCCGACCAGGCCGAGCGCGGCGAAGACCGCCATCTGGCGCAGTCCGGGCAAGGGGGTGAGGGTCTGGGCGAGGTAGGCGACCAGACTCGAGGCCAGGCCCAGGGCGAGGCCGGGCAGCAGGGGGCGCAGCCGGAAACCGCGACCGGCAATGGCGCGATGGCTTTGCAAGTGCAGGGCGTAATCGATGGCGATGCCGATCAAGCTGGCGCCGAAGGCCAGGGTCAGCAAGTGCAGGCTGCCGAACAGTGCCAGGGTCGCGGTCAGCGCCAGCAGCAGGCCGCTGCCCAGGGGCAGCAGCAGGGCGAGCAGTACCCGCGCGGAACGAAACACGCACAGCAGCACCGCGATCAGGCCCAGCAAGGCCCCGAGGCCGATGGTCGAGATTTCCCGCTTGGCCTGCTCGGCACCGGCAGCGGCATGGAAGATCAACCCCGATCGCAGCAGCGTGGCGTCGGGATGCGCCGTCTGGAAGTCCGTCAGCGCCCGGGTGAGGCGTGTCTGTGCCTCGGGGGCGTAGGGCGATGCGGCCAGTTCGCCGATCACCAGGTCGTAGCGTTGGCCGTCGATGGTCACGCCCAGACGTCCGTCGCGCGGTGCGATCCGGCTCTGGGTGCGCGTCTCGAGCCAGGCGTCGAGGAGCCCGAACGGGTCGCGTATCGGCTCGGGCTGCGCCGAGGGCGAGAACAGGGTCTTGAGAGCGGGCGCGACCAGCGACATGCCGCCATCGGCGTCGATCGCCTCGCGAATGGCCGGGGTCAGCAAGCGGTAGCGATAGGCATCCAGGGTCTTGCGCGGGTCGGCATCGAGCAAGTCGGTATCTCGCCAGACCAGCGTCTCCACCAGCGCTGGGACCTCGTCCAGCGCCTCGGCGAGCGCCGGGGTGGCACGCGAGAGATCGTCGGCGGCGAGCAGCACCACGAAGCGATCCTCGAAGCCGGTGCCCAGCTTGGCACTGGCGCGCTCCACCAGGGGGGTCTGGCGATCCTCCGGCAGCATGGCCGTCAGCCGCGTGTCGGCGGGCAGACCGTCGCGAACGAGCCATCCCAGCGCCACCAGGCACAGGATGTGAACGACCAGCCAGGCCCAGGCGAGATGGCGGGGGAGGCGGTTGGCGGTGGACTGAGACGGCATGGGCGATCCTGGGTCCGGTCAGCGTGCGTCGGGCAGCGCGTCGATGGCCTCGGGGGACATCGGCGCCTGATCGCTCAACTCGATGCGCAAGCGATCGCCGTCGGCGGTTTCCATCACCAGACGCTCGACATGGCGACCACCGGCGAGGCGGATCTCGGCAATGCGCGCGGCAAGCTCGGCGTCGCGTGGCGTGAGTTGTACACGCCATGCGTCGCGGGTGCCGTCGAGCGTCTGCGTGAAGCGTTCTTCCAGGGCCGACCAGTCACCGCCGAGCAGGCGGAGCAACAAGGCGGCGACCTGCTCGCGACCGGCGTCACCGGCGCCCTCGCCTGGCGTGGCATCCTCGGCGTTGGCCGGAGTCAGCACCAGCGTATCCTCGACCGGGGTTTCCAGTTGCCAGACGACCTTCTGGTCGCGTACGTAGGCGAAGCGGCCCCGGCTTTGCAGCTCGGTGTCGACATCGGCGAGAAAGCGGGTCTGGGTGAAACGCCCCTCGATCGCGGTGGTGCGTTCGAGCTGAGCTTGGAGGTCCTGGCGATCGAAGGCATGGGCGCTCAGCGAAACGCTGGCGAGCAGCAGGCAGGCACAGGCGATCAGGCGGCGTGGCATGCGATAGCTTCCGGCTGGCGGTATCGAGTGGCTCGGGTGTGGCTCAGGCATCATGGCGGTCACCTTTCTCGCGGGAACTCCAGAAGGGAAAGAAGTTGAACCATTGCAGGGGCTGACGCCGGCATTGCTCGGTGAGCCACGCCACGTAGCGGCGCATGGCCTGCTCGCGCCAGGCATCGCGTTCGGCCCGCCTGAGGTGCGTCGTGTCATCGAAGGTGTCGAACTCGACCCGGTAGCCCCGTTCGTCGCGCAGGCAGGCCACCGTATAGAGCGGGCAGCGCAGCAGGGTGGCGAGATGGAACGGTCCCTCGGGGAAGGCGGCGGGTGCGCCCAGGAAATCCAGGGTCTGGGTACGCCCGTCGTCGTGAATCGGGACGCGGTCGGCGGCGATCATCACGAAGCGACCTTGCTGGATGCGTTCGGCCAGCAGCATCGCGGTGGCGGGTGTGATCTCGCTGACCTCGATGATTTCCGGCGCGCGCCGCAGACTGCTGCGGGCCAGCAGCTCGTTGAACTTGCTGGCGTTGCGGGTGTGCATGATCTGCACGACGTGGAAGTCGTCGCGACGCTCCTGCATGGCACTGCAGATTTCCAGGTTGCCGACGTGCGAGACCAGCACCAGGCCGCCGCGGCCGCTGCGAATGGCGGTGTCGAGGCGAGCCCGGTCCTCGCCATCGACGCGGGCCTCCAGGCTGCGACCGCTCCAGGCGTCGATCTTGTCCATCAGCATGCTGCCGAAGACCAGGAAGTGACGCAGGCTCAGCCAGTGCACGCAGCGGGGCGCGTGACCGGCGTGCAACGGCCAGATGCGCTTGAGGTATTCCTGCGAGGCCTGGCGGGGAATGTGACGCACGACATAGTAATAGGCGATCACCGGCACCAGCATGAGGCGAAACGGCCAGCGGCCCAGGCGGCGGCGTATCCACACCATGAGGCGCATGCCGGCGAGCGTGCCGGACTCTTGAATGCGCGACCAATGCTGCGTGTCGTGGGAGACGTCGTCGTCGCGGGAGGTCATCGGGTACTCCTGGTCAGGCGCGCATGGCGACGCAGCAAGCGGGGAAGCCGACGCAGCATGCCGGCAAGCAAGCGCAAGTGCATGAGGGTCAGTTGTCGGTTGTCGCGCCACATGGCGAAATGCGAGACGCCATCGAGCGGATAGCTCACCCGCACCGGCAGGTTTTCGATGGCGCGTTCCGCCCACACCCAGCGCACCGGCAATTCGGTATCGAACTGCATGCGATCCCCGCAGGGATGGCGTGCGATCAGGCGGTTGGTGGCCGCCACGGGATAGAGCTTGACCCCGCACATGGTATCGCGCAGCGCGAAGGACAGCGTGCTCAGCCAGACCAGTGAATGGGTCAGGTAGCGAGCATAGAAACGGTGGCGCGGCACGCTGGCGTCGAAGCGGGGATAGCCGATGCGTAGCGTCTCGTCATGGGCATCGAGCCCGGCGAGAAACGGAGGCAGGTCGTCGGCGTCGTGCTGGCCATCGGCATCGACCTGCAAGGCGTGGGTGAACCCCAGGCGTTGTGCCTCGCGAAGACCGGCCTTGACCGCCGCACCCTTGCCGCGATTGCGTGCCAGCCGGACCAGATGCGTTTGCGGTTCGTCGGCCAGGCGGTCGAGCACCTCGGCACAGGCGGGCTCGCAACCGTCGTCGACCAGGATCACGGGCACCGAGAGGTGACGCAGACGTGCACAGGTGCGTCCCACCGCCTCGGCATGGTTGTACACCGGAATCAGCACGCAAGGGCGGGCGTTGTCATGCATGGGACGACTCCTCCGGCGCGACGAGTGTCAGGGTGCCGGTGGCATGGACGCCGCGCTGGCTGGTCAGTGTGAAGCGCAGCCGGGTCGAGGTGGCCTGGGGCGTGGTCTCGAGCGCCAGGACGGCGCGTTCCCCGGGCAGCAACAGCAGGGGGAACTTGACGCGTGTCATGTCCCGGCAGACGCCATGGCAGCCGAGGCGGTCGCGCGCGGCATGCAAGGCCCAGCGAACCATGACCACGCCGGGTACCACGGGCTGGTCATCGAAATGGCCGTCCAGGTAGGCCAGACGCTCGGGAACTTCCAGCGTGAGGTGTGCGCGGTTCGGGCCGTCCGCGACGTCGTCCAGCCAGCGCGGTGCCCGCGGGTCGTCGAGGTCCGCGAACAGGCGCGCCAGGCAGGCCGCGCCGAGCTTGCCCTGGGCATCGCTGGGCCAGTGTTCGACGAAACGCCAGTAACGGGGCAATACCGCGTTCTCGAAGCGCGGCGCCAGGGCATCCCGCAGGCGGCGAATCAGGGCTCGGCGCGCCTCGTGAGTGTGCGGGATCGTCTCGGGGTCGAGCGCCACGACGGCGCCCAGGCGGCCGTCACGGCGTGGCAGCGCCAGGCAATGTGCCCGGCGAACGCCGGGCAGGGCGCCGAGGGCATGATCGAAGGCGGTGAGCGAGACGCGCTTGCCGCCGACCTTGGCGATGCGGTCGGTGCGTCCGAGCAATTGAAAGCGTTGTGCCTCGATCACCACGCGGTCAGCCTGTGCCGTCCAGGCCGCCGGCTCGGGCAGCCAGGGCGTGCGCAGCCAGAGTTGCTGGTCGTCGTCGGCACGCACGTCGACCCCCGGCAGCGGGGTCCAGCGTGTGTCGCGCTGCTGGATGCGCCAGGCGATGCCACCGGTTTCGGAGCTGCCGTAGACTTCGCGGACGGCGCAGCCCAGCAGGCGTTCGGCATGCGCGGCGGCATCGAACGCCAGGGGCGCGCCGGACGAATGGATGCCTGACAGGATGCCACCGACCGCCGGCCAGTCCAGCGTCTCGGGGAGGCGTTCCAGGGTGGGGGGCGCGCTGATCAGTACCGCCTCGCGGCGGGTCTGCGCCTGCCACCGCGACAGCCAGGCATGCAGGGTTTCCGGGTAGCGGCACGCGTCGGCGGCGAACGGCGCGCGCTCGCACAGCGGCCGCAGGATGCCGAACAGCAGGCCGTAGATATGCTGGTGGCTGACCTGGCTCAGGACCAGACGTGCGTCGAGCGGCCACAGCGCGGCATGCATGGCCAGTTCGGCGTCGAGCTGGGCGAAGGTCTTGTCGAGACGCTGCGGCTCGCCGGTGGAACCCGAGGTGTAGAGCGTCACCGCAACGCGCTGCGGCGCCAGCTCCCCCCAGCTCGGTGCATGCGCGCCGGGGCTGGCGGTCAGGGCGCCGGGGAGGTCGCCCAGGCGTCCTGCGTTGTCGGCGTCGAGCGCCTCGAGCGTGGCGGGGCGGGTGTCGGCCGGCAGGATGACGCGATCGCCGCGTTCCCAGGCGGCGATCAAGGCCGCACAGAAGGCCATGGGGTCCGGCGTGCTCAGCACCCAGCCGCATGGGGTGTCGGCGCTGGCCGCCAGGGTTGCCTGCCAGGCGCCGATGGCGGCGTGCAGCGACGCCAGTGACCGCCAGGCAGTGTCGGCCGGTGCCTCGGGATTCCAGGCCACGGCACGGTCGGTATCGCGATCGCGCCAGGGGGTGTCGAGCAGCGACGCGAAGGCACGGGAACGATCGGTCATGGCGCTATCGGTCATGGGGCGTTTCCTCGGGCCTGCTTTTCACTCGGCGGCGAATCAGCCATTCGCCGAGAAACATCGTGGCCAGCAGCGCGTAGACGATGCCGCCGTTGTAGAGTGTCCAGGTGGCCATGTCGGCATAAAGGGCCGTCCATAGCGCAATGCTGCCATTGACCAGAAAGAAGACGCACCAGGCCTGAGTGACGCGTCGCGTATAACGCACGCCACGCGGGCTCAGTGTCGGCTCGCGGCGTCGCGCCAGGCGCTCGATCACGCTGGGCCCGTGCGCCAGGCTATAGGCGAAGACGGCGAGCATGGCGGCGTTGAGCACCACCGGCCAGGCTCGCACGCCGAATTCGGCGTAGCCGGCGGCGATCAAGGCGCCGCCGGCGATGAGCAGGACCCAGCCCCATCCTCGGCGTGCGGCGGGCAGGCGCCACCAGGCGAGTGCCAGGATGGCAACCAGCAACGGCCAGGCGCCCAGGTGCGGCAGCAGGACGTGCGCGGCCAGCGGCCAGCCCAGTGCCAGGATGCCGAGCAGAAGATTGAAGAGAGGAGAGCGCGGCGCGCTCACGGGGGCGATACGGGCATTCATGCTCGGCTCTACGCGTTGCGCCGCTCCTCGACCAGCGCCGCGAGGGTGCGCAGGTTGCGGAAGTGATGGCGTGTCTCGTCGCTGTCGGCTTCCAGCTTGATGCCGTAGCGCTTCTGCAGGGCGAGCCCCAGTTCCAGGGCATCGATGGAATCCAGGCCGAGTCCCTCGACGAACAGCGGTTCGTCGGGATCGATATCCTCCGGGGTCACGTCCTCGAGCTCGAGGGTGTCGATGATCAATTGCTTGAGTTCTTGTTCCAGCTCGCTCGTCATGGGCGACTCCCTTGTCGTCGATCGGGCGTAAGGCGTATCAGGTGTTCGTACATGTTACCGCGTTCGGCTCACAGCGTCCCCGCGGGACGTGCGATCGGCAGGGGGCGACATCGCATCGGTATCGGGATCGCCATCGTCTATCCGGTGCGCTCCAGTCGCCAGGCCAGGCGTTGACGATGGCAGGGCAGCTCGTCGCGCAAGCCGCACAGCCAGTCGATCAGGTCGCTGGGCTGGGGGGCGTCAGCGTCGTTCGCCGAGCCCGCGTTCGCCAGAGCCCGTTGATGCAGTGACCAGGCGGTGTCGGACGGTGTCAGCGAGAGGCGTAACGCGACGGCGGCAGCCGCCACCGGTGTCGTGAAATGCGCGGTGAAACGAGCGGGAATCGGCTGCTCGGCAAAGGCGATGATGACCGATGGCTCACCCTGGTGAAGATAGCCCTGGGCTTCACTGAGCAAGGCGGCGAACTCGTCGCCCGACGCGGCGATCGCCTGCTGGGTGCGGCGGTTACCGCGCCCGATCGAGTAGACGCCGGGGATGGCGTTGTGCACCGACAGGCCGAAGCGGGCCGGCGACAGGGGGGCTTCGTCGGCGAGCGCTTCGAGCATCGCCAGGGTGCGCTCGCCATCGCCGTGCCGTGAGGCATACAAGAGCGGGTAGTCGGCCTCGGCATCGAGTTCGGCGAGCATGTCGCAAAGCGCGCGACCGATGCTCGTCAGTCGGCGACGCAGCATCATCGGTACCTGGGCGCCGGCAGGCTTTTCCTCAACGCTGAGGCGTGAGTGTGCGGTATCGCGGCGGCCGGGCTGCCAGGCGCGCCAGTCATGCACGTACATCATGGCCGGTGTCGTCATGCAGACGTCTTCCCTTTCGTCGGCAAATGCCGCTGGCTCGATCCACAAATTGAATGGCAACGTATACAGACGCTTACCCTACGCGAGTCGCCGATTGATGGCTACTGTCTCGAGAGGCTGACACGCGCGGCGGCGGGTGGGACGCGACTTGAGAGCATCGAGAGGTGTCAAAAAATGACCGCCCTGGAGGGCGGTCCGGCCAGAGGCCAAACCCGCATGTGCGGGCGCAGGGAAACGGCGCTTGGACACTGGCATTCGGCGCAGGCGCCGAATGCCGTTGTCATGCCGTCAAGCCTATGTCAGTGCCACGCGGTCGACTGTCAGTCAGGGCGGCGTGGGACGTAGGCAATACCTGCGTGGCCTCGCAAGTGACTGGCCATGTGCGAGGTGATCGTCACGCGGAGCGAGAGGCGCGCTGGCGTCCGCCCTTGCGTCCGGCTTCTCGGGCACGGTCACTGTCCTGCTTGAAGTTGCCCGGGCTCTGGCGGCCGCCCTTGCGACCTGCCTCGGCGGCGCGGCCGGGGTCATGCTTGAAATTGGTGGGGCTCATGCGTCCCCCCTTGCGCCCGGCTTCGGCGGCGCGGGCAGCGTCGTTGGCGAAGTTGCCCGCGCTGCGCGTGCGGGGCGGCGCTTGACCGGTATCGGAAGTGGCCGCGCTGGCACCCTCGCGGGTGGGCGTCTCGGCAGCGGGTGGTGGAGCGGGTGTGCGCATGGGAACCTCCGGTAAGGATCGCGACAGGGAGTCGCGATATCGAGTGCCAAGGCCGGTGAGTCGCGCAGGTCGCCCTGTCTCGGGGTGCGCCTCGCTTCATCAGAAGCTAGCAGGTTCGCCCGTAGAGAAACGCAGTAAAACGTAAGGTTGAACGGTGTTTCGTTATCGCCACCCGCTGGCGATGACGCCCATGCCGGTCAGCGCGAGCGCGGCGCCGATCCAGTCGGTGGGCCGCAGGGCCTCGCCATCCACGCCCCATAGCCAGACGAGCGCGCAGACCACGTAGACCCCGCCATAAGCGGCGTAGACACGCCCGCTGGCCGCGGGATGCAGGCTCAGCAGCCAGACGAACAGGGCCAGGCTGGCGGCGGCGGGTACCAGCAGCCAGGGCGAGCCTTGCTGGCGCAGCCACAGCCAGGGGAGGTAGCAGCCGATGATCTCGGCCATGGCGGTGGCGATGAACAGCAGCGTCGTGGTCAGCATGCGGCGTCTCCGGGTACACGGCGGTCGCAATGGGAAGAGGTCTCGCGAGGCCTGTAACGGCGGGCGATGGCGTCGACGGCGATGTTCAGGCCGGCGGTGACCAGCAGCAGGAAGAACGCCTGATCGAACATCAGGTACGCGAAGCTGGAGTCGATGTGAAAGCCCAGCGTGGCGATTCCCAGCATGCCCAGCAGGGCGGTCTCGCGAATGATGGTTTCTGCCCGGTAGAAAAGCAGGGCCAGCAGGCCGTCGTAAAGCCGTGGCAGCAAGGTATAGGCGTAGCGTCCGGTGGCCGTAAGCGGCGGGCCGTCCAGCGTGAAGGCGTCCGCGTGGCGTGCCACCAGGAAGGCGATCAGGGCGCCGTTGTGCAAGGCCAGTGCGAGCCAGGCGGGAAGCATCGAGGGGCCGAGCAGCAGCAGGAAGATGAAGGCCAGCATCAGCTCCGGTGTGGAACGCATGAGCACCAGGCCGCCCTTGCCCATCACGCGCGTGATGCTGTTGCCGAAATGGCGGCTGGCCAGCGGCCACGCCAGCAAGGCCACGACAAGGCTGCCGGCGGTGCCCAGCAACCCCAGCAGCAAGGTGTTGCCGATCGCCGGCAGCAGGTCGGGGATGTCGCCGAGCCAGCGCCACAGCCCCGTCCAGTCGCCCTCGAGCAGCGGGCGGGGCCAGAGGTCGACGCTGACGAAGCGCCACAGCAGCGTGGCGTCGACGTCCGGCCAGGGACCCAGCAGGAACAGGCTGCCCAGCGCGAGCCACGGCAGCAGACGCCGGTGGCCCCACCAGCCCAGCGAGGCAATCAGCAGGTAGAACATCCACAGCAGAGCGCCGGCTTCGGCATAGCGTCCTTCGCGGAAGGCGCTCTCGAGATGAAAGCCGAGCGTCGGCAGGCCCACGAATCCCAGCAGCACGCTCGAGCGCATGGCGCACTCGAAACGGTAGCGGGTATAACCCGCCAGGCGCGCCCAGACCATGGGCAGCTCGGCATACGCGAAACGCGAGAGACGCCCGGTTCCCTCGGGAAGGGCGTCGACCGGCGCACGGGGCGTGAGCTCGAGTATCTCGGCGTAGACCTTGGCGAAAATGCCGGCATAGGGCAGGGCCAGGGCGGCGATGGCGGTCACCGCGGAGAGCCCGAAGACCTGCAGCAACAACAGGGCCCAGAACAGCTCGTGGATGGCGCGCACGAACGCGCACCCGCCGCGCACCAGTCGCGAACGGTGGAAGAGCAGTGCCAGGGGGAAGCCCAGCAGCATGCCGAGCAGGGTGCCCCAGAGCGCGAATCCCACGGTGAGGGCGATGGCATGCGCGAGCGATTCGGTGGCGAGAAAGTCCGGGCGCAGCAGCCCGTCGAGCATGCGACCCAGTTCCGCCCACGGATCATGCGTGGTCACGGCCAGGTCGGCGAACGGCAGCAGTATCAGACACAGGGCCAGCAGCCCCAGCGAGCGCCGGGCGAGCCTCAGGTTGAAGGTGTCGCCCGCGAGCAGACCGGGGGCACGTTCAGGACCCATCCCGGCTCCCGTCAGTGAGGGGCGAGGCATCGGGGTAGAGCGCATCGAGGTCGGCGAGGGTGAGCGTGCGAACCGGGGCATCGAGTACCAGACGGCCGTCGCGCAGTCCCCATACGCGGTCGAAATGACGCAAGGCGAGTTCCCGCTGATGCAGGGCGATCACGCAGGTCGCGTGGCGGGTCTGGATCATCGCCAGCAGTCGCTCCGCCTGATGGGGATCGACACTGGCCAGCGGTTCGTCGCCGAGAAACACCTCGCGGGCCTGGTACAGTGCCCGGGCGATGGCCACGCGCTGGCGCTGGCCGCCGGACAGTCGGCTCACCGGCCGCTTGAGCAGGCCGTCGAGCCCCAGTGCGTCGCACAATATCTGGATCTCGCGCCAGGCATCGCGCCGCGGGCGCAGCAGGTTGCCCAGATTGGCCAGGGCGGAATGGCGCTCCAGGCGCCCCATGTAGACGTTATGGTAGACCGCCAGCGGCGGTACCAGGCCGTGCTCTTGCGGGCACCAGGCCGCGCGCTGCGCAAGGCGCCGACGCAAGGCCGCCAGCAGGGTCGACTTGCCCACGCCGCTGGGGCCGAGCAGCGCCACGCGCTCGCCGGCATGAAGCGTCAGCGTGAGCTCGGCGAGCACCGTATGCTGCGCGTGCCCCAGGCGCTCGGCATCGAAACGAACCAGAGTCGCCACGCTCACCGCAACAGACCGAGTTCCTCGCCGACGTCCTCGATCGGGGCATAGTCGTCGTTGTCGGCGGGAATGAAGCCCGAGCGCGGGAAGCTCGCCAGCAGCGCTGGATCGGTCATGTCGAGCAACGCCTTGCGTACCTTCCCGGTGAAGCCCGCGCCGTAGCGCTCGTCGGCGTCGCCGCGCAGGGTCCATTGGTAGTCGGGGTAGGTCGGCGTCTTCCAGATCACATCGACCTTGTCGGTATCGACGCGGCCATCGGCGACGGCGGCGTCCCAGACCTTGAAGTTGACCGCGCCGAGGTCGTACGCACCCGATTCGACCAGGGCGATGGTGCGGGAGTGGTCGCCGGAGAACCCGACTCGCGAGAACAGCGACTTGGGCGGCGCGCCGAACTGCTCGCGAATGAAGTACTCGGGCATGAGCCGTCCGGACGTGGAGGTCTTGGCGCCGAAGGTGAACGCCTTGCCCTGCACGTCCTTGGGCAGGTCGTCGCCCTGCGCGTCGATCTCGCTGTCACGGTTGGCGATGAAGTAGGTGCGGAACTCGGCGTCCTCCTTGCCCTGGGCAATGGCCCGGGAGCCGGGAACCAGGCGGCGTGCCTGCACGCCGGTCAGTCCGCCGAACCAGGCCAGTTGTACCTGATCGTTGCGGAACGCCGACACGGCCGCACCGTAGGATTTCACCGGCACGTACTCGACTTCCACGCCCAGTGCGTTCTCGAGGTAGGCGGCGACCTTGTCGAAGCGTTCCTCGAGCCGCGACTGGTCTTCGTCGGGAATGGCCGTGAAACGGAAGGTGTCGGCCAGGACGGCCGTGCTGACGACGAACAACAGGCAGGCGACGAGCCAGCGCATGGGCATACTCCTTGATAGAGCCGGCGTTGATGGGGACGCGTTTCAGTCCTCGCGCGCCGGGAAGCGCGTGGCCTGCAGGCTGTCCTTGATCTTCTTGAGATGCGGCAGGAAATCCTCGCCGCGACGCAGCGTGACCCCGGTCGCCAGTACGTCGATCAAGGCCAGGTGGATCATGCGCGAGGTCATCGGCATGTAGACGTCGGTATCCTCCGGCGTGATGACCTCGAGGGTTTCCGTGCACTCGTGGGCGAGCGGCGAGTCGGGCGCGGTGATGCCCAGCACGATGGCGCCATTGTCGCGGGCGACACGGGCGATCTCGACCAGCTCCCGGGTGCGCCCGGTGTACGAGACGATGACGATGACGTCGCCGGTATGCGTGGCGGCCGCCACCATGCGCTGCATCAGCACGTCTTCGTAGGCGGTGACGGGCAGGTTGAAGCGAAAGAACTTGTGCTGCGCGTCCTGAGCGACGGGTCCCGAGGCGCCCAGGCCGAAGAAGCTGATCTGCTTGGCCTGAATCAGGTAATCGACGGCACGTTCGACGCGTTTGGCATCCAGCGCGCGCCGGGCGTCGTCGAGGGCAGCGATGGTCGCGCCGAATATCTTGTCCCCGTAGCTCGAGGCATCGTCGTCGCGTTCCACGCTACGGCTGACATAGGGCGTGCCCCCGGCTAGGCTTTGAGCCAGCTTGATCTTGAAATCGGGGTATCCCTTGGCGTCGAAGTTACGGCAGAAGCGGTTGACCGTGGGCTCGCTGACCGCGGCCGCCTGTGCCAGCGTGGCGATGCTCATGCCGGTGGCGGCGGCGGGATCATTGAGAATCACGTCGGCCACTTTGCGTTCGGAACGATTGAGCTCGTCCAGGCGTGAGCGGATACGGTCGATCAAGTCGAAGGCTGGCATGCGTAATGGGCGTCTCTGTCTGCCAAGGGGGTCGAAGCGGGGCCGTGTGCGAAGGCGGGCTGCGTTTGCCGCCCTTTCGAACACGACCTAGTCAAATAACGACATTGTGTTAGAAAGGCATCCTAGCGTGACGATGCAAGAGCGCCAAGCGGCGTCGTGCATCGAAGCCATGATAAACCTGCCGCTTTGGTAGTAAAGTTACATAATTGGTTTGCCGAGGAGCCCTGGAATGGCTTATTTTATAGGTAAATTAACCAGATTTTTGGGGGCTGGGTCATGAGTCGAGATACTACACCTGATGTCGATCTGGCCCTTTTCGGGGCGCTCGGCGACTTGGCGCTGCGCAAGCTCTACCCGGCATTGTACCACCTCGACCGCGAGGGGCTGCTGGGCGAGACCACGCGGATTCTGGGCCTGGCCCGCCAGGAATACGGGCTCGATGACTTCCGGGGTCGCGTCAAGGAGGCGCTCGGCAAGCGGGTCAAGGCCAGCGAGCTGGATCAGGCGAGCCTCGAGCGCTTCCTGGCGCGCATCGAGTATCAGCGGCTCGATTTCGCCACCGCGGAAGGTTACGACGTCATTCGCGAGTGGCGCGAGGCCGCCAGGCGTCCCATGGTGGTGTACCTGGCGGTGCCGGCCAGCATCTACGGCGATATCTGCGCCAACCTCGAAGCCAGCGGCAGCCTCGACGACGAAACCCGCGTGGTGGTCGAGAAGCCCATCGGTTATGACCTGGAATCCTCGGAGCAGATCAACGACGCCATCGGCGAAGTGTTTCCCGAGTCCCGCATCTATCGCATGGACCATTATCTCGGCAAGGAAACGGTCCAGAACCTGATTGCGCTGCGTTTCGCCAACCCGCTGTTCGGCAACCAGTGGAACCAGAACCAGATTTCGCACGTGGAAATCACCGTCGCCGAGAAGGTCGGTATCGAGGGCCGCTGGGGGTACTTCGACCAGGCCGGTCAGTTGCGCGACATGGTGCAGAACCACCTGCTGCAGCTGTTGTGCCTGATCGCCATGGACCCGCCGTCGAACCTCGACGCCGACGCCATTCGCGATGAAAAGGTCAAGGTGCTCAAGGCGCTCAAGCCGCTGGAAGGCGAAGAGTTGTCGCGCAACGTGGTGCGCGGCCAGTACATCGGCGGTTCCGTGGACGGCGAGAGCGTGCCGGGTTATCTCGAGGAGGAAGGCGCCAACACCTCGAGCCATACCGAGACCTTCGTCGCCATGAAGCTCGAGGTTGCCAACTGGCGCTGGGCCGGAGTGCCGTTCTACCTGCGTACCGGCAAGCGCATGCCGGAAAAGATGTCGCAGATCGTCATCCATTTCCGTCAGCAGCCGCACTATATTTTCGATCCCGACCAGCGCGGCCTGGCGGCCAACAAGCTGGTCATCCGCCTGCAGCCGGAAGAGGGCATCGCCCTGCAGGTGCTGACCAAGGACAGCGGGCTCGACAAGGGCATGCGTCTGCGGCCCGGGCCGCTGCACCTGGATTTCAATCATGCGTTTCCCAAGACGCGGATTCCCGATGCCTACGAGCGTCTGTTGCTCGAGGTCATGAAGGGCCAGCAATACCTGTTCGTCCGCCGCGACGAGGTGGAGTTCGCATGGCGCTGGATCGACCAGCTGATCGCCGGCTGGGAGGCTCGCAACATGCCACCGCGTCGTTATCCGGCCGGTTCCTGGGGGCCCGTGGCGTCGATCGCCATGATCACTCAGGACGGCCGCTCCTGGTACGAAGACTACTGATGATGAATACGACTCAAGAAGGCCGTCAGCGGCTCGCCGAGCGTCTGGCGGATACCGTGGCCCAGGCCCTCGAGGCCGATCTGGCCAAGCGCGAACGGGCGTTGCTGGTGGTGTCCGGCGGCTCCACGCCCAAGCCGTTCTTCACCGCCCTGGCGGCCAAGGCGCTGCCGTGGGCGCGTGTCGACGTGACCCTGGCCGACGAGCGCTGGGTGGCAGCGGACGATGCCGACAGCAATGCCCGCCTGGTACGCGAGACGCTGCTCGTGGGGCCGGCCGCCGAGGCGTGCTTTCACCCCCTGACCACCGACGATGACACGCCCGAGGCCGGTGTCGAGACGGTCGCCGAGCGCCTCGAGTCGCTGCCGTGGCCGGCCAGCGCGGTGATCCTCGGCATGGGCGGCGATGGACACACGGCATCGTTGTTTCCGGATAGCGAGCAGCTGGCGACGGCGTTGGAAACCACCGCGGCGGCGGTAGCGGTGCATGCGCCGAGCGTGCCCCAGGCACGCATCACGTTGAGCGCATCGCGCCTGGCCGATGCCGGCCTGCACGTGTTGCACATCACCGGCAATGACAAGCGCCGTGTCCTGGCCGAGGCATTGGCGGGCGACGACGTGCGCCAATTGCCGATTCGCGCTTTCCTTTCCCAACCCATCGCGACGTATTGGGCCCCCTAGGCCAGCGCGTTCCCGACCACCGGAGCATCCCATGACTATCGACAAACAGCTGCCCTCCACCCGTACCACGGAACTCGACAGCATCTGCCAGAAGGTGGAAGTCATTCCCGTGCTGGTGATCGAACGCCTCGAGGATGCCGTGCCCATGGCGCGGGCCCTGGTCGAGGGTGGCCTCAACGTGCTCGAGATCACGCTGCGCACCGACTGCGCGCTGGATGCCATTCGCCGCATGCGGGCCGCGTTGCCGGGCGTCAGCATCGGTGCCGGCACCGTGTTGACGCCGGCCCAGTACCGTCTCGCCGAGGAAGCCGGTGTCGATTTCGTGGTCACGCCCGGCGCCACCGAGGCCCTGTATCGCTATGGCGTGGAAAGCCCGGTGCCGATGCTGCCGGGGATCGCCACCGTCTCGGAGCTGATGACCGGCTGGCAGTATGGTTATCGGCGCTTCAAGTTCTTTCCGGCGGAGGCCAGCGGTGGCGCCAAGGCGATCAAGGCCCTCGGCGGCCCGATCCCCGAGGCGCGGTTCTGTCCCACCGGCGGCATCACGGTGGACAACGCCGACGAGTATCTGAGTCTGCCCAACGTGATGTGCGTGGGCGGTTCCTGGCTGACGCCCAAGTCCCTGGTCGAAAACGAAGACTGGGACGGCATTCGCGAACTGGCGCGCCAGGCCGCCGAGCGCTTCCATCACTGAGCCGACGACCGTTTCTCTCTCGACAGCCTATGCTGTTCTTCCGACCCGCCGATTGGCGGGTCTTTTTTTGGCCGTGAAACGGTCATCTAATTGAAAAATTCCTTGTCTAGGGTGGCGCGAGTGGCATCGAGCCTCGCGCACCGAACAAGGAGCCTTTCATGCAACGTGCTTTGCTGCTTTCATCACTTGGCACCGTCCTCGCGCTGGGAACCGGCATGGGGAGTGCCCAGGCCAATACCGAGATCACCTGGTGGCATGCCATGGGCGGTGCGCTGGGGGACAAGGTCGAGCAGATCGCGGCCGACTTCAATGCCAGTCAGGATGCTTATACCGTCACGCCTGTCTTCAAGGGCAATTACAGCGAGACCATGACTTCCGCGATCGCCGCATACCGTGCCGACAAGGGGCCGGATATCGTGCAGATCTACGAAGTCGGTACCGCGACGATGATGGCCGCCAAGGGGGCCATCGTACCGGTGCATCGTTTGATGGCATCGGCCGATGTCGATTTCGATCCCCAGGCCTACCTGCCTGCGGTCACGGGTTATTACACCGACCCCGAGGGCAACATGCTGTCGTTGCCCTTCAATTCTTCGACGCCGGTGACGTACTACAACCGCGAGCGGCTGGCGCAGGCGGGGGTCGAGGAGATCCCCCGTACCTGGCAGGAACTGGGCGACGCGCTGGAAAAGATCGTCGACAGCGGGGCGGCGAGCTGCGGACTGACCACGACCTGGCCTTCCTGGGTCATGCTCGAGAACTATTCCGCCATCAACGACGTGCCGTTTGCCTCGCGGGCCAATGGCTTCGAGGGCACGGATGCGCGGCTGCGCTTCAATCGCACCGCCGTCGTCGACCACATCGAGCGCCTCACGCGCTGGCAGGAGGACGGGCGCTTCGCCTATGGCGGACGCTTCGATGACGCCGCGCCCAAGTTCTACGCGGGCGAGTGCGCGTTGATGATGGGATCCTCGGCCTCCTACGCCAATATCAAGGAAAATGCCGATTTCGATTTCGGCGTGGCGCCGCTGCCCTACGATGCCGAGGTGGTCGAGCAGGCCAACAATTCGATCATCGGCGGGGCCTCGCTGTGGGTGCTCAACGGGCTGGACGAGACGCACCGTCAGGGAGTGGCCGAATTCTTCGAATACCTGTCCACGCCCGAGGTCCAGGCGGACTGGCATCAGTACTCCGGCTACCTGCCGATCACGCAGGCGGCGGCCGACCTGACCCGCGAACAAGGCTTCTACGCGGAGCATCCCGGCACCGACGTGGCGATCGAGCAGATCACGGCCGGCCAGCCCACCGACAATTCCAAGGGCTTGCGGCTGGGCAACATGGTGCAGATTCGCGACATCATCAACGGTGCGCTGGAAAGCGTCTTCGCAGGCGATGTATCGCCGCAGGACGGCCTCGATCAGGCCGCCGCGCGTGGCAACGAGCTGCTGGAAAAGTTCGAACGTGCCAATCGCTGACGCCGTCGACATGCGAACGGGGCGCCCGCTCGGCGGGGGCCCCGTTCGCGAGCTCGTGCTCGCCGTCATCGAGTCTCTGTGGTTTCGGGAATTGTCATGAGCGCTCCGTTCCAGCATCACCGCGTCACGCCCTGGCTGCTGATGGCCCCACAGCTGGCCATCGTCCTGGTGTTCTTCTTCTGGCCATCGCTGCAGGCCATCGAGCAGGCGTTCTACGTCGAGGACGCCTTCGGCCTGTCGCGGGAATTCGCCGGTCTGGCCAACTTCCAGGCCGTCTTGAGCGATGCGACGTATTACCAGGCGCTGGGGACCACGCTGGTCTTCTCGCTGGCAGTGGCGCTCGGCGCGATGAGCATCGCGCTGGGGCTGGCTGTGATGGCCGACCGCGTCGTGCGTGGCGCCCGCGGCTACCGGACGCTGCTGATCTGGCCCTACGCGGTCGCGCCGGCGGTGGCCGGTGTCCTCTGGCTGTTTCTGTTCGACCCCACGCTGGGCCTGGTCAGCGGTGCGCTGGGTCATCTGGGCATCGCATGGGATCACAAGCTCGACGGTGCCCAGGCCCTGGCCCTGGTGATCATGGCCTCGATCTGGAAGCAGATGAGCTACAACTTCGTGTTCTTCCTTGCCGCCTTGCAGGCGGTGCCCAAGAGCCTGCTGGAAGCGGCAGTCATCGATCGTGCGGGGCCATGGCGGCGTTTCTGGACCATCACGTTTCCGTTGCTGTCGCCCACCGCGTTCTTCCTGCTGGTGATGAACTGCGTCTATGCCTTCTTCGAGACCTTCGGAACCATCGACACAGTGACCGCCGGCGGCCCGGGCGGCGCGACCACCACCCTAGTGTACAAGGTCTACCAGGATGGCTTCGTCGGCCAGGACATGGGCGCCAGCGCCGCGCAGTCGGTGTTGTTGATGGCCCTGGTCGGAGGGCTGACCTGGGTGCAGTTTCGCTACCTGGAACGAAGGGTGCAGTACTGATGCGTTATCGTCGTCCCGGTCTGGATTGGCTGAGTCATGGATTGCTGGGGCTGTGCTGCCTGCTGTTCGG
Organism: Chromohalobacter israelensis; assembly: GCA_000761475.1. Classification (GTDB taxonomy): domain Bacteria; phylum Pseudomonadota; class Gammaproteobacteria; order Pseudomonadales; family Halomonadaceae; genus Chromohalobacter; species Chromohalobacter israelensis. Next base: position 386,404 of record JQNW01000004.1, read on the forward strand.
GCTGCCGGTGTGGCTGGCCGTCACGGCCAGCACCCATACGCTCGGCGACCTCTACTCGCAAACGGCGCCGCTGGGATTCGGCGACGCCGGCCTGGACAATTATCGCGAGCTGCTCGGCGGGGCGGTCGGCGGCCTGGGCACCGACGTGACGACCCTGCTGGTGAACTCGACGCTGATGGCACTGGGCATCGCCGTGGGCAAGATCGCGATCTCGGTGCTGGCGGCGTATGCCATCGTCTTCTTCGCCTTTCCCTTGCGGCGGCTGTGTTTCTGGCTGATTTTCATCACCCTCATGCTGCCGGTGGAAGTGCGCATCCTGCCGACGTTCGAGGTGGTCGCCGACCTGGGGCTGCTGGACAGCTACGCGGGGCTGATCCTGCCGCTGATCGCCAGTGCCACGGCGACGTTCCTGATGCGGCAGTTCTACCTGACCGTGCCGCCCGAGCTGGTCGAGGCGGCGCGCATCGACGGTGCCGGCCCCTGGCGCTTCCTGCGTGACATCCTGCTGCCGCTGTCGAAGACCAATTTCGCGGCACTGTTCGTGATCATGTTCCTGTACGGCTGGAACCAGTATCTGTGGCCGTTGTTGATCACCAACGATGCCGATTACCTGACCATCGTGGTCAGCCTCAAGCGTCTGTTGACCAGTGCCGATGGCCTGGTGCCGTGGCACTACGTCACTGCCACGGCGGTGCTGGCGATGCTGCCGCCCATCGGAGTGATCCTGTTGATGCAGCGCTATTTCGTGAAAGGGCTGGTCGACAGCGAAAAATGAGCGCGTCCGGTGTCGACCGGCGCCCAATGAGGATTCGATATGGCGACCTTACGACTCGACGGCATTCGCAAACGCTATCCCAATGGCATGACGGCCCTGCACGGCATCGACCTGAGCGTCGCCGATGGCGAGCTGATCGTGGTGGTCGGGCCGTCGGGGTGCGGCAAGTCGACCTTGCTGCGTATCCTGGCGGGGCTGGAGCCGATCACCGCGGGCGAGCTCGCGATCAACGGACGGCGCGTCAACGAGCTGGAACCCGCCGCGCGCGACATCGCGATGGTGTTCCAGAATTACGCGCTGTATCCGCACATGAGCGTGGCCGGCAACATGGCCTATGCCCTGAAGAACCGAGGCACGCCCAAGGACGAAATCCGCCGTCGGGTGGCGAATACCGCCGCCTTGCTGGGGCTCGACGACCTGCTCGAGCGACGTCCGCGCCAGCTCTCCGGCGGGCAGCGGCAGCGGGTGGCAATGGGGCGGGCGATCATCCGCGAGCCCCAGGTGTTTCTCTTCGACGAGCCGCTTTCCAACCTCGATGCCAAGCTGCGGGTGCAGATGCGTCTGGAAATCCGGCGCCTGCAGAAGCGACTCGGCATCACCTCGGTCTACGTCACGCACGACCAGGTGGAGGCGATGACGCTGGCGGATCGCCTGGTGGTGATGAACGGCGGTCACGTCGAGCAGTGCGGCACGCCGATGGCGCTCTACGCACGACCGGCGACACGCTTCGTGGCAAGCTTTTTGGGCTCGCCGGCGATGAACTTCCTGCCCGTGACGGCGCACGCTGGCGGCGTGGTGCTGCCCAATGGCGCCCAGGTCGCGCTTCCCGCGATCCTGCCCGAGGGAGATGCGGCGACCCTCGGCATCCGGCCGGAACACCTCGTCGAAGCGACTGCCTCGGAGGAGGCGGCCGCGACACTGGACGTGACGGTCGAGATGCTCGAACCGCTAGGCGCGGACACCCTGGCGTATACGCGCCTGCCTGGTGTCGAGACCTGGCTGGTGGTGCGTCTGGACGGCGCCCACGCCGCCCGCGAGGGGCAGCGCTTGTCGCTGGCATTGCCGGTGGCTCATTGCCATGTCTTCGATGCCCGGGGCGCACGGGTGCCGATGACGGGGCGCGAGGACGCCGAGGCGCTCGCGGCTCAATAACCCGCCTTGGGATCCACGGTGTCGATGGCCTCGCCGGCATGCATGGCGCCGAGGGCCTTGGCGACCTGCTCGGCGGCCTCGTTGACGGGGGTCGGTCCGGCCATGTGCGGCGTGATCCACAGGCGCGGATGCGACCACAAGGGGCTGTCGCCGGGCAGCGGCTCCGTGGGGAAGGCGTCGAGCATGGCGCCGCGCAGCCGGCCGTTTTCTTCCTCCCCGGTGCCCAGCGCCTCGAGCAGGGCGGCTTCGTCGATCAGCGTGCCGCGCCCGGGGTTGATCAGGCCGGCGCCGTGGGGCAGCGCGGCCAGCGTCTCGTGATTGATGACGTGTCGCGTGGCCGGGGTGTCGGGCAACAGCGTGACCAGGGTATGCACCTGTTCCAGCAGGGTTGTCAGGCCATCGTCGCCGTGATGGCAGGTGATGCCATTGATGGCCTTGGGCGAACGGCTCCAGCCATGCACCGGGTAGCCGTCGTCGGCGAGACGCTGGGCGACGTGCAGTCCGATGGCGCCCAGGCCGAGCACCCCCACACGCCACTCGCGCTTGGGCGTGACGGCATGTTCCCGCCACTCGGCACGGTGCTGCTGGCGACGGTAGCGGTCGAAGTCGCGCTGGAAGTGGAGCACGCCATAGCGCACGTAATCGGCGATCAACTCGCCCATGCCGGCATCGCGCAGCTTGACGATGGGAATGTCCTGGGGGAGCGAGGGATTGTTGAGCAGTGCATCCACGCCGGCGCCGAGGTTGACGATCCCCTTGAGTGCGGGCTGAGCGTCGAACAGCGAGGCCGGCGGCTTCCATGCCACCAGGTAGTCGGCCTGGAAATCGCGGGTTTCGCCGCTGATGGCGAAGGTGGCGTCGGGCAGCCTCGCGGCGAGTCGCTCCTTCCAGAGCGCGGCGTCGTCGGCATGAATCAGGATGCGCATGAAAACCTCGTGGCGTACGAATCGATTGGCGTGCGGATCGATGGTGAATGAGTGGCGTGCGTGACGGCGGGCAACCGCCCGGTGCGTCATCGCGTCATACGTTTTGTAGCATTGGTGGCGGGGCTTCGCCGAGCAATCGCGCGAGAATCGTCAGGCCCTGATCGAAACGCTCGAGGTCGTTTTCGGCGCCGAGGCTCAGGCGGACGCGTTGCGGCGGCGCTCCCTGTCCCACCATGAACGGCTGCGCGGTGGCGATCGCCAGGCCTTCGCGCAGCGCTTGCTGCTGGAGCTCCTCGGCACGCCACGCGCGTGGCAAGGCGAGCCAGACATGCAGCCCCGTGGGGCGCGAGGCCATGACATGGCCCTGCAGGCGCGAGCGGGTCAATTGCTGGCGTTCGGCGAGCAGCTGGCGCTGTTCCTCGGCCAGGGCCTCGACGCTGCCATCGGCCAGCCAGCGGTCGGCGATCTCGAAAATCAGGGGCGTGGCCATCCAGCTGGTCGCGCGCAGGCGCGGCAGGGTGTGGTGCAACTGGCCGCGCGGCACGCTCAGGTAGCCGGCTCTCAGCCCCGGCACGGTGGCCTTGGTGAGGCTGGTGACATGAAAGCTCTGGCGCGGCAGGCGAGCGGTCAGCGGCGTCAGTCCCGGGGGCTCGAGCAGGGCATGGGTGTCGTCTTCGATCAACCAGGTGCCGTGGCGTGCCAGCACCTCGGCGATGGCGTCGCGCCGGTCGGCATCCATGGTCGCGCCGGTGGGGTTGTGCTGGGTCGGCGTCAGGCACACCGCGCGCGGATGATAGCGGCGGCACGCAGCGTCGAGGGCCTCGGGAATCACGCCTTGCTCGTCGATTGCCACGCCGCGCAGTTGCAGACCCAGCGTGCGCGACAGGGCGATCAGGCCATGATCGGTGAGCGCTTCCGTGAGCACGACATCGCCATGTTGAACCAGCGTGGCGATGGCCAGCATGACGCCGTGGGCGGCGCCGTTGCACAGCACGCGGTCGTCGGGGGTGCCGGGGACGCCGAGCGTTTCCTGAAGCCAGTGACTGGCACGCTCGCGCTGATGCGCGAGTCCGGCGATGGGGCGGCACGCGTCGATGGCGTCGGGATGCGCGCTGTCCGCCACCTCGCGCAGCGTCTCGCGAAAGCGCAGATGATGGCCGGGCGGACAGACGGGGTGGGCGATGGACAGGTCCACCGGCGCGCCCTCCGTGGGGAGGTCCGCGCTGCGCAGGTATTCCGCCTCCTGGCTGTCGTCGAGCGTGTTGATCCAGGTACCGCTGCCCACCCGAGCCTGCACCAGGCCCATCTTTTCCGCCTGGGCATAGGCCCGCGAGACGGTCTGGACGCTGACCGCCAGTGCGTCGGCGAGGCACCGATGCGGCGGCAGACGCGTGCCCGGCGTGAGTTCGCCCTGACGAATGGCTTCGGCGAGCGCTCGGGCGATGGCGAGATACTTGGGCCCCTGGGACGGCAGATACGGAGTCAGGTCAATTGTCATGACACAATAAAGCCTTTGACGGCACGCTGAGCGTGAATGCTAGTATCGTCGGCGACGCATTGATCGACAATTGTACTGATTTTCCCCTTCCTTATGTCAGTACAATTCATTTCATCGAATGCATGGTCCTGCCTCCCGTCCGGGAGAACAGGGATGAGCAATTCTGTCGGGCGAGTGGCTTCATGTCTCAGGTTTCCCTGCCTTTCACTCGTGAGGAATACGCCAGCCGGCTGCACAAGGTGCGTTCGGCCATGGCGCATCGAGGGATCGACGTGCTGATCGTCAGCGATCCGTCCAACATGGCGTGGTTGACGGGCTACGATGGCTGGTCCTTTTATGTCCATCAGTGCGTGCTGCTCGGCCTCGAAGGCGAGCCGGTCTGGTACGGGCGTCGCATGGATGCCAACGGTGCGCTGCGCACCTGCTGGATCCATCCGGACAACATCACCTATTACCCGGATTATTACGTCCAGAATCCCGATATGCATCCCATGGAATACCTGGCGCAGTCGATCCTGCCGGATCGAGGGTGGCACAACGGTATCATCGGCATGGAGATGGATAACTACTATTTCTCGGCGAAGGCGTACCTGAGCCTCGTGCGTGAGCTGCCGCATGCCCGTTTCGAGGATGCCAATTCGCTGGTCAACTGGTGCCGGGCGATCAAGTCGCCGCAGGAAATCGAGTACATGCGTATCGCGGCGAGGATCGTCGAGGGCATGCATTCGCGCATCCTCGAGGTGATTCAGCCGGGCCTGCCCAAGAGCAAGCTGGTCTCCGAGATCTACCGGGTGGGCATCGAGGGCTGGACCGATCCCGATGGTCGCGTCTTCGGTGGCGATTATCCGGCCATCGTGCCCATGCTGCCCACCGGCAAGGATGCCGCCGCGCCGCACCTGACCTGGGACGATACGCCGTTCCGCCAGGGCGAGGGCACCTTCTTCGAGATCGCCGGGGTCTACAAGCGCTACCATGCGCCGATGTCGCGCACGGTGTTCCTGGGCACGCCGCCGAGTGCGTTCATCCGTGCCGAGTCGGCCCTGCTCGAGGGGATCGAGAACGGCCTGGCGGTGGCCAAGCCGGGCAATCGCACCGCCGACATCGCCATGGCGCTGGGCGCGGCGATGGACAAGTATGGCTTCGATCGGGGCGGGGCGCGTTGCGGCTACTCGATCGGCATCAGCTATCCCCCGGACTGGGGCGAGCGCAACATGAGCCTGCGTCCATCCGACGACACCATCCTCGAGCCGGGGATGACGTTCCACTTCATGCCGGGGCTCTGGGAGGACGACTGGGGCCTGGAAATCACCGAAAGCATTCTGATTACCGAGACTGGCTGCGAGACGCTGGCCAACTTCCCCCGCCAGCTCTTCGTGTGCTGAGCCGTGGGACGCGAGACGAGGAGAACATGACATGAGCAAGCGACCCAGCCCGGTGTCACCCACCGTCGATTTCGACGCCGAAGGCGTGCAGCACGGATTTCTCAAACTGCCGATCTCCACCGATGAGTCGGCCTGGGGCGCGGTGATGATTCCGGTCACCGTGATCAACAACGGCCCCGGGCCCACGGCGCTGCTCACCGCCGGCAACCACGGCGATGAATACGAAGGCATCACTGCACTGCTCAAGCTCAGCAACACGCTGCGGGCCGAGGACGTGCGCGGCCGCGTGATCATCGTGCCGATCATGAACGTGCCCGCCGCGACCGCCGGCAAGCGCACCTCGGGCCTGGATGGCGGCAACCTCAACCGCAGCTTCCCCGGGAACCCGGACGGCGGCGTCACCGAGCAGATCGCCGACTACTTCACCCGCGAGCTGGTGCCGATGTGCGACGTGGCGCTGGACTTGCATTCCGGCGGCCGTACCCTGGACATCCTGCCGTTCGCCGCCGCGCATCGCCTCGACGATCGCGACCAGGAAGCGCACAGCCTGGCCGGCGCCGTGGCCTTCGGCGCTCCGGTGGCGATGATGATGTTCGAGCTCGATGCCACCAAGCTGTACGACACCGCCGTGGAATCGCAGGGCAAGACCTTCGTGACCACCGAGCTGGGCGGGGGCGGCACCACGACACCGGAGCGCATGGCCATCGCCGAGCGCGGCGTGCGCAACTTCCTGATCCATTACGGGTTGGTCGAAGGGACGCTGGAGACGCCCGCCGAGCCGCAGGTGTACGTGGACATGCCCGATGCGTCCTGCTATGTCCAGAGCGAGCACAGCGGCCTGCTGGAGATGGCCTTCGCACTGGGCGAAACGGTGCGTCGCGGCGATGTGATCGCACGCGTCTACGACATGACGCGCACCGGCAGCGAGCCGGTCGTCTACCGGGCCCAGCGCGATGGCGTGCTGGTGGCGCGACGTTTCCCGTCACAGCTCAACATGGGCGATACCATCGCGGTGATCGCGCAAGTCGTCGACAGTCTCGAGCGTTGAGGAAGGACCGCCACGCCGCATGAAACTCGATCGCTACGATCTCAAGATCCTCGACATCCTGTCGCATGACGGGCGCATCACCAAATCGAAGCTGGCCGAGGCGATCAACCTCTCGGTCAGCCCGTGCTGGGAGCGCGTGCGTCGCCTGGAGAAGGCCGGCGTCATCCAGGGCTATGGCGCACGCCTCGATCCGTCGCGGGTCGTCAAGCGCACTCCGGTGTGGGTGCAGATCGAACTCGGGACCCATCATGCGGCGAGCTTCGCGCGCTTCGAGAAGGCCGTCGCCGACACGCCGGAGGTGACCGAATGCGTGGCGGTGGGCGGCGGTGTCGATTATCTGGTCAAGTTCGAGGCCGATTCCATCGATGCCTATCAGCGCACCATCGATGCCTGGCTGATGTCCGACCTGGGCATCGAGCGCTACTTCACCTATATCGTCACCAAGACCGTGAAGCGCACCACGCCGCCGTTATCGCTGCACGACGACGCCTCGTAGCGCACCATGGATCATCGCCAACTCGCCTTTTTATGTGCCCTGGCGCGAGAGCGTCACTTCGGTCGCGCCGCCAAGGCGTGCCATGTGACCCAGCCGACCCTGTCGGCGCGCCTGCGGCAGCTCGAGGAGGAACTGGCCACGCCGTTGATTCGTCGTGGTCATCGCTTCGAGGGCTTCACCGCCGAGGGCGAGCGGGTCCTGGGCCATGCACGCCGCATCCTTGGCGAGTTCGAGGCCCTGCGCGGTGACCTGGCGTCCCCGGCGCCGCTGGTCGGCCGCCTGACCCTTGGGGTGATTCCCACCGCACTGAATGCACTCACCGAATGGCTGCCGACGCTGCGCGCCGCGCATCCCGGTCTGGTCCTGCGCGTGCGCGAACTGGCGACGCCCATGCTGGCGCAGGGGCTGGAAGACGGTGGCCTGGATCTGGTCATCGGCTATCTGGATGCGCCGGCGATGGCGGGGTTCGCGCACCGCCCCCTGTTCGACGAGTACCCCGCCCTGGTGGCGTCCCCTGCGCATTTTGCCTTGCCCGAGGCGCCGCAGTGGTCGCAGCTGGTCGAGTACCCGCTGTGCCTGCTGACGCCGGACATGCATCAGCGCCACCTGCTGGAAATGCGCCTGGCGGCTCACGGCTTGACGCTGACGCCCGCCCTGGAAACCGATGCCACCGCGGCATTGGGAGAGTGGCTGCTGGCGGGGCTGGGCGTGTCGATCCTGCCCGAGCAGTTCGTTCGCCGCCGCTGGTTGCAAGGTGGCGAGGGGGCGCTGGACCTCGTGGCGCGCCGCCTGCCCGGCGAGGGCGATCGTGTCGGCTTGCTGTGGCCACAGGGAACGCCGCGAGGACGTCGTCTGCAAGCCGTGCTCGACCTGTGGCAGATGGCAACCCCCGCGACTTGATCGAGGGGCTCTATCGATGCATCGCCTAGTTCGATTGGTCCAGAGGTGCAGGGCGCGCTAGGGTGAAGGATAGAGGTCGCGCCGTCACCCGTACCGCAGAGTGGCGTGCCTGTCGCACTGCGGATCGAGACCGCGCCGAATCGTTGGGCGGTCGTCGCGAGCGATGAGCTTCGCGTCGGTCATTTCGTGTCCCGATGGAACCTTCACATGCCACCAGAGCCGATGACATCGCATGCCTTTTCCGCCATCGCGCGTTACGACGACCAGTGTGGCCGGCCGTTGCGTGCGCTGGAGGGCCCGCAGGAACAGCCGATCACCCTGACGCTCAACGACACCGCCATGGTGACGCTGCTGGCGACACCCGAGGCGCTCGAGCCACTGGCGCTGGGGCATGCGTTCACTGCCGGGTGGATCGCACGGGCCGCGGAGGTGGAGGCAGTGCATCTGTCGCGGTTGCGCCATGGACTGGCGGTGCGTCTGTCGGTGTCGCCCCGGGTCGAAGCACGTGCAGCCGGGTTGCGGCGCGCGGATGCCTCGGTGTCGAGCTGCGGCGCCTGTGGGGTGGCCGAGGAGGCGCAGTTGATGCAGGGCCTGACGCGGCTGCCATCGCGCGCGCCGCTAGCGCCCGAGGCGCTGCTGAAGGGTATCGAGCGCCTCCAGCGGCATGCGCGTCCGGGGCTGCATACCGCCTTGGGTCTGGCGGAAAACGGCGAAGTGCTGGCACGCGGGGTGGACATCGGTCGCCATAACGCGCTGGACCGGATCATCGGCGATGGCTTGACGCGTCAGGCGATGCCGGCGGCGGTGCTGCTTTCCAGCCGCTGCAGCATGGAACTGGTGCAGAAGACCGTGCGTGCCGGGATCACCACGCTGGCCACGCTGTCGTTGCCTTCGTCCCTGGCGGTCGAGATCGCGCGGGCCTGCGACCTCAACCTCATCTGTTGCCACCGTGGCCGGCGTCTGGAGCGTCTCAGTGGCCCGGCGAGTGCCGACGACACGGTGACGTGACGCTGCGGCGCATCCGGCCGCTTCCCTTTCTTCCACGGTTCACCGGCGCCTTTCCGGGTGGTTTCCACGGTGCCGTTGATCGCAGTATCGCTTATCACGTATCGAGTGCTTTATGTCTTCCACTGTCGAACCTTCCGCTTCCACTGAACGCGAGGCCGCCGACGCGGCGTCGCCGGACATGACGTCCCGGGTGCCCGCATCGGATCCGGCGCTGACCCGTGCGCCCAGCGTCGAACCCTACACCGGCCCGGCCGGGGGCTGGGGCGCGATGCATAGCGTGGGGCGACATCTCAAGCGTAGCCAGGCGCCGCTCAAGGGCGTGCGTGCCTTGCTGGCCACCAATCAGCCGCAGGGCTTCGATTGCCCCGGCTGTGCGTGGGGCGACCCCCTGCATGGCTCGTCGTTCGAATTCTGTGAAAACGGCGTCAAGGCCGTGGCCTGGGAAAGCACCAAGAAACGCGTCACGCGGCGCTTTTTCGAGCGTCATACGCTGAGCGAGCTGCGCGAGTGGGACGATTTTCGTCTCGAGGACCAGGGGCGGCTCACCGAGCCCATGCGCTACGACGCGACCCGCGATCGCTACGTGCCCATCGACTGGGACGCGGCGTTCGCCTTGATCGCCGAGCGTCTGGCGGCGCTGCCCGACCCCGACCGGGCACTGTTCTATACCTCCGGGCGGGCCAGCAACGAGGCTGCCTACCTTTATCAGCTGTTCGTGCGACTTTACGGCACCAACAATTTTCCGGACTGCTCGAACATGTGCCACGAGGCCAGCGGCGTGGGCATGAAGGCCAGCCTCGGTGTCGCCAAGGGTACCGTGCAACTGGAAGACTTCGAGCATGCCGACACCATCCTGGTCTTCGGGCAGAACCCGGGGACCAACCATCCCCGCATGCTCGGCGATTTGCGCCGTGCGGCGGAGCGGGGCGCGCGCATCGTCAGCTTCAATCCGCTCAAGGAGCGCGGCCTGGAACGCTTCGCCGATCCCCAGAACAAGCGCGAAATGCTGACTCACGGCAGTCATCGCATTTCCTCGCATTACTATCAGCCCAAGATGGGCGGCGACATGGCGGCGGCACGCGGCATCGCCAAGGCGTTGTTCGCGCTGGAAGCGCAAGGCCGCTTCACGCCGGACCGCGACTTCATCGCCTCGCACACCGCCGACCTTGAGGCGTGGCGGGCACGGGTCGAGGCCACGCCCTGGGCGACCCTCGAGGATCAGGCCGGGCTGACGCGCAGCCAGCTCGAGGAGGTGGCGAGCATCGTCGCCGGCGCCGAGCGCATGATCGTGACCTGGGCGATGGGCATCACCCAGCACGAGCACTCGGTGGATACCGTGCGCGAGCTGGTCAACCTGCTGTTGCTGGGCGGACACATCGGGCGCCCCGGCGCCGGGGCGTGTCCGGTGCGCGGGCATTCCAACGTGCAGGGCGATCGCACCATGGGCATCGACGAAAAGGCCCCCGCCTGGCTGCTCGATGCCCTGGAGACGCGTTATGGCGTCGCCATGCCGCGCGCCCCCGGCCACAACACGGTGGGCGCCATTCGTGCACTGGAAGAAGGCGAGGCCGAGGTCTTCATCGGCCTGGGCGGCAACTTCACCCGGGCCACGCCGGACAGCCAGCGGACCGAGCGTGCCTTCCGCCGGTTGTCGCTCAACGTGCAGATCAGCACCAAGCTCAATCGCAGCCACCTGATGGTCGGTGGCGATGCCTTGATTCTGCCGTGTCTGGGCCGTACCGAGATCGATCGTCAGGGCGAGACCGGAGCGTCGCAGGAAGTCAGCGTCGAGGATTCGATGTCGATGGTGCATGGCAGTGCGGGGATCCAGGCACCGGCCTCCGAGTGGCTGCGTTCGGAGCCGGCGATCATCGCCGGGATCGCCGAGGCGACGCTGGCGCGGGTGCTGCCGCGCCGCGGGGTGGCGCCCGGTGTCGTCGACTGGGCTGGCCTGGTGGCGGATTACGATCGTATCCGCGACGAGATCGAGGCGGTGATTCCCGGCTTCGAGGATTTCAACGCGCGTTTGCGCCAGGCACGTGGCTTCTGGCTGGAAAACGCCGCCAGCCAGCGCCGCTTCGACACGCCTTCCGGACGGGCGACCTTCTCGAGCGCGCCGCTTCCCGAGGCGGTGATGCATCAACGGCTGCACACACGCCGCGAGGCAGGCTGGCTGACCTTGCAGACGCTGCGCAGTCACGATCAGTACAACACCACAGTGTACGGCTACGACGATCGCTATCGAGGCATCAAGGGCCAGCGTCGGGTGGTGTTCGTCAATCCCGACGATCTGGCGAGGCTGGGGCTCGAAAGCGGCCAGTGGGTCGATCTGGTCGGTCTCGATCATGACGGTGAGCCCCGCCGTGCGCCGTCCTTCAAGCTCGTCGCCTATGACACGCCCGAGGGATGCGCTGCCGCCTATTATCCCGAGACCAATGCGCTGGTGCCGCTGGAAAGCGTCGGCGTGGGCACCGACACCCCCACCTCCAAGGCGGTGGCCGTGCGCCTGGAGCCCAGCCGGCGGATCGCCTGATGCGCTGGCGCGAACGGCTGGCGGCGCTCGACGACGCGGTAGTGATGGCGGCGGTCGAGCGCCATCGGCGTGGTGGAGAACCACCGCTGACGGCCACCCTGCTGGCCCTGCGCGAACTGCTCGGCGAGGTCCCGCCGGCGAGTGCCGCGCGCGAACTGGGCGTGGAGCGTGCGCTGGTAGTGCGCGCCATGCACGATATCGAGACGCGCGATGCCAGCGCGACGGATTGAGGCGTCGTCGCGCATGGCGTTGCGACCAAAGTCGTGACGCGTCCCGGCGCGCATGACGCTACGCTATCGGTACTACATGAGCGTCGCCCGATACACAACGCTGCCAGGTACGCGTCGAACCCGGAACCGTTCGATGCCGATCGAGGAAGCACCGAGGCGACGCCGCCGGGAAGCGCGGACGTCCTGACTGCGTTTCCTTTCGCTCCCGCCGGGGAGCACGCCGCTCAATCATCGGGATCACCCGGGAGGTGCCGTCATGGAACTGCTCATCCAGACTGCATTGGGGTTTCCATTCGCCTTTTTTCTCGCCTTGCTGGCACTGGTAGCCGTGTACTGGCTGCTGGTCGCCGTGCGCGTGATTCGCGTCTCGTGTTTCGACCATGACAGCCTGCGTGACGACCATCTGGCGAGCACCCTGATTTCCCTGGGCTTTGCAGGCGTGCCGGCTTCATTCGCCCTGAGCACGCTGATCGTGATGGCCACGCCCATCGCCTTTGCCCTGAGCCTGGTACTGCATTGGCTGCCGCTGGGATTATTGCGCTTGCCGCTGGGCTTTCTGGCCATCTGGGCGGCGTTCGCGCTGGCGGCATCGCCGAGTGTCGGTGCCTGTCACGCTCTGGCCCGGCGGTTTCACCATTCGCGTCGCGCATCGCCGCGCTGGTTGCTGGGCGAAACCGTCGTCGTGCGCGAAGCCAGTGACGCGGAAGGGCGGTGCCAGGCGACGCTGGAGAGCGACCCCGAGGTCGTCGTCACCCTGCATGGCAAGGGGGAGGCGTGTGCCGCCGGCGAGCGTCGCGTGCTGGTCAAGCACGTTGCCGGCGACAACGTGTATCGGGCGGTGCCCGCCGCCGATTACATGGATGCCCACGAACGCCTGCGCAAACTGCATCTGCTGCCCCGTCACGACATCTGAGCCCCGGCACGCCCGCCATCGACGATGCGGCGATGGCGGGCGTGCAGAAAAAACCTCGATTTGGCGTCGAGACTCGAAAAAAAACCGTCTTTCCCGCCCCGCGAGACAAAAACTCTCCTCTTTCGTGCTGCCTTACCCTAGGGCCATCGGATGCACGCCATCCGCCACGACCCTTCCGGTACCGCGTTGAAAGCAACGCCAGGGCCGGCTCGTTTCTCGGGAGGTAGCATGAAACTCAACGATCCGCGTCTATTGCGTCAGTACGCCTATATCGATGGCAAATGGACCCATGGCGATGGGGGTCGCGAAGAAGCGGTCGTCGATCCCGCCACCGGTGAAGTGCTGGGGCACATTCCCTGGCTCGAGGCACCTCAATTGCGCGGCGCGGTGGACGCCGCGGACAGCGCCTTCGTCCAGTGGCGGGCATTGCGTGCCGACGAGCGCGCCGAGCGGCTGCTGGCATGGTATGACCTGCTGATCGAGCACCGCGAGGATCTGGCGATCATCATGACACGGGAGCAGGGCAAGCCGTTGCCCGACGCGCGGGGTGAGGTCGAATACGGTGCCAGTTTCATCAAATGGTTCGCCGAGGAAGGCAAGCGCACCTTCGGTCAGACCATTCCCAGCCATATTCCCAATGCCGCACTGGGGACGCTCAAGGAACCGGTCGGAGTGGCGGCGTTGATCACGCCCTGGAACTTCCCGCTGGCAATGATCACGCGCAAGGCCGCCGCGGCGATGGCGGCGGGATGCACGGTCATCGTCAAGCCGGCCGGCGAGACGCCGTTCTCCGCACTGGCGTTGGCAGAACTCGCCGAACGGGCGGAGATTCCCGCCGGGGTCTTCAACGTGGTACTGGGCGAGCCGGCCGAGGTGTCCCAGCTGCTGTGCGACGAGGACCGCGTCAAGGCGCTATCGTTCACCGGCTCCACCCGCGTGGGACGGCTGTTGCTGGAGCAGTCCGCCAATAGCGTCAAGCGTGTCTCCCTGGAGCTGGGCGGCAATGCGCCGTTCATCGTCGGGCCCGACATGGACCCCGCCGAAGCCGCGCGTGCCGCGGTGGCCGCCAAGTTCCAGACCAGCGGTCAGGATTGCCTGGCGGCCAACCGGGTTCTGGTCCACGAGTCGATCCATGACGAGTTCGTCGAGCAGTTCGTCGCCTGCATGGAAGCCCTCAAGGTCGGGAACGGGCTGGTGACCAACATCGATCTGGGGCCGCTGATCCATCAGCAGGCGGTGGAAAAGGCCGCCGCCATCGTCGACGACGCCATCTCGCGGGGGGCGACCCTGGTGCACGGCGATCAGTCCATGGCGCCGGGCCCCAACTTCTTCATGCCCACCTTGCTCACCGGGGTGACGCCGTACATGAAGGTCTGGCGCGAGGAGAACTTCTCGCCGGTGGCCGGCATCACCGCCTACAAGGACGACGATGAGGTCATCAAGCTGGCCAATGACACCGAGTATGGCCTGGCGGCGTATGTCTATACCCACGACATTCGGCGCATCTGGAAGCTCCTGCGGGCCCTGGAATACGGCATGGTGGCGATCAACTCGGTGAAGATGACCGGCCCGCCGGTGCCTTTCGGCGGCGTCAAGCAGTCCGGCCTCGGCCGCGAAGGCGGCACCGCCGGCATCGAGGAATATCTGGAGACCAAGTATTACTGCCTGGGAGCGTTGGGCTCCGTGTCCGGAAGCTAGGCTCGTTGTCACGAATCACGAGCCAACAAAGTGCGCGTGACTTGATAAACGTTTCTTTCACGACCCGGCAAGGTCAAGAGGGCTTTGCCGGTGACAAGACGTCGCGAGGGCGCTGTGAACCCTTCCCTGGGCGCTACCTTTGCCATCCATGGCAAAGGACCCTCACGCCGCCTTGCCTCCGGCGCTCGTCATCGTGGGTGGGAAATGAGTTCTACGTCGTTTTTGACGTTCGGTTTATCGGCGTGAGCCGAGACAATGATGGGAGAATGCCATGAGTCAGCACCAAAACCTGATCGATCGCGACCGCAAGGTGACCTTTCACGCCTCCACGCATCTGCGCGATTTCGCCCATGGCGAGGCGCCGGGACGCGTGATGGCCGGCGGTGAAGGCATCCATGTCGTCGACAAGGACGGCCGCGAGTTCATCGATGGTTTCGCGGGGCTTTATTGCGTCAATATCGGTTACGGCCGTACCGAGGTCGCCGAGGCGATTCACCGCCAGGCACTGGAGCTGGCGTATTACCACACCTACGTCGGCCATTCGAACGAGCCGCAGATCCAGCTTTCCGAGAAGATCCTCGAGCTGGCGGGCCCCGGGATGTCCAAGGTCTATTACGGGATGTCGGGGAGTGACGCCAACGAGACCCAGCTCAAGATCGTGCGTTATTACAACAACGTGCTGGGACGGCCGCAGAAGAAGAAGGTGATCGCGCGTCAGCGGGGGTATCACGGATCCGGCATCGCCTCCGGCTCGCTGACGGGGCTCAAGGCCTTCCACGACCACTTCGACCTGCCCATCGAGGGCATCCTGCATACCGAGGCGCCTTACTACTATCATCGTGGCGCCGAGCGCGAGGGCATGAGCGAGCGCGACTTTTCCGCGCATTGTGCCGCCAAGCTCGAGGAGATGATCCTGGCCGAAGGGCCGGAGACCGTGGCGGCCTTCATCGGCGAGCCGGTATTGGGCACCGGGGGCATCGTGCCGCCGCCCGAGGGTTACTGGGAGGCGATCCAGGGTGTGCTTGCCAAGTACGACGTGCTGCTGATCGCCGATGAGGTGGTCTGCGGCTTCGGTCGCATCGGCGCCGACTTCGGCAGCCATCATTACGCCATCAAGCCCGACCTGATCACCATCGCCAAGGGCTTGACCAGCGCCTACCAGCCGCTTTCCGGGGTCATCGTCGGCGATCGCGTGTGGCAGGTGCTGGAGCAGGGCACGGGCGAGTTCGGCCCCATCGGCCATGGCTGGACCTACTCCGGCCACGCCCTGGGCTGTGCCGCCGGCCTCGCCAACCTGGCGATCATCGAGCGCGAAGGGCTGACCGCCAATGCCGCCGAGACCGGCGCCTATCTGCAGCAATGCATGCAGCAGACGTTCGGCGAGCACCCGCTGGTCGGCGAGGTGCGAGGCGTGGGCATGCTGGCGGCGCTGGAGTTCTCGCCCGCGCCGGCCAGGCGGGCGTTCTTCGATCCGGCCCTCAAGGTCGGGCCGCGGGTGAGTGCCGCGGCGATGAGCGAGAACCTGATCGCGCGTGCCATGCCGCAGGGCGACATCCTCGGCTTTGCGCCGCCGCTGGTGACGACTCGTGCGGAGGTCGACGAGATCGTGGCCCGCGCCAAGCGGGCGGTGGACAAGGTGACCGACGAGCTGACCCGCTCGGGGGACTTGAAAGCGTGAACGTGGCTTGCCTACCGTGGACAGGGCGAGCCCGTGGCAGGCGACGAGAGAGCGATCCATGACCGAGTCCCAGCCCGATATCAGCCTGGCATCGATCTACCGGGCGCGTGCGCGCCTGCAGGGGCAGGTGACGCGCACGCCGCTGGTACGTTCGCAGGCGCTGTCGCGGCGTTTCGCGGCCGACGTGTTCCTCAAGCTGGAGACCTGCCAGCCCACCGGCGCGTTCAAGCTGCGCGGCGCCACCAACATGCTCGCGGCCTTGCTCGAACGGGACGGACGCGAGGCGTTGGCGCGCGGTGTGACCACGGCCTCGACGGGCAACCATGGGCGCGCCGTGGCGTATGCGGCGCGTCAGCTCGGGCTGCCGGCGACCATCTGCGTATCGCGCCTGGTGCCCGAGAACAAGGTCGAGGCCATCGAGGCGCTGGGCGCCGAGGCCCGCCGCGTCGGAGACAGTCAGGATGATGCCTTCGCCGAGGTCGATCGCCTGGTGGCCTCGGGCATGACGGCGATTCCCCCCTTCGACGATCCGCTGATCGTGAGCGGGCAGGGCACCATCGGCCTCGAACTCATGGAAGATCAGCCGGCGCTCGACCGGGTCATCGTCGGGCTGTCCGGCGGCGGCCTGCTGGGCGGTATCGGGGCAGCCGTGAAGGCGATTCGTCCGGCGACGCGCGTGACCGGTGTCAGCCTCGCCCGGGGAGCGGCCATGTGGGAGAGCCTGCAGGCCGGGCATCCGGTAAACGTCGAGGAGGTCGCCAGTCTCGGCGACTCGCTGGGCGGCGGTATCGGCCTGAACAATCGTTACACCCTCAACCTGGTGCGCAGCGTGATGGACGATCATCATCAGGTGTCGGAAGTCGCCATCGCCCGCGCCATGGTCGAATTGCTCGCTACCGAGAAAATGCTGGTCGAGGGTGCGGCGGCCGTGGGGCTGGCGGCGCTCGACGAGCATGCCCTCGACATTCGCGGCCAGCGTGTCGCACTGATCGTCTCCGGTAACGGCGTCTCGCTCGATACCCTCGACCGCGCCCGGGCGCTCGCCGGCCGGTAAGTGTTCCCGGCTTCTCTCTTTCTCTATTTGCCGACGGGAGGACGTCATGCAACTCCACCAACGCGAGGCGATCGAGGCCGCCGTGTCCCTGGATACGGCAGCCCTGGCCGCCATCGAGTCAGGCTTCGCGGCACTGGGACGCGGCGAGGTCGTGCAGCCGCCGATCCTGTCGATGGCCATCGAAGAGGCCAACGGGGAGGTCGACGTCAAGACCGCGCACATTCGCGGTTTCGAGCGCTTCGCCATCAAGGTGAGCCCGGGCTTCTTCGACAATCCCAAGCAGGGGCTGCCCAGCCTCAACGGGCTGATGATGGTGTTCTCGGCCCGGACCGGGGTGGTGGACGCCGTGCTCTTCGATGAAGGCTATTTGACGGCGGTGCGTACTGCCTTGGCCGGCGCCTTGTCGGCCAGGTACCTGGCGCGCGAGAACAGTCGCCGCGTGGCGGTGCTCGGCGCGGGCGAGCAGGCCGAGCTGCAGATCGAGGCGTTGCGCCTGGTGCGAGACATCGACAGCGTCGACGTCTGGGCGCGCCGCCGCGAGGCCGCCGAGGCGTATGCCGAGCGCCTGCGGCAGCGCGGCTTGACGGTCAACGTGCACGACGATGTGCATGCGGCCTGCCGCGCGGCGGATATCATCGTCACCGCCACGCCCTCGACGGCGCCGATTCTGGAAGCCGCCGACCTGCCCGAAGGCGTGCACGTCACGGCGATGGGCTCGGATAGCCCGGACAAGCGCGAGCTCGCCGACAGCGTGATGACGCGTGCCGACGCCTTCGTCTGCGATACTCGCGCGCAAAGCGAGTGCAACGGCGAACTCAAGGCCTTCGTCAAGGCCGGCGAGGCACGCGCCGAGGTTCCCTTCAAGGTATACGAGCTCGGCGAGGTCATCGACAAGCGACTGCCGCTGCGCTTGTCGGAGGCCAGCATCACCGTCTGCGATCTCACCGGAACCGGGGTCCAGGATACGGCGATCGCGAATTACGCGCTGCAGCGCTTGACGACCTAGGCCGCGGCACGTCCCCTGCCATCCAATCGTCACGCGCTTGCCATGCCGGCGTCATGGCCGCGCCCGATGCTGAGGGTTCATGGATACCGCGCATGTCATGGACACTCAGTGGGGAGGGGGCAATGCGTTATTCCCGTCGCGATGTATTGGGGTGGGGCGTCAAGGCCGGGGTCGCGCTCGGCGCGGCGTCGCTGGCACCGTCGATCGTGCTGGCCGAGTCACGGCGTCCCCGCGTGACCTCGGGGGTGATGAGCGGCGACATGCTGCACGACCGGGCGATGCTCTGGTCGCGCAGCGACCGTCCCGCCCTGATGCTCGTCGAGCTGGCCGACAATCCCGCCTTCCGTGGCGCGCGGCAGTTGCGCGGCCCCGAGGTGCTGCCCAGCGGTGGCCTGGTCGGCAAGCTGGACGTCGCAGGACTCGGTGACATCGACACCCTGCATTATCGCGTGCGTTTCGCCGCGCTGGATGACCCGCGTGCCCTGAGCGAGCCGGTCGAGGGGCGTCTGCGCCTGCCGCCCTCCCGGGCGCGGGACGTGCGCTTCGTGTGGTCCGGCGATACGGTCGGGCAAGGCTGGGGCATCGATGAATCGCGTGGCGGCATGACGATCTATGACACCATGCGCCGTCAGCGTCCGGATTTCTTCATCCACTCCGGCGACACCGTCTACGCCGACGGTCCTCTGGAAGAAAGCGTGACCCTCGCCAATGGCGAGACCTGGCGCAACGTGGTCACCCCGGCCAAGCGCAAGGTGGCGGAAACGCTGGACGAGTATCGCGGCCAGCACACCTACAACCTGCTCGATGCCAACCTGCGGCGCTTCAATGCCGAGGTGCCCATGCTCGCGCAATGGGACGATCACGAGACGACCAACAACTGGTACCCCGGCGAGCGGCTCGAGGACGAGCGCTACACGGAAAGAAACGTGTCGCTGTTGGCGGCGCGCGGGCGTCAGGCCTTTCTCGAACATACCCCGATTCGCCAGCGCTCGACCGCGCCGGGACGCATCCATCGGCGCTTTGCGTATGGGCCCTCGCTCGAGGTCTTCATGCTCGACATGCGAACCTATCGTGGCGCCAACAGCCGCAATCGCCAGACCGAGCGCTCCGCGCAGACGGCTTTTCTGGGGGAGGATCAGTTCGACTGGCTGCACCTCTCGCTGAAGGCGTCCACGGCGACATGGAAGGTCATCGCCTCGGACATGCCCATCGGTCTGGTGGTCAGCGATGGCGAGGCGTACGAGGCTATCGCCAACGGGGATGCGGGCGCTCCCCTGGGGCGTGAGCGTGAGATCGCCAGGCTGCTGCGGTCGATCCGGGACGACAAGATCCACAACGTGGTGTGGCTGACGGCGGATGTTCACTACACGGCCGCGCATCACTATTCGCCGGAGCGTGCCCGTTTCCAGGAGTTCACGCCCTTCTGGGAATTCGTCAGCGGTCCGTTGCATGCCGGCACCTTCGGCCCCGGCGCGCTGGACGCGACCTTCGGGCCGGAAGTGGTTTTCCAGAAGGCTCCGCCCGACGGCGAGTTGAACCTGCCGCCATCCCGGGGCTATCAATTCTTCGGCCAGGTCGATCTCGACGGCGACAGCGAGACGTTGACCGTGAGCCTGATGGATGCCGCCGGCAACACGCTGCATCGTCAGCAGCTGACGCCGGAGACGGCGTAATACGAGCCCCCGGCCCGCATCGCCGCGTTCCGACATTGAAGCTTGAGAACGGCAGGGCGATGCTACGAAGCGATAAGCGGCAAGGCGACGTATTCATACCCGATGATCAGGCCTGTAAGGGCCAGGAGAAGCGCCAGGATACGATTGACGAGTCGCAGCAGGGCGTGATCATGAATGGCTTTTCCCATCGCGCTGCCCAGTAATGCGTAGCTTCCTGGCGCGCCGGTCGCCAGTACGCCGATGAGCAGCGCCACCATGATGAGGTCTGGCCCTTCTATCTGCATTGCGGGTAGCTGGATGGTCGCGATAGGCAGTGTGGCCACGATGCCTTTGGGGTTGAGTAATTGCATCAACACCCCTTCCTTGAAGCGCAAGGGACGCGATACCGCATCCACATCGGTCCTGTGAGGAGTGGATCTGGCTATCTTGATCGACAGGTAAAGAATGTAAAACGTGCCGAGCGCACTGATGACCAGGAGTGTCTTTCCCTGGATGAACACGCTTCCCAGCCAGCCAAACAGTAGAAGCATCAGCCACATCGCTGTGCCGACGCCGATGAAAAATCCTGTCGATTCCTTGGCTTGCCCATTGATTCCGGCATTCAGGCCGAGCAGGTTCACCGGCCCGGGCGTGTACATCACGCTTATGGCATAGGCGAGCATCGCGAGCATGAGGGTTTCCTGTCTTGCTAGGCGAAAATGTGGGCTTGGTATTGTCGTGGTGTCATGCCGTAAATCCGCTTGAAACGACGGTTGAAGTGACTGAGGTCAGCAAAGCCGCAGCATAAGGCAGCCTCCATGACACTCTCGCCGTTTTCGAGGTGGCGCCGGGCGGCATTGACCCTGCAGTTCAATACATATTGGTGCGGCGTAATGCCGTACTGTGTCCTGAACGTTCTCAGGAAGTGATACTTGGAAATGCTGGCGGCATGGCTGATGTCATCCAGGCTGATATCGTATCTGGCATTTTCATGGATGAAGTCCTTCGCCCTTTCGAGCAGCGAGTCCGGCCGCCTGGCCCGCTCGTTGGGGGCAAAGTTTCCGGCGCGCTCGGCCAGACGAGCCGCAATGCGATACAGCGCATATTCTTGCTCGATCTGGCTCGTCTCCTGTTCCTCGATCATGCGTGACAGGGCGATGATCTCGTCGCGCAAGGGAACATCTTTCGTGAGGGTGGGGGCCAGGCGGGCGGCCTGCAGGCCTTGCACGCCCATGGCATTGGCAATGAGCGGGTCGAGCTCGTCGGGATGAATATAGAGCATGACATAATCGAGGGCGTCGCCGCCCCCGGCGTGGCCGTCATGCACTTCATCGGGATGCAAAGTGATCACGCTACCTGGTGGGCTGCGGTGAAATTCACCGTTGCTGAAGAAATCCTGACGTCCCGCCAGCGTGACACCCAGGGCATATTCTTCATGCGCATGCCGGTCGTACTGGAAGTCGTTCATCGTGGCATGCAATGCCGTCATGCGTGCCACATGCCGGCTTTTCATGAACCGGAAACGACTCGTGGATTGCATGGTGTCCTCCTTACGACCCGGTCGTGCCATGACAACGCCACTCTAGCGCGTCACGCGGGAGCGGGCTTGAACGATATTGCGCACTTTGTGCTTTCGGCGAGCCGGATGCGCGCACCCAGGACCATGGCGGGCCCGTCCGCTTCATCTCGGCATGACGAGCGCGTCCTGCTAGGCTGCAATCTCGGTTCATGGAGGAGCAAGGGACGCGCATGACGGAAGAGCGGCGGCAGGAACTCGCGGGATTGTCACAACTTCTCGACCGGATCGGGCAGGCGCCGCGTACCGATGTCGAGCGCATACGGCTGGGCGAGATGCTGCAGGCGGTCGGCCAAGGCTCCTTCGGGCCATTGCTGCTGGTGCCCGGCGTGATCACGCTCTTGCCGCTGGTGGGCGACATCCCCGGGGTGCCCACGCTCATGGCGCTGCTGGTGCTATTGGTGGCGGGCCAGCTGCTGGTCGGGCGGCGCACATTCTGGCTACCGCAATGGCTGCTGAAGCGTTCGGTGCCCCACGGCAAGCTCGATCGGGCGCTGACGTGGATGCACAAGCCTGCGCGCGTCATCGACCGTGGCTTGAAACCGCGCCTGACCTGGCTGACGCAGCGTGCCGGGACCTACCTCATCGCGATTTTCTGCTTTCTCATCGCCCTGGCCATGCCGCTGATGGAAGTGGTGCCTTTCTCCGCCAACGGCGCGGGCCTGGCCTTGATGATGTTCGGCCTGTCACTGATGGCCAACGACGGTCTCTGGGCGCTGCTGGCGCTGATTCTCACCGGCGGCACGGTGGGAGCGGTGATCGTCGCGTTGCTGTGAGACGCCGGTACCGGCAGGCGATGGTGGGCTGATGCCTGTCAAGCCGGTGTCGTCTGATCGTCTCTTCGAAACTCACGTTGCAGCCAGTCCAGCAGCGCCAGCGTTTCCGCGCGTGGCTGGGCGCCGTGTCGCGTGTAAACGGACAGTGCATTGTCGAGTGGCAGGGACATCGACAGCGGACGTACGAGCTGTCCGCTCTGGATGAGGCGCTCGGCTGTGCGCCGCCAGCCTAGGGCGATACCATGCCCGGCAAGCGCCGACTGAAGAACCAGCGGATAGCTATCGAAAATCATGCCATTTCCCTGGCTGGGCACGAAATTCCCCATAGCGCGTAGCCAACTATCCCACTCGAACCAGTCCGGTGCGTCGGCTCTATGGTGCAGTAAACGGTGCTCGATGAGGTTTGCCAGCGTGATGGGGTGGTGCTGTGCGGCGAGATAGTCGGGACTGCAGATGGGGAAAATCTCGTCGGATGCGGTGAAGGACAGTGCGTGGCTGCCGCTGGGGCGCCCACTCGTCTGCAGCGCGACATCGAAATAGTCGTGATGTTCGACCACGGGACGCGTCGAAGTCACCAGGCGTACCTCGATTTCAGGATGCTGCCGGTTGAACGCGGCGAGGCGCGGCATGACCCAGTAGAAGGCTTCGCAGAGCTGACAGAACAGCACCACGACGCCGTCATGCACTTCCTGACGCAGGGCATTGGCCTGCGCGGCAATCCCCTCCAGTGCGGCGCTCACCGTGCGTCCGAATTCACGGCCGGCAGCGGTGAGAAACACGCCCCGGTTTCGGCGTTCGAACAGGGCGACGCCGAGATCGTCTTCCAGTGCCCGAATCTGCCGACTGATGGCGGCCTGGGTGAGATGCAGCTCGTCGGCGGCGCGGGAAAAGCTTTCCAGGCGTGCGGCGGCTTCGAAGGGCATCAGGCTGGCGAGTGGGGGCAAGGCCTTGCCTAGACGGTTCATATGCGATCCATAATTACAGCTCATGGAAAGTGACGTATAACTCGTTTGTCGTGCATGCCTGGGGCGCGCACCCTTGAGCGGCTTCTTGCTCAGGGAGAACGTTCATGAAGCCGATAATTGGGACACAAATCTCAAAATGGCAAGGCATCGGTTGTATTGTCGCCTCGGTCTTCTGCCTCTCGATGGCCGACGCTCTGGTTAAGTATATCAGTGATGACGTGGGTGTTTGGCAGCTGTACGTGCTGCGTGCGCTGTTGGCGTCGCCGCTTTTAGGGCTGTTGCTCGGAAGACGTGGCGTGATGCGTCTGGGGCGAGCGCTGCTACGCCGTTGGGTGCTGGTCAGAACCGGTTTGTTGATGGCCATGTGGTTGACCTTCTATGCGGCGCTGCCGACGTTGACGCTCTCCATGGCGGCGGTGGCGCTGTATACCTCGCCGCTGTTCATTGCCTTGTTCGCTGCCTGGTTGGCTGGCGAACGGCTCTCGACAGCAGGCTGGTGGGGGATCGTCTTGGGCTTTGCCGGTGTGGTGCTGATATTGCGCCCGGGGACGATGCATTTCACGCCCATGGTGGCACTGCCGCTGCTGGCGGCGGTGTGTTATGCGCTGGCCTGCGTGGTGACGCGTGTTCATTGCCGCGACGAAGCGCCGTTGGTACTTTCCGGGGCGCTGAATTTGGGCTTTATATGTCTGGGGGCGGTGGGCTGTCTGTGGATGACGCTGCACGGGCAGCTACCGGCCGATGACACCACGTCGACCTTCCTGACGGCACCTTGGCGTTCGCTTCCAGCCGAAACTTGGTGGCTACTGGCGGGACTGGCGATACTCTTCGTGCTGGCCAGCAGCACGGTGGCCAAGGCGTATCAAATGGCCCCGTCTGCCTTGATCGGCATTTTCGATTACACGTATCTCGTCTTCGCGGCCGGTTGGGGATGGTGGCTGTTCAGCGAGACGCCGGATGTGGCCACGGCGGTGGGCATGTTGTGCGTGGGCGTGGCGGGGGGGGGCGTCTGGCGCGCCACGCCCGCCTGCATGCCGTCCGTTACCGCATCGGTCGGCACCGAGACCCGATCCGGCTATCCGGCGGGACCGCCGAGATAACGATGCCATTGTTTAACCTGGGGGCTGGATGCAGGTTGAGTCGTCCGCGATCCTTCCCTATACATAGGGGATAGACGTTACCTCAACACGGACAAGGAGCTGTCGCATGTTGGCAGGTGGCGTTCAGGACCGCCATCTCGTCTTTGAAATCGAGTGTGCGAAAGGGCAAGGCCAGGGTATGGCCAAGATTCGTTTGAGTCAGCAACGCGAGGGATTCGCATGGAGCTGTTCGCTCTTCTCATCATTCTGATCGTGGCACTGGGGGCCGGGCTGCTGTTGCAGTGGCTGCCCATGCGTCACCAGCCTCGACCCAACTGGTCTCAGCGGGTTCCGTTTCTGGGCGGGGGGACGCCCGATAGCCACGCCTGGAGCCGCTACCACGTCCGCTATTACCCCATGACCCTGCTGCTCATCGCCTTCGAGATGGAGATGATGTTCATGTACCCGTGGGCGGTCGTGTTCGTCGAGAAGGGCATGAAGGCGATGATGGAGATGGGCATGTTTCTCGCCATCCTGTCGGTGGGCATCGTCTATGCCTGGCGTGAGGGGGTGTTCAAGTGGCAGTGAACTGGCTGCACAAACTCGCCGCGCGTGGCAGCGTTCCCGTGTTTCCCGTGCTGGGCAAGCAGGGCGATAGCGCGCTGCGGCACCTCGCGTTATCGCCGCAAATCGAACTGGTCGATTCACCGCGCCACGCCAGCGTGCTGCTGGTGGCAGGCGAGGTGCCGGCCGACCGCTTCGAGCCCCTGCGCCGGGTGCACGACCAGTTGCCATACCCCTTCACGACGCTGTGGTTTCGTAGTGAACCCTGGCCCCATCTGGAGCGTGTGGCCCGTATCGACGATCTCGACGACCTGCCCGGTGCACTGGTCATGGCGCATCGCGAACTGATGGAAGGCCGCCGCGGCAGTGCTCATCGTCTCCTGCCGGATGAGCCGCCCAACCCCTGGGAAGGCGAGGGTGATTTTGGCCAGGGCGGTGAAGGCATGATGGGCGGGGTACCCTATGGGCGGCCCATGGCCATGAACATGGAAGATGACATTCGTGACGGGTTGACGCTGGACTCACTGACTTTCCGGCTGGGGCCGTTCTTCTTCGCGTTTCCGCCCGGCATGGCGGCGGAGATCACCCTGCAGGGGGATCTCGTGCAGACATGGCAAACGCAGTTGGCGCCGTATCCACAGCCTCTCGACGATGTCTTTTTCAACGCGCGCGAGCGCCCCGTCCCCATTGCGGAGGTCGAGCTTGCCCGGGCTCGCCATCATCTGCACCGGCTGTTTCATGCATTACACCTGGCGGGCCTGGAGAACGTGAGCCTGCGGGCCTTGCGCCTAGCGCATGGGTTGTCGACATCGAACACCCTCGAAGGATTGCGGCGCGCACTATCACGTAGCGGCTTCTTTCGCCTGACGGCGGGCGGCGGCGTGCTCGGCCCCGAGCAGGCACGCATGATCGGCGGGCCCGCCGCCCGAGCCGCCGGACTGGATGATGATCTGCGCGCGGAGGATGCCGGCTATCGACGACTGGGATTCTCCCCCGTCTGTCAGACCGCGGGCGATACCCTTGCTCGCTGGCGGCAGCTTCTGGACGAAATCGACCAATCCCTTCATCTGGCCCGTCTGGCCGAACGCGACAGGGTACACACGGAGCGGACAGGCAGCGTCGAGACACCGCGTGGCCCCTGGTCGGCGCGGCGACCGGCGGATGCGAGTGCGCTCTTCGACGAGCTGTTACCCGGGCTGGAGTGGGGCGATGCCTTGGCGGCGGTCGCCAGTCTGGATGTCGCGGGGTTGACCGATCAACCTGTCGGCACACGGCCATCCGGCGAGTCCCGGGCGGTACGGGGAGGCACCGGGAACGATGTTTAGCGAGCTGTTTCTGCCGGTTCTCATGGTGATCTTCATGCTGGTTGTCGGCGGTTATGCCGTTGCCGTGCTCGATCGCCTGGTTGCCAGCGCGCTTGGCACTCCCCAGGCCGGAGGTATCTGGCTGGCGCCGATGGCGCGCGGCGCCTGGTTGCTGACCCAGCACGCCAATGCCACCGAAGCACCGGATTGGCGGGCCTGGCGGCTGGCACCGGCCCTGTATCTGGCATTGGCGGCGGGCGGGCTGGCGGTGGTGCCATGGTCGGCATCGCTGGTTGCCACGGATCTGGTCACCAGCGTGGTGCTGTGGGGCAGCGTGGAAGCGCTGGCGACCGTCGTCATCTTCTTGCATGGCTGGTCGGCGAATTCGTTACTGGCCTTGATCGGCGGGTACCGGTACGTGGCGCTGGGGCTCTCCTACATCCTGATCAGCATGTTCGTGCTGATCGGCGTGGCATTGCCGGCCGAATCGCTGCAGTTCACCCAGGTGGTGGCTTCGCAGGAAGGCCTGTGGAATGTCATCCGCCAGCCGCTGGGACTGCCGCTGTTTCTCATCGTCGGCCTGGGCATGACCTTCTGGGGGCCGCTGAATCTGGCCGATTCGACGGACCTTGCCGGCGGCACGGCCTCGGAGATCTCGGGGCCGCCACGGCTGGTCTGGGACATGGCCCGGGCGACCATGCTGGTCGCGTTCAGCGGCGTGGCAGCGACTGCCTTCCTGGGGGGCTGGCTGGGGCCCTGGCTGCCCGGCCCGTTATGGATGTCCCTCAAGATGCTGGCGGTATTGAGCGTGCTGCTGTTGCTCGGGCGGCTACTGCCGCGACTGGCGCCGGAGCGCTGCGTCACCTTGATGTGGGTCGTGTTGCTGCCGCTGTCGTTCATCGATCTGGTATGGGCCGGGATAGGAGCGCTGTTGTGATGGAGAGCATGAATCACGGCCTCGGTGTCGATATCGCGTTTCTGCTGCTGGCCACGCTGGCGGTGGTCACCGGGTGGCGCGTGTTTCGTACCGATTCGATGGTACGGGCCTCCTTCTTTCTGCTGGTGTCGTTCATCGCCGTGGGCGTGATCATGATCCTGTTGGCGGCGGAATACCTGGGCGTTGCCATGTTCTTCATGATGGCCGTGGAAATGACGGTCATGGCGCTGTTCATGGTCATGTTCATGATGAACCCGGCCGGCCTGAATCCCATGAACATGGTCCATCAGGAACGTATCGCCATCGGGGCTGGCGTCGCCGGTTTTCTGGTACTGGGCGCCATGGCCCTGTTGGCGACCTTTCCCGATCAGCCGGTGCCGGCAGGCCTCGACCCCGTCAGATCATTGGGCAACGAAATGCTCGGTGATTCGATGCTGATTTTCGAATCGGCGGGTCTCGTGCTGCTGACCACCATGATCGGCGTGGTGGTGCTGTCGAGCCATCGCGGGCGCTATGGCGCGGCGGCGGAGGGCTCGATGCCGCCGGGGCTGGAACCGGGCGGCGACCCGGCAGGCAAGCCCGAGGAGGACGAAGCGGGCGAGGGTGGGCATCACCATCATCACCATCATCACTGAGCGGGACAGACAGGCAGGGAGGCTTGCATGACACTCACCACACTTTTGCTATTGGCAGCGGCACTGATCGGTATCGGGATCTATGGCGCGCTTTCCCAGCAGTCGTTCGTGATGCTGATGATGGGACTGGAGCTGATCCTCAACGGTGTCATGCTGGCGGCGGTGGCGTTCTGGGCCTTCAGCGGGGCCGGAGCACCGGAAGGCCAGCTGCTGACGATCATCGTCATGGCCGTGATGGCCATCGAGATGGCGATGGGGTTCGCCCTGGTGGTCGCGGTCTTCCGCGGTAAACAGGCCGACATGACCGAATCGCTGACCGGGCTGAAGCACTGATGCTGTGGTTCGTCCCTCTCTTGCCGCTGCTGGCGGCCCTCGTCATCCATGGGGTCGGCAAGCGTTGGCCGGGCGACGACAGGGGCCGTGCCGTGCTGACCCTGGCGGGGGTGGCGATCACGGTCGCTACCTTGCTGCTCGTGAGCATCGCGGTCACGGCGGACTGGGGCGGCACCTATCGCTGGAGCTCCCGAATCGTTCTGTCACTCGGGATGACGTCCACCAGCGCCGTGTTCGCCATCGTCGTACCACTGATCGCCGCGCCGATCATCGTCTACAGCGCCTACCATGAAGCATCGCCGGTCAGTGGCGGGGGAGCGGCGCGCCCCCCCGTCGGACTGGTGGCGCTGCTGACGGCGTTCGTCGGCGCGATGGAACTGCTCGTCCTGGCCGAGGATTTCGTCACCCTGCTGATCGCCTGGGAACTGGTCGGGGCATGCTCGTGGGCGCTGATCGCCCATGAATGGCAGAAGGCCGGCAACCTGCGGGATGCCGCCTGGGCGTTCCTGGTCACTCGCTTCGGGGATCTGGGACTGTACATCGCCGCGGCGGCAGCGTTCGCCGGCACGGGCTCTTTTGCCTTTGCAGACCTGGCCCAACTCGATGGGTGGCGGCTGGACGTGTTCGTTGCCGGCGTCGTGCTGGCCGCCGCCGCGAAATCCGCCCAGGTGCCGTTCTCTCCCTGGCTGTTTGCCGCCATGTCCGGGCCGGCACCGGTGTCGGCATTGCTCCATGCGGCGACCATGGTCGCGGCGGGGATCTACCTGGTGGTCCGGCTGCATGCGGAACTCTCCGCCGTCGCCTGGTTTGCGCCGGTCGCCATCACGCTGGGGTTGACCACTGCCCTGGCAGGGGGACTGGTGGCCTGTCTTCAGGGCCATGCCAAGAAGCTGCTGGCCGCCTCGACATCGGCCCAGTATGGCCTGATGTGGCTGGCGGCAGGGGCGGGCTTTCCCGGCGTCGCCCTGGTGCACTTCGTCACGCATGCATTCACCAAAGCGGCGCTGTTCCTGGCCGCCGGCATCGCCGAACGCCATGTCGACAGCTATTCGCTGACGGCGATGCGTCTGGGTCGCCGGCTTCCTGGCGTCGCGGCAGCCAGCATGGTGGCCAGCCTGGCGCTGGCGGGCGTCGTTCCGCTGAGTGCGGCGTGGAGCAAGGAGAAGATCGTCACGGCCGCCGGCCATCAGGCGTCCTGGCTTGCCGTTATCGTCGCCGTGGCGGCAGGGCTCAGTGCGCTGTACGCCACGCGCTTTCAACTGCTGGCGTTCGGGCGGGGGCGGCATGACCGCATGAGCGAGGCTGTCTCCCGGCCCGGCCACTCCCGGGCGGAAGCCGTCGCGCTCTACCTGCTGGCGGCAGGCACATTGGCACTGTCGCTACTCTGGTGGCCCGGTGTCGGAAATGGCCTCGCCGATTGGCTGTCCGTGCACTTTCCCGGGACCAGGCCGTGGGAACTCATCCTGTCGCTACTGCTGGTGGCGCTGGGCATGGGCCTGGGCGTCTGGGCGGTGCGTCGTGAAGTGACAGGGGCGCGCCGACCTGGCGCCACGCGAACCGGCGTGGCGGACTGGCTGGGCCTGCCGGTGCTGGCAACACGTGGCGCGAATGCCGTGCTGATGTTCAGCCATGGCCTGGCACGCTTCGACGACCGCGCCGTGGATGCCGGGATCCGGGGCAGTACCCGCTTTGGTGCGTGGCTGGCCAGGCTGGGAGAGCGGCGTGGCGAAGGCGCGTTCGATGGTGCCACGAACCAGCTCGCGAAGGGCATCGACTGGGCGGGACAAGTGGCACGTCGGGCGCACACCGGTCAGATGCATCACTACTACACCGGTATCGCGGCCGGACTCGCCGCGATCCTGATCATCCTGAGCATAGGAGCTCTCCTTTGATTTTGACTGCAGCCCTGGGGCTTCCCATGCTGGGGGCTCTCGCACTCGCCGTTTCAAGCCGTTGGACCGAGACCGCGGCTCGCCGGTGTGCCATCGCGGTTTCGGTGTTGCCGGTGCTGTTGCTGATCTGGGCGTGGCGACAGTTCGATCCGCAAGGCGCGCTCTTCCAGTTCGTCGAGGAAGTGCCCTGGGTACCCAGCCTGGGCATGGGCTACAGGCTGGGCGTGGATGGCATTGCCCTGGCTGTCGCGACGATGAGTGCCCTGGTCTTCTCGGCCAGCATCGCCTACCCCGTGGACACGAAGCATCAGCCTCGCCAGTACTACGCCTGGATGCTCTTTCTGCAGTCCGTGTCGCTGGGTGTCTTCCTGGCGCTGGACCTGCTGCTCTTCTATGTCTTTTTCGACCTGAGCCTGGTGGGGATGTTCTTCCTGATCGGCCGCTGGGGGCATGGTCAGGCGCAGCTCGCCGCGTTCAAGTTCTTTCTGTACACCTTCTGCGGCTCGCTGTTGCTGCTGCTGGCGATCATCGGGCTCTATCTATCGGTCGAGCCGCATACCTTCGACATGCGCGTGCTCATCGAGCAGCAACCGCTGGCGGGTGCGGGCATGACGGCCGCACTGGTGTTTCTCGCCCTCATGCTCGGCTTCGCCATCAAGACCCCGATGGTGCCCGTGCATACCTGGCTTCCCCAGGCGCATGTCGATGCCCCGGGGCCGGTCTCGGCGATTCTCGCCGGGGTACTGCTCAAGATGGGCACCTACGGGATCATCCGCATTCCGTTCGCCATGATGGCGGAGACGTTCTCTCGGCATGCCCTGGTCATTGCTCTGTTCGCGGTCGCATCGATTCTCTACGGGGCCTTCGTGGCGCTCGGCCAGCGCAACCTGAAGCGGCGCATTGCCTACACGTCGATCAATCACATGGGCTACACGGTGCTGGGGATCGCGGTGGCCGGCGCCCTGATCCAGGACACCGGATATGCCCGCGAGCTGGCCCTGGTGGGGGCCACGGTGGAAATGGTGGCGCACGGCCTGATTACCGGGGCGCTGTTCCTCATCTGCGGCTCGTTCTGGCAGCGTACCGAGGAGTATGACCTGGACAGCTACGGTGGCCTGCTGCGTCAGGCTCCGTGGCTGACCGCCTTCGCCGTGCTCGCCTCCTTTGCCAGCCTGGGCCTGCCCGGCCTGGCCGGTTTCGTGGCGGAGTTCCATATCTTTGCCGGCACCTTCGGTGTCTATCCATGGCTCGCCGTCATCGGTGTGCTGGGCATCCTGGTGACGGCGGCGCTGTTTCTGCAGATGCTGCAGAAGGTGTTCTTCGGGGCGATGCCGGAGCGCTGGGCGCAGTTCGAGGATCTGCGTCCTATCGAGTGGGGCGTGCTCGCGGTGCTGTCGGCAGGCTTCGTGATCATCGGCGTGGCGCCGGCGTTTCTGCTGACCCTGGTCGAGGCATCGGCGACGCTGCTGGTGGGAGGCCGCTGATGCCTATCGGTGACGTACTGCCGGAAATCAGCCTGACGCTGGGTGCCGTGGCGATCGTCCTGTTCGCCAGCTTCGTCCGTCAGCGGCAGCATCACTGGGCAGCCGTGCTGGCCCTGCTCGTCATCGGCCTCGGCGCGGGGCTGACCGTCGCGCAATGGGGCGGGGCGCCGCGACTGACGTTTGCCGATGTCTGGGCGCTGGATGGCGTGGCGCTCGCCAGCAAGCTGGTGGTGCTGGTTGCCGGTGCGCTGGTCGTCGCGATGTCGCCTGAATGGATGCGGACCGATCGCCGCCATGGCGAGTACTACGCGCTGGTGCTGTTCGCTCTGCTGGGCGTCATCATGATGGCCTCGGCCAGCGATACCATGGAATTGGTGCTGGGCGTGCTGCTGTCCTCGGTGGCCAGTTACCCGCTGGCCGCCTATCACCGTGGCTGGGCGCCCGCGCTGGAGGCCGGGATGAAGTATTTCCTGATCGGCGCCCTGACCAATGCATTGCTGACGATCGGTGTGGTGGTGCTGTTCGGCCTGACCGGCAGTACCGGGTATCCGGACATCGCCCAGGCGCTTGCCACGGACAGCGATCGCCTGGCACTGACCATTGCCACGGCCTGCGTGGTGCTGGGGCTGACCTTCAAGCTGGCGGCGTTTCCGGCTCACGCCTGGATGCCGGACGTGGCGCAGGGTTCACCGGTACCGGCGGCAGCCTTTCTGACCGTCATTCCCAAGATCGGCGCCGCGGTAGCGCTGGCCCGCTTCGTTTCCCTGCTGCCGCCGGATGTCGCCTGGCGCGCGATCGTGGCCTCGATCTCCGTCGCCACCATGACGCTGGGCAACGTGGCGGCGTTGCGACAGACGGACGTGCGTCGCCTGCTGGGCTGGTCATCGGTTTCCCAGTCCGGGTATGCCCTGATGGCCATCGTGGTACTGGGTATCAACGATAAGGCCCTGCCGGCACTGGTGTTCTTCCTGGCGAGCTATGCCATCGCCAACCTGGCCGCCTTCGCCGTGGTCACGCACCTGCGGGGACGTACCGCACTGGACGATTACCGGGGACTGGCCCGGCACGCACCGATCGCGGCCACGATATTGATCGTGTCGCTGTTGTCCCTGGTAGGCATCCCGCCGCTGGTGGGCTTCTTCGGCAAGCTGATGCTGTTTCGCGTCACCCTCGAGGGCGGTTACGCCTGGCTGGCGCTCGTGGCGGTGATCAACACCGTCGTCTCGCTGTTCTATTACCTGCGCATCGTCGCGCCGATGATGTTCGGCAGTCGCCAGTCCGCCGTGCATGTGCTGTCGGGCCAGTGGGCGCGTTCCACGATGGCCGTGGCGGGTGTGCTGCTGATCGCCGGAGGGCTCGGCGCGGAAGCGCTCTCGCTGTTTACAGGATCGATACGCTTTGCCCTTTAGGCCCCGGCGGCCTGGCCCGCCGGATCCACGTCAATGGAGTGATACTGAGAAAGGAGTCGTTCATGTCACCCGCTAAAGATTCGACGATCGAAACGCCGGACAACCTGCATACCAAGGAATGGCTGCGCACGTACCAGCGGATCCGTGCCGCCACCGAGGCCATCTGCGTGCCTCTGCACAAGGAAGACTACATGGTGCAGAGCATGCCGGACGTCAGCCCGCCGAAATGGCACATCGCCCATGTCAGCTGGTTCTTCGAAGCCTTCATCCTGAAACCGTTTCATTCCGCCTACCAGCCCCTCGATCCCGCGTACGATCATCTCTTCAATTCCTATTACGTGACCCACGGCACGCCGTTCCCCCGGCCCGAGCGCGGCATGATCTCGCGGCCGACCGTGGACGATGTCTATCGCTATCGCGCTCACGTCGACCGGGCCATGGAAGCGCTGCTCAGCGATCCACCGCAGGAACATCTCCAGGAGATTCTCCGGCGTCTCGAGCTGGGCCTGCCGCACGAACAGCAGCATCAGGAGCTGCTGCTGATGGATATCAAGCACATCCTGGCCCAGAACCCCTTGTGCCCGGCCTACCGGGACGACCTGGCGTCGCCCCCTGAGCATGATGTGGCTGCGCTCGGCTGGCATGCCTACCCGGCCGGCGTTCGCTGCATCGGCCATGACGACACCGAGGAGGGGTTCGCCTATGACAACGAGATGGGGCGCCACCGCCAGTTCGTCGAGGCTTTCCAGATCGCCGAGCGTCCGGTGACCAACGGCGAGTTTCTCGCGTTCATGCAGGCGGGAGGGTACGACACACCTGACTACTGGCTATCGGAGGGTTGGGCGACGGTCAAGGCAGAAGGCTGGCAGGCGCCACTCTACTGGGTCGAGCGCGACGGCGTCTGGCACCACTACACCCTGGGCGGCCTGGTACCGGTCGACATGAACGCGCCGGTCTGCCATGTCAGCTTCTTCGAGGCCGATGCCTATGCGCAGTGGGCCGGCGCCCGCCTGCCCACCGAGGCCGAGTGGGAGACGGTGGCCCATGATGCCGCCATTCGGGGCAGCGTCGGGCAGGGAAACTTCGTCGAGCAGGACCATCTGCAGCCGGTAGCTGCCGCCGCGACCACCGGCGCGCCGAGCCAGATGTTCGGCGATGTCTGGGAGTGGACCGGCAGCGCCTATCGCCCCTATCCGGGGTTTCGCAAGTTGCCGGGCAGCCTGGGGGAATACAACGGCAAGTTCATGTCCGGCCAGATGGTGTTGCGGGGTGGCTGCTGCGCGACGCCGGCCGATCACATTCGTGCCACCTATCGCAACTTCTTCCCGCCACATGCGCGTTGGGCGTTTTCCGGTTTCCGTCTTGCCAAGGAGAGCCTCTGATTAGCGCCGGGTCCCTGGCCACACTGCTCGCTAACGGCAAGCGGCTTTTACGAAGGGCATGTCGATCATGGAGCGAGCCCCGGCGCTCACGCCGAGAGGCCGGTGGTCTCGTCCAGGCCCAGGTGCACGTTCATGCTCTGCACCGCGGCGCCGGCGGCGCCCTTGCCCAGGTTGTCGAGCCGGGCGACGAGCGCGATCTGCTCGGCATTGCCGAACACGAACAGGTCGACGCGGTTGGTATCGTTGCAGCCCTGGACCTCGAAGAAACCGCCATCCAGGTTGGCCATGTCATCCAGCGGCCTCACGCGCACGAAGGGCTCGTCGGCGTAGTGCGCGATATAGGCCTCGTGCAGTGCCGCGGCGGTGGTGCCCGCAGGCAATTGCGAGACATGCAGGGGAATCGTCACCGACAGGCCCTTGAGGAAGGGGCCGACGATGGGGGTGAAGACCGGCGCCTGGTCGAGGCCGCCATGCACGCGCATCTCCGGCAGGTGCTTGTGGGAAAGGCTCATGGCATAAGGGCGCGGCGCGGCCAGGCGTGCGTCGTCCTGGCCGGCTTCGTAGGCGGCGATCAGCTGCTTTCCGCCACCGCTGTAGCCGGTGATCGAATATGCCGTCAGCGGTGTCGCGGCGGGCAGCAGGCCGGCCTCGACCAGAGGCCGCGTGAGCATGACGAAGGCGCTGGCGTGACAGCCCGGGTTGGCGATGCGCTTGGTGGCGCGGATGGCATCGCGCTGCCCTGGTGCCAGCTCGGGCAGGCCGTAGGCCCAATCGGAGTCGGTGCGAAAGGCGGTGCTGGCGTCGATCAGGCAGGTCGTCGGATTGTCCAGCAGGGCCACGGCCTCGCGCGAGGCAGCGTCCGGCAGGCACAAAAAGGCCACGTCGGCGGCGTTGAGAAGGCGTGCGCGCTCGGCGGCGTCCTTGCGCTTGTCGGCGTCGATGCGCAGCAGCTCGATATCGTCGCGTGCGGCGAGATAATCGAGCAGCCGCAGTCCAGTGGTGCCTTCCTGACCGTCTACATATACCTTGAATGCCATGGGGATGCGTTGCCTCGTTGACCGGAATCGTGCGTGCCGACGGCGACCGTCGGCCTGTCACCGCCTATTGTGCGGCGCTGGGCTCGCGCTGTCATGTCTCGGCCCGCAATCCGCTTGTCGTGACTCGCAAAAACGACCAGTCTGAAAGGGCTTGGGGTTTCCCGCCATCCACTCAGGGAAACCTGCATCCATGGCCACGCAGGCGAACCACTGCGTCGCGCGATGCTCGAAGACTCGTCCACTGCCAAGTCATGTCTCGTCTTCTGTGCTTCGGGCGCCTTGTGCTTCATCCTGCTTGCCGATTTCTTCAGCATTCCCTTGGGCAGCGTGATAAGGACGACACATGAACAAGCGTGTATTGGCTTTCGACGTCTACGGCACCTTGATCGACACCCATGGTGTGGTGGAAGCATTGACCACGGAGCTGGGCGATGCCGAAAAGGCGCACGTCTTCTCGCAACGCTGGCGCGACAAGCAACTCGAATATGCGTTTCGTCGCTCCCTGATGGGGGCCTATGCGCGGTTTTCGGACTGCACCCGCGAGGCCCTTGAATTCACCGACCGTGCGCTCGGTGGCCGCCTGTCCGATGTCGCCAAGGAGCACCTGCTGGATCTCTATACGCGCCTGCCCGCATTTCCCGATGTGGACGCCGGACTGGCGCGTTTCGCCAACGCCGGGGTGCGTTGCGTGGCGTTTTCCAATGGCACCGACGAGGCGGTCTCCGGGCTGCTGTCGCAAGCGGGCATCAAGGCACGCTTCGACGCCGTGGTCAGTGTCGACGACATCAAGCGCTTCAAGCCCGATCCGGCGGTCTATGCCTATCTGCGCCAGCGCACCGAATCCCGAGCCGCCGACACCTGGCTGGTGTCCAGCAACCCCTTCGATATCATCGGTGCCAAGTATGCCGGCCTGCATGCCGCCTGGATTCGGCGCAGTGCCGAGGCCCCCTTCGATCCCTGGGGTGACGAGCCTGACATGACGGTGAGCGACCTCGACGAGCTCGCCGATCGACTGTTGCAGTAACGCGCGACACGACGCGCCGCCAGGTCGGAAACGCCCCTGCCAGGCATGCCATGACATGCCTGGTCAGCGGGCGTTTTCTACTGTCCGGATGCGTCTTCATCCATGATCCGACGAAACGGGAAACGACATGCCGCATTCCCATCGCAGTACGGCACGACCGGCGCACAAGCGCCGCCTTGGCTGGGGACTGAGTGTACTGGCGGGGGTGGCGGTGCTCTTGCTGGTCGCCTGGTGGTGGGCGCTACCGGCATATATCGATCATCGCCTCAGCCAGATGCTGACCGAGCGCAGCGGCCGTCAGGTCACCATCGATGACGTCACCCTCACCCCGTGGCGCCACCAGGTGACGCTCGACGGACTGCGTATCGCCGGGCAGGCCGACACGCCGGTGTTCGCGAGCCGGCGGGTGGTGGCGACCCTCGACTGGCACTCGTTGTTCGACGCCGGCTGGCGCTTCGAACGGGTGGATCTGACATCACCGCGTCTGCAACTCATCTGGCGCGCCGGGGGCGAGTGGAACCTGGCTCGGCTATTTGGCGGCGGTGGAGGAGGCGGTTCGGCACCGCTGCGCATCGATCGGCTCACGGTCAGCGACGGTCGGCTGGACTGGATCAACCGGCGTCCCGACGCGCCGCTGACGCTGAGCCTGAAAAACCTCGATCTCGAGGCACGGCATTATGACAACAGCGATGATCGTCCCTTTGCCCTGCAAGGTCAGGCGGACTGGCGTGGTGGCACGCTGAAGGGAACGGGCGAGATGGGCTTCTCGCCATGGACGCTGGATATCGATCTCGACGCCGATCAGGTACCGCTGACCGCGCTGTCGGGCTATCTGGCCCATGTCGTGCGCGCCGAGCCGTCGTCGGGCGCCTTGGACGCACGGATTCGATTGCGTTCAGGCCGTGCCAGCGATGCCGGCACCCAGGTCAACGGTCAGGGCAGGATCGAAGGGCTCGAGATGCATGACCCCGACACGGATCAGCCCGTCGCTCGCGCCGAGCGCCTCGCCGTGGAAGGGCTGACGTTCGCCAGCGCGCGGCCGGCACTGACCGCCGAGCGGGTGTCGCTGGAGGCCCCCTGGCTCGATGTGACGATCGACGAGCGGCTCGACACCAACCTCGACCTTTGGCAGCCGCCGCAGCAGACAGGGGGCGGCGGAGGCTCGGGCATGCATGTCGCGATCGGCACGCTGGCCATCGAGCGTGGTGCGGTGGCCTTCACGGACCGTCATCTGCCGCGCCCCTTCGCGCTGGATTTCGCCGAGTTGAACGGCGAGTGGCGACAGATCGGTGCCGGGCAGGCGAGCGCCGCCCAACTGACGCTCGAGGGCCAGGTGGCGGAGGGATCGCCGCTGCGCATCGACGGCACCTTCGATCCGCTCGGCGAAGCGTTGAACGGCAACCTGAACCTGCACTTCGAGCATCTCGATCTCGAGACTCTGGCCCCCTATCTGCGCGAGTTCGGTGGCTACGCCGTCGAGCGGGGCCAGGCCACGCTGGATCTCGATTACCGGCTCGAGCAAGGCCGGCTGCGAGCACGGCATCACCTCGTGCTGCATCGGCTCGAGCTCGGCAAGGAGATCGATGCCTCGGCCACCGATCTGCCGCTCAAGACGCTGGTCGGCGTCCTGAAGAGCGAGGATGGCACCATTGAACTCGACATCCCCATGCGCTTGCCGCTCGACGATCCCGGCGCGGTGGATTTCGGCAGCGTGGCCGGCCAGGCGATCCGCGAGGCGCTCGAGAATCTGGTGTCGTCGCCGCTGGAAACGCTCTCCGAAGTGGTCGGTGACGGTGCCGACCCGGCCGCCGATGGCGAGGATCGCGGGAATGGCACGGCCGATGGCAGCGACCAAGGTGACGAGGCCCAGGGAGAGGACCCGGCGCTCTACGAGCGCGCCCGCACTCGCCAGTGAGCGCTCAGTGAGGCGGACAGCGCTGCAGCGGGTCCTGCCGGAAGTAGCGGGCAAGCAGTGCGTAAAGCTCGGGATAGGCGGCGTCGAGGATGTCCGGTGCGGTGAAGAAGTACTCGCAGCAGACCGCGAAGCATTCGCCGGGATGGCTGGCAGCATAGTCGTCGATGGGTGGCGCGTCGCCGCGAGCCAGGTGCGCCTGGAGGTCGTCCCACACGCCGGTGAAGACGCGATGCCAGTCGCGGGCATCGATATCGCGCGGCAAGGGCGGGAAGCCGTCGGCGTCCAGCGAGTTGCCCATGTCCAGCTTGTGGGCGAACTCGTGGATGACGACGTTGAAGCCGCCCCAGCCGCCGCTTTCCTGGATG
The DNA here is from genome assembly GCA_000761475.1 of Chromohalobacter israelensis. GTDB lineage: Bacteria > Pseudomonadota > Gammaproteobacteria > Pseudomonadales > Halomonadaceae > Chromohalobacter > Chromohalobacter israelensis. The sequence continues at coordinate 425,030 of JQNW01000004.1, forward strand.
TCCGACAACGCCAGCACGATGGGCCCTTGATGCCAGGTTTCGCCGACGCGCTCGTCCTCGTATTCGTGGACCACGCCCGCCTCGTCCATCTCCTCGACCCTGCGGCGGAACGCCTCCGGCAGCACGCGGACCTCGTGGACGTTGGCGAAGGCCTCGCGGGCCTCGTCTTCCGACCAGTGCAGCGTCATCAGGCACGCCTGGGCGACCAGGGCCAGACGCGCGGGGAGATCGAACAGTTCGTCGTCGAACAGCGCCAGTCGCTTGCGCCGCAGAAAGGCCCAGGCGCGCTCGCCGAGGCGGTTCGCGTCCTCCGCCGGCAACGCCTGCAACAGGGGCACCCGCGCGAGGCCCTCGGCCCAGGCCTCGGCGGGGAAGGGGTGGCGCGCGCCACGCCAGGCGTTCCACCATTTCATCGCGGGACTCCTTCTCGCCGTTTCCCGTCAGCGCCTCGGCTCAGGCATCGTCCTGACGCGAGCCGGCTGGCCGGCCCCCCGATTTCCACGACCAGTCGCGCCAGCGCAGGTCGAACAGATCCTGGCGGCGATCCTTCAAGTTGGTCACCGAGCCCTCGTTGCGGACCACCGTGAGACGGGTCAGGTCCAGATCCGAGAACATGATCATCTCGGTATTGGGCGTGGTCTCGGCCAGTACCGCATCGTGGGGGAAGGCGAAATCCGAGGGCGAGAATACCGAGGACTGCGCGTACTGGATCTCCATGTTCTCGATGGAAGGCACGTTGCCGACGCTACCGCAGAGCACCACGTAGCACTCGTTCTCGATGGCCCGCGCCTGGGCGCAGTGACGCACCCGCAGGTAGCCGTTCTTGGTGTCGGTCCAGAACGGCACGAAGAGGATGTCCATGTCCTGATCCGCGAGCAGGCGCGAGAGCTCCGGGAACTCGACGTCGTAGCAGATCAGGATGCCGATCCGCCCGGCATCGGTATCGAAGACCCGCAGGTCGTCGCCGCCCTCGATGATCCAGTCGCGACGCTCCTGAGGCGTGATGTGCAGCTTGGCCTGGGCCTCGATGTTGCCGTCGCGGTGGAACAGGTAGGCGATGTTGTAGAGGTGCCCGTCCTCGTGCTCCTCGATCATCGAGCCGGCGACGATGTTGATGTTGTAGGACACCGCCATGCGCGACAGCTCGGTCTTGAAACGCTCGGTGAAGCCGGCCAGAAAGCGGATGGCGGCGATCTGGTCCTGCTGGGCGGCACGATCCTGCAGGCCCATCAGCGGCGCGTTGAAGAGCTCCGGGAAAACCGCGAAATCGCTTTGATAGTCCGACAGCGCATCGACGAAGTACTCGGCCTGCTGCAAGACCGCCTCCACCGAGGAGAACTCGCGCATCTGCCACTGCACCGCGCCCACCCGTACCTGGGTCTTGCGGGTGTCGAGCACCGACTCGGCAGGCTCGAAAAGGATGTTGTTCCACTCGAGCAGGGTCGCGTAGCCCTGGGATTTTTCATCCTCCGGCAGATACTTGCGCAGCAGCCGCTTGACCTGGAAGTCGTTGGCCAGCTGGAAGGAGAGGATGGGGTCGTGAATCTCCTTGCGCGAGACCTGATCCAGATACTCGGCCGGCGACATCTCGCTGGCGTACTGGTGATAATTGGGAATCCGCCCGCCGGCGAGGATGGCCCGCATGTTCAATGACTTGCACAGATCCTTGCGGGCCTCGTAGAGGCGCCGGCCGAGCCGGTAACCGCGATAGGCCGGATCGATCAACACGTCCAAGCCATACATGGCGTCGCCCTCGGGGGCGTTGAGAATGATCTCCCGCTGGTCCATCAGATCGTCGTAGCGGTGCGGGTTGGAAAACTCTTCATAGTCGACGCGGGCGGTCAGCGCCACGCCGACCAGGGTCTCGTCATCCTCGATGGCGATCTGTCCGTCGGGGAACTCGCTGATCAAGCGCTCGATGGTGCGCTTCGGCCACGCGCCGCCGATATCGTGATAGACGCGGTCCATCAGCGTCTTGAGCTGCGGATAGTCCTCGGGGGTCAGGTTGCGAAGATTGAGATGAAGATCGTCGAGGGACATGGCGGCGTCCTGCGTTGCGGATACGAAAGTGGCGCTATTGTATCACGCAGTGCATGCGGCCCATGAGATCACGGTGTGGCAGGAGTATCTCAGGCGAATGGAGCGACTGACACCCCGACAGCCTGGCGTGTAGCTCTTTAACGCAGCTGGCTGTCCTTGCTGCCGCGCCGATTGTAGCCACTCACGGCGGTGCGCTGCTTGTCGCGCTCGCTCTGACATGCGATGCACAATCGCACGCCCTTTATCGCTTCGCGCCGCGCCTGGGGAATCGCCTCGCCGCATTCTTCGCAGTACGCGAGACTCTCCCCGCTGGGGAGCTCGCTCCGCGCGCGTTCCAGGGCGTCCTCGATGGTGCTGTCGATCTGCTCCTGGACGGCGCCGTCTTTCGACCATCCGCCTGCCATGGTCTGCCTCCTTCAGGGTCAACGGTCGTGTTTCGAGGATGTTGCCATCTGCGCCTCGTCGTGTCGCCCATGCCACGCCGGGGACGCTGACAGTATGGAACAACAAGCCTGGGACGACACGGGCGGCGACACATGCTGGCATTCGCGCGCCGGTGTCGGGAATGTCGTCATGTCGGGCGAGCCATCTTGAAGTTCTGCTCGGCGCTGATCTCGAAGTAGTCGGCGGGACCGCCGCCACGCAGGATGGGGTGGGCTGCGGCGGTCTGGTAGACGCCGTCGCGAAGCAGTTGCTTGTCGATATGCACGCCGACGACCTCGCCGAGCACCAGCCAGGTGTCGAGCGACGTCCCGTCGGCGGCCTGCAGACGCACCACCTGGCTCAGCCGGCACTCGAAGGTGACGCGGGCTTCGGCGACATGCGGGACCCCGACGACCCGCGAAGAACGCGGCGTCAGACCGGCCAGCGCGAATTCGTCGACCTCGGGTGCCACGGCCGCGCAGCTGGCGTTCATCTGCTCGGCGAGTGCTCGGGTCGCGAGGTGCCAGCAGAACTCGCCGGTAGCCTCGATGTTACGCACGCTGTCCTTGTAGCCGATGCTGGAGAAGCCCACGATCGGCGGGGTGTAATTGAAGGCGTTGAAGAAACTGTAGGGCGCCAGGTTCAAGTGACCGTCGTGGTCCCGGGAAGAGATCCAGCCGATGGGGCGGGGCCCGACGATGGCATTGAAGGGATCGTGCGGCAGGTCGTGGCCCTGGCGTGGCTCGTAGAAGTGAAACCCATCACGCATGACGTGCTCCTGATTGATCATGAAGAGTGCAGCGCCGGGCGTGTTACCCGGGCGGACCGCTGGCGTGATGGTAGCCAGAGAGGCGCGTCAGTGACAGGGCGGCTAGGTCGCGCTGCCGTCGAGAACGTCTCGCGTGCGGCGAACGTTGGTGAGCAGTGGCGCACCCGTGGCAGGGTCCGTCATCAGCGAGCACTCGACGCCGTACAGCCGCTTGACCAGCGCCGGCGTGACCGTCTCGCCGGGTGGCCCCTCGGCGACGACGCGGCCCTGATGCATGGCAATCAGATGATCGGCGTAGCGGCATGCACTCGCCAGGTCGTGGATGACCATGACGATGGTCTTGCCCGCTGTCGCCAGCGACTGGATGAGTTCGTAGACCTCGACCTGATGGCCGAGGTCGAGCGCCGAGGTGGGCTCGTCGAGCAGCAGCGTTGCGGTCTGCTGGGCGATGGCCATGGCGATCCACGCGCGTTGGCGCTGGCCGCCGGAGAGGGCATCCACGGGGCGCTGGGCAAGCGGCGTCAGGCCCGTCATGTCCAGCGCCGCGTCGACGATCCGCTTGTCCTCCGGAGACCATTGGCGTAGCCAGCTCTGATGCGGGTGCCGACCGAAGCGTACCAGCTCGGCCACGGTCAGCGCCTCGGGGGCATGGGGCTGTTGCGGCAACAGCGCCAGGCGCTTGGCCAGTTGGCGGCTCGGCAGGCGCTGAATGTCCGCGCCATCGAGCAGCACCGTGCCGTCCCGGGGCTTGAGCAGCCGCGAAAGGCCGGCCAGCAGCGTCGACTTGCCGCAGCCATTGGGGCCGACGATCGCCGTGACCCGGCCCGGCGGCAATCGCAGGTCGAGGTTCTCGATCACCGCGACCGGGCCGTAGGACAGCGACAGATCCCGTACCGTCATGTCCGGTGCTGGTGTGGCCGAGGGCGTGTCGGGCCGGGTAGCGTCGCGCTCGCCGGCGGATATGTCGTGTGTCATGGCGCGGTCCTGGCGTTGGGATTCAAGAGTATCCACAGCAGCAGCGGGCTGCCGATCAGGGCGGTGACGATCCCCACGGGGATCTCGATGGGCGCGAGCAGCACGCGCCCGAGCAGGTCGGCGGCGACCATGACCACGGCGCCGGCCAGGGTCGCGCCGACCACGGGAACGGTGTTCCGGGCACTCAGCTGGCGCGCGAACTCGGGGCCGATCAGCGCCACCATGCCCACCGGGCCTGCCACCGCCACGGCCAGGCCGGTCAGGACCACCGCGATGCCGAGAGCGATCATTCGACAACGACTCGCCGCGACACCCAGGCCGGTGGCAACGGCATCGGAAAGTCGCAGCACGGTCAGCGAGCGGGTCAGCCAGATGCCAGCCAGCAAGGCAGGCGGCAGGGCCAGCGACAGGCTCAGCACCGCGTGATCGGGGCGGGCGTTGAGACTGCCCACCGTCCACGGGTAGGCCGCATTGGCGGCGTCGATGGAGACGCGCGTCAGCATGAGCTGGGTGAGGGCGCCAAAGACGGCCCCGACGCCGATGCCGGCGACCAGAAAGCGATACCCGCGCACGCCGATGCGGCCCGTCAAGCCGAAGGTGAGCGCCGCGGCGACGGCGGCGCCGGTCAAGGCCATCGCCGGCGGGGCCAGGCTGATGCCGGCGCCCACCACGGAGGCCACGGCGAAAGCGGTGGCGCCGTTGTCGAGGCCGACGATCCCTGGCGTGGCCAGGCGGTTGCGCGCGACGGTCTGCATCAGGCAGCCGGCCAGGGCAAAGGCACCTCCCGTGGCGATGCCGGCAACCACCCGAGGCAGACGCAAGTCGCGGATCACGAAGATGTCGAGCGGGTCGCCTTCTCCGAACAGGGCGCGCAGCGTCGCCGGCAGCGACAACGAGGCGGCGCTGCCGGTGTTCAGCGAGACGCCTGCCAGCATCAGCAGAAGCCCCAGCAACAGCAGGTTGGCGAGCAGGTTGCGCTTGTCGACGATCACGCGCAGGGGAGGGCGCTGGCCCAGTGGCAACGCGAGGTAGTACTTGTCCTGGCGCACCGCGTTCGAAGCGTCGACGGGGGACGTCATGGCGTGGCCCGCGGAAGGTGTCGTGAATGAAGCGTCGGACATGTGCGGCCTATAGCGTCGGCAGCCGGCGGCCACGTACCACGCCGATCAGCACGGGGGCGCCGATCAGCGCCGTGAGCACGCCCAGCGGGAGTTCGGAGGGCGGTACCACGAGCCGCGAGACGATATCCGCGCTGACGACGACGATAGGGCCCAGCGGCAGGCACAACCATAGCGTGCGCCGAATGTCGGGGCCGGCCAGCGCGCGCGCGGCGAAGGGGACCACCAGCCCCACGAAGGCGATGGGCCCGGCGGCGGCAGTGGCGCCGCCCACCAGCAGGGCGACGACCACGATCACCAGCAGACGCACCAGACGAGGGTGATGTCCCAGCCCGATGGCGACGTGCTCGCCCAGTGCCAGCGCCGCCAGTGGGCGCGCGAGCATGACGGTCAGCAATGCGGCGATGCCCAGGCTGGGAAACAGCGGTACCAGGTCGTCGAGCTGGCGGCCGGCGAGGCTGCCCACCACCCAGAAGCGGATTTCATCTGCCGTGTACTGGTCGTAGAGGAGGATCAGCGACGACAACGAATGCAGCAGGCCCGACAGGATGGCGCCGGCCAGGATGAGGCGGATGGGGTCATCGCCGATGCCTTGCAGGCGCGCGGCGGCGAGCACGCAGAGACACCCGCCCAGGGCGCCGAGCTGGGCGACCGAGACGCGTAGCGTGGCGGTATCGGCCCCCCACAGGATCGCCAGCGTCACGGCGAAGGCGGCTCCAGCGCTGACGCCCAGCAAGCCGGGTTCTGCCAGCGGATTGCGTGTCACGGCCTGCAGCAGCGCGCCCGCGATGCCGAGGGCGGCGCCCACCACCAGGCCGATCCACAGCCGTGGCATGCGTAGCTCGGTCAGCACGAAACGAGCCTCGCCGCCGCTGGCGGTGCCCATGTGCTGCAAGGCCTGCCAGGCGCGCGCGGGGCCGATATCGCCGGCGCCGTACAGCAAGCTCGACAGCGCGATGGCGGCCAGCAGGCCGGTCAGGCCAAGCCACAGGCCGATCAGGGAGCGAGGCTTGCCGAATGACAGGCAATGAGTCAGGACACGCATAAGAAGGGCATCGTTACCAGCAAGTGCTCAAGCGCCCGGGAGCGCAATCATTGGGCCGCATCCATGGCGGAGGCGATATCGTCGAGGATGGCCTTGGCCGCCATCGGCCCGGTGGCGCTGGTCCATAGCTGGCCGTCGACGCTGACCACCCGGTCGCGCTGGACGACATCGAGACGCTCGAAGGCCGGTGATTGCCTGGCCGCCTCGTAGGCCTCGTCACCCTCGGCGTTCAGCGTGGCCAGGAACAGCCAGTCGTTGTCGATCCGCGAAAGGTTCTCGAGGCTCAGTGGATCGCTGTGCGGACGTCCCTCCTTGACGGTATCGCCGTCATCGACCGTGAAACCGCTCTTGGTGAGCAGCGTGCTGGCAAAGATGTTGTCGGCCATCACGATGGCGCCCTGCGGCATCCAGCGAATCAGGCTGGCGGTCGGGGAGCCGTTCTGGCGTTCGCTCAACGCCTCGGCCTTGGCGTCGATCTCGGCGATAGCGTCATCGATGGTGTCGCTGCGCCCAAGTGCCTTGCCGTAGACCCGTGCCTCGTTCTCCCAGCTCTCCATCTGGTAGGGCTCGACATCCGGCACCACGGTCGGTGCGATGCGCGACAGCAGTTCGTACTGGGCTTCGGGCAATTGCGGCGAGGCCAGGATGACATCCGGCGCGAGCGCCGCTACCGCTTCGATGTTGGTCTCGCGCGGGGTGCCGACGATCTCGATGCCATCGGCCTGCTCGCCGAAATAACGCGCCACGCCGTCGCCGCCTCGCGTGGCGACCGCGCCCAGCGGTTTCACGCCAGCCGTGAGGGACGTATCCAGCGCGTTGGTATAGAGCGTGACGACACGCGCGGGATCGTCGGCGACCTCCACCGTACCGTAGGCGGTCTCCAGGGACCTGGCGTCGGCCGGAAGCGTCGCGGAAAGCGCGGCGATACCGGCCGTCGCCATGCAGAGGTGTCGTAGCGATGTCATGAGAGGCTCCTGATGGTGATTACCGTACTGATCGATCCCGGAGACACGCACCCTGTGCTCGATCGCGTGGAATAGTAAACGAGAACAAATGTAAATGAGAAGCCATCTCATGAGTTGTCGGCCGTCCTCCGGCCTGCATCGCCACGCCGAGCGACACTGCTCCCCTTGGTCGTGCGTTGCACCAGGCAATCCCTGGCATGATCGTCTATGTTTTGATCATTGTTTTTAAAGGGTTTTTTGTTGTCGGGATCGAGGGTGAGGCGAGGCAGGAAAGCACGCGGCGTAGGCGGTGACGCAGGTGTTCTGGATGATGAAACACGGCGTTCGTCGATCGGCGAGTCGTCTCGAAGGCCGCACCGCCCGGTGAGCGGTGCGTGAGCGTGGTCGTTATGTGCGGCGGTCTGCAAGGACGCGTCGGCCGCGACGGCAATCCTGCTCATGGGGGGCGTCGACCCATGGCTCGGCGATGCCTTGCGATATCCATTCAGCGACGCCGGGATGCTCGAGCAGACGTTGCGCATAGGCGAGTGCCGTCTCTCCGAGCGGCAGGTCATAGCCCTGGACGCGCACAGCCACCGGAGCGAAGAACGCATCGACGGCCGTAAAACGTTCACCGGCGAGCCACGGCCCGCCGAAACGTTGCAGGCCTTCGCACCACAGGGTCTCCAGCCGGTCCAGATCCCGTTGGAGTCCCTCGCTTGGCGTGCCCAGTTCGATGCGCAACGCACAGTTCATGGAGCATTCGTCACGCAAGGCCGGGAAGCCGGAATGCATTTCGGCGGTGGCGCAACGTGCCCAGGCCCGGGCCGCACGTGATCGAGGCCAGAGGTCCGGATGGTCCTCGGCGACATACTCGATGATGGCAAGCGAGTCCCAGACCACGCTTTCGTTCTCATGCAGGCATGGCACCTTGGCGGTGGGCGAAAACGACGTGAAAGCCGTCTGAGGGCCGGCGCCATCGAACGGTGTCAGTACCTCTTCGAAGGGAATGTCGAGCGCCTTGAGCGCCACCCATGGGCGCATGGACCAGGACGAGTAGTTCTTGTTGGCGATAAAGAGTCGATATGACATGGGAGCTCCATGGTAGGCGCAGAGGGTAACCGCTCATGGGCCGGCGAGGCCCGGTGTCGCGACCTCGCGGGCGTGGGCGCGTGCCGCGATCAGTCCCGCCCTTCCAGAAAGACCAGGGCACGGCCGTGGGAGAGCGCCGCGGCGTGGCGATGGTAGGCACCGCGGGCCCAGCAGTTGAAGCCGTGGTCGGCCCCTTCGTAGACGTGGATCGTGACGTCGTCACGGTCGGCGAAGGTGGCGCGGACCTGGTCGACGGTCTCGGTGGGGATGTGCCCGTCGTTGCCTGCGAAATGGAACTGCACCGGCACGTCGAGGCGCGACGCCTTGTCCAGGTGCTTGTGAATGCCGCCCGGATAGAAGCTTGCCGCGCGGTCGACGCCCGACTCGATGGCGGCGAGATAGGCGAGGATGCCGCCCATGCAGTAGCCGATGGCGGTGACCTGGCCGTCGCATTCAGCGCGCTGGCGCAAGGCCTGGGTGGTGCTGGCAAGGTCCTTGACGGCCACCGTGAAGTCGATGTCCCCGACGAGCCTGATGGCCTTGTCCATGTCGGCGCCTTCGTAGGCGAGTTCCACGCCCGGTTCCTGACGCCAGAAGACATCCGGGGCGAGGACCACGTAGCCGTCCTGTGCGTACTGCTCGGCGACGCTGCGGATATGGGCGTTGACGCCGAAGATTTCCTGAATCAGCACGATACCGGGCCCCTGGCCCGCGGGTGGCAGGGCCAGATAGCCCTTGAAGCTCTGGCCGTCATGCGACGGAATGTCGATCCACTGCGTGGTGACCGGCGATGCGCTCATGTCGTCTCCTTGAGGTGAGGGAAGCACTCGGCCCCAGTCTAGAGAGTCATTGTCGGCGAGGCCAGGTGGTTCGCAGGCAAATGATACCTGCCGCCAGACCACTTTTAGTTCTTATGAGAATATAAAAATCGCGCTTTAGAATTTTTCATTCTTTTAGGACTTGCCTAGCCTAGAGGTCTTCGTCTTACGTCCACCCATGGCAATGATGAGAGGCCCAATGTCGCAAGGACCCCTGTCCGAATCGAACAGTCCCCTCAGCGCTGATCAGGCACATCGGCTCAACGCGGCGCTGGCCGACCTCGATGCCCGACAGCGTGCGTGGCTGCAGGGCTACCTGGCCGGCCTGGACGCGCAGGCGCCGGTGAGCGAGGCGAGTGCCGCGTCGTCGGCCTCGTCCCCCGGCGAACCGTTGACCGTGCTGTTCGGTAGTCAAACCGGCAATGCCGAGGGCGTGGCCGAGCAGGCCGCAGCTCGGGCACGCGAGCGAGGCCTGGAGGTCGAACTGAAGGACATGGCGTCCTTCGGCAAGCAGGATCTCAAGCGCGCCACACGCCTGATGGCGGTGGTCAGCACGCAAGGCGACGGCGATCCCCCCGATGGTGCCCTGGGCTTTTACGAGTTGCTGGCCGGCCGTAAAGCGCCGCGCCTGGGCGAGGATCATCATTTCGCGGTGCTGGGGCTGGGGGACGCCAGTTACGAATACTTCTGCGAATCCGGCAAGGTACTCGACTCGCGGCTCGAATCCCTGGGCGCCCAGCGCTTGTGCGCGCGTGTCGATGCCGATGTCGACTACGAGGACACCGCCAGCCAGTGGATCGAGTCCACCCTCGCGGCCTTCGCCGAGCTTGCGGGGGCCTCGGCGCCGGTCGATGGCGGGGGCGCTGCCAGCGCCGAGCGTGCTGTGGCGACCTATTCGCGTTCCCATCCCTTTCAGGCGGAAGTGCTCGAGGTACAGCCGCTCAACACCGAGGACTCCGACAAGCAGACCCTGCATGTCGAGCTCTCGCTGGAGGAGTCGGGGCTGGACTACCTGCCGGGCGATGCCGTGGGCATCGTGCCGCAGAACGACCCCGACTACGTCGATGAGCTGCTGGCGGCCTTGCGGCTGGATGGCGAGGCGCCGCTCGAGGAGGGGCGGCGTTTGCGGGACGCCTTGCTCCGCGATTTCGAGATTACTACTCTGACGCGTCCCTTCCTCAATCAGTGGGCCGAGATCAGCGACGATGCCGAGCTGCGGCGCCTGCTCGACGAGGAATCGCGTGACGAGCTGCGTGACTGGCTGCAGGGGCGGCATATCATCGATGTGCTGGAGCGCTTTCCCGTCGAGGGCGTGGAAGCGGAGAGCTTCATCCGTGCTCTGCGCAAGCTGCCGCCACGTTTGTACTCGATCGCCTCGAGCCAGGCCGCCGCGCCGGATGAGGTACACCTCACGGTGGGGGTGGTGCGCTACGAGACCCACGGTCGTGCCCGCAACGGCGTGGCCACGACCTATCTGGCCGACCGCGTGAAGCCCGGCGACCAGGTGCCGATTTACATCGACCACAACAAGCATTTCAAGCTGCCCGACGACGACTCGGCACCGGTCGTGATGATCGGCCCCGGTACCGGCGTGGCGCCGTTTCGTGCCTTCCTGCAGGAGCGCGAGGCACGGGACGCGAGCGGCGACAACTGGTTGTTCTTCGGCGATCGCCGACGGCGCAGCGATTTCCTGTATCAGGCCGAGTGGCTGCAGTGGCGCAAGACGGGATTGCTGACACGGCTCGACGTGGCGTTTTCGCGCGACCAGCAAGACAAGGTCTATGTGCAGGACCGTCTGCGCGAACAGGCCGCCACACTCTATGAATGGTTGCAGGCCGGCGCCTATCTTTACGTCTGCGGCGATGCCGATCACATGGCGCCGGACGTGCATCAGGCCTTGCTCGATGTCATCCGCGAGCAAGGCGGTCACGATGAAGAGGCCGCTGCCGAGTATCTGCGCGACCTGCAGCAGCAAAAGCGCTATCAGCGCGACGTCTACTGAGATGCGGGAGACCGACATGGATATCATCGCCAAATTGCGCGACGTATCGTTCGACGAGCTGCATCCGAACGAGCGGCTCAAGGTCGACAGCCACTACTTGTACGGCACCCTCGAAGAAAGCCTGGCGGATCGCGCCACGGGGGCGGTCAGCGACGCTGACACCCAGCTCACCAAGTTCCACGGTTTCTATCAGCAGGATGACCGCGATTTGCGCGACGACCGCCGTCACCGCAAGCTGGAGCCGTTGTACTCGTTCATGGTGCGCCTGCGCTTGCCGGGCGGTCGCGTATCCCCCGAGCAGTGGCTGACGCTGGACGATAACGCCAGGCGTTATGCCAATGGCACGCTGCGCATCACCACGCGCCAGACCTTTCAGTATCACGGCGTGTTCAAGGAAAATCTGCGTAGGCATCTGCAGGCACTGGACAAGGCAATGATGGACACCATCGCTGCCTGCGGCGACGTCAATCGCAACGTGATCTGCACCGCCAACCCCCATCGCTCGACGATCCATCGCCAGGTCCACGATCTCGCGCACGAGATCAGTGCGCATCTGTTGCCGCGTACCCGGGCCTACCACGAGATTTTCCTCGGCGAAGAACGCGTGGCGGGCGGCCCCCGGGAAGCCGAAGACGAGGTCGAGCCGCTGTACACGCGGCATTATCTGCCGCGCAAGTTCAAGGTCGCCCTGGCGATCCCGCCGGAGAACGACGTCGATGTCTTCGCCCACGACGTCGGCTTCATTGCCGATGTCCAGGCAGGCGAACTCAAGGGTTTCAATGTCTGCATCGGGGGCGGCATGGGCATGACGCACGGTGAGCCTGCGACCTTCCCGCGGCTTTCCGACATCGTCGGCTACTGCACGCCGGATCGCGTCGTGGCCGTGGCGGAGGCGATCATGCTGGTGCAGCGCGACAACGGCAATCGGCACGATCGCAAGCAGGCGCGACTCAAATATACCGTCGAGGCCCTGGGGGTCGACGGGTTCCGCCAGGAGGTCGAGGCGCGTCTGGGCGAGGCGCTGTCGCCGGCGCGCGAACTGACACTGACGCACAACGGCGATCGGCTCGGCTGGTACCAGGGCGAGGACGGCCTCTGGCATTACGGTCTGTTCGTCCAGAACGGCCGCCTGGCGGACAGCGACGGCGGGCCGCAGCTGATGACGGGCATGCGCGAGATCGCCCAGGCGCACGACGGCGACATCGTGCTGACCACCAACCAGAACCTGATCATCACCCAGGTCTCCGAGGCACGTCGCGAGGTCATCGACGATCTGCTGGATCGCTACCGGATGACGGTCGAGGCGACGCCGCTGCGTCGCCACGCCATGGCTTGCGTGGCGTTTCCGACCTGCGGTCTGGCGATGGCCGAAAGCGAACGCTACCTGCCGTCGTTGATCGATCGTCTGGACGCGATCATGCGCGAGGCAGGGCTTGCCGACGACGCCATCATCGTGCGCATGACGGGCTGTCCCAATGGCTGCGCGCGTCCGTACCTGGCGGAGATCGGCTTCGTGGGCAAGACCATTGGACGCTACAACCTGTACCTGGGAGGCGGTTTCGCCGGCGAGCGGCTCAACAAGCTCTATCGCGAGAACATCGACGAAGCGACCATCCTCGAGGAACTCACGCCCTTGATCCGACGCTATGCCGTCGAGCGCGAGCCGGGCGAAGCGTTCGGCGACTTCGTGGTGCGCACCGGCATCATCGCGCCGACGCTGGCCGGCCGCGAGTTCCATGCCTAGGCACTCGTCAGTCGGTGCCCTGGGCATGTCGTTATTGAAAGATGAAGCTCGGCCCCTCGTCGATGCCGATCCGCCGCAATAGTTTGACCAGTGCCCCGTAATCGCGAAGTGAGCGACTTGCGCGGCTTTTCGCGGTCATGTCTTGCAGCATGCCGTGGCGTTCGGGAATTTCGAGGTGGTCGAGGATGACCCGCCAGAAGCCCACATCGAGTTCGACGAAGTCGTCGATGGCACGCAACAGGTGAGCGCGGAAGATGGCTTGCTGCCCGGCCCCCAGGCGTTCGTAAACGGCGCGGGCGATTTCGCCGAAAATGGCCGCATGCGAGGCCTCATCCTGCCGGTGAAGTTCGGTGTTGAGACGGTTGAGGGGCTGAATGCTGCGGTCCTGCGAGAGCCGCTTCAGGAACACGTTGATGGTCATCTCGGCCACGGTGGCGTAGGCCATGCGGATCAGGGCGTACTCGCGCTCGTTCTCCGCCTTGGCCAGGCTGGCGTCCATGCGTTGCCCCAGCAGGGGCGTGGGAATGTGCAGGTCCTGGAGTCGGTGCTGGCGGCGCGCGCAGTCGCAGACTTCCAGACACATCAGGATATGGAACTGCTCGTCGACCTGCGTCTGGGCGATGGCCTTCTTGGACACGGTATCGTCGACGCCTGGCAGGGCACCCTTCATCAGCAGCGAGCACAACGGATTGATGACCTTGTCCTCGACGAAGATCGTCTTCTCGTTGTAATTGATCCAGGCGCCGGCGAGCACGCGGCGTTTCTCCGCCTCGTCGATGGCCTGAAAGCGCGGATCGTCCCAGAACGGCACCATCGACGGGGGAAAGTCCGGCGCGCTGGTGTCGTAGTAATCGCTCAGGTCGAGCCGTGCCTTGCGCACCGTGACGCGCTGATTCCAGTTGTCGGTGAGGCGCGCGAGGATCTCGCTTTCGCGCGCCGGGGCGAAGGGGTCGGTGGCGGTGTACATGAAAGTAAGTCCTTACGAAAACGTCTGCATACGGGTTGTCGCCCCGCGGGGCGGTATGTCGGTGTTCGGCTAGGCGCTGACAGCGGCCTCGCGTCGTCGCGCCGTCGGTAGACGTTTGAGGAAGTTCGCCAGCATCAGGTGGCCGTACTCGGTGAGTATCGATTCGGGATGGAACTGCACCCCCTCGATGTCCAGAGTGCGATGACGGATTCCCATGACGTCATCGATGCGACCGTGTTCGTCGCAGGTCCAGGCACTGATCTCGAAGTCGGCCGGCATGCACTGGCGGGTGACGATGAGAGAGTGATAGCGCGTCACGCGCACGGGGTTGATCACACCCGAGAAGACGCCCCTGCCATCATGGTGGATCGTCGACACCTTGCCGTGCATGACCTCGCGGGCATGTTCGACGCGGCCGCCGAAAGCCTGAGCGATGGCTTCGTGACCCAGGCAGATGCCCAGGATCGGTATCTTGCCGGCGTAGGCCTTGATGACCGCCAGCGTGATGCCGGACTGTTCCGGCGTGCAGGGGCCGGGCGATATCAGGATGCCGTCGATGTCGTGATGCGCCAGCTGGTCCAGTGTCATCGCGTCATTCTTGACGATCCAGGGATCGGTGCCCAACTGCTGGAGATAGGACACGATGTTGTAGGTGAAGGAATCGTAGTTATCAATCAAGCAAAGCATGTGCAGTCTCCTGACCGGCCACGGCGATGAGGGTTTGGCGAGCCTGCTTGCCGAGCGTGACCGGCACGACGCCACGCACGGCATTGGTCAACCAGATGGCATCGGCCTCCAGCAGATCCTGCGGGGTCAGCGGGCGCTCGCAGCAACGCTCGCAACTCGTTTCGATGAGCATGCGTCGGGCGATGCCGGGCAATACGCCTTCCTCGAGCGGCGGCGTCAGCAACAGGCCGTCCTTTTCGATGAACAGGTTGTGGCGACTCGCCTCGGTCAGGCGTCCTTCCGCGTTGAGAAAAGCGACGTCGTAGTCGCCGGCCTCTCGGTGGTGCTGGTAAGCCTGCTCGTACAGCGAACGCTCCGTCGTCTTGTACTGCAGCAGGAAATCGCGTCGGTCGATACGCTGGTCGCTGATCCCCAGGCGGGCGGTCTGCGTACTCTCGGGCATGGCCGGCAGCGGAGCCGTGGTCACCTCGAGCTGACCGTCGTGTGCCATCAACAGGCGCACCTTGGCATCGTGACGAAGATCCGCGATAGCCTCGCCGAGGGCGTCACGCACGCGTGGCCCATCGAAGACGAACTGCAGATCGTGCGCCGAGCGCGCCAGGCGCTGCAGATGTTCCTCGAGGTGCTCGATGCGTGCCTCGGCGTTGGAATAGCGCATCGTCTCGATCAGTTGCAGGTCCTGATTGAGTCCCGTCAGGAAGCGTGCCTTGAGCAGGCACTCCGCATACTCCGCCTCGGCATCGGACTCGAAGAGCACACCGCCGCCGACGCCCATCTCCGCCGTACCGTCGGCATGTGCGATGCAGGTGCGAATGGGAACGTTGAAGCAGAAGTCGTTGTGCGGCGTGAGATACCCGATCGCGCCGGTATAGACGCCGCGTGGCTCGCGTTCCAGCTCCTCGATGATCTGCATCGTGCGTATCTTGGGGGCTCCGGTGATCGAACCGCACGGAAACAGTTCGCGGAAGACATGCTCGATCCTGGCATCGGGGGCGATACTGCCGGTCACCGTGGAAATCATCTGGTGCAGCGTCTCGAATGTCTGTATCTCGAACAGGTTCTTGACGGCCACCGACCCTGGTGAGGCGATACGACTGATGTCGTTGCGCAGCAAATCGACGATCATCACGTTTTCCGAGCGTGTCTTGGCATCATGACGCATGGTGTCGAGAATGCCGGCATCTTCCTGCGGCGTGACGCCGCGCGGGAAAGTGCCTTTCATGGGCTTGGATCCTGGATTCATAGAATAACCGCAGCACTTTGGACAGCACGGTGGAGGCAGGAGGGCCAGCGCCGGTACCCTTCTCGGCTCACCGACCAAAGTGATGCAGAGCATGGGATACCGACAGCTGACCCAGATCCAACGATACCAGATCCACGCCCGCTATGACTTGGGCATGAGCCAGCGGCAGATCGGCAGGGAGTTGGGCCTCCACAGCAGCACGATCAGTCGTGAGCTGCGCCGCAACGCGACCTCCGATGGCTATGATCCCGAGCAGGCTCAGGCTCTCAGTGACCATCGGCGCCGTACCGCCTGGAAGTGGACAAAGCGCCTGCCGAGCATGATTGCCGCCGTTGTCGGCCGGCTGCGTGAGGAGTGGAGCCCCCAGCAAATCAGTGGCTTCACAGCGCCATTGGCCGGCGTCGGCGTCAGTCATCAATGGATCTACTCCTTGATCTGGGATGACAAGGCACGGGGTGGTGATCTCTGGCGGCATCTCCGTCAGCCCAAGCGTCGCAGCAAGCACCGCGTCCAGGCCAAGAGCGCTGGGCTGGGCAAGATCCCCAACAGGGTAGGGATTGAGCGCCGCCCCGCTGAGGTCGATGACCGGCGTTTCATCGGCCACTGGGAGGGCGACACCGTGATCCATGGGCACAAGCAATCGGGCTTGGTTACGCTGGTCGAGCGTCGCAGCGGCTATCTGCTGGCGGCACGACTGTCCAAGATCTCGGCGGAGCTGACACAAGCGGCCATGATCCGCCTGTTGAAGCCTCGTCGGGGAGCTGTCCAAACTATTACTCTGGACAATGGCTCGGAATTTGCCGGCCACGAAGCCGTGGCCAAGGCGGTGACGGCGTCGACGTACTTCTGCGACCCCTACTGCTCCGGGCAGCGTGGGACCAACGAGAATACCAACGGCCTGATACGGCAGTACTTCCCCAAGGGAACGGACTTCCGACAGGTCACCGATACCAAGCTGCGCAAAGTGGTCATGAAGCTGAATGACCGCCCCCGAAAACGGCTCGGCTATCGAACACCGGCGCAGGTGTTTCTGGGGGAATACTCAGGAGCCCTAGATACCGCAGGTGCTGCGCTTATTGCTTGAATTCAGGATTCCAGCGCGGTGCCTTGTTTGCGCAGGAACAGCTCCGGCGACAGAGAAAGGACCGAATATTCCGGAAAGTTCAGGAAGCCGCCGAATTCGACTTTTTGTCGATGACGAAGTTTTCTATACAAGGCGATCGGCGATCCCTGGTATTCGAGGCGATACTTTAGTGTGTAGTTGATTTGATAAGTATCGCCTTCACGAATGTAGGACTTTATCTTTTCGATGTTGTTGAGGTAACGGTCGCGAGTTTCGTTGAGTGCCAGGTAGCGAATGGCCGACGGCGTGGCATCGGGAGTCCGTGATTCGAGAAACCGGCTCGCTTGCTGCTGGGACAAACGCCGTACGTCCCGGAACGCATAGAAATGCACCAGTGGCGTGTCGCTCGAAGGGCGCCGGCAAAAGGCGAAATCCTGCTTGTCTGAAAGCGCATAACCGGCTTCGTAGGCGAGGTAACCGCTGAGGTAATAGCCCTGTCCACGCAGCTCGTCGATCTCCCGCAAGGCGGCGCGCAACGCGTCGTTGCGATAGCATATAACCTCGAAAACCGGGTTCTCGAACAATAAAGACGTACGGTTGCCGTTCGAACAGCGTGTATTTTCGAGCAGTATGAATATATTATCGTCCTGCTGTTCTTCGAGATCGTGCATTGCCCTGTCCCCCAAGTTTAATTATGCTTTTATTTAAGGGCGCGTAAGCATTTATGTCAATAATGATTATATTGGTGCTATTGTGTTGCTGGATTAATTCCGAGTGTGTCTTTCGGGATTTAATAAAAGCATTGGTGAGTCATTAAAAAAGTGCGCGAGTCGTATGGGGTTTTTAAATTAAGGTGATGAGGAAGCTCATGCCGCATGCGCGAGTGACATGCCACTCACGCATGCGGCTTGGGCGCCTTCGACTCGTGGCGAGCATGTCGGTGGCTACCTCGGTCTCCTCGCACGGCATCGGCGACAGCGTCACCGCAACTGGCGGGGGCAGAAAGTGTAGCGAATCGCCGGGGGGGGAGGGCGTTCAGGAAAGCGCTGCCACGGCCGCCTTGGCGACCTTCACGTCCTGGTCGGGCTTGACGCCCGAGATCCCCACGCTGGCGACGACCTCGCCCTCGACGATCACCGGCACGCCACCGGCGAGCAACGCCTGCATCGGCGCGCTGACGAAGGCGGTGCGGCCATTGTTGATCATGTCCTCGAAGGCCTGGGTTTCCTTGCGGCCGATGGCGGCGTTGCGGGCCTTTTCGGTGGCAATCCCGGCGCTGAACGGGGCTGCGCCGTCCAGGCGGCGCAAGCCGAGCAGATGGCCGCCGGCATCGGCCACGGCGATGGTCACCGCCCAGCCATTGGCCTCGGCTTCCTGTTGTCCGGCGTCGAGCAGCCGGTTGACGTCACTGAGTTCGAGTACGGCTTGAGTTTTCATGCAGGTCTCCTGTGGGAAATGTGAGCTACGAGCTACGCTGTCCGCGCCTCGTCATTCGGTGCCGTGGTCAGCGCCTCATCGACGACTTCGATCCAGTGCCGGACGGTGGTGCGCCCTGCGCCGCTCAGGTGAGTCTGGCAGCCGATGTTGGCAGTGACGATCTGCTCGGGCTGACCGGCCTCGAGCGCATCGAGTCTGTCGTCGCGCAATTGTGTTGCCAAGGCGGGCTGCGTGATCGAGTAGGTACCCGCCGAGCCACAGCAGAGATGGCCGTCGCGCACGGTCGTCAGCGAGAAGCCCAGCCGGCCGAGCACGCTTTCCACCGCGCCGCCCAGCTTCTGGGCGTGCTGCAGCGTGCAAGGGCAGTGGAAGGCGAGTCGTGCGTCGCCGTGAATCGTCAGTGCTTCCAGGTCTTCTTCCCGCAGGATTTCCACCAGGTCCTTGGCCAGGGCGCTGATGCGTCTGGCCTTGTCGGCATAGCGCGGGTCGTCGGCGAGCATGTCGCCGTATTCCTTGACGAACGCCCCGCAGCCGCTGGCGGTCTGCACGATGGCTTCGACGCCTTGGTCGATGTATGGCCACCAGGCGTCGATGTTGGCCCGCATGCGCTCGCGGCCAGCCTCCTGGGCATTGAGATGATAGTCGATGGCGCCGCAGCAGCCTGCCGCGGGGGCCGAGCTCAGGGCAATGCCCAGCCGGTCGAGAACGCGGGTCGCGGCGTCATTGGTGTTCGGCGACAACCCCGGTTGCACGCAGCCTTCGAGCACGAGCATGCGGCGGGTATGTGCCGCGGGCGCGGTACGTCCCGCGCGGGACGCGCGGGGCGGGATCTTGGCCTTCAGCGAGGTCGGCGCCAGCGGGCGGAAAGTCTGGCCCAGGGCGAGCAACGCTTGAAACCGCCGGGGCTCGACCAGCGCCTTGCGCAGCCCGTAGCGCAGGGCTCGCTCCTTGGCAGAGCGTCCCACACGGCGGTCCACTTCGGCGCGCCCGATGTCGAGCAGCTTGTGGTACTCGACCCCCGAAGGGCAGGTGGTCTCGCAGTTGCGACAGCTCAGGCAGCGGTCGAGGTGGGTTTGCGTTTCGTGGGTGACCTGGTCGTCATCGTCGCGGCTTTCGAGCAGCTCCTTCATCAGATAGATGCGCCCGCGCGGGCCGTCGCGCTCGTCGCCCAGCAGTTGATAGGTCGGGCAGGTGGCGTTGCAGAAGCCGCAGTGCACGCACGATCGCAGGACGCGGTCGGCCTCGCGGATGTGCGGTTGGCGCAGCGCCTCGTCGGAAAAATTCGTCTGCATGGCTATAGCCCCTCGTAGAGTCGCCCGGGATTGAAGATCCCCTTGGGGTCGAGCTTGGCCTTGAGCTGGCGATGATATTTGTCCATCACCACGGAAAGCGGTGTGAACGGCGCGTCGACGCCGTGCGCTCGGTCACGGTCGACAAGGGTGGCATGGCCGCCGGCCTGAGCGGCGTGCTGGCGAATCGTCGCGGCGGGAAGCTCGCTGCGCAGCCAGCGTTGGGCGCCGGCCCAGTCGACGAGCGTGTCGCCGTCGAGTGCCAGGGGCGGTGCGCGATGCGGTAGCGACAGCCGCCAGAGCGGGCGGTCGTCGTGTCGGCGCGAGAAGAACGCCAGTTCGAGTTCGCGCAGTTGCGTCCAGAACGCCGTATCGTCCGGCTCGCCACCCAGTTGTGCCTGGGTATTGGCCACCGAGCTGGCACCTCCCTCGAGCCGCAGATGCAAGGTCTCGCCGTCGTGGGCGGCGCCGGTGATGGGCATCGGCTTGCGTCCCCATTCGGCGAGGCGTGCCATGGCGTCGCCCAGCCCCATCTCGAGGCGCAACGTGGCGCTGGCGGCGGGGCGCGGCAACACCTTGAACGAGACCTCGTCGATGATTCCGAGCGTGCCCTGGGCACCGACCATGAGCCGCGAGAGGTCGTAACCGGCGACGTTCTTCATGACCTCGCCACCGAAATGCAGCCGCTTGCCGTCATGGGTGATCATGCGTGTGCCGAGCACGAAATCGCGCACGCTGCCGGCCCATGGCCGGCGCGGGCCGGAAAGCCCGCAGGCCACCGTGCCGCCCACGGTCGCATTCTCGCCGAAATGGGGTGGCTCGAAGGCCAGTTGCTGTCCCTCTTGGGCCAGCACGGCTTGCAGATCGGCCAGGCGGGTGCCGGCGCGTACCGTGACCACCAGTTCGACGGGGTCGTAGTTGACGATGCCGGTGTGCTCGGCCAGAGATAGCGTTTCGCTGACGACCGGTCGGCCATAGAACCCTTTGCTTCCACCCCCGACGAGTCGCAATGCCGTGCCGGTCGCGGCTGCTTGGCGCACGCGTTCGAGCAGGGCCTCGCTGGCATTGTGATCGCGCGCCGGCAAGGTGCGTGCGTCCTGTGACGGATGTTGATCCTGTGGATGCGTCATATTGTCTCCTTCGCACGCATGCCGTTAGAAACGCGGCAACTCGGGGTGCGGCAGGTTGCCGTGATGCACGTGCATGGCGCCGAATTCGGCGCAGCGTGCCAGCGTCGGAATGTTCTTGCCGGGATTGAGCAGCCCGAGCGGGTCGAAGGCGGCCTTGACGGCATGAAAGACCGTAATCTCGTCGGGGGAGAACTGGGCGCACATCTGGTTGATCTTCTCGCGTCCCACGCCATGCTCGCCGGTAATGCTGCCGCCGACCTCGACGCAGAGTTCGAGGATCTTGCCGCCCACCTCCTCGGCCAGTGCCAGTTCTCCCGGCGCATTGGCATCGAACAGAATCAGTGGGTGCATGTTGCCGTCGCCGGCATGGAAGACATTGGCCACGCGCAGACCGTGGGTTGCCGAGAGGTCGGCGATGCCCTTGAGCACGCGCGGCAGCTCGCGCCGGGGAATGGTGCCGTCCATGCAATAGTAGTCGGGCGACATGCGCCCCACCGCGGGGAAGGCGTTCTTGCGTCCGGCCCAGAAGGTGGCGCGCTCGGCGTCGTCGCGGGCGAGCCGAATGTCGGTCGCGCCGGCGGCCTCGAGCACTCGGCGAACCGTTTCGCAGTCATCGTGAACGTCGGCTTCCACGCCATCCAGCTCGCACAGCAGGATGGCCTCGGCCTCCACCGGGTAGCCGGCCTTGACGAAGTTCTCGGCGGCTTGAATGGCCAGTCGGTCCATCATTTCCAGGCCGCCGGGAATGATGCCGGCGGCGATGATGTCGCCCACTGCCTTGCCGGCCTTCTCGACGTCGTCGAAGCTGGCCATCAGTACCTTGGCGCTTTCCGGCTTGGGCAGCAGCTTGACGGTGATTTCGGTGATCACGCCGAGCATGCCTTCGGAGCCCGTGAACAGCGCCAGCAGATCGAAGCCCGGCGTATCCAGGGCCTCGCTGCCGAGCGTGATGTGCTCCCCTTCGATGGTCAGGATGTTCACCGCGAGCACGTTGTGCACGGTCAGCCCGTACTTGAGGCAGTGCACGCCCCCGGCGTTCTCGGCCACGTTGCCGCCGATCGAGCAGGCGATCTGCGACGAAGGGTCGGGTGCGTAATACAGCCCATGGGGCGCAGCCGCCTCGGAAATCGCCAGGTTGCGCACACCGGGTTGCACGCGTGCGGTGCGGGCCTCGGGGTCGATGTCGAGAATGCGGCTGAAGCGGGACATCACCAGCAGCACTCCCTTTTCGAGGGGCAGGGCGCCACCGGAGAGGCCGGTGCCCGCGCCGCGCGTGACCACCGGAACGCCCTGGGCGTGACAGATGCCGAGCAGGGCTTCCACCTGCTCCAGGGTATCGGGCAGTGCCACGAGCATGGGCAGCACGCGATATGCCGAGAGGCCGTCGCATTCGAAGGGGCGCAGGTCCTCCTCGCGATGCAGCAGCGTCATGTCGGGGAGGTGCGCGGTCAGATGCGTGACAAGGGCATCCTTGTCGACCGCCGGCAGCGTGCCGTCCAGGCGTTCGTCAAAGAGGATGTTCATGCGGTCTCCTTGGGCGATGCCGCCACGCGTGGGCGAGAGCGTCAGCGCATGGCGCTGGACCTCGCCGCTTATGGAAAGTGTTTCCATATTCTCTTATGGCATGCGGCCGTGCCTATTAGCCGAAAGCCTAATGATTGGAGAATTGGTCTTACCAATAATGGCCACGAAAAAAAGCCCCGTCCGGCATGGCCGGGGCGGGGCAATAGTGTGGCGATGGTGTAAAAGCGCGTAGTGGTCGGGCGCTAACCCATGAGCGGGTCGCTCACGCCGATCACGTAGAAGGCGATCAACCCGATGATCCCCGTGAAGATCAGGTAGTACAGGGTGGGGAGGATCGTCTTGCGCAGGGTGGTGCCCTCGCGGCCCAGCAGCCCCACGGTGGCGGAGGCGGCAACCACGTTGTGAATGGCGATCATGTTGCCGGCGGCGGCGCCTACGGCCTGCAGGGCCACCATCATCGCGGTGGACACGCCCAGCGCCTCGGCGACGTTGAACTGGAAGTCCGAGAGCATCAGGTTGGACACCGTGTTGGAGCCGGCGATGAAGGCACCCAGCGCCCCGACGGCGGGCGAGAAGAACGGATAGACGTGTCCCACGCCATCGGCCACCAGTTGCGCCATGGCCACCGGCATCGAGACCAGGTCCGCCTGGTTGACGCCGGAGTTGATCAGGATGCGCACCATGGGAATGGTGAACAGCAGCACGAAGCCGGCGCCCAAAAGCGTGCGCGTCGATTCGGAGAAAGCCTCCTTGACTTGCTGACCACGCATGCGGTGCAGCAGCACCGTGATCAGTACCACGATGACGAGAATTCCACCGGGTAGATAGAGTGGTTCGAGGCTGCCGGCGATATCGCTCTCGCCGAGTATGCTGCGCCAGCCGATGCTCAGCGACATGAGCGATTCTTTGACGGGTTCGACAGTGCGCGAGATGACCAGCAGCACAGCCAACAGTACGTAAGGCAGCCAGCCCATGAAAACCGACATCGGCGCGCGACCGGCCACGTCATCGAACTTGATGTCGAGGTTGCCGATCCATTCCTCCGGCCAGGAGGTGGCATCTGGAAAATCCCAGGTCGTCTTGGGCAGCAAGAAACCTTTCTTGGCGGCGGGTACGACAATGGCCAGCCCCACCATGGCGCCGATCATGGAGGGAAATTCCGGTCCCAGCAGAACGCCGGCCAGTGCATAGGGCACGACGAAGCTGATACCCGCGAAGAGTGCGAAAGGCGCGATTTCCATGCCGTCTCGCCAGGAGCGGCGCTCACCAAAGAAGCGCGCCATCACGGTGACCATGATCAGTGGCATTAAAAGGCCCACGATGGCATGGGTAATGGCGACTTCCGAGGTGATCAGTTGAAAGTAGGCTTCCCAGCTGGCGCCATTCGCCGTGAGCGTCTCGCTGATGCCGGCTTTGTCGAGCCCGCCGCTGACGCCGACCACGATGGGGGTGCCCACGGCACCGAAAGACACCGGCGTGGACTGGATCATCATGCCCACCACCACGGCGGCCAATGCAGGGAAGCCGAGCGCCACCATCAGCGGCGCGGCGACGGCGGCGGGCGTGCCGAACCCGGAAGCGCCTTCGATGAAGCAGCCGAACAGCCAGGCCACGATGATCGCCTGGACGCGGCGATCGGGGCTGATACCCGAGAAGCCGTTGCGAATGGCTGCGATGCCGCCCGAGTGTTTCAAGGTGTTGAGCAACAGTATGGCGCCGAAGATGATCCACAGGATCGCCACGGTCAGGATCAAGCCTTGAAAGGTCGAGGCCAGCACGCGTGTGAAGGTCATGTCCCAGGCCAGTAGAGCGATCAATGCCGTGACCAGAAACACCACGGGCATGGCGGTCTTGGCCTGGATTCGGAAGCCAATCAGCAATACGCCGGCCAGCACCAATGGCAGGAAGGCGAGTAGTGAGAGCAGCGTTTGATTCATGGAAGTGCCCCTGATTGTGTTGTTGTGCAGCGCGAGACGAGTGGCTAGCGCGTGGCATGCGTCGTCGAGCGAAAGATAAACGTGAAATGCCGTCAGGCCAATCCTTGGATAATTGGTAATACCAATATGCTGAAGTCTGAAGCGGCGAGAAAAAAATAAAGGTAATCATGAAGTTGTGGGCTTCCTTGCCACCTTGGTCGGAGGCCTGCGTGGCTCGTTGGGCGCGCTCGGCGGCGCTCGAATTCGACTAATAGACGAGCCGCTTCATGGGTTGCGGTGATGCGCGGGCGCTGGTCGTAGGCGCATTCAGGTGGCCTGTGGTAGCGTCGACTTCCTGGGCGTGGGTGCTTCCCCACGCGAGGCATTTCGAGAAGGAGCGATGATATGGCGTTGCAGATGTACGAGTTGAGTGGTCGTGACGAGCGGCTGCGGTTTTCTCCCTATTGCTGGCGCGTGCGCTATGCGCTGGCGCACAAGGGCCTGGAATGCGATTTCATCCCGTGGCGCTTTACCCAGAAAGAGGCGATCGCGTTTTCGGGGCAGGGCAAGGTGCCGGTCCTCGTCGATGGCGAGACCACGGTCACCGATAGTTACGAGATCTTTCGTTATCTCGACCGTGAATACCCTGACAAGCCACTGCTGGGCGACGATACGGCCGAGTCCCGGGCGCGCTTTTTCAAGATGTACAGCGAGCGGGCATTGGCACCGGGAATGCTGCGCACCATCGTCATGGATCTTTTCAATGTCGTACATCCCGACGACCAGGCGTACTTTCGTGAAACGCGCGAAAAGGCACTGGGGCGCAGCCTCGAGGAAATGCACGCGCCGAGCAAGGGGCTGACGGCGCTCGATGCCGCCCTGGAGCCGTTGCGCGCACGCCTGGAAGAGGCTGACTTCCTGGATGGCGAGGCGCCCGCTGCCGCCGATTACCTGATCTTCGGCCATTTCATGTGGGCCCGCTGCGTGTCGGCGGCGGACCTTGTCTCCAATGCCGACCCGGTCCATGCCTGGATCGAGCGCATGCTGGACCTGCACGGCGGCGTGGGGCGCAATGCCACCCGCATCGTCGACATCGAAGGCGGCTATCCGGGATGACGACCCGACGCGGGGCGTGGGACAGGACGAGCGTGGATAAGGAGGAGAACATGAGCGATATCGTATTGATTACCGGGGCCACCTCGGGCTTCGGGCGTGCGGCGGCACGGCGTTTCGCCGATGCGGGATGGTCGCTGATTCTGACCGGGCGGCGCGAGGAGCGCCTGACCGAGTTGGCCGAAGAACTCAGTCAACGGGTGCGGGTGCATACCGCGGTGCTCGATGTGCGCGACGAGAAAGCGGTCCAGTCGGTCATCGACGAGTTGCCGGAGGCGTTTCGCCGGGTCAAGACGCTGGTCAACAACGCCGGCCTGGCGCTGGCACCGCAACCCGCGCAAGACGTCGATCTCGCCGACTGGCATACCATGATCGACACCAACATCAAGGGGCTGGTCAACGTCACCCACGCGGTCCTGCCCACCCTGATCGAGACCGGCGCCGGGGCCAGCATCGTCAATCTGGGGTCGGTGGCCGGCCAATGGCCGTATCCCGGCAGCCATGTCTACGGGGCGAGCAAGGCCTTCGTCCAGCAGTTCACCTACAACCTGCGCTGTGACCTGCAGGGCACCGGCGTGCGGGTGACCGATGTCGCGCCGGGCATGGCCGAAACCGAGTTCACGCTGGTGCGCACCGGTGGCGACCAGGCGGCTTCCGATGCGCTGTATCGCGATACCACGCCGCTCCAGGCGGAGGATGTCGCCGAGTTGATCTACTACACGGCCACGTTGCCGGCACACGTCAACGTCAATCGCCTCGAGGTGATGCCGACGCGTCAGGCCTGGTCGGCCTTCGCCGTCGATCGCGACTGATCAGTCGTCGGCGATCAACCGCTTGCCGAGGGTCACGAAGTCGCCGCTCTCGTACCCTTGGCGGCGGTAATACTCGACGAGCTCGGGGTGTTCGTTGCGGACCATCAGCATCAGCTTCGGACATCCCCGGGCCTGCAATGCGCGCTCCACGGCCGCGAGCAGAGACATGCCGTGCCCTTGCCCCTGATGATCGGGGTGGATCGCAAGGTAGTGTACCCAGCCGCGGTGCCCGTCGTATCCCGCCATGGCGCTCGCCATCACGTCACCGTCCCGTTCGCCGACCAGAAACAGGCGCGGGTCTTCAGCAAGCTTGCGTGCGATGTCGCGGCGTGGATCGTTCCACGGACGCGTCAGGCCGCAGCGTTCCCAGAGCGCAATGATGGCCGCTTCGTCGGTATCGCGGAAAGCTCGAATCTGCATGGTGCTCCTCGGGTGTCTCATCGTCGCCATCAGGCGGCGGGTGCCGGTGTCAATCGCTCGGCCATGACATTGGCCTGACGCGCCAGGGTGAGCTCGAGCCGCTCGACCAGCCCTGCCAGTAGCCACCGCCAATCCTCCTCGATATCGCCATGGCGGACGAGCGCGTCGTCCAGCGCTCGTCCGGCCGCCTGGATGCCCTGCGGCGCGCGGCCGTGTGCGCTGTCCTCGAACGCGGCGGCGAGGGTGGTCAGCAAGTGCCGCATGGCGTCACGCACGGGCGGCGCGGCATCGTCCAGTCGATGGCGCAGGCGCAAACAGGAGCGCCCCAGGTCGAGCCCATTGAGGCCGATCATGAACAAATGGCGGTGATCCTCGGGCAGCATGTCGTCATGGCGCGCCAATTGCAGCAGGCGATCGGCCATGCGCCCGCTGAAACGGCTTTCTTCCTCGTGCAGGGGCAAGTCGCCGATGTGGCGCAAGTCATGGCTGATGGCGCCGATCAGGCGGCGACGCCGGATCGGTGCCCCGAGGCCCGGGATCAGGCGGAAGCCCATCACCACGGCGCTCAACCCGACGATCACGGCGATGGCGCGGTTGGCGAAGCTGTCGAAGGAAAAGTCCATGCCGTTGCCCGGCATGGTCAGCAGGATATTGAAGATGGTGAAGGCCAGGCAGTAACCCATCAACCGCGGGTTGGAGGCGCCGAGCAGCCCCAGGAACAGGGGCGTGACGAACAGCATGGCGAGCATGGGAAAGCCGTTGGCCTGCGACAGCAGGACATGCCCGAACAGGAAGGCACTGGGCAACGCCGCCAGCATGCCCTTGAAGAACATCATGCAGATCGTCACGGGGTTGTCGCGCGTGGCGAAGAAAGCCGAGAACAGGGTGCCGAGCAGCATGGCCACCTGGCCGTTGCTCCAGTGGGTCTGCAGCCAGAACACCGCCAGGCACGAGAAGACCAGCCCCGCGCGGCCGGCGTTGAGCAGCGCCACCAGATGATCGCGATGCCAGGACAGCGAGCCGGCGCGTAGCTGTTTACGCCCCGGGTGGGCGATGGCCTCGCGGGCGTCGAGCATGATCATGGCGTGGCCGAGCACCTCACGGAGCGCCAGGATGACGCGCCGCTGCAGCGGATCGAGCTGCGTGTCGGAGTAGCCATGGGCGCGCTTGCGCAGCGCCTGCAGTTCACGGCGGGCCGCGGGGACGCCCTTGACGTGCTCGGCGCCGCGAAAGCCTTCGGCGATTTCGGTGGCGAGCTGCTGCAGGGGCGCGTTGATGCGATCGCGATGATCGTGGAGTAGCTGATGCAGCGCCCCCAGCGTGGCGAAGAAACGCAGGGTACGCCGCGTCAGCACGTGGGTGGCGCGCATGCGCCCGTTGCCGTCGGGGCCCTCGTAGCGTGCCGCCTGGCTATCGGTCTCGAGCATGGTCAGCGGCTCGAGGCTGGCGGTCAGCGACTGCTGCATGGCGGCAGCGTCATCGCTGGCGTCCAGCCGCTGTCCGGCATGCGTGAAGGCCTGGTTGATGGCCTCGTCGGCCTGCCCGGCGAGATGATCCTTGACGCGTGTGGGCCACAGCAGGGCGCTGACCAGGGTGGCGCACAGCGCCCCGAGACCGAGTTCGGAGAGCCGCGCCACGGCGATGTCGAAGATGCCGCTCGGGGGCTGGTTGGCGGAAATCACCACGATCAGCATCGCGGTCACGGCGCCCATGATGCAGCCGTAGGAGAAGTTGTTGCGCAACAGCGAACTGCCATAGGTGCAGAGCATGATCCACAGGGTCAGCGCGATCAGCGCGGGCACGCGGGCCTGGGCGAAGAAGGCCATGATGACGATGCCGGCCAGCGCGCCGATGAGGGTGCCGCCGATCTGGCAGATGCCCTTTTCGACCACCATGCCGCTCATCGGCCGGATCTGCAGGAACGCCGCCGAGATCAGCGCCCAGTAGGGGCGATCGAGATCGCACCACAAGGCAATGTACAGCGCCAGCAGCATCGCCAGGGTGGTCTTGGCGGCAAACTGCAGCGATGTCTTCGAGGGCGTCAGGTAGGTCTCGATCCAGGGCGACATGGGCGGCTCAGTCTGCGTCCGTGTCGTCGACGACATGGATCGTGGCCGTCATTCCGGCACTCAGTAGCGTCCCCTCGGGAACGTCGTCGAGTTCGATGCGCACCGGGATGCGTTGTGCCAGCCGAACCCAGTTGAAGGTCGGCTCGACCTGCGGCAACAGCTGGTCGTTGGGTGAGGTGTTGCTGTCGGCGATGCCTCGGCCGATGCCGGCGACATGGCCGCGTAGCTCGGTGTCGTCGTTCATCAGCGTGATCATGGCGACGTCGCCTTCCTCGATCCGCGACATCTTGGTCTCTTCGAAGTAGCCGGTCACGTAATAGGAATCGGCCTTGACCAGTGCCATGACGGCATTGCCGGCGTTGACGTAATTGCCCTCGCTGAGCCGAAGGTTGAGGATGTGTCCATCGGCGGGTGCCGTCACCACGGTGCGTTTCAGGTCGATCTGCGCGCTCTCCAGCTGCGCCTCGGCCGCGTCGAGATTGGCCTGGGCGACTCGGGTGTCGATCCGCGCGATCTCCCGATCCTCGTTGCTGATCGCCCGGCTGCTCAGGCGGTTGCGGCGGCTTTCCTCGTGTTTCTTGAGCTCCAGCTGTGCCCGGTTCAGTTCCACGGTGGCCTGGGCCTGCTCGAGGGCGGCGCGATAGCGGGCCTGGTTGATCTTGAAGAGGATCTCGCCCTGGGACACGCGTTGCGTGTCTTCCACCGAAAGCTCGCTCACCCAGCCGGAGACATCCGGGGCGATGGTCACGATATCGGCGCGGACACGGCCGTCGCGTGTCCACGGCGTATACAGGTAGTAATGCCATAGCCAGACACCGGCGGCGATGGCCAGTGCCACGATGACGAGTGTGGTGAGCATGCGTAGCGAAGTGCGCATTTAGACGATTCCGGCAGTTGGCGAAAAGACAAAGGCGACGATGGCCGTGATGATGACGAACAGGGCGGCATCGAACCACGCTTCGAACCAGGGCGTATGTTGCCCGACGATACGGTGCAATACCGTACGCACGATGAGTGCGCCAACGAACCCCAACAGGGCGTAGAGCAGCAGCGGACTGAAATAGATGCCGCCGATAGCGATTTCCTTGAGACCCATTCCTTCTCCCGTTCGCCAAGGCAAGCGACTATGTTAGCACGCTATCTATTTGGCGCGCTATCCGTGCGATCGGCTCCCGAGGCGGCACGTCGCGTCGCGGCTGTCAGTCTAGCGTGAAAATCGGGGGCTGGGAGCCGGCGCATGCAAGCGCCAGCTATCCGGAACGGCCTGGCGGATCCGTTCGAGCAGGGTAACGGTTTTGCGCGGCAGACGGCCGAAGGGATAGAGGAGCGTGATGGGCAGCGAGGATGGCGCCCATTCCTCCAGGCAGGGGGTCAGGCTGCCGGGATGATGCTGCAGGCGTTTCTCGGCCATCCAGTGGGGCAGCAGGCCAAGCCCCCCGCCTCGTGCAATGGCGTCGATATGCAGCACGTACTGGTCGACGCGCAGACGCGAGGGGGGCAGGGTGAGATCCCACTCGCCTTCACGGGCGTGATGCAAGGTCACGCCGTGCTCGCTGGTGCCGAGCAGGTCGACCCAGGCATGTTCGGCCAGATCGCGAGGGTGGCGGGGAGCACCATGGCGGCGCAGGTAATCGGGGTGGGCATAGAGGCCTCGCCGCATATGGCCCAGTGTTTCCTGACGCAAGCCGCACTCGTCGACAGTTCCCAGCCATACGCATAGCGCCTCGTCCTCGGGCCCCGTGGGCGGCGTAAGGTGCGTCTGCAAGTCGAGACGCACGCCGGGGTGGTCGGCGACGAAGTTCTCCATCTGCTGCGAGAACCATCCGCGGGCGAAGGCATTGTGCACCTGCACGGTGAGTTCGCCGCTGACTTCCGCACGCAGGTCTTCCAGGGCGCGCTGACTCTGTTCGGCGAGACGCAGGATCTGCTGACTGTAGGCCAGAAAGAGCGTGCCGGCCTCGGTGGGCAGCAGGCGATTGGCCTGGCGACGCAGCAAGGGCTGACCCAGGCGCTCCTCCAGTTGACTGATGCGACGACTGAGTGTCGACTTGGCGACCCCGAGCTGTCGGGCGCTGGCGGTGAGACTGCCGGATGCCATGACCGAGGCGAAGGCGGCCAGCTCATCGAGATCGTACATGCCATTCGTCATCGTCAATCGGCGTGCTGTGGGGGTGAGCGCGCATTCTTGCACAACCCTGCATCTTTTTGAAAATCATTAGCGCCTGTTATGGCGTCTCGTTGCGTTGCGGATTGCGAAACGCCCCGTCCCATGACGTGGTGTCGTACTTTGTGGAAGAATCTAAATGATAAAAATTCGCATTAAATTTTAATCATTGTGCAAGCGCTCCGGACACATTCGGGGCAGGATTCTTCAGGGAGAACCACGCAACATGAATCATCCATCGCGTATCGCGACGCTGACACTGGTGACGGCCGCCGTCAGCACGCCGGTCGCCCATGCCGCCGAAAGCGACGTCGCGTTGAACGACGTCGTCGTCACCGCCGCCGGGTATGCGCAGCAGGTCACGAGTGCACCGGCCTCGATCAGTGTCATCTCGCGCGAGCAGCTCGAAAACAAGGCCTATCGCGATATCACCGATGCCTTGCGGGACGTGCCGGGCGTCATCGTCACCGGCGGCGGCCGTGGCGACAACGGTGCCGATATCAGCATGCGCGGCATGCCGGCGCAATACACCCTGATCCTCGTCGACGGACGTCGCCAGTCCTCGCGGGAGTCGCGTCCCAACGGGAGCGCCGGGTTCGAGCAGGACTGGCTGCCACCCCTGCAGGCCATCGAGCGTATCGAGGTGATTCGCGGGCCCATGTCGACGCTTTACGGTTCGGACGCCATCGGCGGGGTCATCAACGTCATCACTCGCAAGGTGGCCGATGAGTGGCACGGCAACGTGCGTGCCGAAGCCACGCTCCAGGAAGACAGCGGCTCGGGCAACGCCAACCAGGGACAGCTCTATGTGTCGGGGCCCCTTGCCGACGATCTTCTGGGGCTGCAGGTGTATGGCCAGTACCAGAAGCGAGAAGAGGACGACATCGAGGAAGGCTACGAAGACAAGGACCTGCAAAGCCTGACCGCCAAGTTTTCGCTGACGCCGAGCGAGCATCATGACGTTGGCCTGGAAGTGGGCAAGGAGACCCAGGATCGTGCGGCCCATGTCGGCAAATCCGCTCCGGCGGAAGGCTGCCGCGGTGGTTGTACCGATAGCCACTCGACGCATGACCGGGAACATTATGCGCTGACCCACACCGGGCGCTGGGGATTCGCCACCTCCAACAGTTACGTGCAGCGCGAGTCGACGCAAAACAAGGCGCGTGACATGGAGATTACCAATACGGTGGCGAACACGCAGTGGGTGATGCCGCTGTCGCGCCATATCGTGACGCTGGGTGCGAACTATGAGAAAGAAGAACTCGATGATCGAACCAGCAATCAGATATCGGACCTGACGCAAGTCAGCAACGATCAGTGGGCGCTGTTCGTCGAGGATGAATGGTTATTGACGCAAGATGTCTCGCTGACCGGCGGGGTGCGCCTGGATGACAACGAAAACTACGGCAGCCACGTCAGCCCGCGCCTGTATGGGGTCTGGCAGGCCGCGCCACGCTGGACGCTCAAGGGCGGCGTCTCCACCGGTTATCGTGCGCCCGGTTTGCGCGAGATCACGCCGGGATGGGGGCAGATCAGTCGCGGTGGCAACGTTTACGGCAATCCGGATCTGGAACCCGAGACGTCGCTCAACAAGGAACTTGCCTTGCTCTACAGCGCCCCGAGCGGCTTGAATGCCAGCATGACGCTGTTCCACAACGACTTCGAGGACAAGATCACGCGCGTGGCATGTCCGGATAGCGTGTGCGCCGCAGGGCCCAATCAGTTCGGTGCCGACCCGACCTACCGTATCAACGTCGACGAGGCCGTGACCCGGGGGGTGGAGCTCTCGCTGTCGTCGCCGCTGACCGAGACGTTGACCCTGTCGACGAGCTACACCTATACCGACTCCGAGCAGAAAAGCGGTGAATACGAGGGCAACCCCTTGACCAAGCTGCCCGAACATCAATTCAGCGGTACGCTGGACTGGACGCCGGTGGCGCGGCTCAATGCCTGGGCGCGGCTGACCTATCGCGGCAAGGAGAGCCAGCCTGTCGAGGGGCCGTCCTCGAGCAGCATTCGCGCCCCTTCCTATACCTTCGTGGACAGTGGCGGTGCGTGGCGACTGACCGAGCGGGCCAAGCTCATGGTCGGTGTCTACAACATGTTCGACGAAGAGATCGACTACGACGAGTACGGCTATGTGGAAGATGGGCGGCGATACTGGGTGGGGGCGAGCCTCGACTTCTAGGGGACGCTGCGCGAATGGTGATGAAAAGGGAGGCCTCGGGCCTCCCTTTTGGCTTGCATGCTCGGTCAGCCGAGGGAGACGCATGCATGCCGACGACCTGATGGGCGCGGGGCGTTCATGCTATTTTCGTGCTGTCACCGTATTTCTTGCTGTCACCGTATCGGCGATGCGTCGCCAAGCGTCTGTTTTCGGGAGCGTCATCATGTCACCTCGTCCGTCGTTACACGCCCTCCTCGCGTGTGGTATCGCTCTCGTGCTGACCTTGAGCGCCGCCACGGCGCAAGCCACAGAGCGCGTCACCGTGTTTGCGGCAGCCTCGTTGACGGATGCCGTGGATGCGCTGGCCGATCGCTACATGCGCGAGCACGATGTCGAGGTCGTGCCGGTGTACGCCGCGTCCTCGACCCTGGCCCGGCAGATCGCCAACGGCGCACCGGCAGCGATCTATCTGTCGGCCAACGAGCGCTGGATGGACTGGCTGGGCGAGCAGGGCGGTGTGGCGCTGACCCAGCGCCATGACGTGCTGACCAATCGTCTGGCGCTGGTGGCGCCGCAGGACAGCGGCCTCACGGCCTTTACGCCGAACGCGACGACGCCGATCGCCGAACGCCTGGGCGAAGGGCGACTGGCCGTGGGCGACCCGGCGCATGTCCCCGCCGGGATCTATGCCAAGCAAGCCCTGCAAGGCCTCGGCCAGTGGCAGGCACTGCGTGCCCGCCTGGCCCGCGCCGACAACGTGCGCACGGCGCTGGCGCTGGTCGAGCGTGGCGAGGCGCCGTTGGGCATCGTCTATGCCAGCGATGCCCGGGCCAGCGACAAGATCGAAACCCTGGGGCTGTTCCCGGTATCGTCCCATGACCCCATCATCTATCCCATGGCCTTGATCGGCGAGGCACCGAGCGATGCGGCCCGGGCCCTGGCGAATTGGCTCGATGGCGATCAGGCGGCCGCTATCTTTCAGCGCTACGGTTTCGCGGCCGTCACCGCCGACGAGGCGCCGTGATGTTGACGCCCCTGGAGTGGGAAGCGCTGGCCTTGAGTCTGCGCATCTCCGGCATCGCGGTAGCCGCGATCCTGGTGCCGGGGATTGCCGTGGCCTACCTGCTGGCGCGTTTCGACTTCCCGGGAAAGACGCTTCTCGACGGTATCCTGCACCTGCCGCTGGTACTGCCGCCGGTGGTCGTGGGGTATCTGCTGCTGGTGGCGCTGGGTCGTCAGGGGCCGCTGGGACAATGGCTGCACGCGCAGTTCGGCGTGAGCCTGCCCTTCACCTGGGAAGGGGCGGCCGTGGCGGGTGGCGTCATGGCGTTTCCGCTACTGGTCCGGGCCGTGCGCTTGTCGCTGGAGGCGGTCGATCGCAAGCTGGAGGACGCCGCACGCACGCTGGGGGCGGGGCGCTGGAAGACCTTCATCACCGTCACCCTGCCGCTGACCCTGCCGGGCATCCTGACCGGCGGCGTGCTGGCCTTCGCGCGGTCGCTGTCGGAGTTCGGCGCGACGATCACCTTCGCCTCCAATATTCCGGGCGAGACGCGTACCCTGCCGCTGGCACTCTACAGTCTTGTCCAGACACCGGGCCAGGAAGCCGCAGCAGCCAGACTCTGCGTGATCTCGGTCGTCGTGGCGCTGATCGCGCTGGTGGCGTCGGAGTGGTTGGCACGTCGCGCACGCCAACGCCTGGAGGGACGCCATGCTTGAGGCCAGCGTCACGCAACGGCTCGGCGATTTCACGCTCGATGCGTCGCTGACGGTGCCTGCGGAGGGCGTCACTGCCTTGTTCGGCCGCTCGGGGAGCGGGAAGAGCAGTCTGATTCGTCTGATCGCCGGCCTGGGCGTGCCGGACAGCGGCATCATCCGGCTGGGCGAGACATGGCTGGTGGATACCCGGCGTCGACATTGGATGCCGCCGCATCGCCGCCGGCTGGGCGTCGTGTTTCAGGAGGCTCGCCTGTTTCCGCATTATTCGGTGCGCGGCAACCTGCGCTATGGCATGCCTCGCGCCTCACGCGGGGATTTCGATGGCCTGGTCGAGTTGCTGGGCATCGGTCACTTGCTGGCGCGCACCCCGGCGCGGTTGTCCGGCGGCGAGGCGCGACGCGTGGCGATAGGGCGTGCCCTGCTGTCGCGTCCGCGCATGCTGTTGATGGACGAGCCGCTGACGGGACTCGACGGGGCTCGCAAGCAGGAGCTGTTGCGGTATATCCGCCAGTTGGCACGCGACACCGGGGTACCGATTCTCTTCGTCAGTCACGATACCCGCGAGATCGGTGCGCTGGCCGACCGCGTGGCCTTGATCGAACAGGGCCAGGTGCTGGCCAGCGGCCCGGTGGACGAGATGTTCAGCCGTCTCGATCTGGGACCTCGGACTGGACGTTTCGAGGCCGCGTCGCTGATCGAGGCCCGTATCGTCGCGCACGACGATGCCTATGACCTGACGCAGCTGGCGCTGAGGAACGTATCCACGCCACTGGACGTGGCGCGTCTCGAGGGCGTGCCGGGCGATACGGTGCGCCTGCGCCTGCGGGCGCGCGATGTGGGCGTGGTGCCGGCATCCGCGTCCTGCTCGACGCGTTCGGGCACTGCCTTTCTACCGGCCACGTTGCGCGAAATCGGCGACGAGACCCAGGGGCCGTTCGTCGAGGTGATGCTGGATGTGGGCGGGCAGGCACTGCGCGCGCGCCTCACCCGGCGCGACGTCTCGACGATGCGGCTGCATCCCGGGCAGACGCTGCAGGCCCAGGTGCGCAGCGTGACCATTTCCCGGCATGATGTGATCGTGTTGTGAGGCGATCTAGCGCATCGGGAGAGGGCGCCGACGCCCGGGCAGATTGATGACGGCCAGCCCGGCGATCACCAGCGCGCCACCGAGCAGTTTATGGCTGTCCAGGCCGTCGCCCAGCAGCCAGACCCCGAGCAGTACGGCGATCACGGGCATCAGCAGCGTCAGCGGAACGACACGGTTGATCGGGTGGCGGCGGAGCAGGGCATACCACAGGCCGTAGGCGAGGATCGATGACATCACGGCGGTGTAGAATACCGCGCCCCAGCCTGACCATCCCGCCTGCTGGAGCGCTGCGACATGGTGGTTCTCGAAGAGCCAGCTGCCGAGCGCGACCTGGGGGATCGCGAAGAGTGCGATCCAGCCGGTCATGGTCAGCGGCGAAATGTTCGGGGCGCGCTTGATGATCAATGTCGAGACCGCCCAGGCAAGAGCGCTGGTGAGTAGCGTCAGTGTCGCCGTGGCATCGGGCAGTGCGGGGCCGCCCGCCAGTACCACCGCCCCCGCGAATGCCAGCAGCAGACCGAGCAGGCGTCGGGCGTCGAGGCGTTCCTTCAGGAAGATGGCGGCCAGCAGGGTGGCGAAGGGCGTGCCCATCTGCACCAGCAAGGCGCCAGTGCCGGCCTCCGCCTGTCCCAGGCCCAGAAACAGCAGCGGGAAGTGCAGGCCGCCGAAGGTCACCGACAGCACCAGCAGCCACGGCAGTTGCGGGCGGGTCACGCGGGTGAAGGGAACGACGAGCGCGGCGACCAGCATGAAGCGCAGTGTCATCAGCATCAGTGGGGGCATGTCGTTCACGCCGACCTTGATGACAATGATGTTGAAGGCCCAGATGACGATGACCGTCAGGCCGAGCAGGAGATCGCGAAGGGGCACGGGCTGTCCTTGTGAAAACGGGTACGTCTCGCGGGCATCCACGCAGTGACAGACAAGAGGATAACGCATGATGCGCATGAAGTACGTTCTGCTCGGCGCCTGGGGGGCGCTGTTGTGGATGTCCGCGGGTGCCGACCAGGCACGGGCCGGGCTCGGCCACGCCACCTTGACGTTTGCCGAGCACCAGTTGTCGGTGGAAGTGGCCAGGCAACCGCAGGAGCGGGCGCGAGGATTGATGGGGCGCGAGACATTGGCGCCGGATGCCGGCATGCTGTTCGTCTATGCACGTCAGCAGCCACCGACGTCGAGCTTCTGGATGTACCGCACGCTGATTCCGCTGGACATCGCGTTTCTCGGCGCAGATGGAGAGATTCGCACGATCCGTCGCATGCTGCCTTGTCGCACCGCCTCGCGTGAGGACTGCCCTCGTTACGCGGCTGGCGCACCGTTTCGTGCGGCCCTGGAAGTCAACGCCGGTTACTTTTCCCGCCATGGGCTCGAGGTGGGCGATCGCCTGCCGATCGCCGCATTGCTGCCATCGCGTTGAGAGCAGAGACTGGCAAGCTTTCGTTCACCCTTCGAGGAGACATGACGTTGGATCTTATCTGGTGGTTGGCCTATCTGGCGCTGGGCGGCGCGGTGGGCATCTTTGCCGGACTGCTGGGGGTCGGCGGCGGCGGCATCATGGTGCCGGTGCTGACTTCGCTGTTCGCGCTTCAGGGATTTCCCCACGACACGCTGGTGCACGTGGCACTGGGAACCTCGATGGCCGCCATCGTGCCCACCTCGCTGGCGAGCCTGCGGGCGCATCACCGGCGCGGCGGCGTGGCGTGGCCGGTGGTACGCTTCATCACGCCGGGCATACTGCTCGGTACCTTCCTGGGGACGTTTCTCGCTTCTCACGTTCCCACCACGGGGCTGGCGGTGTTCTTCGCGTGCTTCATGGCATTCGTGTCGCTGCAGATGCTGATCAACCTCAAGCCCGCGCCGACGCGCACGTTGCCGGGCGCCTGGGGGATCTCGGGCGTCGGGCTGGGCATCGGCGGTATCTCCGCCCTGGTCGCCATCGGCGGTGGCTCGCTCACGGTACCGTTTCTGACCTGGTGCAACGTGGCCCTGCGCCGGGCCATCGGGACCTCCGCCGCCGTGGGATTGCCGATCGCGCTGGCGGGAGCGCTGGGGTATTTGATCAATGGCTGGGGCGAGGCGGCGTTGCCTGCGGGGACGCTGGGCTTCATCTACTGGCCGGCGGTGGTGTTGATGTCGATCGTGAGCTTCTTTACCGCGCCGCTGGGGGCTCGCTTGGCCCATCGTCTGCCGGTGGCCATGCTCAAGCGGATCTTCGCCTTCGTGCTGATGGCGCTGTCGGTGAAGATGCTGTTCACCGTCTTGTCGGGCTAGCAGACAATCTCGCATTAGACGTTGGTCTAAGGAAACGCTGCATAAATCCCGCCGCAGCTGCCTGATCGCCATCGGCGGGGTAGAATCTGGCTACCCTGTCACCACCTGACCGAGCTACCCGATGAAGCAGATCTCGTTCGCCCAAGCCGAATACCAGAACAAGAAAAAGGTGACCCGCCGCGAGCGGTTCCTGACCCAGATGGAGGCGCTGGTGCCTTGGCAACGGCTCATCGACGCGCTGTCGCCGTCTTACTTCCCGAACGCAACGGGCAAGCGCGGCCGTCCGCCCATCGGCCTGGAGCGCATGCTGCGGATCTACTTCCTGCAGCAGTGGTATGCGCTCGCCGACGAGGCACTTGAAGATGCTATCTACGATAGCCAGGCGATGCGCGACTTCGTGGGTGTCGACTTGACCATCGAGAGCGTGCCGGACGCGACCACGCTGCTGCGTTTCCGCCACTTGCTGGAGAAGCATGCCCTGACCCAGCGGATCTTCGAGGAGATCAACGCCCACCTGGCCGAGAAAGGGTTATTCATGCGCGAGGGCACGATCGTCGACGCCACCATCGTGGCGGCCGCCCCTTCCACCAAGAACAAGATCAAGCAGCGCGATCCAGAGATGAAACAGACCAAGAAGGGCAACCAGTGGTACTTCGGGATGAAGGCCCATATCGGCGTCGATGCCGTCACCGGACTGACTCACAGCGTCGCCGCGACCTCGGCCAACGTTGCCGATGTCACCATGGCCGGCGCTCTGGTCCGGGAGGATGACAAACGGGTATACGGCGATGCGGGCTACACCGGCATGTGGAAACATCTCGACGAAGAGAAGGATGCTCCGGATTCCAAATGCTGCGTGGCCGCCAAGCGCGGCGCCATCAAGAAGATGGACGGCAGCCCCATGAAAACGCTGCTGCTGGCATTCGAAAAGGCCAAGGCCAGCATCCGTGCCAAGGTCGAGCACCCGTTTCATGTCATCAAGAACCTCTTCGGCTACCGCAAAACGCGCTACAAGGGGCTGGCCAAGAACCAGGCGCAACTCTTCAGCCTGTTCGGGCTGGCCAACCTGGTGCTGGCGACACGATGCGAGGGCCAAGTTGATGGGGCCAGTGCGCCTTGAATCTGCCCTGCCAGCCGGATAATCCGCCTGGCAGGGAAACGGCCCCCCTGAGGTGGTCAGAAAATGATCGCTGACGCGATGGTTGTGCCACTCTGAGCCCTTCAACCGCTCAGAGACGAATTGATCAGCGATTCCCTAATGCGGGCTGGATATGTCAAACGTCTGTTCCGGTCGGCGCAACGGGCGGTTATCATGCCCGCCGGCTATCGGCATCGGCACATATTGCCTACGCTGATGGCAAGGGAACCGAATGCACCTGAAGGCGCCGCGACGCCGGGGCTTCGGGCCGCTCCCTGTTACCGGCGCGGGCCTCGTTCCGGCCGCCGGTTCGTCAAAATAATGTTAAAGAGGTGCATGCATGAAACGTTACGCCTTTACCGCTGCGTTGTTCTCGGGGGCCCTGCTGGGTGCTGCCACGCTGTCCACGCCGGCGGTGGCGCAGGACCAGGAGCGCTTCGTCACCATCGGGACCGGTGGGCAGACAGGGGTCTACTACGTGGTCGGTCAGTCGATCTGTCGCCTGGTCAATCGCAACTCGGATGAGACCAACATTCGCTGCAATGCGCCTTCTACCGGTGGCTCGGTGGCCAACATCAACGGCATCAAGTCCGGTGAGCTGAGCATGGGCGTCGCCCAGTCGGACGTGCAGTACCGCGCCTACAATGGCGAGGGGGACTTCGAGCAGCCGATGGAAGACCTGCGTGCGGTATTTTCCGTGCACGGCGAGCCGTTGACGGTTCTGGCACGCAAGGACGCCAACATCAACAGCGTGGCCGACCTGAAGGGCAAGCGTGTCAATATCGGCAATCCGGGATCGGGCCAGCGCGCGACCATGGAAGTGCTGATGGAAGCCGAAGGCTGGGACACCGACGTGTTCTCGATGGCTTCCGAGCTGGGCGCCGCGGAAATGGCATCGGCGCTGGCGGACAACAACATCGATGCCATGGCCTATGTGGTCGGTCATCCCAATGGCGCCATTCAGGAAGCGACCACGACCGTGGATGCGAATCTCGTCCCGCTTAACGACGACGCGGTGGACGGCCTGGTCGAGGAATACCCCTATTATGCCAAGTCGGTGATTCCTGGCGGCATGTACAAGGGCAACGACGAGGACGTCGAGACTTTCGGGGTCAAGGCGACCTTCGTGACCTCTTCCAAGGTGGATGACGATGTCGTCTATCAAGTGGTCAAGGCAGTGTTCGAAAACTTCGATCGCTTCAAGCGTCTGCACCCGGCTTTCGCCAACCTGCAGCCGGAAGAAATGATCTCCGATGGTCTGTCCGCGCCGCTGCATGATGGCGCCAAGCGCTATTACGAGGAACGTGGCTGGCTGTAAGCGTCGGCTCGACGTCGTCATGAATGATGCGCGGCCGCTTCGGCGCCGCGCATCGCTGGTTCTGGCGACGCGATGGCGAATGAGGCCTGTGATGTGTTTTCACGCCGGTCGACGCGGCTCCCTCGTGCGTCGGATACCGGCACCACCAGGACAACAGTATGCAAGACGATAAGTCGACGGCACCCTCGCGTGACGCCGAACTGGAGGCGCTGACCGCCAACGAGACCGGATCGCGTCACCCGAGCGGTCCGGTGGGCAAGTTGCTGCTCTGCGTAGCGGCGCTCTGGTCGCTATTCCAGTTATGGATCGCCTCGCCCCTGCCTTTCGTGTTCGGGTTCGGGATCTTCAGTGCCACCGAGGCACGTTCCATTCACCTGGCGTTTGCCATCTTCCTGGCCTTCATGGCCTATCCGGCCCTGAAGCGTTCCCCGCGCGATCGCGTGCCGCTGCTGGATTGGGGGTTGGCACTGGTGGGCGCTTTCGCCGCGTCTTACATGTATGTCTTCTACGAGCAGCTGGCGCAGCGTCCCGGCGCGCCGATCCTGCAAGACGTCATCATCGGGGTGATCGGCCTGCTCCTGCTGCTGGAGGCGACCCGCCGTGCACTGGGGCCGCCGCTGATGATCGTGGCTCTGGTCTTCATCGTCTATTCGCTGGCCGGCCCTTACATGCCGGGAATGCTGGCGCACCGTGGCGTCAGTCTCTATGGACTGGTCAATCAC
Organism: Chromohalobacter israelensis; assembly: GCA_000761475.1. Taxonomy (GTDB): domain Bacteria; phylum Pseudomonadota; class Gammaproteobacteria; order Pseudomonadales; family Halomonadaceae; genus Chromohalobacter; species Chromohalobacter israelensis. The sequence continues at coordinate 466,256 of JQNW01000004.1, forward strand.
CAGTGGCTGACCTCGCAAGGCGTCTTCGGCATCGCCCTGGGCGTGTCGACCAGTTTCGTGTTCCTGTTCGTGCTGTTCGGTGCCCTGCTGGACAAGGCCGGCGCCGGCAACTATTTCATCAAGGTCGCCTTTTCGATGCTGGGGCACTACCGTGGCGGTCCCGCCAAGGCGGCGGTCGTCGCCTCGGGCATGACGGGGCTCATCTCGGGCTCCTCGATCGCCAATACCGTGACCACCGGTACCTTTACCATTCCCATGATGAAGCGCGTCGGGTTCTCGCCGACCAAGGCCGGCGCGGTCGAAGTGTCTTCCTCGGTCAATGGCCAGATCATGCCGCCGGTCATGGGGGCCGCGGCCTTCCTGATGGTCGAGTACGTGGGCATTCCCTATGTCGAGGTCATCAAGCATGCCTTTCTGCCGGCGGTCATTTCGTACATCGCGCTGATCTACATCGTGCACCTCGAAGCGCTCAAGGCGAACATGAAGGGGCTGCAAAGCAGCAACCCGGTGCGTCCTTTCCTGCAGAAGGCGGTAGGGTTCTTGACCGGGCTGATCGGCATCATGGTGCTGGCGCTGGTCGTCTATTACGGTCTGGGCTGGCTCAAGCCGGTGCTCGGCGAGGCCATGCCCTGGGTGGCGGCGATAGGCCTGGCTGTGGTCTACGTGGGCTTGCTCAAGGTGGGGTCGCGCTACCCCGAGCTCGCCCACGACGATGCCAACAGTGAAATGACCGAGCTGCCGCAGACGCGGCCCACGGTGATGGTGGGGCTGTACTTCCTGTTGCCCGTCGTGGTGCTGGTGTGGTGCTTGATGGTGGAACGTCTGTCGCCGGGCCTCTCGGCGTTCTGGGCGACGGTGTTCATGATCGTGATCATCCTGACCCAGCGTCCGCTGGAAGCGTTCTTCCGGGGACGCGGGGGCCTGGGCCAGGAGGTCAAGCGTGGCTGCATCGATCTCTGGGAAGGGCTGATCGACGGCGCGCGCAACATGATCGGCATCGGTATCGCCACGGCGGCGGCGGGGATCATCGTCGGTGCCGTCTCGCAGACCGGTGTGGGGCTGGTGCTCGCGGATCTGGTCGAAACGCTGTCGATGGGCAATCTGCTGTTGATGCTGCTGCTCACCGGGGTGCTGAGCCTGATCCTGGGCATGGGACTGCCGACCACGGCCAACTACATCGTGGTCTCCGCGCTGCTGGCACCGGTCATCGTGCAGCTGGGGCAGCAGAACGGCTTGATCGTGCCGTTGATCGCGGTGCACCTGTTCGTGTTCTATTTCGGCATCATGGCCGACGTGACGCCGCCAGTGGGGCTGGCGTCGTTCGCCGCCGCGGCGATCTCCGGGGCCGACCCGATTCGTACCGGTTTCCAGGCGTTCTACTACAGCCTGCGTACCGCGGCCTTGCCGTTCTTGTTCATCTTCAACACCGATCTGCTGCTGATCGACGTGAATCTCTGGCATGGCCTGCTCATTTTCGTGGTCGCCACGGTGGCGATGTTGATCTTCGCCGCCGCGACGCAGGGCTACATGCTGGTGAAGAGCCGCTGGTACGAGAGCCTGTTGCTCCTGCTGGTGGCGTTTACCCTGTTCCGCCCGGGATTCTGGATGGATACGATTCACGATCCGTATCGCGATATCCCGCCCGCGCAGTTCGAGCAGGCGCTGGGTGCCATCGACGATGACAGCAACCTGCGTGTCAGAATCGACGGCCTCGATGCCTATGGTGCGCCGACCAGTTTCGTGATCCTGGTGCCGGCGCCGGATGGTGATACGGGTGCCGAGCGCATGCAGAACCTGGGGCTGACGCTGATGCAGCAGGATGGCAAGACGCTGGTCGACATGACCGAGTTCGGCAGCCAGGCGGAGAAGCTGGGCTTCGATTTCGATCAGGAAATCGTCGCCATCCGGGCGCCAGTGGAACGCTGGCCGAAAGAGTGGATGTGGATACCCGGGCTGGCAGTCTTCGCTCTCGTGGTCTGGCTGCAGCGCCGGCGGCGTCAGTCGCCCGATGCGCGACCCGATGCGGTGACCTGATCGCCGTATCGGACTGCCATCGTGGCCTGGACGCCCGTCCCCTAGTGGGGCGGGCGTCTTCGTTGTGCGCCAGGCATGGCGCGCAGCGCCAGACTGGCGCTGTTCCCGAGGGTGGTGCCTCGGGATGACTTGGGGGTGAAAGTCCCCTGTACGCCCGGCAAGGGGAAGTACTAGCCGACGGCAAGGGTGTCTTCTGCGAGGGAGAATCTGAAGGAAGCCCGAGGCAAAACGCTGGCCTGACGAACAGGAAGCGGATATGAGGCGTCCTGGCGGGGTGAGGTGGCAACGATCACCAACGCCCGGTACTTGCACGAAACGCCATGACGTACATCCGACAGGCATAAGCGGGAAGGTCGCGCGTCTTACCCTGGGAGGTCTGGTGGTCTGCCACAGTGCTACCGGCGTCGAAAGGCGACGGGAGGGGCCATCAGACGTCAGCCAAGGCCATAGTAAGGGCCGGTTCACCTCGGCACCAAGGGCCGAACATGAAGAACCGCGAGTAGGCGATGACGTCTCGAGGATTGATCATGAAGACAGCAATGGGCGCTAACACCGCCACCCACCCAGAGGGGCCGGGGTGGAACCCCGCGCCCCAGCCGGTGGGCGTCGAGACGGTCCCGGCGTCGTCATCGTGGACGAAAGCGGAGCCCGCCCCGCTCATGGAAGCCGTGGTAGAGAAGGCCAACATGGCGCGGGCTTACCGTAGGGTGGTCACCAACAAAGGGGCGCCGGGTGCCGATGGCATGACGGTGGACCAGTTGACCGACCACCTGAAACAGTACTGGCCGACGCTGCGCGAGCGGCTGCTGGCCGGTGAGTACCACCCCAGCCCGATCCGAGCCGCCAAGATCCCCAAGCCCAAGGGCGGGACCCGACAGCTCGGCATTCCCACGGTCACCGACCGGCTGATCCAGCAGGCGCTGCTGCAGGTGCTGACGCCGATCTTCGATCCGGGCTTTTCCGCATCAAGCTACGGCTATCGCCCCGGGCGCAGTGCTCAGCAGGCTGTTTCGGCCATGAAGGCTCACGTTTCTGCCGGCCACCGCTGGGTGGTCGACCTCGACTTGGAAGCCTTCTTCGACCGGGTGAACCACGACCTGCTGATGGCGCGGATCGCGCGTCGCGTCCGCGACAAGCGGGTGTTGCGCCTGATCCGTCGCTATCTGGAAGCCGGGATGTTCCAGCACGGCTTGGCCGCGCCACGCCGACAGGGGACGCCCCAGGGCGGACCGCTGAGCCCGCTGCTGGCGAATATCCTGCTGGATGACGTGGACAAGGAACTGGAGCGCCGCGGCCACCGCTTCTGCCGCTACGCCGACGACATGCAGATCTATGTACGCAGTCGGCGAGCGGGTGAGCGCGTCATGGCCAGCCTGAGTGAGTATCTCGAGAACTCACTTCGGCTCATGGTCAACCATGCCAAAAGCGCGGTGGATCGCCCCTGGCAGCGAGGCTATCTGGGGTACACGCTGACTCGGCACAAGCTGCCACGGCTGACGCTGACCCAGGCCAGCTTGCAGCGCCTGATGCAGCGTGTCCGGGAGATCCTGAAGCGTGGCAGGGGGCACAACATCCGGCGAGTCACCGAGGCGTTGGCCCCCGTCCTACGCGGCTGGGCCAGCTACTTCAGCCTCGTCGATGTGAAGCGTCCCCTGGAAGCGCTGGATCAATGGGTACGCCGACGCTTGCGCTGCGTGATTTGGCGGCAGTGGAAACGTCCAGACACCCGGCGTCGGAAACTCCTGGCGCTAGGGTTGGACGAGCCCCGTGCCAGGAAGTCAGCGGGGAATGGGCGAGGTCCTTGGTGGAATGCGGGCGCCTCGCACATGAATCAGGCCCTGCCACGGAAGTGGTTCGAGCAGCAGGGGCTGATCTCGGTACTCGACACGGCAAGAGGGCTTAGCCGTTCTTCATGAACCGCCGTATACCGAACGGTACGTACGGTGGTGTGAGAGGACGGGGGAGGCGACTCCCCCTCCTACTCGATTACGGTCCACGGCAGATCCACGAGAGCGCTTGATGGTGGCAGGGCGCAGCGGCGACCGGGATTTTTTGCGACAATGGCGAGCATGCGGCCCGGTGCCGCCATTCTGCCGTTCCCACGTCACGCGAGGTTGTCATGGTCACGCTGTCTGCGATTCACCTGTACCCCACCAAATCCACGGCAGGGCGCTCGCAAGACGCGGCCTGGGTTGGAGAAGAGGGGTTGGCGGGTGACCGCCGTTTCATGGTCGCCAAGCCCGATGGGACCTTCCTGACCGCTCGCACGCACCCGCAGCTCCAGCGTGCCATGACGACCTTCGATGGTGAGACGCTAACGCTTGCTCACCCTGAGCTGCCGGCGCTGCACATGGCGGTGGCGGATTTCGCACGCGCAGCGTTCGCCACCACGGTCTGGGCCGACGACTTTCAGGCCTTGACCACGCACCCTCGTCTCGATGCCTGGTTCAGTGAGGTTGCGGGAGAGCCGGCGCGGTTATTGTGGCTGGGCGAGCAATCCCCGCGTTACCGCGACAGCATCGCACGGCGTGTCAGCTTCGCCGACGGCTATCCGTTGATGCTGATTTCCGAAGCCTCGCTCGCCGATCTCAACACGCGGACCGACGATATGCATGTCATGGCGCAGTTTCGTCCCAACCTGGTGGTCGCCGGCACCGAGGCCTACGCCGAGGATGCCTGGCGGCGCATTCGTATCGGCGAGGTCGTGATGCGCGTGGGCAAGCCGTGCTCGCGTTGCGCGATGATCAGCGTCGATCCCGCCACGGGAACGTTCAAGGCCGGCCGGGAGCCGTTGCGAACCCTGGCGAGCTATCGGCGCGGCGAAGGCGGCAAGGTGTATTTCGGGCAGAATCTCATCGCCGAAAACGAGGGGCGCATCATGCGTGGTGCCCCCGTCGAGGTGCTGGAGCATGCCCTCTGATCGAGGCATCAATGGCCCGGGGCGGGCATGAAAATGTGGCGGTCCGGTGATAGGGTCACGCCTATCATCAGGATGCGTTCATCGGGTATCAACAGGCGGTGAGTCATGCAGGAAACGGTAGTGAGACGATGCAATAACAGGTACCGAGGCTCGCGATGCCTGGTGATCGCCATCCTCGTGGCGCTGGTCGGCATGACGTCGGCACAGGCAAGCTCGTTACCGACTCCCCGGGGGGAGGTGATGCTGACGGTGAGCGGCGATATCGTGCGTACCAACGGCGACGGCGTGGCTCGCTTCGACCGCGCCATGCTGAGAGGCTTGCCTCAAGGCACCATCGTGACGCATACGCCCTGGACCGAGGGGGTGTCGCGCTTCGAGGGGCCGCTGCTGAGTGGGCTCGTCGACGCGGTGGGGGGCCAGGGCGATTCGCTGCATGTGGTCGCGCTCAATGATTTCGCCGCGGACGTCCCGCTGAGCGAGGCGCGGGATTATGGCGTCATCCTGGCCATGCGGCGTGATGGAGAGCCCATGCCGGTACGCGAATACGGTCCGTTGTTCGTGCTCTATCCGTTCGACGATCATCCCGAGTTGCAGACCGAGGCGGTACGTTTCCGCTCGGTCTGGCAAGTCTCGCGCATCGTCGTGGAGTGACGATGGCTTGGCGCTCGCGTCTTCGTCTGGTCACCGGCTTGCCGCTGCGGCTCAAGCTCGGAGCCTCTGCGGCGATCCTGTTTTTCGCCGCTGCGTTGGTCGTCGTCAGCCTGATCGTCTGGCGTCAGGAAGTGCTTGCCAAGAACGTGGCCGGCGATGCCGCCTGGGCGGCCTACAAGCTGGACCGCGAAACCATCCAGATGCGCAACGCGGTACTGCAGGCCGAGGACACCCCGCAGGCGTTCAACGACGTACGCATGCGGTTCGAGCTGCTGTATAGCCGCATCAACCTGCTGCGCCAGGGCGAGATCGCGGAGCTGTTTCGGTCGTTGCCCGATGCGCGCGCCCTGGTGCCCGAGATTCTGTCGCGCAGCGATGCACTCGATGCCGCGTTGAGACGCATGTCGCCCGACGCGCCGCGTTTGTCGGCCCTGGACGAGCGGCTGCAAGCCTTGAGCGGTCTCAGCGAACGTCTGGTGGTGGCGGTCAATGCTTACCTGGCGCAGGCCAAGACGCGCGAGCGGGAAGTGCAGCTCACGCTGTACGCCACCTTGCTGGCGCTGATTCTGCTGATGTGCGGCGCTACCGTGCTGGTGATCCGGTTTCTGTTTCAGGAGGCCGGCGATAACATCGCCGCGCGCCAGGCACTGGAACACCTCAGTCAGGAGCTCAAGGACACCGCGCGCGAGGCAGAAAGCGCCAACCAGGCCAAGTCGGACTTTCTGGCCACGGTCAGCCATGAGATTCGCACACCGCTCAACGGCGTGCTCGGAATGACGGAATTGCTGCGTGAGCGGGAACTGGACGGGACCTCCCATCAATACGTCGAGACGATCCATGAAAGCGGCTCTCAGCTGCTGACCCTGATCAGCGACCTGCTGGATTTTTCCAAGATCGAAGCAGGGCACCTGGAGATCGAGCGCGAGACGTTTTCACTCCAGGCCCTGATCGACTCGCTGCTGCGGCTGCTCGAGCCCCGGGCCCAGCATGTCGAGCTGATCAGCGATGTGGCCCCCAGCGTGCCGTCGCACTCGCTGGGCGATGCCGGACGCTTGCGTCAGGTGCTCCTCAACCTGCTTTCCAATGCCCTCAAGTTCACCTCTCGTGGCAGTGTGACGCTGATCGTCAAGCCGATGCGCGGCGACTGGATGCACTTCGAAGTTCGCGATACCGGTTGCGGCATCGAAGATGCCGACCCGCAGCGCTTGTTCCAGCCGTTCTACCAGGGCGCCTCCGCCGTGCATTATCAAGGCGGTACGGGGTTGGGGCTGGCGATCAGCAAGCGTCTGGTGGAGGCCATGCAGGGGCGTATCGGGGTGTCGAGCCCAGGCGGGGAGGGCAGCCGATTCTGGTTCGAGCTGCCGCTGCCCAGTGCAAGCGAGACTCCGGCGACGGCTCCCCAGCAGGAAGCGGACGCGAGCGCGCGCGATACCTGCCCGGCGCCCTTGCTGGTGGTGGAGGACAATCCCGTCAACCGCCAGGTGGCGGTTGCCATGCTCGAGCGTCTCGGACAGACGGTAACGGTGGTCGATAGCGGGGAGGCTGCCCTGGAGCTGACCGCCGACACGCCGTTCGCCTTGATATTTCTGGACATCCGCATGCCGGGCTTCGATGGCCCGGAAACCGCCCGGCGCCTGCGCCAGCAGACCGGTCCCAATCAGGCCACGCCCTTGATCGCGATGACCGCCAGCGTGACGACCCATGAGCATCAGCGCGCGCTGGACGCCGGCATGGTCGAGGTACTGACGAAACCCATTCGTCAGCAAGCCTTGCGCGACGCCTTGATACGCTTCGGCCTTTGCGATGTCGATACCGAGCCGATGCCGGCGGCGCCGGCTCCCTCGGCGGCGGAAACGGATGCTGGCGAGCCGCCGTTGCTCGACAAGCAGGCCTTCGCGATGCTGGGCGAGACGCTCGGCAAGGCGCAGCGCAGTGCGCTGGTCGCGGCCTGGCAGCATCAAGCGCGTCTTCTGGAGGATGCCTTGGAGGCCGCCATTGCGCAGTCGGACCTGGCACGGGCTGCCGAATTGGCGCATCGGCTCAAGGGCGAGTCGGCATCGCTGGATCTGGCATGTCTGGTACGTGACAGCGACCGGCTGGAGGCTGCCGCCCGTCAGGGCGACGTGGAGGAAGTCGGCCGCCAATGGGAGGCCTTGCGTCCTACCTTGGCCGCGTCGCGGCAAGCATTGCGCATGGCCAACGACATGCCTCACTGACAACGACGGCATACCGGTCCGTCGAGACGCTGAATCATCGGGAGAGACGACGAGATGCGCAAGCGCTGGTGGGTTGCGGGTGGTGTGGCGTTGCTGCTGGGCATGGGGGCCGGGACGGCGCAGTGGTGGTCGAGCCAGGCCGGTGAACGTGCCCTGGTGCGGTTGACCGAGCGCCTCGACGCGCAACCCGGGTGGCAGGCCTCGCGCCATGAGGTCGAGCATGGATGGCGACATTCGTCCGGCGTGCTGCGACTCGCCGCGGAGGTCCCTGCCGGGCATGCACCGTTCGATATCGTCTTACCCTACCGCATGCGACACGGCCTGCTCGGTACCCGCCTCGACGGCGAGATCGAGCTGCCCCGGATGGACGAGCTGCGGTGGCAGGCCAGCGAGGCACCGACATGGCACGCCACCTATCGCACCCCGACGCGCGAGATGACGGGGCGCTTGGTCTGGCCGACGGCGACCCTGCGCGGGGAGGCGGCGTCACAGGCCCGCCTCGGAGCGGGCGAGCTCACCTTGTCCGGTCACGCCGGGGACGTTCGCTATCGCCTGCATTCGGCGCCCTGGCGCCTGCCCCGTGAAGACGGCGGCATCCTGTTGGGCGAGCTCGACGTTCAGGGCCGCTATCGCGGCGATGCTCGCCGGTTTCATCACACTCTGTCGCTTTCCCTGGCGGAGTTGCGTCTGCTCGGTGGCGCGCCGTTCGCGCTGGAGAATGTCTCCCATGAAGCCGACATTCGCCTGGACGACGACGCCTTGCACTACCGCGGCGAGGGCCGGGTCGGTTCCGTCGTCGTGGGCGGCGAGCAGGTGGCGTCGGGACGACTCGCGCTGTCGCTGACAGACGTCGATGGCGAGGCCGTGCGAACCTTGATCGCACATATGCGCGATCAAGCGGCGGCGGCCGAGAATGACGTCGCCCCCGGTACCGTCGACTGGGAGCGTCTGACGCCGATGCTCGTCGCGCTGCTGCAGGACTCGCCGCGCCTGACCCTGTCGACCTTGCAGGTGTCGAGCGAGGCGTTCGGTGTCGATAGCCGGGCGCACGGCGAGATAATGCTCGACGGTGATGATCTGGCGCCCCTGGCGGCGCGCTCGGTGACGACCCCTGCCTTCTGGCGGCATCTGCAGCGACGCGTGAACGGTCGAGTCACGTTGCGCGATGCACCGCCACTGCTGTCGCTGTACCTGGGAGTGTCGCCGGACACGTCGCGCCTGGAGTTTCGCGTGTCGCAAGGCGAGTGGCAGGTCAACGGACAAGCGCTCCGCTGGTAACGGGCAGGACATCCAGGCTTGAAGTTCGCGTGGCGCGCCCGCATCCCTTTGGCAAATGCGGCATTTGCCCGACGAATCTCAAGGTGAACGATGAGCGAATACGACCAGGATCAACCCCGGGACTTCGACGCCCCACGCGACGGGGCCCCGCGCAACACCGATGACACCCTCTCCGAACGGGATGGCTCGACGTCCCATGGCGGGGCTGTCGTGCCGACCCAAGAGTACTTGCCCGAGCGCATCTACTTGCTGCCGATTCACAACCGGCCGTTCTTCCCCGCTCAGGTGCAGCCACTGGTCATCCACCGCGAGCGCTGGCAGGAGACAATGGATCGGGTCGACAACACGCCGCATCACAGTGTCGGCGTGGCCTATGTCGGCGATGCTGGCGTCGACGAGCTGGGGCCCGACGATTTTCCGGAGATCGGTACGGCGGTGAAGGTCCACCGCACCCAGGTGGAAGATCAGCAGATCCAGTTCATCGCGCAGGGGGTGCGGCGTTTTCGCATCGTGCGCTGGTTGTCGAAGAAGCCCCCGTACCTGGTCGAGGTGAGCTATCCGAAGGAGCCCATCGAGGCCAGTGACGAGGAAGCGCGCGCCTACGCCATGGCGATGATCAACGGCATCAAGGAACTGCTGCCGATCAACCCGCTGTACGGGGAGGAGCTCAAGCACTACCTCAATCGCTTCAGCCCGCATGAGCCCAGTCCCCTGACCGACTTCGCGGCCGCCATCACCTCGGCCAAGGGGGGCGAGCTGCAGGAGGTGCTCGAGACCCTGCCGGTGATGTCGCGGATGCAGAAGGTACTGCCGCTGCTGCGCAAGGAAATCGAGGTCGCGCAACTGCAAAGCGAGATCAGCGAGCAGGTCAATGCGCAGATGCAGGAGCGCCAGCGCGAGTTCTTCCTCCGCGAGCAGCTCAAGGTCATCCAGCGTGAACTGGGCATTTCCAAGGACGATCGCGAAAATGACGTCGATACGTTCCGCGAACGGCTCGAGAACCTGCAGGTACCCGAGCATGTCATGGAGCGCATCGAGGACGAACTGGGCAAGCTCTCGGTGCTCGAGACCGGCTCGCCCGAGTACGGCACCACGCGTAATTATCTCGACTGGCTGACCTCGCTGCCCTGGGGTATCACCTCCGAGGACCAGCTCGATCTGCCGCGCGCCCGCAAGGTGCTCGATCGCGATCACGATGGCCTGACCGACGTCAAGGAGCGCATCGTCGAGTTCCTTGCCGAGGGCACCTTCAAGGGCGACGTCGGCGGCTCCATCCTGCTGCTGGTCGGCCCGCCCGGGGTGGGCAAGACCTCGGTGGGGCGCTCCATTGCCGAGGCGCTGGGACGCGAGTTCTATCGCTTCTCGGTGGGCGGCATGCGCGACGAGGCCGAGATCAAGGGCCACCGTCGTACCTACATCGGCGCGATGCCGGGCAAGCTGGTGCAGGCGTTCAAGGAGGTCGAGGTCGAGAATCCGGTGATCATGCTCGACGAAGTCGACAAGATGGGGCAGTCGTTTCAGGGGGATCCCGCCTCGGCGCTGCTGGAAGTGCTCGACCCCGAGCAGAACGTCGATTTTCTCGATCACTATCTCGACGTGCGCATGGATCTCTCCAAGGTGCTGTTCGTGTGCACCGCCAATACGCTGGACTCGATCCCGCCGGCGCTGCTCGACCGAATGGAACAGATTCGTCTCTCCGGCTACATCGCCGAGGAGAAGATGGCCATCGCCAAGCACCACCTGTGGCCCAAGCTGCTCGAGCGCGACCGCATCCCCAAGAAGCGGATCAATCTCACCGATGCCGCGCTCAGAAAGGTCATCGAGGGCTATGCCCGCGAAGCCGGGGTGCGTCAGCTGGAGAAGCAGTTGCATCGGATCGTGCGCAAGGCGGCGGTGGCGATGCTCGAGAACGAGCAGGAGACGGTCAAGATTTCGGTGAACAACCTCGAGACGTTCCTGGGGGCGCCGATCTTCCGCAAGGAGAAGGTGCTCAAGGGCGTCGGGGTGGTCACCGGTCTGGCGTGGACTTCCATGGGTGGGGCGACGTTGCCGGTCGAGGCCGCCCGCGTGCATGCGAAGTCACGCGGTCTCAAGCTCACCGGCCAGCTCGGCGACGTGATGCAGGAGTCGGCGAACATCGCCTACAGCTACGCCATGGCCCACCTCAAGGAGTTCAGCGGCGATCCGACCTTCTTCGACGAGACGCATGTCCATCTCCACGTCCCGGAGGGGGCGACGCCCAAGGACGGCCCATCGGCCGGCGTGACGATGACCACCGCCCTGTTGTCGCTGGCCAAGCAGCAGCCGGTGGGGCGTCCGCTGGCAATGACCGGGGAACTGACCCTCAGTGGCCAGGTGCTGCCGGTGGGCGGCATACGCGAAAAGGTGATCGCCGCGCGGCGCAGCGATATCTTCGAGCTGATTCTGCCCGAGCCCAATCGCCGCGATTACGAAGAGCTTCCCGATTACCTCAAGGAGGGGATGACCGTGCACTTCGCCAATCGCTATCGAGACGTGGCCAAGGTCGCCTTCGACTGAGAACTCCGTCTGTAACATTTCCCGCCTGATATTGGGCGCGATCGGATGTCCGATCGCGCCCAACGTCGTTACAATGGGGCTACCCCTTGCTGCGGGGGCGTGCCCGTCCGCTTTCTCGAGCGCCGCTCCACAAGAGCCATCACGCCCACGCAACGTCATGTGACCGTGACACCTCGACGCATGCCGCCCGTCATCGTTCGCTGGATCATCACAGCCGGCAGGCGTCGCCGAACATCCGCCCGTGGGGCATACCGACACAACAGGAGCACTTGATGAGCCAGCAGGACTCCCCCGCCAACGCCGATCACCGCCGCCGCCATTCCTCCATCGTGGTCGACGGCCCCGGCAAGGCCGCCAGTCGCGCCATGCTGCGTGCCGTCGGTTTCACCGACGAGGATTTCAAGAAGCCGCAGGTGGGAATCGCCTCGACCTGGAGTCGCGTCACGCCGTGCAACAGCCACATCAACGTGTTGGCCGATGCCGCCAGTGACGGCGCCGACGCCGCCGGTGGCAAGGGCGTGGTCTTCAATACCATCACCATCAGCGACGGCATCGCCAACGGCACCGAAGGCATGAAGTATTCGATGGCCTCGCGCGAGATCATCGCCGATTCCATCGAGGCGGTCTCCGGCTGCGAGGGGTTCGACGGGGTGGTGGCCATCGGTGGCTGCGACAAGAACATGCCCGGCTGCATGATCGGCCTGGCACGTCTCAACCGGCCCAGCATCTTCGTCTACGGCGGTACCATCCAGCCCGGTGCCGGGCACACCGACCTGGTCTCGGTATTCGAGGCGATGGGCGCCTACTCCCAGGGCAACAAGTCGCTGATCGAGGTCAAGCAGATCGAGGAAGTCGCGATTCCCGGGCCGGGCTCCTGTGGCGGCATGTACACCGCCAACACCATGGCTTCGGCGATCGAGGCCATGGGCATGAGCCTGCCCAATTCGTCGGCTCAGGACGCGGTATCCCAGAGCAAGAAGGACGATAGCCGCGCCGCCGGCGAAGCCGTGCTCAAGCTGCTCGAGCTGGACATCAAGCCCTCGGACATCATGACCCGCAAGGCATTCGAGAACGCCATCACCGTGGTCATCGCCCTCGGCGGTTCCACCAATGCCGTGCTGCACCTGATTGCCATGGCCAACACCATCGGGGTCGAGCTCTCGCTCGACGACTTTACCGAGATCGGCAAGCGCGTCCCTGTGCTCGCCGACCTGCGCCCCAGCGGTCATTATCTGATGAGCGAGCTGGTGGCGATCGGCGGCATTCAGCCGATGATGAAGATTCTGCTCGATGCGGGGCTGCTCCACGGCGATTGCCTGACCGTGACCGGCAAGACGCTGGCCGAGAACCTGGCTGACGTGACGCCTTATCCGACGGGGCAGGAAATCATCAAGCCGCTGGAGGCACCGATCAAATCGAGCAGCCACCTGCGCATTCTCTACGGCAACCTGGCGCCAGAGGGAGCGGTGGCCAAGATCACCGGCAAGGAAGGTACCCGCTTCACCGGGCGTGCTCGCGTGTTCAACTCCGAGGAGGAGGCCCAGGCGCGCATCAACGACCTGACCGTGGCCGCCGGCGACGTCGTCGTGATTCGCTACGAAGGGCCGAAGGGCGGTCCCGGCATGCGCGAAATGCTGACGCCGACCTCGGCGATCATGGGCCGTGGCCTGGGCGACAAGGTGGCCTTGATCACCGATGGACGCTTCTCCGGCGGCAGCCATGGCTTCGTGGTCGGTCACATCACGCCGGAAGCCTTCGTCGGCGGCCCCATCGGCCTGGTCGAGGACGGTGACGAGATCACCATCGACGCCGAGAACGACATCATGACGCTGCATATCGACGACGCCGAGATGGCGCGCCGCCGTGCGGCCTGGAAGCGCCCGGCACCGCGTTATACGCGCGGCACGCTGGCCAAGTACGCCAAGACGGTCAGCTCGGCATCGAAAGGGGCGGTCACCGATCTGCCCGAAGCGCTGGACGATTGATCGCGGCATCTCGTTGCCAGGTATCCTTCAAGAACGAGGCCCGCGCTGTCGTGTCAGTGCGGGCCTCGCGGTAACGATCATGGCTCGGTCAGGCGGCGAGTTGCCAGGTGCTGGCAGCGTCGTCCATGATTAGCCACTGCTCGATGTCGTACCATAATAGATCCAGTAGCATTTCGAGACTCTCTTCCGAGCAGCACATAACGTCTCTCCGGGTGGCGGTGGCATGATGCATGGAGCCACCTTTCAGTATGGCTCGCGCGGTACCGGGCAGTGCAGTTTTTTGGTGACGCTTTGTCACGGTATGTGCCGATGGTCGGCAGTGGGGCGCCCGGGAGCGAGATCAGAGCAGGTAGCGCAGGAGCAGAAGGGATTCACGCATGACCGATGAGATCAAGGTGGGGCTGGTGGGCTATGGCTTCGCCAGCAAGACGTTTCACGCACCGTTGCTGATGGCGGACAGCGGCATGGCACTGACGGCGATTTCCAGCAGCGATGCTGCCAAGGTCAGGGCCGATTGGCCGCAGGTCGAGGTCGAGTCCAGCGCGGCATCGCTATTCGCGCGCGAGGATATCGACCTGGTGGTGATCCCCACCCCCAACGATACCCACTACGACCTCGCCAGCGCCGCTCTGGCCGCCGGCAAGCACGTGGTGATCGACAAGCCGTTCACGGTGACGCTTGCGGAGGCCGAGTCCCTGGCCGAGAAAGCGGCGCAAGCGAACAAGCTGCTTTCCGTGTTCCACAATCGGCGCTGGGACGCGGACTTTCTGACCGTGCGTGACCTGCTGCAGCGTGGCGATCTGGGGCGGGTCGCGCATTTCGAATCGCACTTCGACCGCTATCGCCCCGAGGTCAAGGCGCGCTGGCGCGAGACCGACACGCCGGGCGGCGGTATCTGGTACGACCTGGGGCCTCACCTGATCGACCAGGCGCTGGTGTTGTTCGGGATGCCTCGCGACATATGGCTCGACCAGGCCTGCCAGCGGGACGGGGCGCAGGTCGACGATTATTTTCACGCCGTGCTGCGCTATGACCGGCTGCGCGTGATTCTTCACGCGGGCAGCCTGATGGCCGCGCCTGCGCCACGCTTTTCGGTCCATGGGACGCACGGCAGTTACGTCAAGCACGGGCTCGACCCCCAGGAGGACATGCTCAAGCGAGGTGACCGCCTGCCCACGCCGGAGTGGGGCGAAGACCATCGGCATGGACTGCATACGGTGGGCAAGGTGCGCGATGCCAGTGCACGCCCGGAACTGCGCGAAGTGCACACGCGTGCGGGAGACTATCCGGCCTATTACGCGGGGATCCGGCGAGCGATACGTGGCGAAGGCGCGAATCCGGTACCCGTGGACGAGGCGCTCGCCGTGATGCGCGTGCTCGAGGCGGGGCGGCGCAGTGCGGGGTCGGGCGCCGCCGAGCCAGTCGCGTGATGGGTGGCTGGTAGAGACAGGGCATGCATGGATTCGATGCGCGAATTCCTTGCATCATGCCGTTTCCTTGTCTAGGGTCTGTATAGGGTTAGGCCAAGGCGTTTTGCCAGGCGACCCAGGCGCTTCACCTGAATGTGAAGGCTGAGAGAATTAAGGAGGATTCGCATGAAACAGCAGTTGACCGCTCTGACGTTTGCCGCCCTGATGGCATTGCCCGCTGCCGGTGCGCTGGCGAACGATGACGGCGCGCCCGATACCAGCGCTCAGGTTGGCTCCGCCAACACCGAAGAAGGTTCTACCAAGGTGGAGGGTGGTACCGCCAGCGGCACGACCGAAGGTCATGTCGACGGGGAAAACAGCATTCCCGGTGGGGAGCAGGAAAATCTGAGCACCGAAACGGGATCCGCCAATACCGAACATGGCGACACCGAAGCGCAAGGCGGGACGGCCGCTGCGCCTTCCGCCGACGATGGTCCGGTACCGGAAAGCATGGAAGATCCTGCCGACAATCACGGTGTCGATTCCGCACAGGATGTCGATCCGAACTAAACGACAGTCCGCACCGAGCGGATGACCGCAAGGCTCATGGATAGAGCCGGCACATCACAGGATGCGATGACGCGAGGCCCCGACATGTCGGGGCCTCGTTTCGTCGTGACCGACCAGTCGCCAGGTGTCGGCCCGTTGCCTTACCACCAGGCATCGTCGACGCGCTCGCTGCGCATACGGTCGCGTGCGATGAACAGCGCCGCGATGGCACGTCCTTCGTGGAAGTCCTCGCGGGCCAGCAGGCCGTTGATGTCCTCGAGAGGATAGCGCTCGACGATCAGGGGTTCCGGTTCGTCGCCGGGCAAGCGCTTTTCGTACAGGTCGGTGGCCAGCATCACGTGCATGCGGTGGCTCATGTAGTTGGGCGCCAGCGACAGCTCCACCAAGGGCTCGATGTGCCGGGCTCCCACTCCGCATTCTTCCATCAGCTCGCGATTCGCGGCGCTGACGACGTCTTCCCCGGGATCGACGAGGCCCTTGGGCAAGGTCAACGCATAGTCGTCGAAGCCCGCGGCATACTCGTGGATCAGCAGCACGTGGTCGGGGTCCGGCATGGCCACGATCATGACCGCACCGCCGCCATGACCGTTGCCGCTGCCCGTGAGGCGTTCGAAGGTACGTTCGGCACCGTTGGCGAACCGCAGTTCCAGCGATTCGATGGCGAACAAGCGGCTGCGCGCGACTTCGTGGCGCGCCAGGATGCGTGGCTTGGAACGCGTTCCGTCGGTCTCGGGCGCGGGCGGCGGGGTATCGCCTGAGCGGGAAGAAAAGGCCATGGTGTCTCCGTGCGGGTCTCTGTCATGCAGCGTACAATAAGAGCACAAGACCTTCGATATCCATCTTGGCGGAGCCCCGCATGATTGATTGGAACGCCATCGACACCGTACTGCTCGACATGGACGGCACGCTGCTGGACCTCCACTTCGACAGTCATTTCTGGCTGGAGCACCTGCCGCAGCGTTACGTGGAGCTGCACAAGCTGGATGCCCAGCACGAGCGCGCCTTGCGCGCGCGCATCATCGGCGAGCAGGGCACGCTCAACTGGTACAGCCTGGCGTACTGGAGCCGTGAGCTGGGGGTCGACGTGGTCGCGCTCAAGCGCGAGGTCCAGCACCTGATCGGCCTGCGCAGCGATGCCCTGGACTTCCTAAAGTGGCTCAAGCAGGCGCATCCGCGCGTGATACTGGCGACCAACGCCGACCGCGAGAGCCTGGCCCTCAAGTTGCCGTTGACCGGTCTCGAGGATTATCTCGATGCCATCGTCTCCTCGGCGGATGTGGGCTTTCCCAAGGAAGCTCCCGAGTTCTGGTTCGCGCTGCAGGACGTCGAGCCGTTCGACCCCGCACGAACCCTGTTCATCGACGATAATCCCTCGGTGCTGGAAAGCGCGCGTGAATACGGCATTCGCTATCTGCTGGGGATCAAGCAGCCGGACAGCCAGCGCCCCGAGCGCGAGCTGGAGGATTTCATCGCCCTCGAGCGCTTCGCCGCTCTCCTGCCGGAAGAAATGCCCGCGATCTCCAGGCGGTAGTCGATGCCGGGAAGCCTTGAAAAGCGCGGCGCCGGCGCCCACGTTATGCCCGTTCGCGCGGGGCGTGATTCCGTCCTGCATGGCGCGGCGCGATAAGGGGGAGCAATGAGCGACACGGTACGTATCGACAAGTGGCTATGGGCGGCACGCTTCTTCAAGACCCGGGGCCTGGCCAAGAAGGCCATCGAGGGCGGCAAGGTGCATTACAACGGCGGACGCGTGAAGACCAGCAAGGGCGTCGAGCTCGGCGCCCTGCTCAAGGTGCCGCAAGGCTGGGACACGCTCGAGGTCGAGGTGACCGGATTGTCCGACCAGCGTCGCGGGGCCGCCGAGGCGCGTGAGCTCTATCGCGAGACCCCGGCCAGCGCCTCGCGCCGCGAACGCGAGGCGCAAAACCGCCGCCTGGCCAATCAGAGCATGCAGGGGCCGCGCGGGCGACCCGACAAGAAGCAGCGCCGCGAGATTCAGCACTTCCAACGCCATGGCTTCGACGATTGATGACGCCGGCGGCCGCCGTCGCCCTGCGTCCCTTTTGCCTTTCCCACTGTGACGACGACCGATCATGACCGACCAGATTCAACGTTTCCTTTTCGACGAGACCAACGTGCGCGGCGAAATCGTCGGCCTGCAACAGGCCTACGCCGATGTGCTCGACAAACACGCCTACCCGGCGGCAGTAAGACGCCAGCTCGGCGAGCTGCTGGGTGCCGTGGCCCTGCTCACCGAAACCGTCAAGCTCGACGGCACCGTCAGCCTCGAAGTGCGCGGGCAGGGTGCCGTGCGGCTGTTGATGGCGGAGTCCAACCCCGGGGGCGAACTGCGCGCCATCGCACGCCTCGATGACGAGGCGGCGCTGCCCGAGGAAAACGCCTCGTTGACCGCCCTGGTGGGCGAGGCGCAAATCGTGATCACGCTGGACCCGCGCGACGGTCAGCGCTATCAGGGCATCGTCGCCGTCGAGGCCGATACCCTCGCCGCCTGCCTGGAAGATTACTTCGCACGTTCCGAGCAACTGGCCACCCGCTTGTGGCTGGCGGCCGACGGCGATCGCGCGGCAGGCATGCTGCTGCAGCAGTTGCCCGATGACGCCTCCAATCGCGACCCCGATGCCTGGGAGCGCACCGTGCACCTGGCCACGACCCTGAGCGATGCCGAGTTGCTTGACCTCGATCAACGCGAGCTGCTTTATCGGCTCTTCCATGAAGAGCAGGCCCGCGTCTTCGAGCCCAAGGCGTTACGCTTCGGATGCACTTGTACGCGCGAGCGCATCGCCAGTGCCCTGCATGGCCTGGGCGCCGATGAGCTGCGCCACATCGTGCGCGAACAAGGGGCGGTCGAGACGCAGTGCCATTTCTGCCATAGCCATTATCGTTTCACCGCTGCCGATATCGAGACGTTGATCGAATCCCCGGGAGCGGGGGCGCCGACGTTGCATTGACGGCAACGTTTTCCGCGCAGGTCCTTTTTGCCATAATGTCCGCCCCCTCAGTCTCGCCATGGCCCGACAAGAGGCAACCCATTGCCCGGGTGGCCTTGGCGAGTAAGCATCGGTTAACGAGAGAGAACCGCCTCCGGGCCCAGGACACGATAATGACCACGACCCAAGCCGCCTCCCCGGCAGCCCATGACGCACGCCCCGTGCAGACGCATATCAATCTGAGCAGTGCCGCCCTGATCGAGCATGCCATCGCGCGTGGCGAAGGCCACCTGGCCGACAACGGCGCCTTCGTGGCGATCACTGGTCGGCGCACCGGCCGTTCCCCGAAGGATCGCTTCATCGTCAAGGAGCCTTCCACCGCGGACCTGATCGAGTGGGGCAGCGTCAATCAGCCGTTCGATGCCGACAAGTTCGATGCCCTGTGGGAGCGTGTCGAGGATTACCTGGCCGAGGGCGACAACTTCGTCTCCGAGTTGCACGTCGGCGCCGACCCCGAGCATTACCTGCCGATCCGCGTGACCACCGAGACCGCCTGGCACAATCTCTTCGGGCGGACGCTGTTCGTGCGTCCCGAGAGCTACAACCCCAAGGGCAAGAGCGAGTGGACCATCCTCAACGCGCCGCACTTCGAGTGCGTGCCCGAGCGTGACGGTACCCATTCCGACGGCACGGTCATCCTCAACTTCGCACGTCGCCGGGTGCTCATCGCCGGCATGCGCTATGCCGGCGAAATGAAGAAGGCGATGTTCTCGGTGCAGAACTTCCTGCTGCCCGAGAAAGACGTTCTGCCCATGCACTGCAGCGCCAACGTGGGCGAGGACGGCGAGACCACGCTGTTCTTCGGTCTCTCGGGCACCGGCAAGACCACGCTGTCCGCCGACCCGTCGCGCTACCTGATCGGCGACGACGAGCATGGCTGGGGCGAGGGTACCGTGTTCAACCTGGAGGGCGGGTGCTATGCCAAGTGCATCGACCTGTCCGAGAAGAACGAGCCAATCATCTGGCACGCGATTCGCTTCGGTACCGTGCTCGAGAACGTGGTGCTCGACGAGTGCCGTCATCCCGACTACAGCGATGACAGCCTGACGCAGAACTCTCGCGCCGCTTACCCTCTCGAACACATCGAGAAGCGCGTGCCGGAGAACCTGGCCGGCGAGCCCAGCGCGATCATCTTCCTGACCTGCGACATGAGCGGTGTGCTGCCGCCCGTCTCGCTGCTTTCCAAGGAAGCGGCGGCCTACCATTTTCTCTCCGGCTACACCGCCAAGGTGGGATCCACCGAGATGGGGGCCTCCGCCGGCCTGGAGGCGACCTTTTCGACCTGCTTCGGTGCCCCGTTCTTCCCGCGCCCCGCACGTGAGTACGCCGATCTCTTGATCAAGCGCGTCGAGGCCTTCGAGTCGCGCGTGTACCTGGTCAATACCGGCTGGACCGGCGGTGCCTATGGCGAGGGAGGCTCGCGCTTCAGCATCCCCACCACGCGCGCGATTATCGCGGCGATTCAGAACGGCGATCTCAAGGACGTCGAGACGCGCCACATCGACGGCTTGAACCTGGACGTGCCGGTGGCCGTGGACGGCGTCGACCCGACGCTGCTCGACCCGCGTCAGGCATGGTCGGACAGCGCCGAGTACGAACGTCACATGCGGGCGCTGGCGACGCAGTTCATCGACAACTTCGCCAAGTTCGACGGCGTCGATGACGCGATCATCGCCGCCGGGCCCTCGCTCGACTGAGCGAACCATTCGCGGAAACGCGCCTCTAACGGGGAGAGCCGGTTACCGGCTCTCCCCGTTGTGCATCGACAGGAGGGAATGCCATGCAGCGTCGTCGTTTTCTGGGGTGGCTGGGGGCCGCGGGTGCCCTCGGGACAGTGCCGAGCCTCGTGCTGGCGCGCCCCAAGTTGTCCCTCGAGCGGGGGGCGGATGTCGAGCCGCTGACCCTGACGGATGCCGAGTGGCGGGAGCGTCTGAGTCCGGAACGCTATCGGATCCTGCGCGAGAATGGCACCGAGCCCGCGGGCAGCAGTCCGCTCGACAAAGAGACCCGGGCGGGGGAGTACCGCTGTGCGGGCTGCGACCTGCCGCTGTTCTCGTCGCGCACCAAGTATGATTCCGGCACCGGCTGGCCGAGCTTCTACGATCACATCCAGGGTCACCTGTTGACCGAGCTCGACTTCGTGCTGCTGATCCCCCGCACCGAATACCACTGCGCGCGCTGCGGTGGCCACCAGGGCCATGTCTTCGAGGACGGGCCGGCGCCCACAGGGCTGCGCTGGTGCAACAACGGCCTGGCGCTGCGCTTCGTACCCGACGCGACGTCCTGATCCGCCATCTGCGTCGCGCCGGTGGTTGTGGTACCTTGTCGCCACTTTCGTCATGTCGGCCCGCCTTGTGGCGGGCCGGAGTTTTGCCGAGTGGAGTTCGCTCGGCCCGGAGAACGTCAAGGACATCATGGACGCTAATCTCAAGATCGTTTCCCGGCTCGCCGAAGAGCTGGCCGTTCGTTCCCAGCAAGTCAGCGCCGCCGTGGCGCTGCTCGACGACGGCGCCACCGTTCCCTTCATTTCCCGTTACCGCAAGGAAGTCACCGGCGGACTGGACGATGGCCAGCTGCGCACGCTGGAAGAGCGCCTGCGCTACTTGCGCGAGCTGGAAGAACGGCGTGGCACGGTGCTGGCCAGCATCGACGAACAGGGCAAGCTGACCGAGGCCCTGGCCGCGCAGATCGAGGCCGCCGATACCAAGCAGCGTCTCGAGGATTTGTACCTGCCGTACAAGAAAAAGCGTCGCACCAAGGCGCAGATCGCCCGCGAGGCGGGGCTTGCCCCCTTGGCCGAGTCGCTCTTGGCCGATCCCGATCTCGACCCCGAGACCGAAGCGGCAAGATATGTCCGTGCCGCCGAAGGCGATACGCCCGCCGTCGAGGACGCCAAGGCCGCACTGGATGGCGCCAAGCAGATCCTCATGGAGCAGTTCAGCGAAGACCCCGACCTGGTCGGCCAGTTGCGTGAACGGCTGTGGAGCGAGGGGCAACTGGTGGCGCGCGTGATGAGCGGCAAGGAGCAGGAGGGGGCCAAGTTCTCGGATTATTTCGAGCACGACGAACCCTTCGCCAAGACGCCCTCGCACCGGGCCTTGGCCATGTTCCGCGGCCGCAACGAGGGAGTGTTGTCCCTGGCGATTCGTCTCCCCGGCGAGGAGGAGGCCGAGATCCATCCCGCCGAGGTGGCCATCGCCAGACACGCCGAGGTGGCGCTGACCGGCACCCGGCCGGCCACGCGCTGGCTCAAGGAAGTGGTGCGCTGGACCTGGCGCGTCAAGTTGTACACTCACCTCGAAACCGAGCTGATGAGTCGCCTGCGCGAGCGTGCCGAACGCGAGGCCATCGACGTCTTCGCCGCCAACCTCAAGGATCTGCTGCTGGCAGCGCCGGCGGGGGCGAAAGCCACGCTGGCCATCGACCCCGGCCTGCGTACCGGCTGCAAGGTCGTGGTCGTGGACGCCACCGGCAAGTATCTGGAAGACACCGTCATCTATCCGCATGCGCCGCAGAAGCGCTGGGATCAGTCCCTGGCGACGCTGGCGGCGTTGGTCGAGAAACACGAAGTGGCCCTGATCGCGGTCGGCAACGGCACGGCCAGCCGCGAGACCGACAAGCTTGCCGGCGAGCTGGTCAAGCGTGTTTCGCGGCCGGTCGCCAAGGTCATGGTCAGCGAGGCCGGGGCGTCGGTGTATTCCGCCTCCGAGCTGGCGGCGCGCGAGTTTCCACAGCTCGACGTCACCGTGCGTGGCGCGATCTCGATCGCGCGCCGTCTGCAGGATCCGCTGGCCGAGCTGGTCAAGATCGAGCCCAAGTCCATCGGGGTCGGCCAGTATCAGCACGATGTCTCCCAGGTGCAGCTGTCGCGCAGCCTGGAGGCGGTCATCGAGGACTGCGTCAACGCGGTGGGCGTGGAACTCAACACGGCCTCGAGTGCATTGCTGGCGCGGGTTTCCGGGCTCAACCCGACCCTCGCGGAGAATATCGTCGCCCAGCGCGATGCCAAGGGACAGTTCACCTCGCGTCGCGAATTGCTCGACGTCAGCCGGCTGGGGCCCAAGACGTTCGAGCAGTGCGCGGGTTTCTTGCGCATCATGAACGGTGACAACCCCCTCGATGCCAGCGCCGTCCACCCCGAGGCCTATGCGGTGGTGAATCGCATCGCCAAGCGACACCAGCGGGACCTGGCGGGCGTGATCGGCGACAGCGATTTCCTCAAGTCGTTGAATCCGGCCGATTATGTCGATGACACCTTCGGCGTGCCCACCATCAGCGACATTCTCAAGGAACTGGACAAGCCTGGACGCGATCCTCGTCCCGAGTTTCGCGCGGCCCAGTTCCGCGATGGCGTGGAAACGCTCAAGGATCTCGAACCCGGCATGGTGCTGGAAGGCAGCGTGACCAACGTCACCCACTTCGGGGCCTTCGTCGACATCGGCGTCCACCAGGATGGCCTGGTGCACATTTCGGCGTTGTCCGAGACGTTCATCGAGGACCCGCGCCAGGTAGTCAAGGCGGGCGACATCGTGAAGGTGAAAGTCATGGAAGTGGATCTCGAGCGCGCGCGAATCGGTTTGTCGATGCGCATGGGCGATACGCCCGGCGAGAGCTCGCGCGGCGGCGAACGGCCGTCGCGCCGTCAGCGCGGCGGCCGTGACCAGAACGGGCAGGGCAAGCGCGACCGGAGCCCGTCCGGTGGCGGTCTGGGCGCCCTCGGCGAGGCGCTGGAGAAGGCGCGTCGCCAATCTTGAGGCGCTCCCGAATGCGCTTGCGGCTTGAAAGGCGCCGGGACGCCTCCATAATGGTTTTTTCATGCGGCGCGCCCAGGCTGCCGTCGCATCGCCGGCATGGCCGGCGATGCGCTTGCCGCACACACGCGGCCGGCCGACACCGCCGGCCGGATACGGTCCATCGGTGACATACCGGGAGAAGCCGAGCTTTTCCCAGACGTGAGGGAATTAATCTTGTCCGAACCACTCGCCACCGCCATTCAGCGCATGCAGGGGCTGGCTCGCCAAGGGCTCTTCGGCCGCTTGCGCCGCGGCATCGAGAAGGAAGGCTTGCGCGTCGACGGCGCCGGGCGCATCGCCCAAACGCCACACCCCCATGCCCTGGGCTCCAAGCTCGCGCACCCCTATATCACCACCGATTACTCCGAGGCCCTGCTCGAGTACATCACGCCGGTGTACTGCCGGCCCACCGACGCGCTGGCGTTTCTCGGCGACCTGTTGCGCTACAGCTACCGCAAGCTCGACGATGAATTGATCTGGCCGGCCAGCATGCCGAGTCGTC
This sequence comes from Chromohalobacter israelensis, assembly GCA_000761475.1. Classification (GTDB taxonomy): domain Bacteria; phylum Pseudomonadota; class Gammaproteobacteria; order Pseudomonadales; family Halomonadaceae; genus Chromohalobacter; species Chromohalobacter israelensis. Next base: position 490,160 of record JQNW01000004.1, read on the forward strand.
TCGACGGCAACGACAGCGTGACCATCGCCGACTACGGCACCTCCAACGTCGGGACCATGAAGCATGTCTATCGCAAGGGGCTCGACGTGCGCTATGGGCGCATCATGCAGTCCATCGCCGGCGTGCATTACAACGTCTCGCTGCCGGAGGATCTGTGGCCACGGTTGCGCGAACTGGAAGGTCGCACCGGCGAGAGCCTCGAGGGGTATCGCTCCAGCCGTTATTTCGACTTGATCCGCAACTTCCGCCGTCATAGCTGGCTGTTGCTGTACCTGTTCGGCGCTTCCCCGGCGCTGGACCGCAGCTTTCTGACCGGCGAGGCGCCGTCGCACCTCGAGGCACTGGGCAAGCACACTCTGGCGGGGCGCTATGCCACCAGCCTGCGCATGTCCGACCTGGGCTACCAGAACAAGGTGCAGGAGCAGCTCAAGATCTGTTTCAACTCGTTGTCGAACTACGTGGGCACGCTGCGTCACGCCATCAGCACCCCATGGCCCGACTATCAGCGCTTCGGGGTCAACGTCGATGGCGACTGGCGTCAACTCAACGCCAATATCCTGCAGATCGAGAACGAGTATTACAGCGACATTCGTCCCAAGCGAGTGGCACGCCACGACGAGACGCCCACCCAGGCGCTGGAAGCGCGCGGCGTCGAGTACATCGAAGTGCGCTGCCTGGACCTCGACCCCTTCACGCCGCTGGGCATCGATGAAACGCAGATGCGTTTCCTGGATACCTTCCTGCTGTGGTGCCTGCTTTCCGAGAGCCCCTGGATTCCCGACGAAGAATGCGATCGTCTCGACGACAACCGCCGCCTGGTGGTGGAGCGCGGCCGCGACCCCGAGTTGATGCTCAGCGTCGGCGATCGCCAGCGCTATCTGCGCGACTGGGGCCACGAGATCTTCGGCGAACTGGAGGCGGTGGCCGAGCTGCTCGACGCCCAGGAGGAGGCGACGCCGCACCGGGAGGCGCTCGCCGCGCTCAAGCCGCGTCTCGACGACCCCGAGCTGACGCCTTCCGGGCAGCTCTATGCGCAACTGGTCAACGAGAACATGGAGTATCTCGACCAGGTACGCGAGCTGGCCGAGCGTCAGGCCGCCGAGCTGCGCGATGCGCCCATGGATCGTGCCCGCGAGGCGCTGTTCGAGCAGCTCGTCGAGACCTCGCATCAGCAGCAGGCCGATATCGAGCGGGCCGACCATGAGGATTTCGCCACCTTTCTGGCGCACTATTTCGAACGCGCGGGCAAGCCGCTCAGCGCGGCTTGAACCAGGGCGTCGTTCCAGGGCCCGTGCACAGGTTCGCACGGGCCTTTTCGTGAATGTCGGGTCGTGAACGCCGGGGCTGAGTGTCCGGGGCGTGAGCGTCAGGCGGTCAATGCAAACAACGCGATGGGCGAGCGTGCGGCTGGCCGGAAAGCGTATAGGGAGAGATGACGATGATCATTCGCTTGGCCGGCATGAGTGTGCGTCAGGGCTGTCTGCTGGGCCTTCTGATGTGCGCGCTGATGATGGGCGTGGCGCTGGTACTGCAATACGTCTATGGCTTGACGCCATGCCCGCTGTGCATCGGGCAGCGGATTGCCGTGCTGCTGGCCGCGTTCGTCTTCGCGATCGGTGCGCTGCACAATCCTGCGGGGAACCTGGGGCGCGGACTCTACGCCGGGCTGGCGGCGCTGGGCTCGGCGCTGGGGCTGGCAGTCGCCGCGCGTCATGTATGGTTGCAGTCGTTGCCGCCGGAGAACGTGCCGAGTTGCGGGCCGGGACTAGACTACATGATGGAAGTGCTGCCATTGTGGGATGTACTCTCTAGGGTGCTGTCCGGCTCTGGGGAGTGTGCCGAGATACACGGCTCGCTGCTGGGCATGTCGATCCCGCAATGGACGCTTCTGGGGTTCGCCGTGTTGCTGCTGATTCCGCTGGGCATGCTGGCCGGTATCGTGATTCGCCGCCGTTGAGGCGGCCGGGAAACGGCGGGAAGGCCGTTGCCCTCAATGTCAGGGAGCATGGCTCGCGAGGCCATGACAGGAGAGACTCACCATGCTGGAAGATACCAAGACGGCGTTGGAGCGCTGGGGCGGTGTGCATACGCTGATCGACCGCTGGCTGGAGCAGCGTCGCGATATGGTGGTGACGCTGGTGGAACTGCAGGAAGCCTGCGACGCCGAGCTGGAAACGGTCACCAAGGAGCGCATCGACGCCTTCAGCGAGACCCTGATGGATTACATCAGCGGTGGCCATTTCGAAATCTATCCGCAACTGCGTGACGAGGCGGTGGCCTTCGACGATCAGGAGGCCCTGGCACTCGCCGACCATCTGCTCGCACGCCTGGAAATGTCCACGCAAATGGTGCTGGAATTCGACAACGACTACTCTACCCCGGTGCGCTGTCAGCACTATGCGGCGCGCTTGCCGGCATGGCTCGAGCGTTTGACGAAAGGTCTGACCGAACGCTTTGCCCTCGAGGATCAGTTGATCGCGCGTCTGCATGCCGCGCATGCGCCGTTGCATGCCAGCGAGGCGGCGAGCGCGCCTCGCGCCTTGTCGTGAAGGGACGCCCCGGGCGCCACCGTGCGGTGACATCCCATGGGCAGTCAGTCGTCGGGTAGAAAGTGCGTGATACCGCCGTCGACGCCCAGTTGGGCGATGTCCACCGGGCGGCCCTGGGCATCCAGCGTGACCAGGCCGATGCCGGACTGGTTCCAGAGCCGCTCGCCGTGGCTGGCCCCTTGCGGTCGGCGTGGACGAATGCGCATCGGGCGACGTTTGGTGAACCAGTTGAGTGGCGACGCAGGGGCATAAAGCCAGCGGTTGAGGCGGTCGAACGTATCCAGCAGCCGGCGGGGGAACTCGTTCTTCAACCCGCTGCTGGTGATCTGCCACAGGCGCGGTCCGTGCTGGCGCTGGCGGATATCGATGTCATAGACGAACGAGTAATGCACGTCGCCCGAGAGAATCACGTAATTGCCGGGTGTGCGGGTATGCCGAAAGATATTGAGCATGACGCTGGCGGCCCCTCGGTGCGCCATCCAGTTTTCCGCATCCACCAGCAACGGCTTGCCCGCCAGGGTGAAGAGTCGTTGTATCCCCTCGATCAGCTTCACCCCGAACATCGGCGCCGGCGAGACGATGATCACCGAGCGCTGCCCGAGCAGCACCTGCTGCAGGTCGCTCAAGGCTTCCCAGTCCATCAGGCCCGACGGGTAATGACGTCGACGCTCGCTGCGCCAGCGGTGCGTACGTGTATCGAGCACCACCAGGCGTGGCGTGGAAGGGAGCTGATAATGCCAATGATCGAAGGCATGCAGGTGCTCGATGAGGGTGTCCTGCGTTTGGCAGTCGAGTCGCCCGGCCGTGTCGCGCTGCTCGAACAGTGTCGCCAGCATGGGCCATAACGCACGAAAGGCGTCAGGGTCGTTGCCCCAGCCCTGACACAGCAGATATCCCAGCAGGGCGTTGCCGATGATGCGTCGCGAGAACGGGTGGCCGTAGGCGGTTTCCTCCCAGGCCGCGGACAGGTTCCAGTCATCGGTGACGTCGTGGTCGTCGAAGATCATCAGGATCGGCAGGTGGGCCATCACGCGTGCGGCGCGGGGCAGTCCCTCGCGGAAGGCAGCGATGATCCCGGCCTCGGTGTCGAAGATCTCCGCCAGCGTGTCGTCGAGCGCGGGGCGAGCCACCTCGATCAGCGTCCAGGGTGTCGGCGACCATGCCAGCAGGTACATGGCCATGACCTCGCCCAGCGTGATCAAGTGGTTGTGGGCATTGCTGGTGGTGAAGACCGGCTTGCGGACACCGCCGAAAAAGCGCTCGCGCAGTTTTTCGTTGGCCTTGAACGCGGGCAGCAGCCGTTCGCGTCGGTAATAGGTGTCGGGATGCGTGTACAGGCTCTCGGCGTCGTCGACCACCGCGCCCTGGACGCATTCGCCGAACAGTCCCAGCCGCCGGACGAGGGCATGGATGGCGACCAGCATCGGCCCGGCGACGTCGTCGGCGTAGATCTGATCGCCGCTCATCACCAGCGCCGCGGGCATGCGTTCGGGGTTGTCCCGCATCGCCTCGACATGCGCATCGGCGCGCACCAGCCCGTCGCCGGAAGGATGGTGCGGTTTGCGACACGACCCATGCAGCAGCGAATCGAAACGCGAGCGCAGCACGAAACTCGGACGGATCGCCCCGTCATGCAGCAGATGCGGCGCCCAGTCGGCGATGCCCCGTGTGTTGCCACCGGCGTCGGACACGAGCAGGTCATAGCCGATCGTGCGGTTGCAGGGCAGCGGCGTGGCGAGCGGCACGTCGATGAGGTGCAGCCAGGCGTGCGTACCCACCGGCAAGCGCCGGCACAGCGAGCTGTCCAGCGCCAGGCGTTGATTCGACGTGTCCGTTTCCTCGGGGTGCAAGGTCAACGTCAGGTCGAGCGGACGCGACCCGACCAGCCAGATGACCAGGCGGTCGGGGAGGCAACGGCGCAGGATCGGTCCAGCCAGGACCTCGGGCAGGGAAGCGTGAGACGACGTCATGGGGCCAGCATAACTGGCGGCTTGCATGGCGTCATCAAGCGTCTCGCGCAGGGCGCAGGCAGGCACGCACCTCGGCATCGCTGGTCTGGTCGAAGTGCCGATACCACTGGCCCACCGAGCCGAAATGCGCCGGCGTGGCCAGGCATTCGACGCGGTCGACCTCGGGACGCAGCGACGCCAGGCTTTCGGGGGCGGCGACCGGCACGGCGAGGATACAGTACTCGGCGCCCAGGCGGCGCACCGCACGAATCGCCGCGCGCATGGTCGCGCCGGTGGCGATGCCGTCGTCGACCAGGATCACCGGCCGGCCGGCGAGCGACGGATAGGCCCGGTCGCCTCGAAATTCGCGTTCGCGACGTTCGAGCTCGTGCCGCTCGCGAGCGATGACCGAAGCGAGTCGTCGTTCGTCGAGCCCCAGTCGGTGAATGAGGGGCTCGTCGAGTACCTGCACGCCACCGCTGGCGATGGCGCCCATGGCGAATTCCTCGTGACCGGGGACGCCCAGCTTGCGCACGACCATCACGTCGAGGGTGGCGCCCAGGGCATGCGCGATCTCGGCGGCGACCGGCACGCCGCCGCGGGGCAGCCCCAGCACCAGCGCCGACGCGTCGACGCTGCCCTGTAACCGCTGGGCGAGGCGCCGGCCGGCGTCTCGACGATCTTGCAGAGGTAGTTCCTTCATGACGTGCCTCGTCGGATGCAGGCAATGTTGAAGACAGCATGGCCAGTTTTTTGCGCCCGGGCCAACGCCGCTGATCAAGGTGTCGGGGCGTGCGTCCTTTTGAGGCTGCGACGGTCGTGCAGAGAACGTTCGACGATGTCGATGCCGGGGCGATAATCGCCGGATGCCGCTTGCATGGCGCGGGTCAGGGCCAGCTCGGCGATGCGGTCGTGGTGCTGGGGCAGGGAATTGACCGCCAGGGGCAGGAAGTCCAGCAGGCGGTCGTCGCCGAATGTCGCCAGGCGCAGCCGCTCGGGCAGGCCGCCTTGCTCGAGCAGCACGTCGAAGACACCGTCCAGCAACACGTAAGAGGCGGTGACCAGGGCATCGGGAACGCCGTGTTCGTCGATCAGGCGTCGCATGAGGGCGGCGCCGGTGGCGCGGTCGTAACGCGCGCCGCTGAGCAGCAGCGGGGCATCGAGCCCGGCCTCGCGGGTGGTATCCAGAAAACCGGCACGACGTTCCACGCTGATCGACAGTTCGGGGACCGCATCCAGCCAGGCGATGCGGGTGACATCGTCGTCGATGACCGAGCGCGTCAGGGCGCCGGCGGCCTGATGGTTGTTGCTGACCACGCAGACGAAGCGCTCGGGGTCGAGGGCGCGATCCAGCGCGATGACCGGAAGCCCGCCCGCCATCAGGTCGAGGTAGAAGGGATCGTCCATGGCCAGGCTGCTGGCGACGATCAAGGCATCGCAGCGTTGCGCACGCAGGGCGCGGGCCAGCTCGCGCTCGGTATCCGGGTCGTCGTCCGACCCGGCGATCAGCAATTGATAGCCTTGACGACGCGCCCCGTTTTCCAGGCGCTTGGCCAGCCGTGCATAGCTGGTGTTTTCCAGGTCCGGCACGATGAATCCCAGCGTGCGACTCGCGCCACGTCGCAGCGCCGCCGCCTGAGCGTCGATGCGGTAGTCGTACTTGGCGACCACGGCCATGACGTGAGCCACCGTCTCCGGTCGGATGCGCCGCTCGGCGGCCTGGCCGTTGATCACGTAACTGGCCGTGGTGCGCGAGACGCCCGCCAGCCGAGCGATTTCTGCGAGAGTCATGGACATTCCTTGAGCGAGCCGGTGACACGAAGGCGCCTATTCTAGAGGCTGACGGGCAGTCTTGCCTGCCTGACCCTGCGAAGGTCTAGTGTCGTGCCGCTTGATAAATCGCGATGAACGTTTCAGCATTGCTACCCAAGATAGCTGACACGATTCAGCCCGTCATCCCCCAGGTTCCTGGACACGAGCCGGCGGGCGCGATCGCTGGCCTTACCCGAGGGGCGGATGGCTCCGCTCCGGCGGCATTCTGGAGATCTCCATGCTGACACTGACAAGTGACGACGTTCTGCTCGACCGGCACGCCGACGACTGGCGCGATGCCCTGGACCAGGCCGCCGAGGCGCTAGTCGAGGCCGGGCGCGTGGCGTCCGGTTACCGTGACGGCCTGCACGCGCGCGAGGCGCAGTCGTCGACCTATCTCGGCAATGGCATTGCCATTCCCCACGGCACCCCCGAGAGCCGCGAACACGTCAAGACGACCGGCGTGCGGGTGTTGCAGTTCCCACGTGGCATCGAGTGGCACGACGGTCAGCGGGTGACGCTGCTGGTGACCATCGCCGCCCAGAGCGATGAGCACCTCGATATCCTGCGTCAGCTCACGCACGTGCTCGACCGCGATGGCGTGGCCGAGCGCCTGGCGGCGGCGGATAGCCGTGAAGAGGTCATTGCGCTGCTGTCCAGGGCGCCGGTCGAGGCCCGCCTGGATGCCGATACGCTGTGCCTGGGATTCCCCGCGCGTGATCGTTTCGAGCTGGCACTGGCCGCCGCGGCGCGCTTGCGCCAGGTGGGCAGCGTGGACAGCAGCTTCGTGGCCGAGGTCAATACGCTGGAGCCGGTGGCGCTGGGCCAGGGGCTGTGGCTGGTGAGCAGTGCCCGTGGCGTCGTCACGCCGGCGCTGGGCGTGGCCACGCCCGAGCAGGCATTCGTGGGTCCCAAGGGGCCGGTCAATGCGGTGTTCTGCCTGGCGGCCCAGGGCGATGCCCATCGTGGGCTGCTCGAACGCCTGGGCATCCTGCTCGACGCGGGGGATGGCGAAAGCCTGGCCGACGCCGACGCGGCGACATTGCTGGCGCGTCTGTCGGGGGAGTCCGCCGACGCCGATACCGCACGCGCCACGGTGCTCAACGCGCATGGGCTGCATGCGCGTCCGGCCAAGCAATTGGTGCAGGTCGCTCGGCGTCAGCGCGTGCCGGTCAAGGTGCGCCTGCTGGAGGGCTCGGGCCAGGCGGTGTCGGCGGCGAGTCTCACCAAGGTCATCGGTCTGGGCGCGCGGCGCGGTCAGGTGCTGGTGTTTTCCGCCGAGGGCGAGGGGGCCGGGGAGGCGCTCGAAGCGCTCGTCGCGGCCGTCAAGGATGGGCTCGGCGAGCATGTCACGCCACTCCAGGAAACGCCGCTCGAGTCGCCCGCCGCCGAGGACGAGCCTCTTCCCGCGCCCCTGGAAGACGATGTCGCGCATCCCGCGGTCCCCGCGTCGCCGGGGCTGGCGATCGCGCCGGTTTTCGTGATGCGTACGCCGCGTTTCGAGTACCCCGAGCGCGCCAGCGACCTGGATGACGCGCGCCGCGGCGACAGCGACGCGCAACTGGCGCGTCTCGATGCCGCGATCGAGGAGGCCGCCGAGCAGTTGCGTGCCCTGGTACGCACTGCACAGGGGGGCGAGGTCGCCGAGATCCTGTCGATGCACGAGGAAATGCTCGACGACCCTGAGCTGCGTGAAGCGGCGCACGAATCGCTGAATACCGGCATGAGTGCCGAGGCGGCATGGTGGTCGGCCATCGATACCGCCGCCCGCGCCCAGGAGAATCTCGCCGATCGCTTGCTCGCCGAGCGTGCCGCCGACCTGCGCGATGTCGGCCGTCGCGTGCTGGGGATCCTGTGCGGCGTGCGCCTGCCCACGCCGCCGGAGACGCCCTACGTGCTGGTCACCGACGATGTCGGCCCGTCCGATGTGGCGCGGCTGGATACCAGCAAGGTGCGGGGGCTGGTCACCGCGCGCGGCGGCGCCACCTCGCACAGCGCGATTCTTGCCCGGGCACTGGGCATCCCCGCCGTGGTGGGGGCCGGCGAGCGGGTGCTGACGCTGGTCAACGATACCGAGATCATCGTCGATGGCGAGCGTGGCCGGGTGATCCCGGCGCCTTCCGCCGAGCGTCGCTCGCGTACCGAGCTGCGCTTGAAGGAGCACGAGATGCGCGAGCGCGAGGCGTATGCCGCGCGCCACGAGGAGGGCCGGACCCAGGATGGCCACCGTGTCGAGGTCGCCGCCAACCTGGGCAACACGGCCCATGCGGCGGATGCCGTCGAACGCGGCGCCGAGGGTGTGGGACTGCTGCGTACCGAATTCGTGTTCATGGCGCATCCCGACGCCCCGGATCTGGACACCCAGATCGCCGAATATCGCCAGGCCATCGACGCGCTCGACGGGCGCCCGCTGGTGGCACGTACGCTGGACGTGGGCGGCGACAAGCCCCTGCCGTACTGGCCGCTGCCTCAGGAAGACAATCCGTTCCTCGGCTTGCGCGGCATTCGTCTGGCCTTGACGCGTCCCGAGGTGCTCGAGACGCAGCTGCGCGCCCTGCTGACCGCCGCCGGCGATCGGCCGCTGCGCATCATGTTCCCGATGGTCAAGGACATCGCCGAGTTCCGCGCCGCTCGCGAGATCTTCGACCGCGTGCAGGCCGAGGTTCAGGCCGGCGACGTGCAACTGGGGGTGATGATCGAGATTCCTTCGTGCGCGTTGCTGGCGCCGAGCCTGGCCGCCGAGGTGGATTTCTTCTCCATCGGCACCAACGACCTGACCCAGTACACCCTGGCCATCGACCGCGGCCATGCCGAGCTGTCGGCCCAGGCCGACGGCTTGCACCCGGCGGTGCTGGCGCTGATCCGCATGACCGTCGATGCGGCGCACGCCCAGGGCAAATGGGTGGGCGTGTGCGGCGAACTGGCCAGCGATGCCCAGGCGGTGGCCGTCCTGGTGGGGCTGGGCGTCGACGAGCTGTCGGTGTCGGCAAGGCAGGTACCCATGGTCAAGGCGCGGCTGCGCGAGTTGACCCTCGCCACCGCGCGCCAGCACGCCGAGACCGCCTTGCGTCAGGCGACCAGCGACGCCGTGCGCGAAGCGCTGGAGGCCCTCTGATGGCGCGCGTGCTGACATTGACCCTCAATCCCGCCCTGGACCTGGCGATTCGCCTGCCCGCGCTGACCCTGGGGGCGGTCAATCGCACCGATGCCACCCACCTCGAGGCAGCGGGCAAGGGCGTCAACGTCGCCCGGGTGCTGGTCGCGCTGGGACACGAGGTGGCGGTGACCGGCTTTCTGGGCGGCGACAACGATGGCGCTTTCGTGCGCGCCTTCGCCGACTGGGGACTGGAGGATGCCTTCCTGCGTCTGGCCGGCGACACGCGCATCAATGCCAAGGTGGCCGAAGCCCAGGGTCGCGTCACCGACATCAACGGCCCCGGGCTCGACGTCTCGCGCGATGATCTGACGGCTTTGTACCGCGCGCTCGAGGCGCGGCTGACGGATGCCGCGACACGTCCCGACGCGGTGGTGATTGCCGGCAGTCTTCCCCCGGGGGTGGCGCCCGACGATCTGGGCGCCTTGATTCGCTGGCTGCGTGCGCATGACCTGCCGGTCTGGGTGGACACCAGTGGCGCGGCGTTGAGCGCCGCGATCGCGGCCACGCCGAGTGCCGTCAAACCCAACGAGACGGAACTGGCCGAGTGGGCCGGCGAGCCCCTGGCGGACATGACCGCGCGCGTCGCCGCCGCGACGCGCTTGCACGCGGCGGGCATCGAACATGCGCTGGTCTCGCTGGGAGGCGAGGGCATGCTGTGGGTGGGACCGCAAGGCAGCTGGCAGGCCACGCCGCCGCCGGTCGAGGTCGCCAGTACCGTGTGTGCCGGTGACACCCTGCTGGCAGCGATGCTACATGGTCAATTGGCGGGCTTGCCTGCCGAGGACGCGTTGCGCCTGGCGAGCGGATTGTCCGCCGAGGCGGTGCGCCATGTCGGGGTCGGCGATGTGAAGGCCTCGGACCTAGAGCAACTCCAACAACGCACGCGCGTTCGTCGGCTCGACGACGGCGCGAGGGAGACCCTATGAAAGCGATCCTGATCACGGCCTGCCCGAGCGGCGTGGCCACGACGTTCCTGGCGGCTCGGCGTCTCGAGCACGCGGCCCAGCGGCGCGGCTGGCAGGTCACGGTGGAAATGCATGGTGAGCTCGAACCCCCGCAGCCTGTCTCGGACGCGGCATTGCGCGATGCCGACCTGGTGGTGGTGGCCGCCGACCATGTGCCCGATGCCGCGCGCTTCACCGACAAGCGACTGTTCCGGGCGCCGATCGCCGAGGCGCTGCCCGATCCCGATGCCTTCCTGTCGCGCGCCGAACGCGAGGCCGCTCCCTACAGTGGCGACGCGGCCGGCGCCGACACGAATGCCGCTCCCGCGGCGGGGGAGGCCCGGGGGAAGCGCATCGTGGCGGTGACGGCCTGTCCGACCGGCGTCGCGCATACCTTCATGGCCGCCGAAGCACTGGAAGACGCCGGGCGCAGCCTGGGGCATCACATGCGCGTCGAGACGCAAGGCTCGGTGGGCGCTCAGAACCAGCTGACCGAGGCGGAGATCGCCGACGCCGACGTGGTGCTGCTGGCCTGCGATATCGAAGTCGACGACGAACGCTTCGCCGGCAAGCCTATCTATCGTACGTCCACGGGCAATGCCCTCAAGAAGGCCAAGCCGACCATTGAGGAGGCGCTGGCCAATGCCGCCGTGGAGAGCCAGGCGACAGGGACCGCGAATGACGGCGGCAAGGCCAAGAGCGTCAAGGAGAAGGGCGTTTACAAGCACTTGCTGACCGGGGTGTCGTTCATGCTGCCCATGGTCGTCGCCGGCGGGTTGTGCATCGCGTTGTCGTTCGTGTTCGGCATCCAGGCCTACGAAGAAGAGGGCACGCTGGCCGCTGCCTTGATGCAGATCGGTGGCGGAACCGCCTTTGCCTTGATGGTGCCCGTACTGGCGGGCTACATCGCCTATTCGATCGCCGATCGTCCCGGCATCGCGCCGGGCATGATCGGCGGCATGCTCGCCAGCAACATCGGTGCAGGCTTCATCGGGGGGATCCTCGCCGGCTTTCTCGCGGGGTACGCGGCGAAGGCGATCACGCGCTATCTCAAGCTGCCGGCGAGCGTGGAATCGCTCAAGCCGATCCTCATCATTCCGCTGCTGGCGAGTCTGTTGACCGGCCTGGTGATGATCTACGTGATCGGCACGCCGGTGGCCGGTGTCCTCGATGCGCTGACCAACTTCCTCAACGGCATGGGGTCGACCAATGCCGTGCTGCTGGGGCTGTTGCTGGGCGGCATGATGTGCGTCGACATGGGCGGGCCGGTCAACAAGGCGGCGTACACCTTTGGCGTGGGCCTGCTGTCGAGCGAGACCTATGCCCCCATGGCGGCGATCATGGCGGCGGGCATGGTGCCGCCACTGGCCATGGGGATCGCCAGCATGCTGGCCAGGCACAAGTTCGCCCAGAGTGAGCGTGAGGGCGGCAAGGCGGCCTTCGTGCTGGGGCTCTGCTTCATCACCGAAGGGGCCATTCCCTTCGCCGCCAAGGATCCACTGCGGGTGCTGCCGGTCTGTATCGTCGGCGGCGCGGTGACCGGGGCGCTGTCGATGTATTTCGGCATCCAGCTGATGGCGCCGCATGGCGGGCTGTTCGTGCTGCTGATTCCCAACGCGGTTAATCTCGCCCTGTTGTATCTGCTCTGCATCGCGGTGGGAGCGGTGATCGCCGGTGTGGCCTATGCCATTATCAAGCCGGGTGCCTCCGCCGTGCCGGTGGCGGAAGGTGCCGCGTCCTGAGGCGACGGTCTCGCATCACCGATACGCAAGGAGCGCCCCATGGGGCGCTCCTTTTCATTGGTGGGCGCATCGGCGAGCGATGACGGATGCTGTGTGCCATGCCACGCGCGCAATGACGTACGGCCCTGAAGCGTGGGCCAATAAAAAAGGGGCGCATCCTGGATGCGCCCCTGCTCGCGTCATGGCCGGAAAATGGCCCGTTTCACGGTCATGCCGGCGGTTGTTCGGGGCTGTCCGGCATGGTCACGTTGCCTGGTGCTTCCCGGTTCATGTGCAGGAAGTGCAGGTGACGTTCGTACTGATCGAGAATGTCCTCGATGACCTGTTCCTTGCTGTAGCCCATCAGGTCATACCCCTGGCTGCCTTCGAGAAGGTAGACCTCCAGGCGATAGTAATAGGCATTGGCCTGCTGAGCGCGCAGTGCGAACGAGGGGGTCGCGAACCGGCGTGGCCAGATCTGATAGGTGAAGTTCTGCTCATCGCCGAGACCGACGTTGAGAGCCAGATGCGGGTCGTCGCCGTCTTCTTCGACGACCTCGACCTCGACGCCCTGTTGGCTCAACGCCTGACTGACGTCCTGCATGGCCGGTTTGCCTACCTCATCGAGGAAGCGGCGCGCCTGCTTGCTGCCCGGAAAGCTCATGGCACGGCCCAGGCGCTGACGCCAGCCACGTGGCGTACGTTCTGCCGCGCCGGTGCGGCTGGAAAGGTGGCCGGCCAGGCTCGCGCGGTGACTGTCTTCCTTGAAGCCTTCCACTCGCAGGGCCTTGAACAGTCCCGCCATCATGAAGAACAGCACGATGGAGAACGGCAGCCCGGTGATGACCACCACGCTCTGCAGTGCCGACAAGCCGCCGGCCATCAATAGCGCCAGGGTCAGCAGGCCGATCACGCAGGCCCAGAGGATGCGCATCCAGATCGGTGCGTCGCTGTTCACGTCCTTGAGCCTGGACGTGAAGTTGGAGAGTACCAGCGCCCCGGAGTCGCCGGAGGTCACGAAGAACACGATGGCCAGAATGGTGGTGACGATGGTCGTCAGCCCGGTCCACGGCAGTGACTCGAGGAACAGGTAAATGGAGGAGGCCGGCGTGTTCATCGCCGCATCGCCGAAGTCCGCCGCGCCGTTCATGACCATGTCGATGGCGCTGTTCCCCATGATCGACATCCACGCCATCATGAAGACCAGCGGCAGCATCAGCGTGCCGGCGACGAATTCACGAATGGTGCGGCCGCGGGAGATGCGCGCCAGGAAGAGTCCCACGAACGGCCCCCAGGCAATCCACCAGGCCCAGAAGAAGATCGTCCAGCCATTGAGCCAGGCGGTGGGCGGATCGAAGGCGTAGGTATTCATCGACAGGCTGATGAAGTCGGAGAAATAGTCGCCGACGTTGAGCACCAGCGCGTTGAGCAGAAACAGCGTCTTGCCGCTGAAGAGCACGAACAGCAGCAGCAACAGCGCCAACAGCATGTTGAACTCGGAAAGGCGGCGGATGCCCTTCTCGACCCCGGTGACGGCGGAGACGGTGGCGAAGAACACGATCATGATCACCAGCGCGGCCTGCACCAGGGTGTTCTCGGGAATCGAGAACATGTAGTTGAGACCGAAATTGAGCTGGATGACGCCGATCCCCAGGCTGGTGGCGATGCCGAATACCGTGCCCAGAACGGCGGCGGTATCCACGGTATGGCCGATGGGACCGTGAATCTTCTTGCCGAAGATCGGATAGAGTGCGCTGCGGATGGTCAGCGGCAGATTGTGCCGATAGCTGAAGAACGCCAGCGACATCCCCACCAGGGTGTAGATGCCCCAGCCGGAAAGCCCCCAGTGCAGGAACGTCAACTGCATGGCATGACGTGCGGCTTCCACCGTGTTGCCGTCTCCCTGAGGCGGCGCCAGGAACTGCGATACCGGCTCCGCGATGCAGAAGAACAGCAGGTCGATGCCGATGCCCGCCGAGAAGAGCATGGCCGCCCATGAGGCCATGTTGAAATCGGGCGTGGAGTGATCCGGTCCCAGCTTGATCTTGCCGAAGCGTGATAGGCCGATGGCGATCACGAAGACCAGGTAGGCGACCACGGCCAGAAAGTAGTACCAGCCGAAAGAGTCGGAGATCCACCCCAGCACGGCATTGATCACGCCACTGGCCGAGTCGGTGAAGAACATCGTCCATAGCGCGAAGAGCACGATGCCGATCGCCGAACTGAAGAAGACCACCGGATTGAGGCGATCGCGACTGACGTCGTCGGTGTGTTGTAGAGGCATGAGCGATCCTCGAGTTGTCGTAAGCGCGGCAGTAGCGTGACGTCATGTCACGGCACACCTTTCTTCACTATGGCCAAGTTGCGTGAAAACGCGATGTGGCCGTCGTGAGATATGCCGTCACCGTCTTGACGACGATCTCTCCAGGCGAGCGCCTTGGTAGCGGCACCCTGACCGCTGCCGAGAGGTTCGCTGCAGGCGCGACCGGAGTCGAGTCCGGGGCGCGTTGCGGGGAGACGTCGCATGCTACCGATGAAAGGTCATCGTTTTTTATTGATTGACTGTTCAATCAAAATACTTTGTTATGCATCGCCTTTCAACCTCGAGCGACTATCGTCTGCGCTATCGACTTCCCTGCGGCGTTTGGCTAATGGTCGACGTCACGACATGCTTCTAGTATTCACACATACGTTTGCATGATTAACAGGTGGGCCATGTCTCCATACGCTGCACCGCTACGCGACATTCGCTTCGTGCTCGACACCTTGCTCGAGCACCGTTCGTTGGCATTGCCGCAGTACCAGGATCTTTCTCCCGATGTGATCGACGCCGTGCTCGAGGAGGCCGGCCGAGTGGCGGGCGATGTCTGGGCGCCGCTCAACCAGGACGGTGACCGCCACGGATGTCGACTGGAGGGGGGCGAGGTGCTTACGCCCCCAGGGTTCGCCGAGGCGTATCGCGCCTTCGTCGAAGGCGGCTGGAACGGCATCGGCAGCGACCCCGAATACGGCGGCCAGGGGCTGCCCGAGGTGGTGGCCAGTGCGGTACAGGAAATGTGGCAAGGCGCCAACATGGCGCTGGCCTTGTGCCCCCTGTTGACCGCGGGCGCCGTGGAGGCACTGGCACAGCATGGCGACGAAGCGCTCAAGGCGCGTTATCTCGAGAAACTGGTGAGCGGCGAGTGGACGGGAACCATGAACCTCACCGAGCCACAGGCCGGCTCCGACCTCTCGGTGGTGCGCACCCGTGCGGTACCCGACGGTGCGCATTACCGCCTGCATGGCCAGAAGATCTTCATTACCTGGGGCGAGCACGACTGCGCCGAGAACATCGTGCATCTGGTGCTGGCGCGTTTGCCGGACGCCGCCGAGGGCAACCAGGGCATCTCACTGTTTCTGGTGCCCAAGCGGCTGGTGGACGCGCAGGGGCGATTGGGCGAGCGCAACGACGTGAGCTGTGTCTCGCTGGAACACAAGCTGGGAATTCACGGGTCGCCGACCTGCATGCTCGGTTTCGGTGAACGCGACGGTGCCATCGGCTATCTGGTCGGCGAGCCCGGCCGGGGGCTGGCGCACATGTTCACGATGATGAACGCGGCCCGCCACAAGGTCGGGATTCAAGGCATCGGTGTCGCCGAACGCGCCTATCAGCAGGCCCTGGCCTATGCCCGTGAACGTGTCCAGGGGCGCGTGCCCAAGTCCCGCGGTGGCGGCCCCGCCACACTCATCGAGCATTACGATGTGCGGCGCATGCTGCTGTCGATGCGGGCGCGTCTGGAAGCGTTGCGTGCCCTGGCCCTGTTGTCGGCCAGCGAGATGGATATCGTGCGTCATGCGGAATCCACCGAGGCGCGTGAGCGAGCCCAGCAGCGTGTCGATTTATACACCCCGATCGTCAAGGCCTTCTCGACCGATCAGGCCGTGGACATTGCGTCGCTGGCCGTCCAGGTGCACGGCGGCATGGGGTACATCGAGGAAACCGGCGTCGCGCAGCATCTCCGCGACGCGCGCATCGCGCCGATCTACGAGGGTACCAACGGCATACAGGCGCTCGATCTGGTGACACGCAAGCTTCACCGTGACCGCGGGGCGGCCCTGAACTCGGTACTCGACGAGGTGGCGGCCTGTGCGGCGTCGCTGGCGGACGATCCCGAGCTCACCGCGTGGGGGAGGGCATTGTGCGGCGGTGTCGACGATACGCGCCGTGCCCTGGACGTGGTGCTGGAACGTGCCGCCGATGCCGAGAAGGGCCATGATGCGCTCCAGGCCCTGGCCACACCGATGCTCGATCTGGTCGGCCATGTCCTGTGTGCCTGGCAGATGGGACGTGCTGCGCTGCGGGCACGCGCGGCCCTGCAGGACGGCCACGAGGACACGGCCTTTTATCGAGCCAAGCTGGCCAGTGCCGAGTTCGTGCTGTGCCATTGGTTGCCCCGGGGGCGTGCACAGCTGGCCGCCATCGAGGCCGCGCCGGCGCTGTTCGACGCGCCCTTGTGAGGCCGCGCACGGCTCAGCGTGCGGGGTCGACGAATCCGTTCAGAGACGTGTTGCGGCGGAACCAGCCGGCGATGCTGGCGCGGGGGGCCTGGGTGGGCAGCACCTCATGGGGAATGCGGTCGGCGAGAAAGCACACGAAGGTCCCGAGCCTGGGGGAAACGCGTGCTACTTCGCGTTCGGGGACGTCGGGATCGAACAGGACCATCTCGCCCCCGTGGTCGTGCGACCAGGCCGGGTTGAGGTAGGTCACGCTCGAGACGACACGATTGGAACGGCCGCGAAAGCTGTCGAGGTGCTTCTTGTAGAACGCGCCTGGCGGGTAGAGGGCGAAATGCGCCTCGAACTCGAACAGTCCCAGGTATAGCGCCCGGTTGATCTCCTGCTGCAGCAGCGCCATCACCGCCAGGTATTGGCGCTGGGCGCGGCTTTCGCGGTCCAGCCAGTGAATGGCGTCGCCGCGAACCTCGCGCTTGATGCGATGCGCCTGACCGCGCCCGATCCCGGCGACCTCCAGGGCCGCCTGTTCCTCGAGGCCATGCAGTTCGGCATGCAGCGTCCGACACAACGAGGCATCGAGGAATTCCTCGGCGACGAACCAGCCTTGCGTGACCAGTGCCTCCATCAGCGCGGGGAGGGCGGCGATATCGAGGTAGTCGGCGGCGGTATGGCGTGACATGCGCGATGGACTCGTGAGTGGCTCAGGGCAGTGACGTGGGGCGAGGCGCCAGATGGCGCACGGGCCGGCCGGGTGGCGCATGGTCGAGGCTGATCGGTCGCGCGAAGCCGACCGCCAGGAGTTCGACCAGCATCATGGCCGAGAGCCCCCAGATGACATAGTCCTGATAGGCGTAGCTGGGCACGTAATAGACCCGCTCGCCGTGGCGGATGGCATCGGTATGGCTGCGCTGATCCTGGAGCAGCCAGGTCAGCGGCACCTCGAAGATGGCGTCGAGTTCATTGCCGTCCGGCTGCAAGGGCAAGTTCGGCGGAATCAGCCCGACGAACGGCGTCACGCACAAGCCATGGCGCGAGATGACATCGCTCAGCCGCCCCAGCGGCTCGACCCGTGATGGCGGCAGCTGAATTTCCTCGCGTGCCTCGCGCAGGGCCGTCGCCCACAGGTCGGCATCCTCGGGTTCGACCTTGCCGCCGGGAAAGGCCACCTGGCCGCCGTGCTGGGCGAGATGCCCGGCACGCCGCGTCAGCAGCAAGGTCGGCTCCTCGCGCGCGACGATCGGCAACAGCACCGCCGCCCGAGGCATGCCGACACTCAGGCGTTGCGGGTGATGCGCTTGCAGGCGTTTGCGGAGTTTCTCTAACATGAGGCGGTCGATGGCGGCGTAGATGACGAAGGCGATATTACGTCGAGTCTACGCAATGCGGCCGCGACAGGCGAGACATGACGATCGCCGATTCATTCTTCAGGTGACGGGGCCCGTCACCGCCGCCCGAGGACGACCATGAACTTCTGCAGCCATTGTGGCCATTCCGTGCGCTTCGCGATTCCCGAGGGCGACGACCGCGGGCGTTTTCTCTGCGACGCCTGCGGCACCGTGCATTACCAGAACCCGCGCATCGTGGCCGGTACCCTGCCGGTCTCCGACGGTCGCGTGCTGTTGTGTCGCCGGGCGATCGCGCCGCGTCTGGGGTACTGGACGCTGCCCGCGGGGTTCATGGAAAACGGCGAAACCACGAGCGAGGCCGCGGCGCGCGAAACCCGCGAGGAAGCCTGTGCCGAGGTCGACCTCCGGGGGCTTTACACCATGATCAGCCTGCCGCACATCGACCAGGTGTACATGATCTTTCGTGGCGATCTGCGCGGCGACTACGCGCCCGGGCCCGAGAGTCTCGAAGTGGCGCTGTTCTCCGAGGCCGAGATTCCCTGGCACGAACTGGCCTTTCCCACCATCGAGCGCACGCTGCGGCATTACTTCGACGACCGTCTCAACGACGATTATCCGTTGCATGTCAGCGACATCACCGCCGAGGACCGCGAACGTTACCTCGGCAGTGCGTGATCCGGCCGCTGCCCATGATCGCTGGCGCCTACTAGGCCATGTGCGCAACGTCGGCGGGCGCGGGCGGTCTTCTTTCGAAGCTTAGACGTCCGCCAGTTGCCAGGCCTCGTACGCCGGCTCTTCGTAGGGATGCGCCAGCTTGAGCGCGGCGACGGCCGCTTCCAGGCGAGCATCCTCGCAGACCAGTTCGACCTTGAGCTCCTCGACGTGGCTGAGTGCGCCGACTTGCCCGATATGCGGGTCGGCACCATCGAGGGGGCGGAATTGCCCCTGCCCGGCGGTCTGGAAGCAGCAGGCCTCATAGTCGCCGATGCGCCCGGCGCCGGTGGCGAACACGGCCTCCTTGACGCTTTCGGCTTCCTCCACGGGCACGAAAAAAGCAAGCTTGTACATTCTCGACTCCTGTTGCGTTGACCCTTGTGGCGTTGACGTCCGTTGCGTAGAACGTGAGGCGTCTCGTGTACGCCGGTGCCGCGCCGACTGCGCGGGTGTCTTGATGATGGCATAATGCCGGGCAGCTGTCGGTCCAGGACGGAACCAACGATGTTGAAGTGGATATGTGTGGTGCTGGTGGTACTGATCGCACTGCTGCAGTACCACCTGTGGTTCGGTGAAGGCGGGGTGCGCGAACTCAATCACATTCGCAGCCGTGCCGATGTACTCGAGCAGGAAAACGATCGCCTGCAGGCGCGCAACGATCGCCTGGCGGCGGAGGTGATCGATCTCAAGAACGGGCTCGATGCCATCGAAGAGCGTGCGCGCAGCGATCTGGGCATGGTGCGTCAGGACGAGCAGTTTTTCTGGGTGCCCGGCGTGGTGGCCGAGCGTTCCATCGTCGAGCAAAGCGCGTCCACGCTGCGCGGCGATCCCGAAAAAGCCTCATCGATGCCCGAGGAGGCCTCGCCATGAGTCGTCTGTGGCTGATCGTGCCGGCAGCCGGACAGGGGCGCCGGATGGGGGCCGAGTGCCCCAAGCAGTATCTCGACATCGCCGGGCGTCCGGTCCTGGCGCATACCCTGGCGCGCCTGCACGAAGCCTTCCCGGAAGCCGCGTTGCGCCTGTGCCTCGACCCCGACGACACGCGCTTTTCGCCCGAGTGGGTACCGTTCGCCGATTGGCAGCGGGTGGCCGGTGGCCGGGAGCGAGTCGATTCGGTGGAAAACGCCCTGGCGAGTCTCGCCGATGTCGCGGCGGACGACGACCTGGTGCTGGTCCACGATGTGGCGCGGCCCTGCGTGGCTGTCGAGGATTTACGGCGCCTGCGCGAGGCATTGACGACGAGCCCCGAGGGCGGTCTGCTGGCGGCCCCGGTGGCCGATACCATGAAGCGCGCCGACGCGCGCGGGCATGTGGTACATACCGTCTCGCGCGAGGGGCTGTGGCACGCCATGACGCCGCAGGGCGCGCCTTATCGCGTGCTGTGTCGCGCCTTCGCTCATGCCCGGGGGGCGGGCGTCGTCCTCACCGATGAAGCGTCGGCGCTGGAAGCCTGGGGGCTGGCGCCGCGTCTGGTGCCCGGACGCCGCGACAATCTCAAGATCACCCATCCCGAGGATCTGGCGCTCGCCACACGACTGCTGGCCGGCGACCCGGCCAGCCGACGCGCCACCGGCGCACTTTCCGACGACTCACTCGCCGACGAGGCTCGTTCATGACGCTACGCATTGGCCACGGCTTCGACGTCCATCGCTTTGGCGATGGCGACCACCTGATGATCGGTGGCGTACGCATCCCCTATGTACAAGGCTTCGTCGCCCACTCCGATGGCGACGTGCTGCTGCACGCGATCTGCGATGCCCTGCTCGGTGCCTGCGGGCTGGGCGATATCGGCCGTCACTTTCCCGACACCGACGCGGCCTGGGCGGGGGCCGATAGCCGCGACCTGCTGCGTCACGTCCACACCCTGGTGATGGCCGCCGGCTATGCAGTCGCCAACCTGGATGCCACCGTGATCGCCCAGACGCCGCGCATGGCCGAGCACATACCCGCCATGCGCGCATGCATCGCCGAGGATCTGGACCTCGACACCACGGCGGTCAACGTCAAGGCGACCACCAGCGAGCGGCTCGGTTTCACCGGCCGCAAGGAAGGTATCGCCGCCGAGGCGGTGGTGTTGTTGATGCCGACGGGAACCACATGAGCGAGACGCCGATCTGGCCACCCCGGTGGCCCCGCGCGCATGGCGGCCCGCTGGCCGCAGGGGACTTCCGCGCGACGCCCGAGGACTTCGTCGTCGAGGAGGTGTTCGACTTCGCTCCGGAAGGCCAGGGCGAGCATCTCTGGTTGTGGATCGAGAAGCGCGACCTGACGACGCCGGAAGCCGCCAAGCGGGTGGCGCGAGCGTGTGGCGTGCGTCCGCGAGACGTGGGCTACAGCGGCCTCAAGGACCGTGTCGCGGTGACGCGTCAGTGGTTGTCGGTGCACCTGCCCGGACGAGAAGCGCCCGCAGAGCTGACGGCGACGCTGGCGACGTCGGGCATCGCGATTCTCGACGCACGTCGCCATCCCCGCAAGCTCAAGCGCGGGGTGCATCGACTGAATCGCTTCACGCTACGCTTGACGGGGGATATCGCCGAGCATCCGGGCTTGTCGCGACAGTGGCAGACGCTTTGCGAGGCGGGGGTGCCGAACTACTTCGGACCGCAGCGTTTCGGCCGCGAGGGACGCAATCTGATCATGGCGCGATCAGCCTTCGCCCGGGGATGGCGCAAGCGTGACGATCCGCATGGCATGCAGCTTTCCGCGGCGCGCAGCTTCCTGTTCAATGAGGTGTTGGCGGCGCGCCTGCGCACTGACTGCTGGCGGACCCCGCGCGATGGCGACGTCCTGGCCCTGGCCGGCAGCGCCAGCCGTTTCGTGACGGAGACCGTCGATGCCACGCTGCTCGATCGCGCGCGGCGAGGCGATGTCGCGCCGACTGGGCCGCTATGGGGCAAGGGCCGGCAGGAGAGCGGCGCCGAGGTGGCGGCGCTGGAAGCCGACATCATGGCGACGTATGCCGCGCTGTCCCAGGGGTTGGAAGCGGCCGGCGCGCGCATGGATCGACGCTCCTTGTGCTTGCGTCTCGAGACGCCGGCGCTGCGTCTCGACGAGCAGGGCGGCGTGGTGGTGAGTTTCGGCCTGCCGCGCGGTGCCTTCGCCACGGCGGTGCTGCGCGAATTGATGCAACACCCCGTCCTTTGAGCGGGGTGCGATGCGCCGGGGACTGCCGGTCCCGGGTGCACTTTCAAGGAAAGCAAGAGGACATCTATGCGCAAGCTATTGTTATCCAACGATGACGGCGTCCACGCGCCGGGACTGCGTGCGCTCCACGATGCGCTCGACAGACATGGACGGCTGCGGGTGGTGGCGCCCGACCGGGACAAGAGCGGGGCCAGCAATTCGTTGACCTTGACGCGCCCTCTATCCTTGACGGCGCTCGACAACGGCTTCTATTCGGTCGACGGGACGCCTGCCGATTGCGTGTACCTGGGCGTCAACGGGGTCTGGGACGAAAAGCCCGACCTGGTGATTTCGGGCATCAATCATGGTGGCAACCTGGGCGACGACGTGCTCTATTCCGGAACCGTGGCCGCTGCCATGGAGGGACGCAACCTGGGCATGGCCGCGATTGCCATTTCCCTGTGCGGCGAACGTTACTTCGACACGGCGGGGCGTGTCGCGGCGACCCTGGTCGGGGCGGCCGAATCGTTGTCGTTACCGCCGCGCAGCCTGCTCAACGTCAATGTGCCGGACGTGCCCTGGGAAGAGATTCAGGGCGTGCGGGTGACGCGAATGGGCTATCGCGGCCCTGCCACGGAACCCATGCGAGTGCGCGACCCGCGCGGTCGCGAGCGTTACTGGATTGCGGCTGCCGGCGACAATGCCGATGATGGCGAGGATACCGATTTCGCCGCCATCGAGGCGGGATTCGTGTCGATCACCCCTCTGCAGACCGATCTCACCCGCCATGCGGCACTGGATGACGTACGGAACTGGCTGGATGCATTGTCGAATTCCTGATACGCAAGATACCCATCGTCTCGGCGGTATCGGCATGACCTCGCAGCGTACCCGCAACCGCCTGATCCGGCGGTTGCAGGCGAACGGCATTCGCGACACGCGGGTGCTGGAGACCATGGCGCGCGAGCCGCGCCATCTCTTCGTCGACGAGGCCCTGGCGCACCGTGCCTACGAGGACACCGCGCTTCCCCTGGGGCACGGGCAGACGCTGTCGCAACCCTGGATCGTGGCCCGCATGACGGAACTGGTGCTGACCGCGCGTCCCCGTCGTGTGCTGGAAGTGGGCACGGGGTCCGGGTATCAGACCTTGATCCTGGCGCGACTGGTCGAGGCCGTGTGGAGCATCGAGCGCATCGGGGCGCTGCATCAGCGTGCCGCCGCACGCCTTGCCATGCTGGGCGCCGACAACGTGTGTCTGCGCCACGAGGACGGCGGCCACGGCTGGCCGCAGGCGGCGCCCTACGACGTCATCCTGCTCACCGCCTGCGCCAGCGTCTTGCCGCCCGAGCTATTGGCGCAGCTGGCGGACGGGGGCGAGCTGATCGCGCCGCTGGAGGATGACGCGGGACGCCAATGGCTGACACGCGTGCGGCGTCGTGGCATCACATTCGAACGAACACGACTGGAACGCGTCAGATTCGTACCGCTACTGGAAGGGGTCATACAATGAAGCGTTACCTGACGCTTTTTTTCAAAGGCGCCGGGATGGGCGCCGCGGATGCGGTGCCCGGCGTTTCCGGAGGCACTATCGCCTTCATCACCGGTATCTACGAAGAGCTGATCCATTCGATCAAGCAATTCGGTCCGAGTGCCATCGGTGCCTGGCGACGTGGCGGGACGATGGGGCTTTACCGGCATCTCAACCTGGCGTTTCTGCTGCCCCTGCTGCTGGGCATCGCCGCCAGTGTGGTCAGTGTCGCGCATCTCGTGACCTGGTTGCTCGATCATCACTCTCTATTGCTCAATGCGTTTTTCTTTGGGCTGGTACTGGCGTCGGCCGTGGTCGTCGCCCGCCAGGTGAGCCAATGGCGGTGGCGGCATGTCCTGCTTCTGGTGCTGGGAATCTGCATGGCCCTGTGGTTGCCGAGCCTGCTGCCCGCGCCCACCGAGACGAGTTGGTGGATGCTGACGCTGGCCGGTGCCATCGCCATCAGTGCGATGCTGCTTCCCGGCGTGTCGGGCAGTTTTCTGTTGCTTGTCATGGGGTTTTACGGAACGGTCATGGAGGGGATCAAGAGCATCGATATCGCACTCATCGCGACCTTCGGTGCGGGCTGTGCCATCGGCCTGATGGTCTTCTCCCGTGTCTTGTCGTGGCTGTTTCGCCATTACCGAGAGGGCACGCTGTTGGTGCTCATCGGCTTCATACTCGGCTCCTTGCCGCAGCTCTGGCCATGGCGTGAAATGGTCAGTTATCGCCTGGGGAGCGGCGACCAGATCGTGCCGCTCGACTACCGCTATCTCATGCCTTCGGACTATAGCGTGATCACCGGCGAACCGTCTCACCTGGTGGCGGCGATCGCATTGATGATCGTCGGCCTGGTACTGGTCATGGTGATCGGCGAGCGCAGTCCATCTCCCTTTCAGGAGGATCGAACCCATGTCTGACACGCGTCGACTTCTGCCCGCGCTGGGGCTCGTAGCGCTGGGCCTGGCGGGCTGCGCCACCTCCGGTGGTGCCCCGCAGGTGCAGGACCTCTCGGTAAGCCGCAACAGCGAACCGCCGAGCACCTACACCGTCAAGGCGGGCGATACGCTGTATGGCATCGCCTGGCAGAACAATCTCGACTTTCGTGATCTGGCGCAGCTCAACGGCATCACGCCGCCTTACCGCATCCAGCCGGGACAGACGCTGCGCCTCGACCCGGAGGGCAACGCCCAGCCTGCCGCTGCGGCCGGCGATGGGGCGACAAGCGAAGGCGCGGTTGCCACACCACTGGGGGGCGGTCAGGCCGTCAGTCAGGACGATGACTGGCTGGTCCCCGACGACGCCTCGTCGGCGCAGACGGACGCCGGAGGGGCGTCGCTGGAGTCGGGCGCCGTGGGGGCGGCCTCCGAGGCCGGTCGCCAGGGGGCACCCGGGCCGGTATATGCCTCGTCGGACAACGACGAGACGTCGCGTAGCGAAGACGGTGACACCGCCGAAGACACCACGCCCGAGGCGGAGGCCGCGGCCGACGAGGCTCCGAGCGATACCGACGCTGACGAGCAGACCCAGGCTGCGCCGAATGCACCCCGCGATACCGGCGCGGAAGGCGATGCCGGAACGCAGGTCGCCGGCGAGAGCGACGCCCAGAGTCAGGCGGGACAGCGCGAATACCAGCCCGTGGAAAACGTGGCCTGGCAATGGCCGACCGAGGGGGAAGTCGTCGGCGGTTTCGGGGATGATTCGAGCATCACGGCCGGCATTGATATCGCCGGTGAAAAGGGGCAACCTGTCAAGGCGGCAGGACCTGGCATCGTGGTATATGCCGGTAGTGGCGTTCGCGGCTACGGCAACCTCATCATCCTCAAGCATAACGACCATTTCCTGAGTGCTTATGCGCACAACGACACCCTGCGTGTCGAGGAAAACGATGTCGTCGATGCCGGGGATGTGATCGCCACCATGGGCGAGACCGATGCCGATCGCGTCAAGTTGCATTTCGAGGTGCGCCAGGACGGCCAGCCTCAAGACCCAATGGAGTATCTGCCGGCGCGTTGAGCGCGGCGGAGGCTCGGACCCTGAACATTCATTCGCACAATAACAGTCGGGGAGTCCGCCATGGCCGGTGGTTCGTGCACCGGGCATGGCCATCAAATCGGCAGCACAGAGTGGGGTATCGGATATGAGCATGCTGGAACGGGATATTCAGGGTGTGGATCTCGACGACGTCGACAGCGAAATGGAAGTCGATGCCGACGAGATCGCCAACGACAAGGAAGAGGAGGCATTCGAGAAGGCGTTGCACCGCGACGACAACACCTATCATCAAAGCCTCGATGCGACCCAGATCTACCTCAACGAAATCGGCTTCTCGCCGCTACTGACCCCCGAAGAAGAAGTGCATTACGGCCGGCTGGCTCAAAAGGGCGACCCTGCCGGTCGGCAGCGCATGATCGAGTCCAACCTGCGTCTGGTGGTCAAGATCGCGCGCCGCTACCTCAACCGTGGCCTGTCGCTGCTCGACCTGATCGAGGAGGGCAACCTCGGCCTGATTCGCGCCGTCGAGAAATTCGACCCCGAGCGCGGCTTTCGCTTCTCGACCTACGCGACCTGGTGGATTCGCCAGACCATCGAGCGGGCCCTGATGAATCAGACGCGCACCATCCGTCTGCCGATTCACGTGGTCAAGGAGCTCAACATCTACCTGCGCGCCGCCCGGGAATTGACGCAGCGGCTCGACCACGAGGCCACTGCCGAGGAAATCGCCGAGTTCCTCGACAAGCCGGTGGGCACGGTCAAGAAGATGCTGGGTCTCAACGAGCGAGTTTCCTCGGTCGACTACCCCATGGGCGGCGAAAGCGACAAGCCGCTGATCGATACCCTGGCGGACGAAAACGAGGCCGGCCCCGAATCCCTGCTGGTGGGCAATGACGTCAAGCAGCATGTCGACGACTGGCTGGCGGAGTTGACCGACAAGCAGATGGAGGTGGTGGTGCGCCGTTTCGGACTGCGCGGTCACGAAGCCGCCACGCTGGAGGAAGTCGGCGAGGAAATCGGCCTGACGCGTGAACGGGTGCGCCAGATTCAGGTCGAGGCACTCAAGAAACTGCGTCGGGTGCTCGAGAAGCAAGGGTTGTCGCTGGACTCGATCTTCGAATGACGGCGACACGGGCGGGCCCCGGGGCCTGCCCGTGTCACGTGCATGACGTCGAGTCGCGATATTCTTGGTCCTTGCATATTCTCTTGATACATTGATCTGAGGCAATACATGCGGCATTGTATGTAACCCCGATGCCAACGTTGGCGGCCATGCCGCCGGCAGCCGAGCCCGTATCAAGCCCGTTCGAGCAGGCTCGTCAGAGCTCGCTCGTCAGTCAAAGAAAGGAACCCAAGCCGATGTCCTCTCGAGAGCCGTCATCGCCGAAATCTCGGCTGCGTCTGTTACCGATGCTGATCGCCGCCGCCGCGGCCGCCCCGGTGCAGGCCGCCGACCTGTGGACCATCACGCAGGACGCCCTGCAGAACAACGCTACCCTGGGGGCGTCGCTGTCGACCTTTCAGAGTGTCGAGGCCGGACGTGACGTGGCGCGGGGCAGCCTGCTGCCGCAGATCGACGCGACCGCCCAGGTTGCACACAACAACAGCCTGGAAAGCCAGAGCAGTTCCCTCAGCCAAGGCACGGGCGGTACGACTTCGGGGGGCGAAAGCAGCTACAACTCGACGAGCGCGGGCCTCGAGTTGACCCAGGCGCTGTACGACGCCACGAGCTGGGCCGCGCTGGAGATCGCCAAGCGCGAGACGGACCAGCAAGCGCTGTTGCTGCAGGCCGATCGTCAGCAGTTGCTCTATGATGTCGCCTCGGCATATTTCGAGATCCTGCGCGCGCATGAAGTGCTGGAAGCGCGCATTTCGCAGGAAAAGGCCATTCAGCGTCAGCTCGATCAGGCTCAGGAACAGTTCGACGTCGGCCTGGTGGCGGTGACCGATGTCAACGAGGCGCAGGCCTCCTATGACCTGGCAAGGGCGCAGCGCATCTCGGCCGAGAACGACCTGCAGGTCAGCTTCGAAGCCCTGGAGCGCCTGACCGGGAAGCGCTACGACAGCATCGATGCCCTGTCGGACGATCTTCCCATCGAGTCCCCCGAGCCGGCAGGGCGCGACAACTGGATTCAGATGGCCGTCGCCAACAATCCCAACGTCCAGGCAGCCGAGGCAGCGGTGAGCGTCTCGCGCGCCGAGGTCGACCAGGCGGAGGCGGGGCACAAGCCGACGCTCTCGGCGTTCGCCAACTACAACTACACGGACAGCGACCAGGATTACCTGGATGGGCATAACGAAGACACCCAGGTCGGCCTGCAGGCCACGCTGCCGATCTACAGCGGCGGCACGACCAGCGCACAGGTGCGTCAGCAGACCTACTCGCTGGAGGCCACGCAATACGATTTCGAGGCCCAGCGCCGGGATACCACCCAGCAGGTGCGCTCGTTGTTCACCCAGGTCATGAACGACGTCGAAAGCGTCGACGCCCAGCGTCAGGCGATCGTCTCCAACCGTAGCGCGCTGGAAGCGACCCGTTCCGGTTACGAGGTCGGTACGCGCAACATCGTCGACGTGCTCGATGCCGAGCAAAGCTTGTACCAGGCCATCGCCGACTATGCCGATGCGCGTTACACCTATGTCACCGACATGGTCGAGTTGCGCCAGCAGGCGGGCGTGCTGGATACCAACGTCATTCGAGAACTCAACCAGTGGCTGGTCGAGAGCCAGAATGTCACGTTGCGGTTGCCGGAAGATGGCGGGATGGGCGCCATGCAGGACATCGGCGAACGCCCCTCGATGGCGCCGGCCCCCTCGACCTCACCCTGATGTCATCCGGAGCCGACGTCGTCACGCTGGGGCGTCGGCTCTCAGCACCTGCGCGATGCGAGGCAGTGCGCCGTGACGGAGGATGACGCGCACCGCGCGGCAAGAGCGGGTAGAATGAGGCGCTCGATTTCGCCGCGTGAGAAGGATTCCCCGTCATGTCCCGGCCACTGATTGCCGATATCGATCTCGACGCCCTGCGTCGCAATTATTGCCTGGCCCGTGACCAGGCCCCGCACAGCCGTGCCGTGGCAGTGGTGAAAGCCGATGCCTACGGTCACGGCGCGGTGGCCTGCGCCGACGCCTTGCGCGACCTGGCTCCGGCGTTCGCGGTAGCCTGTCTCGAGGAAGCACTGACGCTGCGCGAGGCCGGAATCACGCAGCCGGTCGTGTTGCTGGAAGGTTTCTTCGACGCCGCCGAGCTGCCTCTCATCGACGCTCATCGTCTATGGACCGCCGTGCACAGCGATTGGCAGATCGATGCACTGCTGGCGTATCGCCCCCGACAGCCGATTCCGACCTGGCTGAAGCTGGACTCGGGCATGCATCGCCTGGGCTTCGCCCCCGAGGCGTTCGAGGCGCGCTGGCAACGTCTGGCGGCGGCCACCGAGCATGTCACCGACCTGCACCTGATGACTCATTTCGCCACTGCCGACGCCCTGGACGCTGCGTATTTCCGCCGACAGATGGCGTGTATCGCGTCGCTTCGTCAACGGCTCGAGGCGCCCGTCTGCCTTGCCAACTCCCCTGCGACGCTCGCCTGGCCGGAGGCTCACGGCGATTGGAACCGTCCCGGTGTGATGCTGTACGGCAGCGACCCACTGGAGGGGGCCAATGATGCCAGCCGCGCGCTCGAGCCGGTCATGACACTGCGCTCCGAGATCATTGCAGTGCGGGAGCTGGCGGAGGGCGAGGCGGTCGGTTACGGCGGCCGCTGGCGAGCCTCGCGTCCGTCGCGCATCGGGGT
Source organism: Chromohalobacter israelensis (assembly GCA_000761475.1). Lineage (GTDB taxonomy): Bacteria > Pseudomonadota > Gammaproteobacteria > Pseudomonadales > Halomonadaceae > Chromohalobacter > Chromohalobacter israelensis. The sequence goes on from JQNW01000004.1 coordinate 519,285, forward strand.
GGTGGCCGGTGGCTACGGGGACGGCTACGACCGTCACGCGCGCGATGGCACGCCGGTGCTGGTCGAGGGGCAGCGGGTTCCGCTCGCCGGCAAGGTCTCCATGGACATGCTCACGGTCGACCTCACGGAGCTCCCCGAGGCCGGTATCGGCAGCCCCGTGGTGCTCTGGGGCGAGGGCCTGCCCATCGACGAGGTGGCGCGCCATTGCGACACCATCAGCTACACCTTGATGACCGGCGTACTGCCCCGTGTGCCGCGCCGCTACCGCAACGCCGAGACGGGGTGAAATCCGCTACAATGAGCGGCGTTTCGACGATCCGAGAGAACCATGGCCAAGCACGCATTTCCCGAGAGTTTCGCCCATCCACGCTATTGGCCCACCTGGCTGGCCATCGGTGCCATGCGTCTCGGCGCCTGGCTGCCATGGCGGGTGAAGATGGCGCTGGGCCATGTCATCGGCCTGGCGGCCTGGCGCTTTGCGCGTAGTCGGCGGCGTATCACCGAGACCAACCTGGCGCTGTGCTTTCCCGAGCTCGACGAGCGCGAGCGCGCCAGACTGGTGCGTGAGACCTTCATCGCCAATGGCAAGGGCATTCTCGAAACGGCAACCGGCTGGTGCCGGGATCCGGAGCATCTGCGTCACCGCGTAACCTTCAAGGGCGAAGAGCACATGATGCAGGCCCTGGCACAGGGCAAGGGGGCGTTGATCATCGGGGTGCACTTCTCGACGCTGGACCTCGGCGGGGCACTGCACTCGCTTTTCTTCCCCGCCGACGTCGTCTACCGCGCGCACGACAACCCCCTGTTCGAGCGTTTCATGACACGCGCCCGGGGGCGTATCTTCGGGCGCGCCATCGATCGCCACGATCTGCGGGATGTCGTGCGTCGCATCAAGGCGGGGCATGCCGTCTGGTACTCGCCGGACCAGGATTTCGGGCGCGATGCCAGCGTGTTCGCGCCGTTCTTCGGCGTACAGGCGGCGACCCTCAAGTTGACCGCCAAGATCGCACGCATGACGGGCGCGCCCGTCATGCCGCTGATCTTTCACCGCAATCCCGGTGATGCAAGCTATACCCTGGAGTATCTGCCGGCGCTGGAGGACTTCCCCACCGGTGACGATGTCGCCGATGCCGCGCGCATCAATGCTCTCATCGAGGACGCCATTCGGCGCCATCCCGAGCAGTACCTGTGGCTGCACCGGCGTTTCAAGACACGCCCGCGGGGCGAGCCGTCGCTCTATTCCAGATGACAGCGTGCCGCCTATTGCTTGACGTTCGGACCATTACCGACGACGCTTGAGGCGTCTCTCATGGACAGTGAGAGAACCCCCAACTTGTGGTTAACCAGACAGGACGTCATTATGCTCAACTACGCGATCATTTTTCTGATCATCGCCATCATCGCAGGTGTGCTGGGTTTCGGTGGCATTGCCGGCGCAGCCGCGACCATCGCCAAGGTACTGTTCTTCGTCTTCTTGATTCTGTTCATCGTTTCGCTGGTGCGCAGCCGAGGACGCTAGCCGCCGGGACGGACACAGCACTTGCTGTCATGCGCCGGGCTCCGTGGCCCGGCGTTTTCGATAGTGCGAATCCGGCTTGACCGATGCGACGAGGCCCCGCCGGGCCCTGACCGGCGGGGCTTGTACTTCATGCGTGTCGGGGTATCGCTACCCACGCGCTGGCGATGGTCCTGCTCGTACTCGCTGTAGTTGCCCTCGAAGAACTCCACGTGGGATTCCCCCTCGTAGGCGAGGATGTGAGTCGCGATACGGTCGAGGAACCAGCGGTCGTGAGAAATGACCAGTGCGCAGCCGGGGAAGGCGAGCAGTGCTTCTTCCAGGGCACGCAGCGTCTCGATGTCGAGATCGTTGGAAGGCTCGTCGAGCAGCAGCACGTTCGCGCCCTGCTTGAGGGTCTGTGCCAGTTGCAGGCGGCCGCGTTCGCCCCCCGAAAGTTCCGAGAGTCGCTTCTGCTGGTCGTTGCCCTTGAAGTTGAAGCGGCCCACATAGGCGCGCGACGAGACCTCGTAGCCATTGATGTTGATCATGTCCTGACCGTCGGACACGGCTTCCCAGACGGTCTGCTTGTCGTCCAGGTGATCGCGGAGCTGTTCCACGTAGGCGATGTCCACGGTGTCGCCGATGACGACCTCGCCGCTATCGGGCTGTTCCTTGCCGGCGATCAACTTGAACAGGGTGGACTTGCCCGCGCCGTTGCCGCCGACGATCCCCACGATGGCGCCCTTGGGCAACTGGAACGACAAGTTCTCGAACAGCAGCTTGTCATCGAAGCGCTTGGCCACGTCGTGGAATTCGATGACCTTGTCGCCGAGCCGCGGGCCGGGCGGAATGTAGATCTCGTTGGTTTCGTTGCGCTTCTGGAAGTCGCCCGACTGCATTTCCTCGAAGCGGTTCAGACGCGCCTTGCTCTTGGCCTGACGGCCCTTGGCGTTGCTGCGAACCCATTCGAGTTCCTGCTTGATGGCCTTCTGGCGGGAGACTTCCTGCTTGGCTTCCTGCTCCAGGCGCTTCTCCTTCGATTCCAGCCACTGGGAGTAGTTGCCTTCGAAGGGAATGCCCTGGCCGCGGTCCAGCTCGAGAATCCAGCCGGCCACGTTGTCTAGGAAGTAGCGATCGTGGGTGATGGCCACTACGGTACCGCTGTAATCGTGCAGGAAGCGCTCGAGCCAGGCCACCGACTCGGCGTCGAGGTGGTTGGTCGGTTCGTCGAGCAGCAGCATGTCGGGGCTCGATAGCAGCAGGCGACACAGCGCCACGCGGCGACGTTCGCCCCCGGACAGGTTGCCGACCCTGGCATCCCACGGTGGCAGACGCAGCGCTTCGGCGGCGACTTCCAGCTTGCGCTCGATGTTGTGCGCGTCGGCGGCTTCGATCAGGTTCTCGAGACGGGCCTGTTCGGCGGCCAGAGCGTCGAAGTCGGCATCCGGCTCGGCGTAGGCGACATAGACCGCCTCGAGCTGTTCCTGTGCCGCCTTGACTTCGCTCAAGGCTTCTTCGACCGTCTCGCGGACGCTCTTGTCGTCGTCGAGTTCGGGTTCCTGCGGCAGGTAGCCGATGTTGATGCCCGGCATGGGCCGCGCTTCGCCGTTGTATTCCGTGTCCACACCGGCCATGATCCGCAGCAGCGTGGACTTGCCCGCGCCGTTGAGGCCGAGCACGCCGATCTTCGCGCCAGGGAAGAAGGAGAGCGAGATGTCCTTGAGGATTTCACGCTTGGGCGGGACGATCTTGCCCACCCGATTCATGGTATAGACGTATTGCGCCATGGAATTCCGGTTTGGTTGGGAAATGGATTGGACGTCATGATGATAGAGGGGGCGCGGCCTAAAGGCTAGGCACATGACGAAAACGACACGAGATCCCCCGCGAGGCAGACAGTGAGGGATGGCACCGTGCCGGTCGGCACGCCCGGGTACGACCCCATCGGGGGATGCGCGCTTATTCTTCCTCGTCGTCGAAAGGGCTGTCCCAGTCGTCCTCGATGGCGCGCCGCAGGCGCCGCTCTTCGAGCAGGGCCTCGACACGGCGGCGTGCCTTCAAGGTGTCGGTGCGGTTGTGGCGCACACGCGGGTAGGATGCGTCATTGACGGCGTCGAAAAGGTCCAGCTCGTCGGCGAAGTCTTCACGGCTCATGATGGAGCCCTCCCGTGAAACGGCATCCCAGTGATGCCCGGAGGCTATATAGCGTTTCCCCGTCGTGAGTACAAGTCTCGACACGCAAAACCGGCCGCCTCGTGCGGGCGTCAGGGCGCGTCGCGCTCCCCCCGTAGCCGCTCCAGCTCGTGCATGGCCTCGACCAGCTCGGTCACGTCTTTCTGTACGCCGACGAAGTAGGTCAACTGATCCTCGTCATCGTAGACAGGCGTGATGGAAAGCTCGTTCCAGAACATCGAGCCGTCCTTGCGGTAGTTGCGCAGCACCTCCCGGCAGGGCTCGCCCTGGCGAATCGACCGGCGGATCTCGTCCAGTTGCGGCTGGTCGCGATCGTCGCCCTGCAGGAAACGGCAGTCACGGTAAAGGATCTCGTCGACGCTGTAGCCGGTGAGTCTTTCGAAGCCCTGATTGGCGTAGATCAGGATGGTTTCGTCGCCTTCCTGTTCGGCCACCACGATGCCATCGTCCGAGGCGTTGACAATACGTTCCAGCAGCGCCGGGCTAATCATGGGAGGTCGTTTCATCGTCTCTCGCGTTCCTTTACCTGTCATTGTCGGCTGACGTGGCGGTATATCGCCGGGGCAGCGCATCACCAGGGCAGCACCGTGGCGGATTTGCCTTCATCATGGCCATGGCGGCCCGGGATTTCAACGCGCGGCGTCATTGTTCGACCTCGGGCAGGCGCTGGCTGGAGGCCGCCGCGCCCAGGGCGCACAGCGCGAGCACCAGCAGCAGGCCGCCACTGCCGAGGAAGTGCGCAACGCCGCCGAGCAGGCCGCCCGCCACCAGCATGAGCAGGCCGGTGAAGGTGTTGGAGAGCGCCACGTACAAGGCACGCTTGTCGCTGCCGGCCATGTCGACCACATACGTCTTGCGGCCCAGGCGCACACCGGCGTGTGCGATGACCAGCACGGCATAGACCAGCGCATAGGGCCATATGCTTTGGGTCCAGCTCCCCGGTAGCCAGGAGAACGATGCCGCCACCAGACAGCAGAGTGTGGCGAGCACGGCGCTGTCGCGCATGACCTTGCGGCTGGAACGGTCGGCGAGCTTGCCCCAGAGAGGGCTGGCGAGCATGCCGGCCAGGCCCGAGACGAGAATCATGATCCCCAGGCCGCCGAGGTTGGCGCCGCTCTGTTCCTGTCCCAGCAGGGCGATGTAAGGCAGCGCCAGGGCGCTGGACAGCAGCAGGGCACGGGCCAGATTGAAATGCAGGAAATGCCGGTCGTGGCGCAGCAGACGCATGCCCTCGGCGAGGCTGCCCCAGATGCTCTGGCCACCCTGGGTGGCCCCCGGTTCCTCCTTGATGCGGGCGGCACACAGGGCGTTGATCGCCCAGCCGAGGGTGGCGATCAGCAGCAGAATCGCCAGTGCCAGCTGCCCCGGACGATCGCCGAACAGCATCAGCACCGCGCCGATGGCGAGCGTGACCGCACCCGCCGCGCTGCCGCTCCATCCCATGAGCGTGCCGCGCCGCTGCTTGGAGATGGTCTTGCCCAGCACGTCCTTGGTGGCGATGGATGACAGGCCGCGCCCCAGGGACAGCACCACCAGCGCCGCGAGCACCAGGGCACCGCCCCAGGCGCCTTGACCGAAAAGTGCCATGACCGCCATCACCAGGGCGGCGAGGGCCTGGATGACGCCCCCGGTGACCCACACACCCTTGCGGATCGACTTGAGGCGAATGTAGCCCGCCACGAACACCTGCGGGAGCAGGGCCCCGGCCTCGCGTATCGGCACGAGCAGGCCCACCATCCAGATCGGCGCTCCCAGCGCGCCCATCAGCCAGGGCAGCACCAGGCGGGCGCTGGAAAGTTCATCGGCGAGCTTGTTGCCGAGCGACGCCAGCAGGTGGCGAAAAAAGTTGCCGGGCTGTTCGTGACAGGCGGCGTCGGGAATGTCCTTGCAGAGCCGGCTGTCCTCGTCGCCGGTCAGGCGTTCGTAGAGTCGGGTCAGGGATGAGGCGCGATCACCCATGCAATGTCCTTACTGTATGGTGGCGGTTCGATCGTGGCGAAATCGTGTCGTGACGGTATTCCGTACGCTTGTTCGGGACGCCGAGCCATCGCATCATGACTCGTTCATGCCAGCGACGACTCGATCGCGAAAACCAAGCGAGGCCGCCATGTCCCGAATCCGCATTCATTATTGCACGCAATGTCACTGGTTGTTACGGGCCGGATGGTATGCCCAGGAATTGCTGCAGACCTTCGGCGAAGACCTGGAGCAGGTCGCGCTTGCCCCCAGTCACGGCGGGCATTTCGAGATCGTCTACGAGGACGATGACGTCATCTGGGAGCGCAAGCGTGATGGCGGCTTTCCCGACATCAAGTGGCTCAAGCAGCAAGTGCGCGACCGGCTCGATCCGGCCCGCGACCTGGGGCATACCGATCGATGATCGCTTCGGGCTTCGGGCTACCACCAGCGCTTGCGTTTGAGCAGCCACATCACGCCGAAGCCCATCAGCAGGGTGATCGTGATGAAGACCGAGAAACCGTAGGGGCTGTCGGCGCCCGGAATGCCGCCCACGTTGATGCCCAGCAACCCGGTCAGAAAGCTCAAGGGCAGGAAGACGGTGGTGATGATGGCCAGCATGTACATGCGCTGATTGAGCTGTTCGTTATGCTCGCTCCAGATCTGCTCCTGGAGAATCAGCGCCCGCTCCTGCATGGCGTGAAAGTCTTCGACGTAGCGGGATAGCTGGTTGGCATTCTCGCGCAGCGACACCTGAGTGGCCTCGTCCAGCCACAGGGGCCCCTGGGCGAGCTGGGTGAGGCAGTCGCGCTGCGGCCCCATGAAACGACGCAGCGTGATCAGCGGGCGGCGCAAGCGGGTGAGGTCGTCGGCGTCGACATCGCTTTGCGTCAACTGGCGCTCCTCCAGCTCGCCGAGGCTGTTGTCCAGCTGGTGCGAGTAGTCGCCGACCTGGTCGACCAGCGCTTCCACCAGCCAGGCGAGCAGGTCGGGGACCGAGAGTGCGCCTTCCCCCTTGTCCAGGCGCTCGCGGACCTCGCTGGCCGCTCTCAGCGGCCGGCGCCGCAGCGTGATCATGCGCTTGGGCGTCATCCACAGGCGCAGCGAGATCATGTCGTCCATGGCGGCGCCCGGGTTGTGGTTGACGCCGCGCAAGGTGGTGACGATCCCGCGCCCGAACTTGGCCACGCGCGGACGCGTGTCCTCCTCGAGCAGTGCCTCGACCACTGCCTCGTCGAGACCGGCGAGGTCGTTGAGATAGGTCATGACATCGTCGTGACGAAAGTCGAGATGCATCCATAGTGGCGCCTCGTCGTGCTGCCATGCGGCATGCAGCTCGCGCACGCTCAGCAGTTCGCCGCCACCCTGACCATCCAGACGGTACGCGGCGACCAGTGCCGTCTCCATGTCACTCATCGACGTCTCCTTTGTACTGTCGGCGCTGCTTGCCAGTCAGGCGTTGCTGGAATAGTCATCGCTGATATGCGAAAAATCAACCGCCGGGAGTGCAGGCATCGCCTTCGTGTCAGGAAAGCATTAGCCTGGCCGGACGCCCGATCGGCATGCGAGGCAAGACGCGCGCATGGAGCGGGGAATTCCCGCCGGATCATTCGCTCCGGTCGGTATCCCGCGACAGCATGGGACCCAGCTTCTCCCAGACATTGTCGAGGATGATGGGCTGGGCAGCGGCGTTGGGGTGAATGCCGTCCTCTTGCATCATGTCGTCCTGCAAGGCGACGCCGTCGAGGATGAAGGGCACCAGCGGCACCGCGTATTCTTCGCTGAGTTGACGAAAGACACCGCAGAAGGCATCGGTATAGGCGGCGCCATAGTTGGGGGGAATCTCGATGCCGAGCAGAAGCACCCGGGCGTCGGCGGCTTGGCTTTTTTCGATCATCGTGCGCAAATTGAGCTTCATCTGCTGCGGCGATAGTCCGCGCAGGCCGTCGTTGCCGCCCAGCTCGAGGAGGACGATGTCGGGAGAATGGCGCTCGAGCAGGTCGGGCAGGCGTGCCGCGCCGCCCGAGGTGGTGTCGCCGCTGATGCTGGCATTGACCACTTCATGCGCATCGCCCACGCGCTCCCGCAACAGCGCGACCCAACCGGCCTCGCGTTCGATGCCGTGAGCCGCGCTGAGGCTGTCGCCGACGATCAGCAACGTATCGGCATGGACATTCGCGACGGGCCCCATGGCGAGCCCCAGCACGATGCCGGCCAGACCACGTCTACACCAGCGTGCCCAGGAAAAGGAACTCTCACGCATGTCCGACGACTCCTTGAGTGAAGCGAAAACTCCCATTTTACACGCAAGACATGTCTCGCAGCGCGTACGTAGTGGTGAGCGTGTACTGACAATTCTCGACGACCTGGCGCTGGACGTCCATGGCGGCGAGAGCGTGGCCATCCTGGGCAGCTCCGGATCGGGGAAATCGACCCTGCTGGGCTTGCTGGCCGGGCTGGATACCCCGAGCGAGGGCGATATCCGGTTGTTCGGCGAGTCGCTGACAGCGCTGGACGAAGACGGACGGGCGCGCTTGCGCGCTGGCCGGGTCGGTTTCGTGTTTCAGAACTTCCAGTTGCTGCCCACGCTGACGGCACTGGAAAACGTGCTGCTGCCTCAGGAGTTGTCGCCGGGCCCCGACGACGAGCAGCGGGCACGCACCTGGCTGTCCCGGGTGGGGCTCGGCGAGCGCCTGTCGCATCTCCCCAAGCAGCTCTCCGGCGGCGAGCAACAGCGCGTCGCGGTGGCGCGTGCCTTCGTCAGCCATCCCGAGCTGGTCTTCGCCGACGAGCCCACCGGCAACCTCGACCGGGAGACGGGCGCGCACATCATCGAGCTGTTGTTCGAGCTCAATCGCGAAATGGGCACGACCCTGGTTCTGGTCACCCATGATCATGCCTTGGCACGCCGTTGTCGGCATTGCCTGCGCCTCGTCGAGGGGCGCCTGCATGCGATGCACCCGGACGAGGTCGCGTCATGAAGGCGGTATCCTTGTCGCTCAAGGGCTTGCGTCGCGACCTGCGCGCCGCCGACGTGCGGGCCTTGTTCGTGGCGCTGGCGCTGGCGGTGGCAGCCTCGACCATGATCGGCTTCTTTCTGGACCGGCTCGATCGCGGCCTGACCCGTCAGGCCGGGCAATTGATGGGCGGCGACCTGGTGCTCGAGCAGGACGAGCCCTTCTCGACGGCGCTACGCGAGTCGCTGCGCGAGGCGGGCCTGACGCTGTCGCAGCAGGTCGATCTGGTCTCCATGGTCAGCCACGCGGAGGCATTTCAACTGGCGAGCCTCAAGGTGGTCGATGACGCCTATCCCCTTTACGGGCAGGTGCGTGTCGACCGTGGCGAGGGGATCGAGGCGCTGGCCCACGGGCCTGCGCCCGGTGGCGTTTGGGTGGCGCCCCGTCTGGCCCGACTGCTGGATATCGGCATCGGCGATACGGTACGCATCGGGCAGGCCACTCTCGCGGTGAGCGGCCTGATCGATCGCGAGCCGGATCAGAGTGCGGGGTTCTCGGCTTTCAGTCCGCGCGTGATGATGCATCGCGACGATCTGGCGGGGACCGACCTCGTGCAGCCGGGCTCGCGACTCGAATACGAGTTGCTGGCCAGGGGCGCGCCGAGTGCCGTGGCGAGCGTGCAGGAGCGGCTGGATACGCTGCGCGACAACGGGGTCGAGGTGCGCGATGTGCGTGAGGATCGTCCCCGGCTCGGCGGCGCGCTGGACCGTGCGCAACGCTACCTGAGCCTGGCTGGCCTGGCGGCGGTACTGCTGGCCGGCGTGGCGGTCGCCATGGCCACTCGACGCTATGTCGATCGGCATCTGGATACCGCGGCGCTTTTGCGTTGCTTTGGCGCCTCGCAACGGCAGCTGTCGACCTTGTTTGCCCTGCAGCTCATGTGGCTGGCCGTGGCGGCCTCGGCGGTAGGGGCATTGCTGGGGTTGGGGGGACAGGCCGGGCTGCTGGCCATTCTCACGCGTTTTCTGCCCCTCGAACTGCCGCCACCGGGCCCGCTGCCCTTGCTGATGGGCGTGTTCACGGCACTGGCGATTCTCGTGGGATTCGCCGGGCCGATGCTGTTGCGGCTCAAGCGCGTGAGCGCGCTCAAGGTGCTGCGTCGAGAGCTCGACCCCGTGCCGGCGTCGGGGTGGGTGGTGATCGGTGTCGCCAGCCTGGTGTTCGGGGGCCTGCTGTGGCTGTACTCGGGTGACTTCATGCTGTCGCTGGGGTTGCTGGTCGGAGGCGAGCTGGCCTTGGCGCTTCTCTGGGGACTGGGCCATGCCCTGCTTTCGGCGTTGCTGTGGCTGGTGGGGGGCGCTACAGGCGGCGGTCGTCACGGGGTCCGCCATGCCTGGCGCCTGGGGGCGCGGCAACTGGCCCGCCGCCGTCACGCGAGCCTGGGGCAGTTGCTTGCCTTCTCGGTCACCTTCGCTGCCATGGCGATCATCGCTCTGGTGCGCGGCGATCTGCTCACCGCCTGGGAGGCTCAGCTTCCCGAGGACACCCCCAACTATTTCGCCATCAACATCCAGCCCGGCGAGCGCGACGGCTTTCGCGCGATCGTGGACGAGGCCAGCGACACGCGCAGCGATCTGTACCCCATCGTGCACGGCCGGCTCGTGGCCATCGACGGCGAGTCCGCCGATGCCGCCGTGCCGGTGGACGAACAGGGAGCCAATGTGCTCAGCCGCGAGCTCAACCTGACCTGGCGCGAGACGTTGCCGGAAGGCAATCGCCTGGTGGCGGGGGAGTGGCTCGATCCCGCGTCCGCTGCCAGCGACGCGGGGCCGGTACCGATTTCCATGGAGGAGGGGCTGGCCGAGCGGCTCGGCGTCTCGCTGGGAACGGTGCTGAGTTTCGATATCGGCGGCGAGCGCATCGAAGGGCGCGTCACCAGTCTGCGTGCCCTCGATTGGGAAAGCTTTCGTCCCAACTTCTTCGTCATCTTCCCGCCGGGCAGGCTGGAGACGTTCAGCCACAGTTTCATCACGGCGTTCCATCTGCCGGATGACCGGCAAGCCACCGTCGGCGAACTGGTATCTCGCTTCCCCGGGGTGTCGTTGCTCAACGTGGAGGCCATCCTCGAGCAGGTACGGGAGTTGCTGGGCCAGGTGACCCAAGCCGTCGAACTGGTGCTGGTGTTCGTTCTGCTGGCCGGGATCAGCGTGTTGTATGCCGCCTTGACCGCCAGCCGCCCGATGCGCGCGCACGAAAGTGCCTTGTTGCGTGTGTTCGGTGCCGGCGATCGGCTGATCTCGCGCATCCAGGGGGCCGAGTTCGCATTGCTGGGCATCGCCAGCGGAGTGCTGGGGGCGCTGTTGGCCGAGGCCGCGGCGCTGGGAGTGTACCTGCTGTGGTTCGACCTGCCGCCGCGCCTGCACTGGCCGCTGTGGGTCGTGCTGCCCGTGGGCGGAGGCGTGTCGATCGGCGTCATCGGCCACTTGCTGACGCGGCGGGTACGTCGTCAGGCGCCCATGGAAAGCCTTCGGCTACTGGGGGAGACCTAGGTCGGGCACGCAGCGTCGGCGAGGCCATGCCGCGAAAGCGCCCCTGGCGTCGATCAGAGCCTTTGGAGCTTCGCGACGATGCGACCACGAAAGAAGCCCCGCGGCGGTCATGTCGATCGCGTGGCGGGGCAGGACCAAACGTGCAGGGCATTGTCGATAAGCGGGCGTCCATGCCCCGTGCATTCCTTCATCCGCCGACGCATTGTCGGCGAGCACGGCCACTGTAGTCCGCGAAGACGAAACGCAGAAGATGAATTCCCTCATCGCCGCGTGGGGTTTTGGTCATCGTGCGCGTTCTTGAGCGATCCTAAGGAAACGCTGCATAAATCCCGCCGCAGCTGCCTGATCGCCATCGGCGGGGTAGAATCTGGCTACCCTGTCACCACCTGACCGAGCTACCCGATGAAGCAGATCTCGTTCGCCCAAGCCGAATACCAGAACAAGAAAAAGGTGACCCGCCGCGAGCGGTTCCTGACCCAGATGGAGGCGCTGGTGCCTTGGCAACGGCTCATCGACGCGCTGTCGCCGTCTTACTTCCCGAACGCAACGGGCAAGCGCGGCCGTCCGCCCATCGGCCTGGAGCGCATGCTGCGGATCTACTTCCTGCAGCAGTGGTATGCGCTCGCCGACGAGGCACTTGAAGATGCTATCTACGATAGCCAGGCGATGCGCGACTTCGTGGGTGTCGACTTGACCATCGAGAGCGTGCCGGACGCGACCACGCTGCTGCGTTTCCGCCACTTGCTGGAGAAGCATGCCCTGACCCAGCGGATCTTCGAGGAGATCAACGCCCACCTGGCCGAGAAAGGGTTATTCATGCGCGAGGGCACGATCGTCGACGCCACCATCGTGGCGGCCGCCCCTTCCACCAAGAACAAGATCAAGCAGCGCGATCCAGAGATGAAACAGACCAAGAAGGGCAACCAGTGGTACTTCGGGATGAAGGCCCATATCGGCGTCGATGCCGTCACCGGACTGACTCACAGCGTCGCCGCGACCTCGGCCAACGTTGCCGATGTCACCATGGCCGGCGCTCTGGTCCGGGAGGATGACAAACGGGTATACGGCGATGCGGGCTACACCGGCATGTGGAAACATCTCGACGAAGAGAAGGATGCTCCGGATTCCAAATGCTGCGTGGCCGCCAAGCGCGGCGCCATCAAGAAGATGGACGGCAGCCCCATGAAAACGCTGCTGCTGGCATTCGAAAAGGCCAAGGCCAGCATCCGTGCCAAGGTCGAGCACCCGTTTCATGTCATCAAGAACCTCTTCGGCTACCGCAAAACGCGCTACAAGGGGCTGGCCAAGAACCAGGCGCAACTCTTCAGCCTGTTCGGGCTGGCCAACCTGGTGCTGGCGACACGATGCGAGGGCCAAGTTGATGGGGCCAGTGCGCCTTGAATCTGCCCTGCCAGCCGGATAATCCGCCTGGCAGGGAAACGGCCCCCCTGAGGTGGTCAGAAAATGATCGCTGACGCGATGGTTGTGCCACTCTGAGCCCTTCAACCGCTCAGAGACGAATTGATCAGCGATTCCCTAAAGCGACCATGAGAAATCATGCAGCGACGGATGACTGCCTTTCATATGAAAGGCGTCGTGCGCTGCGCTATCATGGCGCCTCGTTGACCCCGTGCGGCGCCCGCCGCGCTGACCTTCCGTGATTCGAGGACTCTTGCCGATGTTCACCCGTGACATGCAGATTGCCGGTTTCGATGATGCCCTGTGGGACGCCATGCAGCAGGAAGTGGGCCGTCAGGAAGCGCACATCGAGCTGATCGCTTCCGAGAACTATGCCAGCCCGCGTGTCATGCAGGCCCAGGGGACCCAGCTCACCAACAAGTACGCGGAAGGGTATCCCGGCAAGCGTTACTACGGTGGCTGCGAGCATGTCGACGTCGTCGAGGACCTGGCGATTCAATATGCCAAGGAACTGTTCGGCGCGACCTACGCCAACGTGCAGCCGCATTCCGGCTCCCAGGCCAACGGCGCGGTGTTCCAGGCGCTGGTCAAGCCCGGTGATACCGTGCTGGGCATGAGCCTCGACGCAGGCGGTCACCTGACCCACGGCGCCAAGCCCAACTTCTCCGGGAAGCATTACAACGCCGTGCAGTACGGTCTCGACGAAAACGGCCTGATCGATTACGACGAGGTCGCCCGTCTGGCGCGCGAACACCAGCCGAAAATGATCATCGCGGGCTTCTCGGCCTATTCCCAGGTCATCGACTGGGCGCGCTTCCGCGAGATCGCCGATGACGTGGGCGCGTTCCTGCTGGTCGACATGGCGCATATCGCCGGTCTGGTGGCGGCAGGCGTCTACCCGAGCCCGCTGCCGCATGCCCACGTGGTCACCACCACCACGCACAAGACCCTGCGCGGTCCGCGCGGTGGCCTGATTCTCTCCGCCGAGAACAACGCCGAGATCGAGAAGAAGTTCCAGTCCGCCGTGTTCCCCGGTAGCCAGGGCGGTCCGCTGATGCACGTCATCGCCGCCAAGGCGATCTGCTTCAAGGAAGCGATGGAGCCCGACTTCAAGGCCTACCAGCAGCAGGTGGTCGCCAATGCCAAGGCCATGGCCGGTGTGTTCATCGAGCGCGGCTATGACGTCGTCTCCGGCGGCACCGAGGATCACCTCTTCCTGCTGTCGCTGGTCAAGCAGGGCCTGACCGGCAAGGATGCGGACGCCGCCCTGGGTCGCGCCCACATCACCGTCAACAAGAACGCCGTGCCCAACGACCCGCAGAGCCCGTTCGTGACCTCCGGGCTGCGTATCGGCACGCCTGCCGTGACCACACGCGGTTTCGGCGAGAGTGAATGCGCTGACCTCGCCGGCTGGATCTGCGACATCCTCGACGCCATGCAGCAGGGCGATGCCAGCCAGGCCGAAGCCGACGTCAAGGCCAAGGTCGAGGCCGTCTGCGCGCGCTTGCCGGTGTATCGCTAGGCACTGTCTGAAAAATCGGCGAGCGAAGGTCAGACAAGGCAAAAATCAGCGAAAAAGCGGAGTTTACGGGTTGTAAATGAGCATATTGAGCTGATTTTTAACGCAGTATGACCGAGCGCAGACAGTTTTCAGGCAATGCCTAGGCCTGACATCGCTTTTCCGGCGGAGCCGCGCGCATCGATCGGTGAAAACGTAGCGTCTGTCGTATCCCCCCGTTGTCCATCGTGACGGCGGGGGGATTTTCGTATGTGCTGGCTGGACGCGCGCAGGGAAAAGTCATGGCGTTGGCATGCGGTACCTGGCCGAGAGGCGCCCTGCTCGGAGGCCGGTCGGTCGCGGGAAGAGGGCCTACGACAATGGTGGTACATCGAGTTTCAAAGCGTAACCTTGGATTTGCGTCAGGTATACTCAGGCGTCGTGAACCGAGGGGTGTCGCCAGGTCGAGGCGATACATGCCGAATTTGCGCCGCTGGCTGTCCTGGCAACCACGCCAAGGAAGGTGTGACGGGCATCGTCCGCCGCCGATTGCGATTATTTCCCATGATGCGCTTGAAGACGCTCGGGGCACGCCTGGTCATCGCGACCATCGTGCCCCTTCTGTTGGTTACGGCCATGCTGTACCCGATTTTCCGGACTCACTTGGAGGCACGCCTCGACAGCAGTCGCCATGGTGCGGCGACGCTGTTGAACGCCGAATACGATGCTCTGTTGCACGATATGAACGAGAGCTTCAACCAGGTGCTGGCGGTGGCCGAACTGCCGATATTGCGACGCCATCTGGGCAATGTGCGGGAGGGCGTGGCACTCAAGGATCGGGAAGACACCCTGGAACAATTGGCTGCCATGCTCGAAACCCTGGCGACCCATTTCGGGCGCTATACGCGTCTGGTGCTCCTCGACACCAGTGGTAAAGAACTGCTCGAGGTCGGTTCGCGCCTGCTGCCGTATCCGACAGGCACCCGATATGCTCGGTCGGGCTTCTTTCAGGGCACCGATCGTTTGTCCTCCCGAGGGCTTTACGTCTCGGCTCCCCGCTTGGGGGAGAGCCGCCGGGAGGGCAAGACGGTCACCACGGCGGTGCTCGATATCGCCACGCCGGTATTCGATCATCAGGGACAGCGCCTGGGCATGCTGTTGTTCACCCTGGACTGGCATTACCTCACGGCGAGCCTTCCGCATGCCATCGACAGTGGCGAGGGAGTGCGGGCCGTCATGACGGATAACCAAGGCAAATGGCTGTTGCCCGATACCGACGAGGGAATGCGGTTCGGTGACTCTCTCGCAACACGCTATCCCCAGGTCTGGCACGAGCTGTCGGCCCGGCCCGAAGGCGAAATCCTGCTCGATGACGATCTTCTGCGCTTTCGCACGCAGGACATTCGTGCGATTGCCGAAGGCCACAAGGTGGGCATGATCGTCACCCCACCGGCCTCCCAGCCCTGGCGCTTGGGGATCGTGGTCCCGCGCCCCGGTTTGGCCGGCCTGCTGGCGGAGAATCCCTGGCAGATCGCAGTGATCGGGCTCATCTACCTGCTTGCGGTGGCCGTGGGGGTGCTGTGGGTGCTCAGTCTGCACCGGCAACGCTACTTGCGCCGCCAGGCAATGGAATACTCCCGCGAGGCCCAGCGCCTCGCCAGGGAGTCTCAGCAGTATGCCGGCGAGGTACAGGACCTCTACGAGAACGCGCCCTGTGGCTATCACTCGCTGGACCGCGACGGCCGTATCGTGAAGATCAACCGTACCGAGCTGGAGTGGCTGGGCTACCGCGCCGATGAAGTGATCGATACGCGACATTATCGCGATTTCGTGACTCCCGATACGCGTGCCGCGTTCGACGCTGCGTTTCGGGAGGTGCTGAGCGCAGGTCAGGAGGGGGCCGCGGAGTGTGCCCTCATGTGCCGTGATGGTACCCGCTTGCCGGTGATCATTCAGGCGTCTGCCCATGTCACCGAGGGACGCTTTCAATATTCCCGTGCCACGGTGTTCGACCTGAGCGAGCGCAAGCAGCTCGAAGCGCGTCTCGCGGAGCAGGCCATGGCCGATCCGTTGACCGGGTTGTGGAATCGGCGCTATCTGAAGGGGCAGGCGGCCAAGGAAATGGCGCGGGCACGTCGTGGCGGGACATCGCTGAGTCTGATCATCGTCGATCTGGATCACTTCAAGCGCATCAACGACACTCACGGCCATGACGTAGGAGATCTGGTGCTGCAATCCTTCGCCGATACCGCGCGTGCGCAGTTGCGCGAGGGCGACATCCTGTGCCGCATGGGGGGCGAGGAATTCGTCATTCTGTTACCCGACACGGCTCCCGAGCAGGCCATGCAGGTCGCCGAGCGGTTGCGTCTGGCCGTTTCGACCACGCCGGTCGAGGTCGAGACCGAGGTCGTCGCGACGGGGCGCTTGACGTATACCGCCTCGCTGGGCGTGGCGCGTGTCGACCCCGAGGAAGCCTCGCTGGAGCCAGCCATCAAGCGTGCCGACGAAGGACTCTACGCGGCCAAGAACGCGGGACGCAATCGCGTTCACTGGTACGCCGACTAACCACTGCCGGCGGAGCTGCGCGGCGTCTAGTGTGCGGCCCGAGCGCTATCCACCAATGTCTAAAGGCACGATGGACACGAATGCTGGATTCTATGTCGGACATAAAGGTAAATTTGTCTAACAAGACAGGCGGAGCCGTACATGTGTCCATCATCTCTTTCCGCGTCGACGGCGCGCCCGGATATCGCCGAGTCGTTGGCCCAGGCGATCTTCAGCGGTCGCTACGCTCCCGGTGACTTGATACCCCGTGAACTGGATCTTTGCGAGACCTTCGGCGTCAGTCGATCGACGGTACGTAGCGTCTTGCAGAACCTGGTCTCGGCGGGCTTGCTGGTGCGCATTTCCGGACAGGGCACGCGGGTGCGGGAGTTGACCCAATGGCACATGCTCGACCCGCGCGTTACCGAATGGATGGCGCGCTACGCCGAGCCCAACCCGCGTTTTCAGCGTGAAATATACGCCTTCCGTGTGGCGGTCGAGCCGTTCGTGGCGTTTCTGGCGGCCAGCGCGGCGACGGCCACCGACCTGCTGGCCATCGAACAGGCCTACGACGGCATGGCCCGCAGCCTGGAGACGCCCGATCACTGCTGGGAAGGGCGCTCGCACGACGACTACGACGTGGCGTTCCATGAAGCCATCTTCGCGGCCACCCACAACGTGGTGTGGACGCAGCTCAGCCATGTGCTGAGGCCCACGATCACGGTGCTGGTCCAGCGCACCAACCAGAGTGCCGACGAACTCGCCGACAGCATGGAGCGTCATCGCCAGGTGATGGAGGCGATTCGTCTGCGTCAACCCGAGCGGGCGCACGCCTGTGCCCTGGCGGTGCTCGAACGCACGGGCCAGGATCTGGGCATCGACACGGATCCGGCCTCGATGCCGGCGTTGGATCCGGTTTTTTCTCATTGGCAAGGAGACCCCTCGTGAAGATTACCCAGCTCAAGACCTGGCAGGTGCCGCCGCGCTGGCTGTTCCTCAAGATCGAGACCGATGAGGGATGCTACGGCTGGGGCGAGCCGGTCGTGGAAGGCCGTGCGGCGACCGTCGAGGCGGCAGTGCACGAATTGGCCGACTACCTCGTCGGCCAGGACCCGCACCGCATCGAGCATCTGTGGAATACCCTGTACCGTGCCGGGTTCTATCGCGGCGGGCCGATCCTGATGAGCGCCATCGCGGGGATCGACCAGGCCCTGTGGGACCTGAAGGGGCGCGACCTGGGCGTACCGGTGCATCAACTGCTGGGCGGCAAGGTGCGCGACAAGATGCGCATGTACGCCTGGACCGGCGGCGATCGGCCCAGCGATGTGGGTTCGGGTGCCAAGGCACTGGTCGATCAGGGCTTCACGGCGTTCAAGATGAACGGGACGCCGGAAATGCAGATCGTCGACTCGCATCGCAAGGTAGACGAAGCGGTGGCGCGCGTCGCCGAGGCTCGTGAAGCGGTTGGCCCGGACGTGGGCATCGCCATCGATTTCCATGGCCGCGTGCACCGGCCGATGGCCAAGGCCCTGCTGCGCGAGCTCGAGCCCTATCACCCGATGTTCGTCGAAGAGCCGGTCTTGCCCGAGCATCTGCCGAGTCTCAAGCACATCGCCACCGGTCTGGGCTATCCCATCGCCACCGGCGAGCGCCTGCACACGCGCTTTCAGTTCCGTGACCTGCTGGCCGAGGGCATGGTCGATATCATTCAGCCGGACCTCTCGCATTGCGGGGGAATCAGCGAGGGCATGAAGATCGCCACGCTGGCCTCGTGCTTCGACGTCGCGCTGGCTCCGCATTGTCCGCTGGGACCGCTGACGCTGGCCGCGTCGCTGCACGTGGATGCGGTGAACCACAACGCTTTCATCCAGGAGCAGAGCATGGGAATCCACTACAACCGTGACAACGACGTACTGGATTACCTGGTCGACAAGTCGGCGTTGACCATCAAGGATGGCTTCTGCGCGATTCCCGAGGGCCCCGGGCTCGGGGTGGAGATCGACGAAGCCTTCGTCGAGGAACGTGCCAAGGTCGGCCACCGCTGGCGCAACCCGGTGTGGACGCATGACGACGGCTCCATCGCCGAGTGGTAAGGCGGCAGGACGCGCGTGATGCTGCCGCGATGTCCTGGTGAGATATCAGTGAGCAATCGATGCTTCGCGCCTGCCATCAGGCAAACGAGGCGCGATTTTCCTTGCGGTCGATATCGGCCAGCGGGTGGCGCGTCAGGTGCGCCAGTGCCAGGCCCTCGGCAGTGAAGAGGTGCGCGCAGGCCGGGTCGAAGGTGAAGCGCACCTCGTCATGCACGCGATGCGCGACGTTGCCGTCGGCGACCAGGATCCACTCGCTGTCGCCGTGCTCGAGGTACAGCGAGGTGACGCCGCCGAGACGTTCGATGACCTGGATCCGGCCCGTCAGCGGCCCCGCCTCGTCGAGCACCAGGTGCTCGGGACGGATGCCCAGCGTCAGCGTGTCGCCGGCGCTGACGCCGTCGCCCGCGACCGGCACCCGGCAGTCGCCGCCGGGCAGCGCCACGTCGACCCCCTCGGCGTCGGCACCGCGCACCTCGACCTCCAGGAAGTTCATCTTCGGCGAGCCGATGAAGCCGGCCACGAAGCGGTTGCGCGGGTGGTGGTAGAGCTCCATCGGCGAGCCGATCTGCTCGACCACGCCGTCCTGCAGCACGACGATCTTGTCGGCCATGGTCATGGCCTCGATCTGGTCGTGGGTGACGTAGATCATGGTGGCATCGAGCTCCTCGTGGAGCCGCGCCAGCTCGATGCGCATCTGCACGCGCAGCGCCGCGTCCAGATTCGACAGCGGTTCGTCGAACAGGAAGATGCTGGGGTTGCGCACGATCGCCCGTCCGATCGCCACGCGCTGACGCTGGCCGCCGGACAGCGCGCGGGGCTTGCGGTCGAGCAGGGGCTCGAGCTGCAGGATGCGCGCGGCGGCGAGGACCTTCTCGCGGCGCTCGGCCCTGGGCACCTTGGCCAGGCGCAGGCTGAAGCCCATGTTGTCCTCGACGGTCATGTGCGGGTAGAGCGCATAGCTCTGGAAGACCATCGCCAGGCCGCGGTCGGCGGGCCCGACCTCGTTGACGCGCTGACCGTCGATGGCGATCTCGCCGCTGGTGGTGCTCTCGAGCCCGGCGATCATCCGCATCAGGGTCGACTTGCCGCAGCCCGAGGGGCCGACGAAGACCACGAATTCGCGGTCCTTGACCTCGAGGTCGACGCCCTTGATGACCTGGGTGCCGCCGAAGTCCTTGACGATGTCGTTGAGTTGTAGCGTTGCCATGGCGGTTTCCTGGTGTTGAGGGTCGGTGGGGGGACTCGCGTGGCGGTTACCAGAGGGTATAGCCGCCATCCACGACGACGATGGAGCCGGTCATGAAGCTCGAGGCGTTGCTGGCCATGTAGACGATAGTGGGGCCGAGCTCCTCGGGGGTGGCGGCGCGCTGCATGGGCGCGTCGTCGATCCAGCGCGGCTTGAACTTGGGGTCGTCGACCGGCGCCATGGCGGTCTTGACGTAACCGGGGGCCAGCGCGTTGACGCGGATGCCGTACGGTGCCCATTCGGCGGCCAGCGACTTGGTCAACTGGTGTACGGCGGCCTTGGAGGCATTGTAGGCGGGCTGCATCTGCGGGCGATTGACGATCATCGCCGAGATCGAGCCGATGTTGATGATCACGCCGCCGCGCGACTGCATCCGCCGGCCGGCGGCCTGGGCGCAGTACCACAGCCCGTGGACGTTGATGTCGAAGATCTCGCGCCAGCGTTCGGACGTGACGTCCAGCGCGGGGGCATGGTGGCAGGCGCCGGCGTTGTTGAGGAAGACATCGACCGGGCCGAGGCTGGCTTCGACCTCGTCGAGCAGGGCGTCCGCCGCCTCGGGCTGGGTAATGTCGACCTCCACCGCCATGGCGCGGTGCCCGGCGTCCTCCAGGGCCTTGACCACCTCCAGGCTGCGCTCATGCCCACGGGCGGCGATGGCGACCTTGGCTCCGGCCTCGGCCAGCGCATGGGCGAACGCCTCGCCGAGGCCGCCGTTGCCGCCGGTGACGACGGCGACCTTGCCGCTCAGGTCGAACTGCGACATCACGTTCATGGTTGTCTCCCTGTCCGTTGTAGAAGCGTTGTCGTGGGATCGGTCATTTCACGGCGCCCAGGGTCAGCCCCTGGACCAGCCAGCGCTTGACCAGCAGCCCGGCGATCGCCATCGGGCAGACCACGATGGTGCCGATCGCCAGCAGCTTGCCCCAGTCGATACCGGTCTGGGTCAGCAACTGTGCCGCGGCGATGGGAATCGTCTGGGTGCTGGGGCCGGAGAATGTCTGGGCGAAGGCGTAGTCGTTCCAGGCGAAGATGAAACACAGGATGGCGGTCGTCACCAGTCCCGGCGTCATCAACGGCAGCACCACGTGGCGGAACGCCTGGAACTTGGTGGCACCGTCGATCATTGCCGCCTCTTCCAGGTCGGGCGGCAGGTCGTCGAAGAATGCGGTCATCAGCCAGATGGCGAAGGGCAGGTTGAAGCTCAGGTAGGCGACGATCAGGCCGGCGTGGGTATCCAGCAGATAGAGGTAGCGGAACAGCAGGTACAGCGGCACGATCACCGCGGCGATCGGCGCCATGCGGGTGCTGATGATCCAGAAGGCCAGATGCTGCTTGCCCTTGATGCGGATCCGCGACAGCCCGAAGCCGGCCATGCAGCCGAGCACCACGGCGATCAGCGTCGAGGTCCCGGCGATGAACAGGCTGTTGAGCAGGTAGGGCCAGAGGCTGTTGCCGCTGCTGAACAGCGAGACGTAGTGCTCCAGGGTGGGTGTGAAGAAGACCTGGGGGGTATCGGCGGTGATGATGGTGTTCGGCTTGAAGGAAGACAGCACCATCCAGATGATCGGTATCAGCGTCCACAGCAGCAGTAGCGTCAGCAGGGCGATCTTGAACGTAAGGGGAAGCCAGCGCTTGGAGGCGGTCATGAGGCTTTCTCCTGGCGTTTGAGCAGTTTCGTGAACGCCGTGGCGACCATGATCGAAAACACCAGCATGGTGATGCCCACGGCAGCGGCATAGCCCAGGTCGAAGAACCGGAAGGCGATGTCGTAGAGCCGAATGGGGATGATCTTGGTGGAGTCCGCGGGCCCGCCGTTGGTGGTGATGAAGATGATCGCGAAGAAACGGATCGCATCCATGGCGCGGATCAGCAGCGCCACCAGCAGGATGTTGGAGATCGACGGCAGGATGATGTAGAGCAGCTTCTGGCCGTATCGGGCGCCATCCATCTCGGCCGCCTCGAGCACGTCCTCCGGCACCGAGGTGAGCCCCGCCAGGACGATCAGCGCGACCAGCGGCGTCCATTCCCAGACGTCCATGAGGATGACCGCGACCATCGCGGAGCCGACGCTGCCCAGGATGTTGCCGTCGAACAGGCCGCTTTCATTGAGCATCCAGGCATACAGGCCGTGGCTGGGGTCGAGCATGAAGCGCCCGAGCAGCCCGACGATCACCGGGGCGATGAACATCGGGATCAACAGCAGCGAGATGATGATGTTGCTGCCCCGGGTCAGGCTGTAGACCAGCAGCGCCATCACCGTGCCGATGACCATCTCCAGGCCCACCGTGGCCAGGAAGTAGACCAGGCTGATCAGCCAGCTGGAACGGATGTCCGGGTCCGTGAACACCCGTTGCCAGTTGTCGAGGCCCGAGAACTCGAAGGCCAGCCCGCCCATCAGGCTGACGTCGTTGAAACTCATCCAGATGATCGAGAAGAACGGAACCAGCGTGATCAGGGCGAGCAGGAAAAGGGCTGGCGACATCATCGCCAGCTCGAATCCCTGTCGTCGCGCCGAGGGTTTTCCGGTCAGCAGCGCCATGCGTCATGCCCCCACGATGCGGTCGATGCGCTGCTTGGCGCTCTGCATGGTTTCCTCGGGAGACATCTGGCCCGCGAGCATCTTGGAGAGCTCGGTGAAGATCACCGTATCGACCTCGTTCCACTGGGCGATCTTGGGCCGCAGGCCGATGTAGTCATCCTGCCAGGCGGTCAGCATGGTATCCGCCGTGAGCATGTTGGGCATGTCGGTGGGCGGGGTGCTGGCGGCCTTGACCTCCGGCATGTCGTAGACTGACTGGCGCGTGGGCGTGCCACCGCCGACCGTGCTCTTCAGGCCCATCAGTTGGGTCTGCGGGGAGGTCGCCCAGACCAGGAACAGCCAGGCCGCCTTCTGTTTTTCGGCCGAGGCGTTGGCATTGATGCCGATGCCCGTACCGCCCCACAGGTTGGAACTGCGCGCCGGCCCCTTGGGCAGCGGGGCGTAGCCGATCTTGCCCTGGAGGTCGGAACTTTCCAGCGAGCCGGCGAACTCGTGCCACTCGGGCATCATCGCGAATTCGCCGTTCTGGAAGGCGTTGGCGACGCCGGTCCAGTCCCAGCTGGTGCTGCCGGGGTGAGCGACCTTGAGCAGATTCTGATAGAAGCGCGCGGCTTCCAGCGCGGCGTCGCTGGTCAACTGACAGGCGCCGGGGGCGTCGGTGCCGAGCAGGCCGACCTGCTGACCGTTGGCGAAGTAGTCGCCGCCGTAGGCGAACAGCACGTTGGAGAAGTCGCACATCAGCGAGTCGTACTGCTGGGCCTGATGGCCGGTGCCGTACTTGACCTCGCTGGCGTTGCCGTTACTGAACCACTCGGCAATCTGGTAGTACTGCTCCCAGGTGGTGCTGTCCGAGGGCATCGGATCGAAGCCGAGATCCTGCCGCATCTGGTCGCGGTATTTCTCGAACAGGTCGCGGCGATAGATCCAGATCATCGTCGGGCAGTCGTAGGGCAGGGTATAGAGGCTTTCCCGGTCCTCGAAACGGCCGGCGGCGGCCAGCTGCGTGGGAATGAAGTCCTCGATGCCCTTGGGCACGACCGGCTGCTGGTCGTCGTTGATGAACCGATTGAGATCCACCAGGCCGCGATGGTAGGGCGCGAGCACCTGGTAGGGGTCGGCGTAGATCACGTCGAAGGAGCTGCGTCCGGCGCCGAAGTCCAGCGCGACCTTCTGGACCAGCGCGCCCAGCTGCATTTCGGTGATGTTGACGGTGATGCCGGTGAGCTCCTGGAACGACGCCAGGTTGGCGGCGATCGCCGTGGTCGGCGGGGTGTTCTCGGAGATGAACTGGATGGTGGTGCCGCTGGCCTGTTTCCAGGCCTCGTCGCTGGCCATGCCCTGGGCCAGGGCCGTACGCAGCGATCCCGCCCCCATCAACGACAGGCCGGCGAGTCCCCCTATTCCTTTCAGTATGTCGCGACGCTTGAACTGGGTCATTGTTGTTCACCTCTTGGTAGGTTCAGGTCCATTGTGCTTTCTGGGCTGGCGAGGTCAGGCGTCAAGCGTGATCTGCAGCTTGACGTCATGGGGTCGTGCGCTCGCGGCACGCTCGAACGCAGCGATGCTCTCGTCGAAGTCGAAGGTCTCGCTGATCAGCGGCTTGAGATCGACCTTGCCCGCAGCGATCAGATCGATCGCCCGGTCGTAGACGTTGGCGTAGCGGAAGACGGTCTCGATGCGCAACTCCTTGGCCTGCGCCGAGACGATGTCGAAGGTGACCGGCTCGACGGGCATGCCCACCAGCACGATCGCGCCGGCGGGCCGCGTGCAGGCCAGCACATCGTCGTAGACTCGGGGGCTGCCGCTGGCCTCGAACACCACGTCGGCGCCCCAGTCCTCGCCGCAGCGCCGGTCGACGGCTGCCCGCAGGGATTCCCGCGAGACGTTGACGGGGGTGATGCCGGCGTAGCGCCCGGCGATCGCCAGCTTCTCCTCGACCAGATCGGAGACCAGCACTTCGCTGGCCCCTCCCGCCAGGGCTGCCAGGGCGACCATCAGACCGATCGGTCCGGCGCCGGTGACGACGCAGACATCGCCCGGCTGCATGCGCGCCTTGACCACCGCCTGCATGCCGATGGCGAACGGTTCGATCATCGCCCCTTCCGCGAAGGAGACCGAGTCGGGAAGGGCGAAGGTGAAGGCGGCCGGATGAATGACCTCGGGGGTCAGGCAGCCGTGCACCGGTGGGGTGGCCCAGAAGCGCACGCCGGGATCGACGTTGTAGACGCCCAACTTGGCGGCGCGCGAGGTGGGGTCGGGAATCCCGGGTTCCATGCACACCCGCTCGCCTACCTTGAGGTGGCTGACATGGCTGCCGACTTCGGTGATCACGCCGGACGCTTCATGGCCGAGCACCATGGGCTCTCGCACCACGAAGGGACCGATCCGGCCATGGGTATAGTAGTGCACGTCGCTGCCGCATATGCCGACGGTGTGTATGCGGATGCGCACGTCGTCCGGCCCTAGCTGATCCGGCAGATCGATGTCACGTAACGACAGCTCGCGTTGCTTTTCCAGCACCAGGGCTTTGGCTTTCATGGCGCGTGCCTCGAGTCGTGTTGAAAATGGGCGAGGGGCTTCGAAGCGATGGGCCCGACTCGCCAGGGGCTTGGCAATGAAGCTACGCGTCACGCTGGAAAAGCGGCTAGGCTATAATTTTCGAGGGAATGATACTTTTTTGCAGGCCTTTTTCTGCGAATGTATAAATATTTGTTCCCACAGTGTTTTTAGATTCGACCTGATGTTTGTCTGGGTGGCTGACGAAGAGAGGTTGTGACCAAAGTATAAATCGAGACGGGAACATGAAAGGCCGATGAACCGCTTTATTTGAAGGCAATGAAGCGTCTGGAGTGGAAGGCATTTGCTGACGCCTTGCACAGGGGCATAGTCGAAAGAGGCACCGATAACTCATGATCGCTGCGCAGCTCAACGATACTCGTCTTGGTGCGCCTGTCTTCGAGAGCATCAGCCAGGACCCGAAGTTCAGTTTCTACTGGCACTGCCACGATTTTCCCGCACCCATCGCCCGCTGGAATTATCACCCCGAGTATGAATTGCATCTCATCCGTTATTCGGAAGGGAATTATTTCGTGGGTGATTATATCGGGCGATTCGGGCCTGGTAATTTAGTGCTGGTGGGCCCGAACGTTCCGCATGCCTGGTTGAGCGATCCGGACGATTCAAGGTCCGTCATCGAGGGGCGCGATGTCGTTCTCCAGTTCAAGGGCGAGTGGCTCGAGCACATGATGGCGCTTTGTCCGGAACTCAATTGCCTGTCGACGCTCATCGAGGACTCGAGGCAAGGCGTGGCGTTTCAGGGCGAGGAAGCGGCACGTTGTGGCGAGCTGCTGGTCACCATGGGGGAACAGGACCATGCCGGAAGGCTGTTGACCATGCTGACCATTTTGCGCGGTCTATCGCAGTGCGATTACGCGACCCTGTCCAGCCGCGAATACGGCCTGGAGGCCACGGGCGTTTCCTCCGCACAGGTCGATGCCATCCTGCGCTATATCCACGACCACTTTCACGAGGAGTTGCGCATGTCGGCGCTGGCAGCGCGCAACGGCATGAGCCCTTCCAGCTTTTCGCGCTTCTTCAAGCATGCCACGGGCGACACCTTCGTCGCCTTTCTGCGGCGGATCCGTATCGGTCATGCCTGCCAGCTGTTGCTCGAAGGCCGGCAGTCCATTGCCGATATCTGCTTCCAGGTCGGTTACAACAACCTTTCCAACTTCAACCGGCATTTTCGTGAACTGAAAGGCATGACACCTCGCCAGTATCAGCAGAGCACGGCCGACCTCGTGACGGATGATTTCCGGTGATGCTCATGCCGGGATCCGGGATCCGGGATCCGGGGGCGACACGAGCGGCAAGGCGCTTCTTCCTCGGCCCTGCCAGGCCGCATGCCTTGCGGTGTCGCGTCCTGGGTCGCGGAGTTGCCGACCAAAGTATAAAGGCGCAACGTGGGCGATTGCTGAATCCTATGTCGGACATAAAGGCGATTTTGTTCTACAAGATGGGGCGGTCGGGGCCGTTCGCCTAGAATGAGGGCCGAGCGGATGCCGGAAGGCTCCGCACGCGGAGGAAGTGCTACGAGCGTTCGTCGCGACGTACACGAGGGCTGGCCAGCATTGTCGCAACCCGGTATGGATGAAGCGGAGGGGCCCATTGCCCGCACGCTAAGGAGATATTATGAACGAGACTCAGCAGGCCGCGTTTGACGCGGCGCTCGATGCACTGCCCCTGGTGGCGATTCTGCGCGGCGTGCGTCCCGAGGAGGTCGAGGAAGTTTTCGATGCCCTGGTGGCAGCGGGGTTTCGCATGATCGAGATTCCGCTCAATTCCCCCATGCCGTGGAAGAGCATCGAGAAAGTGGCGGCGCGGTGCCCCGAGCACGTGCTGGTGGGCGCCGGTACGGTATTGACCGCCGAGGACACGGCCCAACTGGCGCGGCTCGAAGCGCCGTTGATGGTCACCCCCAACAGCGACCCCGAGGTGATCCGTGCCGGGATCGAGCAGGGCCTGGCGCCGCTGGTCGGCTGCATGACGCCGAGTGAAGCGCTGAGTGCCGCGCGCGCCGGTGCCAAGGCGCTCAAGCTGTTCCCGGCCGGCCGCCTGGGCACCGGGTATTTCAAGGATATCAGTGCCATTTTGCCACCCGAGCTGCCGGTGTTCGCCGTGGGTGGCATCGACAAGAGCAACATGTCCGACTGGCATGGCATGGGCATTCGCGGGTTCGGCTTCGGGAGCAATCTCTATCGGCCCGGTCGCAGTGCCGCCGAGGTGGGCGAGATCGCACGCGAGCTCGTCGCCGAGTGGCGGCGCCTCGAAGAGCTCCATACCATGACCGAGCTGTTCGAGCACGAGGGCGATCAATGAGCGCCAATGAACGGCTGATCGTCATCGACTGGGGGACCAGCAACTTCCGGGCGTTCCTGGTGGATCGGCAAAGCGGCGCCTGCCTCGAGACGCGGCGCAGCGAGGCAGGGCTCAAGGCATTGGCGACCGCCGAGTTCCCGCATTACTGCCAGGCGCAGGTCGGCGACTGGCGGGAAGGAGGGCGCGTGCCGGTGTATCTCGC
The DNA here is from genome assembly GCA_000761475.1 of Chromohalobacter israelensis. Classification (GTDB taxonomy): domain Bacteria; phylum Pseudomonadota; class Gammaproteobacteria; order Pseudomonadales; family Halomonadaceae; genus Chromohalobacter; species Chromohalobacter israelensis. Next base: position 546,857 of record JQNW01000004.1, read on the forward strand.
CGGCATGGTGGGCTCCAAGCGGGGCTGGAGCGAAGCGCCGCAGCTCGACTTGCCCGTCACGGACGCGGATCTGGCCGCCCATGTCGTGGCCGCCCCGGGGCTGGAAAACACCTGGATCGTGCCGGGCGTCAAGCAGGTCGACGATACGCACTGCGATGTCATGCGCGGCGAGGAAGTCCAGGCATTCGGCGCCCTGGCGCTGGCCGACACGCTGGATGCCGATTGCTGCCTGCCGGGAACGCACAGCAAATGGGCGCGATTGCGCGATGGTCGCCTGACCGCCTTCACCACCTTGATGACCGGCGAGCTGTATCACGCGGTGCGATTCCATACCTTGCCGGGCGAGCCCGCGCGAGACGAGGCGCCGTTCGATGAAGCGGCCTTTCGCCAGGGCGTGGCGCGGGCCCAGAGCGAGGACGGAGTCCTGCATGCCTTGTTCGAGGCGCGTAGCCGGCATCTGTACCAAGGGCTTGCCGCCGGCCAGGTGGGCAGCTTCCTGTCCGGGGTCCTGATCGGCGAGGAAGTCCGCGCCATGCGTGCCACCCGGCCCGATCTCGAGCGCTTGCTGCTGATCGGTGCCGAGGCATTGCGCACGCCTTACACGCTTGCGCTGAACATGGCCGGCCTCGAGGTCACGCCCCTGGATAGCGATGCGGCGACCCTGGCGGGGCTGGCCATGATCGCCGCGCGTCATCACGCCTGATCGCCGTCTCCCCCTGACAAGCTTCCCATGCCCCATCGTGGTGCGCGCCCTGTGCCGCGGTGGGGCATGGGCGTGTCGCCGGGGCGCTCATGCCCCGCAGTCGGCCCCCAGCCGTCTGCGCTCGGCCCTTTATCTGCAGGGGCTGACGTGCAGATGGCATGATCCGTGCTAACGTCACCAGTATGTCACCGCGACAGGTGGCGTGGCGCCAAGGGGAGAGGCTCATGACGCAAACGGTTTCGCGGTCGCCGTGGCTGGTGTTCACCGATCTGGATGGCACGCTGCTCGATCATGACAGCTATACGTGGCAGCCTGCCGCCGCCTGGCTGGCTCGGCTTGCCGAGGCCGGTATCGCGGTCATTCCCACGACCAGCAAGACCCGCCAGGAACTGCTTTCCCTGCGTGACGACCTGGGGCTCGAGGCGACCCCGTTCATCGCCGAGAACGGCGCGGTGATCGGACTGCCAGCAAGCTGGCAGCACGCTCGCTTGGATCGTGATCCCGCCGCGCCGGATGGGCTGATCGTCAAGACGCCGTCACTGGACATCGGCTTCATCCGGCGGCGCCTGGCGGTGCTGCGCGACCGCCTGGACGTGCGCTTTCGCGGCATGGGCGAATTATCGCTCGACACGATCTGCGAATTGACCGCGTTGAGTGCCGACAAGGCCCGCCAGGCGCTGGCCCGCGAAGGCAGCGAGCCGTTGATATGGGACGACGACGAGGCCGCGCTGGCCCGTTTCCGGCGGGCCCTGGAGAGCGATGGCTTGCGGCTGACCCGGGGCGGGCGCTTCTGGCATGTCATGGGGGCGGTGGACAAGGGGCAGGCGGTACGCTGGCTGGTCGAGCGCTATACGGCACTGCGAGGGACCACGCCCGGCACCGTGGGGCTCGGCGATGGCCCCAACGATATCAGCCTGCTCGAGGCGGTCGATCATCCGATTCTGGTACGCGGCAAGCATGGTGCGACGGTGAACGTCGCCACCGAGGTGCCGCTCTTTCGCACCCGGCAGCCCGGCCCGGAAGGCTGGGCCGAGGGCATCGCCGACTGGTGGCACACGCGCTGGGACACGTCACCCAGGGAGGGGACCGCACGATGAGCGACTTCTATCAAAACGGCATTGTCACCACGTTCCATAACCTGACCCAGCGCCCGGTGGAGGCACTGGAATCCGATCTGCTGCGATTTTCCCGACGCCGCCCGATGGGGTTGATCCTGCCCTCGCTGTTCTCCGAACTCGAGGGGCCGGCGCTATCGAACATCGTCGACGAGCTGGCGCAGGTGCCCTACCTCTCGGAAATCGTGATCGGGCTGGATCGTGCCGACCGCGACCAGTTCCTGCGTGCCCGCGAATTCTTCTCGCGCCTGCCGCAGCATCACCGCATCCTGTGGAACGATGGCCCGCGTCTGTCGGCGCTGGATGCCGAGCTGAGCGCGCTCGACCTGGCCCCGCAGGAGCCCGGCAAGGGGCGCAACGTCTGGTATTGCAGCGGTTACGTGCTGGCCTCCGCGCGCACGTCGGCGGTGGCGCTGCACGATTGCGACATCGTGACCTATGACCGGGGCATGCTGGCACGCCTGCTGTATCCGGTCGCCAATCCGCAGTTCAACTACGAATTCTGCAAGGGCTATTACTCGCGGGTGGCCGACGGCAAGCTCAACGGGCGTGTCGCGCGGTTGATGGTGACCCCGCTGATCCGTGCGCTGAAGATGGTCTTCGGGCCGCTGCCGTACCTGGAATATCTGGACAGCTATCGTTATCCGCTCTCGGGAGAGTTCTCGATGCGCGCCGATGTGCTCGACGGCATCCGCATTCCCAGCGACTGGGGGCTGGAGATCGGCGTGCTGTCGGAGGTTCATCGCAACCACTCGACCAAGCGGCTGTGCCAGGTGGACATCGCCGATGCCTACGATCACAAGCATCAGCCCGTCTCCCAGGACGATCCCAGCGGCGGCCTCAACCGCATGAGCCTGGACATCGCCAAGGCCATGTTCCGCAAGCTGGCGACACTGGGCGTGCCCATCCACTCCGAGACCTTCCGCACCATCAAGGCAACCTACTATCGCACCGCGCTGGATCTGATCGAGGCCTACGACAACGACGCGCGCATGAACGGTCTGTCGCTCGATCGTCACAGCGAGGAGCAGGCCGTGGAGCTTTTCACCGCCAACATCCTCGAGGCGGGCGCCTCGTTTCTCGAATCGCCCCGCGACAAGCCCTTCATTCCCAGCTGGAACCGCGTGGGGGCGGCGATCCATGACCTCAAGGAGCGCATGTACGAGGCCGTGGAGCTGGACAATCAGGGCCAGGTCTGACCCGCGAGGCATGCGTCAGATCGGGTTGCTGGCCAGCACCTTGCGCAAAAAGCGTTGCGTGCGTTAAGCCACGGCATTTCTTTCGCTGGTATCGCCTGGCTTATGCATCAGCGGCATGGTGCGCATTCTATTATTCCTAAAAAATATAACGTTATAATAAGATGTGTACTATCATGGGTTTCACAATCTCATGTTCACGACAGTGGAATCATAGTTGATGAAAACCTTTGCTTTATCACGTGCGCAACAATCTGGTCAGCCGGACGTGGCAGGCTTTTTCGATCCCCGTACCTTCAGCATTCAATACGTCGTCAGTGATCCGTCGACTCAGCGGTGTGCGATCATCGATCCGGTGCTCGACTTCGATGAGAAATCCGGTGCGACAGCGACGCTCCAGGCCGATGAGCTGCTGGCCTACATCGAGCGGGAAGGGCTCGAGGTCGACTGGGTGCTGGATACGCACCCGCACGCGGATCACTTTTCCGCCGCACGCTATCTGCATGAAAAAACCGGCGCGCCCACCGCCATTGGCAGGCCGGTGACTCAAGTACAGGCTCTCTGGAAGGACATCTACAACTGGCCGGATCTGCAGGATGACGGTAGCCAGTGGGATCGTCTGTTCGACGAAGGGGATACCTTCAGGCTGGGCGAGATCGAGTGCCGCGTGATGCACTCGCCGGGCCATACGTTGGCATCGATCACCTACGTGATCGGCGATGCCGCCTTCGTTCACGATACGCTGTTCCAGCCCGATTTCGGCACCGCCCGCGCCGACTTCCCCGGCGGCAGCGCGCATCAGCTTTGGAACTCGATCCAGGCGATCCTGGCGCTGCCCGACGAGACGCGTCTGTTTACCGGTCACGACTACATGCCCGATGGCCGCGAGCCGCAGTGGGAAAGCACCGTGCGCGAGCAGCGCGAGACCAACAAGCATCGCTTGAGCGACAGTAGCGAAGCCGAGTACGTCGAGCTGCGCAATCGCCGCGATAGCGAGCTACCGATGCCGAAGCTGATCCTGCACGCGTTGCAGGTCAACATCCTCGGTGGGCGTCTCCCAGAGCCGGAGAGCAACGGCAAGCGTTATCTGAAATTCCCGCTCGATGCTTTGGAAGGCGCGGCGTGGGAATGAGAAGTCGCCGCCGTCAGGCCATACCGCGCCGCGCTGAATCTACCAACGGGAGCCAGTCATGAACGAATCGACAGTCGTGGACGAAACGAAGACCAAGAACGACCAACGCCATGACATCGTCATCATCGGTGGTGGGGCAGGGGGCATCGCGGTCGCCGCGAGTCTGCACAAACGCCGTTCCGATCTCGATATCGCCATCGTCGAGCCTGCGCAGGATCACTTCTACCAGCCCGGCTGGACGCTGGTGGGAGGTGGCGTGTTCACTCCGGAGCAGACCCGGCGTTCGATGCGCTCGGTGATGCCGAGCTTCGTGACCTGGCACCAGACCGCGGCGGAACGGCTGCTGCCGGATTCCCGCCAGGTCGTGCTGGGCAATGGCGTGACGCTGGGATATCGAGCGCTGGTAGTCGCGCCGGGACTCGAGATCGACTGGCAGGCGATCGATGGCCTCGAGGAGACGCTGGGCAAGAATGGCGTGACGTCGAACTACCGTTTCGATCTGGCGCCTTATACCTGGTCGATGGTGCAGTCGATGCGTGGCGGCAAGGCGCTCTTTACCCAGCCTCCGATGCCGATCAAGTGTGCCGGCGCGCCACAGAAGGCGATGTATCTCTCCTGCTATGAGTGGGAGAAGCAGGGCATTCTGAACAATATCGACGTTCACTTCCACAATGCCGGTGGCGTGATGTTCGGCGTTTCGGACTTCGTGCCGGCGCTGGATGAATACGTGCAGCGCTACGGCATCCACAAGCAGTTCCAGCAGAACCTCGTCGCCGTGGACGGCCCGGCCCAGAAAGCGCGTTTTCGCGTCACGAGCGAGGACGGCAGTGAAGAGATCGAAACCGATTTCGACATGCTTCACGTCGTGCCGCCGCAGCGCGCCCCACGGCTGGTGCGCGAATCGCCGCTGGCCAACGAGGGCGGCTGGCTCGACCTGGACGCCGACACTCTCCAGCACAACCGCTTCAGCGATGTCTTCGGTCTCGGCGATGCCAGCGGCACCGGCAATGCCAAGACGGCTGCCGCCGTGCGCAAGCAGGCCCCGGTAGTGGCGGACAATCTGGTCGCGTCACTCGATGGCAAGCCGATGCCCTCCGGTTACCCAGGGTATGGCGCCTGCCCGTTGACGGTGGAGCGTGGCCGCGTGGTGCTGGCGGAGTTCGGTTACGGCGGCCAGTTGCAGCCGACCTTCCCCTCCTGGATCAACCAGGCGACAAGACCAACCAAGCTTGGCTGGAACATCAAAGCGCAACAATTGCCCTTCATCTACTGGCACCTGATGCTCAAGGGGCATGAGTGGTTGGCCAAACCGCAGCGTCGTTCCTGAACGGTGCATCTTGCATGAATGACAGCTCACGACACGGTTCGGAGAACGAGGCTGAGAAAACATGAATCAGCAGCATAGGGTCGGGTTGGCACGCTGGCTGCCGATTCTCGACTGGGGACGGCGCTACAACGGCAAGTGGTTGGGCGAGGATCTGCTGGCGGCGGTCATCGTGGCGCTGATGCTGATTCCGCAGGCATTGGCCTACGCGATGCTGGCGGGACTTCCCCCGGTGGTGGGGTTGTACGCTAGCCTCGTGCCGCTGGTGGTCTACACGCTATTGGGGACCAGCACGACGTTGTCGGTGGGACCGATGGCGGTTGTCTCGTTGATGACGGCATCCGCCTTGTCGCAGGTAGCCGAATCGGGTTCGCAGGACTATATCGCCGCGGCCTTGGTACTGGCGCTGCTTTCCGGCGGCATTCTGCTGATCATGGGGCTCTGCCGGCTGGGCTTTCTGGTCAACTTTCTGAGCCACCCGGTGATGACCGGCTTCGTCAGCGCCTCGGGCGTACTGATCGCGGCGAGTCAGCTCAAGCAGTTGCTTGGAGTCGACCTGTCGGGCTCGACGTTACCGGCGCTGGTGGCTCAGCTGCCTTCCGTGCTGGAAGATGTCAGTCTGCCGACGATGAGCATCGGGCTGGGATCGCTTCTGGTGTTGTGGCTGGTACGGCGGTGGGGTAAATCCGCGTTGGAGCGCTGCAGAGTACCGGCCAGAGTGGCGGGCGTGCTGGTCAAGTTGGCGCCCATCGCCACCATCATGCTGGCGACGTTGGTGGCCGGTGCGGCGGGATGGCTCGGTAATGGGGTCGCCGTCATCGGCGAAATTCCTGCCGGCCTGCCGCCGTTGACCCTGCCCGACTGGGAGCCTGCGCTGTGGCGATCACTGATCGGCTCGGCAGTACTGATCAGCATCGTCGGCTACGTGGAGTCAGTGTCGGTGGCGCAGGCGCTGGCGGTGCGTCGAGGCGAGCGCGTCGACCCGGATCAGGAACTGATCGGGTTGGGGGGAGCCAATCTGGCGGCTTCGTTCACCGGCGGCATGCCGATCACCGGCGGCTTCTCCCGTTCCGTGGTCAACTTCGATGCCGGTGCCCGTACTCCGGCCTCCAGTGCGTTCACCGCGGTGGGCATCGCCTTGGCCATGCTGTTTCTTTCGCCCTGGCTGAGACAATTGCCGATGGGAACGCTGGCGGCGACCATCGTCATCGCCACCGTGTCGCTGGTCGATCTGGCGGCATTCAAGCGTGTCTGGCGCTATGCTCGTGGCGAAGGCATCGCCATGTCGGCGACTGCACTGGCGACGCTGATGCTGGGCGTGGACGTGGGCATCCTGGTCGGTGTCGCCATGTCGCTGGCGTTGCATCTGTATGGCACCAGCCGCCCGCACAGCGCGGAAGTCGGTCGCATCCCCGGCACCGAGCATTTTCGCAACGTCCGTCGCCATGCCGTGGAAACCGACGTCAGCGTCGCCATCCTGCGCGTCGACGAGAGCCTTTACTTTGCCAACGTTCGCCACCTGGAGGACCTCATCACAGCGGTAGTCAATCGCGATCCACCGCCGCGGGATCTAGTGCTGGCCTGCCAAGCGATCAATGTCATCGACGCCACGGCATTGGAGAGCCTCGAAGCGCTTAATCGGCGCCTACAGGACAGACATATCGGATTGCATCTTGCCGAGGTCAAAGGACCGGTGATGGATCGATTGAGTCGTACTGAATTGCTCGAAACGCTCAATGGCCGGGTTTTTCTGAGCACCTTCGATGCCTGGTGCGAGCTGCATGGCCGAGGCTCGGCGCCACTGAGCCATCCCAGTATCGAAACATCGGTATCTGGATATTCAGCAACTGCTGGCTGAAAATATCGATATAAAATGGAAGGTGATTGTCGGCCCTGGCTGCCTGAGGTCGAAAACAGGGCTTGCCGAAAAGCAAGCCCTCGACAATGTTAAGAAACCACTTAAATTTTGGTCATGCGCAAATATGGACGGATTTCCTTCCAGCCTTTCGGGAAAAGAGATTTTGCTTCTTCATTGGAAATGGATGGAGGGATGATGACGTCATCGCCTGTTCGCCAGTCAGCGGGAAGGGCACAGTGATTGCTATCGCCGCACTGTAGGGCATCGATTACCCGAAGAATTTCATCAAAGTTGCGGCCCACAGCCATCGGGTAGGTCATGGTCAGGCGGACCTTCTTGTTTGGGTCGATGATAAATACGCTGCGTACAGCTGCGGTTTCGCTCTCGCCAGCGTGGATCATTTCGTACAGCTCAGCCACTTTGCAGTCGGCATCTGCAACGATCGGAAACTGCAGGTCGCAGTTCTGGGTGTCGTTGACGTCTTCAATCCACTTTACGTGTTCCTCGGCTGTATCTGTGGATAGGCCCAAGGGTTTTACATTGCGTGCTTCGAATTCTTTCGAGAGTTGGGCTGTCCGTCCCATTTCAGTGGTGCATACTGGTGTAAAATCAGCGGGATGGCTGAAAAAGAAGACCCATGAATCGCCGGCCCATTCGTGGAAGTTGATCTCACCTACTGTGGTATCGATAGTGAAATTGGGAGCGGTATCGCCTAGTAACAAACTCATTGCTGATCTCCTGTTCGTGCTTGGTCAGAAGCTTTATGCCGCCGAATCCGATGCCAATGATGACTGCTGTTATGACGTTAGTAAAAAAAGTTATATCCATAGAACCAATAGTTTTTTGTTATCGATTTTTATTTTTTGGCTTTTGTGATATGAACTATAATGACCTGAAGCCAAATGCCGTTTCAGAAAGCGGTCAACTCCCGACAAATTTAGAGCGCAAGAGAGGTGGATATGGAGATAAAACGGCTTGATAGTCGATTGAGCGTCACGGCACAGCCCGAGCTCGATGAGCTTGAGCAACTGGCAGCTCAGGGATTTCGCACGATCCTTTCCAATCGTCCACGGGGCGAAAGTGAGGATCAGCCGGATCCGGATACGCTTGAGCAAAAAGCGGAATCCTTGGGGATGGCCTGGTATCAGCTCCCGGTCAAACCCGGTGAGTATGCGCAGGGTGATATCGATGAGTTCGGCCGTATTCTGGGTGAAGCGCCTGGGCAGGTTCTTGGATTTTGCCGTTCGGGCAAGCGCGTTACTCACCTTTGGGCTTTGTCGCAGGCAGGGCATCGCCCCGTTCCTGAACTCATCGAGGCGGCACAATCCGCCGGTTACGATCTTGAGCCCTTGCGTGAGCGTCTCGAGCAGCAGGCAAGCCAGGCGAACTCAGGGCACTAAGCACGCCTGAGACCGACAAGCCCCCGATGCCAGACAGGGCTGTGCAGCATTTTTCGAAACGCCACATTTTTTTCGAAACGCCACATTTTCTTGAAACGCGAATAGTTTCATGGAGCTACATTTGGATATAGAGGCAAGTCTTTCAGGGTTGGTGGGCGGCATCCTTATCGGCCTGTCTGCCATCTGGCTGATGGGGTCACTGGGACGTATTTCCGGCATCAGTGGCATTCTCTCGGGGCTCCTGCTGGAGCGACCCCGAGGCGATTCAGCCTGGCGGCTGGCTTTCCTGCTTGGCCTGGTTTGCGGCCCTATGGTGCTCATGCTGCTGGGTGGGGAGCTCGGTAATGTTGCCGGTGCCCCTAATGAGGTCATCGGCGCGCCGGCGGGCGGTGTCGGGTTAATGGTGATCGCGGGTCTTCTGGTCGGCGTAGGCACTGGTATCGGCAGTGGCTGTACCAGTGGTCATGGTGTGTGTGGCCTGGCGCGGCTTTCGCCCCGGTCGATGGCTGCGACGCTTGTCTTCGTGCTGGTCGCCATGCTGACGGTATTCGTCGTTCGGCACGTGCTGGGGGGCTCGGTATGAAAGCGTTGGCGGGGTATCTGGCAGGGCTGCTGTTTGGGCTCGGACTGGCGATCGGCGGCATGACCGATCCGGCACGGGTCATCGACTTCCTCGACGTGGCCGGCGACTGGGATCCGACGCTAATGTTCGTTCTGGGTGGCGCCGTGGTCACCACCTTCATCGGTTACCGGCTGGTTTGGCGACGCCAAGCGCCGCTGTTCGAATCCCGGTTTCAATTGCCCACTCGTCATGACTTCGATGCCCGTCTGCTGGGCGGTGCGGCGCTTTTCGGTGTCGGCTGGGGCCTCTCCGGCTATTGCCCGGGGCCGGCGGTCGCCTCGTTTGTCGGGCTGAGCGCTCCCCTCATGGCGATGCTGGTTGCGATGGTAGTCGGCTGGTGGCTGGCCCGAGTCGTCTCGCGCTGAGAAAGGGGAAAGACTTACGGACCTCAGCAATAGCTCAACATAAGTCGATCACCCCACCCACCCAAATAGGGAGCATAACATGCACTCTACTTCGCGACTTATGACTGCTGCCTTGGTTGCCATGCTGGGAAGTTCCTTGGTGGATGCAAGTGCACTGGCAGCGGAGCTGTCCTTCAAGACGCCCGTGATCGATGGCGTGGGCCAGATTCGCTCCCAACCTGCACAGGACCTGAGTTATCAGCCAAGGATTAAAAGGCGGTCTTCAACCTGACTCAAGCTGCCAGCGAGCCGGATCAGATCAGCGAAGTGCTACAATACGTCGCAAGAGCCGTGGGTCTTTACGCCGAGGTTAAGGAAACGCTGCATAAATCCCGCCGCAGCTGCCTGATCGCCATCGGCGGGGTAGAATCTGGCTACCCTGTCACCACCTGACCGAGCTACCCGATGAAGCAGATCTCGTTCGCCCAAGCCGAATACCAGAACAAGAAAAAGGTGACCCGCCGCGAGCGGTTCCTGACCCAGATGGAGGCGCTGGTGCCTTGGCAACGGCTCATCGACGCGCTGTCGCCGTCTTACTTCCCGAACGCAACGGGCAAGCGCGGCCGTCCGCCCATCGGCCTGGAGCGCATGCTGCGGATCTACTTCCTGCAGCAGTGGTATGCGCTCGCCGACGAGGCACTTGAAGATGCTATCTACGATAGCCAGGCGATGCGCGACTTCGTGGGTGTCGACTTGACCATCGAGAGCGTGCCGGACGCGACCACGCTGCTGCGTTTCCGCCACTTGCTGGAGAAGCATGCCCTGACCCAGCGGATCTTCGAGGAGATCAACGCCCACCTGGCCGAGAAAGGGTTATTCATGCGCGAGGGCACGATCGTCGACGCCACCATCGTGGCGGCCGCCCCTTCCACCAAGAACAAGATCAAGCAGCGCGATCCAGAGATGAAACAGACCAAGAAGGGCAACCAGTGGTACTTCGGGATGAAGGCCCATATCGGCGTCGATGCCGTCACCGGACTGACTCACAGCGTCGCCGCGACCTCGGCCAACGTTGCCGATGTCACCATGGCCGGCGCTCTGGTCCGGGAGGATGACAAACGGGTATACGGCGATGCGGGCTACACCGGCATGTGGAAACATCTCGACGAAGAGAAGGATGCTCCGGATTCCAAATGCTGCGTGGCCGCCAAGCGCGGCGCCATCAAGAAGATGGACGGCAGCCCCATGAAAACGCTGCTGCTGGCATTCGAAAAGGCCAAGGCCAGCATCCGTGCCAAGGTCGAGCACCCGTTTCATGTCATCAAGAACCTCTTCGGCTACCGCAAAACGCGCTACAAGGGGCTGGCCAAGAACCAGGCGCAACTCTTCAGCCTGTTCGGGCTGGCCAACCTGGTGCTGGCGACACGATGCGAGGGCCAAGTTGATGGGGCCAGTGCGCCTTGAATCTGCCCTGCCAGCCGGATAATCCGCCTGGCAGGGAAACGGCCCCCCTGAGGTGGTCAGAAAATGATCGCTGACGCGATGGTTGTGCCACTCTGAGCCCTTCAACCGCTCAGAGACGAATTGATCAGCGATTCCTTAATGTACCTCTGGAGCGACTGGGCTTGCCATTCGTGCTGCAGGGCGGCTTATAGATTGGTTTCAAGTTTTAAGAGCGGGGGATTAATGCTGACTTTGGCGGGGTGGGCTACGCCACCATGGTGCTGCTGATGAAGGTCACTCCGCTGGCCATGGGCGTCGTTCTACCGGAACTTATTGATACCTATTCACCAGGCTTTTGTCGGCAATGACTCGTTATCGACTCGCCACGCCAGGTGACGTGACGAAAGATGGGCTGGATAATAATTCCTACTCCGGTGTCGATGTTTCTTTTCTTTGGCGCGAGATTGCGTTGCAAGTGATAGCTGTGTTGGCTCGACACATGCTCCTGTTTTCTCGCGTTATTTCCAGGAGCGACAGTTTATGAAGTTGACGCGCCGGTCTTTTCTGACTGCGACAACTCTAGCAGGAGGCGTTGCGTTGGCTGGCCCATTCGCATGGCGGCTGGCAAACGCCGCCGAGCCCAGGGAATTGAAGATTCCCGAGCTAATCGATGCCCGCCATCACGGCCAATCGGTTTCGCTGAGGGTGCAACCCGGAAAGACATCGTTTTTTCCTGGGCGAGAAAGCGAAACGCTTGGCTATAACGGGAGCTATCTTGGCCCCACGCTGCGTGTCCACCGTGGCGATGACGTGGAAGTCGCTGTTACCAACGCTCTTAGCGAAGATACCACCGTTCATTGGCACGGCCTGTTGATTCCCGGCGAGCTTGATGGGGGCCCTCACCAGACGATACCCACCGGGGCCACCTGGCAACCCGTGCTCCCCATCCGCCAGCCAGCGGCAACGCTCTGGTATCACTCGCATGCCCATGGTCGCACGGCGGAGCAGGTCTATGCCGGGCTGGCCGGCCTCATGATCGTCACCGATGACGAGGAAAAGGCCCTGGAGTTGCCTTCGGAGTATGGTGTCGATGATATCCCCTTGATAATGCAGGACCGCCAATTCGAGAACGGCTCTCTCGTGCTTCCGCAGGGCATGAGGACGAGGATGCACGGACGCCGAGGCGATACCTTGATGGTAAACGGAACGATCAATCCGTTTGCTCGGGTTCCCGCCCGGCTGGTTCGTCTTCGGCTGGTCAATGGCGCCAATGCCAGGTTCTTCGATTTGGCATTCACGGATGGCCGGCCCTTTCACTGGATGGCTTCCGAAGGCGGCTTGCTTGAGAGGCCGGTCGAGTTGCGCTCGCTACGCCTGGCGCCCGGCGAGCGCGCCGAAATCCTCGTTGACTTCTCTGATGGCCTGCCCGTTACCCTGGCAACCGGGCCGGACAGTAATGTCCCCAGGATGCGCATGATGGAGCGTACAGCCGACTTGACCGGGGGTGAAAGAGATGCCGTCGTCAGATTCGAGCCTCAGGGCGCTGAAACCTCTGTTGTCAAGGTGCCCGAGCAGCTGTTGACCCATGAGCGCCTCGATCCATCGACGGCCATACGGCGACGCCGTTTCGAAATGACCATGGGCATGGGTAGCATGATGGGCAGCGGATCGGGAGGATTCGGCATCAATGGGCGCTCGTTCGACATAGGGCGGGTCGATGAACGCGTCGGCCTAGGAGACACCGAAATCTGGGAAGTCTCCGGCGCGATGATGGCCCATCCGTTCCACATTCATGGTGTGCACTTTACCGTTCTGAGCCGAAACGGCTCGCCCCCGGATATTAGAGACCAAGGGCTGAGGGACACGATCGTAGCCCAGGAGCCCGTCGAATTGCTCGTGCAGTTCCTGCAGCCGGCGGAAAACGCTCCCTTCATGTACCACTGCCACATCCTCGAACACGAAAATAACGGGATGATGGGCCAGTTCTCTGTCAGTTAAGCCAATTGGCTCAGGCTGCCGATACTGGGCGGCTTATGGCTCACGATTGAAGTTTGGTTCGTCAACGAATAAACCAAGGTGATACTGCAAAAGTATGAAGTGATAAATATGACACTCTGGGCAGCCGCTATCGGTATTGGGGCAACGGTGATCCTTGATCTATGGAACGCCGCGTGCCCCCAGAAACAGGCCCATCGGAAATGTGAGATTGCCGCTACGTTTACTCTGATCAAGAGATCTTGCAATGAATCGTAACCGCCATACCGAAGCGCAAATCATTACCATCCTCAAGGCTCATGAACGCGGCGCTTCGGTGATCGAGCTGGCTCGGCAACATGGCGTGACCGAGCAAGCCGTCTATCGATGGAAGGCCAGATACGGCGGTATGTAGGTGTCGGAAGCCAAGCGACTCCGGAATCTGGAGGCCGCGCCCGCCGGCGTAAGCGACTGGTGCGGCCTAGGATGCCGATGGCATTACCCGATAGCCTCAACCAACGCTGGTCCTTGGACCTCGTCGCAGATCAGCTCGCCTCGGGGCACCGTTTCTGCGTGCTGAACATCGTAGACGACTTCAGCAGAGAGTGTGTTGGTCAGCTGGTGGAATTGTGTTTGGACCGAAACCAGGGGGAAGGTCACCGGCTAACAGGTGAGACTTCATGTTCACTTAATTGCACGTCCGACATTATATTTGCGCGTTTTCCGTACAGGATGTCATCTCATGAGGGTTCTACTGGTCGAGGACGACGCCCCGGTGGCGGCCGGCATCGAAGCGGGACTAGCGTTGAGCGATTTCGTCGTCGATATCGTGACCACGCTGGATGGTGCACACGGGGCACTTGCCGCGATCGAGTACGATGCCGTAGTGCTTGATCGCCGTTTGCCCGATGGCGATGGGCTGACGTTGCTGCAACACTGGCGTCGGGTTGGTATCGACATTCCGGTGTTGATCCTGACGGCGAAAGACGCCGTGGCCAATCGGGTCGAAGGGCTTCAAGGCGGGGCCGACGACTATCTTGTCAAGCCGTTCGATCTGGATGAATTGACGGCAAGGTTGCACGCATTGCTGCGTCGCGCCGCCGGGCAGATTGATCATTCATTGCGTCATGGTCGACTGGCGTTCGATCCTGTTGCCCGCAGTGTAACGCTGGATGGCGAATCAGTGGTGCTACTGCGTCGAGAGTTGATGCTCTTGGAAGCGCTGATTCGCGCACGGGGGCGAATCTTGAGTGCTGATCAACTGAAAGATCGTCTCTATGGTATCGATGAAGAAATCGAGAGCAACGCTCTCAATGTGCATATCTATCAATTGCGTCGCAAGCTTGGGCGAGATGTTATAGAGACGGTTCGAGGGGTTGGTTATCGTCTAGGTCCGACTCATAGCGATACACCGTCATGAGCCTACGCCTGCGTCTCGTCGCTACATTGGGGGTTACCCTGATATTGCTATGGGGACTTACCGCAGCGTGGTCAATGCGAGACCTGTCGACCCAGCTCGAACGTTCGCTGGATCAACGCTTGGCGCAGTCGGCGAGGATGGTGGCCGGCCTGCTCGATCGCGTACCAACGGAGGCCTGGAATGACGGTATGGGGGAGGCTCCAGCCATTCCGGCACTTGAAGGTGTTGCCTGCCGAGTGTCATCACTGCGGGGACGAATAGTGGCGGGTACCCATCCGGAAATGAACGATGTCCTGTCGGTTGAGCAAGAAGGCTATAGCTACCGCGATCACAATGGACAGCGCTGGCGCGTCTATACCCTGGTCGACGACGACAAGCGCATCACCGTGGCGGATCGCCTGCGGGAACGGGAGTCATTGTTGGCCCAGGTACGCCGTGCCGCTTTCTATCCCTTTCTGCTCGCTTCGATCGGCAGCCTGATCGCGCTGTGGTGGGGCGTGACCCGGGGGCTGTCGCCGCTTTCGAGGCTGCAGCGGCGCTTGATGTCACGCGATCACGACGATCTCTCGGCACTGCCGATCCGCGGGTTGCCGAGTGAGATTCGTCCGCTGATAGAAGGATTCAATGATCTGCTGGTTCGGACTCGGCGAATGCTTGAGCGTGAGCAACGTTTTACCGATGACGCTGCACATGAGTTGCGCACTCCATTGACGGCGATTCGTACACATCTACAGGTTGCTCGACGCGTCGACGGCGACCCGCGCCGGAAGGCGATGCAGCAAGCCGAAGCGGGGGTTGAGCGGCTGACGAAGACACTAGAACAGTTGCTTTTACTGGTACGTATGGAGAGCGAAGAGATCGTGAGTGGAAACGGCGATCCTACCTTTGTGGGAGAAGCATTGGAGACAGCCATGGCGGAAACAGGCTGTCGTGATCGCTGCCATTGGAACGAGCCGGTCGACAGACTTCGTGTCGAATTGCCCAGCGCACTGCTGATTATTGCACTACGAAACCTGCTTGAAAACGCCATGCGTCACGGGGCGCCAAGTACCTTGATCAAGATAGAAGCGCAGCATATGAATGGCATGGCCGTGATTGATATTGTCAACCAAGGAGAGATCATCCCATCAGATAAACTCGCACGGTTGACGGAGCGCTTCCATCGAGGCACTCACCCTCAAGGCAGCGGATTAGGGCTCTCCATTGTGCAGACATTGGCCGAGAGGGCCGGTGGTTCGATCACGCTGGGTTCCAATGAGTATACACCATTTCTCGTGCGACTATGTCTACCTACACCAGGCTCGTCCAATGGTTTCTTCCAAGCCTCTTTTGGCAATAGTAGTTAAAGTGCGCGGGTTTTTCGTCATCGAAATCGATGGTTTGATTCCCCTGTCATGCCAGTTACAACTTTAAGGCGAGAAGCTGGACTACATCGCCAGACCCTGTGTGGTAGATCCCTTCCGTAACGTTTCGAGTCAACTCTCGACCAATAATGATGTTGAAGTCCGTGAAATGGGTGCGCAGTTCGCCCAACGTGAACATGAATTCTGGATCCGAAGGGCCTCCGGTGTTCCTTGTCGACTGCGACGGAAGATACCCTTCCAGGATGAAATATCCGCCTCTTTTCAAGCCTTTCTTCACGATTTCGTAGCTTTTTAGCCGAACGGGTTTGGGCGTGTGAGCCCAAATCATGGTAATGAGGTCGAAGGTATTCGGTTCGGGCTCATAGTCGTTCAGGTCGGCTTGTCGTGTCACGATGTCGACCTGTCTGTCAGCTGCCAGACGATTCGCCTTTTCCAGCCCAACGGCAGACTGATCCATAGCCACCACCTCATAGCCGAGGCTCGCCAAAAAGACGGCATTCCTGCCTTCTCCTTCGGCAAGGCAGAGTGCCTTCCCCTGGTGTTGTGTAGCAATCTTTTCTATAGCTTGTGTCAAGAATTGGTTTGGCTGGTCTCCATAGGCATAGTCAGTTGCATCATACCTTTCGTCCCATTTTCTTGAGCTGCGGGTGTCATCTTTTCTCATGTTTAAGCACCTCTTGTATGAATGAATTCAACGATTAGCTTCTTGCTGGTTCGCTCAATATAGTTTGTCGCTTGTTCGGGTAAAGGACATCCATGACGCTGTTATTTTCTCTCTCATTTGAAAATGAGAGAAGTATTCAGGGTGAAAGTAAAAAAGCTGAAAAAAATCAGGGATCGAAACGCTCCAGACTGCGGTCGAGCGTGGCACGTGAAAGCTCACCGAAATGAGTGTCGACGAGCTGGCCGTCGCCGTTGTAGTAGAGTGTGGTTGGCATGGCCATGGCACCCACCTTCCGGCCGAAGGCCATGTTCGGATCGCGATAGAGATGATCGAGCGAGAGGGACTCCCGTTGCAGAAACGTCTCGACGGCGTCGACGCTCTCGCCCTGATTGACGAACACGAACGCCACGTCGTCCCGCTCCTGCTGGGCCTTTTCCAGCATCGGCATCTCGCGCCGGCAGGGCGGGCACCAGCTCGCCCAGAGATTGACCACCATGGGGCGATCGGTCTCTTGCCGTACAGCGGGCAGGGTCACTTGAGATCCATCGAGATCCGCCAACGGCACCGTGGGCAGGTTCGCACCGCGGGGGGCCATCAGCATCAATGCGCCAGCCGTTATCGACCACGCCAACGCTCCCGACAGAACCGCGGCGACCAATGGTCGACGTACAGCCCGATGCCGCCAGAAACGCCAGGCCAGATAGGCGAAGGCGATAATCAGACCCGCCAACGGCTCGAAACCGCGATCCCGGATGTCGAACCAGGACCAGAAGGTGTCGTAGCTCTCCCAGTAGCGGGCCACGAAAACGATTCGTGCGCCGATTACGCCGACCAACAAGGCATTGAACAGGAGGTCGCCGACATTGACCTGTCGGCGGCGGCCCACCCAGGCGCCCACGATCAGCGCGACGACAAGAGCGAGGATGAACAAAAGCAGACCCAGGCTCATGCCCAAGGGACCCATTGCGATACTACGGTCGAGTGGGTTCATGATCAGCCCTCCCTGGAATCTTTGACGCTCTGCCTAGCCTGCTCATAGCGATCGAGAAACGCCTCGGCATCCAGTTCACCGATGATACGGGCGCCACGCTGCTCCTGGCCATTCGGGCCAAACCACATCAAGGTCGGCGGTCCCACGATATCGAAGTGCTGCATGATGGCCTGGTCCTCGGCATCGTAATCCGTGACGTCGACGCTCAAGCGTTGCACGTTTTGGATTTCATTCTTGACGGTTGGGTCGCTGAATACTTCCTGCTCGATGACCTCACAGGACACACACCAATCTGCGGTAAATTCGATCAGTGTCATCTGGCCGCTGTTGGCTGCGGCCTGGATACGGCGTTTCAGCGTGTCCAGGTCGTCCACGTCATCGAACGCGATAGGTCCCGTCTCATTGACGTCTTGGGAGGCCGTTGCCATATCGCTCGGAGCATAGACCGACAGCGGCCGCCAGGGGTCGTCAGCGCCACCGGCGGCCCCGATCATGATCAACGCGCTCCACAGACCGATGATGGCAGCGCTGGCTGTTGCGACTTGGGGCAGGACGCCACCCGTGCCGTTGTTTCGCGCCATGGACGCCAGAGAGATCGCGACGCCGAGGCCTAGGGCACCCCACAGGCCAAGCTCTATGGCATCAGGGATAATTCGGGCAATGAACCAGATCGCCATGCCCAGCAGCACGAAGCCGAACAGCGCCTTGACACGTGTCATCCAGGTACCGGGCTTGGGCAACAACTGGCTGCCAAGCGTGCCGATCAGCACCAGCGGGGTACCCATGCCGAGACCCAGCGCCAATAGAGCCGCGCCACCAAGCCAGGGGTTGCCGGTCTCGGCAATGAAAAGCAGGGCGCCAGCCAAAGGCGCGGTCATGCAAGGACCGACCAGCAGCGCGGAGAGAACGCCCATGACGGCGACACCCTTGAAGCGTCCCCCGCGCTGTTTGGACATCCCGGCATCCAGACGTCGACGCAGCGCTACCGGCAGTTCGAGCTCAAAGACGCCGAACATAGCGAGTGCCAGCACCACGAATAGCACCGAGAAGATACCGATGAACCAGACATTCTGAAACAGTATTTGCAGGTTCGCACCGGCCATGGCGGCGGCGACACCCAGTATCGCGTAGGTCGCGGCCATGGGCAGAACGTAGGTAAGGGAGAGCAGGAATCCGGTGGTACGCTGATTCCTCCCGCTACTACGCTGACCGACGATCAGGCTCGAGAGAATGGGAATCATCGGCAGCACGCAAGGCGTAAACGTCAGTAAGAGACCCATGCCGAAGAAGGCAAGCAGCGCCCAGATCCAGTTGCCATTGGCGAGCCGTGCTGCCAACTGCTGATCTTCTGCCATTTCCGCCTCTGTCTGGGGTTGAGAGGTGGGAATTGGCGCGTCAGATGAGGAAGTTGTGGGCGATGCGTTCGGGGAATCGGCTGAGACATTCGTGTCCGCCGCGTTAGCCTCTGCGGTGCTGCTCCTCGAAGTGAGGGTGTCGGATTCCAGATCGAAGGTTCGTTGCTGTGGGGGATAGCAGAGACCAGCATCGGCACAACCCTGCCAATGAAGAGTGATGGTATCGGCATCCCCGATCTGTGTGGTCATGCTCACCGTATTGCGGTAGATCTCGGAACGACCGAAGTACTCGTCCTCGATCTTCTTCCCATCGGGGATGTCGAGGGAAAGTTCGCGCCCGCCCGCCTGTGCAGAGAAGCTGTGGCGATAGAGGTAGTAACCGGGCTCGATTTGCCAGTCGATTTCTAGCTTGTCACCGTCCTGTACCAGCGTCGGTTTGAAGGCCTGGTCCGGCGGCAGAAAATCACCTTGTTGTCCGAATGGCGACTGAGCCGTGGCTGATGCGGCGAAGCTTAGTAACGCCAACAGCAGTACCCACCTCATGAGAATTGATGGCATAGGTCCGGGCCTCTCTTTCATCCTTGGTCGCATTTCCCGTTCTCTTGGGCCTCATCCTGAAACTCATTGAGTGATGGCCATACGGAAAAATGGTGCATCGCGTTGTCAGGGGCGTGGTGAGCCCATGACGGCGTGCATCTTGTCGTCGCCGGGCATGCCTTGAGTGACCTCCAGCTGACCGTCGCGATGATAGACGATCGCCGGCGTGCCCCGCAGGCCCAGCTCGCGCATGAGAGTGTTGTTGTCCTGAACCTGCTGCTCGATGTCGGCCGGTTGGGCGGACGGGGCCACTTCGTCGCCGCGATTGTGTGCCGCGAAGGCGGCGGCAGGATCGGCGGCGCCCAGCAACGTGGCTGCCTTGGCCGGGCTATCGGACTTGAGAACGCCGATCATGATATGTCGCAGTTGCACTTCGCCGGCCTCGACCCAGGGGCGTGCGGCGTCCCAGAAGCGCTTGCAGTACGGGCAGTTGGGATCGGTGAAGACGTACACCGTGCGCGGAGCGCTGCGGTCGCCATCAAGAATCCAGTGACTGTCCTCGAGGCGTTGCCAGACGGCGGCGTCCTGTGGCCCCTTGACGAATTCGTCGAGCGGCTCGCTCGACAGGTTGTTGCCCTCGGCATCGACGAGGTTGCCGACGATGGCATGCTGGCCGTTCGCGGTGACGTAGATCGCCACCGGCTGGCCTTGCGCACTGGCGGCATAACCGGTGAGGCCGTCGGGAGCCGCGAAGCGCTCGTGCACCGTCAGTCCCTGGGCGACGAGCGCCTCGACGGGGGCGGGAAGATCGTCGGGTTGCGCCCACGCGGGGGTGCCGCCGAGCCCCAGGGCGACGATGAGCCCCAGGCGAGCGCCAGGCAGGAAATGCGTCATGGGAAGCTCCTATTGCGGTGAGGCGAGACGCGCTAGCGCCTGCGTCAGTGTGGCTTGGGAAAGTTCGCCGAAATGCGTGTCGACCAGGCGCCCCTCGGCGTCGTAGAACAGGGTGGTGGGCATTGCCATGGCGCCGACGTGTTCGCCGAGTGCCAGGGCGTCATCGCGCAGCACGTTGTCCATGACGAGGGATTCAGCGTCCAGAAAGCGGCGGATGGCAGCTGTCGACTCTCCCTGGTTGACGAACGCGAAGGCGATGTCATCCCGACGTCGTTGCGTCTCGGCGAGCAGGGGCATTTCGCGTCGGCATGGCGGGCACCAGCTGGCCCAGAGGTTGACGACCAGAGGCCGTGCACGTGCGTCAGGCAACCGGTCCAGGCGCTGCGGAGCGTCATCAAGCGTCATCAGCCGTGTGTCGGGAAGCGTGCCGGCGGTGGGAACGAGTTGACTGACGGTGACGGCTGCGGTGCCCCAGCTCATGCCGCCCGCGAGCAGGGCAATGCCCAGGGCGCGACGCTGGCGAGGCACACGCCATAGCCGCCAGCTGCCGTAGATCAGGGCGGCGGCAAGCCCGCCCCACGGATCGAAGCCCCGGTCGCGGATGTCGAGCATGGTCCACCAGGCATCGTAGGCGTCCCAATAGCGCACCACGAATACCAGGCGCGCGCCGAGCAACGCCAGCAGCAATAGCGTGAACAAGGTGTCGCTGACGCCGACGCGTTGCCGGCGTCCGGCGAGGGCGCCGGCGGCGATGGCCACGCCAAGCGCCAGAGCCAGCAGCAGCTGACCGAGGCTGAACGCCAGGGGCCCGATGGCCAGGCTTCGATCCAGGGCCGTCATGCTCCTTTCTCCGACGCGGTCGCCGCGCGTGCGGCGTCCAGGCGCTCGAGGAATTCCTCGGCGCTCAACTCGCCGATGATGCGGCTCTCTCGACGCTCGGTGCCATCGGGGCCGTAGAACAACAGGGTGGGCGGGCCGACGACGCCCAGCGCCTGCATGATAGCGCTGTCCTCGGCGTCATTGTCGGTGACGTCGATGCGCAGGCGTTGCACGTCGTCCAGTGCCGCTTGCACGCGCGCGTCACCGAAGACGTTGTCCTCGATGATCTCGCAGCTGATGCACCAGTCGGCGGTGAACTCCACCAGCGTCCAGCGCTGTTGCGCGCTTGCCCGGTCCAGGCGGGCATCGAGCGCGGCCTGGTCGGCGACGGTCTCGAAGGTCAGCGGCGTGGCCTCGGCGGATCCGGCAGCGTCGCCGTTCCCGGTGAAGCCCGCCAGGGGACGCAATGGATCGTGCTGGCCACTGGCCGCGCCGACGATCATCAGTATGCCCCACAGGGCCAGCAGCATGGCGATGCTGCGACTCAGGGGCGCGAGGGCATCGCGCAGCGTGCGTGCGGCATGCCAGGCGGCCTGCGCCAGCCCGACGAGCAGGGCGCCCCACGCCGCCAGTTCGAGGGCGGGGGGCAGCACGCGTGCCGCGAACCATATCGCCATGCCCAGCAGGACGAAGCCGAACACGATGCGCACGCGGTTCATCCACGGGCCGGGGCGAGGCAGGATGCGAGGTCCGAGCAGGCCCACCGCGAGCAAGGGCGCGCCCATGCCCAGCCCCAGTGACCACAGGGCCAGCGCGCCCTGCCAGGCGTCGCCGCTGTCGGCGATGTAGAGCAGGGCGCCGCCCAGCGGTGCGGTCATGCAGGGGCCGACCAGCAGGGCCGAGAGCACGCCCATCACGGCTGCGCCACCCAGCCGCCCACCGCGTTGACGCGCCATCCAGGCGTCGAGTCGTGTCTGCAGGCCGCTGGGCAACGCCATCTCGAAGGCACCGAACATCGCCAGGGCCAGCAGGACGAAGAGCGCGGCGAAACTGACGATGAAGGCAGGAGCCTGGAAGAGCATTTGCAGGTTGGCGCCGGCGAGTGCCGCCGCGACGCCAAGTCCCGCATAGGTCGTCGCCATGGGCAGGATGTAGGCGAGCGAGAGCATGGCACCGTCGCGCATGCGTGGCCGGCCGTCGCGGGTGGCACCGACGATGAGGCTGGAGAGGATCGGCACCATGGGCAGCACGCAAGGGGTGAAGGTCAGCAGCAGCCCCATGCCGAAGAAGGCCGCGATCACCCAGCCGAGTCGCGCATCGGCCAGCCGCGCCGCAAGGCGCTGATCCTCGCCCTGGGCCGAAGCCGCCATCTGGCGCTCCTCCTGGGGGCTGTCAGGGGCGCTCGTGGCGCGTGCCCCGCTGGTGTCGGGTGCGCTCGCGTCGGCGGGTGAGTCGGCGACGGCGGCATCGCCGGCGACGCTGGCAGGGCCCAGCGGCTCGAGCGACTCGGCGTCGAACGTCTGACGTTGCGGCGGATAGCAGAGCCCGGCTTCGGCGCAGCCTTGCCAGGTCAGGGTCACTCTTTCGGCATCACCCAGCGCGGCGCGCAACGTGACGGCGTAGTGGTAGACCTCGGAGCGACCGAAGTACTCGTCCTCGATCGTCTCGCCCTCGGGCAGGTCCGGGGTTACCGCTCCCTCCTCGGTCTCGACGCTGAAGCGCTTGCGGTAGAGATAGTAATCGGGGGCGATGTCCCATTGCGCGACGAGCGCGCCGTCTTCCCGGGACAGCGATAACGAGAACGCCTGTTCGGCGGACAGGAACTCGTCCTGCGAGGCGAAGGGCGAATCGGCCGATGCGGGAGACGCCAGGATCAGCATGACGGCGCCCAGCACGATGGCGAACCATCGATGCAGGGCGTGAACGGGACGGGGTGACCAGCGTAATTCGTGACTCATGAGGTTCCATGCCAGTGACATCATGGCGCTAGGGTAACGGGATGGGATTAGCCGAGCATTAAACGTTTCCGTCTGACGGCGCGCGAGGCTTGCCAAGTGCGCGCGGACGCGATGAAGTAGAAGGCATCGACGGTCGGGAGGGCGCCATCATGACACGCTGGGATACCTGGATCTCGCGGCAGATGCCGAGCGATGTAGCACCGCCCATCGATATCGCGCCGCCCGCCGGCGGTGAGCTGAGCCAGTGGCTCCCGCTGGCATGGGGGACCTACCGGGCGCTGTTTCAATGGACGACGCCCAGCGCGCAGGCGACCTCGGCGAATGCCGGCCTGCTGCGTGCGGTACGGGCGGTGAACCTGTTCGCCGCGGCCGAGGTGCCCGTCGAGCGGCGTCACATGGTCGTGGTCGCCTCGGGCGCGGCCACCCCCTGTCTGCTCGAAGACCCCGCCTACGCGCGTCAGCATGGCCTGCCCGCCGATGCGGGCAACCCGAATCGCGCCCTGATCGAGGCCCTGCAGCGCGAGGGCGTGGTGATCATGGCCTGCCTGCAGGCCTGGCATGGCCAGGGTTTCGCCGACATTGCCGCGCTGGCCGACGTCGAATGGGCGCAGTCGAGCATGACGGTGGGGATCGCGCTGCAGAACGCCGGCTTCGCCCTGGTGACGGTATAGCCTCGGCGGCATGCACGGCCTCTTCGACCGTCTGGGCAAGCGATCATTTGATGATACCTCCCAACTGCTTGAGGGCGCCGAAGGTGGCGATGCCCAGGCCGGTCATCGCCAGCGATCCCGCGACGTGCACGGCGATGCCCGTCAACGCCATGGCGTACCGTCCGGCCTGCAGGTTGCCGAACATCTCGGCGGAAAACGTCGAGAAGGTCGTCAGTGCACCGAGAAAGCCGGTCACCACGAACAGGCGCCATTCCGGTGAAAGCTGCGGCAGCTGGGCGAACAGGGCAATGGCGATGCCGATCAACCAGGCGCCCAGCCAGTTGGCCGCCAGTGTACCGGGGGGCAGGGCAGGGAAAAGGGCATTGAGCCACATGCCGAGTAGCCAGCGCAGGTTGGCGCCGAGGGCGGCGCCGGCACCGATCGCCACGAGGGAAAGCCACATGTGTGTTCGCATTCCTGTCGAGAATGAATGAACGAGATGCGGCGTGCCGAAAGACGGATAGCGAATGCCTGCACACGACGCACCTCGGGTGCGTTGGCAGGCATCATTAGCGCTGGCGGCCGGTGGTCGAGACGTCATGGTCTCGGATCACGCCAGGCGGTTTGTCGCGGTGGCACCGCACATGACGGGGCTCGGCGACCGGAGGAATGCCATCTCCGGCATTCACTCTACCCAGCGCCTGTCGCGTCGGCAAGTGCTTCAATCCGCGCCGGGGCGCTGTACCAGCCAGAGGCTGCGGTAGGGGCGCAACTCGCGTGGTGCCGAGGCATCCCAGGGCGCGTCGGCCAGCAGGTCGTACCAGCTGCCTTCGTCCAGTTCGGCCACCTCCAGGGGCTGGCGCTTGTCGGTGACGTTGTAGATCGCGAGCAGACGGCGGCCATCGTCGAGCGGGCCACGTTGCACGGCGAACAGTGTCGGAGGCGTGGTCACGATGCGCTGCGCCGCCTGAGGGTGGAAGCAGGGCTCCTGGGCACGCAGCTTGAGACGTCGGCGCAAGGCCAAAAAGACCTCGCGCGTGGGCGTATTGCGGCTGTCGAGCAACTCATCGAGTTCTTCCTTCTGCCAGCGGCGCCGGTTGATGGTGCGCAACTGGCCGCTGCGCTCGACCCCTTCATGGTCGTTGAGGGTGGCGGTCAGGCAGTGGAAGTAGATGCCGGGGATGCCTTGCAGGGCCAGCATCAGATGCTGGCTGCACAGGAAGCGCTCCACCTGCCAGGGGTCGGCGCCTCTTCGTGTGCCGCGCAGGGCGTCGAAATAGGTGATGTTGACTTCGTAGGGGGAGTCCTTGCCGTCGGCGTCGGCCTTCATGCTCACGTAGCCCCCGAAGCGATGCATGAGCTCGAGCATCGCTTCGATCTCGTGGGGCGGCAGCAGGCCCTCCAGGGCTCGCACGCCGATGCCGTCATGGCTGGCGGTGAAATTGAAGTAGGTGCATCCCGGCGGCAGCGAGGGCAGGCTGCGCGCCCAGGCCTCCAGCGCCGTGGCGTCGCCGCTGGTCAGGGTATGCACCAGCAGGGGCGGCAACGTGAACTGGTAGATCATGTGCGCTTCGTCGGGCTGCGCGGTCGCGTCCGGCGATGCGGTCGCCAGCCGTTCGAGGCCGAAATAGCTCATGTTCTCGCGGTGCGGGACGTTGGTTTCGGTGATCAGCAGGGTACCGGGGGCGAGGTGATCGAGAACGGCGCGCAGCAGGCGCACCACGGCATGCGTTTCCGGCAGATGAATGCAGGCGGTGCCGACCTGCTTCCACAGATAGGCGATGGCGTCGAGGCGGATGATGCGCGCGCCTTGCGCCACGTAATAGAGCATGATGCCGATGAATTCGATGAGCACATCGGGGTTGGCGAAGTTCAGGTCGATCTGGTCTTCGGAGAAGGTGGCCCACAGGTAGCGCGTGCCACGGCGCGTGGAGACCGGCACCAGCAGCGGCGAATTGCGCGGGCGCGTGACTTGCGACAGGTCGGTGGCGGGGTCCATTTCAATGAAATAGTCGCGGCCCGGCTGCGTGCCCGCGAGGTAGTCGACGAACCACAGCGATTCCCGCGAGACATGATTGATCACCAGGTCGACCATCAGGTCGCCGTGACGGGCCAGGCGGCGAATGTCGTCCCAGTCGCCCAGCGCAGGGTTGACCTCGCGATAATGAATGACCGAAAACCCGTCGTCGCTGCTCCAGGGGAAGAACGGCAGGACGTGCACGCCGCTGAAGGTATCCGCGAGCCGGGTCTCCAGGAATTCGTCGAGCACTTGCAGCGGAGGGCGTTCGCCGTCGAGCAGGAGGTCGCCGTAGGTGATGAGCAATTGGTCGCGCTCGCTCCACAATGGACGCGGGCGTTCGGGAATCGCACCGCGCTGGTGCGCCACCAGTCGCTGCAATCGGCGCAGCACCTCGTCGGCGCGAGGGCCGTAGATCTCGTTCAGGCGTGCCCGAGCGCGGTCGACGAACTCGGCTTCATCGAGTTGACGCTGCGGAGCGTGGGACATGGGGTGGGGCATCGACGGCTCCTCGCGAGAATCGGGGGTTCGCACGCCAGAATTGTTGCAGAAGTCGTGCCATGCTCGGCGAAGACTGCCGTTTTGCCGGGCATGGTGGCCCGCGCACGCCAGCACCTGGCCGGCGTGCGCGGGCGGGGAAGGGTCATTTCTTCACGATGCGGTAGAGCCCCAGGAGGATGATGGCCCCGAGCACGGCGATGGCGAAGCTGCCGAGGTTGAAGCCATCCACCGTGCCGAAGCCCAGCGCGGTACCGATCCAGCCGCCGACGATGGCGCCGAGTACCCCGAGGATGAGGCTGACGATGAGGCCGCCGGGATCGCGGCCCGGCATGATGAGCTTGGCGACGATACCGGCCAGCAGGCCGAAGACGATCCATGCGATGATGCCCATGACGGTTCCTCCAGGCGATTCCTTGTCAATGAAGGGGGTGCTTGCGACGCAAGCGTCGCGTTATGAGCGTGGTCCGGGTGGCCACGGTGTGCAAGCGAGTTTCCGCTTGCCCGGCGTAAAGGCTACAATGGCCGATGATCTTGACCGTGATGTGACGACTGAAGGTCGTTCGGATGCCCCGTCGCGGTTTCGATCACGACGCCCCTGATCCTCGATAGCCAACCGCGGATGCGCCACGATGCATTGTCCCTTTTGTGGAAAGTACGACACCAAGGTGACCGATTCGCGCCTCGTCGCCGAGGGGGACCAGGTGCGTCGGCGTCGCCAGTGCAACGACTGCGGCGAGCGTTTCACCACCTACGAGACGGCGGAACTGGTCATGCCCCGCGTGATCAAGGGCGATGGCTCGCGGGAAACCTTCGACGAACGCAAGTTGCGCGCCGGCATGCTGCGTGCGCTGGAGAAACGTCCGGTCAGCGCCGAGTCCATCGAAGCGGCGGTCGAGCGCATTCGCCAGCGTCTCCGTGCCCGTGGCGAGCGCGAAATCGAGGCGCGCGAGATCGGCGAGGAGGTCATGCGCTCGCTCAAGCGGCTCGACCAGGTCGCCTACATCCGCTTCGCCTCGGTCTATCGTCGCTTCCAGGACCTGGATGAGTTCCGCGCCGAGATCGATCGTCTGGCGCAGGAACCCAGCTTTTCGCCGGATGATGCCGACAAACGCTGACGCGGCTTGCCGCGACGCGTCAATGCCTCAGGAGGTTTGATGACTCCGCCGTCCCCCGAAGCCTGCATGGCGCGTGCGCTGCAGTTGGCGCGCCATGGCCTCTATACCACGCATCCCAATCCGCGTGTCGGCTGCGTCGTGGTCAATGCCGGCCGCATCGTCGGTGAGGGATACCACGCCTATGCCGGCGGCCCGCATGCCGAGGTGCATGCCTTGCGCGAGGCGGGCGACGCCGCCGCGGGCGCCACGGTCTACGTGACACTGGAGCCCTGTTCCCACCATGGCCGCACGCCGCCCTGTGCCCAGGCGTTGATCGATGCCGGCGTGCGCCGTGTCGTGGTCGCCATGGTCGATCCCAATCCCCAGGTGGCCGGGCGTGGCGTGGCCATGCTGCGCGAGGCGGGCATCGAGGTGGGCGTGGGGCTCTTGGCGACCGACGCGGAGGCGCTCAATGTCGGCTTCGTCAAGCGCATGCGCGATGGCTTGCCGTTCGTGCGCTTGAAGATGGCGATGAGCCTGGACGGGCGTACCGCCATGGCCAGCGGGGAGTCGCAATGGATCACCGGGGCGTCCGCCCGGACCGAAGTGCAGCGCTTGCGCGCGCGGGCCAGTGCGGTGATGACCGGGGTCGATTCGGTGATCTTCGACAACTCGCGGCTCACCGTGCGCGCCGATCAGCTCGCGCTCGAAGACGGCGAGGCCATCGCCCGTCGACAGCCCTTGCGCGTGGTGGTGGACTCGCGCCTGCGCTTGCCGCTGGCGGCGGCCTGTCTGCGCGAGCCGGGGCGCACCCTGGTGGCAACCTGTACCCCCGACGAGGCACGCCGCGAGGCCTTGTCGCGTGCCGGCGCCGAGGTGCTGATGCTGCCCGCCGATGAGGGCGGCCGCGTCGATCTGCGCGCGCTGCTGGCGTATCTGGCGCGCGACGAGCAGTGCAACGAGGTCCTGCTGGAAACCGGGGCGACGCTGGCCGGTGCCATGCTCGATCTCGAGGCGATCGACGAGATGCACCTGTTCGTGGCGCCGACGCTGCTCGGCGGCGAGGCACGTCCCCTGTTCGCCCTGCCGGGGCTGGAACGCATGGCGCAGCAACGTCCGCTGCACATCGACGACATTCGCGCCGTGGGCCAGGACTGGCGGATCGTGGCGCGGCCCTCGCGCAGCGCCAAGGACGAAGCGTGAGCCTTCACTCACATGGGCGCTGCCACTGGCGCGTCGGCGCGCTTGCAGGTACTCTGGGCGCCGACCTGACTGGGTGTCGGGCTGCCACGACGCCCGCGTTGTCATGCAACGACACCCCCTAGACGGCGCCGATGCCCGCGACGCATCGGTGTACGAGACGAGCATCGGAGACACCATGGCGCTTTCATCCAAACAGGGCTTGGCTTCCATCGACGCCATCGTCGAGGACATCCGCCAAGGCAAGATGGTCATTCTCATGGACGATGAGGATCGCGAGAACGAAGGCGATATCATCATGGCCGCCGAGTGCGTCGACGCCGAGCACATCAATTTCATGGCGCGCTACGCCCGCGGCCTGATCTGCCTGCCGATGACCCGGGAGCGTTGCGAACGCCTCGAACTGCCCTTGATGGTCCGCGACAACGGCTCCGGTTTCGGTACCAAGTTCACCGTTTCCATCGAAGCCGCGCGCGGCGTGTCCACGGGGATCTCCGCCTCCGACCGTGCTCGCACCGTACGGGCGGCGGCGGCGCGCGACGCCGTGGCCGCGGATATCGTCCAGCCAGGGCATATCTTTCCGCTGATGGCCGAGCCGGGTGGCGTGTTGCGGCGCGCCGGGCACACCGAGGCAGCATGCGACCTGGCCGCCATGGCCGGTTTCGAACCGAGCGGCGTGATCTGCGAGGTCATGAACGATGACGGCAGCATGGCGCGTCGCGACGAGCTCGAACGTTTCGCCGCCGAGCATGACATCAAGATCGGCACCATCGCCGACCTGATTCACTACCGTATTCACCACGAGCGCACCGTCGACGAGGTCGAGCGCAGCGTCGTCGATACCGCTTTCGGCGAGTTGACCCTGCACGTCTTCCGCGACCGCATCCAGAATACGCACCATCTGGCGCTGGTGAAGGGCACCCCGCGCACCGAGTCGCCGACCACCGTACGTGTGCACATCGCCGATACGCTGCGCGACCTGCTGATGCTGACCAAGCCGGATAGCCACAGCTGGACCGCTGCCAGTGCCCTGGCCCAGATCGCCGAAGCCGAGGCGGGCGTGTTCGTGCTGCTGGATGACGGTCGACCGCGGCTCGATCTGAAAGACCAGCTCGACGTGCTGCTCGGACGCAAGCCGGCCCCGCGTTCCAGCGAGTCCGATGGCGCCGGCAATTACCTGACCATCGGCACCGGCTCGCAGATTCTGCGCCAGTTGGGCGTGGGGCAGATGCGGCTGTTGAGTTCGCCGTGGAAGTTCTCCGCGCTTTCCGGTTTCGACCTCGAGGTCGTCGAACGGGTCGGAGGCGATACCCCCGAGAGCGACCAGCCGGTAGAATAGGCCTTCATCCATTCGACCGCCGCGCCCTGGGGCGTCGGCGGCCGGGCGTGCCGGTCGCAAGCGACGACCGCGGACGTGGCCCGAGGGTCGCGTCATGGCGGCGTAAGCGATCACTTCACTGGCACGTACCGACATAGCTGATATATCGTGCGCGAAGTTTCGCGCTTCCAGACCCGGGATTTGACAATGCAACCGATCTCTCAAGTCGAGGGTGGCTACACCGATGTCGATGGCCGTTATGTCATCGTCGTGGGCCGCTTCAATCATCATGTGGTCGATAGCCTGGTGGAAGGGGCCGTGGACAGCCTCGTCCGTCATGGCGTGGACGAAGAAAACGTCGACATCATCCACGTGCCCGGCGCCTGGGAACTGCCGCTGGCCGTCAAGCGTGCCCTGCGGGTACTCAAGCCCGATGCCGTCATCGCCCTGGGCGCTGTGATTCGGGGCGGTACGCCGCATTTCGAGTACGTGGCGGGCAACTGCAACAGCGCGCTGAGCAGTTTGCAGCTGGAGTCCGACACGCCCATCGCCAATGGCGTGCTGACCGTCAACTCCATCGAGCAGGCCATCGAGCGCGCCGGGACCAAGGCCGGCAACAAGGGCGCCGAGGCCGCCATGGCGGCGATGGAAATGGTCTCGCTGTTCAAGCGCTTCGGGGGTGAGGCATGAGCCAGACGCCACGTGAGGCGACCCCGGCTCAGCAATCGCGGCGTGCGGCGCGTGAGCTGGCGGTGCAGGGACTCTACCAATGGCAGATGACCGGCAAGTCGATCACGGCGGTGGAGTCGGAGTTCCGGGCGCAGATTGCCGATGAGGACCTCGAAGACCACGAGAACTGGCACAAGGTCATGGGAATCGCCGACCTGGCGCTGTTCCATGAGCTGCTGCACAACGTGGCCGCCGACCGCGAGGCCATCGACAAGACCATCGCGCCGTTGCTCGACCGGCGTCTCGAGGATCTCGACCGTATCGAGCTGGCGATTCTGCGGCTGGGCGCCTACGAGCTGAAGTATCGTCTCGAGGTGCCATACCGTGCGGTGATCAACGAAGGCATCGAACTGGCCAAGGCGTTCGGCGCCACCGATGGCCACAAGTATGTCAACGGCATTCTCGACAAGCTGGCGAGTCGCTTGCGGAGTGCCGAGGTCGCTGCGCGCCGTCGCTGACATGTTGGGTGAATTCGACATCATCGCGCGTTATTTCACCACGCCCGATAGCGAACCGCCGATGCCCGGCGTGGCGTTGGGCGTCGGCGACGATTGCGCCCTGTTGCGCCCGGAGGCCGGTCACGAACTGGCGCTGAGCGTGGATACCTCGGTGGTCGACGTGCACTTTCCCGGCGATGCGCCGCCCGAGGCCATCGGGCATCGCGCGCTGGCCGTCGCACTTTCTGATCTGGCGGCGATGGGGGCGCGTCCGCGGGGGTGTCTGATGGCGCTGACGCTCTCGCACGCCGAACCCGACTGGCTGGAACGCTTCGCCCACGGGTTTCGCGAACTCGGCCGGCGCACCGCGACGCCGCTCATCGGCGGCGATGTCACACGTGGCTCTCTGTCGATCGGGGTCACCGTGATCGGCGATGTACCTGCCGGCCAGGCGCTGCGCCGCACCGGCGCGGCCCCGGGCGAGCGTCTGGCGGTGACGGGGTCGCTGGGGGGTGGTCACGCCGGGTTGCGCATGTGGCAGGCGGGTGGTCACGATCTCGCGGACCCTCTGCTGGCCGCCTATCTGACGCCCACGCCGCAGCTCGCTGCCGGTCAGGCCCTGCGTGGTCTGGCCTCGGCGGGGCTGGACATTTCCGACGGGCTTCTGGCCGATCTCGGTCATCTGTGCCGGGCTTCGGGAGTGGGGGCCGTCCTGTCGCCCGATGACCTGCCGCTTGCGCCTTCCCTCGACATGACCCTGGGCCGCGAGGCCGCATTGCATGCCGCGCTCAACGGCGGCGACGATTATCAACTGCTGGTCAGCGTGCCGGATGCCGCCTGGGCGGATGCCCAGCAACGTTGCGCCGCGTGCGATGTCGCCTTGACCGAGATCGGGCGGGTCACCGCCGAGCCGGGCATACGAGGCATTCCCGAGACGCTCCAAGGAGTGGGATGGCAGCACTTCACAGGAGGCGCCTCATGAATCGCGCGCCACGCAGCGTCTGGCGTCGCCCTTCGCATTTCCTGGCCTTCGGGCTTGGCAGCGGGGCGATTCCCTTTGCACCGGGAACCTTTGGCACCTTGGCGGCGATCCCGTTTTACTGGCTGCTGTCGGGGTTGACCCTCGAGTGGTACCTGGGACTGGTGGGCATTGCCTCGCTGCTGGGCATTTGGTTATGCGACAAGACTTCCCGCGACCTGGGGGTGCATGACCACTCCGGCATCGTCTGGGATGAGTTCGTCGGCTACTGGCTCACCATGGCGGCGGTGCCTTTTTCCTGGGAGGCGGCGCTATGGGGGTTCGTGGTGTTCCGGGTCTTCGACATCATCAAGCCGTGGCCGATTCGCTGGGTCGACCGCCGCGTGGCGGGCGGCTTCGGGATCATGTTCGATGACGTGCTGGCCGGCGTCTATGCCTGGAGCACCATGCACCTGTGGTTTTGGCTGCACTGAGGCGCGCTGGCCCCGAGCGGTGCTGGCGGCCTTGAGCCTGGCGTGCCGCATGCTTGCGCCCCGGACATGAAAAAGCGCCTCGACCCTTGGGTCGAGGCGCTTTTCGTTGTGCGCCAGGCAT
>JQNW01000005.1 GCA_000761475.1 Chromohalobacter israelensis
TCGGGAACAGCGCCAGTCTGGCGCTGCGCGCCATGCCTGGCGCACAACGAAAACGGCCCATCGGCGTCTGCCGATGGGCCGCGATGACACGGTTCCGTATCGATCAGGACTGAGGAAGCGCCGGGCGCGTCTGCGCGTGTCCGTCCTCACGCAGATTGAAGCGCCCCACCACCTCGGCCAGCCGCGCTGCCTGATCGCGCATCTGCTCGGCTGCCACGGTGGATTCCTCGACCATGGAGGCATTGTGCTGGGTCATTTGGTCCAGGTCGTTGACGGCCTGGTTGACCTGGGTCACGCCCTGACTCTGCTCTTGCGTGGCGGCATTGATCTCGGCCAGCACATCGGAGACGCGGGCCACGGCAGTGACGATTTCCTGCATGCTGTCTCCCGCCGTGCGCACCAGGTCAGTGCCTTCGCGGGTCTGGGCCACCGAGGTGTCGATCAGCTTCTTGATGTCGGCGGCCGCCGACGCCGAGCGACTGGCCAACTGACGAACCTCGCCGGCGACCACCGCGAACCCGCGTCCCTGCTCACCGGCGCGCGCCGCCTCGACCGAGGCGTTGAGGGCCAGCAGGTTGGTCTGGAAGGCGATTTCATCGATCAGACGCACGATGTCGGAGATCTGGGTCGTCTGTGCATCCACCGCTTCCATGGTATTCACGGCCTGGCGGGCGATCTCGCCCCCCCGGTTGGCGGCACTCGTGGCCTCCTGGGAAAGCTGATCCGCCTGGCGCGCCGACTGGGCGGTATTTTCCACCGTGCTGGCGATCTGCTCCATGGCGGTGGAGGTTTCCTGGAGGTTGGAGGCGGCCTGCTCCGTCCGCCGCGACAGATCCTGGCTGCCATTGGCGATTTCGCTGGAGGCCTCGTTCACCGAGGAACTGCTGGCACGTACCTCGAGCAGCACGTCGTTGACGGTATCCGCGAAGCCATTGAACCCCTGGGCGATCTGCGCCACCTCGTCGCGGCCGTCTATTTCCAGGCGACGCGTCAGATCGCCTTCGCCGGAGGCGATATCGAACATGGCATCCCGTGCCTGACGCAGGCGGCGGAAGATGGGAGACAACAACGTCCACAGCAACAAGGCGGCGATCAAGCCGGACAGCACCATGGCCACCAGCGTGGAGTGCAACACGCCCTGCACCCCGGCATTGGCCTCGGCCTGATCCAGCGCGATCAGCAGACGCCAGTTGGTCCCGGGCACGGGAACGCCATAGAGCAGCACGTCACGCCCTTCGATGACCGTTTCGCGCGGTTCTCCATCATCGATCAGCGTATCCAGCCATGCCGGCGTGAGCGTCTCGTCCAGCGCCGACGCGGATTCCAGCATCAGGTCGGCGTCGCGATAGGCGACGATATTGTCGTCACGGTTCACGAGCATCGCGAAGCTGCTCGGCGTGGGGTGGATCGAAGTCACATTGTCAGTCACATCCGCCAGGCTCACGTCGGCACCGATCACCGCCCGGGTCTCGCCGTCTTCGATGACCGGCGTAGTGAACGCGACCACCAGGCTGTCGGTCACCATGTCCAGGTAAGGCGGACTGACCACCGTATCGCCGGTCTCAACGGCCGATTGATACCAGGGACGCTGGGTGGGATCGTAATCCTCGGGGGGCTGCCAGTTATCGTTGGTGATCAGCCGCTTGTCCGGCAGGCCGACATAGACCTGACTGAAGCCGCCGGCCGCAGCGGTCTGTTGCAAGGCGGGAACGAAGTCGTCGTTGTCGAGCGCCGGAGGGAGCGCTTCGATCAAGCGTTTCTTGCTGGCCGCCCAATCCGCGATGGCATCGACATTGCCGCGTGCCACGGCGCTCAACATGTCGATATTGGTGACGCGCTGCTGCTGACTCACCAGCCAGTAGCTCACGCCACCGGTAACGGCCAGGGCGACCAGGATCATGGCGACACAGGCCACCATGATCCGGGTGCGTAGCGATGTGAACATAAATGAGTGCCTATCGTTGGGGGATGCCTCTTTTATTAACGGCACTCATGGGAAAAACTTTAAGCGCGATGATTCTTCATGTTCTTGCGAATCTTCGCATCAACCGAGAGGCGGTCGAAACTTCTCGGCCAGGTCTTCTTCGCTGGCCCCGGAAAGATCCTTGTCCAGCGTATGGATGACACATTCCTGGGTGGGCTTGTCGAGCTTCTGCCGCAATAGCCCGAGGAAATGCGGCGCGGCGGCGATGATGAACTCATCCGCCTTGCCTTGGGTGCGCGCCTGACGCATATAGTCCGCGACTTCCTTGGCGAAGAAGGCGGCATGTTTTTCCATCGTGGCGTCGTCATTGCCGGACTGGCGAGGGGAGTGCGTGGCGCTATCGTCGGCCTCCCCCTTGCCGCCGGTGCGCAGGTCGCCGGTGTGCAGACGGCCCTCGGGGTGGACCAGGGTCTCGACCTCACGCACGACACCTGCCTGGTGGGCGAAGATGCGTGCACGCGCGGCATTGGCAGTCACGATATAGCGCTTGTTCATCCTTTTCTCCTTGGGCCGGGGCTCCCCCGGCGTCACTTGACGGATCGCGGAGCTTCCTGCTCCGCCTGGCCCACTAGCCACGGCGGGCAGCGGCCCTCTAAGCGTCGAAACCCGGCGAGCATCTGTCAAACCCCGCGCTGTCGTGACACCGCGACGCTCGCGTGGCGAGATACCGATAGGTTCGCGCGGGGCGCAAACCTGCTAACATCCTGCGCCGAACGGGAACCACCGGCTTATGTGCGCCATCTGCCAGGGAGAGCGATATGCGCGACTTCATCATGATGCGTCGCCCGTTACCGCGACGGACGTTGATCTTTTCTCATTGCCTGCTGCAACTCGGCCTCCTGCTGGCGGGCGGAGTGTGGCTATGGCGCCATTCGCCGAGTGTCAGCGGCGCATCCTGGCAGGCCAGCTGGCCCATGATGGCGCTCGGCGGCGGTGCCTTGCTGCTCGCCATGGCGTTGTTGCGCCTGCTCGCCGAACTGTGGATGGCACCTCACCACATGCTGGCACGCCGCGGTGGTTTCGCCCCCGGCGATGTGATGACACGCGCCATCGACCGACGGCCGGCCATGCACGACCCGGAACAGTCCTGGATCGGCACGGCCAGGCCGCTCGACCCGGACGAGGGCGTGGTCGGGCAGGCCCGGGTGACGCAACCGCGACAGCCGTTGGCAGCGCGGCATGACACCACCTCGCGCCAGGACGCCGCCTCGCAGCGCGCCGATTCCGGCCAGCGTCAGGAGCCCACCCTCTAGGCAGGGTGGGCCCATCACCGGCGGCTCGTCTGGCTCAGTGCCCGAGAATCTGGCTGAGAAACAGCTTGGTACGCTCGGAACGGGGCTGGTTGAAGAACGTCTCCGGCGGGGCTTCCTCGATGATCTGCCCCTGGTCCATGAAGATGACCCGGTCGGCCACGGTCTTGGCGAAGCCCATCTCGTGCGTGACGCAGAGCATGGTCATGCCTTCGCGGGCCAGTTCGATCATGACGTCGAGCACCTCCTTGATCATCTCCGGGTCGAGTGCCGAGGTCGGCTCGTCGAACAGCATCACCTCGGGCCGCATGCACAGCGAGCGGGCGATGGCCACCCGCTGCTGCTGGCCGCCCGACAGCTGGCCGGGATATTTGTGAGCCTGGTCGGCGATCTGCACGCGCTCCAGATACTCCATCGCGGTCTTCTCGGCCTCGGCGCGCGGCTTCTTCTGCACCCAGGTCTGTGACAAGCAGCAGTTCTCCAGCACGCTGAGGTGGGGAAACAGGTTGAAGTGCTGGAACACCATGCCCACGTTGCGGCGGATCTGCTCGATGCGCTTGACGTCCTGGGTCATGGGCACGCCATTGACCACGATCTCGCCTTGTTGATGGCTTTCCAGGTGATTGATGCAACGGATCAACGTCGACTTGCCCGATCCCGAGGGGCCGCAGATGACGATACGTTCGCCGCGGGCGACCGTCAGGTCGATATCGCGCAAGACGTGAAAGTCGCCGTACCACTTGTTGAGGCCGGTCATCTCGATCATCGGCGTGTCGCCGTGTGAGGTCGCTGTCGCTTGGCTCATGATGCAGTTCCTTGGCGTTATCGTTATATCGATTCGGTCGGTGTGGTTCAGCTCGTGTGGCCCGTCTGCAGGCGCCTCTCGATGTACTGGCTATAGCGCGACATGCTGAAACAGAACACCCAGAACACCAGCGCGGCGAACACGTACCCCTCGGTGGCGAACCCGAGCCAATCACTGTCGGTCAGCCCCGCGCGAATGATCGCCAGCAGGTCGAACAGCCCGATGATCAGCACCAGCGAGGTGTCCTTGAACAGCGCAATGAAGGTATTGACGATGCCGGGAATCACCAGTTTCAGGGCCTGGGGCAGCACGATCAGCCCCATGCGCTGCCAGTAGCCCAGCCCCAGCGCCTTGCCCGCTTCATCCTGCCCGCTGGGAATGGCCTGCAGCCCGCCCCTGACGACCTCCGCCATGTAGGCGCTCCAGAACAGCATGATGCCCACCAGCGCCCGCAGCAGCTTGTCGAACTCGACCTGGGTCGGCACGAACAACGGCAGCATCACCGAGGCCATGAACAGTACGGTGATGAGAGGCACGCCCCGCCAGAACTCGATGAACACCACACTCACGGCACGCACGAACGGCAGGTTGGAACGACGGCCCAGCGCCAGCACGATGCCGATCGGCAACGAGCCGACGATGCCGATGGTGGCCACGGTCAGGGTCAGCATCAGACCGCCCCATTCACGGGTCGGCACGTACATCAGACCGAAGTGACCGCCGAGCAGCAGCACGTAGGCCGCTATCGGGAAGCCGATCACGGCGATGACCGCGGCCCACCGCTTGCCCGGCACCCTGGGGATCGCCAGCCAGGCCAGCAGTCCCGCCATCAGGGCGAAGACGATATCCACCCGCCAGCGGGCGGCTTCGGGGTAGAAGCCGTAGATGATCGATTCGAAACGCGCGCTGATGAAGACCCAGCAAGCGCCCTCCCCGCTGCAGGCCTGGCGAGAGTCGCCGATCCAGTCGGCCTGGATCAGTGCCCACTGTACGAACGGCCAGAGCCCCCAGGCCAGCAGCCCGATGGTGACCACCGTCACCACGCTGTTGATGGGGCCATTGAACAAGTTGCGATGGAACCACCGCCAAATGCCACGACGCGCATCCGGCGGACGCCGCGCTTCGATCATCTCATCACGCATGAATTCACCGGACATCTCAACGCTCCTTGAGTAGCGTGCGCGCGTTATACATATTCATCAGCGCCGATACGATCAGGCTGATCGTCAGGTACACGGCCATGGTCATGGCCACGATCTCGATGGCCTGGCCGGTCTGGTTGAGCGTCGTCCCCGCGAAGACGGCCACCAGATCGGGATACCCGATCGCCGTGGCAAGCGAGGAGTTCTTGATCAGGTTCAGGTATTGGCTCGTCAATTGCGGCACGATGACGCGCATCGCCTGCGGAATCACGACCTTGCGCAGCGTGATGGCCTCCGGCAGGCTCAGGGCGCGCGACGCCTCGACCTGACCGCTGGGCACCGACAAGATGCCGGAACGCACGATTTCCGCGATGAAGGACGCGGTGTAGATCGATAGCGCCAACCAGAGGGCGGCGAGTTCGGGAATCACCGTGACGCCGCCGCTGAAGTTGAAACCCTTGAGCTCGGGAATCGACCACTCGAGCGGCGCCCCCGTCAGCAGGAATACCGCCAGTGGCGTCCCGATGATCAAGCCCGCGCCCAGCCAATAGATCGGCAAGGCCTGGCCGGTCCGCGCCTGGCGGCGTTTCGCGTAGATGCCCAATGCGATCGCCGCGACGATGCCCACCAGCAAGGCCCAGGGCGTGGCCGCGAAACCGCTCAACGGCTGCGGGTCGGGGATGACCAGGCCGCGCACGTTGATGAAGACCACTTCCATCAGGCTCAGGCTGTCACGCGGGCTGGGCAGCGCCTGCAGCACCGCGAAATACCAGAACAGGATCTGCACCAGCAGCGGAATGTTGCGGAATATCTCGACGTAGGCACCGGCCAGGCGAGCCAGCAACCAGTTCGGCGACAACCTGGCGATGCCGACCGCGAACCCGATGATCGTCGCCGCCACGATGCCCATTGCCGACACCAGCAGCGTATTCAGCAGCCCCACCAGGAAGGTGCGGCCGTACGTACTGTCACCGGAGAACTCGATCAAGGTTTGCGGGATCGAAAAGCCCGCTCGTTCATCGAGGAACCCGAAGCCGGTGGTGATGCCTCGGGCTTCGAGGTTCGCCATCGTGTTGCCGACGATGAAGGCGATCAACGCCACTAACGCCGCCAGCAACACGCCCTGCAGCAATAAGGCACGAAACGTCGGATTACGCCACAACGCAACCCGATCGCCGGAAGGAGAACGCGACATGTCGATCCTCTAATACACTGGCACGAGAAGGCACCCCGCAGATCATGCGGGGTGCTGGGAGCGTGGGCGAAATACTCGCCCACGCGGCGTACTTGAAGACCTCGGTACTCGACAGCGTCGGTACTTAGAGATCCCGGTACTCACAGGCCGTATCAGCGAATCGGCGGTGCATAGAGAATCCCGCCTTCGTTCCAGAGGGCGTTCATGCCACGCTGAATCTTCAGCGGCGAGTCTTCGCCCACGGTGGTCGCGAACACTTCGCCGTAGTTGCCGACGTTCTTGATGATGTTGTACGCCCAGTCGTTGGGCAGACCGAGTTGCTCGCCATAGTTGCCATCCTTGCCCAGCAGGCGTGCTACCCCGGGGTTGGGCGGGTTATCGCGCATTTCGTCGACGTTGTCGCTGTTAACGCCCATTTCCTCGGCGTTGACCATGGCGAAGATGGTCCACTGCACGATATCCAGCCATTGGTCGTCCCCCTGGCGCACCACCGGCCCCAGCGGTTCCTTGGAAATCAGCGTCTCGAGGATCTCGACGCTATCCGGTTCGGGCAATTGCAGGCGCAACGCGCTCAGCTGAGAAGTATCGGAGGTCAGCACGTCACAGCGCCCGTGAGCGAACCCCTGAGCGGTCTGGTCGGGCGTGTCGAACGTGACGGTCTTGATCTCGATATCGCGGGAGGGAAAGTAATCGGCCAGGTTCAGCTCGTGCGTGGTGCCGGACTGAATGCAGATGGAAGCGCCGTTGAGGCCTTCCAGGCTCTCGATATTCAGATCCTTGCTCACCATGAAACCTTGACCGTCGTAGAAGGTGGTCGCGGTGAAGTTCAGACCGAGAGAGTTGTCACGCGTCGCCGTCCAGGTCGTGTTGCGTGACAGCACGTCGATTTCGCCGGACTGCAGCGCGGTGAAGCGCTCCTTCGCGGTCAACGGGGTAAAGACGACGTTATCGGGATCGCCGAAGATCGCGGAGGCGATGCCCCGGCAGGTTTCCACATCGAGCCCTTGCCAGTTGCCGTCGGCATCCGGTGCCGAGAACCCGGCCAGACCTACGTTGACCCCGCAATTGAGGTTGCCACGCTCCTTGACGTCGTCGAGGGTCGCCGCCTGGGAGGCAGTCGCGAAACCACTGAGTAGCAGGGCAGCCGGAACGGCAACAATGAACTTGTTCTTATAAAGCATGCAGAAGCTCCTTGCGTTTATTGTGGTGGCTTATACGAGAGCCACGCATCACATTAGCAAAGAGCTTGCCATCCCAGCCAATATACCTAAGTCACGTGTCATTAACGCCTTTCACACGTTTCGCATCACGCCGATAGTGCACGACGCATGAACGGCGGCAGCGCCAATGCACCACGATGGGTCTCGACGCTGTAGTACTCGAGCGGGAATTCCACCGCGGCGGCATCCCGTTCGCGAAAGCGCGTCACGTCACTGCCCTTGCCGGCCAGAGTCGCGCTCCACCATCCGGAGGGGTAGACCGGCTGCGGGAACGGCAGCGTGGCGACGCTATCGAAGCCCGCGCGTTGCATGTCGGCGCGCAATTCGCGAATGATCGAGCCGGTGTGATACAGCGGCGACTCGCTTTGCTGCACCAGCACGCCGCCGTCGGCGAGCAGCCGGTGGCAACGCGTCAGGAAGTCGACCTCGAACAGTCCTTCCGCCGGCCCCACCGGATCGGTCGAGTCGATGATCATGACGTCGACGCTGCCTTCCGGCGCGCTCTCGACCCATTTGACACCGTCCTCGAACTTGAGCGTGGCGCGCGGGTCGTCGTTGGAAGCCGTCAACTCCGGGAAATAACGCTGCGAGGCGCGCGTGACTTCTTCATCGATATCGATCTGCACGACCTGCTCGACGCCGGGGTGCTTGAGCACCTCGCGCAGCGTCCCGCAATCGCCGCCGCCGATGATCACCACACGCTTGGGCGCGGCATGCGCGAACAGCGCCGGATGCGCCAT
Organism: Chromohalobacter israelensis; assembly: GCA_000761475.1. GTDB lineage: Bacteria > Pseudomonadota > Gammaproteobacteria > Pseudomonadales > Halomonadaceae > Chromohalobacter > Chromohalobacter israelensis. The sequence continues at coordinate 8,337 of JQNW01000005.1, forward strand.
CATCTCGTGATAGAGAAAATTGTCGCGCGTGCTGAGCATCACGCAGCCGTCGAGCACCATCAGATTGCCGTAGGTCTCGGTCGCGTAGACCTCCAGGTGCTGATAGGGACTCTGCACCTCGTGCAGCTTGTCCTTGATCATGAGGGAAAAAGCACTGCCATGGCTGTCGAACACTTCGGTGAACCAGCCCTGATCGAGACGCTCGGTCATGGGAATCCTCGTCATCGCCCTAGTGAAAGCCCTCGAGGGGCCGGAGTCGCGGCGTTCACGGCCTGCCGCGAACGCACCGGAAAACCGCGCAACATAGCCTATCCGTGCGCAACAAGAAAGCGCCGCGGCAACAGCCAGCGGCAGGCTGCCACGGCGGCGAGCGCGCCCAGCGCATTGGCCAGCGCATCGGCGCCGTCGGCACCGCTGCGCCCCGGCACGCCCAGCTGCAAGCCTTCGACGAGAAGACCGTAACCGATGGCCAGGCCCAGCGCCGTCACCGCGCGCAGACCGCCCAGGCGCAGCAGCGCCGCCAACCCCGCATAGGCGATGAAATGGTTGAACTTGTCCCAGGGCAGCTCCTGGGGCATGTCCGCACCGGGGGTCAGGCTGCCCCAGGCGATCACGGCGACGCTGACGACGGCCAGCGCCAGGCACAGCAGGCGAAGATGACGCAGGGAGACACGCATGACTCACGCTCCTGATGATGAATGGACCGAGGCCGCGTCGTCGCTCGCCAGGGCACGGGGCAACGCCAGCCGTCGGCAGACCGACGCATCCAGACGCGCCACCCAGTGCCCTTCGACCTCGCGCGACCAGTCGGTCGCCGGCGCCAGCCGATGCCGTCGGCGCCCGACGGCATGGTAGGCACCGTCGCGCCAGGCACGCGGCAACCAGCGCAGGCCCGCCAGGCCACGCCAGGGCCATCTCAGCCCTTGCGCCAGGCGCCACAGCGCCGCACTGTCGCGATGCAGCTCACCCTCGCGCACCAGCCAGACGCTATCGAGCTGGCCGGGGTCGACCCCGAAATGCTCGCCCAGGCGTCGGGCCGGCGCGTCGTGCAAGCTCGCCAGATACACCGGCGCCCGCGCGTGGCGCAGCACGAAGTGTGCCGCACGCCGACACAACGGGCACTCGGCGTCGAGCACGAGCAGCATGGCACGTTCAGCCATGATAACGCGGGCTGAGTTCATGCAGTGCCTCGATGAAGGCAGCGACATGATCGGGATCAGTGAATTGGCTGACACCATGCCCCAGGTTGAAGACATGGCCGGGGCCACTGCCATAGCTGGCCAGAATGCGCGCCACCTCATCGCGAATCGCCTGGGGCGAGGCGAAGAGCACATTGGGATCGAGATTGCCCTGCAGCGCCACGCGATCCCCGACACGGGCCCGGGCGTCGCTCAGCTCGGTGGTCCAGTCCAGGCCCACGGCATCGGCGCCGCTGTCGGCGATGGTCTCCAGCCACTGGCCACCCTGCTTGGTGAACAGGATCACCGGCACGTGGCGTCCCTCGTGCTCACGGATCAACCCTTCGACGATGCGCGCCATGTAGGCCAGCGAGAACTCGCGGTAGGCCGGCGTCGACAACACGCCGCCCCAGGTGTCGAAGATCTGCACGATCTGGGCTCCGGCACGAATCTGCGCATTGAGGTAGTCGGTGACCGACCGCGCCAGCTTGTCGAGCAGCGCGTGCATCGCCGCGGGATCGCCGTACATCAGTGTCTTGGCGTGCCGGAAGTCCTTGCTCGAGCCGCCTTCGATCATGTAGGTCGCCAGCGTCCAGGGGCTGCCCGAAAAGCCGATCAACGGCACGCTGTCCGCCAGTTCGTGGCGAATGGTGCGCACCGCGTTCATCACATAATCGAGATCCCGCTCGGCATCCGGCACCGGCAAGGCGTCCACTGCCTCGGCGCTGCGCACCGTCTTGCGAAACTTGGGGCCTTCGCCCGTTTCGAAGTACAGCCCCAGATCCATGGCGTCGGGAATCGTGAGGATATCGGAAAACAGGATCGCCGCATCGAGCGCATAGCGGCGAAGCGGCTGCATGGTGACCTCGCACGCCAGTTCGGCGTTGCGGCACAGGTCCATGAAACTGCCGGCCTGGCCGCGCGTCTCCCGATATTCGGGCAGATAACGGCCCGCTTGGCGCATCATCCACACCGGTGTGCGGTCTACCGGTTGGCGCGCCAGGGCACGCAGTAGGCGGTCGTTTTGCAATGGCATGGAAGCTCCAGACGTCGGTTTTGCCCACCATTGTAACGAATGCCGCGCGCGGCGACTTGATTCACGGTGACGCATCCCCATCTAGCATCGATATCTCGCCACACACGCGGGATGAGCCGCGCGCCACGGCCTGCTAGAATACTCGCCCCCGGACGCGTCCGCTTTCCGCACCGCCATGTGCTCCACCGAGGTTCATCGTGACGATTCGCTTCATCGCCGCCTCCCAACTGCCCACGCCATGGGCGACATTCACCATGCACGGCTTCGAAGACGATGCCACGGGCAAGGAGCACGTCGCCTTGACCCTGGGCGATGTCTCGACGTCCGAGCCCGTGCTGGGGCGCGTGCACTCGGAATGCCTGACCGGTGACGCACTGTTCTCGATGCGCTGCGATTGCGGCTATCAGCTGCAGGAAGCGCTCAAGCGCATCGCCGACGAAGGACGCGGCGTGCTGCTCTACCTGCGCCAGGAAGGGCGTGGCATCGGCCTGCTCAACAAGATCCGCGCCTACCACCTGCAGGATCAGGGCTACGATACCGTGGAGGCCAACGAGCATCTCGGGTTCGGCGCCGACATGCGCCGTTACGACCTGTGCGTGCCCATGCTCGATCATCTGGGCGTGCAGGCGCTCAAGCTGATGACCAACAACCCGCGCAAGGTCGACGCCCTGACGCGCGATGGCGTGCGCGTCGCCGAACGCCTGGCGATCACCGCCGGGCGCAATCCTCACAACGAGCATTATCTCGCCACCAAGGTCGGCAAGCTCGGCCACATGATGGCGCTGGGCGACCCCGCCGCCAGGGACGACCGCGAGCACTGAGGTTTTCTTCCCGGCGCGGCGAACTACACTGACGGGTATGCTGTCTCGAGGGTGTCATGCCCTCATGTAGTCCGGGAGTTTGCCATGTCGCATGCCTCGCAGCCTTCCCCGCCGGAAGGCGATGTCCCTTATTCGCGCCTCGAGGAGGCACTGCACAGCATCAGCCACGGCATCGGCGCCGCGCTGAGCCTCGCCGGCATGGTGGTCCTCATCGTCGTGGCCAGCTTGGCCTCCCACGTCGATCCGTGGAAGATCGTCAGCGTGAGCCTCTATGGGGTCTGCCTGCTGCTGCTCTATACCACCTCGACGCTCTACCATGGCTTGCGTCACGCACGCCTCAAGCGCCTCTTCCAGGTGTTGGACCACTGCGCGATCTATCTGCTGATCGCCGGGACTTATACCCCATTCCTGCTGGTCAACCTGCGCGGCCCCTTGGGGTGGACGCTCCTCGCCACGATCTGGAGCCTGGCGCTGGGCGGCATCGCGCTCAAGCTCATCTGGCCGCACCGCTTCGGCATGCTCCGCGTGGGCGTCTATCTGCTGATGGGCTGGATGATCGTGCTGGCCGCCGGCGAGCTCGATGCGCGCCTCAACACCCCCGGGCTCGCCCTGCTGGTCGCGGGCGGCATCACCTACACCGTGGGCGTGGTGTTCTATGCCATCCGGGCGATCCCCTTTCACCATGCCATCTGGCATCTGTTCGTGATCGGCGGCAGCGTGTGCCACTACTTCGCCGTGTATACCGCCGTGCTGCCCTTTCAGGCGTGACCGTCACCTCCCGCCACCGCCGACGGCGCCCCTTTCCCCCGTCGGCGCACCGTGGCGAGAGCGCATGATGCCGGCCCACGCATTGCCAATCTCCTCGCGGCCACTATGATCGTTACGACCGGCGGCGTGCCCGTCGGTCCGTCACGCCTGCCCACGAGGATCGTCATGTTCCGCTGGTTCGAAAACCGTCTCGCCCCCTTTCCGCCCGAAGAGCCACAACGGCCGCCGGACACGCTGATCGCCTTCTGCCTGCATTACACGCGCGGCGCCTGGCCCTACCTGCTGACGGCAACGGTGCTGATGGCGCTCATCGCCGGCATCGAAGTGTGGATGTTCGGGTTTCTCGGCAATATCGTCGATTGGCTGGCCGCCCAGGACCGCGAGACGTTTCTCGCCGACCAGGGCTGGAAGCTGACCGGCATGGCGCTGATCGTGCTGGTCCTGCTGCCCGGCATGGTGTGGCTGCATTCGCTGTTCCAGCAGCAGACCCTGATGGGCAACTTTCCCATGCGCATCCGCTGGCAGGCGCACCGTTACCTGCTGCGACAATCGATGGGCTTCTATCAAGACGAATTCGCCGGACGCATCGCCACCAAGGTGATGCAGACGGCGCTGGCCGTACGCGAGTGCGTGATCAAGCTGTTCGACGTGCTCAACTACGTCAGCGTCTATTTTCTCGGCACGCTGCTGCTGGTGGGCAACGCCGACTGGCGGCTGGCACTTCCCCTGGTCGCGTGGCTGGCCGGCTACCTCGTGCTGCTGCGGGTGTTCGTGCCGCTCATGGGGCGTGTGTCCAAATCCCAGGCCGACGCGCGATCGCGCATGACGGGTCGCATCGTCGACAGTTACAGCAACATCCAGACGGTCAAGCTGTTCTCTCATGCCCAGCGGGAAGCCGCCTTCGCCAAGGAAGTCATGCATGGCTTCCTGCTCACCGTGCATCGTCAGATGCGGCTGGTCACCGGCCTCTACGGCCTGCTCTACCTGCTCAACGCACTGCTGCTGTTCAGCATCGGCTGGCTGTCGATCCATCTATGGCTGATCGAGGCGGTCAGCGTGGGGGCGGTCGCCGTGGCCCTGGGGCTGGTGATGCGGCTGTGGGGCATGTCGCAGTGGATCATGTGGGAAGTCTCCGCGCTGTTCGAGAACATCGGCACCGTGCAGGATGGCATGGCGACGCTCTCCCTGCCTCGCCAGATCGAGGACTCACCCGAGGCGAAACCGCTCGCCATCGATCGCGGCGAGATCGTGTTCAACCATATTCGCTTTCACTACGGCAAGGGCAGCGGCGTCATCGACGACCTTTCGCTCCATATTCGCCCCGGCGAGAAGATCGGGCTGATCGGCCCTTCCGGCGCCGGCAAGTCGACCCTGGTCAACCTGCTGCTGCGCTTTTTCGAGTTGGAAGGAGGCGCGATTCGCATCGACGGGCAGGACATCGCCGACGTGACGCAGGAAAGCCTGCGCGCGAAAATCGGCATGGTGACGCAGGACACCTCATTGCTGCATCGCTCGGTGCGCGACAACCTCCTCTACGGCCGACCCGACGCCACCGACGACATGGCGTGGCAGGCGGCGAAACAGGCCCATGTGGCGGAATTCATCGAGTCGCTGCGCGACATCCACGGACGGCGGGGCTTCGAGGCCCATGTCGGCGAACGCGGCGTCAAGCTCTCCGGCGGCCAGCGCCAACGCCTGGCCATCGCCCGCGTCATGCTCAAGGACGCGCCGATTTTGATTCTCGACGAGGCCACCTCGGCGCTGGATTCCGACGTCGAGGCCGCGATTCAGGAGAACCTCGATCAGCTGATGCGGGGCAAGACGGTCATCGCCATCGCCCACCGCCTCTCCACCATCGCGGCCATGGACCGGCTGGTGGTCATGGAGCAAGGACGCATCGTCGAGCAGGGCAGCCATGCAGAACTGATCCGCCAGAACGGCCTCTATGCACGGCTATGGCGACGCCAGTCGGGCGGTTTCCTGGAGGCCGCCACCACGCCCTCCTCGGCGCACGAAGCAAACTGAGCGCGCCTGGGCGGCAAGGGCTGTCGGCGACGTCACGACGTCGGCAGCCCCGCCACGCCCTGCAAGGCCGAATCGCTGTCGCCGGCCTCGGGAATCACGCTGAAGGTACCGTCGGTCTCCAGCACCACCGCATACACACGCTCCACGTCGGCGATGCCGTTCTCGCGGATCGCCGCGCGCACCTCCGCGTCGACGACACGCTCCTGGGCCATCGTCTCGGCACGGAACCGCCCCTGGAAGAGCAGTAACGTCGGCTGCGACTTGACCAGATTCTTGACCCGCCGAGAGCGCACCGACGTGAAGGTGATGGCGAATTGCAGCGCGACGATCAGCACGAACGCCGTGATGCTCTGCGCCAGCGAGACCTGCGTCGAGACCAGCGCCGTCGACAGCGTCGACCCCAGCGCGATGGTGACCACGAAATCGAAGGCGTTCCACTTCGACAGCGTGCGCTTGCCGGAGAGGCGGATGATGACGATCAGAACCAGATAGCTGATGACGCCGATGACCAGCGTGTGCACGACCGGATGCATGGGAGACTCCAGACCAAGGATGAAGGATGCGCCCGTCAGCGTAGGCCCCTGATGCACGCCCGGCCACTCATATCGCCTTGCGCGCCGCATTCGGCGACGACGTGCCGGACCTCCCCCATGCCGGCCACGCGCACCTCAGTGCGAACCGTTTTTTGATCGATTTTGCACATTCTCTTGTTAAGACAACGACATGGAACACGATGGCTGTTTTTCGAGTCACGAATTCATGGGAGAGAGTTGACATCACCTGGGGCGTGTTACTTTAATAGCATCAAACTGTGACTCTAATAACAAGACGACAAGCCAACACTGGCGTATGCCGTTCCCTGTATAACAACCCACAATCGAACGTCATCAGGATGCTGACATGACCACTATCATGAGCCTGGTAGGGATGGCGACGCTGATCCTTATCGCGGTGCTGTTTTCCTCCGATCGCAAGTCGATCCGGTTGCGTACGGTTGGCGGTGCCTTCGCCATCCAGGCCGCCATCGGCGCCTTCGTGCTTTACATTCCCTTCGGACAAGCCGTCCTGGCAACCCTCTCGGAGGGAGTCAGTCAGGTCATCGTCTATGCCGACGATGGCATCAACTTCTTGTTCGGCGACCTGGCCAACCCCGAGAGCGTCGGATTCGTCTTCGCCTTCAAGGTATTGCCGGTCATCATCTTCTTCTCGTCGCTGATCGCCGTGCTCTACCACCTGAAGATCATGCAGTGGATCATCCGCCTGCTGGGGGGCGCGCTTCAGCGCGTGCTGGGCACCTCTCGCACCGAATCGATGTCGGCCACGGCGAATATCTTCGTCGGTCAGACCGAGGCCCCCCTGGTCGTGCGCCCCTTCATTGCCTCCATGACACGCTCCGAGCTGTTCGCGGTCATGTGCGGGGGCCTGGCGTCGGTGGCGGGCTCGGTACTGGCAGGATACGCGAGCCTGGGCATTCCCATGGAGTACCTGATCGCGGCTTCCTTCATGGCGGCGCCGGGCGGTTTGCTGTTCGCCAAGCTGCTGATGCCGGAGACCGAAAAGCCCGATGACAGCATCTCGCGAGCCGAAGAGAAGATCGAGGAAGACGAAAAGCCCGCCAACGTGCTCGACGCCGCGGCCACCGGAGCCACATCCGGCATGATGCTGGCAGCCAACGTGGGGGCCATGCTGCTGGCGTTCATCGGTCTGATCGCATTGCTCAACGGCATTCTCGGCGGCGTGGGCGGCTGGTTCGGCATGGAGTCGCTGAGTCTGGAAATGATTCTCGGCTGGCTCTTCGCGCCGCTGGCCTTCCTGCTGGGCATTCCCTGGAGCGAAGCCACGCTCGCCGGCTCGTTCATCGGTCAGAAAATCGTCGTCAACGAGTTCGTCGCCTTCATCAACCTGGCGCCGTACATCTCCGGCGATATCGTCGTGGCCGCCACCGGCGAGGCCATGTCCAAGCACACCGCCGCCGTGCTGTCCTTCGCGCTTTGCGGCTTCGCCAACCTGTCCTCGATCGCCATTCTCCTCGGCGGGCTCGGTCTCATGGCGCCCAACCGCCGCCAGGAAATCGCCCGCTATGGCCTCAAGGCCGTGCTCGCCGGGACGCTTTCCAACCTGATGTCGGCCACCATCGCCGGGCTCTTCATCAGCTTGGCATGAGGCTGTCGACGCCTCCCCACGGCGTCGACGGGAATCCCGCGCCGGATCGACCACCGGGCCCGGCGCGTCTTTCGACCGCAACGCAACAATCGTAAAGATGGAAACCACGACCATGACAAAGACGACAACAAGCAAGTGGCTCGGCGCCACGTTCCTGGCCACCATGGTCTGCAGTAGTCCCGCCCTGGCCGCGGATTACTCGGACGGCATTCACGAAGACGACAACCTGTGGTTGACCTTCAACCTGATGCACAGCGAGGACAATCGCCTGCCGTTCCGCAATGCCCAGGATACCTATGTGGAAATGGAATTCGGCGGGCGTTCGGGCATCGTCGATCTCTACGGCTATGTCGACATGTTCGATGCCCTCGACGACGGCAGCGACGATCAGAATGGCGGCGACAATATGTTCATCAAGCTCGCGCCGCGCTTCTCGCTGGACGCCATGAGCGGTCGCGACCTCTCGGTGGGGCCGGTCAAGGAGTGGTACATCGCCACCGTGACCAACATCGGTGACAACGGCCCGAGCGGCGGCCTGTGGGAGCACTACGTGGGCCTGGGGTCGGATGTGGCAGTGCCCTGGTTCGGCGAAATCGGCCTCAACCTCACCGCGCGCTACGTGCGCGAGAACTACGGTGGCCCGGACGAGAATTCCTGGGACGGCTTCATGGTCTCCACCGACTGGTTCAAGCCGTTCTATACCTTCGGCAACGGCGACTTCCTCGCCTACCAGGGGTATCTGGATTACAAGTTCGGCGCGGACACCGTGGCCGATCAGGCGGGACGCAGCAGCAACAGCCTGGAATGGTTCAACGGGCTGTACTACCACGCGGATCGCTTTGCCATCGGTTATGGCTTGAAGCTGTACAACAACATGGCCTTCTATCGCGACGACACCGACGCCTCAGGCGTCCGTCAGGACACCTCAGGGCCCGGCCATTACTTCAGCATCAACTACAAGTTCTGACCCATTCGCGTGTCCGCCGTGCCGGCGGGCACGCACCGTCCCGATGCCATCCAGCGAGGCACGCATACAACGCGCAAGGCATGGTGAAACGTCCCGGTTACCAGCCGGCGGGCGCACCGAGGTCACGGTTGTTGTCGGACAGGATCTCCAGCCAGCTGCGATCGTCGTCGGCGCGATCGACGTCATGGGCATCCGCATTGACGGCACGCTGGCTGTCCGCCATGGCGACACTCATGCCGGCATCGCGATAACCTGCCGCATCGGCGTGGCGCACGCTCGACCCGGTCGTCGTTTGAGACGCCACTTGCAGCGGTTCGTGATTCACGGCAGCGGCTTGTTGGGAAGCCGTGCTGGCCTGGGCGGCCAGTGGCAGGGCGGCGGCCAGAAGTGCAATAGCAGTGATGGAACGTGCCATGGGAATGTCTCCTTGTCGTGAGTGAACACGACACATTCTATTAGCCCGCTAAACATTATCCTACTATAGTCTTACTATCGCACTTATAGTCTTGGTCTATGGGGTAGATAGAAAACACCGTGACTCAAGCCAGCAGCTTGAGCCCCACTACACCCAGGACAATCAGTGCGGTAAAGGCGATTCGCAGGGGATGGCGTGACTCTCCCCAGTATAGCATTCCCAGCAAGGTGCCACAGACAGTCCCGATGCCGGTGAACACGGCATAGGCGATGCCCAGGTCGATGCCGCGCATGGCCAGGGCCAGGAAGCCGAGCGCCGTGCCGAACCCTAGTGTCATGAGCAAGCCGCCGGCGAGCGCCCGGCCTCGACTCACCCGCGCGAAACCGACGACCCCGAGTACTTCGAAAATTCCCGCGCCCAACAGGGCCAACCAGTGCCAGGTCATGACGATACTCCTTCCCGTGAGGCGTCGGTACGCGAGACCGATGCCGGCGCGGCGGGCTTGCCGCTGAATTGGTGCAGGCCGATGACTCCCACCAGAATCACCCCGATGCAAGCCAGCGAGGGCCAGGAAAAGCGTGTTCCGAACAGCCAGGCATCGGCCACCACCGTGCCTGCCGCCCCCAGGCCCACGAAGACCGTATAGACGGTACTGGCCGGCAGAAAACGCACGGCACGTACCGCCAGCAACAAGCTCATGGCGGCCACGATCACGGTCGCCAGCCACTCGAGAGGACTGCTGGCGAGTTTCAAGCCCGTCGCCCAGCCGACTTCGGCCAGCGCCGCCAGCGGCAGAATCAACCAACGCATCGTCATCCTTTTCTCCTCGATCGCCGACGCCTCGCGTCTTCCGGGGGCAACGCCGGTTGGCGTCACGCAACTAACTAACGGTCGTTAGTATAGAGTTTGCGCCATGACTTGGCAATCGCGTGCCCGAGCCGCGATCATGAGGACCTTCACGCAGGCTCAGGAATTTTTCGTGCATACCCGTGACAAGCTCAAACAAACCGGCCTCGCCCTGTTCGCCCGGCACGGCTACGAAGGCACCAGCCTGGCGCACATCGCTGCCGAAACGGGCATCAAGAAGCCGTCCATCTACAATCACTTCCCCAACAAGGCGGCGCTCTTCCTGGCGATTTTCGAGGATGTCGAAAGCGGCATCGTCACGCTCATCGACGACAGCCTGACCCACTCCCGCGGCTTGCCCACGCGCGCGCGCTTCGAGCGCCTCATCCATGCTTGCGCCACGTTCATCCGACGCGAGCACCAGGGCGTGTTCTACAAGCGCTACCTGCTGTTTCCTCCCACCGACGTGGCCGCCGACGTCGCGGCGATCTCCCACGACAACGAGAACCGCATCAATGCGCACCTGCACGCGCTCTTCACGGAAGGCCGCCAATCCGGCGAACTGCGGGCACTGCCCGAGACACAGTTCATCGCCGCCTTCTACTGCTTGATGGACGGTCTCTTCGCCGAGAACTTCTACTACGACGCCGATACCTTCGAGCAGCGTCTGGAGGGGGCCTGGGCGGTTTTCTGGGCAGGTCTGGAGGCCTGATCAAGCCGGATGGATCGAGGGGCAGGGGCAGTTCAAGCCGTCGTCGCCAGGTGACTGCGCTCGGCCATGCGCCGAATGAACGCCACCGTGGCCTCGGGCCGCGTGATCGGCAGCATGTGCCCCGCACCGGGCTCCAGGTGCAGCAGCATGTCGGGGTGGCGACGCTGCATGGGGCGGGTATGACACGCCGGGTCCAGGATGCGGTCGTGCGTGCCGAACATGATCCCCAGCGGCACTTTCAGCGCCGCGTAGCGGCGCACTTGCCGAGGCAGTTCGTGCTCGAGCATTGCCAGGTCGGTCGACGCCGCATGGAAGGCCTGGGGTCGCAGCGCCAGGATACCGCCGCCACGCACGGCGTAATCTCCGGGGACCGGCTCCGGCGCGAACACCTGTGCCAGGGTCCGCCGCGACGTCCAGCTTGTCAGGGGCACGGCGAGGGTATCGGCCATCCAGCGCCGCCGGCGTGGCGAGCGAATCGCCAAGAGCCGCATCGGCGGCGGCACATCATCGACCCGTTCGATCAGAGGCGCGAGCAACGCCAATCCCGCGACATCGTCGGGGAACTCCAGGGCCAGTGTCAGCGCCAGCGTGCCTCCCATCGAATGCCCCACCACCAGCGGCCGCTCGACGCCCAGCGCCCGCCAGGCCTCGTGCACGGCGCGCGCCTGACAAGGCAAGCGGGCACGCTCGTTGTCGGTGGTGTCGGAATAGCCCGAACCCGGCCGATCAAAGGCGATGACACGATAGTCGTCACGCAACGCCTCGATCACGGCATAGGTAAAGTGCTGCAATTGACCGCCCAGGCCATGAATCAGCACCAGCGGTGGCCCGCTCCCCGCCTCGACGTAATGCAAGCGTCCGCCGGGGGTCTCGATGAAGGCGCCTCGTGGCGGCAATCGCGCTTCGGCGTCACGAGCCAGGGCACGTGTCATGCGCCGTAGCCCGAGGAGACAGGCCACGACAAGCAGTAAGCCGCAAAGCAGTACGCCGAAGAGCACGCCCCAGCCCGCGATCAGCATCGTGCGTCTCCAGCGGCGCGACTCATGCCCGGACCTCCGGCTTGCGGAACGCCTGATAACAATGCTGGTTGCGTTCCAGGGCGATCACGCTGTGCTGATCGAGGCCCGGAATCGTGCCGGGATGCAGCGCCTCGAGCGCCGTCACGGCTTCCGGCGGCACGGCGTTGTACGGCGGGATATCGTTCCAGCCCAGCAGGAGATGGCCGCCGGGACGCAGGCATGTCGCCACCGCCGAGAACGCGGCTTCGATGTCATCGGGTGCGTTGAGTCCCCAGCCAAGCACACCGTTGCAGATCACGGCGTCCAGGCTGGCGGGGGCGAAGTGCCGTTCCAGGGAGGTCATGTCGGCAACCACGTGGCGCCGGCTCCCGAAGGGCGATTTGGCGGGGTCGACATCCAGCGTCGAGACGCGTGCCCGGGCGAAGAATTCGGGGTAGTCGCGCGTGTACCAGGCGCATCCCACCAGCAACACATGACCGGCGCCGACATCCGCCGCCAGCGAGGGCAGGATGACTTTCTCCAGCAGCTGACGATCGCCATAGCGATACCCCACTCGCCATCCCAGCCCATCCAGCACGCCCAGCAGGTGCGCCACGGCGCGATAGGTCTTCAGTCTCGCTGGCATCCGCGTCTCCCGGGTTGCGCCGTGCAGGCGATGACACCGTTCAGAGTTACCGGCGCACCGGGCAGCTGTCAACGCGGTCATCGTCATCCGCTGGCAAGCTCAACCAGAAGACGTTGACGGCCGCGTCGCTTTCGCACCAGGCCTCGCCCCCATGCAGCTGCGCCACGGAATGCACGATGGCCAGCCCCAGGCCACCGGTGCCCACCGGCCGGGATCGCGCCGGATCGCCGCGATAGAAGCGCTCGAAGAGCCGCGCCCGCTCCGCATCGGGAATCGGTTCCCCGTGATTGACCACCCCGAGGTGCCAGTCCCCGGCCTCTCGCCGCGACACCAGACGGATCTCGGTACCGCTGCGTCCATGGCGCAGCGCGTTATCGATGAGGTTGGCGAGCGCTCGGCGCAGCAGGTCGAGATTGGCCATCACCCGCCCCTGCATGTCGCTCGCCAGCTCGCGACCGTCCTCGTCGGCCATGCCCTCGAAATAGTCGCAGAGCTGGTCGGCGAGGCCTCGCAGATCGACCGTTTCACGGGGCAGCACCCTCGCAGGCTGCTCGGTGCGTGCCAGGAACAGCATGGTCTCTATCATGCGCGACAGTCGCTCGTACTCTTCGACGTGAGAGCCCAGCAGTTGACGGTATTCCTCTGCCGTGCGCTCCCGCTGCAAGGCCTGCTGGGTCGCCCCCAGCAGATTGCCCAGGGGCGTACGCATCTCGTGGGCGAGGTCCTCGGAAAAGCGCGACAGCTGGGCGAACCCTTCCTCCAGGCGCGCCAGCATCTGGTTGAGCGCGCGACTCAGCTCGCGCAGCTCCGCCGTCTCGTCGTTCGCCTCCAGCCGCTGATGCAGGTGCGCCACGTCGATGGTGCGCGCCCGCGCGGCCAGCCGTCTCACCGGGCGCAGCCCGCGCCGGGCGACGCCCCAGCCCAGGCCGCAGGCCAGCACCGCGCCCGCCCCCATGGCGAGCCACAGTCGCAACCGATAGGCGGCCAGCATCCGCTCGCGCTCATCGAGCGTCTTGCCGGCCACCAGGGTCAGGCGGCGCCCGTCATGCTCGAGACTGCGCCAGGCCAGGCGCGTCGACCCGGCGGCAGGATGCTCCCCGAGTCGTCCCTCCGGAGCCGGCGGCAGTTCCGGCACCGGCAGGCCCGGGGGATTGACCTCGATCAGCGGCACGCCGCGCGCATCGAGCATCCACAGCAGGCTCTCGCGATTGCCCAGCATGTTGGCATAGAGCAGCGGGCGGCGGCGCAGCGCCGCGATGCTCTCGCCGTCGTCCAGAAGCGCTTCCATGCGTTCGAGGCGACCCTGCAGCATCTGGTCGTCGCGCCAGGCGATCTGTTGGCCCAGGGCATGGTAGAGATAGGCGCCCAGGCCGCCGAGCAGCCCCAGACTCACCAGGGCGAACAACAGCGACAGGCGCATCGACAAAGAGGCCGGTGCGCGCATCAACAGCGGTCCTCCAGCACGTAGCCCATGCCACGCTCGGTGTGAATCAGCCGACGCGTGAAGGGGTCGTCCACCTTGGCCCGCAACCGCCGCACGGCCACCTCCACCACATTGGTGTCGCTGTCGAAGTTCATGCCCCACACCTCGGAGGCGATCAAGGTCCGTGACAATACCTCGCCCTCGCGCTCGAGCAGCAGCTGCAGCAGCGCGAACTCCTTGTTGGTCAGCGCAAGCCGCGTCTCGCCCCGCGTGACCCGGCGTTTCAGCACGTCCATGTGCAGATCGGCCACCTGGAAGCGCTCCCGCTCCCGCAGCGGACCACGGCGCAGCAGCGTCCTCACCCGGGCCAGCAGCTCGACGAAAGAAAAGGGTTTGACCAGATAGTCGTCAGCGCCCAGCTCCAATCCCTTGACCCGGTATTCCACGGCATCCCGGGCGGTCAGGAACAACACCGGCACTTGGCCATGGCGCCGGATCAGCCGCAGCAGTTCCCAGCCGTCGAGCCCCGGCAACATGACGTCGAGGATGATCAGCTCGAAGTCGGCCTCCTCGATCAGGTGCCGGCCGTCCAGCCCGTCCCGGGCCACCTCGACCCGGTATCCGGCCTCGCCCAGCCCCCTGGCAAGGTAGTCGGCGGTCTTGCTTTCGTCTTCCACCAGCAGGATGCGCATGCAGCATGCCTCTCGCTAAATGACGCCACAGGCTAGCCCGTCGCGCGCGGGCTGCCCATTACAAAGTCGTAATCCTGCCGTCAGGCCGGTGACGGCAAGGCGCTGCCAGGATGACACCTTCATCACGACAGGAGGTCTACCCATGCGTCTATCCCGCACGCTGATCGCCGCCCTCGGCCTCGGCGCCGCCGCCCCGGCCCTGGCTGCCGACAACCCGCTGAGCGTACACGTGCTCGACATCCAGTCCGGCCAGCCGTCGCCGGGGATCGAGGTCCAGCTCGAGAAGCGCACCGAGAGCGGCTGGGAGTCCCTGGCGACCGGCATCACGGCCGAGTCGGGCCGCATCTCGGCGCTCTATCCCGACGACCGGGACTTCACGGCGGGTGTCTACCGCGTGACCTTCGAGACCGGTGACTGGTTCGCCGAGCACGATACCCGGACCTTCTTCCCCGAGATTCCGGTGCCCTTCGAAGTGACCGACCCCTCGCAGCACTACCATATTCCGCTGCTGTTGAGCCCCTACGGTTATTCCACCTACCGCGGCAGCTGACGCCGCACCGACTCGCCGAAAGCAAGAAGCCCCCGGCCAAGGCCGGGGGCTTCTCTGCGTCGTGGGCGAAGCGCCGCGGGGGTCAGGCGTTCGCCTCTCGGGCCTTCTTGATCAGGTCGTACGCGTGGGAGATTTCCTGGGTACGCGCCTCGGCCATGTCGCGCATGCTTTCCGGCAGCCCCTTGCCCGCCAGCTTGTCGGGATGGTTCTGGCTCATCAGGCGGCGATAGGCCCGCTTGAGTTCGGCATCGCTGGCATCGGATTCCACACCGAGCACTCGGTAGGCATCGGTCAGCGCCTGCTGCGATGTCGCGCCACCGCCCGCCTGCTGCTGACCGCCACGCAACATGGCCTCGATCTGTTCGATCTCAGCTTCGCTACATCCCAGTCCGCGCGCCACGCGCAGCAGCATGTCATGCTCGGCGGGATGCAACTCGCCATCGGCGGCAATGGCCGAGAGTTGGACTTGCAGGAACACCTGCAAAAGCGCGCGCTGCCCGCCGGTCACGCGCCGCACCGTGGCCAATTCGGCATCGAGGTCGAAGTCATCGGCCTTGCCGCGTTCGAAGGCCGCCTTCGCACGCTCGCGCTGCTCTTCGTTCAAGCGTAAACGCTCAAAAAGTGCCTCGACGACACGCAGCTCGTCGCCGCTGACATGGCCGTCCGCCTTGCAGACGCACCCCATGACCGCGAACGTCGAGTCGAGGAACTGGCCCTGCATTTGCGATAGCTTGGAGATGACCACACGGCGTACCAGACGCCGCGCGACCCAATACCCCAATAAGGCACCGATAATCAGTCCCGGCAATTTACCGAACATGAAGCCGAGCCCGGCCCCAATCAAAATGGCGATCAGCATGAAGTTTCCGTCTTGTCGCTAAATGTTAGTCATCGTGGAGTGGCGTACCCCAGCGCCGGCGTACCGCGGTCTCGATACCCTCGGCATCGAGCCCGCACGCCGCCAGCAACTCGGCGGGGTTGCCGTGCTCGACGAAATCGTCCGGCAGCCCCAGGTTCAATACTTCGACCTGGACACCCTCGGCGGCCAGGAGTTCATTGACGCCGCTTCCCGCGCCGCCGGCGACGACGCTCTCCTCGAGGGTCACCAGCAGCCGGTGGTCGCGCGCTGCCGCGAGGATCGCCTCACGATCCAGCGGCTTCACGCTGCGCATGTTGAGGTGCGTGGCATCGAGACGCTCGGCCACCTCGCCGGCAGGGCCGTTCATGCTGCCGAACGCCAGCAACGCCACGCCGCCTTCGCGACCGCTGCGCCGTGTCTCGGCCTCGCCGATGGGCAGCGCCTCCAGGTTCGATGCCACCTGCGTGCCGGGACCGGTGCCCCGCGGATAACGTACCGCCGCCGGTCCGGGGTGATGGTACGCGGCGCTCAGCATGGCTCGACACTCGGCCTCATCGGCGGGTGCCAGCACGATCATGCCGGGAATGCAGCGCAGGAAGGAAAGGTCCAGCGCACCATGGTGAGTCGGGCCGTCCTCGCCCACCACGCCGGCACGGTCGATGGCGAAGGTCACATCGAGCGCCTGCACCGCCACGTCGTGGATCAACTGGTCATAGCCGCGCTGCAGGAAGGTCGAGTAGATCGCCACCACGGGCTTCATCGCCTCGCACGCCATGCCCGCCGCCAGCGTCACCGCATGCTGTTCGGCGATCGCCACGTCGTAGTAGCGCTCGGGATACTCGCGCGAGAAGCGGATCAGGTCGGAGCCCTCGCGCATCGCCGGCGTGATGCCGATCAGACGCGCGTCCACCGCCGCCATGTCGCAGATCCACTCGCCGAAGACATTGCAATACTTGCGCGGCTTGGGCTGGGGCTTGGGCTGGGCTTCCGGCTCCGCCGTGGCCGCGTTGGGCGAGCGCGGCTCTTTTTTGGGCGGCGGCTCGCTGGTGGTCTTCTCGAGCTTGGTGATGGCGTGGTAACCGATGGGATCGGCCTCGGCGGGACGAAAGCCGCGCCCCTTGCAGGTCTTGATATGCAGGAACTGCGGCCCCTCCAGATTCGCCATGTTGCCCAGCGTCTGCACCAGCGTCGGCAGGTCATGACCGTCGATGGGACCGATGTAGTTGAATCCCATCTCCTCGAACAGGGTCGCCGGGCTGACCATGCCCTTGACGTGCTCCTCGGTGCGCCGGGCCAGCTCCAGCGCGCCCGGCAGGTGCGAGAGCACGCGCTTGCTGTTCTCGCGCATCACCGTGTACGGCTTGCTGACCAGAATGCGTGCCAGATAGCTCGCCATGCCGCCGACGTTCTCGGAGATCGACATCTCGTTGTCGTTGAGAATCACCAGCATGTTGGCATCGACATGGCCGGCATGCGCCAGCGCCTCGAATGCCATGCCCGCGCTCAAGGCGCCATCGCCGATGACCGCACACACACGACGCCGCTCGCCCTTGGTCCGCGCCGCCAGCGCCATGCCCAGCGCCGCCGAGATCGAGGTGCTCGAATGACCGACACCGAAGGTGTCATAGGGTGACTCGTCGCGCTTGGGAAACGCCGCCAGCCCCCCGAACTGCCGAATGGTCGACATCTGCTCGCGACGCCCGGTCAGGATCTTGTGGGGGTAGGCCTGGTGGCCGACGTCCCACACCAGGCGGTCATACGGCGTATCCAGGATGTGATGCAGGGCCACGGTCAACTCGACCACGCCCAGGCCGGCGCCGAAGTGTCCGCCGGTACAGCCGACGCTGTACAGCAAATAGGCACGCAACTCGTCGGCCAGCTGGCGCAACTGGGTCGCGTTGAAATCGTGTAACGCCGCGGGATGCTCGCAGGTATCGAGCAAGGGCGTGGCCGGACGTTCGGCAGGAATCTCGTCGAACAGCTTCATAAGCGTTATCTACAACCGATCAGTGATCGCGGTCGATCATGTGGCGGGCCAGCTCGGCCAGAGGATAGGCACGTTCGCCCAACGGAGCCAGAGCGCTCAGGGCCTCGTCGAGCAAGCCTCGCGCCTTGGCACGGGCGCCATCAAGGCCGAGCAAGGCCGGATAAGTAGGCTTGGCACGCGCCGCATCGGCGCCGGTGGCCTTGCCCAGGGTCGCGGCGTCGCCGGCGACATCGAGAATGTCATCCTGGATCTGAAACGCCAAGCCGATGGCCGCCGCGTAGGTGTCCAGGGCCGCCACACGAGGGTCGTCCTCGTCGGCCGCGGCCAGGGCGCCCAGACGCACGGCGGCACGAATCAGCGCACCGGTCTTGTAGCCGTGCATGGTGGCCAGCGCGTCGACATCCAGGCGCCCGCCCACGGCGGAAAGGTCCAGCGCCTGTCCGGCGGCCATGCCTTCGCGTCCCGAGGCGTTGGCCAGCGCACGCACCATCGCCCCCAGGCGCGGGTGACGCGTCTCGGCCAATACCTCGAAGGCCAGTGTCTGCAGGGCGTCACCGGCCAGAATCGCCATCGCCTCGCTGTAGGCACGATGTACGGTGGGACGGCCACGACGCATGTCGTCGTCGTCCATGGCCGGCAGGTCGTCGTGCACCAGCGAGTAGGCGTGGATCAGCTCGACGGCAGCGGCCGGCGCATCCAGGGCCTTGTCCTCGGCGCCCAGCGCATGGCCGGCCGCGTAGACCAGGATCGGGCGCAGGCGCTTGCCGCCCCCCAGCACGCTGTACCGCATGGCGGCGTCGAGCTCGCCGGAGACGGGCGCCGCACGCTCGACGATACCGGCGAGCACCTGCTCGGTGCGCGCACGGGCCGTGGTCATGATGTCGCGGTCGCTCAAGGGCTCAACGCTCACCATCGGCCTCCCCGGTCTCGAACGGCACCGTCTGGAAGCTGCCATCGGGCTGCTCCAGCAAGGCCTTGACGCGCAGTTCGGCGTTTTCCAGGCGCTGCTGGGCGTCCCGCGTCAGGTGGACGCCGCGCTCGAACGCCACCAGCGAGGCTTCCAGGGAGAGCTCCCCGGATTCCAGCTGGGCCACCAGAGATTCCAGCCGCGCCAACGTGGCCGCGAAGTCCTCCGGCGCGCGTTCATCAACATCCGTTTCGTCAGGCTGGGCGGCGCCGCTGATCGACGCATCCGTTTCCGCCATGGCGCTTCTCGCTCATCCGTGCGGACCGATGGAGGCGGCCCGGCTTGCCAAGATTTGGCCCCACAGTATACACCCAAGCCCCGGGGACGCGTCTGCCCCGGCGAGTACGACACGCGCCGCCCGTGTATCGCGCTCATGTGCAAGGTGCAGCGATTTCATCCGCAACGCGGTCGCCTGTGCTACGATATGGCCCCTGTCGCTGGGCGCCCCCCACCCTTTTCTCGCCTCGGGTCGCCCCAATGGACAGGCCACCACCATACCGATAGACATACGTCGCATCAGTCGACGAAAGGGTTGAACCGACAATGGCCAAGACGTCTCTGGACAAGAGCAAGATCAAGATCCTGCTGCTCGAGGGCATTCACCAGTCCGCCGTGGACAACCTCCTGAATGCCGGTTACACCAACATCGAAACGCTCTCCACTTCCTTGTCCGAGGACGAGCTGGTCGAGAAGATCCGCGACGTCCACTTCATCGGCCTGCGCTCGCGCACACAGCTCACCGAGCGTGTGTTCGCCGCCGCCGAGAAGCTGACCGCCGTGGGCTGCTTCTGCATCGGCACCAACCAGGTCGATCTCAACGCCGCTCTCGAACGCGGCATTCCGGTCTTCAACGCGCCGTATTCCAATACCCGCTCGGTGGCCGAGCTGGTCCTCGCCGAAGCCATCATGCTGCTGCGCGGCATTCCGGAGAAGTCCGCCCGCGCTCACCAGGGCGGCTGGTTGAAGTCGGCCAAGAATTCCCACGAGGCACGTGGCAAGACACTGGGGATCATCGGCTACGGCAGCATCGGTGCCCAGTTGTCGGTGCTCGCCGAGTCGCTCGGCTTCGACGTCCTGTATTACGACGTCATCACCAAGCTGGCCATGGGCAATGCCCGCCAGGTGGGCTCGCTCGAGGAGCTTCTGGCACGCGCCGACGTCGTCAGCCTGCACGTCCCCGACGTGCCGTCCACGCGCTGGATGATCGGCCGCGACCAGCTGGCATTGATGAAGCAGAACGCCATCTTCATCAACGCCTCGCGCGGCACCGTGGTGGACATCGAAGCCCTGGCGGAAGTGCTGGAGAGCGGCAAGCTGCTCGGCGCGGCCATCGACGTCTTCCCCGTCGAGCCCAAGGGCACCAACGAAGAGTTCGTCTCTCCGCTGCGCGGCAAGGAAAACGTCATCCTGACCCCGCACATCGGCGGTTCGACCCTGGAGGCCCAGGAAAACATCGGGATCGAGGTGTCCGAGAAGCTGATCACCTATTCCGACAACGGCACCACCATCACCTCGGTCAACTTCCCCGAGGTCGCGTTGCCCGCCCACCCGGACAAGCATCGCCTGCTGCACATCCACGAGAACGTGCCGGGCGTGATGTCGGAGATCAACAAGGTTCTCAGCGACGAGGGCATCAACATCTCGGCGCAGTACCTGCAGACCAACAGTGGCGTCGGCTACGTGGTCATCGATGTCGACAAGGCATATGGCCCCAAGGCGCTGGAAGCGCTCAAGCGCGTCAACCATACCCTGCGCCTGCGCGTGCTCTACTCCGAGAGCAACTTCGAGGCGTAACGGTGCGGCGCACGCCCTGCCCCGACGCAACACGGCCCCTCCAAGGAGGGGCCGTTTTCATGGAGCCTGCCTGGCGACACGCCCTGAGGGGTGTGTCGCGCTCAAGGCGTTTCCGCAGAGCGCGAGACATCCGCCGGGTTGCTGGTCGGGCCGGTCTGCGGCACGCCCGTCTTGACCTCGCGCTGACCGTCGTCGTAGGTGTTGATCGTGCAGCCGGCAAGTCCTGCCACCAGCAGCACAGCACCTGCCATTGCCAATAGATAACGCATGAGTTCCCTCTTTTATCGCTTATCGATCCCGAACCCACCGGCCGATGCCATCGACCAGTGAGCGATTGATGCGACGCGTCTAGAACGCGACTTCCATACCAGCGTAGACGGTCCGCCCCGGCGCCGGCTCATAATAACGCCCATAGCTGCCGTTGAGACGCACATTAGCGAAGTGCTCGCGATCGAAGAGGTTACGCACCCCCACGTAGCCCTTTAGCAAGGTATCGCCGCCCAGATGCCAGCCATCACCGACGCGCAGGTGGACCAGCCAGTAATCGTCGATCGCCACATCGTTGGCGTCATCCGCCACCATGTCGCCGATGTACTGTGTCTCGAGCGTCGCGAAGCGCTCGTCGAAGCCCTGCCAGGTCAGCTGATTCACCCAGGTCTGCTCCGGCAGGCCGGGGATACGATTGCCGCCGTAGTTGCCATCCTGAGTGTCGTATTCATCGAATTCATACCTGGCCAGCGTCAAGGCGCTATCGAGACGCCAGCTCGGCGTCATCTGCCAGCCCAACGCCAGCTCGATACCATCCCGCGAGGAATCGCCGGCATTGCGGTAAAAGTCCCTCCCATTCTCGTTGTAAGGCACCAGCTCGTCGCGCACACGCACCGAGAACAGCGCCAGATCGTAATCCACGCCATTGTCGAAATTTCCCCGCAAGCCGATTTCACGGTTCCAAGACTTCTGCGGTTCTACGCCTGGATTGAATCCGCCCACCCCAGCGGGATTAGCGAACTCGGAGAACGTAGGTGTCTCGAATGCCGTCCCAGTCGTCACATAGACTTGATGCGTCGGCAGGTACCGGTAGCTCAAGCCCGCCGAGCCGCTCCACTCACGGAAGGTACGTTCACCGCTCTGGTCACCGTCGCTGCCGAAATCATCATCGATGTCGAAGTCGACGCGGTCGTAGCGGGTCCCCAGCGATAGCGTCAGCTTGTCGGTGAGATCCAGGTCACCCTGGGCGAACAGTCCCAGTGACGTGGCCGTCTGCATCTCATCGCCCGCACGATCGGTGACACCGTTCACCGCATCGACGTTGTGGCGATCCCGATCGTCTTCCTGACGGGCCGCATCGACACCCACGACATAACGCAGCGGCAGCTCACCCAGCATCATGCTCTGGTGATACTCGGCACTGGCACCGTAGTAATCGCGTTGATAGTTGATGCGGCTATCCCCTACATAGGGCAACTGCTGCTCGAAATCACGCTGTAGATAGAAGCCCTTTACATACAACTCGCCCGGCCCGGCAGACAGGTCCTCGTACTGCAGCCCCAGTACCTGCTGGTCGACGTTCTGGCCGGCATCCAGAGCAAGCGAATTGGGCGCCGCATTTTGTCGGTCATCACTCACTTCCGCCTCTTGCAGCGCTCCTGGGTCTTCGGAGCGCGGATTGTCCAGCAAGTTGACGATGGCCGTCAGTGCCCGGTCATTGCCCAGCTCACGGCGCACCTTGGCGTTCAGATGGTATTTCTCCACCTGGCTCTGATCCCGGTACCCGTCGAAATTCAGCGCCGACACACTCACATGGTGCGACCAGGGGCCGTTCACGCCGCCATCGCTGACGCGATATTTCCGGTAGCCGTCGCTGCCGATCTCGGCCCCCAGGCGGGTCTTCTGATCATCGCGACCATCGGCCGTGGTCACACTGAGAACGCCCCCTGCCGCATTACCGTAGAGCACCGACGACGGCCCACGAATCACCTCGATCCGCTCGGCGCTGTCGAGGTCGATGGCATCCAGCTGTGCCTGCCCATCGGGCAATGTGTAAGGAATGCCGTCGGTCATCACCGTGACCCCGCGCACACCGAACGGCGCCCGCGCGCCGAAGCCGCGAATCGCCAGGCGCTCGCCCTGGGCGAAGTTGTCACGGTTTTGCAGGAACACCCCGGGCACGGTCACCAGCGACTCGTCGAGCCGAACACGCTGCTGGCCTTGCGCGATGCTGTCGCGGTCGACCACGGAGACGGCAGCGGGCGTGGCATAGAGCTCGCGATCGAGGCGCGGCGCTGTCACCTCCATCACCTCCGGCGAGATCGTCTGGGCGAACGCGGCGCCGGAAGCGCTCAAGGCGCCAAGCAGCAAGGAAGCAGAAAGGTAGCGATGGGTCATGGCGATACCGACAGGTCGGGTTTGTCGGCGGCACACACCACCGACACACGAATTTATTTAGAGAGAAGGCATATTATCACACCCAGGGCAAGTCAGCCTTATGTCTAATTAACTCACTATATCGTAAGGTCGTGAAAAGCAAAGGCGCCCCCCGACGGGGCGGCATCCTGACGCAGATGCATCCCCCTCCTGGAATGCGTAAAATACGCGCCTCGGCCCATTGCCGAACCTTACCCGGTCCGTCCTTTACGGGGACGATTACCAGGAGACAGACATGACCCAACCGCACGACGCGCCGCCCATCGTGGTGGCGGCGCTCTATCAGTTCGTCACCCTCGACGATTACGAAGCCCTGCGCGAGCCCCTGCTCGAGACGATGCGCGCCCACGACGTGAAAGGCACCCTGCTGCTGGCCAATGAAGGTATCAACGGCACCGTTTCCGGCACGCGCGAGAGCATCGACGCGCTGCTCGCCTGGCTGCGCGCCGACCCGCGCCTGGCCGCGGTCGACCACAAGGAATCCTACTGCGACGCGCATCCTTTCTATCGCACCAAGGTCAAGCTCAAGCGCGAGATCGTCACTCTCGGCGTCGATGGGGTGGATCCCAACCAGAAAGTCGGCACCTATGTCGAACCCGAGGACTGGAACGACGTCATCGCCGATCCCGAGGTCCTGGTCATCGACACGCGCAACGATTACGAAGTGGAAATCGGCTCGTTCGAGGGCGCCATCGATCCGAAGACCAAGACGTTCCGCGAGTTTCCCGACTACGTGAAGGCGCACTACGACCCCGCCAAGCACAAGAAGGTGGCGATGTTCTGCACCGGCGGGATTCGCTGCGAGAAGGCCTCCAGTTTCATGCTGAATGCAGGCTTCGAGGAGGTGTATCACCTCAAGGGCGGCATTCTGAACTATCTGGAGAAGGTGCCCGAGTCGCAGTCGCGCTGGCAGGGCGAATGCTTCGTGTTCGACAACCGCGTGACCGTGCGCCACGATCTCGCCGAAGGCGAATACGACCAATGCCACGCCTGTCGCCGGCCGATCTCCGAGGCCGACATGGCCTCCGAGAAATACGAGCCCGGCGTGAGCTGCCCGCATTGCTGGGACAGCCTGCCGGAGAAGACGCGCGCCAGTGCCCGCGAACGCCAGCGTCAGATCGAACTCGCCAAGCAGCGCGGCGAGCCGCATCCGCTGGGGCGGGATCCGCGCCGCCAGCCGGCTGACAGCGAGGCGTAAGGCCCCGCCTGTCGCAAGCGATGGCCGAGCCGACGCCACGACGTCGGCTCGAATCGTCGCTTACCTTCACGCCCACGCGCACTCACGACAGCGTAATGACGATCCCCCCGAGCGCCAGGATGGCCACGACCGCCCAGGCCGACCATTTCCAGACGCTCAAGAGCAGAAAGCCCACCAGGGCCAATGCAAATTCGTGCGGCCTGACCACCACGCTGGTCCACACCGGCTGGTAGAGAGCGGCCCCCAGAATGCCCACCACGGCGGCATTCGCGCCTCGCATCAATGCCTGCACGCGTTCCAGGCGCCTGAAACCGTTCCAGAAGGGCAGCACGGCCACCAGCAATGCGAGCCCCGGCAGGAAGATCATGATGAGCGCCAAGGCCGCGCCTAGCAGCGGCACGGACAACGCCCCCATCTCGGTGCCGAGATACGCCGCGAAGGTGAACAGCGGCCCGGGCACCGCCTGGGCGGCGCCATATCCCGCGAGAAAACTATCGGGCGTGACCCAGCCCGACTGGACGACCTCGCTTTCCAGCAGCGGGAGCACCACATGCCCGCCCCCGAAGACCAGCGCACCGGCCCGGTAGAAGGCATCCGCCATCGACAGCACCGGGGACGACGACACCCAGGCCAGCCCGGGCAGCCCGATCAGCAAGGTGACGAAACACACCGCTGCGATTCGGGCGGCGCGCCGAGATACCGGGAAGTGCAAGTCTCGCGACAGGGG
The DNA here is from genome assembly GCA_000761475.1 of Chromohalobacter israelensis. Taxonomy (GTDB): domain Bacteria; phylum Pseudomonadota; class Gammaproteobacteria; order Pseudomonadales; family Halomonadaceae; genus Chromohalobacter; species Chromohalobacter israelensis. Next base: position 33,533 of record JQNW01000005.1, read on the forward strand.
GTCGCCTTGGTCTTGACGCACCTGGTCTCGATACGCCGAGTCCCGGCACAACAGCATGCCGCCCACCGCACCGGCGAGAATGGCCGCTATCATCCCCGCCGGACCGCCGATCAGCACGACGATCAGCACCGCCGCCAGCGCAATGCCGGCACGCCGCTGATCCGGGCACAGCTTGTGCGCCATGCCCCAGACCGCATGGGCGACGATCGCCACGGCCGCCACCTTGAGCCCATGCAGGATACCCTCGCTGACCGGCCCGTCGAAGGATGCAGCCCCTGACGCGAACAGGACCAGCACGAGGGCCGAAGGCAAGGTGAAGGCCGTCCAGGCGGCGGCGGCTCCCCATCCCCCACCTCGCAACAGTCCCAGTGCGAAGCCGACCTGACTGCTGGCCGGGCCCGGGAGAAACTGACACAGCGCCACCAGATCCGCGTAGTCCGCTTCCGACAGCCAGCGGCGACGCGTGACGAACTCGGCACGGAAATACCCCAGATGGGCAATGGGGCCACCGAAGGAGGTCAAACCCAGCACCAGAAAGGCAAAGAAGACTTCCTTGATACGTTCGATGGAATGACGAGCATCTCGCATGGAACCGGCTCCCGAGCAAGCGGATGAGGAGAAACCAGCGCTCACCGTGCCCGCCCTTATCGTTGAACGCCACCATGGCGGTGTTTCGTGTTCTCCGGGACGTCTTCGCTTTACCACATGGCCTCGACTGCCTACATTGCAGAGGCGCTCAAGGAGTGAGCGCTCACGACTTCATTGACCGGCAGGAGGCCTGCATGTCATCCCTTCCCTATCCCAGCCACGCCGATCCGCGCCGCACCCTGCTGGCCAGCGCGTTGATCGGCATCGGCTGCATGGCGGCAGTCGACGAAATCATCTTCCACCAGTTGCTGGCCTGGCACCATTTCGTCGATCGCGACACGGCCTTCGCGCTGGCCTCCGACGGCGTGCTGCACGCCATCGAGCTGGTCCTGCTGGTGGTCGGCTTCTTCATGATGATCGAACTGCATGGCGCCGGGCGCCAAGCACCCGGCTACCGTGGCCCGGGGTTTCTTCTCGGCGCGGGCGGCGTCCAGGTTTTCGATGGCGTGGTCGACCATAAGATCCTGCGCCTGCATCAGGTACGCTACGTCGATGACCTGTGGCTCTACGACATCGCCTGGATCGGTTTCGGTGTCGTCGTCCTGGCGATCGGCTGGCTATTGCTCAGGCGCGCCCGGCGCGGTCACGCCGCCAGTCAGCGTTAGCCGCCGACGTGTTCCTCCCCAACGTCGCGCAATGGCTCGCGCTGCTGGCCGCAACGCTGTATCTGGCCGGCGTGTGGCGCACCCGCCACGCCGGCAAGCCATGGTCACCCTGGCGCAGTGCCAGTTTCATCGTCGGTACCATTACGCTCGCCGTGGCGTTCGCCGCCCCGGTCAATGCCTTCGCGCACCACGACCTGCGCGGGCACATGTTGCAGCACCTGCTGGTCGGCATGTTCGCGCCCCTTGGGCTGGTATTCGGTGCCCCGATGAGCCTGCTGCTGCGCAACCTGGCGCCGGCCCGGGCGCGGGCGACGGTCACGCTGCTGGGCAGCATGCCGGTGCGGATAGTCAGCCATCCGCTGAGCGCCGCGCTACTCGATATCGGCGGCATGTATCTGCTGTATCTGACCCCACTGTACACCCAGAGCATCGCCACCCCCTGGCTGCACCACGTCATCCATCTGCACTTCGTGATCTCCGGCTGCCTGTTCAGTTGGGCGATCGCCGGTCCCGATCCGGCACCGCATCGGCCGCGCTGGCGAACACGCCTGGGCGTGCTGATCCTGGCCATCGCCACCCACGCCACGCTCGGCAAACTGATGTACGCCTGGCTGCTCCCGGCAGGCACCGGCGCCAGTCCCGGCGAGATCCAGGCAGCCGCGCAATGGATGTACTACGGCGGCGATCTGGCCGAGCTCTTACTGCTGGTGGCGTTGATGCAGCAATGGTTGCGCGAACGGCAACGCGCCGCACGCGGGAAGCCGCTGCCCGCGGGATGAATGTCGGCGACTGTCTACGACGAGGGCCTCAAGGCAGGCTCACGCACATCGCCAGCGGGAACTCGTCGCAGTTGTCGCCCGCTCCGCCACGGTCGACCACCAGAAACTCGCCTTCCACGTCGAGCACCGAGTGAATGGCATGCCAGGTGCCGGCGCGGTAGTTGACCCCCTGGCAACCATCGGTGACGAAGGCCCGTACCCGTGCCGGGTCCACGGCCTCTCCCGATGGCGCGACGACGACGACGAAGCGCTCGCCGTGCAGCGGCATGAACGCCTGACTGCCCAGCGGATGACGTTCGAGAAAGTCCAGCGTCAGCGGCAGTGTCACGGGCTGGCTGACGAAGAGGCTGATCAGCGGCCGAGCCCCCTCGCCGAGCGTTTCGATCCGCGCCAGGTCGTGATAGCGCTGGGTGCGACCGCCGTTGATGGGAAAGCCGTCGGCGTCCCGGCGGTCGATGACATCGCCGAACGGCGCGAAGGCTTCGGCAGTCAGGGGCTGGGCGGTAAGTTCGAGCATGCGTTCTCCTCGGAGGATTGTCTCAGCTCAAGCGCAGTTTCATATGGCGGTTCACATCCTTGTAGAGCAGGTAACGAAACGGCCCCGGCCCGGCGGCGTAGCAGGATTGCGGACAGAAGGCCCGCAGCCACATGTAGTCGCCGGCCTCGACCTCGACCCAATCCTGATTGAGGTGGTAGATCGCACGGCCCTCCAGCACGTAGAGCCCATGCTCCATGACATGGGTTTCATCGAACGGGATCACGCCCCCGGGCTGGAAGGTAACGATGTTGACATGCATGTCGTGGCGCACGTCCTGGGGATCGACGAAGCGTGTCGTGGCCCAGCGGCCGTCGGTATCCGGCATGGCAATCGGCGCGATGTCGTTGTCGCTGGTGACGAAGGCTTCGGGCACTGCCAGCCCCTCGACGAACTCGTAAGCCTTGCGAATCCAGTGGAAGCGCACCGGCGCATCGCTGCCATTGCGCAGCTGCCAGTCGCAGCCCGGCGGCAGATAGGCATAGCCTCCCGGTCCCATCGCGTGCGCTTCTCCCGCGATGGTCAGCGTCATCTCGCCCTCGACCACGAACAGCACGCCCTCGGCGCCTTCGTCCGGCTCCGGCCGCTCGCTGCCGCCACCGGGCGAGACCTCCATGATGTACTGCGAAAACGTCTCCGCGAAGCCGGAAAGCGGCCGCGACAGCACCCACAGCCGGGTGTTCTCCCAGTGCGGCAGGAAACTGGTGACGATATCGCTCATCACCCCCTTGGGAATCACCGCATAGGCCTCGGTGAAGACCGCGCGACCATGAATCAACTGGCTCTGCGGCGGCAAACCGCCATGGGGGGCGTAGTAGGTTCTTTCAGGTGCGTCGTGGCTGCGTTGTGACATGAGAGGTTCCTCGCTTTTCAAGCCGGATGCGTTGCCGCCCAGTGACGCGCGATATCCACACGCCGAGTTATCCACACCCGATCATGGGCCTCGAGGTGATCGAGGAAGCGCTGCAGCGCGCGGAAGCGTCCGGGGCGGCCGATCAGTCGGCAATGCAGGCCGATGGAGAGCATCTTCGGCGTTTCCGCGCCTTCTGCGTAGAGCACGTCGAAGGCATCGCGCAGGTACTGGAAGAAGGGCTCGCCGTGGTCGAAGCCGGTGGGCGAGGCAAAGCGCATGTCGTTGGTATCCAGTGTGTAGGGCACGATCAGGTGGCGGTGCGTCTGGCCCTGACTGTCCTGGACATCGCTCCAGAACGGCAGATCGTCACCGTAGTAGTCGCTGTCGTAGAGGAAGCCGCCCTGATCGAGCAACAGCCGCCGTGTATTGGGGCTGTCGCGGCCGGTGTACCACCCCAGGGGCGCCTCGCCGTACAAGCGGCGGAACACTTCGATGGCACGCTGCATGTGGTCGCGTTCGAGTGCTTCCGGCACGTTCTGGTAGTGAATCCAGCGCCAGCCATGGCAGGCGATCTCGTGGCCCAGTTCCTGGAAGGCCTGGGCCACCTCGGGATGACGCTCCAGCGCCATGGCAACGCCGAATACGGTCAACGGCAACCCGCGCCGCTCAAACTCGCGCAGCACGCGCCATACCCCCGCCCGCGAACCGTACTCGTAGACCGACTCCATGCTCAGGTGGCGGTCGGGATAGGCCTCGGCCCCGGCGATCTCGGAGAGAAACTGTTCGGAGTGACTATCGCCGTGCAGCACGCTGTTCTCGCCACCCTCTTCGTAGTTGAGGACGAACTGCACGGCGACGCGGGCCTGGCCCGGCCAGTTCGCTTGCGGTGGTGTGCGGCCATAGCCGACGAGATCGCGTGGGTAAACCTCGGACGGATCGGTGGAGGATGCCATGCCCATGAAGACTCCCGGTTTATTGTTGTGCCGCTCGGATTACCTTAGCGTGCGTTGATGTATACAAAAAATCAATCCCTCGTCACGCCCTTGCCGGTGCCTCGACTCACGGGTCGACGAAAACGCCACCCGGCGGATCTCGGCGGCTCGAGGCATGCCTGGCGCGGCAGCCATCCGACATCAGGGCGATCCGGCATTGACTTATTTTGTATTCAATACTAGAAATTTTGTAGACAAAACATGCGCGATCCAGTCGCGCACCCAAGGAATGCCCCATGCGCTTGCACCTCATCAACCCCAACACCAGCACCGGCATGACGACACGCATCGGCGAGTCCGCCAGCCGCATCGCGGCGCCGGGCACCCGGATCGTGGCCACGCAACCGGAAAGCGGCCCGGTGTCCATCGAGGGTCACTTCGACGAGGCGATCAGCGCCGTGGGCGTGACCGAGGAAATCGCCAAGGGCGAGCGCGACGGCAGCGATGCCTACATCATCGCCTGCTTCGGCGACCCTGGGCTGATGGCGGCCCGGGAGCTGACCCGCGCGCCGGTGCTGGGCATCGCCGAGGCCGGCTTTCACGTGGCCAGCCTGATCAGCACGCGCTTTTCCATCGTCACGACGCTGAGCCGCACCGGCATCATCGCCGAGCACCTGCTGCAAGCCTATGGCTTCGCGCATCATTGCCGTCGGATCCGTGCCGCGGAAATCCCCGTGCTCGACCTGGAGGACGATGGCGACGCCGCCCTCACGCGGGTGATCGAGACCTGCCGGCGCGCCCGGGACGAGGACGGCATCGGCGCCATCGTGCTCGGCTGCGGCGGCATGGCCGATCTGCGCGCCACCATCGAAGAGGCAGTGGGCATCCCCATCGTCGAGGGGGTCACCGCCGCCGTGAAATTGGCCGAGGCGCTGGTCGGCCTCGGGCTCGGCACCAGCAAGCATGGCGACCTCGCCTTTCCGCGTCCCAAGTCCTTCACCGGCCATTTCGCCCATTTATCACGCTAATGCCCGCAAACGGGGGGAGCCACGTTTTCGCGCCACGACCCATACTCGCTAACGCTCAAGCCTGAAGCATCACCGGCGTCCTCTTGCCGACAATCACAACACCAGGGCGCCTGACAGATAGCCAAACAGCAGCACGCTACGCCACTCGGACGTCCCCCAGCGGGGCGCACAACAACAAATCGCGGGGCACGGTCCCGCCCGAGGAAAGCGTCATGACAAGCGACTCCGCCACGTCGGAAGGGCCGCGCCCTGCCGGCAAGGCACCGGGACAAGAGTCCCTGGACCCACAGCGTACCCGCATCATGGGACGCCTCTCCTATCTACTGGCCTGGTTTGGCGGCTGCATGTCGATCGGCACCTTCGCCATGGGCTCGAGCATCGTCGGTACGCTCAACCTGTTGCAGGCCTCGCTGGCGATCGCCATCGGCTGCTTCGTGATCGGCGTCGCGCTGACGATCAACGGCGCCGCCGGCTACAAGTACGGCATTCCTTTCATGGTCCAGGCACGCAGCGCCTTCGGCTTTACCGGCACACGCTTGCCGGGGCTCATCCGCGCGGTGCCGGCCATCGTCTGGTACGGATTTCAGAGCTGGATCGGCGCCGGCGCCCTGAACGCCGTCTCGTCGACCCTGCTGGGCTTCGACAATCTGGTGTTCTATTTCATCGCCTTCCAGCTCTTGCAGATCGCCCTGTCGGTGTTCGGCTTTCAGGGCATCAAGTGGCTGGAAAACATCGGCAGTGGCTTCATCCTGGCCTCGCTGGTCTACATGTTCTTCAGCGTGCTCGACAAGTACGGCGATGTGATCGGCGAACAGCTGATCGACATCGACGGCACATGGGGACTGCCCTTCTGGGGCGCGACGATGCTGTTCCTGGGCATCTACAGCACCATGATCCTCAATGCCAGCGACTACTCCCGCGAGCTCAAGCACGGCAGCGGGCCGGGGCTTCTGACCACGCTCTACGCCATGTCGATTTTGCCCTGCACGCTGTTCATGGGCTTGATCGGGCTGATGGTCTCCGGTGCCACCGGCGTCGCCGATCCCATCGATGTCTTCGCCAATGCCGTCGACAATCCACCGCTTCTGATCACCACCCTGCTGTTCATCGCCTTCGCCCAGGTCACCACCAACGTGCTCAACAATGTGGTGCCCCCCACCTATGTGCTGATGGACGTCTTCAAGCTGAAATTCCGCAGCGCCACCGTGATCGTGGGGTTGCTGGCCTTCGCGACCTTTCCCTGGGAGCTGGTCAAGGACGATTCCGCGGCCGGACTGCAGCTGTTCGTGCAGACCTATTCGGCGTTTCTGGGGCCGATCTTCGCGATCATGGCGGTGGATTATTACCTCATTCGCCGGCGCACGCTGGATCTCGACAAGCTCTATGACGCGCATGGCCCTTATCGCGGCATCAATTACGCCGCCTGCATCGCCACGCTGATCGGCGCCCTGGTGGCGCTCAACGTCTCGGCGGTCTCGTGGTACGCGAGCCTGCTGCCGGCCGGCCTCGCCTATTACCTGCTGATGCGCCACTGGCCGGCCTGCCGGCGTTTCAACCAATGACGATCACGCTGTCCTCCACACGATGCCTACCGACATAGAGCGCTGCCATGAACGATAACGACCTGCGCCTCACGGCGCCCGATGCAAGTCTCTACAACGCCGATCTGGCGCCGCTGCCCCATGCCGAACGCCGCTGGGGCGCCTTCGAGATCTTCAATGTCTGGGCCAACGATATCCAGAGCCTGTTCGGCTATACCCTGGCCGCGTCATTGTTTCTGAGCTACGGCCTCAACGGCTGGGCGGTCATGGCCGCCATCATCCTCGCCGGCCTGGTGGTCATGGTGCTGGTCAACCTGACCGGGCGCCCCAGCGTCAAATACGGCATTCCGTTTCCGGTGGTGGTACGCGCCAGCCTCGGCGTGCACGGCGCCAACCTGCCGGCGATGCTGCGCGCGGTGATCGGCATCTTCTGGTACGGCGTGCAAACCTACTTCGCCTCTACGGCCGTCACGCTCTTGCTGACCGCACTGGGCGTGCCGGAGGGCGGCCAGTTCCTGGGGCTGTCGAGCGTGGCCTGGCTGGCCTTCGTGGTGGTGTGGGTCTTTCAGTTGGCGATGTTCTGGTCGGGCATCGAGCGCATCAAGCGCTTCCTCAACTGGGCCGGGCCGCTGGTCTACGCGGTGATGATCGTGCTGATGGGCGTGGTCTGGTGGCAAGCCGGCGCCTCGCTGCTACCGGCCATCGGCAACATCTTCAGCGGCAACAGCGACGCCGCCGGCAGCGCCGTCGGTGCCTTTTTCACCGTTGTGGGCACCATGATCGCGTACTTCGCCGCGGTGGTGATCAACTTCGGCGACTTCGCGCGCTTCGTGAAAAGCGAGCGCGCCATGCGGCTCGGTAACTGGCTCGGGCTGCCGCTCAACGTCGCGGTGTTCTCGTTCATCGCCCTGATCATCACCGCCGGCACGCTCGCCTTGTTCGGTGAGGCACTGACCAACCCCTCGGACATCGTCGACCGCGTCGATAGTCTGCCGCTGACGATCGTCGCTGCGCTGACCTTTTTCGCTGCCACCGTGGGCATCAACCTGGTCGCCAACTTCATTCCCCCCGCCTATGACTTGTCCAATCTGTTCCCGCGCCGCATCAACTTTCGGATCGGCGGGCTGATCACGGCGATCATCGCCTTCTTCATCGGGGCCTTGTGGGTCAGCGTGATCAGCCGGATCGGCATTCCCGGCTTCGTCAACGCCATCGGCGCCGTCATTGCGCCGTTCTACGGCATCATCGTGATCGACTACTACATCATCCGCCGAGGCCGACTCGACGTTCAGGCGCTGTTCTCCACCGCACCGGGCAGTGCCTATTACTATCAGAATGGCTGGAACCGACGCGCCCTGATCGCCTTCGCCGTCGGCGCGCTGTTCTCGCTGGCCTCGGTCTGGGTACCGGCGCTCGCCGTACTGGAAGGGTTCGCATGGCTGCTCGGCGCGGGCCTGGGAGGTGCGTGCTACTACGCCCTGATGCGCGGGCACGACGTGTCCACCGCCCCGTCGAGTGCGCCATGAAGGCGTACGGTATCTTGAATGTCCCGCCGGCGACGGCGGGGCATCAGCCGAGCGCGCCGTCGAAGATCCGCTTCAGGTCCGGGGTTTCCTCGGGCGCCTCGGCAATGGAGAGCGAGGCTTCGATGGCCTTGAGGTGGCGCTGCATGAAGGCGCGGGCACGCTCGCCGTTGCCGTTTTCGAGGTGGCGAATCAGTTCGTCGTGGTCGTGCGACTCGCAACCGAGGTGGCCGGTGTTGCCGTAAACCGCCAGGATCAGCGACGAGCGCGAGCATAACCGGCCGACGAATTCGCTGAGTGTGGCGTTGCCCGCCAGCTCGGCCAGACGCACATGGAAGGCCGCAGACAGCTTGATCGCCTCGCTCTGCTTGCCGGCCTTGAGTGCCTGACGCTCGCGGCGCGCGTCGTCGCGCAGCCGCGCCACATCCGCCGCCGTGGCCCGCTGCACGACCTGCTCCATCAGCCCGCACTCGACCAGTTGCCGCGCGGCGAAGACATCGCGCGCTTCCTCGGCGGTCGGCCGCGAGACGCTCGCGCCGCGACGTGGCGTCAAGGTGACGAGGTGCTCCAGGGCCAAGCGTTGCAGGATCTTGCGGATGCCGGTGCGGCTGACACCGAAGACGTCCGACAGGGCATCCTCGCGCAGACGCGCACCGGGCTGCAGGCGATGTTCGATGATGGCGTCGCTGATCGCACGATAGATGGCGTCATGACGCTGCGCACCGTCGCCGGCCTTGCCCTCGTTGCGACGCGTTTTCTTGGCGGCATGCGCCTGACGTGACTCGCTCATTCACGGCTCCCGAATGCATTTGCGCTGATCATCGCATTGCCCGCCCGACATCAGCTACCGCGGTAGGTGGAATAACCGAAGGGGGACAGCAACAGCGGGACATGGTAGTGGGCGCCCGCATCGTCGATGCCGAAGCGCAGCGGAATCCGCGCCAGAAAGCGTGGCCCCGTCGGCGGGACCTCATCCTGGCGATCGAGATACTCGCCGGCCTCGAACAGCAGCTCGTACTCGCCCTCACGGAAGGCTTCGCCCTCCAGCAGCGGGCCATCGCAACGGCCATCCTCGTTGGTCACGAACTCGCCCAGCGCCTGGCGGGTGTCGCCATCGAGCCGATACAGCGACAGGCGCATGCCGCGTGCGGGGCAGCCCCGAGCGGTGTCCAGAACGTGCGTGGTGAGATAGCCCATGGTCACTCCTTGCGATCGTCGGCGGGCATCGAGCGGCGGCCCGGGATGGACGCCCGTGGTGCCACCGCTTACCCTGATTTTTGTATACAACAATCCCGAACAACATAGCATCAGGAGACGCGCATGCGCCATGCCCTGCTCTCGCCGCGCCCCACGCAACTCGACCGCGAGGCCTTCGTGGCCGCGTATGGCGGCATCTACGAACACTCTCCGTGGACCGCCGAAGCGGTATGGGACGCCGGCCTCGACACCCGCCACGACAGCCCCGCGGGTCTCGCCGAGGCAATGGCCGCCGTGCTCGACGCCGCCCCCGCCGAGCGCCAGCTCACGGTCATCCGCGCGCACCCCGACCTGGCCGGCAAGGTCGCGCTGGCTGGCGGGCTGACCCAGGCCTCGAGCCAGGAACAGGCCGGTGCCGGGCTCGATCAGTGTACCCCGGACGAGCTGGCCCGCTTCGAGCGCCTGAACGCCGACTACCAGGCACGCTTCGGCTTTCCCTTCGTGATGGCGGTCAAGGGCTACCACCGTCGCGAGATTCTCGATGCCTTCGAGCTCCGCCTCGCGCATGGGCCCGACGAGGAGCGCCGCTCCGCCATCGCGCAGATCCATCGCATCGCGCGGCTACGCCTGGACGCCCATGCCACCTGAAGGCCATCCTGCATCGGAATGAGCGGCGGTGTGCGTCTTTGGTGGGCTGGCGAGGCAGCGGAATTCATGGAAGAATTTTCCATGAATGCTTCGTGAGAGAGAGCCAGGCGTGACGGAAAGCAAACGCAAGACGGTCGGACGCCCCGCCGGCAATGGCAAAGCCGCCAGCGGCCACAGCCAATCGCTGGTGCGGGGCCTGAATATCCTCGAAGGGCTCGCTGCCGCTCCCGGTGGGCTGGCCCTGTCCGATATCGCCCAGATCGTGGGTCTGGCCCCGTCGACCACGCACCGCTTGCTGCAGGCGCTCCACCAGCAGGGCTTCATCGCCCAGGACGCGGAGATGGGCGTGTGGCATATCGACGCCAAGACATTCCGCGTGGGCAATGCCTTCCTCGAGGCACGCGATTTCGTCGCCACCGCCCGCCCCTTCCTGCATCAATTGACGGCGGAGACCGAGGAAACCGCCAACCTGGGTATCCGGGATCAGGGCATGGCCGTGTTCCTCGCCCAGAGCGAGTCGCCGCAGATGATGCGCATGATCACGCGGCTGGGCTCGCGCGCCCCGCTGCACGCCTCGGGCGTCGGCAAGGCCCTGCTCGCCTGGCTGCCGCGCGACGAGGTCGAGCGCATCCTCCACACGCGCGGCCTCGACAAGGTGACGCCCAATACCCTCGACACCCCATCCCGCCTGCGCGACGCCCTCGGCGAGATCCGCCGCCAGGGCTATGCCTGCGACCGCGAGGAACACGCCATCGGCCTCAACTGCGTTGCAGCGACGCTGCACGACGAGAACGGTCTGCCGCTCGCCGCCATCTCGGTGTCCGGTCCCGCCGCACGCATTCCCGAAGCACGGCTCGCCGAACTCGGCGGCCTGGTGAGCCGCGCCGCCCGCGAGATCACGGCACGCCTGGGCGGGCGACTGCCCGGCGCTCAGGACTGAGCAGACAGGCTAACTTAGTCTCGTTAGCCCTCTCATTAGAAGCCTCTCACTATCGTTGCTTGATTGGCTGGGGCTTCTCTTCCACACGCGTCATGAACGACCTGGCGTACTTGGCGGACCGCGAAGGATAACGCCTGTCGCCCATCTGATCATCGGGGAACCTGCAGCGACAGAGCTGAGGGGGTATGCACTCCCCTACTAGAACCTCTTATCAACATGAGCCTGATTCACTTTGAGGTGGGAATTCTTCATTGGTGGCGGAAGCCACGGGGCTGCCAAAATGCGGCCTCGATTGAAGACGCACACCACCCCGAGGCATTCATCCATGACGCAAGACCTGATCACCCAACGACTCGACCAGGCCCCCCTGATCTGTGCCGAGGGCTTTCTGTTCGAGCTCGAACGGCGCGGTTATCTCTCCGCCGGTGAGTTCGTGCCCGAAGTGGCGCTGTTGCGCCCGGACGCGCTGGAAGCGCTGCATCGCGATTTCCAGCATGCGGGGTCGGACGTCGTTCAGGCGTTCACCTACAACGGCCACCGCGAAAAAATGCGGGTGATCGGCAAGGAAGAGCTGCTGGAACCGCTGAATCGGGCTGCGTTGAAGATCGCTCGCAAGGTGGCCGATGAAAAGCCCGGCAACCTGATGGCCGGCAATATCTCCAACAGCAACGTCTGGGACCCGGAAGATCCGGCCGCCCAGCAGAGCGTGCGCGCCATGTTCGACGAGATGGTGCAATGGGCCGTCGAGGAAGGCGCCGATTTCATCATCGCGGAAACCTTCTACTATGCCGGCGAAGCCGAAGCGGCCCTGGCAGCGATCAAGGCCCAGGGGCTGCCTGCCGTCGTCACCCTGGCGCCGATGGCCGAGAACCGCATGGTCGATGGACCCGGCATCGTGGAAACCTGTGTCGCCCTCGAGCAGCAGGGAGCCAGCGTGGTCGGCCTGAACTGCTTCAGAGGGCCGGACACCATGCGCCCCTGGATCCAGCAGATTCGCGACGCCGTTACCTGCCATGTGGCGGCACTGCCGGTGACCTATCGCACCACCGAGCGGGAGCCGACGTTCTTCAACCTCTCCGACAATCAGGGATGCAGCTGCCCGGCGCCCCACGGACGCGCCTTCCCGACCGCCCTGGACCCGCTGTTCTGCAACCGTTACGAGCTCGGCGCCTTTGCGCGCGACGTTCATGCCCTGGGGGTCAATTACCTCGGCGTATGCTGCGGGGCATCGCCGATGCACGTGCGCGAAGTGGCCATGGCGGTGGGGCGTGAACCGGATGCCGCCCAATTTGCTGAGCGCATGGAGAACCACTTCATGTACGGCTCCCATGAGCGCTTGCCGGAGCATATCGCCGCCCTGAGGGAAAAGGCCTAAGTCATTATTCATGATGAATCGGTTGCTCAGCTCCATAGCCTCCGAGCAATCGATGTACCTCATATCAGAGACGGTCGAACGTGAGATAAGCGTTCAGGGGCAAGATCGACCTGGGCCAACATGGGCCAGATAGCCCCGCCCCAGGCGGCCTGGGGCGGTGGCAAGAAAAGCGGAATCGGCCGTGAACGCGGTCCCTAGGGCCTGGCTGCCTAGCAGGAATTGAAGCAGGTGATGGCGCCCGTAGATACCTGAGCGCCTCACCGAAAGCGACGATCGCCGCCCGTGTCGCGGTTCAGGTATTGAGGATCACGCCGCCGTTGAGATGCAGCGTCTGGCCGTTCATGTAGGACGATTCCTCGCTGGCGAGGTAGACGTAGGCGGGGCCCATTTCACTGGGCTGGCCGGCGCGGTCCATGGGCACCTGGCCTCCGAAGCCGGCGACCTTGTCCTCGTCGAAACTGGCGGGGATCAGGGGCGTCCATACCGGGCCAGGGGCGACGGCGTTGACGCGAATGTCGCGATCGACCAGGGACATCGCCAGCGAACGGACCAAGCCCTGGATGGCGCCCTTGGTCGCCGTGTAGTCGATCAGCGTGTCGTTGCCCTTGAAGGCATTGACCGACGAGGTGGCGATGATGGTATCGCCCTCGTGCATGTGCGGCAGCGCGTGCTTGACCATGTAGAAATGGCTGAAGACGTTGGTCTGGAAGGTCCGCTGCAATTGGTCGTCGGGAATCTGCGTGACGTCGTCCCAGTCATACTGCTCGGCGGCGTTGTTGACCAGGATATTGACCGCGCCGAAGCTCGCCAGCGTCGTGTCGACCACATGGCGGCACAGCATCGGGTCGCCGACATCGCCCTGCACCAGGACGCACTCGCGCCCCTCGGCTTCGACCAGCGCCTGGGTATCCTCGGCGTCGCGCGCTTCGTTGAGATAGACGATGACGCAATTGGCGCCCTCGCGGGCGAAGTGCACCGCCACAGCACGGCCAATGCCGCTATCGCCGCCGGTGATGATGGCGACCTTGCCGTCGAGCTTGCCGGTGCCGCGATAACTGTCGCGGATGTACTCTGGCTCGGGCCGCATGGCATGTTCGTCGCCGGGCTGGTCGGCCTGTTCCTGCGCGGGGAAATGTTGCTCACCCATGTCATTCACTCCTTGAATGGTGGGAACTACCATGTCTCACCATAGAAGCCGCCGACGTCCAGGCCAAGCGAACCGTACCGGTCGGGCACCGCATCGCGTTCACTGAAAGCAACGGATGAAGCCGGGGTCCGGGATGCGTACACTACGCGCAGCGATCCCCTGCGCCACTTGCGAGGCTACCGATGAGTCCCCACCTGCTTTCCGTCGATTCCCTGTCCCGCGATTACGTCGAACACCTGATGCAGCTCGCCGGCCGCATGGAGCCCTTCGCCCAGCGGCGCAAGGTGACCCGCGTGCTCGAGGGCGCGGTGCTCGGCAACCTGTTCTTCGAAGCCAGCACGCGGACCCGCATCAGCTTTCATGCGGCGTTCTCGCGTCTCGGCGGCAGTGTCTGCGACACCACCGGCTTCACCTTCTCGTCGATGGCCAAGGGCGAGTCCCTCTACGACACCAGCCGCGTGATGGGCGGTTACGTCGATGCCATCGTCCTGCGCCACCCCGATCAAGGCGCCGTGGCGGAATTCGCCGAGGCCACGCGAGTGCCGGTGATCAACGGCGGCGACGGCCCCGGCGAGCACCCCAGCCAGGCGCTGCTGGACCTCTACACCATCGAGAAGGAATTCACGCGCCTGGGCAAACGTCTCGAAGGCGCGCACCTGCTGCTGACCGGCGATCTCAAGCATGGCCGTACCGTGCACTCGCTGATCAAGCTTTTGTCGCTGTTCGATCCGCTGCGCATCACGCTGGTATCCCCCCCGGGGCTGGAAATGCCGCGTCACTTGATCGATCTGGTCGCCTCGCGAGGACATCGCGTGGAGCAGCGCGAGAGCCTGGCCAACGATTTCGGCGACCTCGACGTGATCTATACCACGCGTATCCAGAAGGAGCGCTTCACCGACGAGATGTCGGAGACCTTCGCCGGCATCTCCCAGGACTTCATCGTCGATCGCGCCTTCCTCGACAAGCGCTGCTCGCCGACCACCATCGTCATGCACCCCCTGCCGCGCGACAGCCGTCCCGGCGCCAACGATCTCAACGTCGACCTCAATGGCGACCCGCGCCTGGCCATCTTCCGCCAGGCCGACAACGGCATTCCCATGCGCATGGCGATCTTCGCCAACCTGCTGCGCGTCGAGGCTTACATCGAACGCGACGCCCAGGACGTGCGCTGGTTCGTGCCGCCGACCTTCGGCGTCGACGACCGCACGTTGTAGGCCCGAGCGCCCCGGGCCGAGCGCAGACGGTTGTTCTGCCAGGCCTAGGGGCGCGCCTGCCAGAACAGCGAGAACAGCTCCGACTGCGAGTTGATACCCAGCTTGGCGTAGAGATGCTTCTTGTGGGCGCGCACGGTTTCCACCGAGATCGCCAGCCGTCGGGCGATCTCCTTGGTCGAGCTGCCGCCCAGCATGAGCTGGCTGACCTCGCGCTCTCGCTCGGTCAGTGCGTAGCGTGAATCCAGCTCGCGCGGCGTGCCGGGACGGGGATGCCAGGGATGCGGCCCCGGCGGCGTGCCGTCCTCGCCCTCGAACTCGAAATGCATGCGCTGGCGCATCAACGCCAGCATCCAGGGCTGGATGAGGCTCAACAGCCCCAGCGCGGCATGATCGAAGGCCCGGGTCGAACCCAGCGAGAGACACAACGTGCGCTCGGCGTCGAGCGGGCAGTTGAACTGCACCTCGTCGGCGACGATGTTGCGCTGGAAATAGCGCTGATAGTACTCGGTGTGGCGGAAGTGCTGCGGCGCCACGTCGGCCAGGGTGTAGAGCCCCTCGCGGGCGCGCCCCTTGGCGTCGATGTAGAACGGGTCGAGCAGGTACAGGCCACGCTGGTAGTCCTGGAAGAGCGCCTCGTCGGCGCCATCGTCCTCGTCGCTTTCGGCGAGGATCCGGGGCGGCCGATGATGGTGGAAGATCAACGCCACCCAGGTATCGAAGGCAAGGTGCGCGCCGATCGTGCGGACCGCCGCCAGCCAGAAATCGGGGGCATCCAGCGACGCGGCCAACCCGCCGAAGGCACGGTGCCAGGCCAGGCTCTTCAGGCTGGTCCGGCCGGGGGCGAACGTTGCCGGCTGCGGCTCGCTTGTCATGTCGCTCTCCTCGGCGCTCTTCCAGGCATGCTCTTCGGCCCTCTGTTCGGCACGCTACCGGCCATGCTCTTCACAACGCTCCTCGCTCCCCCCGCAGGGGTAACCCCGTCGGGGAATGGTCACCGCCGTGTGATGACGGATACTGAAAGGCATCCGATACCGACAGCCATACAATACCTTCGGAGTTTTTCATGCAGATAGCCTTGGCACAACTGGCCGGGCGCGAGGGTGACATCGCGTACAACCTCTCGCGAACGCTGGCCTGCCTACGCGACGCCGACGCCGAGACATCCCTGATTGTCTTTCCCGAAACGCACCTCACCGGTTTTGCCGAACCCGGGCACGTCGAGGATCGCGCCCTGGCGCTGGAGGGGCCTGAGCTCAACGCCCTCGTCACCGCCAGCCGCGAGCAGGACACCGCGCTGGCCGTGGGCTTTCTCGAGCGCGACGCCGAAGGCGTCTTCAACACCACCGTACTGATCACCCCAGAAGACGGCATCGCGCTGCGCTATCGCAAGGCGCACCTGTGGCCGGACGAACGCCAACTCGTCGGCGAGGGTCA
This sequence comes from Chromohalobacter israelensis, assembly GCA_000761475.1. GTDB lineage: Bacteria > Pseudomonadota > Gammaproteobacteria > Pseudomonadales > Halomonadaceae > Chromohalobacter > Chromohalobacter israelensis. The sequence continues at coordinate 49,932 of JQNW01000005.1, forward strand.
CCGCGTGGGCTGCGTCGAGTGGCGCGGCCTCCAGGTGGGTCTCTTGATCTGCTACGACCTGGAGTTTCCCGAGCCGGCGCGGGCACTGGGGCAGCTCGGCTGCGACCTGCTGCTGGTCACCAACGGCAACATGGACCCCTACGGGCCGGTGCATGCGCGCGCCGCCCAGGCCCGCGCCCAGGACAATCATTACTTCGTCGCCATGACCAACCGCGCGGGCGAAGGCGCAGGGCTGACCTTCGCCGGCGAGAGCGCACTGGTCGCCCCGGACGGCGAGACGCTGTTCCGCGCCGAGCGCGAGGAAAGCGTGACCACGCTGCAGCTCGACCTGCAACGCTTGCCGGCGGCACGGCGCGATTACGACTACCAGCAGGACTGCCGCATCGGGCTGCAGGGCCGGCGCGAGGATATCGGGCGCGGCCGCTACTGGCATTTCTGATCCCAGGCACTCGCAACCCTCCCTCAACCAGTCGCAACGACCACGAGTCGCAACAATCACAATCAGGAGGCGACAATGAACCAAATGAAGAAGACCCTCTCCCTGGGCCAAGTCGTACTGTTCGGCCTGGCGTACATGACGCCCATCATCGTGCTGGGCACCTTCGGCGTGCTCGCCGTCACCACGGAAGGCGCCGTCTCGGGGGCCTACCTGGCGGCGCTGATCGCCATGCTGTTCACCGCGCACAGCTATGGAAGAATGGCCAGCCAGCGCCTACCCGGTGGCCGGCTCCGCCTATGCCTACGTGCGCCACGCCATCGACGACCGCCTGGGCTTCATCGCCGGATGGGCGATTCTGCTCGATTACCTGTTCCTGCCCATGGTGATCTGGCTGATCGGCGCCGCTTACCTGCATTCGGCGTTTCCCGCCGTGCCCACGCCATTGTGGCTGCTGGCGTTCATTGCCGTCACCACGGTGATCAACATCCTTGGCCTCCGGCTCGCCAGCGTGGTCAACAGCGTGATGATGCTGGTGCAGATCCTGGTCCTGGTCGCTTTCGTGGGATTGAGCATGCACTACGTGCTGGGCGACCCCACGCAGCCCTTCTGGAGCCTGACGCCGTTCCTGGGCGCTGACTCGGCCGCGACCCTGCCGGTATTGATGGCCGGCGCCGCCGTGGCCTGTTACTCCTTTCTGGGCTTCGATGCCGTCACCACGTTGACCGAGGAAACCAAGGACCCGCAACGCACCCTGCCGCGTGCCATCCTGTTGATCACCTTGATCGGCGGCTTGATCTTCGTGGTGGTGTCGTATTTCGTGCAGCTCGCCGCGCCGGGGCATGATTTCGCCAATCCCGACGCCGCCGCCTACGAGATCGCCCGCAACATCGGCGGCGACATCTTCGTCTCGATCTTCTTGATCGGGCTGGTGGTCGGCCAGTTCGCTTCCGGCATCGCCGCCCAGGCCAGCGGCGCGCGCCTGCTCTACGCCATGGGTCGCGACGATGTCCTGCCGAAGCGCTGGCTGGGCAAGTTGAGCCGCTTCGGCACGCCGCTGGGCGGCCTGCTGCTCAGCGGCGTGGTCGCGCTACTGGCACTGACCATGGATGTGCTCTCGGCGGCCTCCTTCATCAACTTCGGCGCCTTCCTGGCCTTCGCCCTGGTCAATCTCTCGGTGATCTTTCACTACTACCTGAAGGAGCGCCGGCGCGGCGGCATGGAGACGCTGTGGTTCCTGATCTGCCCGCTGATCGGCCTGGGCGCGATCCTGTGGCTGATGCTGAGCCTGGATCACCTGGCGATCATGCTGGGCGGGGCATGGCTGGCCTTCGGCCTGGCATGGCTGATCTGGCTGACGCGCGGCTTCAGCCGGCCCACGCCGGAACTGCATATGGATGGTTGATGCGCACGCCATCGATCGCGCATGACACCACGACCGGCTCCTGGCCGGTCGTGGTGCGTCACGGCATGCGTTGCAGGAAGGTATCGTCGGCGAAGAAGCTTTCCAGGATCAACTGCGCGGCGATGCCGTCCACGCCATCGTCACGATAGTTACCGCGGTGCCCGGCGTCGCGGGCGATGCGCTTGGCGGCACGCGTGGAGCCGCGTTCGTCGAACACCTCCACCGGCTTGCCGAAGCGCCCGTGCAGGCGATTGCCGAACTTGCGCGCCCGCCGACTCATGTCCGACTCGGTGCCGTCCATGTTGAGCGGCAGCCCCACCACCAGCAGGTCCGGCTGCCACTCCTCGAGCAGCGCCGCGATCTGCTGCCAGTCGGGGATGCCGTCACGCGCGGGCAACGGCGCCAACGCCGTGGCGCTGCCCAGCATTTCGTTGCCCACCGCCACGCCGATGCGCCGCGTCCCGAAGTCGAACGCCAGCACCAGCCGTTGTCCGGCCTCGGCCATCAGGAGTGCCCCGCCTCGCGGCTCATCAGATTCAGGTCGATGCCGAGTATCCCCGCCGCCGCGCTCAGGCGCTGCTCCGCGTGGACCTCGAACAGAATCGAGGCATCGCCTTCCACGGTCAGCCAGGTGTTCTGCTTGAGTTCGTCCTCGAGCTGACCGGCCTGCCAGGCGGCGCAGCCAAGGCAGACGATGAAGTCTTCCGGCCCCTGGCCGTTGGCGATCGCCTTGAGCATGTCCATGGAAGTGGTCAGCGCGATGTCGTCGGCAACCTGCAGGCTGGAGTCCCAGGGCAGGCTCGAGCCGCGATGCAGGATGAAGCCGCGATCCTTGTGGACAGGCCCGCCGTAGTGGACCGGCATCTCGCGACACGGACACTCGGCGGCATCCAGTTCCAGCTGCTCGAGCAGCGCATCGAGCGTCAGCTCCATGGGCCGATTGACGATCACGCCCATGGTGCCGTTTTCATCGTGATCGCAGAGATAGGTCAGCGTCCCCTTGAAATTGGGGTCGTCGAGATGCGGCATCGCCAGCAAAAAATGGTGCTTCAAGCTTTGCATGAGCCTCCCAGGCGTCGAGGCGCGCCTCGCCTCTAGCGCACGCCGAAATTGGTGCCTTTCACGGCGATTGTATCACTCCCCGGCACGGGGCTCGCCATCATGCGACGGCGCGTCCCGCTCAAAAACGCCGGGCGATGGCCTCCATCAATTGACCACCGATATCCGTGCCGCGCTGCGCGTCGATTTCGCGCACGCAAGTGGGACTGGTGACATTGATCTCGGTGATGTAATCGCCGATCACGTCGAGCCCCACGAAGATCAGTCCCTTCTCGAGAATCGCCGGCTTGACCTGCTCGATCAGCCAATGGTCGCGGTCGGTGAGTTCGCGGGCCTCGCCACGGCCGCCGGCCGCCAGGTTGCCACGCGTCTCGCCGGCGCTGGGAATGCGCGCCAGCCCATAGGGCACCGGCTCGCCGTCGATCAGCAGGATGCGCGTGTCACCGGCCTGGATCTCGGGCAGATAGCGTTGCGCCATGATCTGGCGCGTGCCGCGCTCGGTGAGCTGCTCGATGACCGAGCCTAGGTTCCGGCCTTCCGGCGTGATGTGGAAGATACCGCTGCCGCCCATGCCATCCAGCGGCTTGAGGATCACGTCGCCGTGCCGGGCATGGAAGTCGCGCAGCACGCCGTCGTGACAGGACACCACGGAGGGCGGAATGCACTGCGGGAACTGCTGCGCGAAGAGTTTCTCGTTACTGGTCAACAGCGCCTGCGTCGGGTTGACCACCAGCACGCCCTCGCGCTCGGCGAAGCCCAGCAAATGCACGGCATTGAGGAAATGGCCGTCCACCGGCGGGTCCTGGCGCATCAGGATCACGTCGAGCTCCGCCAGCGGCGCGGCCCGCGACACGTCGAGCCGGTACCAGGCCTCGGGGTCGCGATAGGCTTCCAGCGCGCGCATGCGGCCCATGGCGCGTCCGCCTTCCAGGTACAGGTCTTCGGGCTCGAGGTAATACAGCGACCAGCCGCGCTCCTGGGCGGCCCACAGCATGGCCAGGGTGGAGTCTTTCTTGTAGGCGATATCGGCGATGGGGTCCATCACCACGCCGAGCTTCAAGGCGCGCTCGCTCATGATCGGTCTTCCGGGTAAGGAATGGATGCGCGCAGTATGCCGCAGCCGTCAACGGAAGACCAAGGCGCCGGCGGCGCCTCAGTCGGACGGAGCGTCGTCGATCGCCTCGCGCGTCAGGCGGATGCCTTCCGCCTCGATGGTGATCAGCCGTTTCTTGTAGAGCCGACCCACGGCCTGCTTGAAGGCGCTCTTGCTCACGCCCACCCGCGCCTTGATCTCGGCGGCGGGGGTCTTGTCGCCCAGCGCCACGAAGCCGCCGTGACAGCGCAGCAGTGCCAGCACCTTGTCGCCGACCACATCGAGCCCCGCCTCGCCGGGCGGCAGCATGGCAAGGTCGAGACGCCCATCCTCGCGTACGCGCTTGATGTACCCCGTCAGCCGCTGACCGCGCCGCGGCGGATGGACGATGTCATCCGCGTACAGAAGCCCCCAATAGCGGTGATCGACCACCGCCTTGAAGCCCAGGTCGGTACGCTCGGCGACCACCAGCACCACCTGATCGCCGGCCTTGAGGTCCGTGGCCTCATCGGCCAGGAAGCGATCGAGCCGCATGGACGCCACCGGCCGTCCCTGGGCGTCTTCGTACAGCATCACCAGCACGCGCTTGCCCACCTCCGGCCGGAAGCGCTGCTCGGCGAACGGCAGCAACACGTCCTTCGGCTGGCCCCAGTCGAGAAAGGCCCCGGTGGTATTGACCGCCACCACCTTGAGATACGCCACCTCACCGATACGCGCCAGGGGTGGGCGCGTCGAACTCGACGCACGCCGGCCGGGAGCGGAGGAACGTGGGGCGGGATCTGGGGAACGGGACATGATGGCGACCACTGACGAGAGATATGTCCTCATTATGACGCCGCCCGGCAACGCGAGCAAAGGGCGTTGCAGCCTCGACCCCATGATGCATCTTTATATAACTCTACTCACTTTGGCCGCGGACTCGAGTAAAACACCTTCAGTGAAGGCATTTACTCGGGTTTATTGCGATCCTGACATGCGCCCGCGCACCTGCTCACGCTGCTCCTCCGTCAGCAAGTCCTGAATTTTGTTATGCAGGCGCACTCTATCGACCAGCATGTCACCATGGAGGGTAGCCATTTTTCCATGCAGTTCCTTTATTTTCTCGGGATCAGGGCGCTCCGCTTGCATGAGCTGCATCATGTCATCATGCAGGTTCATCATTTCCTCCATCCGATCAAGTTGAGCAGAGCGGTTTTCCTGTCGCATCTCGCGCATGGTGCTCATCTGCTGCTCGTCGAGGATTCCGGACATCGCGCCCATGCCGCTCATTATTGAGCAAGGCATCATGCCACTTTGGCCACCCATCATCATGCCGGAGCCCATGCCCCCCTGGCCTCCCATCATCATGCCGAAACCCATACCGCCTTGACCGCTCATCATGCCGCCATGACCCTGGAAGCCTTGATGCATGCCTTGAGCAAAGAGGGTACTGCTCGCGGCACCAAGACTTAAGGCCAGTGCAATGGCAAAGATCTTTTTATGCTTGATCATGATATTTCCTCTCCTCATGTTGCGGGGCGCGAAGTCACTTTCTCACCACAAGGTCAGTAAGGTGGGGCAGCTTCTTCATAAGCTTACTCTCTACAGGCACCCCAAAGGTCAAGGAGAAAAAAGACAAATCTCTCCAAACTTGTCACAGGTCATTTTTCGGGCCTGAGCTCCCGCTTCGCTTCAGCTCGAAAGGTGTAAAAAACCAAACGATACCCTCGAAAAGGGTGATGTTTTATCCGTTAGCGTTGAAGCGGAGGGAAGCGGACATCAAGGCGCGTCAGCTCCGGAAATGAGACGCGAGTGCTACTCACCCCAAATCGCCGAAGTGATACTGGAGCAGCGTGAGGGCAACGATGGGGGCGGTTTCGGTGCGCAGGATGCGCGGGCCTAGGGTCAGGGCGGCGAAGTCGGCGGCGCGGGCGGTGCCGATTTCGTTGGGCGATAGACCGCCTTCGGGGCCGACGAGCAGCGCGACGCGGGCGACGTCGCTGGCGTGTCGCCAGGTGGTGTCGGTGGAAGGGTGCAGGACGAGGCGCAGCGTTTCGTCACGCCTTGCCAGCCAGGCGTCGAGCGTTTGCGGAGGATGCACTGTGGGCACGCGGCTACGCCCGCATTGCTCGCAGGCGCTGACCGCGACGGCTTGCCAGTGGGCGAGTTTCTTGGCTTCGCGCTCGCCCTTGAGGCGCACGTCGCCGTGCTCGGTGTAGAGCGGAGTGATGGCCGCCACGCCGAGTTCGGTGGCCTTCTGGATCGCGTAGTCCATGCGATCGCCCTTGGAGATCGCCTGGCCCAGGTGCACCGCCAGCGGCGATTCGGCACCTCCCTCGGTCACGGCGGTGATCCGCACGCGCACCTCGCGGCGCCCCACGGCGACGATCTCGGCATCGGCTTCATGGCCCTCGCCATCGAACAGGCGCAACGCCGCGCCCTCGCGCAGGCGTAGCGCGCCCGCCACATGGCGCGAGGCACCTTCGGGCAGGGTGAGCTCCGCTGCGGCGACCAGCGTGGCCGCCACATGAATGCGCGGTCCGGCCATCGCTTAGTGCGCGTTCTCGGCGGCTTCGCTCTCGCGCTTCTTCTTCTGCGCGTACATGCCCTCGAAATTGACCGGCGACAGCATCAGTGGCGGGAAGCTGCCACGATTGACCAGGTTGTCGATGCACTCGCGCGCATAGGGGAACAGCATGTTGGGGCAGAACGCGCCCAGGGTGTGGTCGAGCTGGTCGTCGCTCAAGCCGGCGATGCGGAACAGACCGGCCTGTTCCACTTCGGCGAGGAATGCCGTGGCGCCGTCTTCGTTGTTGGTGACCTGAGCCGTCACCTTGACCACCACCTCGTAGAGATTTTCACCGACCTGCTTGTGGGTGGTGTTGAGGTCGAGCCCGACCTTGGGCTTGAACGCGTTCTGGAACACGCTCGGCGCGTTGGGTGACTCGAAGGAGATGTCCTTGACGTAGATGCGCTGCATCGAGAACTGCAACTGGTTCTGCGCGTCGTTGCCACCCTGAGCGGCCTGATTGTTGTCTTCCGCCATGTCGTACTTCCTTTGACTGAGCTATGCATGAGACACGGGGCCCGGCGTGCACCGCCCCGTCGGGATAACGATTACTTGCGCACCACCGGCAGCTCGTCGGACTGCCACTGGGTCATTCCGCCCTTCAGCTTGGTGGCCCGCGTGAAGCCCGCCTGGGTCAGTTGGCCCACGGCGGCGCCGGAGCTCTGGCCATGCTTGCACACCACCACGACCGGCTTCTCCTTGAACGCCTCGAGCTCCTTGAGACGATCGTTCAGGCGGCCCTGGGGAATGTTGCGCGCGCCGGCGATGTGTCCCGCCTTGAAATCCTTCACCTCGCGGATGTCGAGGAACAGGCCATCCTCGCGATTGACCAGCGCGGTGGCCTCGGACGGCGAGACGCCGTTGCTCGAGTTCCTGAGCTCGTAGGCGATCCACGCCACCAATACCACCAGAAAAGCGCCTGACAAAAGCAGGTGGTTCTGCACGAATTCGAATAGCTGATCGATCATGAGTGCGGATAACTCTCGTTGTATGTCGGTCGGGCCGCGTATCCAGTCGGGCCGCGCTCGGTCGAGTCGTCGTCGCTCGACGGACGACGCGTGACGCCCAACGGGCGCCTTAGTATACATGAGCCACGGGCGGGCGTCCGGCCCCAGCGACTCGGCTGACGCTTCCCCGCGACTGCGTTATGATGCCGCAAGGAGACGTGAGTCGCGAACCCCGTGCGCGGTGCCACCGCCACCCGGGGTCATCGGCGTCCCGCGCCGATGCGACGTCCATCAGATTCCCGCGAGGCATGTTATGGCAGATACCCACACCCAGCGTCCCCGTCCCGTCGCGCTGTTGATCCTCGATGGCTACGGTCAGAACGACGACACCGAGTACAACGCCGTCTACAGCGCCCGGACGCCGGTCATGGACGCGCTGAAGCAACGCTATCCCTCCGCCTTGCTGCACACCGACGGCAAGTATGTCGGACTGCCCGACGGCCAGATGGGCAACTCCGAAGTCGGCCACATGAACCTCGGCGCCGGGCGCATCGTCTATCAGGACTTCACGCGCATCACCAAGGCCATCGAGGACAACGAGCTGGCCAGCAACCCCGTGTTGACCGCGCCCATCGATGCCGCCGTGGCCGCCGGCCGTGCCGTGCACCTGCTCGGCCTGCTCTCGTCGGGCGGCGTGCACAGCCATGAGGATCACATTCTCGCCGTGGCCGCGCTGGCCGCCGAGCGTGGCGCCAAGCATGTCTATCTGCATGCCTTCCTCGACGGCCGCGACACCGCACCCAAGAGCGCCCGGGCTTCGCTGGAACGCGCCAACGCACGCCTCGCCGAGCTGTTCGGCGCCGACAACGCCTACGTCGCCTCGATCGTCGGCCGCTACTACGCCATGGACCGCGACAACCGCTGGGACCGTGTCGAGCAGGCCTATCGCGTTATCGTCGAGGGCGAAGGCTCGCAGGTCGCCACCAGTGCCGAGGCCGGGCTGGACGCCGCCTACGAACGCGGCGAGACCGACGAATTCGTCGCCGCCACCAGCATCCGCCCGCACGGCGAGCCGGTGCGTATGGCCGACGGCGACGCCGCATTGTTCCTGAACTTCCGCGCCGACCGCGCCCGCGAGCTCACCCGCGCCTTCGTCGAGGACGACTTCAGCGGCTTCACCCGCCAGGCACAGCCCAAGCTGGCCCATGAGGGCCTGGTGATGCTCACCGAGTATGCCGCCGACATTCCCGCGCCGGTCGCCTTTCCGCCCACCGACCTGGTCAACACCCTGGGCGAGACCGTCGCCAAGCGCGGCCTGAAGCAGCTGCGCATCGCCGAGACCGAGAAGTACGCGCACGTCACCTTCTTCTTCTCCGGCGGCCGCGAGGACGAGTTCGAGGGCGAGCATCGCGAACTCATCCCCTCGCCGCAGGACGTCAAGACCTACGACGAGAAGCCGGAGATGAGCGCGTATGAGCTCACCGACAAGCTGGTCGCGGCCATCGACGCGGGCACGTATGACCTGATCGTGTGCAACTACGCCAATGGCGACATGGTCGGCCACAGCGGCAACTTCGATGCCGCGGTCAAGGCCATCGAGGCCGTGGACGACTGCCTGGGCCGGGTGATCGAGGCCATCGAGCGTGCCGGCGGCGAGTGCCTGGTCACCGCCGACCACGGCAATGCCGAGCAGATGGTGCACCCCGAGACCGGCAACCCGCAGACGGCCCACACCACCTTCCAGGTGCCGCTGATCTACGTCACGCCGCGTCAGGGCGCCACGCTGGCCGACGACGGCAGCCTGTGCGATCTGGCCCCGACCCTGCTGACGATGATGCACGAGCCGGTGCCCGAGGAAATGACCGGCCGAGTGCTGATCGGCAATACCTGAACGGTGTGCGTGCATTGCGGAGTCGGCGCATGACGACGCCAGTATCCAGCAAGCGAATCGCCATGGCCTGTGCCATGGCGATCTCGTGTGCGTGGCTATCCCCGCCCGTTGCCTGGGCGCAGGATTCTCCCGAGGAAGTCCGCCGCCAGCTCAAGGCATTGGGAGAGAACATCGAGCAGACGCAAGCTCGCCTGGAAGGCACGCGCGACGCCCGCGACGAGGCCCAGCGCGAGCTGCGCGAGGTGGAGACTCGACTGGCCGAGACGCACCAGCGCCTGATCGGGCTCCAACGCGAACAGGACCAGCTCGACCAGGAAGTCGCCGAGCTCAAGAAACGCCGCCAGACCCTGGAAATAGAGCGCCGCCACCAGCGCGAGGCGCTCGCCAAGCAGCTCAATGCGCTGTACCGGCTCGGCCCCACGCCGCAACTCAAGCTGTTGCTCAATCAGAGCGACCCCGCACGCCTGGATCGCCTGCAGCAGTATCTCAACCATCTCAACCAGGCGCGTCAGCAACGCCTCGATGCACTGGCCAAGCTCGAGGATCAGCTCGACGAGACGCAGCGCGCCCTGCAGTCTCATCAGGCGCGCCTGGACGACCTCGGCGACGAGCTCACCGCACGACGCGAGACCCTGAGCGAGCAGCGCGGCAAGCGCGAGACCATCCTCGCCCAGTTCAAGGAGCGCTACACCACCCAGCGCGCCAAGCTGGCCGCGCTCACCGACGACCGTGAAAACGCCGAACAATTGCTCGATCGCATGCGCGAGCGCCTCGAGCGTCTCGACCAGGCACCGCCTTCCACGCAAATCGAGCAGACCCAGGGGAACCTTCCCTGGCCCGTGCAGGGCGACATGCTCACCGGTTACGGCAACGGCGACGGTGTCGACCGCAACGGTATCCTCATCGGTGCCGCGTCAGGCACCCCCGTTTCCGCCGTGCATGCCGGGCGCGTGGTCTTCGCCGACTGGATGCGCGGTTTCGGCAACCTCGTGATCATCGACCACGGCGACAACATCATGACCCTGTACGCACACCTGCAACGCTTCGCCGTCGGGGTCGGCGAACAGGTGGAGCGTGGCGCCACCATCGCCGCCGTCGGCGACAGCGGCGGCCGCGACACCCCGGCCCTGTACTTCGAGGTACGCGAGAACGGCGACCCCATCGACCCCGGCGACTGGATCGCGCGGCGCTGAGACGCACGATGCGTCACACCGGCAGGCTGGATTGCGCCGACCCATAAAGGCTATGCTGGGGCTCGGCGCGCGTGGGTTCGCCTTCGCCCCGCCACGGCCCGTCCCCGGGGCCGACCGACACGAGCCCGTTCCGCCGCGTTGTGGAGACCGCATGACTGCAAGCCAATCCCGTTCCCCGCGCCTCGTCGTGCGCCACTGCCTGCACCTGGGCGTGGCCCTGGCGATCGGCGCGCTGACCCTGCCGCTGCCCGCGCATGCCCAACAGCCGGCCGGCGACGACGCCCTGCCCGTGGAAGACGTGCAAACCTTCGCCGAGGTCTTCGAGCGCATCAAGCGCGCCTATGTCGACGAGGTCGACGACACCACGCTGATGCGCAACGCCATGCGCGGCATGCTCGGCGAGCTCGACCCGCATTCCGCCTATCTCGATGCGGAGTCCTTCGAGGCACTGCGCGAAACCACCGAGGGCGAGTTCAGCGGCGTGGGCATCGAGGTCGGCATGCAGGAAGGCCAGTTGACGATCATCGCCCCCATCGACGACAGCCCCGCCGCACGTGCCGGACTCCAGGCACAGGACGCCATCCTGCGCATCGACGACACGCCCACCGAGAGCCTGTCGCTGCAGGAGGCCGTGGAAATGATGCGCGGCGACGAAGGCGAGGAGATTCGCCTGACCATCCTGCGCGAGGGCGAGGAAGCCCCGCGCGAGGTAACGCTGACCCGCGAGACGATCCGCACCGACAGCGTCAAGCATGAGATGCTGTCGCCGGGCTACGGCTACCTGCGCATCAGCCAGTTCCAGAGCCGCACCGGCGAACAGGCCCGCGATGCCATCGCCGCACTGCGCGAGGAAGGCGACGGCAATCTCAAGGGCCTGGTGCTGGACCTGCGCAACAATCCCGGCGGCGTGCTCGACAGTGCCGTCGATGTCGCCGACCTGTTCCTCGACAGCGGGCTGATCGTCTATACCGAAGGCCGCCTGGCAGACAGTGACATGCGCTTCTCGGCCTCTCCCCAGACCAGCGCCCCGGACGTGCCCATGGTCGTGCTGATCAACGGCGGCAGTGCCTCGGCGGCGGAGATCGTCGCCGGTGCCCTGCAGGACCAGCAACGCGCCGTGCTGATGGGCACCGAAAGCTTCGGCAAGGGCTCCGTGCAGCAGGTGCTGCCGCTCAACAATGGCGACGGCCTGAAGCTGACCACCGCGCTCTACTACACGCCGGACGGCCGCTCGATCCAGGCTCAGGGCATCGCCCCGGACGTCGACGTCGTGCGCGGTCGCCTCGAGGTCGCCGAAGCCACCGGCCTGAGCATCCGCGAGTCGGATCTCGAGAATCACCTGCGCAACATCAACGGCGAGCGGGAACGCACCGAGCGCGAAAGCTCCCTCGCCGAAAGCGACTACCAGCTCGGCGAAGCCCTCAACCTGCTCAAGGCCCTCAACGTCCTGCCCCGTGCCCAGGGCGGCAACTGACGCTGCATCCGCGCCCTGCAACGCAAACGCCCCCGTGCTATTGGAACTGCACGGGGGCGTTTTCTTCGGGCGGCCTTACGCCAGCACCCCAAAGGGTAAACAGGACAGTCAGGAACATTCTCGCATGAACACTTATCTACTCGTACATGGCGCGTGGCACGGCGCTTGGTGCTGGTATAAAGTCATTCCGGGCCTGGAAAAAGCAGGGCATCGCGTCATTGCACCCGACTTGCCCAGCCTTGGTGCCGACAAGACCCCCGCCTCAGAGATCGGGCCCTATACATGGGTCGATCATATTTGCGAACAGCTAGACCGCTTGGACGAGCCGGTGATTCTGGTAGGTCATAGTCGGGGAGGCATCGTCATTAGTCAGGTGGCTGAAAAGCGGCCTGACAAAATCAAGTCGCTCGTCTACTTATCGGCCTTCATGGTCCCCAACGGCGAGTCTTTAAAAAGCACCGCCAACTTGCCGGTCAACTCAGACTCCATCGCTTCACCCAATATGGAAATCGATACGGAAGCGGGCCAGGTGACCATCAAGGATGAAGTGATCAAGGACGCGTTTTACCACCTCTGCTCTGGGGAGGATGTCGCGCTCGCTCGATCCCTGCTGCAACCAGAGGCGTTGGCACCGCTGGTGACAAAGGTGGCCATCACTGAGAAAAACTTTGGAAGCGTTCCTCGGGTTTATATCGAGCTTCTCCAAGACAAGGCCGTCACATTGCCCTTGCAGCGATATTTCCAGCAGCAACTGCCATGTGACCGCGTCATCACCATCGACAGCGACCATTCACCGTTTTTCTGCCGCCCCCAGGAAGTTATCGACGCGCTTCTGAGCCTATGAGCGAAACGGCTCGCCTTCTGCCGCACGCACACTGCCGCGCCTGAAACGCCAACGCCCCCGCGCCGTTATTTTGAAGTAAGCGGCGCGGGGACGTTTTGTTTAGGGTCTTCCTTGCACATGTAAAGTGACCGTTTTACACTGCCTGCATGGACATACGTACACGCTTGCTCGAGACCGCCGAGCAACTCTTCGAACGACACGGCTTCGCCGCCACCGGCATGGATCGGCTGACGAGCGCTGCGGGCATCTCGAGCCGCACGCTCTACAAGCACGTCGGTAACAAGAACGGCCTGATCGCTGCCGTTCTGAACGAGCGCGACCGCCGCTTCCATCGTCTTGTGGAGGCCAACAACATCGACGCCTTGTTCGCCGCACTGGAAACCTGGTTCGGCCAGGCTGGCGCCCGGGGTTGCCTGTTCCTGCGCGCCTGGGGGGAAACCGGCGGCGGCGTGCCCGAGATCGCCGAGGCGATGGAGCGGCACAAGCAGCGCCTGCGGGAGCGGATCGACGCCATCGTCCTCGCGGAAATCGGCCGGCACGACGACGACCTCGTCGAGGCGATTCAATTGCTGTTCGAAGGCGCAACCCACGCGGCGACGTATCGTGGCGAGGCCGCCGTCGATGCCGCTCGCCGCGCGGCGCACCGTCTGGCCGGTCTCGCGCGGATCGCGTAACGGCGGCACTCGAATCGAACGGTAGCGGCTCGCCAACCGCCGCCAGCGACACCGCCGAGCGCTGACCGGACGAGAGTCATCGGGAACACACGACCGGCGCCTGCGCCGGGGGCTCGTTACGCCCGTATTGAAAACGATCGTTTTACATTCAGCAACACGATGCCGGCCACGGGCCGAGGGGAGTACACCGCATGACGCGCACCGAATTCCGCCTGATCGTCGCCGGCACCATGCTGATCGGCACCACCTACGGCCTGGCGCGCTTCGCCTACGGGCTGTTCCTGCCCAGCATGCGCGAGGAAGTCGGCTTGAGCGCGACCCTGGCCGGCATCATCGGCAGCGGTGCCTATGTCGGCTACTGCCTCGCCATCGTGCTCAGCGCGCTGTTGGTGGAACGCTTCGGGCCGCGCCTGATCGCCGTCGCCGCCGCCCTGATCGCGGCGGTGGGCATGGCGGGCATCGCCGTCAGCACGCAGGCGATATGGCTGGCCGGCGCCGTGCTGCTCGCCGGGACGAGCACCGGCCTGGCCTCGCCGCCCATGGCGCAGGCGGTGTCCCGCGCGATCACCGCGCCCCGGCAAGGGCGGGCCAACACCGTCATCAATGCCGGTACCAGCCTGGGCGTCGCCGTCTCCGGACCGGTCGCGTTCATCGCCACCGGCCAGTGGCGGCTCGCCTACGCCGCCTTTGCCATCACCGCGTTGCTCAACGCCCTGCTGTTGTTGATCAGCGTGCCACGCACCAGCGCCAGCGATACCGCCAAGGCGACCGATAGCAAGGACGACGACCGCTCCGTCGGGCTCTGGCGGCCCCGCGCATTGACGCTGATCGCCGCAGCCACCGGCATGGGCATAGCCAGCGCCGCCTTCTGGACCTTCTCGAGCGAGGTGGTCATCACGCTGGGGCACTTCGAGCAGGCCACGGCCAACATCGCCTGGATCCTGATCGGCGTCGCAGGGCTGGTGGGCGGCGCAGCGGGCGACCTGACCGCACGTCTCGGCCTCAACACCGTGCATCGCGGCAGTCTCGCGGCCATGGCCAGCGCGCTCGGGCTGCTGGTACTCAGCCCCTCGAATCTAGCGGCGGTGTTCGTCTCGGGGGCGCTATTCGGTGCGGCCTACATCATGCTGACCGGCGTCTATCTCGTCTGGGGCATCCGGCTGTATGCGGACCGCCCCGCCATCGGGCTGGGGCTCCCCTTTTTGATGATCGCCGTGGGGCAGATCGTCGGCTCGCCTCTCGCGGGCTACCTGATCGGCAGCCGAGGGTATCTCGTCTGCTTCATCGCCTTTGCGCTGATCGCGGTGGCCACGGCGCTCATCGGCGACAGGACCACCGAGCGCGCGGCGCTCCAACCGGCTTCCACTTCCCCCTGACATCCCACGTTCCCGGCAGATGCAACGGCACTCACGGGACCTGTCAGGTTCTTGAAGGCAACGCGAGAAGGAGAAGGTATGCATAACGAGGCGCAATATCACAAAAGCGAGCGAGACGAGCGTTCACCCGACGACCGGGCCGAGCATGAGCAAGCGCTGAAGGTGATGTACATGCCGGCGATGCCGCCTACCGGGCTCTTCGTCTGGAGCAAGAAGACACTCCAGCGACTGCTGGAAAAGGTACGATCCTGATGCACTTGGAGGCACACAGCACGAGACGGCATCCCCTGTGGGCATGACCCGCAGGGGATGCCGGTTTTTTACGGCGGACTAAGCGTCGATTTTCCACTTTCCCCTGATAGCAGGAGCTCCCAATGACAGGTGCAACGGCACTCGTGGTTCTCGCCTCATTTTGCTGGGGTTTATCGGGCGGCATCGGCGGCATGCTCATGGCGGACGACTGGAACGCGTTCGTCGTCTCGTTCTACCGGGGCGCCATCGGCCTGGTGTTCGTGCTCGGCTGGCTGGCGATCCGCCCGCGCCACAACGGGTTGAGCAACCCTCGCCTCTGGGGCTGGTCGGCGGTGGCCGGCCTGGGGGTCGCGGGTAACTTCGCGTTCTACTTCCTCAGCATCTCGCAGGGCAGCGTCGCGGTGGCGGCAACCCTGATGTACTCGGCGCCGATCTTCGTCTACCTGCTCTCGTTCGTGCTCAAGCTCGAAAAACCCACGCCGCTGAAGTGGGTCGCCATCGTGGTGGTGATGCTCGGCATCGTGCTGCTGACGCGCATCTATGACGTCGGCGCGGGCGGGATCACCCTGCTCGGTGTGGGCGCCGGGCTGCTGGCCGGGGTCTCCTACGCGGTGTTCATCTTCGGGTTCAAGTACGCGGCACCGCACGGCAGCCCACAAGCCATTCTGGTGATCGCCTTCGCGGTTCTCGCCGTGCTCCTGGTCGGCCTCGGCGATACCAGCCAAACCCTGGACGTGCTGCATACGCCGGACTGGCCGCTGTTCGTCACGCTGGGGATACTCGGCGCTGGGCTCTCGTTCATCTTCTACGTCAACGGCCTGCACCACACCGCCCCGGCCGTGGCCTCCATCGTCGCCATGGTGGAGCCCGTCACCGCCTCGCTCTTCGGTGTCGTGGTCCTCGGCGAAAGTTTGGTGAGCATCCAGATCGTCGGGATGGTGCTGATCTTCGCCACGGTAACCGCACTGAGCGTCTACTCCAGTACCAAGGAGTGAGTCGGGGGCGGGGAATTCATGCAGCCGATGGAAAACCCGCCGCCATCCTGATGTCACCTGGTGCTGGCGGCCAGACGCGCCCCTAGGGCAACGAACATGGCACCAAGGCCGCGATCCATCCACATCCCCACTCGCGGACTTGCCTTCAAGAAAGCGCCCAGCTTCGCCCCCATCATCACCAAGAGAGGCTCGATAAAAGCCGCGACCACGATAATCAAGCTGCCATGCAAGAACAGCTGGGCGCCCACCGGCCCGGCACCTTCCACGACGAATTGCGGCAAGAAGGCGAGAAAGAAGACGGCCACTTTAGGGTTCAGCGCGGACACCAGCACACCCTGCCAATAGACCGACTGCGCCTTTGCGTCCCGGCCCCCGCCATTGGAAATAAAAGAATCCCCCTTGGACAACAGCATCTTGACGCCGAGCCATATCAAATAGGCAGCCCCTACCCACTTGATCACCGAAAACGCCAACGCCGATGTGGCCAGAATAGCCGACAGGCCCGCCGCCGCCATGGCCACATGCAATGCCGTTCCTGACCACCCGCCGAGCATTGCAGCGAACCCATGTCGACGCCCGCTGCGTAGCGTCTGGCCTAGCATGAACGCGATATCCGGCCCCGGGGAAAGGTTCAGAAGCACCGCCGCTGACAAAAACGCCAGCCAATGTACCAAGGTATAATCGAACATATCGCAACCATTCCATTATGGGTCGAATCAGTGAGTAGTAGATGCCAACCGCAAAATTCGCGCGCTTACGCGCGGAGCCCACTCCATGCCATCCATCATGCCCGGCACGCTTTCACTTGATCGATGAACGCGCGGAGACCTGCAGGCACATGGCGATGTCCGGAATAGTAGAGGCACAGGACAGCAATCGGCGGCATCGCCCACGGCATCCACTGCCGCTCGGATGACCTCAATGAGGGTGTGTAGCATTAACTCAGCTCGTGAGGATTATGCTCTTGCAAGTACACCTTGAGCGCCTTATTTAGCCGCGTTTGCCAGCCAGGGCCATCGGCTTTGAATGACTCGACAATCTCCGGGTCAAGGCGCAGCGTGACCTGCTGCTTGACGGTATCCGCTTTGGGGCGGCCGCGCCGCACCAGTTTGTCGCCACGGTACTCGTCTGCCCGCTCGAAGAATTCGTCGTCGAGCTCGGGGGCATCGTCAGGGTCAATCCAGTCGGTGCCGGTATTTTTCCTGTTCGCGTTCATTGGCTTTCCTCATCGAGATGATGCGGCGGGCCTCGCCGCGAGGGGTCCAGACGATGATGACCATGCGGCCCTTGAGCGCGCCGACCGTAATATAGCGATCTTCACCGTAATCATTACGGTCGTCGGTCACGGTAAAGTGGTGGCCAGAGAACACTTCGCCTGCATCAGCAAAGTCGAGCCCTCGAGCTTCAAAGGTCTTGGCGCGCTTGTGGTCATCGAATGTCAGCTCCATATAATTATTGTAGCTACAATAAATGGTGCCGGCAAGCCGCCTAGCTTCGCCCTCCCCCGCCCCGCTATGCTGGTGGAAACCGATAACGCAGGGAGACGGCATGAAGAACTTGGCAGCAGCAGGAGTTATTGTCAATTCTGGTGGATGGCGGTCAGGCCGCATTCCTGTCTGACTGATCGGTTACCTGCTCCCCGTCCTGGAACTTGACGTTGCTGACGACCAGCTCCAGTTTCTGGGAGTGTTTGATGCGCCTCCAGCGCTTCTGAGCGCTCTGGAGCAGCTTGAAGACCATCGCCAGGGTCGTCGCCCGGGAGCCGCAGTTTCGGCTGCGCTTGGTCCTCAGCCGGACCGTGGCGAAGGTCGACTCGATCGGGTTGGTGGTGCGGATATGCACCCAGTGCTCTGCCGGGTAGTCGTAAAACGCCAGCAGCTCGTCCCGATCCTTGGCCAGGCACGCCATCGCCTTGGGGTACTTGGCCTCGAAGCGTTGCGTCGTGCGATCAAAGGCCTTGTGTGCCTCGTCGCGGGTCTCGGCCATCCAGATGTCATGAAGGTCAGCCTTGACCTTCGGCTGAACAGATTTCGGCAGCTTGTTCAGTACATTAGCAGTCTTGTGGACCCAGCAGCGTTGATGGTCGGTCGCCGGGTAAATCTTGCTCAGAGCCGCCCAGAACCCCATGGCACCGTCGCCTACCGCCAGTTTCGGGGGCGTAGTCAGGCCTCGTGCTCGTAGGCTCGTCAGCACGGTCTCCCAGCTGGCCGCCGACTCGCGGAAGCCGTCTTCGACGGCCACCAGCTCTTTGCGGCCCTGCTCGGTTACGCCGATGATCACCAGCAGGCACAGGCGGTCATCTAGGCGCACATTGCTGTAGATTCCATCAGCCCACCAGTAGACGTAGCCCCGGTCTCCCAGGTCCCGCTCCTCGATGCTGCGAGCCCGCTTCAAGTAGGGCGGCAGCAAGCTGCTGTTGAAGCGGGCGCCACCGCTGCTGCGGTCACGCACCTTGGGTACCTGCACGCTGACATCCCCGATCCCGGTCTGGACCGTGCGCTCAGGCAGGTAGCCGTTGCGGACCACGGCCTGGCGGCCATCGTCGAGCCGATGATCCGCATACTGCGACAGGAAGGTGGCCAACTCAGCCTCGACGGCCTTGGCGATCAGGTCACGGGCGCCTTGGCGCAGCAGCTCGTGCAGCGGGTCAGTGACTTGGGGTTCTGGTTGTGAAAGAGCCCGGAGGGTAGAATCGGTCATGGCGTATCCACTCCTGTTGATTGAGATCTTGGTCGTGATCAATCAACAGGATACGCCACCCTTCCTACCTCCTCCCGTACACCAGAAGTCACCATAGCTCCAGCAGCAGTGACGATGGTGGTAGCACTATCGGGTTGTGCGACGTCGGCTATATCCCCTAAGGAGGCATCGCCTACTCCAGGCGACAGGCTGTTCGGCCTCCAGTCACCGCCAAGCGGTGCGCATGGCAACTTGGTGGTGACTCGTGATGAAGGTTTTATGGGCGGCGGGTGCAACACCCTTATCAATATTGATGGCAAGCGCGTTGGCGAAATCGCTTCCGGGGAAGTTGCCACATTCTATGTAGCCGAGGGGCGCCACATAATTGGCGCTGAGGTTGATGAAGCATTGTGCCCCGACGTTCTAAAGGAGCGTGAGTTTACCGTTCAGGGCGGCGAGACGCGTAAGTACCGCATATCAATTGATGCGACGGGCTCCATGGATCTTTCGCCAACGGCGCAGTGATGATAGAAGGTGCTAGAAGATAGTATAAGAAGGGTGATGGGTAAGTGGATAGCAATGGGGGCGGCGTTACTGTTGGCCGGGTGTGCCACATCGCCAGTTCCGGTAGATCAAGCCGATCAAGTGCCGCCAGACAGGCTTATGGTCTCCAACAGGATCCTGATACGCCGCATGGCACTGTCCAGATTACCCGGGACTCAGGCGTCAATTTCTCCATGTGTACTGTTAGTGCACATGTGGACGGAACAAAGGTGGCGGACTTTAAGCCGAGCGAGACCGCGTCTTTCTACGTCTCCCCTGGCGAGCATGTCTTAGGAGTGTCGACTGGTGGCGGCATATGCGCCAACCTCGTCCAGGAGGTTGAGTGCAATTTTGCTAATTTAAGGACCGCGCCTGCCATGTGGTTTCTTATACAAAACAGGATCTTAAATTTTCCACTCATCCCAACAGTTACATTGTTCATGCCCAATCAGCAACCAGATCCACCATATCGGCATCCCCTGAACACAATTCCCAGAAGCCCCGCCGATTCACGGTCGGTTTCAAAACGAAGCTCGTTAAGCTTTTCAGCAGCCCGGCGCTTCGGTGGCCCGCATCGCGTAGGAACATGCTTCGAAGGCCAGTCTGATACATAAGTGGATCCTTGAGGCTCTGAGCCATATGCCACCCGTCGCCTACTCCCAGCGGTGTGCATGATGGAGTCGCGAGTTATTGTCAATTCTGGTGGATGGCGGTCAGGCCGCATTCCTGTCTGACTGATCGGTTACCTGCTCCCCGTCCTGGAACTTGACGTTGCTGACGACCAGCTCCAGTTTCTGGGAGTGTTTGATGCGCCTCCAGCGCTTCTGAGCGCTCTGGAGCAGCTTGAAGACCATCGCCAGGGTCGTCGCCCGGGAGCCGCAGTTTCGGCTGCGCTTGGTCCTCAGCCGGACCGTGGCGAAGGTCGACTCGATCGGGTTGGTGGTGCGGATATGCACCCAGTGCTCTGCCGGGTAGTCGTAAAACGCCAGCAGCTCGTCCCGATCCTTGGCCAGGCACGCCATCGCCTTGGGGTACTTGGCCTCGAAGCGTTGCGTCGTGCGATCAAAGGCCTTGTGTGCCTCGTCGCGGGTCTCGGCCATCCAGATGTCATGAAGGTCAGCCTTGACCTTCGGCTGAACAGATTTCGGCAGCTTGTTCAGTACATTAGCAGTCTTGTGGACCCAGCAGCGTTGATGGTCGGTCGCCGGGTAAATCTTGCTCAGAGCCGCCCAGAACCCCATGGCACCGTCGCCTACCGCCAGTTTCGGGGGCGTAGTCAGGCCTCGTGCTCGTAGGCTCGTCAGCACGGTCTCCCAGCTGGCCGCCGACTCGCGGAAGCCGTCTTCGACGGCCACCAGCTCTTTGCGGCCCTGCTCGGTTACGCCGATGATCACCAGCAGGCACAGGCGGTCATCTAGGCGCACATTGCTGTAGATTCCATCAGCCCACCAGTAGACGTAGCCCCGGTCTCCCAGGTCCCGCCGCTTCAAGTAGGGCGGCAGCAAGCTGCTGTTGAAGCGGGCGCCACCGCTGCTGCGGTCACGCACCTTGGGTACCTGCACGCTGACATCCCCGATCCCGGTCTGGACCGTGCGCTCAGGCAGGTAGCCGTTGCGGACCACGGCCTGGCGGCCATCGTCGAGCCGATGATCCGCATACTGCGACAGGAAGGTGGCCAACTCAGCCTCGACGGCCTTGGCGATCAGGTCACGGGCGCCTTGGCGCAGCAGCTCGTGCAGCGGGTCAGTGACTTGGGGTTCTGGTTGTGAAAGAGCCCGGAGGGTAGAATCGGTCATGGCGTATCCACTCCTGTTGATTGAGATCTTGGTCGTGATCAATCAACAGGATACGCCACCCTTCCTACCTCCTCCCGTACACCAGAAGTCACCATAGCTCTGGAGTCGCTCCCCATATTGGTGACGGACCTAATTCAGGGTGAGTATCAATATATTCGATGTAGTCCTTGGTGCGAGGCTTGGGAGGTTTGGGAGGTTTGGGAGGTTTGGGAGGTTTGGGAGGTTTGGGAGGTTTGGCAACCAAGCCCGCAACGAGAGGAATTGAGGTATTGCAAGGCACTGATTGCCAAACCGCTGCGGTGCAGAACACCGCAGCTACTTTGGTTCACTGACTTTTAATGGCCTCATCCATGATTCGTTGGGCTTCAAGCGCCCACTCCTCGCCGCCAATGCTTTCATAGAAATCTGGCCAGATTGCCTTGGCTTTTTCCTGCCACTTTGCTTCGTCTTCGGGCGGCCCAAGCAGCTCCATTCCTAAATCGACAAGCTCGTTCTTGGCATCTTCGGTCAGCTTGGCGGAAAGCTCACGCTCGTAGTCGGCCGCTTCCCGGCCGGCGCGATCAACGGCATTCTGCAGGTCTTCCGGTAGCCGCTGGTAGAAGCGCTCGCTAACCAGCAACGGCCCCGTCCACATCATGTAATGAATTTCGGTGATGTAATCCTGTACTTCATAGAAGTTACTCGAAATCGCAGTGGTGTAGGGGTTCTCCTGGCCGTCTATGACCCCTTGCTGAAGCGCGGAGAATACTTCCGCCCACGCCATGGGGATTGGGTCGATACCCCAAGCCTTGAATGTTTCAATGGCAATATTGTTCGGAGAGACTCGAATCTTCTGCCCCTCGAGATCATCTAGCGTACGAACAGGTTCCTCCGCTGTGGTCAGGACCCTGAAGCCCTTTTCCAGGAGCCCTACGGCACGCACCCCTGCCTCGCTGGTGATGCGCTCATTGAGAGGCTCCTGCAACGCATCCATGGCCGCCCAGGCCTGTTCCGATGAAGTGAAAGCATAGGGAAGCATCAGCACACCGGCCGAAGGCGCCAGCGGCACCAGGTTGCCTGTATAGACAATTGCAGACTCGATGGTCCCCATGCGCATCGACTGTGCAACTTCCTGTTCATCCCCCAACTGGTTGGACGGATAGATTGTTACGTCGATACGTCCATCGCTGTACTTCTCGACTAGCTCTTCAAACTTTACAGCGGCATGGTGCGTCGGGTTATTTTCGTTATCGCCGTGGGACAAGCGCATGTTGAAATCTGCGCTGAAAACAGCCGAGCTGGCGAGCCCCAGGCTGCAGACACCCATGCCAGCCATTATTTTTTTAAAGGCCATGGTAATACCTCTTTGGTTGTTAACGAATCAGCCCCAGAAGCTCCGGCAATGCCAAGCTGATTTGGGGGACAAAGGCTATGAGGAGGAGTACCGCCACCTCGGCGCCAATGAAGGGTAATGACGCCCAACTCACTTTCTCGATTGTCGTTTCACCTATCTCGCTGGCCACGAACAGGTTCACACCGAGCGGTGGCGTGGAATAGCCTATTTCGCAGGCGATCACGAACATGATGCCAAATTGAACGGGATGGATATCGACGCCTACAGCGACAGGCAGCAAAAGTGGCGTCAGAATGATAATCTGCGTCAGCGTCTCCATCCACATGCCAACGAATATCAGTAGTGCAATGATAACTAGAATCAGTGTGACGGGGTCAGTAAAAGTCGTCAGCATAAGCGACGATATCTGCTGGGGAATCTGGTACATGGAGAGCAGCCGGCCGACAACACGGCCTGTTACTAAGACCAGCATTACGGTTCCTGCCACTCGTGCAGTATATCCCAGGCTATCGATGAACGTGGGTAACCGAATGGCTCGGTGGATGGAGTTATTGTCAATTCTGGTGGATGGCGGTCAGGCCGCATTCCTGTCTGACTGATCGGTTACCTGCTCCCCGTCCTGGAACTTGACGTTGCTGACGACCAGCTCCAGTTTCTGGGAGTGTTTGATGCGCCTCCAGCGCTTCTGAGCGCTCTGGAGCAGCTTGAAGACCATCGCCAGGGTCGTCGCCCGGGAGCCGCAGTTTCGGCTGCGCTTGGTCCTCAGCCGGACCGTGGCGAAGGTCGACTCGATCGGGTTGGTGGTGCGGATATGCACCCAGTGCTCTGCCGGGTAGTCGTAAAACGCCAGCAGCTCGTCCCGATCCTTGGCCAGGCACGCCATCGCCTTGGGGTACTTGGCCTCGAAGCGTTGCACCGTGCGATCAAAGGCCTTGTGTGCCTCGTCGCGGGTCTCGGCCATCCAGATGTCATGAAGGTCAGCCTTGACCTTCGGCTGAACAGATTTCGGCAGCTTGTTCAGTACATTAGCAGTCTTGTGGACCCAGCAGCGTTGATGGTCGGTCGCCGGGTAAATCTTGCTCAGAGCCGCCCAGAACCCCATGGCACCGTCGCCTACCGCCAGTTTCGGGGGCGTAGTCAGGCCTCGTGCTCGTAGGCTCGTCAGCACGGTCTCCCAGCTGGCCGCCGACTCGCGGAAGCCGTCTTCGACGGCCACCAGCTCTTTGCGGCCCTGCTCGGTTACGCCGATGATCACCAGCAGGCACAGGCGGTCATCTAGGCGCACATTGCTGTAGATTCCATCAGCCCACCAGTAGACGTAGCGCCGGTCTGCCAGGTCCCGCTGCCGCCACTCGGTATGCTCGTCCTCCCACTGTTTCTTGAGCCGTGACACCGTGTTGGCCGACAGCCCCTTGGCCTGGTCGCCCAGCAGCGCCGCCAAGGCCTCCTGGTAGTCGCCGGTGGAGATCCCCTTCAGATAGAGCCAAGGGATCAGTTCCTCGATGCTGCGAGCCCGCTTCAAGTAGGGCGGCAGCAAGCTGCTGTTGAAGCGGGCGCCACCGCTGCTGCGGTCACGCACCTTGGGTACCTGCACGCTGACATCCCCGATCCCGGTCTGGACCGTGCGCTCAGGCAGGTAGCCGTTGCGGACCACGGCCTGGCGGCCATCGTCGAGCCGATGATCCGCATACTGCGACAGGAAGGTGGCCAACTCAGCCTCGACGGCCTTGGCGATCAGGTCACGGGCGCCTTGGCGCAGCAGCTCGTGCAGCGGGTCAGTGACTTGGGGTTCTGGTTGTGAAAGAGCCCGGAGGGTAGAATCGGTCATGGCGTATCCACTCCTGTTGATTGAGATCTTGGTCGTGATCAATCAACAGGATACGCCACCCTTCCTACCTCCTCCCGTACACCAGAAGTCACCATAGCTCGCCACAGATACCGCCATAGGCCAGACCCAGGCGGACCTCATCATTTGCCAGGCTTCGCTCTTCCTTTTCGTCAATGCGTAGGTCCTTGGGACCGTGAATCACGTAAGATTTCATACTTCCACCATCTGATTACGAAACGCCAATGATCGTTGAATGACAAAGGGCCTCAGCCCGCCATGTAGCCACCATCGACCGGAATGATTACGCCATTGACGTAGGAGGCATTGTCCGAGGCCAGGAAAAAGATGACGGATGCCACTTCTTCCGGCTCTGCCCACCGCTGCATGGGGATACGTGCCGAAATTGTCTCGAAGCGTGCACTATCCGCACGTGCTGCCTCGGTCATGTTGGTCTTGACCCAGCCAGGGGCCACTGCATTGGTGCGCACGCCCTTGTCAGCCCAAGCAACCGCCATCGACCGGGTAAGGGAGACGATCGCTCCCTTGCTTGCGCTGTAGCCCGGGGACTTTGGCGAACCGAAGTAGCTCCACATCGAGGCGATATTGATGATGGCGCCCCCCGTTTCACTTAGCTTTCCGATCAATTGCGTGGACAGATCGAACACGGCGGTGCAGTTGATAGTCATAGACATTTCGAACCCTGCAAGCTCCCACTCTTGCTCCTGCAGGTTGACGCCGGCACAGTTCACCAGCACATCGAGCTGATCGATCTGCGCAACGATAGCCTCCCTGGCTGTCGGATCAGCCAAGTCCGCTTGAATAAACAGGTCCGGCTCCACCTCACAGCGGTGACGATCGGCAACGACTATCCGATAGCCCTCTTCCCTGAATTTCTGAGCAGTCTGACACCCGATGCCAGAAGCCCCGCCTGTGATCAGTACTGTTTTATCACTCACAACTCTTAACCCCTTCCCAGGTTTCAAGCCACTTTCACGCAGGTCAGTTTGTCGGCATCGTGAAGTGATTGGTCTCTTCACGGATGCCGCCCGGCCAGCGCTGCGTGATTGTCTTCATGCGTGTATAGAACCGCACGCCATCGGGGCCATGCATATGAAGCGGGCCGAATAGTGAGCGCTTCCAGCCACCGAAGCTGTGGAATGCCATGGGGACAGGGATCGGCACATTAACGCCTACCATGCCTACCTGGATTTGTTCGCAGAACTGGCGAGCAGCATCGCCATCGCGAGTGAAGATAGCCGTGCCATTGCCATATTCATGGTCGTTGATCATCGTAACCGCATCGTCGAAGCTTGCCGCGCGAGCAATACAGAGCACAGGTCCGAAAATCTCCTCTTTTTGGATGCGCATTCCGGGCGTTACACGATCGAATAATGAACCGCCGATGAAGTAACCGTTATCAACCCCTTGAATCGGCGTTTGTCGACCGTCTATGACCAGCTCGGCTCCTTCTGCCTGACCGACGCGAATGTAATCCTTGACCTTGTCCAAGTGCTCACGGGTGATAAGGGGTCCCATGTCGTTATCGCGCCCTTCGATCAGTCCCGGACCAATACTGAGCTGATTGAGCTGGACCACGAGTTTTTCACGCAACCGTTCTGCCGTTTCCTCACCCACAGGCACCGCAACCGAGATCGCCATACAGCGCTCGCCCGCGGAGCCGTATGCAGCGCCCATCAAGGCATCCACCGCCTTGTCGAGATCGGCATCAGGCATGATCACCATGTGATTCTTGGCGCCCCCCAGTGCCTGCACACGCTTGCCGTGAGCAGATGCGGTAGCGTAGATATATTCGGCGATAGGTGTCGAGCCGACGAAACTGACAGCCTGGATGCGCTCATCCGTGAGCAATATGTCGACGGCCTCCTTATCACCGTTGACAACATTGAAGACACCGTCAGGCAAACCGGCTTCCTTGAGTAGCTCGGCCAGTCGCATCGGCGTGGAGGGATCTTTTTCGGAGGGCTTCATGATGAAGGTATTGCCGCAGGCCAATGCGATGGGGAACATCCACATGGGCACCATGGCAGGAAAATTGAATGGCGATATGCCGACGCATACGCCCAGCGGCTGCATCATGGTGAAGCTATCCACGCCCGTGCCCACGTTAGTGGAGTGCTCGCCCTTCTGCAGATGCGGTATGCCGCAAGCAAACTCCACCACTTCCAGCCCACGCACGACCTCGCCCTTTGCATCGGAAAACACCTTTCCATGCTCGCTGGCGATTAGCTGCGCCAATTCATCGGTGTGTTCTTCGACCAAGGCCTTGAACTTGAACAGAATGCGCGCCCGCTTGAGCGGGGTGATTTTGGACCAGCCCGAAAAAGCCTGCTCTGCGACCAAGACGGCATTGCGTGTCTCTTCGGCAGAGGAGAGCATCACTTGTGCGGTTTGCACGCCCGTGGCCGGGTTGTAGACAGGCGCTGAGCGCGTACTCGTGCTGTCTACATTCTGTCCATTGACGTAGTTTCCCAGAGTCCGCATTACTATCCCCTCTCCTCAACGTATGTTGCGTGGTCGCGCTCGCGCAGTGAATGCCATTCGTTAATAAGTTCCGCATAGTTGCTCGCCACGTAAGTCACGAGTTCGTCATCATTTAGTTGACCCGCTAGCCATTCCCGACAGGGCTGGGCGAACAGGGTACGCCCGACCGTGAAGCCCTTGCAGTGCCGATGCTTCGCGGCGAGACCAAAACTCTCCTTCACCTGGCCCATTGGCGCATCCAGACCCAGCAGAACGACACCACAGCAGTGGGGGTCCTGCTCGTCGATGATCTCCCCGACGGATTGCCAACCCCTTTCGGACATGGAAGGCAACTTCCACCAATCGGGACGTATGCCGAGTTCGTAGAGTCGATCCAGGCTGCGTGGCAACGTGGTATCGTCGATGGGACTATCCGAGGGAGGAATGACCTCGAGCAAAAGCTGCAGACCGCTGAGGCGGGCTGCTTCATACAAGCGATGGACACGCGCTTCTTGCTCGAGACGCAGCTCAACCGGATCGTCCGGGTGGTAGAAAAAGAGGCACTTGATGATGTGCTCAGAGGGCCAGTGTCGTAACCGGCTGCTGAGATCCTCGCCATGCTGGAATCGCAAGGGTCGGGAGCTCGGCAACTCAACCGGGCGGGCGATCCACCAACCGCGTCCGGTCGCCTCATTCAAGGCGTCCTGCCCCAGGACGTCGTCCAACAGGATGGCTGGCGTTGCAAGGCCTGCTAGGCGCGCGCCCTGCTCAGCCGCTTTCACGAGCAGGCGCTTCATGTCAGGCAAGCGGCCCACGTCGACGCCGACAGCCATCGCCATGTCCGTCAATTGGCGTCGATGGTCGAAGGCCAATCCGCACACTTCGGGCCAATTCTTTGGGCTACGGGTGGTGACTCGGTGAAGGTGATTGAGCTGCTCATCCTTGTCCGGATGCGCGACCTCCTCACTGCGTGCCAAGTAATCCATGAGCTCTTCTTCGGTCGGCATCGCCGGGGCACAGCCGTGACGCGAGACCACAAGCGCGCCGCACGCGTTGGCATAGGTGGCGCTGGTTTCCCAGCGTTCGCCCTTTAGCCATCCCCGCAGCAAGCCACTCATGAAGGCATCGCCCGCACCGAGCACGTTGAGCACCTCGACTTGGACTCCCTGGGCCAGCACCCCTTCCTCGACCCGATCGGGAATGGCGCCTTCGAAGACAACGCAGCCTACGTTTTGTCTGAAAAGTCCTGATTGCTACGCTATATCCCGTCATTACCTGGGAGGCGTGTATGGCAGGACGTTACGAACTTTCCGACGATCGCTGGCACATGATCAAGGATATCGTTTCCCCGCCCCAGGTCATGGGGCGTCCACGGCGAGACGATCGCCAGATGCTCAATGGTATCTTCTGGATCCTCTGCTCCGGCGCCAAATGGCGGGATCTTCCGGAGCGCTACGGGCCCTGGAAGACCGTCTACCAGCGTTTCCGCCAGTGGCGTGACGATGGCACCTTCGACCGGATACTGACCCGGTTGCATCTTCGCCTGCGTCAGGACGGGCTCATGGATCTTGACACCTGGATGGCTGATTCAACGTCCATACGAGCGACCCGATCCGCTGGCGGTGCCGGTAAAAAGGGGGCCCAGAAGAACCGGTAGACCATGCGCTGGGCCGCAGTCGTGGCGGGCTGACAACCAAGCTGCACCTGCTGTGCGATGCCCGAGGCTTTCCCTTGAGTTTCACACTGTCAGCCGGGCATCGTGCCGATTCGTGTCATTTCATCGAACTGCTGGAGCGGGTTCATCTGCCCGGTGATCGGGGACGCCCTCGCAAGCGCTGTCAGTACGTGGTTGCTGACAAGGGCTATGACAGTGATCCGCTGCGTCGCTACTGCACCCGTTATGGCATGCGGCCGATCATCGCCCGACGCAACATGCACCGTCGTCCACGACGCGGCCTGCCTCATCAGTTCGACCGGCCGAAGTATCGTCAGCGCAATGTCGTGGAGCGTCTGTTCAGTTGGCTGAAGGAAAAACGTCGTCTCTGTACGCGTTATGACAAGTTGGCCAGTAGCTACCGGGCCATGGTCACGCTGGCCTGCATCGAGCGCTGCATGCGGGCCAACTTTTCAGACAAAACGTAGCGGGCCAAGCTTGCACACCAATGTCGCATCGCTCACGTCACGGACGGCACGCAGGGAGGCCAATGTATCGGTGCTCCCCCCGGCGATGTGGAACTCCTCTTCGGTGCCGACAATGAGGTCGAAATTCGACAGCCAGCCTTGCAGATCCTCGGTAACCCGGGCATCTGAGACGTAGCGAGTTTCGCCGTCGCCGGGATCGGTAAGCCCCCAGAGCACGGGCCGGTAATCGATGTCCAGTACGCGTTTGGTACCGTGGCGTGCGGCGGCATCCAAAGCCTTCTTGCAGGCTCGACGGGTCACATCAGTCGAAAGGTGCGTGCCGGTGATGGCGAGGGCTTGTGCCGTCCCGATGTAGTCTGTATCGATCAACTCCGCGTCAATTGCCATGTCAGCACAGTCGCGGCGATAGAAAAGCAGAGGGAAGGTTTCGCGGTCCTTAAGTGCCAGCAGAGCCAATCCGGTATGGCGATGCGGGTCAGTCTGCAGAGGTGTCGTATCGACGCCTGCACGCTGCAACTCCTCACGCACGAAATTACCCAACTGTTCGTTGCCCACGCGGGAAAGCATGGCGGACTTCAAGCCAAGCCGGGCCGATCCGAACGCCACGTTGCCGGAGCTGCCACCAAGGTACTTGACAAAACTTGTAACGTCCTCCAGCGGGCTACCGAGCTGTTCCGAGTAAAGGTCAACGGCGACACGCCCCAGGCAGATCAAGTCCAACGAATATTTCCGATTAGGGTCATGCATGGTCAAGATGCTCTCCTTTATCTAGGGGACTAGGGGAGCGACTTCACCAGCCCCCTAGCGACACAAGGTGTGAATGGAATATTCGTTCCAATTTCGGCATACGTCAAACCATGCGTTCCTATACTTTAGGGTTATGGAACAAAAATTCCATCAGTGCTAGCGTATCCTCATAATCTAAAGTCTCATGGTTTTTCAATGACTCAGCCCTCTCCTCAGGACTTCGACGAGCTAAAGAAACGCGTCACAGCCCGATATGAGTCTCTGAGCCCCAGGCTCCAGCAAGCGGCGCGCTATCTGCTCGATCATCCTCGCGATGTCGCATTTTCCACCGTGGCCAAGATAGCGAATACCGCAGGCGTCACTCCGTCGACCCTGATTCGTTTCGCCAATACCTTCGACTTGTCCGGCTTCTCGGAGATGCAAGGCCTTTTCAGGGCTAGGCTCGTCAATGAACTACCTAACTATACGGAGCGCATCCGCGCGGTACGCAGCGCCACAGGCGAGACGCCTGATAGCACGCAGCTTCTCTGGGAGTTCGCTGACGCCAACCGCCTAGCCTTGGAGCAACTGCCAGGTCGTATCGACCCAGATAGCCTTGAAAAAGCGCTAGATCTCTTCGAGGCAGCACGCGCCATTCATGTAATGGGCGCACGGCGAAGCTTTGTGGTGGCCAGCTACATGACCTATGCGCTTCATCACGTCGATAAACGCGCTTTCCTGGTCAATGGGCTTGGCGGGATGTATGGAGAGCAGGTCAGGTCGATTGGTGATCACGATGCGCTGATGGTGATCAGTTTCAGTCCCTATGCCGAAGAGACCCGGCAACTGGCGGCCGCGGCCTGTGAACGCCGCATTCCACTGGTCGTTATCACCGACTCGAATGTGAGCCCTCTTGCCCAACTGGCAGATATCTGTTTCGTGGTGCAAGAGGCCGAAGTGAAAAGCTTTCGCGGATTAACGGCGTCGCTATGCCTCGCCCAAAGCCTGGCAATCTCCCTGGGGGTCCGACACGAGCTTGGCTCCACGCCACATGTTGGCCGCTAACTCGCGGAATCAGTCTGCCGAAACCGCTTTCTGGAGTGTTGTATGACTCGCCTTCCCTGCCTACTTTTCGATTCCGACGGCACCTTGGTCGACAGTGAAATACTGCTCGCTGGCGTCCTCGGTGAGATATTGCCCCAGTTCGACCTGCCCTTTACCGCATCGCAGTATCTTAAAGAATTCCGTGGCGTACGTTTTCTCACGATTATCGAGACCTTGGCCGAGCGCCATGACGTACCTCTGGGCGATCGGTATACAGCCTTGGAAGCCAACATGCGGGAAGGTATGGAACAGCGCATGCGCGCCGAACTTCTCCCCATCGACGGTATGCGAGAAGCGCTTCTGGCGCTGCCTGATCATCTTAAGGCCGTCGTCTCCAACGGCCCCGAGAAGAAAATTCGTTGCGCCATGAAAAGTAGCGGCCTCGCCCCATTTTTTGAAGAACGCCTGTTCAGCGCTTACACACTGGGCACTTGGAAACCCGATCCCGCGCTTTATAGGCAGGCTGGCGAGATGATGGGCTTCGCACCCAACCAGTGCGTAGTCATTGATGATGCAGCGGTGGGTGTCACGGCAGGTCTCGAAGCAGGCATGCACGTGGTGCATCTCAATCGCTTTCCCGATGAAGAAGCCACCCCTGATGGCGCAATCGCCATCCATCACGCCAGCGAGCTTCCATCCGCCATAGACCGGCTAAGTAGGTAGTATCTGGATAGCGCAGCAGTCATCGCCGGCACGACTGAGGCCGATTAACAAGAAGTTTTCAAGCGTTTGGGGCCGGCATTGTCGGTCCTTTTTCATCTCCTATGACCATCACGCCGAGAGCTGCTGGCTGGTAGCTGTGGCGGCTAGGTCCCGCCCCTAATCGACTTCCGCTGTTTGAATCTCCATGCAACCCGTGGCCAATCCCACGAGGGGTAGGCTCTCGCCGTGTAGTCCGTCTCGTACTCGAAGCCGAGCACACCATCTGCAGCCATCCCTGCTATCAGCAGTTCGGCATAGCATAGAGAGCTATATCTGCCCCCCCCCCCCATATCTCAATGGCCAGGTCTGGGGATTCTCGCTTTCTCTCGCCCCTACCCCGGCAAGAACTCGTTAGCCAGGTCGAGATTGAGCTGATCCAGTGGACTGCCAATGCTGTGGAGCGCGTCATCGCAGATGAAGCCAAGATTGGGCTTTGGGCACGACGGGACCGTTGCCGAGATCGTGAGCCCGGAGGGGTGTATAGAATACTCAGGAAAGTTCAGAACCACGGCGTGAACATTGGTGGACACGGCACCGTTAATATAAACGAAAGGCGATATAATCGTAACTGATTGATTTTAATGATGGGCCCAGCAGGGCTCGAACCTGCGACCAAGAAATTATGAGTCCAGTATTGGCGTTGATGAGAACAAACGTTACCGGATATACATGGATGGCAGCGGAACTTTGGGGATTTCCCGAACCGCAATGTAATCAGAGTGCAGCCCTGCAAGCCCAGCCATAGCGCTGGGCTTTTTCATGCCCGGAGGAAACATGGCCGAGCCCCGCCTATCCATCGTCATCGACTCGCGCAGCGCCGAGCAGAAGGCTCAGGACGTCAAGCGCGCGCTGCAGGCGCTCGAGGATGCCGGTGTCCGGGTGACGCGCCGCGATTTACGCTTGCTCAGCAGCTCTGGCTCCCCGCCACGCATGCAGCTTGCGGTAGCTTTCGATCAGGCGCTGGTGGCGGTCGATGCCTTCCAGTCCCATGCTGGTGGGCGTCAGCCCGGGGAAGCGTATCTCGTCATTCACCGCGCCGATCACCTGGCGCATGGTCTCTTCGCCGAACATCCGCGTGAGGTTGCGGTGGTAGTCGTTGAAGTCGAGGTCATCGTCCAGGGCGATCTCCAGCACCGCCTGCATGGCCTGATGGAACAGGCCGCGCTGCACGGTGTTGTCGTTGAACTGCAGGAACATCTGGACATGCTCCAGCGCGGCTTCGTACTCGCCCAGGGCGATCTCGATCAGCAGCTTGAGCTCGAGGATGGTCAGCTCGCTCCACACGGTGTTGTCGTCGAACTCGATGCCGATCAGCGTGCCGACCTTGATGTGATCGTCGAGCTGGCTTTCTTCCAGGCGCTCGAGCAGGTCGGCGAGGCGCTCATCCTCGAGTGTGTGCAGATGGAGAATGTCCGCCCGGAAGTCCAGCGCCATGTTGGTGTTGTCCCACACCAGATCCTCGACCGGGTACACCTCGGAATACCCCGGCACCAGGATGCGGCACACCGGCGCGCCCAGGTCCTCGTGTTCCATCACGTAGGCTTCCAGGCCCTGGTCGGCGAGCAGTCCGTAGAGACGCTCGGCTTCTTCCGCAGTGGTGCCGGCGAAGTCCCATTCATGGAAGTCGAGATCCGTGCGGTCGCTGAAGAAGCGCCAGGAGATCACCCCGGAGGAGTCGATGAAGTGCTCGACGAAGTTGTTGGGCTCGGAGACCGCCAGCGAGCTGAAGGTCGGCTGCGGCAGGTCGTTCAGGCCCTCGAAGCTGCGCCCCTGAAGCAGTTCGGTGAGGCTGCGCTCCAGCGCGACCTGGAAGCTCGGGTGCGCGCCGAAGGAGGCGAACACCCCACCGGTGCGCGGGTTCATCAGGGTCACGCACATCACCGGGTAGCGGCCGCCGAGCGAGGCGTCCTTGACCAGCACCGGGAAGCCCTGGGCCTCCAGTGCGGCGATGCCTTCCTGAATGCCGGGGTACTTGGCCAGCACCTCTTCCGGCACGTCCGGCAGGACGATCTCTTGCTCGATGATCTCCTTCTTCACCGCGCGTTCGAAGATCTCGGAAAGGCACTGCACCTCGGCCTCGGCGAGCGTGTTGCCGGCGCTCATGCCGTTGCTGAGGTAGAGGTTCTCGATCAGGTTGGAGGGGAAGTATACCGTCTCGCCATCGGAGCGGCGCTTGAACGGCAGCGCGACGATGCCGCGATCCGTGCGCCCGGAGTTGGTGTCGATCAGGTGCGAGCCGCGCAGCTCGCCGTCCGGGTCGAAGATCGCCCGACAATGTGCGTCGAGCAGCTCGGCGGGCAGTGCGTCGTCGTCTTCCAGCGGGAACCAGCGCTCGCTGGGATAGTGAACGAAGGTGCTATCGGCGATCTCCTCGCCGAAGAACTGATCGTTGTAGAAGAAGTTGCAGGAGAGACGTTCGATGAACTCACCCAGCGCCGAGCACAGCGCCGCTTCCTTGGTCGCGCCCTTGCCGTTGGTGAAGCACATCGGCGAGGCCGCATCGCGCAGATGCAGCGACCAGACGTTGGGCACGATGTTGCGCCACGAGGCGATCTCGATCTTCATGCCCAGATCCTCGAGGATCCGGGTCATGTTGGCGATGGTGCGCTCCAGCGGCAGGTCCTTGCCCTCGATCCAGGTTTCGCCGCCTGCGTCGCCGTCCTTGGCGTTCGTGCCCATCAACAGCGCCTGGGCGTCCTCGTCGATGTTCTCGACCGTCTCGATCTGGAACTCAGGCGCGTTCTGGATCACGCGCTTGACGCTGCAGCGCTCCGCCGCGCGCAGGATACCGGTGCGGTCCTTTTCGGAAAGGTCCTCCGGCAGCTCCACCTGGATCTTGAAGATCTGGTTGTAGCGATTCTCGGGGTCGACGATGTTGTTCTGCGACAGCCGGATGTTCTCGGTAGGGATGTCCCGCGCGTTGCAGTACAAGCGCACGAAATAAGCCGCACACAACGCCGAGGAGGCCAGGAAGTAGTCGAACGGACTCGGCGCCGAGCCGTCGCCCTTGTAGCGAATGGGCTGGTCGGTCTCGACGGTGAAGTCGTCGAACTTGGCCGCCAGCCGCAGGTTTTCGAGAAAGTTGACCTTGATTTCCATGTACACGAACCGGGTTGGTGTCGGGTGCGCCCAGGGGGCGAATTGCCCGCCATTATCCGGGTTTCAAGCGGGTGTGTCTTGGGTGGGGAAGCGATGATCGGGTGCAACGTCGAAGGACGCGTGGGCTCGATGCCAGACGACCGCCGGCGGCGGTCGTCTGGCATGTCATTCGCCTCGAACGGTCATCGAGGCATTCAGTCGGGAATCAGAACGTCTCCCACTCTTCTTCCTCGGTAGTGTGCCGCGCAGTGTGACGGGTGCTCGCCAGACGTGGTGCGGGCGCAGATGTAGACGCCTGCTGTTGTGCGCCGCCGGTGGCGGCCCAGGACTGCTGCGCCGAATGCCGTGCGTCCTGCGCAGAGGCCGTGCCGAGCTCGAAGGCCGACATCAGCTCCATCAGTTTGTGGGCACGCGCCTTGAGGTTGTTGGAGGCGCTGGCGCTCTGCTCGACCAGGGCCGCGTTCTGCTGCGTGACCTGATCCATCTGCGCGACGGCTTCGCCGGCCTGCTGCACCCCGTCGCTCTGCTCGGCGGTCGCGTTGCTGATTTCTTCCATCAGCTCGGTCACGCGTTTGACGGAAGCCACCACGTCCTCGGTGGTCTTGCCGGCGCGCGTGGCCAGTTCCGTACCCTGCTCGACACGCTTGCGGTTGGCGGTGATCAGGGTGTTGATCTCCTTGGCCGACGCCGCGGAACGGCTGGCCAGCTCGCGCACTTCCTGGGCGACCACGGCGAAACCTCGGCCATGCTCACCGGCGCGCGCCGCCTCGACGGAGGCGTTGAGCGCCAGGATGTTGGTCTGGAAGGCAATGCCGTCGATCATGGTGATGATATCGGCCACTTCATTGGAGCTGGCATCGATGTCGCGCATGGTCTGCACCACCTGGGTGACGACCTCGCCACCTTCTTCGGCGATACTCGAGGCATTGGCGGCCTGCTTGCGCGCCTCGGCGGCATTGTCGGCGTTGTGCTGGACGGTGCTGCCCAGCTCTTCCATGGCGGAGGCGGTCTCGGCCAGCGAACTGGCCTGCTGCTCGGTGCGGGAGGCCAACTCATTGTTCCCCTCGGCGATCTGCTCGCTGTTGGTGGCCACCGATTCGGCCGAACCGCGCACTTCCCAGACCGTCTTCTTCAGTCGCTCCGCCATCGCCACCTGGGCCGCCATGATGCTGTTGCGATACTGCGGCTTCAGCGACACCTGACGGGTCAGGTCGCCATTGCCCACCGCCTCGGCGAAGGCCTTTACCTCGTAGGGCTCCGCACCGAACTCGCGCAGCAGCAATCGGGTCAGCAACGTGGCCACCAGCCCCCCGATCACCAGGGCCCCCAGGCACAGCAAGATCATGGTGATCTGGAAATTCTCGGCGATATTGCGCGCAAAGCCGGTTTCGGCGGCATTGAGCTCCTCTTGCAGGGTGATGAAGGTGTTGATGTCGTCGAGCCAGGTGCTGAAGGCCGGCGCCGCTTCGTCGAGCAGCAACTGCTCGGCCCCCGCAATATCGCCTGCCTGACGCCGCTCGAGCACTTCCTCGATCAGCGGCATGGTCGTGGCCTGAATTTCCTGGATAGCGGCCAGGGCGTTACGCTCTTCGGCGGTGACATTGCTCTCCGAGAAGATCTCCCGCATGCCGGTCGCCGCCTCGCGGTAGTCGCCTTCGAGGCGCTGGATGTCCGCCAGGATCGGTGCCAGGTCGGCTTCGTCGTCGACCAGGACCGCATCGCGCACGGCGATGGCGCGATCGTGCACGCTGCCTCGGAAATCGACCGCATACTGTTGCTTGACGCTGTTGACGTCATTGATGACCTTCATGCTGTGGTCGATCAGGTTGACCTCGCGCACCCCCTCGGCGGTCAGGATGACCATCAGCAAGAGCACGCTGGCAAAGCCGGCCGTCATCCGGGCCCGAATCGTCGTTCCCCGTAGCCATGAAAAAAGGTTTTTCACTATGTTATTCCTTTTCCTGCGATTCGAAGGAGGCATATGCATCGAGAACGCCTAGCGACCAGAAACTCTCTTCATATACAAATCTTGTACAGAATGTAAATTATTGTACAAAAAAATGCCAGCGATTCCTGACGAACCGCCTTCCTGAGTCACTGCGGGCAATCACGAGAACGCTGGACGGGGGTGCCCGCCGCTCTGGGTCAACGGCACCAGGCCAAGGCCATGAAGCTATCGACGCGGGATCGTCGAGGGCATCGCCTTTTACGAACGGTCGGAAGGATTCGACGCCGAGACCGCCGAACCGGCACGAGGCCCAAACTGATGGCGGGCGGCATCCCAGGGCGAACGGCCCGCCATTATCCAGGTTTCAAGCGGGAGATGTCTTGGGTGGCTACGCGTCGTCTTCCAGTCCCAGCCGCTGATGCCATTCGGCGATGCTCTCCTGCGGGTAGACAGCGAAGCACTGGTCGTTTTCCCGAGCGTCGACCTCGACCCAGCTGGCTTTGCTGTCGAGCATCAGATGAACGCGCTCGGGCGGTATGGGCAGAGGCGTGTCGATGGCGGAGGCGAACGGGTGCACCAGACTCGGCCATTGAGGATCGAAGACCCACAACGCGCTGGCGCAATGCCGGCAGAAGTGGCGCTCGCCGGTACTGGTATCGCCATCGATGACGGCGTGATAGACATTGATGTGCTCACGCCCCTGCACGTCGAGCGTCTCGGCGCGACCGCTCAAGTTGATGGCATAGCCGCCGCCTCCGGCGGTCTTGCGGCAGATGGAGCAATAGCAGCGCTGATAGGGATAGGGGTGCGGGGAATCGACGCCGAAACGCACCGCACCGCAATGGCAGGAACCGTCGAGTCGCATGGGGCATCTCCCGTGGCAAATGTACCTGTCAGTCTAGATGCGCATGCCCGACGGTACAGAACGGACCGGCCCGGCAGGACCGGTCAGATCGCCCTAGCGACACACGGCGGGCAGCTCGCCGCGCTCGCCGGCGGCTTGGCGGATCAAGAGTCGCTTGAGGGGCATCAGGCGGTGCGTGCTGGAAAGACCGACGTTACGTATCAATCGTAATGCGGGGTGTCGGGCGCCGAACAGCAGGCGGAAGCCGTCCATCAGCGCCAGCATGGCGGCGTTGTCGCCGCGCCGACGCCGAGCATAACGCGCCAGCGTGCGAGCATCGCCGAGGGCCACGCCACGTTGCCGGGCGTGGACGATCTCCTCCGCCAGCACCGCCGCATCCAGGAAGCCCAGATTGACGCCCTGGCCGGCCAGCGGGTGAATGCTGTGCGCGGCGTCGCCGATCAGGGCCAGCCCGGGGGCGGTGTAATCGTGGGCATGACGCTGGGTCAGCGGGAAGTGGTGTACTTCGTCGAGCACGTCGATCTTGCCCAGCCGGTCTTCCATGGCGGCATTCAAGGCCTCGGCGAATGCCGCCGGGTCCAGCGCCAGCAGCCGCTCGGCATGCTCGGGGCGTGTCGACCAGACGATCGAGCAATGGTGATCGTCTTCCTCGACCCGCAGGGGCAGAAAGGCCAACGGCCCGTCCGGCAAAAAGACCTGACGCGCCACGCCACCGTGGGCCTGCTCGCAGCGCAGCGTGGTGACCAGCGCCACATGGCCGGTATCGTGCTCGCGCACCTCGATGCCCGCCAGGCGGCGAAGCGGGGAGCGCGCGCCATCGGCGGCAACCACCAGCGGCGCCATCCAGCGGCTGCCATCGTCGAGGGTCAATGTCTGCGTCTCGTCTTCGCGCTCGATCCCCGACACTCGCGCGCCGAAACGCTGGGTCACGCTCGGCAGGGCGGCGAGGCGTGCTTCGAGCCCCGCCAGGACGACGTCGTTCTCGACGATATGGCCCAGCTCGCGCAGCCCGATGTCCGCCGCCTCGAAGGCGATTTCACCGCTGCCTTCGCCGTCCCAGACGCGCATGCCCTGATAGGGCGAGACACGCCGCTCGGCCATCCACGACCAGACTCCCAGATGCGTCAGCAAGCGCTGCGATACCGGCGTCAGGGCGCTGACCCGAGGAGCGGGCAGGCCGCGACCGACATCGTCGCTGGCCAGCGGCGTCGGACGGGCATCGAGTACCGTCACCGAGATGCCGGCCTCGCCGAGCAGCGCCGCCAGCGCGGCACCGACCATGCCGCCGCCGACGACGATCACCTCGTCGTGTGTCGTCTCTTCCATGTTCGTTTCCTCGTCGGCCGTCATCGCTCCAGCCCCATGGCGCGGCGCGCCAGGGTGCGTCGCAGCGGACTCACGATATTGAGTCCCACCAGACCCGCGGCGCGCAGGTGGGAAAAGGCGGCATGCTCGATGCCGAACAGGCGGATCAAGCCGTCGCTGAAGCGAATCACATTACGCCGATCGGCGGCACGGCGGTTTTCGAACTCGCCCAGCAGGCCCGCACCGCCGGGTGCCTGTCCACGGGACAAGCCGTCCTCGAGGGTCGCGACCAGATCCATCACGCCCCGCAGGGCGAGGTTGAAGCCTTGCCCGGCCACCGGGTGCAGGGCATGCGCGGCATTGCCCAGCACCGCCAGATGGGGGCGCACCGGCTCGTTGGCCGTGACCAGCGACAACGGATAGGCGTCACGCCGGCCGATGCGCCGGAAACGTCCCAGACGGTCGCCGAAGGCGTCTTGCAGGCGCCTCAGGCAGACGTCGTCCGACCAGGCCAGGGCGTCTTCGCGCCGCTCGCTGGCATGCGTCCAGACCAGCGCCATCCGGCGTCCCACCATCGGCAACAGCGCCATCGGGCCTTGCGACGAGAACCGCTCGTAGGCCACACCGCCGTGATCGCGACCGACCTCGACGTTGGCGATCAAGGCATGCTGTTCATAGGGCTGCGCCTGGCTGGCGATGCCCAGCCGTTCCTTGAGCCCCGAGCGTCCGCCGTCGGCGAGCACGGTGAGCCCTGCCTCCAGGCAGGCGCCGTCGCTGAGCGTCAGGCGGTGGCCGTCGGCGATGGGCACGATGTCGTCGACACGCGCCGGACAATGCCAGGTCAGCGGCAACGCCCCGAGGGCGGCATGCAGCACCTGGCCCATCCAGGCATTGGGGATTACGTAGCCCAGCGCGTCGAGGTCGAACTCGTCCGCCGTCAGCCGGGTGGCGCCGAAACGCCCGCGCTCGCTGACATGGATCTGACGAATCGGCGTGGCGCGCTCGGCCATGGTCGCCCACACCCCCAGGCGTTCGAAATGACGGCGCGAGCCTTGCGCGATGGCGCTGGCCCGGGCGTCGAAGCTGGGTTGAAACGTCGCCGCCTGCGCATCGTTCAGTGGCGCCGCCTCGATCACCGCGACCCGCAGCCCATGGCGCTCGATCAACGGCGCCAGCGCACACGCCAAGCTGGCGCCGACCAAGCCGCCACCCACGATGGCGATATCCACCCGATTGCGGGGCATCGCAAACTCTCCCTGTCGGCTCCGAACGTCCCGCCATCGGCGATGGCGGGACACGCTGTTTTGTACCACGTTAAGGGCATGCACGGCAGTCGTGGCGGGCCTCTCCCGGCCACGGCCGCCGCGCTTACGTATTCATAACGTAATTACGTAAGCACCATTAATGACGATCAAAAATTGATCAACGGTCATGCATGAGTGCCTCGATATCCGCCACCGATTTCGGCACATCCGTCGTCAGCACCTCCCGACCCGTGGCGGTCACCGCCACATCGTCCTCGATGCGAATGCCGATGCCCCGATACGCCTCGGGAATATCCTCGGCGTCGGGGATGTAGAGTCCGGGCTCGACGGTCAGCACCATGCCCGGCATCAGCTCGCGTGGCTGTCCCTCCAGGCGATAATCGCCGACGTCATGCACGTCGAGCCCCAGCCAGTGCGAGGTCGCATGCAGGAAGAAACGCCGGTACCCGTGGTCGTCGATACGCGTCTCGAGCGGACCTTCGAGCAAGCCCAGGCGAATGAGCCCGTCGGTCAGGTCACGCACGACGCCTTCGTGTATCGCCTGCAATGTCGTGCCGGGCGCGACGGCCGCCACGGCACGGCACTGGGCCTCGAGCACGAGGTCATAGAGTTCTCGCTGGGCCGGGGAGAAACGCCCATTGACCGGAAAGGTGCGGGTGATGTCACCGGCGTAGAGATCGAACTCGCCACCGGCATCGATCAGCACCAGGTCGCCATCGTTCAGCGTCGCGCCGTTTTCGATATAGTGCAGCACACAGGCGTTCTCGCCGCCGCCGACGATCGTCGCATAGGCCGGCGCACGGGCGCCGTGCCAGGCGAATTCGTGTTCGAGCTCCGCCTGCAGCTGATACTCCTGCAGGCCGGGGCACACGCTCCGCATGGCACGCCGATGAGCCGCCGCTGAAATGCGTGCCGCGTGACGCATGAGGTCGAGTTCCGTCTCGCTCTTGATCAGGCGGCGCTCGTGGATCAACGGCGCCACATCGGCGAAGGCGCGTGGTGCGCGCGCGCCCCGTCGTGCCTGGGCCGCCAGCTCGGCGCGCAGGGACTCGGCCAGGGCCAGCGTCTCGCCGTCGTCGAAGGGCAGGTACAGCGTTTCACGCCCATCGAGCAGCTCGGGCAGGAGGGCATCGCGTTCGTCGTTTTCGTAGGCCGCATCCAGACCGTACGTCGTCACGGCCTTCTCGGCACCGATGCGAAGGCCGGTCCAGGCCTCCATGTGCGGATCCTTTTCCTGGCAGAACAGCACCGCCTCGCCGTCCTCGCGGCCGGGCAACAGCACCAGCAGGGCATCCGGCTCGGGAAAACCGCTCAGGTAATGAAAGTCGCTGTCCTGGCGAAACGGGTATTCGCTGTCGCGGTTGCGGGTCTTCAACGAGGCCGCCGAGAGCAGCACGGCGCTTTGCGGCGGCAGGGCCGCCATCAGCGACTGGCGGCGGGCACGGTATTCAGCAAGAGAAATCGCCGCAGGGCGCGGCAGGGGAGTGCGGGGCATGACAAGCTCCTCGGTCGCGGGGGCACGCCGGGGCGCACCCCGGCGCGCGAGCCCATCAGTGTGTCCGGTCGGGCGGCGTGCTGCCGTCATCCTCGGTGTCGACGCGCTCGACCTGGGGCTGACCGGGGTGCTGCTCGGTGTAGAGCAGCATGGCCGCCATGCGGGCATGCTCGGTCAAGGCGAACAGGTCGTTCTCGTTCTCCGCGGTCTCGTCGAGCTCGATGTCGAACTCGGTGAGCGAAGCGAGATCCTCGAGCACTTCGCGCAGGGCCGCCGACCAGCCATCGCGCTTGTCGCTGGCGACTTCGGCGACGGCCTCCAGGAAGCCCTGAGTCCACTCCTGGAGCCCGCGGGCGCGCTCGGCGAGGGAGAACAGCTCATCCGGCAGCAGGGGCTCGAAATTGAGCTCCGGCGCGGCCAGGGCATCGAGCGTCTGCTGTCGCCAGGCGAGGAGCACTTCGCCATCCTCGCGGCTCTTGGGTTGATCGACGCCCAGGGTCGCGCAGACTTCCTCGAGCCAGGTGTCGGCGGCGATATCGTCCAGCGCCAGACGTGCGCACAGGCGGCCGTCGAGAAACGCTGGAG
The DNA here is from genome assembly GCA_000761475.1 of Chromohalobacter israelensis. Classification (GTDB taxonomy): domain Bacteria; phylum Pseudomonadota; class Gammaproteobacteria; order Pseudomonadales; family Halomonadaceae; genus Chromohalobacter; species Chromohalobacter israelensis. The sequence goes on from JQNW01000005.1 coordinate 92,015, forward strand.
ACTGCAGGCTGCCATGGGCGAGGAAGGTGTCGGCGACACGGGAAAAATCGAGTTGTTCGTCGATGAGGGACATGAAACGGTCCTATGGTGTGGCAGGCCGCCGGGGCGCGTTGACCGCGACCTGGCGGCTCTTTATAGTGATCGATGGCTTACATGGCGGCGAACGCAGGCTCGCGACGGCAGGATGCCGATGTCGTCGAGGCCGTTCCCACCACCGCGCTCGGCGCGGAAACCTGGTTTCATCTTACCGCATCGGGCCCGACCTTGGCCCGCTCTGGAGCGACCCATGACCGACGCCTCGCGGCCGACGATCGAAATCACGCTGCTGGGACGCCCCTACGTGATTGCCTGCCCGCCCGACCAGGAAGACGATCTCAAGCGCGCGGCGCGCTATCTGGATCGCGCCATGAACGGCATCCACGCCCAGGGCAAGGTACAGGGCGCCGAGCGAATCGCCATCATGGCGGCGCTGAACATCACCCATGAACTCCTCGAGGCGCTCGACAACCAGCGCGAGGGCGAAGCCAGCCTGTCGCGCGTCAACGAGCGTCTGGAAAACGCCTTGGCCAATGTGCCCTCGAATGCGAACGATGCCACGACCTGAGGTTTAACGTTTTGGCGACGCCCCGGTGTCTGCTAGGATAGAGACGTTCCCTGAGGTGTTCGCCAGTCGTTGTATTCCCTCGAGCCTATGCGCATTACCACGGGGGCCAAATGCTAGACGGGTCTGTGTGCATGTCCGTGCGACGGAAAGCCTGATGACTCGTCTGCGGCCACCCACCTTGAACCTTTAGGTTCAGGGCCAAGACGACAGCGGCACTTTGGGGAACCTCCCATCATGACGCATGACGCTACCTCCGACATGCCCAGCCGGCGACAGCTTCGCCGCACTCTTCGCCAGCGCCGACGCGGCCTTTCCGCAGCGCAGCGCCGCCAGGCTGCACGCCTGTTGAGCCAACGCCTGCGTCGCTTGCCGGAAGTCAAACGCGCGCGCCGAGTCGCACTCTATCTACCCAACGACGGCGAGATCGACCCTCGTCCGCTGATCGACTGGTTTCGACGGCGCGGGGCCCACGTCTATCTGCCGGTACTGCGTCCGCTATCCGACAACCGGCTGTGGTTCGTGCATTACCACGCAAGCACGCCCATGCGCACCAATCGCTTCTCGATCCCCGAGCCCTGTACGCGCCATGGCGCGCACCATGCGCGACGCTTGCCCGCCTGGGCGCTGGATCTGGTGCTCATGCCACTGGTCGGCTTCGATGCCAGCGGCAATCGACTGGGCATGGGCGGCGGCTTCTACGACCGCACCTTCGCCTTCCGGCGTCTGCGCCGGCCGCACCCGTGCCTGATCGGTCTCGCTCACGATTGTCAGTACGTCGAGCGGCTTCCCGCAGCGGACTGGGACATCCCCCTGGATGCCATCGTCAGCGATGCCCGCGTGGTACGCCCGACTCGCACTTGAGCCTGGCAGGAACTGGCGAAGCCCGGAAATGGAAACGGCCGCTGACAGTGAACTGTCAGCGGCCGTTTGCCCGGTCATGCGACTCTCGGCAGTGGAACCGACCGGCGGTCGGCTCGGACGCCTAGGTACCCATCAATGTTTGTGCGTACCCTGTCGCGACCACTCCCAAGCCGAACACCAGTACCAAAGCCATGACCAAATCAGGCTTGCGTTTCATTTCCTGCTCCGTAAGAAACGGTTGTTTTACCACCCCAAATAACGCATACGACTATAGGCTCAGCTATCGGGGTTGACAACGGCCCTCGGGCATTAGAATGAAACGTTTGGTTAACGAACATCGTTCGCGCCGGACTTCCTTCATGCCGCCGACATGAGAGCCTATCGGGAGACAGTTTCTCATAATCGGCGGCTATGAAGGCAGCGTCGTCTCGACGTCCCCGTCTCAGGCCATGAACAGACGATAGGCGGGATTGTCGGATTCCTTCCAGTAGCGATAGCCGATGCGTTCGAAATGTTCCTCGACATGCGCCCGGGCGCCATTGGGGATCTGCATGCCCACCAGCACTCGGCCATACGCCGCGCCATGGTTGCGGTAGTGGAACAGTGAAATGTTCCAGTCGCCGGGCAGATGAGTCAGGAAGTTCATCAGCGCCCCGGGGCGTTCGGGGAACTCGAACCGGTAGACTTCTTCGCTGAAGTGCTCCTTGGGACGCCCGCCACCGAGATGGCGAATATGCAGCTTGGCCAGTTCGTTGTCGGTGAGGTCCTCCACCGGATAACCGGCCTCGCGCAACTTGTCGATCACCGCCTGGCGGTCCTCGCCGCCCGGCTTGACCTGCACGCCGACGAAGATGTGCGCGTGGTCGGGGTCGGCATAGCGGTAATTGAACTCGGTGACCATGCGCTTGCCGATGGTCTTGCAGAATTTCTTGAAACTGCCCGGCCGTTCGGGAATCGTCACCGCCAGAATCGCCTCGCGCTGCTCGCCCAGCTCCGTGCGCTCGGCGATGTGCTGCAGACGATCGAAATTGGTGTTGGCGCCCGAGTTGATGCACAGCAGGGTCTCGCCCTCGGCGTTCTGCTGCTGGATGTACTTCTTGAGCCCCGCCAGCGACAGCGCGCCGGAGGTCTCGGCGACCGCCCGCGTATCCTCGAAGATGTCCTTGACCGCCGCGCACATCTCATCGGTGGTGACGGTGATCACGCCATCCACCCAGTGGCGTAGGATCTCGAACGGCGCTTCGCCGATCTGCGCCACGGCGACGCCCTCGGCGAACACGCCGACCTGGTCGAGGGTGACCCGCTCGCCGGCTTCCAGGGCCGCCTTGAGGCAGGCGGCGTCTTCCGCCTCGACCCCGTACACCTTGATCTCGGGGCGCAGGTACTTGATGTACGCCACCACGCCGGCGAGCAGCCCGCCACCGCCCACGGGCACGAATACCGCGTCCAGCGGTCCGCTGTGCTGACGCAGGATCTCCATGCCCACCGTGCCCTGGCCGGCGATCACGTCGTTATCGTCGAAGGGCGGAATGTAGGTGTAGCCATGCTCGTCGATCAGCTCGCGCGCATGTGCCAGCGCCTCGCCGAAGGCATCGCCCTTGAGCACGACCTTGGCGCCACGCGCGCGCACGGCCTGGACCTTGATGTCGGGCGTGATGCGCGGCATCACGATGACCGCCTTGACGCCCATCTGCTTGGCGGCCATGGCCAGGCCCTGGGCATGGTTGCCGGCGGACGCGGCGATCACGCCCTTGGCCTTCTGTTCATCGCTCAGCTGGGCCATCTTGTTGTAGGCGCCGCGAATCTTGAAGGAGTAGACCGGCTGCAAATCCTCGCGCTTGATCAGAATCGTGTTGTTGAGACGGCGGGAGAGAAAGGGAGCAGGGGATATCGGCGTTTCCCGGGCCGCTTCGTAAACGCGAGCCTGGAGGATTTTCTTGACGGTCTCTTCTAGCATTCTGGTGTGTCCTGCGAATTCGCACGTCTCATTGGAAAACCGGCTCCCACTCCCCGCACCCCGCCGAATCGGACAAGACGCCGTCGCCGCGAGCGGCACGGACAACGAGAATGAGCGCCAGCATGGGGCCAAACCGGTAGCAAACTTCCATTGTTAGCAGAGCGCGCGGCGTGGCGTCCAGCCCCGGGCACTGCCATGTCGCTGTCACGCCCTCTTACCGCACGACGATAAGCCTTATAATGGGCACCGCACTTCGCTTTACTCGCCAAGACGGACACGACATGACCCAGGACGAACTCAAGCGCGCGGTGGCCGCCGCCGCCATCGAGGAAATCACGCCCTTGCTGGGGCGCGACACCATCATCGGCGTGGGCACCGGGTCCACCGCCAACTTCTTCGTGGACCTCCTCGCCGAGCACAAGCATGACTTCCTCGGCGCAGTGGCAAGCTCGGAGGCCACGGGCAAGCGCCTGCGCGATCACGGCATCGACGTTTACGAGCTCAATCACGTGGGCACGGTGCCGGTCTATGTCGACGGCGCCGACGAGATCGATGCGCACTTCAACATGATCAAGGGCGGCGGTGCGGCGCTGACACGGGAGAAGATCGTCGCGGCCTGCGCGGAACGTTTCGTGTGCATCGCCGACGCTTCCAAGCGCGTCGACGTGCTCGGCGGCTTTCCGCTGCCCATCGAGGTGATCCCCATGGCGCGTTCCTACGTGGCGCGGGAGATGGTCAAGCTGGGCATCACGCCGGTCTACCGCGACGGCGTGGTCACCGACAACGGCAACCAGATCCTCGACGGTTACGAATGCCTGTTCGAGGACCCCAGGGCCATGGAGCAGCGGCTCAACAACATCGTCGGCGTGGTGACCAACGGGCTCTTCGCTCAGCGCGGCGCGGATGTGCTGCTGCTGGGAACGGAGCATGGCGTCGAGCGCCACACGCCCTGACGACACGGGCCGTGCACTACCGCGACGTGGCGGGCTAGCGTGTCGGCGTGGCCGGCAACCGCGCGGCGATGCCCGCCAGGGTCGCCTCCAGGGCACCGCGATTGGCGTCCACCACGGCTTCGCCGGCGGCTCCCAGCCGACGGCGCGCCTCGGGATCGTCGGCGAGCGCCACCAGGGCATCTCCCAGTGCCGATGCATCGTCCACCTCGCGCAGGGCCTGTGCCTCGCGCAGGGTCGCGGCGATGTCCTCGAAATTCGCCAGGTGCGGCCCGGTGAGCACCGGCACGCCGAGTGCGGCGGGCTCGAGCAGATTGTGTCCGCCGATGGGTACCAGGCTGCCGCCCACGAAGGCGACATCCGCCGCGGCATAGAAGCGCATCAGTTCGCCCATGGTGTCGACCAGCAGAACGCTCGTCGCGGCGTCGGGTGTCTCGCCCTGCGAACGCCGCGCGATACGCTCGCCACGCGCCACGCAGAGCTCGGCCACGGCCGCGAAGCGCTGTGGGTGGCGTGGCACCAGGACCAGCAAGGCCTGTGGGTCGCGCTCGCGCAGCCGGGCATGGGCATCGAGCACCTGCTCGTCTTCGCCGTCATGGGTGGAACCGGCGACCCACACGAAGCGGCTTCCCCAGGCTGAATGTAAGCGCTTACCCTCATCACGAAACCCGTCGTTGAGCGGTAGGTCGAATTTTATCGACCCGACCACGTCGCCACGTGCGCGGGGCAACCCCAGCGCCACGAAGCGCTCCAGGTCCGTCTCCGACTTGGCCGCCAGCCAGCTCACCGCACCCAGTGCACCATGCAGCAGTGCCCTCACCCTGCGGTACCCCTGGAAGGCCTTCTCCGAGAGCCGTGCGTTGGCCACCACCACGGGCACCCGCTGCCGGTCGCACGCCGCCAGCAGGTTGGGCCACAGTTCGGTTTCGACGATGATCGCCAGTCGCGGTCGCAAGCGCCTCGTGAAGCGCCGCGCCGCGCCCGGAAAGTCCAGCGGCAGGAAATAATGCGTCAGCGCGTAGCGCTCGCCGGGAAACAGCGCACGTACGCGTTCGGCGCCGGTCGCGGTCATGGTGGTGACCACGAGACGGTGATCGGCATGACGTTCGGCCAAGGCCTCGATCAGGGGACGCGCGGCCAGCACCTCGCCGACCGACGCGGCATGCAGCCAGATCGTCGGCGTCTCGTCCGCCGCGGCGATCAGCCCCAACCGTTCCGCACGCTTGTTAGTGAGCGCATGCTCACTCCATACGCGCCACCAGATCAAGGGCGACAGGAGATACAACGCGCCGCTGTAAAGGCCGCGCGCGAGACGGGGCGTGAGCATCGCGCCTTAGCCTTCCCGGTCGAGAATGGTGTCGATCATGGCGGTGGTCGAGACGCCGTCCTCGAAGTTCAGCACGCGAACCTCGCCCCCGGCGGCCATGACCGCTTCGCCGCCGGCGATGTCCTCGGGACGATAGTCGCCGCCCTTGACCAGCACATCGGGCAGCACCTCGGCGATCAGTCGCGCCGGGGTTTCCTCGCCGAAGGGCACCACCCAGTCGACGGCACTCAAGCCCGCCAGCACCTGCATGCGGCGCTCGAGGGCGTTGATCGGACGTTTGGGCCCCTTGAGGCGCCCCACGGAGGCATCGTCGTTGACCGCCACCACCAGCCGATCTCCCAGGCGCTTGGCCTGCTCGAGGTACGCCACGTGGCCGGCATGCAGGATGTCGAAGCAGCCATTGGTCATCACCACCCGCTCGCCACGCAGCTTGGCCGCGCGCACCGCGTCGATCAGCGCGCTTTCCTCGATGGGACCGAACTCGGCGAGCTTGTCGCCATGCAGTGCCGTGTAGAGCTCGGCGATGGACAATGTCGCGGTGCCCGGCTTGGCCACCACCAGCCCCGCTGCCAGGTTGGCCAGCATGATCGCCTCCGGGTAGCCATGCCCCGCCGCCAGTGCCAGGCCGAGCACGCCGATGACGGTATCCCCGGCGCCGGTCACGTCATACACCTCGCGGGCATGGGTCGGCAGGTGCAACGGCGCGTGTCCCTCGCGAATCAGTGTCATGCCCTTCTCGCTGCGCGTGACCAGCAGCGCCTCGAGCTCCAGCTCGGCACGCAGGCGCTCGCCCTTCTCGGCCAGCGTGGCATCGTCGGGGCACGGACCCACCACCGCCTCGAATTCCCCGAGATTGGGCGTGATGATGCTCGCGCCGCGATACTTGGCGAAGTCATGCCCCTTGGGATCGACCAGCACTCGCTTGCCGGCGCCACGCGCGGTGGCGATCAGCGTCTCGACACGATTGAGGCTGCCCTTGCCGTAATCGGAGAGGATGACCACGTCGGCCTCGGGCAGCGCCGCTTCGACGCGCTCGGTCAGGCCCTGGGTGTCGATTTCCCACAGCGATTCCTCGAAGTCCAGACGCAGCAACTGCTGGTTGCGGCTCATCACGCGCAGCTTGGTGATCGTGGGTATCTCGGGGCTACGGTAGAAGTAAGTACTTACATCGCAAGCTTCGAGACGTGCCGCCAGCAAGTCGGCGTTTTCATCCTCGCCGACCACGCCCGCCAGGGCCGCGTGGGCGCCCAGTGCGGCGATGTTGAGCGCCACGTTGGCGGCACCGCCGGGACGGTCTTCCGATTCGCCGACCTTGACCACCGGTACCGGCGCTTCCGGCGAGATGCGTGAGGTGCCGCCATGCCAATAGCGGTCGAGCATGACATCGCCCACTACCAGCAAGCGGGCCTGTTCGAGGACGGTCAGATCAAGTTTCATGGTCGGGCTCCGGGCGGGACGAGGCGGACGGCGCGGCGTTCAGCAAGGCATCGAACTGCGCGATGACGTCGTCGGCGTGGATCAGGCTCATGGCATCGGGGTGGCGCACGCGCGCGCCCCAGGTAATGGCCTCCGGCGATTTGTGCAGGTAGCGACGCACGGCGTCGGGGTAACGGTCGACCACGAAGTCGCGCCAGCAATAGGGCGCGGCGCGCTCGGGGTTGGTCGTGGCGTAAAGCCCCAGCGTGGGGGTACGCAGCGCATTGGCCATGTGCACGGGGCCGGAATCCGGGGCGATCACCATGCGCGCGCGGTCGAGCATCGCCAGCAGGCCCTTGAGCGAGGTCGCGCCGATGGCATCGATAACCGCCTCCTCGGCGCACAGGGCGCGAATGCGCGCGCCCATTTCCTGCTCCTGGGTACTGCCGCCCCCGGTCATGACCGTGCGCAGGCCATGCTCTTGCCAGGCATGCGAGATCACGGCGGCGTAGCCTTCGGCGGACCAGTTGCGGAAATTGCGCAAGCGTGGATTGGCGCACGGGCTGATGACGATATACGGCGCGTCGCCGGTCACGCGTGCCGCTTCCTGGTAGGCGGTGTCGGGAATCGCCAGGTCCCAGCGCAGCGGCTCGGCATCGACTCGCTCGGCACCGCCCAGCAGGCGGGCGAAATCGAGGAAGGAGTCGAGCACGTGCGCACGGGGGTGAGGTGTAAGTTGGCGGTGCGTGAACCAGTGCTGCCAGTCCTTGGCACGCGCCTTGTCATAGCCGATGCGCAGATCGGCCTTGAGCCCCAGCGAGAGCACGCTCGCGCGCAGCGCCTGTTGCATGTGCAGCAGCACATCGAAGCGCGTGTCGCCCAGCTGGCGCCACACCTCGCGCATGCCGGCCAGGCCCGTGGCCTTGTCGTAGACGATGAACTCGACCCCCGAGAGGCCGGCCAGTAGACTGTGCTCCCCCTTGCCGATGATCCAGGTAATGCGGGCATCGGGCCATAGGCGCTGCAACACGCGAATGGTCGGGACGAGGTTGCAGACATCGCCCAGCGCGGAGAGTCGCAGCACGCCGATATGCGCGGGACGGACGGGCAGAGGATGCTTCATGCGGTTGGCAACATTCCAAACGGGAAAGGCATTCATTCTATATGATGCCGACATTCTATGTGACGCCGGCCAAAGGCCACAAATCGACGCGGATTGGTTCACGTCCGCGTTCTGGCACTCGCGCGACGCCGTGATCGGCGAAGCCCCGGGGCGCGGGGCCAGCCTCTTCGTCGCGCATGGCGACGAGCGCTGGGCCCTGCGGCCCTATCGGCGCGGCGGCGCGATCGCCCGCGTGAGCGAACGCCGCTATGTCTGGACCGGCCTTGAGCGCACGCGCGCCTTTCGTGAAATGCGCCTGACCGCGACCCTCGAGCAGCGTGGCCTGCCGGTACCCACGCCGGTCGCCGCCGCCGTATGGCGCCACGCCCTGAGCTACGAAGCGGCACTGATCACCCGCGTGATTCCCGGCGTGCAGGCCCTGGCCGAGCGCCTGCCGACGGCGGACACGCCCCTGCTGGCGCGTGTCGGCCAGACCATCCGCCGCTTTCACGACGTCGGGCTGGATCATGTCGACCTCAATGCCCGCAACCTGCTCGTCGATGCCGACGACCGTGTCTGGCTGATCGATCTCGACCGCTGTCGGCTGCGTGCGCCGGGCCGCTGGCAAGAAGCCAACCTGGCACGCCTCGAGCGCTCTCTGGCGCGCTTTTCTCCCACGACGGTGGAACGCGCTTTCACCGCGATTGTCGATGGATACCGACACGCTCCCCGCGACTCACGATAAGGTGGTTCCCGCATGCAAGATACGCTGAGGCGACGCTGGCGCGGTACGCTGGCGTTCGCGCTGTTGCAGTTGCCCCTCATCTGGCTGGTGGCCCTGCGCTACACGCCTTATCTCGACGTGCCCGACGACCCCATGGGCGTGGCTTACCTGATCCTGACCTGGATCGGCCATTTCGGCATGCTGGCATTGCTCGGCTGGCTACCGCTGGGCGTACTGGCCCTGCTGCTGAAGGCGCGCTGGCTATGGCTGCCGGCGGCGCTGCTGGGCGCGCTCGGCCTGTGTGCGCTGCTGTTGGATACCGTAGTCTATGCCCAGTACCGCTTCCATGTGAACTACTTCATGGTCTCGCTGTTCTTGAACGACGAGAATGGCGAGATCTTCAGCTTCACGACCTCGACCTGGCTGGTGGTGATCGGCTGCGTGCTGCTGGCCCTGGCCCTGGAAGGCTGGCTCGCCCAGCGCCTGATCGCGGGGGGACGAGGCCGTCGCCTGCCGGTCGGCTCGGCGTGCGGCGTGGTGCTGCTGGCCCTGTTGGGCAGCCACGCGCTGCATATCGTCGCCGACGCCCGCTACATGCGCAGCGTGACCCAGCAGGTCGGCGTCTATCCGCTGCTGTTTCCCACCACTGCCAAGGACTTCATGGAGGAACACGGCTGGCTCGATCCCCGCGCCGCCCGGGCCGCGAACGCCGATATCGAGGCCCGGCAGGCACAGAATCTCGATTGGCCCAAGAACCCGCTGAGCTGTCAGGCCATGCAGCCGCCCAATGTGCTGGTGGTGCTGATCGACTCCTGGCGCGCCGACGAATACGGACCGAAGAACACGCCCAACCTGCATGCCGCACTGAACGAGAGCGGCCGGCGCTATCTGAATCACTACAGCGGCGGCAACGCGACCCGCAACGGCACCATGAGCCTGTTCTACGGCCTGACCGGCAACTACTACGCCTATCTGAACGACTCCCAGACGCCCCCGCTGCTGCTGACGCAGTTGCAGAAGCAGGATTACGCGCTGGGCATCTTCTCGTCCGCCAGCCTCGGCAGTGTCGGCTTCGACCGCACGATCTTCTCGTCGGTCGAGTCACTGCGGATGGACACCCAGGGAGACTCGCCCGCGGCCCGGGACCGGCAGATGACCGAGGACTGGATGCACTGGCTCGGCCGGCAGGAACGGCAGGACGCTACCCCGTGGTTCGGCATGCTGTTCTACGATGCGCCCCACGGCTATGACGTCCCGGCCGACGCCGCCCAGCCCTTCCAGCCGTCGGTACAGAACATGGACTATCTCGAGCTGGGTCCCGAGACCGACCCCCTGCCGTACTTCAACCGTCATCGCAACGCCGTGCATTACGACGACGTCCTGCTCGGCAAGACCATCGACGACCTGAAAGCCAAGGGCGAATGGGACGAGACCCTGCTGGTGGTCACATCCGACCATGGCCAGTCATTCGATGATTTCGACAAGAACTATTGGGGCCACAACGGCCACTTCGCCTCGCCGCAGACCCGTGTGCCGATGCTCGTCAACGGCCCCGGCGTCGAGCCGGGCGAGGTCACGGGCATGACCAGCCACCTCGACGTGGCCCCCATGCTGATGCGCCACGCCCTGGGGTGCAGCAACCCGCTCTCCGACTATGCCATGGGCGAGGACCTGCTGAAGCCCGGCATCGACCATCCCTGGGTGCAATCCAGCAGCTACATCGACTACGGCATCATCGAGCCGAACCGGATCACGGTGGTCGATGGCACCGGTCAGTGGGAGATCGTCGACCGCCAGCTCGATCCGATCGAAGGCGCCGAATTCTCGCCGGCGGTGTTCGACGCGATGCAGTGGTTCCGCCGCTTCTATCGCCAGGGCTGATCGATGTCTTCGTAAACCGCCCGCAGCCCGGTGACGTGCTTGGCCAGCGTGAAGCGCGCATTGGCCAGCCGACGCGCGGCCGTTCCCAGTTGCTCACGCAGCGCCGGAGCATCGCGCAGCTCGCGGAGTGTCGCGGCCCAGGCCGCCGGGTCCTGCGGGTCGACCAGGCGTCCGCAGCCGGCCCCGATGAGCTCGGGGATCGCGCCGCTGTCGGACCCCACCACGGCTTTGCCCGCTGCCATCGCCTCGATCACCGTCAGGCCGAAGGCTTCGTTGCGTGACGGCACGCAGACGATGTCGAGCACTTCGAACAGCCGCGCCAGGTCGCGCCGAAAGCCCGTGAAGGTGACACGGTACTGCAGGCCTCGCTCGGCGATCTGCTGACGCAGGGAGGCGATGAAGGTGGAGTTGCCGCCCTCGCCCGCTTCCAGCCCGCCGATCAGCACCAGGTGTGACTGACGGTCGCCTGCGTCGACCAGCCGCATGAAGGCATCCAGCAGGACCTGCTGTCCCTTGCCCGGCGTCAGACGCCCCGGCAAGGCGATCGCCACCGCCTCGCGCGGAATGCCCAGATCATCGCGCAGCGTCTGGCGTTCGGCTGCCTCGAGACGCGGCGTGAACCGTGCCGTGTCGACTCCCAGATAAAGCGGCGTGATACGTGACGCCGGCAGCGGAAAGGCCTTGCGGTTGCGCGCCAGCGTCGCCTCGCTGATCGACAGTACGCGGTTGACGCGGCGATACACCCAGCGGTGGTAAGGGTCGTGCTTGGGACGCGTCACCCCCATGTGATCGGTGAAGATCAGGCGCAATTCGGGGCACAGGCACTTGAGCAGCGCGCCCAGGCGCAGATCGCTCGACTTGTGGCAGTGCACGACCCCGATGCCGCGCCGGCGCAACCAGCGCACCAGTGCCGGCAATTGCCACAATGCTCGCGAGGGTGAGCGCACACTGCGCACCTCGACCGCTTTGCTGTCGGCCAGCGCCTGGGCCAGGCGCGTGCCCTCGAGCGTCAGCACGTAGGCACGCCACCCCTGGCGCACCAGCTCGGGTATAATGCGCACGGGGTACATTTCCAGCCCGCCCCAGCCGCGGGATAAACAGATGTGCAAGACCTTGTGCTGCAAGGCACGCTCCTCGGACAATGGTCGACTCACGCGTCGACGCCACCGGGCACAGGAGACTCGATGACCCAGCCGCGCCCACAGCGCATCCTCGTGGTACGCAACGACAAGCTCGGCGACTTCATGCTCGCCTGGCCGGCCCTGGCCTGCCTGAAGAGTGCTCATCCCGACAACCATGTTGCCGTGCTGGTGCCCACCTATACGGCGCCCCTGGCGCATGCGTGCCCGTGGGTCGACGAGGTGATTCTCGACCCCGGCGACGGTGCACCCCGGGCCCAGCGCAAGGCCTTGCGTGCCGCGCTGCGCGCGGGGGGCTTCGACGCCCTGTTGACGCTGTTCTCCACGCCGCGCATCGGCTGGCTGGGGTGGCGCGCCGGCATTTCCCTGCGCATGGCGCCCGCCACCAAGTGGGCACAGGTATTTTACAACTTTCGCATTAAGCAGCGTAGATCGCGATCGCAAAAACCCGAGTACGTCTATAACCAGGAGCTCGCGCATGCGCTGCTGCGAGCGCTCGGCCAGGACATCCCCGCGACGGCGCCCCCCTACTGGCCGCTTCCGGCGCAGGCGCGCGATACCCAGCGCCAACGTCTGCGCGAGGAGCTGGGGATCGCTTCCTCTGCCCCCTGGTGGTTCCTGCACCCCGGCAGCGGCGGATCGGCGGTCAACCTCAGTGTGGCGCAATACATCGATCTGGTCGTCTCGTTGAACGGATTGCTGGCGTCGCCGCCGAAGTGGGTCATCACTCACGGCCCCAACGAGGAAGCCACGGCCCAGGGACTGGTCGACACCCTCGAGGCTCACGGCATCGAGGCATGGCTCATGCCGCCGAGGGCCAGCCTCACCGATTTCGCCCTGACCCTGGCCGCCGCCGATGCGTTCATTGCCGGCTCGACCGGCCCCTTGCACATCGCCGGCGCCCTGAACCGTCCCACGATCGGCTTCTACCCGGCCAAGCGCTCGGCGACGCCATTGCGCTGGCAAACCTGCAACGCCGAGGAACGTCGCCTGGCCTTCAGTCCCCCGGCCGACGACGCCTCCGCCACCGACATGTCACGCATCGACATCGGCGCGGTGGCGCGCCATATCGCCGATGCCTGGCCGTCCCGCGCGGCCACCGAGGAAACGCCATGAAACCGCTGACCGGAATCGTCATCACCCTGAACGAACAAGCCAACATCGCCGATTGCGTGCGCTCGCTGCGCCGCGTCTGCGACGAGGTCATCATCGTCGATTCGTTGAGCACCGACGACACCGTGGCCATCGCCGAGGGCGAGGGCGCCACGGTGATCTCGCAGGCCTATCTCGGCGACGGGCCGCAAAAGGCCCACGGCGTGCCGTTCGCCAAGCATGACTGGATCCTGGCCCTGGACGCCGACGAACGCCTCGACGACGATGCCGTGGCACTGATCGAGTCCCTGGCACTCGACGACCCGCGCACCGCCTACAGTTTCCGGCGCAAGAATTACGTGGCGCGTCACTGGATTCGTGCGGCCGGTTTCTATCCCGACCCCGTGGTCCGCCTGTATAACCGCACCACGTCAGGTTATTTGCCCAAGAAGGCGCATTCCTCGGTACAGGCACCCCGTGTGGAGGCGACCTCGGCCCATCTGCGCCATTTCACCTACGAGGACATGTCGCACTGGATCCGGCGCATCGACACCTTGTCCAGTCGCGACGCCTGGGCCATGAAGGAACGCGGCAAGCGCCCCTCGCGGCTGAGCCCGATACTGCATGCGACGAATGCGATGCTGCGCAAGCTGGTCTTCAAGGGCGGGCTCTTCCAGGGCATGGACGGCATGACGGTCGCCATGACCACGGCATTTCATGCCTACATGAAATACGCCAAGCTCAATGAGCTGTACGAACTGGAACGCGACGCGTAAACGCCATGCCATGTGGCCCAGGAAGGTGCCACTCATCGCCCTCGGCGTTGTCATACACTTGTCATCATGACTCATGCTTTCGTGATCAGGGACGACTCCTGCAATGAAGATATCCACCGCATCGAAAAGATGGTCAGCGCTTACTTACATCGGGCTTTGCCTGGGGTACACCTTTTCCACGCTGGCCGTTCTCAGTCACTGGTTCATGATCCCGGTCGCCGCACTGTGGGTAGCCATCGCCTGGCGCTTCCGCTGGGGCCACCCCCGGCAACGCGCGAGCCTGCGCCGCGTCTGGCCGTGGTCACTGGTGCCCTTGATCCTGTGGTGGGTCTACCTCTATCTGGACGACAGCTTCGGCAGGCTCGACCTGGGCGCGGTGATCTTCCACTTGCAGGCCGGAATGACCGAACACGGTGGCGAGCGGCGCGTCTTCGCGGCATTCGCCTTCACGCTGTGCTGTATCCTGATGCTCGTGGCCTTCACCTGGCTGGTGCGTGCCGACCACCGGTGGCGGCTCTGGGAACGAGTCGGGGCGATCTTCCTGCTGGCCTTCAACCCGCTGCTGTTCGGCCTGTCGCAACGCGGTGCCTCGGCGATCACCCAGGGCGACTGGCTGCGCCAGCACTATCAGCCTCCGCGCATCGCCACCACGCCGCAGACGCGCCCCAACCTCATCTACCTCTACCTGGAAAGCACCGAGCGCACGTACGCCGACCGCGAGACGTTCGGCAATGCCTATGAGGATCTGGCGGCTCTGGGCCGGCGCGGCACGGTCTTCGAGGGCATCAAGCAACTCGACAACACCGGCTGGACCACGGCCGGCATGGTCGCCACGCAGTGCGGCGTGCCCTTGATTCCCGCCGGCCTGATGCACGACAACCAGTTCGAACCGCTGGATGCCGTGCTGCCGCATACCCGGTGTCTCGGCGACATGCTCAACGCCCAAGGGTATGACCTCACCTACATGGGTGGTGCCAGCACGCGTTTCGCGGGCAAGAAGGTCTTCTACGAAGGACACGGTTTCGATACCGTCCTGGGACGCGACGAGCTCGAGGACGACGTCACCCCGCCCGATTATCTCAACGACTGGGGACTCTACGACGACACGCTGCTCGACATGGCCACGCAGCGCATCCGCGAACTCGCCGGCGACGCGTCGCGCCAGCCCTACGCACTGTTCGCCCTGACCCTGGCCGCGCATCCGCCATTCGGCAATCCGTCGCAATCGTGCCTGGAAAATCAGGGAGAGTTCGATGGGGTGGACATTCTGTATTCGGTGAAATGCACCGGCTGGCTGGTGCGCCGCTTCCTGGTACGGCTCGACCGCGAAGGGCTGCTCGACAACACGCTGGTGGTGATATCCAGCGATCATCTGAGCATGAAGAATTCCGAGTGGCCGCAACTGGTCACCGCCCAGCGCGAAAACACCTTCATGATGCTCGGCCAGGGCGTGCCCGCCGGCAAGCGCATCCAGCGTCAGGGCTCGATGGTCGATGTCTATCCCACCGTGCTCGAGGCCATGGGTTTCACGCTGGAGACGCGCGCCGCCGGCCTGGGGCACTCGTTGTTCGCCGAACGCCCCACGCTGATCGAAGAATACGGGCTCGAAACCATCAACGACCACATGCAAGAGGAAGACGCCCTGCAGTCTTACATGTGGAAGGGCGTCAACTGAGCGAGCGCGGTGACGCGGACCCGGCGGCGCGGATCGAGGCCAGCAGTCGCGCCGGCTCGAGGTGGCGCAGACAGTTGGTGTGCCCCAGGGGGCATTCGCGGGCGAAGCACGGCGAGCAGGACAGGTAGAGGTCGTGGATCTCGGCGTTCTCGGTCAGCGGCGGCGTATAACTCGGCGAGGACGATCCGTAGACGGCCTGAACCCTGGTGCCCACGGCCGCCGCCACGTGCATCAGCCCGGAATCGTTGGTGACCACCTGCTGGCAGTCGGCGAGCAGGTCGACGACCTCGGTCAGCTGCGTGCGACCACAGAGATTGTGGACCCCGGGCAACGCCTGGCTGATCGTCTCGCCGGCATCGGCGTCCTTGGGGCCGCCCATCACCCGCACCTCGTACCCCTCGGCCACCAGACGCTCCGCCAGGGTACGAAAATGCGCCAACGGCCATTGCTTGGCCGGGCCAAACTCGGCCCCCGGCATCATGCCGATCGCGGGCCCTGACGAAAGACCCAGGGAGTCGCGCAGGCGCTGCTGTTCGTCGCCGTTCACGTCGAGCCGAGGCGCGGGAATGGCGAAGTCTCCCGTAAGGGCCTGCTCCTCGGGCAACCCCAGCGACACGAAGCGCTTCACCGTTTGGTCCAGTACGCGCTTGTCGAGCTGGCGGCGGGCGTTGAGAAGCCAATAGCGCTGCTCGCCGTGGAAGCCCACGCGCTCCGGTATCCGCGCCAGGAAAGGCACCAGGGCCGATTTCCAGGACCGCGGCAGCACGATCGCCCGATCGAAGCGCCCCTTCAGCTTGCCCGCCACCGCACGGCGCGTGGCCCAGCCGAACTCGCCGTGCTTGACGTCCAGCGCGATGGTCTCGTCGACCTCGGGCATGCGCGCCAGGATCGGCAGCGACCAGCCCGGCGCCAGCACCCCGATATAGGCCTCGGGATGATGCGCCTTGAGCGTCATGAACAGGCTCTGGGCCATGACCATGTCGCCGACCCACGAGGGGCCGACGACGAGCAGGCGCGGGGAGGTGGCGGTATCGTCAGCCATTCAGCCAATCCAGGTAGGCGCTGACGCCTTCGCGAACCGTCTTGAATTCCGCCTTGTACCCCGCCTCGCGCAGCCGCGAGATATCCGCCCGGGTATAACTCTGGTAGCGCCCTTTCAGCTCCTCGGGAAAGTCGATGTAGTCGATCTTGCCGGTCGCATAGTAATCGATCACCGTCTCGGCGATGGCCTTGAACGGCTCGGCGCGGCCGGTCCCCAGGTTGAAGATACCCGAGACCTCGGGGTGATCGAGGCACCACAGGTTGACGTCGACGACATCGCCGACATAGACGAAGTCGCGGCTTTGCATGCCGGCTTCATAGCCGTCCCAGGCACCGAACAGCTTGGGATTCTCGCCACGCTTCACCTGACTGTGGTGATGATAGGCGACGCTGGCCATCTTGCCCTTGTGCTGCTCGCGGGGACCATAGACATTGAAATAGCGAAAGCCCACCACCTGAGCGTCGAACGACTCCCAGTGGACGCGCACGTACTGGTCGAACAGCAGCTTGGAGTAGCCGTAGACATTGAGCGGCTTCTCGTGCTCCGGCGCTTCCACGAACACCTCGCTGCCGCCATAGGTGGCCGCCGACGAGGCATACAGGAAGGGGATGCGCTTGTACTGACAGAAGTGCAGCAGCACCTTGGAATACTCGAAGTTGTTCTCGAGCATGAACTTGCCGTCCCACTCGGTGGTATCCGAACAGGCGCCTTCGTGGAAAATCGCCTCGATCGGCGGCAGCTCGCTGGGTTCGCCGCGCAGTTCGGCCTTCACGCGCGCCAGGAAATCATCCTTGTCGAGATAATCCCCCAGCGTGCAGTCGGCGAGATTGACGAACTTGGTGCCGTCGGAAAGGTCGTCGACCACGAGGACATCCTCGCGGCCGCGTGCGTTCAAAGCCTTCACTAGATTGGCGCCGATGAACCCGGCACCGCCCGTCACTACGATCATGTCGTCGATTCCTTCAAGTCGTGCACCCACGCGGGAAGCGTGCATTTCGTCACGGTGCCTATAACCGATTAACCGCTAATTGTATACTTGGCGGTTCGTGAATTCATGGGCCAACGGTACTTCACCAATGACACAGTCGACGCCAGACGTGAAAACCTTCCAGGGCCTGATCCTCGCCCTGCAGCAGTACTGGGCCGAACAGGGCTGCGTGATCCTGCAACCCCTGGACATGGAAGTCGGAGCCGGCACTTTTCATCCCGCGACTTTCCTGCGCTCCATCGGCCCCGAAACCTGGAACGCCGCCTACGTGCAGCCATCACGCCGCCCCACCGACGGTCGCTACGGCGAGAACCCCAATCGCCTGCAACACTATTACCAGTTCCAGGTGGTGATGAAGCCCTCCCCGCAGGCGCTTCAGGCGCTTTATCTGGGATCGCTCGAGCGTCTCGGCATCGACCCGCAGGTCCATGACATTCGCTTCGTCGAGGACAACTGGGAGTCTCCCACCCTAGGGGCTTGGGGGCTAGGCTGGGAAGTCTGGCTCAACGGCATGGAGGTGACGCAGTTCACCTACTTCCAGCAGGCCGGGGGCATCGAATGCTACCCGGTCACCGGCGAGCTGACGTATGGCCTGGAACGTATCGCCATGTACCTGCAGGACGTCGATAGCGTCTACGACCTGGTGTGGACCTACGCCCCCGATGGTTCGTCGGTCAGCTATGGCGATGTCTATCTGCAGAACGAGCGCGAACAGTCGGCCTACAATTTCGAGCACGCCGACGTCGAGTATCTGTTCGGTGCCTTCGATCACTGCGAGGGCGAATGCCGGAAGCTGCTCGATGCCGGACTGCCGCTGCCGGCCTATGAGCAAGTGCTGAAGGCGTCGCACACGTTCAATCTGCTCGACGCCCGGCACGCCATTTCGGTGACCGAGCGTCAACGTTACATCCTGCGTGTGCGGACCATGGCCCGTGACGTCGCCCACGCCTACTTCGAATCGCGCAAGGCAGCCGGGTTCCCCATGGCCTCGGAGACCCTACGTCAGGAATTGCTGAATCAGGAACTGCCGAGCCAGGAAAGCAACGAGGGAGACGCGTAAGCATGGCATCCACCCCCCTACTGGTCGAATTGGGCGCCGAAGAACTGCCACCGAGCGCCATCGAACCCCTCGCGCTGGCATTGCGCGATGGCATCGCCAAGGGCCTCGCCGACGCCGACGTGGCGTTCGCGAGTGCCCATGCCTACGCCACGCCGCGCCGTCTGGCCGTCAGGGTCGAAGGACTCGACGACAAGCAGCCCGACCGCGACATCGAACGCCGCGGTCCCGCCCTGGCCGCCGCTTTCAAGGATGGCCAGCCCACCAAGGCCGCCGAGGGCTTTGCGCGCTCCTGCGGTGTCACGGTCGATGACCTGATCCACCTGGAGACCGACAAGGGAACCTGGCTGGGTTATCGCTATCAGGAAAGCGGCGAGGCCACCACGGCCTTGCTGCCGGCCATCGTCGAGCGCGCGGTACAGGCGCTGCCGGTGCCCAAGAACATGCGCTGGGGCGCCTCGCGCACCGAGTTCTCGCGGCCGGTGCACTGGCTGGTCATGCTCTATGGCGCCGACGTCGTGCCGGCAACGGTGCTCGGCCTGGAGGCCGGACGCACCACCCGCGGGCACCGCTTCCATGCACCCGACGCCATTGACCTGGCCCACGCCGACGACTACCTGGACGCACTGGAAAACGCTTACGTGCTGGCCGACATGCAACGTCGACGCGAGCGCATCCGCGAACAGGTACTCGCCGAGGCGGAAGTCAACGAGGCCACGGCGGTCATCGACGAGGACCTGCTCGACGAAGTCAGCGGACTGGTCGAATGGCCCGTCGCCCTGACCGGCAGCTTCGACGAGCGCTTCCTCGACGTGCCTGCCGAATGCCTGATCTCGTCGATGAAGGCCAATCAGAAGTACTTCCACCTGCTCGATGCACAGGGCACCCTCAAGCCGCTGTTCATCACCGTCTCCAATATCGAAAGCCGCGACCCTCAGCAGGTCATCGAAGGCAACGAGAAGGTCATTCGTCCACGTCTGGCCGACGCCGCCTTCTTCTACGACACCGACCGCAAGCAGTCGCTGGCGTCACGGCGCAGCGCCCTCGAGAGCGTGGTATTCCAGCAGTCGCTGGGCACGCTGGCCGACAAGGCGCAGCGCATCGAGGCCATAAGCTCCTTCATCGCCTCCCGGATCGGTGGCGATGCCGACCATGCCTCGCGCGCCGCCCAGCTCGCCAAGTGCGACCTGGTCACCGAGATGGTGCTGGAGTTTCCCGAGCTCCAGGGCATCATGGGGACCTACTATGCGCGCCAGGACGGCGAACCCGAGGAAGTGGCCCAGGCGCTGCACGAGCAGTACTTGCCACGCTTCGCCAGCGATGACGTACCTGCCACGCCCGCCGGGCTCGCCCTGGCGCTTGCCGACCGGCTCGACACACTGACGGGCATCTTCGGGATCGGTCAGCGCCCCAGTGGCACCAAGGATCCTTTCGCGCTACGGCGTGCCGCCATCGGGGTGCTCAACATCCTGGTCAAGGCCGAGCTCGACCTCGATCTTCGCGAGCTTCTCGAACTGGCCGCAGCCCAGCATGGCGACCTGCCGAAGGCCGAGGGACTGGTCGATGACGTCCTCGACTACATGCTCGACCGTTTCCGTGCCTGGACCCAGGACGAAGGCATTGCCGTCGAAGTGTACCTGGCCGTACGCGCCCGCCCGGTCACGCGGCCGCTCGACTTTGCACGCCGGATCCGCGCCGTGCATGCCTTCAGCCAGCGCGAGGAAGCCGTGGCACTGGCGGCGGCCAACAAGCGGGTGTCCAACATCCTGTCCAAGCAGCAGCATGACGGCTCCACCTCGGTGGATACCGGCCTGCTACAGGCCGAGGCCGAGACGACGTTGAGCACGGCGCTGGAACAATGCCATCAGTCGGTTCGCCCGCTGCTCGACGCCGCTCGCTATGCCGAAGCGCTGGATGTACTGGCTCAGCTTCGCGGCCCCGTCGATGCCTTCTTCGACGACGTGATGGTCATGGCCGAGGACGAGGCGGTGCGCCGCAATCGTCTCGCGCTGCTGGCCAGCTTGCAGTCGCTGTTCCTCGAGGTCGCCGATATCGCCCAATTGCAGCAGTGATCGCACGGGCGTCGAACGAGAAAGGGTGGCCTCTGGCCACCCTTTTTTGTTGTGCGCCAGGCATGGCGCGCAGCGCCAGACTGGCGCTGTTCCCGAGGGTGGTGCCTCGGGATGACTTGGGGGTGAAAGTCCCCTGTACGCCCGGCAAGGGGAAGTACTAGCCGACGGCAAGGGTGTCTTCTGCGAGGGAGAATCCGAAGGAAGCCCGAGGCAAAACGCTGGCCTGACGAACAGGAAGCGGATATGAGGCGTCCTGGCGGGGTGAGGTGGCAACGATCACCAAAGCCCGGTACTTGCACGAAACGCCATGACGTAAATCCGACAGGCATAAGCGGGAAGGTCGCGCGTCTTACCCGGGGAGGTCTGGTGGTCTGCCCCGGTGCTCCCGGCGTCGAGAGGCGACGGGAGGGACCATCAGACGTCAGCCAAGGCCATAGTAAGTGCCGGTTCACCCCGGCACCAAGGGCCGAACATGAAGAACCGCGAGTAGGCGATGACGTCTCGAGGATTGATCGTGAAGACAGCAATGGGCGCTAACACCGCTACCCACCCAGAGGGGCCGGGGTGGAACCCCGCGTCCCAGCCGGTGGGCGTCGAGACGGTCCCGGCGTCGTCATCGTGGACGAAAGCGGAGCCCGCCCCGCTCATGGAAGCCGTGGTAGAGAAGGCCAACATGGCGCGGGCTTACCGTAGGGTGGTCACCAACAAAGGGGCGCCGGGTGCCGATGGCATGACGGTGGACCAGTTGACCGACCACCTGAAACAGTACTGGCCGACGCTGCGCGAGCGGCTGCTGGCCGGTGAGTACCACCCCAGCCCGATCCGAGCCGCCAAGATCCCCAAGCCCAAGGGCGGGACCCGACAGCTCGGCATTCCCACGGTCACCGACCGACTGATCCAGCAGGCGCTGCTGCAGGTGCTGACGCCGATCTTCGATCCGGGCTTTTCCGCATCAAGCTACGGCTATCGCCCCGGGCGCAGTGCTCAGCAGGCTGTTTCGGCCATGAAGGCTCACGTTTCTGCCGGCCACCGCTGGGTGGTCGATCTCGACTTGGAAGCCTTCTTCGACCGGGTGAACCACGACCTGCTGATGGCACGGGTCGCGCGTCGCGTCCGCGACAAGCGGGTGTTGCGCCTGATCCGTCGTTATCTGGAAGCCGGGATGTTCCAGCACGGCTTGGCCGCGCCACGCCGACAGGGGACGCCCCAGGGCGGACCGCTGAGCCCGCTGCTGGCGAATATCCTGCTGGATGACGTGGACAAGGAACTGGAGCGCCGCGGCCACCGCTTCTGCCGCTACGCCGACGACATGCAGATCTATGTACGCAGTCGGCGAGCGGGTGAGCGCGTCATGGCCAGCCTGAGTGAGTATCTCGAGAACTCACTTCGGCTCATGGTCAACCATGCCAAAAGCGCGGTGGATCGCCCCTGGCAGCGAGGCTATCTGGGGTACACGCTGACTCGGCACAAGCTGCCACGGCTGACGCTGACCCAGGCCAGCTTGCAGCGCCTGATGCAGCGTGTCCGGGAGATCCTGAAGCGTGGCAGGGGGCACAACATCCGGCGAGTCACCGAGGCGTTGGCCCCCGTCCTACGCGGCTGGGCCAGCTACTTCAGCCTCGTCGATGTGAAGCGTCCCCTGGAAGCGCTGGATCAATGGGTACGCCGACGCTTGCGCTGCGTGATTTGGCGGCAGTGGAAACGTCCAGGCACCCGGCGTCGGAAACTCCTGGCGCTAGGGTTGGACGAGCCCCGTGCCAGGAAGTCAGCGGGGAATGGGCGAGGTCCTTGGTGGAATGCGGGCGCCTCGCACATGAATCAGGCCCTGCCACGGAAGTGGTTCGAGCAGCAGGGGCTGATCTCGGTACTCGACACGGCAAGAGGGCTTAGCCGTTCTTCATGAACCGCCGTATACCGAACGGTACGTACGGTGGTGTGAGAGGACGGGGGAGGTGACTCCCCCTCCTACTCGATTCACGTGAAACGCCGCACACCACCGAACCTGCCTGCCCGTCGTCTCGTCCAACTTTGTCGCCGCCCCGGCTTAGCTCGCAAAGTGTCGTTACGGCATGTCCACGCCCGACAGAATGTTTCACGTGAAACATGACGTCACATAGTGACCGGAAGCGATATGACGCCGTGGCAGTCTCCCTTCCTCCTTCCTCCTTCCTCCTTCCTCCTTCCTCCTTCCCGCTGCCCGCTGCCCGCTGCCCGCTGCGCGCTGCGCGCTGCGCTCAGCATTGTTTCACGTGAAACACGGCCCTACACTGCTCTACCCGACTGGCTGCAACCGGAGCACCCGTGCCCTTACCTCCCAAGCTCGTGATTCTCGACCGTGACGGCGTCATCAACAAAGACAGCGATGCCTACATCAAATCCCTCGAGGAGTGGATTGCCTATCCTCAGGCGATCGAGGCCATCGCGTATCTCACGCAACACGGCTGGACCGTGGCGATCGCCACCAATCAATCGGGCATCGCCCGAGGTTACTTCGACACGGCCACCCTCGATGCCATGCACGAAGAACTTCGGCATCAGGTATCTCGTGCCGGCGGCGAAATCGCGCATATCGCGTATTGCCCGCACGGTCCCGATGACGGCTGCGATTGCCGCAAGCCCTTGCCTGGGCTATTGCAGCAGGTTCAGCAAGCCCTGGGCCTGTCCACGCTGGAAGGCAGCTGGATGGTCGGCGATAGCCTCCGCGATCTGCAGGCGGGACAGGCAGCAGGATGTCATGCGGCACTGGTTCGCACGGGCAAGGGCGTCCGCACGGAGCAAAAGGGCCAAGGCCTGGAGAACGTGCGCATTTTCGACGACCTGGCATCTTTCTCGCGCTGGCTGATCACCGACGACGCGTGAGTCGGCCTGGGGATCTGCCCTCGCCTGGTACAAAAAAGGCCGGCAACGTGACGTTGCCGGCCTCTTCTCATACCGCTGGTACTCGCCGCACTGGACTCAGCCTAGCGACGATGTTTCACGTGAAACATCAGATATCCAGATTGGCGACCAGGGCATTGCGTTCGATGAAGTCACGACGCGGTTCGACTTCATCGCCCATCAGGGTATTGAACATCATGTCAGACGCCACGGCATCCTCGATGGATACACGCAGCATCCGCCGAGACTGGGGATCCATGGTGGTTTCCCACAACTGCTCGGGGTTCATCTCGCCGAGTCCCTTGTAGCGCTGTACGCTCAGGCCACGCTGGGCTTCACTCATCAGCCAGTCGAGGGCTTCGTAGAACGTGCCCACAGAGCGCTGACGCTCGCCACGCGCGACATAGGCACTTTCCTCGAGCAAGCCATCCAGCGTCTCGCCGAGTGCTGTCATGGCGTGATAATCGGCACTGCGGAAGAAGTCGACGCCCCAGACGTAATCGGTGGTCACGCCATGTGCGGTCAAGGCCACGCTGGGCAGGAACAAGCCGCGTTCGGTGTCTTCCTGCAACTGGAAGGTGTAACGCGGGCCACCCTCGTAGGCGATGATGCTGTCCATCTCCGCCTGCAGATGGTCGATCCAGTTCTGCATGGTCACGCGGTCCTTGAGGCTTTCATTCTCAAGCTTGGCGGTATGCACGATCTTGCGCAGCACCAGGTTGGGATAGACGCGCGAGAGCCGGTCGATGCGCCGCATGACATCGCGATACTGGCTGACCAGGTTTTCCAGCTGCTCACCGGCGATGCCCGGCGCGTTGGCGTTCACGTAAAGGCGAGCGCCATCCAGAGCCGTGGTCGTCAGATAGTCGGTCAGCGCCTGTTCGTCCTTGAGGTACGTCTCCTGCTTGCCACGCTTGATCTTGTAAAGCGGCGGCTGGGCGATGAAGACATGTCCCCGCTCGATCAGCTCGGGCATCTGACGGAAGAAGAACGTAAGCAGCAGCGTGCGGATGTGCGAGCCGTCGACGTCGGCGTCGGTCATGATGATGATCGAATGATAGCGCAGCTTGTCGGGATTGAACTCCTCGCGCCCGATCCCGCAGCCAAGCGCCGTGATCAGCGTGCCGACCTCCGCCGAGGAAAGCATCTTGTCGAAGCGCGCCTTCTCGACGTTCAGGATCTTGCCCTTGAGCGGCAGGATCGCCTGGGTACGACGATCGCGGCCCTGCTTGGCACTGCCGCCTGCCGAGTCGCCCTCGACCAGGTAGAGTTCGGAAAGGCTGGGATCCTTTTCCTGGCAGTCGGCCAGCTTGCCGGGCAACCCGGCGATATCCAGAGCCCCCTTGCGACGCGTCATGTCGCGTGCCTTGCGTGCCGCTTCGCGTGCCCGCGCCGCATCGAGCATCTTGTTGACGATGGCCTTGGCTTCGTTGGGCCGCTCGACGAGGTAGTCCGAGAACTGGCGCCCCATCTCCTGCTCGACCGCCGTCTTGACCTCGGAGGAGACCAGCTTGTCCTTGGTCTGCGAGGAAAACTTCGGGTCCGGCACCTTCACCGAGACGATGGCCGTCAGCCCTTCGCGCGCATCATCGCCGGAGGTGTTCACCTTCGCCTTCTTCAACAAGCCTTCGCTTTCGATGTAGTGATTGAGCGTCCGCGTCAGCGCAGCCCGGAAGCCGGCCAGGTGGGTGCCGCCATCGTGCTGGGGAATGTTGTTGGTGTAGCAGAAGATGTTCTCGGAGAACGTGTCGTTCCACTGCATCGCGACCTCGACGGCAATCCCGTCGTCACGCTGGGTCTCGAAGTGGAAGATCTGGTTCAACGCCGTCTTGTTGGTGTTGAGGTGATCGACGAACGCCCGCAGGCCGCCCTCGTAGTGGAACAGCTCCTCGGCGCCGGAACGCTCGTCGATCAAGCGGATCGCCACACCGGAATTGAGGAACGACAGCTCGCGCAGACGCTTGGCCAGGATGTCGTAGTGAAACTCGATGTTGGCGAACGTCTCCGTAGAGGGCTTGAAGTTGACCTGCGTGCCACTCTTCTCGGTCTTGCCCACCACGTCCAACGGTGAATCGGGAACGCCGTGATGATAGATCTGCTCGTAGACCTGTCCGGCCCGCCAGACGGTCAGCTTGAGCTCCTCGGAGAGCGCGTTGACGACGGAGACGCCGACCCCGTGTAGCCCACCGGAGACCTTGTAGGAGTTGTCGTCGAACTTGCCGCCGGCGTGCAGCACCGTCATGATGACTTCTGCTGCCGAAACGCCCTCTTCCGAGTGAATATCGGTGGGGATACCGCGCCCGTTGTCACTGACGGTGATGGACTCATCGGGATGGATCACCACGCGAATTTCGCTGCAATGCCCCGCGAGCGCTTCGTCGATGGAGTTGTCCACCAGTTCGAAGACCATGTGATGCAGGCCCGTGCCGTCATCGGTATCGCCGATGTACATGCCGGGGCGCTTGCGTACCGCATCCAGTCCCTTGAGGACCTTGATGCTCGATGAGTCGTAAGCTTGTTCGCTCATTGCCTACTCCGTCGTGAAGTCATTCCGTGAGCAGTCGCCCGTGTTCCACGTGAAACATCGCGACATCCGTTTCCGACTGCCATGCATTCGCGAGCGCCTCGCGCTCGACGCTGGTAATAAAGACCTGACAGCGCAAGCGCTCCAGCCAATGACAGAAAATCCGCCGATGCGTAACGTCCAGCTCGGCGGGCAGGTCATCGATCAGATAAACGCAGGTGCGCCCCGTCAATTCATCGAGCAAGCGCCCTTGGGCCAATTTCAGTGCACTCACCACCAGCTTTTGCTGACCGCGAGACAACTCCTCCACGGCAGCACGCTTGCCGATGCGCAAGCGCAAATCGGCGCGTTGCGGCCCTTGCTGGGTGAACCCCATCTGTCGGTCGGTGTCCCGACCGCCTTCGAGCACCTCCAGCAGACCACGCTGCTTGTCCCAACCGCGATAGTAGCGAAGCGACAAGCCGGAAAGCGGCAGCAACTCATGCAATGTATCTTCGAATGCCTTGGCGAATTGCGCCATGTACTCGCTGCGCAGGGCGTCCAGAAGCTCGCTCCAATGCGCGAGTTCCTGCTCCCATACGCGCATCGAACGTACGTCGATTCTATCATGCCTGAGCAGGGCATTCCGATGTTTCAGCGCACGTCGCACTCGCCGCCATGCCTCGAAAAACTCGTGTTTCACGTGAAACACGCCCCAATCGAGAAACTCTCGCCGTGCCGCCGGCGAGCCTTCCAGCAGACGAAAGGCATCAGGGTTGATCAGCTGCAGCGGCAGCGCCTCGGCAAGACGCGCCACACGAACGCCGCGCTCGCCGTCGAGGCGAATCTCGAGTTCGGAGGCATCGCGTGCACGGCGTACGCCCAGCGCGACCGGTGGATCACCGGCGACGCGTCCATGCAGGGTGACGGCATCGGCATCATGCGCGATCGCATGCTTGAGCTTCTGGGTTCGAAAGGAACGTGCCATTCCCAGCACATGCATGCCTTCCAGCAAGCTGGTCTTGCCGCTGCCGTTGGCCCCGGTGATCAGATTGATCCCTGGCCCGGGGCGCATGTCGAGCGCCGCCAGATTGCGCAGGCCCAGGAAATTAAGGCGTTCGAGGGGCATACGAGGACATCAAGAGAGCGCGCCGTCCCGGCGTGACATCGGCGAGGGAGCCGACGAGGCGCCCGGGACGGAGCCGCGTGAAGGGACGGACAAGGCGATCAGAGGCGCATCGGCATGACCACGTACATGGCATCGCCGCCGCCCGGTTCCTCCAGCAGTGCACTGCTGTTGGGATCGGAAAGCGTCATCTGCACACGATCGGCGTCCAGCACGCCGAGCACATCGACGAGGTACCCCACGTTGAAACCGACTTCCAGCGCGCCCCCATCGTACTCGATGGCCACGTTCTCCTCGGCCTCCTCCTGCTCGGGGTTGTTCGCCGTCACCCGCAGGTTGTTCTCCTCGAGGTTGAGTCGCACTCCGCGATATTTCTCGTTGGAGAGAATCGCGGTGCGCGACAGCACCTGGCGCAGCTCGCCACGCTCGGCGATGACGACCTTGTCGCCCCCGCGCGGAATGACGCGATCGTAATCCGGGAACTTGCCGTCGACCAGCTTCGAGGTGAAGGTGAAATCACCGGTCTGGGCGCGCAGGTGCGTACCGCCGATGGTGAGTTCCACCGGCTCGTCGCTGCCGTCCAGCAGGCGCGCCAGCTCGAGAATCCCCTTGCGAGGCACGATCAGCTTTTGCGACGGCTCGACCTCGACGTCCGCGCTGCGCGCGCAGACCGCCAGGCGGTGGCCGTCGGTGGCGACCGTACGCACCAGATGGTGGCCGAACTCGAGCAGCATGCCGTTCAGGTAGTAGCGGACATCCTGCTGCGCCATGGCGAAGGACGTCGCATCGATCAGATGCTTGAGCGTGCCACGCGCCAGTGTCAGCGTGGTATCGCTTTGACTTCCCTCGATATTCGGGAACTCCGCCACGGGCAGCGTGGACAAGGTGAAACGCGAACGCCCGGCACGCAGGATCGCCCGTCCTTCCTCGAGCGTGAAGGTGATGTCGGTCTGCTCGGGCAGCGACTTGCAAATGTCCATCAGCTTGCGCGCCGGTACCGTGGCAGAGCCCGGTTCATCGACGTGATGCGGCGTGGTGCGGCCGATCAACTCGACCTCGAGATCCGTACCGGTCAATGCCAGCTGCGAATCCTGCACCTGGAGCAGCACGTTGGACAGCACCGGCAGGGTCTGACGACGCTCGACGACGCCAGCGACCAGCGATAGCGGGCGCAATAGGGCTTCGCGGGTGATGGTAAATCTCATGGGCTCCACTCTCGTCCTGGGGTCCAAGGGAATATTCGGGCCGCCATGCTCAACTGGTCAGCAGCCGCAGCAGGTTCTTGTAGTCCTCGCGGATATCCGCGCTTTCTTCCTTGAGTGTCTGCACCTTGCGACAGGCATGCAGCACCGTGGTGTGGTCGCGCCCACCGAAGGCATCACCGATCTCGGGCAAGCTGTGATTGGTCAATTCCTTGGCCAGCGCCATGGCCACCTGACGCGGCCGCGCGACCGAGCGCGAACGACGCTTGGAGAGAAGATCGGCCAGCTTGATCTTATAATACTCCGCCACCGTGCGCTGGATGTTGTCGACGCCGACCTGCTTGTCCTGCAGAGCCAGCAGGTCCTTGAGCGACTCGCGAATGAAATCCTGGGTGATCGGCTTGCCCATGAAATGCGAGTCGGCAATCACCTTCTTCAGCGCCCCTTCCAATTCGCGCACGTTGGAACGAATCTTCTGGGCAATGAAGAAGGCGGCATCGTGCGGGAGATCGACCTTGGCCTGGTCGGCCTTCTTCATCAGGATCGCCACGCGCGTTTCCAGCTCCGGCGGCTCGATGGCGACCGTCAGTCCCCAGCCAAAGCGCGACTTGAGACGTTCCTCCACCCCGCTGATTTCCTTGGGATAACGGTCCGAGGTCAGGATCATCTGCTGGCCGCCCTCGAGCAGCGCATTGAACGTGTGGAAGAATTCTTCCTGCGAACGCTCCTTGCCGGCGAAGAACTGAATGTCGTCGATCAGCAGGGCATCCACGCTGCGATAGAAACGCTTGAAGTCGTTGATGGCGTTGAGCTGTAGCGCCTTGACCATGTCGGCGACGAAACGCTCCGAATGCAGGTAGACGACCTTGGCGTTCTCGCGCTGCCCCGCCAGATGGTTGCCGACGGCATGCATCAGGTGCGTCTTCCCCAAACCGACCCCACCGTACAGGAACAAGGGATTGTAGGCACCACCGGGGTTCTCGGCGACCTGCCGTGACGCGGCACGCGCAAGCTGGTTGGACTTGCCCTCGACGAATGTCTCGAAGGTGAAATTGGGGTTGAGACCGCTCTGGTGCTTGAGACTCCCCTCCACCTGGACCTGGCGCTCGCCACCACCGCGCCGCGGAGTTTCCTCGCGTTCGCGAAGGCGATCGATTTCCTGCTCGTCGGCGTAGTCCCCCTTGGCACGCGGAGCGGCATGCACCGCCGGCGCCTCGGTCGGGCGCGAGGCATTCATCGTCGTCGCCGACACCGGCGCGCCCAGGTCACGCGGCGACGACATCGCCACGTTGCGGCGACTCCCCACCGTCAGCTGCACCTTGGGCGGCTTACCGGATGCCAAGTCCCGCAGCAGCTCGTTGATGCGCTTCAGGTATTTATCGTTGACCCAGTCACGCACGAAGCGGTTGGGCGCCAGAAGACACAGCTCGTTGGCGTCACCGTCTTCCGCCTGCAGTGGGCGAATCCAGGTGTTGAACTGCTGTGAACTCAGTTCGTCCTGAAGAAAGTTGAGGCATTGCTGCCAGAGAGCGACCGACACACGACCTCACCTAGCGTTGATGAATGGCCGAGTATTGTAGCGTTCGAGACCGAGGTTATCCACATGGATCCCCGCTCTCTTTTCCTGTGGAAAACCGGGCCGCCAACCACGGGGACAGATTGTCCATACATCGGGGACGCCGGCGTGCCTGTGGACAGACGACGTGTTACCCACAACGGCATCGACAGCTTTCCCACGGGACGCCCGCAACTTCCCCACACAAAGAGGAACACGCCAACTACATGACATCCTGATCTTTTTTTGGGTTATCCACAAAATTTGTCCCCACCATTAATAACAACATCAGTAGAAAACAAACCTGTAGTAATGGAAGTGGCTGTTGGACGGTGGAAAGCCCCCTTCTCTTCAGCACATGATGATGTCCCCATACCTTCGAGTCTCGAGACGGATCGCGCTCCCCCGGCGAGGGCCGTCGCAAAAACAGGTGTGGATAAAAGCGCCAGAAAAATTGCACCTGCCCTGGGGATTCACTAGAATTGCCGGTCTTGAGCCGAATACCGCCTGGTGCCAACGTGCCGGGCTCTTCAGTTTCAACCGTTTCCAAACAACCACGTGAGAATTCGCAGCTATGAAACGCACTTTTCAGCCGAGCGTTCTAAAGCGCAAGCGCGTGCACGGTTTCCGTGCTCGCATGGCCACCAAGAACGGCCGCCAGGTGCTGGCTCGCCGTCGCGCCAAGGGCCGCAAGCGTCTGAGCGCCTGATTGAGCAACGAATGTCCGATCAGGGCTTTCCCCGGCGACAGCGTCTGCTTACCGCCGGGGACTATCAGCACGTCTTCGCTCATGCGTCCTTCAAGGTGCACGGCAAGGGCCTTCTGGTGCTTGCGCGCCCCAACGCTCTCGGCTACCCGCGGGTGGGATTCGTATTCAGCAAGAAGAACGTGCGCCGTGCCGTCGACCGTAACCGTCTGAAACGCCTCGTCCGTGAATCCTTTCGCCTCCAGTCACATCGTCTCCCCGCCGTGGACATCATCGTTCTCGCTCGTCGCGGAGTTGATGCACTGGACAATGCTACCCTGCATCGCCAACTGCACGGCATGTGGCGGCGCCTGGAAAAAGACGTTCGCAAGCAGTCGGTCGCGTCCACCCCATCCCCTTGATCGGCCTTTCCCGCCACGCCCGCCGTGTGCGCTCCGCCGGTGGGGATGTGTCGTCAGAATGTTTCACCGGGCAGAATCCTTATGGACGTAAAACGACTCTTACTCGTCATCCCGCTCGCGGTGCTCGCCTATCTGCTGGTCATTCAGTGGAACGCTGATTACGGGCAGAACAATGTCGAACACAGCGCTCCCACCAGCGTGGCGCAAGGTACCACCGATAGCGATGACGCCAGTGAAGGCTTGTCGGCGCCTTCGGCTTCCAACGCCGGCAATAACGCATCGCCAGACAGTGCCGGCATGCCCGGCGAGAACTCCCAGACCGACGCCAACGGCCTCATCCAGGTGCGTACCGACGTACTGGACCTGCGCATCGATCCGCGCGGCGGCGATGTGGTGTACGCCGCGTTGCCCAAGCACAAGGCGTCTCTGGACAGCGATCAGCCGTTCGTGCTTCTCAGCGACAACAACGTACGCAGCTATGTCGCCAAGTCGGGCCTGCAGCTCGAGGGGCACGAAGGGCGCATTACCTATACCCCCGAGCAGACGGAGTACACCCTCGGCGAGGATCAGGACAGCCTGACCGTCGACCTCAAGGCTGAGGTCAACGGCGTGAACGTCATCAAGCGTTTCGTCTTCGATCGCAATGCATACGCGGTCCATGTCGAATATCGGCTCGACAACGAGAGCCAGACGCCGGTGTCGGCACGCTTCATCGGTCAGCTGGCGCGGGATGACAGCGATGATCCCAGCCAGGGCGTCTCCATGGGCATGAAGTCCTTCCTGGGGGCGACCTTCTCCACGCAAGAAAGCAACTACGAGAAGATCAGCTTCGAGGACATTCGCGACGGCGAATTCAACAACGTCGAATCCGAGGGTGGTTGGGTCGCCATGATCCAGCACTACTTCACCTCGGCGTGGGTGCCGGAGCAGAACCAGGAAAACCTTTACTACGCCAACATCGATTCACGCGATCGCAATGTGGCCGCGTTTGCCGGTCCTTCGCAGCAGATCGCCCCCGGCGAAACGACCCGCATGGCCGCGACGCTCTACATGGGGCCGAAGATCCAGGATCGTCTGGAGGCCATCGCCCCTCATCTGGAGCTGACCGTCGACTTCGGCTGGCTGTGGTTCATCGCCAATCCGCTGTTCTGGCTGCTGGCGAAAATCCATAGCCTGATCGGCAACTGGGGCTGGTCGATCGTGCTGCTCACGGTCATCGTCAAGATCGTGCTGTTCCCGCTGTCCGCCAAGGCGTACAAGTCGATGGCCAAGATGCGCAAGATGGGCCCGGAGATGAAGCGCATCAAGGAACAGTACGGCGACGACCGGCAGAAGATGTCGCAGGAGATGATGAAGTTCTACCAGAAGGAGAAGATCAATCCTCTGGGGGGCTGTCTGCCCATCGTCGTGCAGATGCCGGTATTCATCGCGCTGTACTGGATGTTGCTGGAATCCGTGGAGTTGCGCCACGCGCCCTTCATTCTGTGGATCAACGATCTCTCGGCACAGGATCCCTACTTCATCCTGCCGATCATCATGGGTGCCTCGATGTTCGTGCAGCAGTTGTTGAATCCCACGCCGCCGGACCCGATGCAGGCGAAGATCATGAAGATGCTGCCCGTGGTCTTCACGTTCTTCTTCCTGTGGTTCCCGGCAGGCCTGGTCATCTACTGGATCTGCAACAACGTCATCTCGATCCTTCAGCAGTGGATCATCACGCGCAAGATCGAAGCCGATGGCGAGTCGGGAAAAACGAGTAAAGCCAAGAGCTGACGCTCGCCTCATTTCCCGTGTCCAGACCCCCGCTTTCGCGGGGGTCTGGCGTTTTTGGCCCATCACCGGGAAAATGCCGGCACGGAGTCGGAGAATCTCATGACCGCCACGCCTCTTTATCGACAAGACACCATCGCCGCGATCGCCACGCCCCCGGGGCGCGGCGGCGTGGGCATCATACGCCTCTCGGGCCCGGCCAGCCGTGACCTCGCGGAACGCATCCTCGGCCACTGCCCGGTACCGCGCCACGCCCACTACGGCCCCTTCTACGATGCCGACGCGCAGGTGCTCGACGAAGGCATCGCCCTGTTCTTCCCCGGCCCTCATTCCTTTACCGGTGAGGACGTGCTCGAGCTGCAGGGCCATGGCGGGCCGGTGATCATGGACCTGCTGCTCGCGCGCTGCGTCGCCCTCGGCGCGCGCCTGGCACGCCCCGGCGAATTCTCGGAACGCGCCTTTCTCAACGACAAGCTCGATCTGGCCCAGGCCGAGGCAATCGCCGACTTGATCGACGCCAGCTCCCGAGCTGCCGCCGAAAATGCCCTGCGTTCGCTGCAGGGCGAGTTCTCGACGCGGGTCTCGGCACTCGTCGACAAGCTGATCGAGCTGCGGATGTTCGTCGAAGCCGCCATCGACTTTCCCGAGGAGGAAATCGACTTTCTCGCCGATGGCAAGGTGGCCGCGATGCTTCAGGATGCCCAGGAGACGCTTGGCGAGGTGCGCGCCGCCGCCGGCCAGGGGGCGTTGATGCGCGAGGGCATGAACGTGGTCATCGCCGGACGTCCGAATGCCGGCAAGTCGAGCCTGCTCAACGCCTTGACCGAGCGCGACAGCGCCATCGTCACCGATATCGAGGGCACCACTCGGGACGTGCTGCGCGAATATATCCACATCGACGGCATGCCGCTGCACGTCATCGATACCGCCGGCTTGCGCGATACGCCGGATGCCATCGAAAAGATCGGCGTGGCGCGTGCCTGGGAGGAAATCGAGAAGGCCGATCGGGTGCTGCTGCTGGTCGATGCGACGACCACGACACAGACCGACCCGATGCAACTCTGGCCCGAATTTGTCGCGCGCCTGCCGCATCCCGAGCGCCTCACCCTGGTGCGCAACAAGATCGACGAGAGCGGCGAAACCGAGCAAAGAGACTTATCCACATCCCCTCCGATCGTGCGGCTCTCCGCCAAGACCGGTCTGGGTGTGGATAACCTGAAGGAGCATCTCAAGGCGGTGATGGGCTTCGACGCCACCACCGAAGGACGCTTCTCGGCCCGCCGTCGACATCTCGATGCCCTGGATCGCGCCGGCGACGCCCTCGACAACGGCATCGCCCAGCTACGCGGCCATGGCGCCGGCGAGTTGCTCGCCGAGGACCTGCGCGACGCGCAGCAGGCACTGGCCGAGATCACCGGCGAGTTCACCGCCGATGACCTGCTCGGCGAGATCTTCGGCAGCTTCTGCATCGGGAAATGATACCGCGCGGTGCCCGCCCGGCATCGCCGCCTGGTCTTCGCCGGTCCTGCTTCCATCAGCAAGAATGAATCGATACCGGAATTGGCTTGCCACTCTCCGGGGGTCGGCGTAAGCTATAAACGATAACGAATCTCATTTTTCTTCGTTATGGATTCCGTTCAAACAGCTTGCCAGGACCCGCGACATGCTCGTCCCCTTTCTCATCATGCTGCGCGAGGGGCTCGAAGCCGCCCTGATCGTCGGCATTATCGCCAGTTATCTTCGCCATACCGGGCGCGGTGCCTGGATGCCCGCCGTGTGGATCGGCATATTCCTCGCTGCCGCCCTGGCACTGGCGACAGGGGCCGGCCTGCAGTTCGCAAGCGCAGCGTTCCCGCAACGTCAGCAAGAGCTGTTCGAAGCCTTCGTGGGGCTGATTGCCGTGGGCGTGCTGACCTGGATGGTCTTCTGGATGCGTCGCGCCGCCCGCAACATGCGGCGGACACTGACCGGCGCACTCGAGGACGCCTTCACCGGCCGCCGCCATACCCTGGCGTTGATCGGCATGGTCTTTCTGGCCGTGGCCCGCGAAGGCCTGGAGTCCGTATTCTTCCT
This sequence comes from Chromohalobacter israelensis, assembly GCA_000761475.1. Taxonomy (GTDB): domain Bacteria; phylum Pseudomonadota; class Gammaproteobacteria; order Pseudomonadales; family Halomonadaceae; genus Chromohalobacter; species Chromohalobacter israelensis. Next base: position 126,891 of record JQNW01000005.1, read on the forward strand.
GCTCGCGGTATTTCAGCAAAGTACCGACCGGTCCGCACCGCTGGGGGCGTTGCTGGGTATCGTCACCTCGGTGGCGGTGGGGCTGGCCCTCTATCGTGGCAGTCTGCGCCTCGACCTCGCGCATTTCTTCCGGCTCACGGGCGTTTTCATGTTGCTGGTGGCCGCCGGGCTGCTGGCCGGCTCGGTCAGGGCCCTGCATGAGGCAGGCTGGTGGAATCATGCCCAGCAACGGGTATTCGATCTCAATGAGTGGCTGCCGCTGGACTCACCGCTCGGCGCGATCCTGTCGGGCATCCTCGGGTATCAGCCGGCGCCCACGCTCGGCGAAGCGGTGGTTTATGGCGGCTATCTGCTGGTGACACTGGGGATCTTCTTCCAGCGTGCTCGCCGGAGCTCTCCCGCCGCCCATCGCGCATCGCATGGAGAACCGTCATGAGCCCCGCGCCATTGCCGCCGCCGCGCTTCCTGAAATTCGGCGTACTGGTCTCGGCCATGTCGATGTTCGCTGCGCTGGGCGTTTTCGTGATGTCCCTGGAACCGCAAGACGACACGATCGCAGGCCCACGCGTCGTGATCACCGATGCCGGCTGCGAACCCAACGCCCTCGACGTCTCGGCCGGCGAGACGACCTTTACGGTGGTCAATCGCTCCGAGCGCGCCATCGAATGGGAGATCCTCGACGGCGTGATGGTGATCGCGGAGCGCGAGAACATCGCGCCCGGACTCCGACAGCCGCTGACCGCGCGCCTGCCGGCAGGCGACTACCGCATGACCTGCGGCCTGCTGAGCAATCCGCGTGGCACGCTCCACGTGGCCGCCGCAGATGATGCGTCACCGGCCTCCCCTTTGTCGCACAAGGACTTCCTGGGCGCCCTCGCCGAATACAAGGTCTATCTGACACTGCAGAGTCGTCGCCTCATCGACGCCGCCGATACCTTGCATCGGGCCATTGAGGATGGCGACCTGGCGGCAGCCCGTGATGCCTACGCACAGGCACGCCTGATCGACCAGCGTCTGGCGATGGCCACCGGCCTGTTCAGCGATCTCGACCAGCGCCTCAACGCCCGCGCCGAGTATTTCGCTCAGCGGGACGAGGACCCGAACTTCATCGGCTTTCAACGCCTGGCACAAGGGTTGTTCGAGGCGTCCACCACCGCAGGGCTCGCGCCGGTTTCCGCCCAGTTGCGCGACGATGTCCGCACCCTCGCCGAACGCTGGCGACACCAGGCGATCCCGCCCGCGCAACTGGCCAGCGGCAGTGCTCGCGTCCTGGCCGCCTGGCACGACCACGCCATCGATCAGGCGCCGCTGGACGCCCGCGAGCTGCTCGACCTGCGCGGTCTGCTTCAGGGCGCCGACAAGATCGCATCGCTGCTCGGCCCGCTCCTCGAATCACGCGATCCCCAGACACTCTCGCGGCTCACCAGCGAGCTCGCCGCGCTGGAAACGGCGCTCCCCGAGTCCGGCACCGCCGTCGATCGCGACGCGTTGCTGACCGAGACCCGGGCGCTGTCACGAACCCTGAGCGAGATCAATCACACGCTGGCCCTGCAGGGCTGACGTGCGTTCCCTTGGCTTCATCACGGTTTAATCGACATGAGTGATCGTTCCGATAACATGCCGCGCTGCCCATTCTCGCTGGATCGGCGGCGTTTCCTGCAAGGCCTCGGCGCCACCGGAACCGGTATTGCCATGGCCGGCTTGAGTACGTCGGCCTGGGCCAGGTCCTGTCCGGCCGACGATATGCCAGACACCGACCCTGAGGTGACGAGTGCGCCGACCAGTACCGCCACGACCGACGCCTATCCTTTCCATGGCACTCATCAGCAGGGCATTGTCACGCCGCGCCCGGCCAATGGCATGATCGTCGCCTGCGACGTGCTGGCGCGGGATCGCGACGGGCTCGAGCAATTGCTGCGCACACTCACCGAGCGCATCGCCTTTCTCACCCGAGGCGGCACCTATCCTCAGGGCGATCCACGTTATCCGCCAGCGGATTCCGGCATTCTCGGTCCCACCATCGCGCCGGATGGCCTCACCGTCACCGTCTCCCTCGGCGCCTCGCTGTTCGATGCGCGCTTCGGACTGGCCGACGTCAAGCCGAGGCACCTGCAGCGCATGACCGGCTTCCCCAACGACGCTCTCGACCCATCGCGCTGCCATGGCGACATGTCATTGCAGATCTGCGCCCATACGCACGACACGACCGTGCATGCCCTGCGCGACATCCTCAAGCACACCCCGGGAGGCCTGATGGTGCGCTGGAAGCAGGAAGGCACGGTGCCGGTCATGTCCCCCAGCGACACTGGCCCCACGCCCAGCGCGCGCAACTATCTGGGCTTTCGCGACGGTACCGCCAACCCCGACACCGCGGACACGGCCCTGATGGATGCGCTGGTCTGGACAGGCCACGACAGCGAGGAGCCTGCCTGGACCCGGGGTGGCAGCTATCAGGTCGTGCGTCTGATCCGCAATTTCGTCGAACGCTGGGACCGCGCGCCACTGGCCGAGCAGGAAGCCATTTTCGGGCGGTGCAAGGATAGCGGCGCTCCGCTGGCCGGTGGCACCGAGTACGATATCCCCGACTACTCCGACGATCCGGACGGCCAGGTCACCCCTCTGGACGCGCATATCCGTCTGGCCAATCCACGTACGCCAGGCTTCGAGAAACACCGCATTCTGCGCCGGCCGTTCAACTACTCCAACGCTGTCGAAGCCAACGGTCAGCTCGACATGGGGCTACTGTTCATCGTCTACCAGGCGGATCTGGAGGCCGGTTTCATTACCGTCCAGAAGCGCCTGAACGGCGAGCCACTGGAGGAATACATCAAGCCGGTGGGCGGTGGATACTTCTTCACTCTGCCCGGCGTCATCGACGAAAACGATTTTCTGGGACGCGGACTGCTGGAAGCCGCCGCCTCCCATGCTTGAACACAACGACAGGCGCCCGAAGGCGTCGATCACCACGACCGGGACGGCCTCACCCACGATTCGTCAAAGGAGTCACCGCATGTCACCTCGCTCACTGTTTCTTGCCGCCAGCGCCTTCGGTCTCATGACCTTGCAAGGCACGGTCCAGGCCGATGTCGCCACCGAAGCGTTGGTCGAACCGGTCGCCGACTACAAGCTCTATGTGCTCGACAACCTCGATCGATTCGTCACCCACACGCAAGACTTCACCCAGGCTGTCGAAGCCGGCGACCTGGCACGCGCACAGTCCCTCTACGCGCCGACACGGGTCTATTACGAGCGCATCGAGCCCATCGCCGAATTGTTCGCCGACCTGGACGCCAGCATCGACGCCCGCGAGGACGACTACGAGAAAGGCGTCGAGGATCCCGACTTCACCGGTTTCCACCGTCTCGAGTACGGCTTGTTCGAGCAACGCACCACGCAAGGCTTCGCGCCCTACGCCAAGCGCCTGATGGCCGATGTCAACGATCTCGAGGCGCGCGTGCAGGGGCTGACCTTTCCGCCGGCAACCGTCGTGGGCGGTGCCGCCGCGTTGATGGAAGAGGTGGCCGCGACCAAGGTCAGCGGCGAGGAAGATCGCTACAGCCACACTGACCTGTGGGACTTCCAGGGCAACGTCGACGGCTCGCAGAAGATTTTCGAACTCTTCAAGCCGCTCGTGATCGACGAGGACCCGGCCTTCGTCGAACGCGTCGAAGAAAATTTCGCCGCCGTGGAAGAAACCCTCGCCCACTATCGGCAGGATGCCGACGACCCGACGTCCGGTTTCGTCAGCTACGAGCAGGTCAGCGACGAGGACCGGCGTGCCTTCGTCGGTCCGGTGAACCTGCTGGCCGAGGACCTCTCGACCTTGCGTGGCAAGCTCGGCCTGTAACGCTTCACGCCACCGACATGCCTCGGCCATGGGGAGAACGGCCGAGGTCGTGCAGCATGTCATCTCACTCCGGCACCCACCACTGCGAGGCATGCGAGGCCGTATCGCTCAGGCAAGATGTGACGCGGGCCAGGCTCGCGTTCAATTGTGTGTCGATGCCCCAGGGAGGGTTGAGAAGCAGCATGCCGCTGCCGTACATCCCATGGGTGGCTTCGCCGGGCGGGTGAAGCGTCAGCTCGCTGCGCCATAGCTTGCGGAGGCCGCTGCGCCGAGCGGCCGTCAGCAGGTCATGATGACGACCGCTGGGCAGCAACGGATACCAGATCATCACGATGGCATGACGCACCTTGGCGGCGACGGCTTGCATGGTAGCCGCGACGTCGGTGTATTCCTGCTTGCGCTCGTAGCTGGGATCGATGAGCGCGCAGAATCGTGGCGTGGCGGGTGGCAACAGCGCACGAATGCCGGCCAGGCCGTCCGCATGCTGACGTCGCGCCTGGGGTGGCAGCACTTGTGCCTCGAGATGGGTTGCTTCGCCTGGATGCAGCTCGAACAACGCCAGGCGATCCTGCTCGCGGCAATCGTTCGCCAGCCACCAGGGGGATCCGGGGTAATGGCTGAGCGTCGATGCCCCGGACTGGACATCGCCGAGCCGCTCGCACCACGCCGCGAGCAGCGGATCGTCGGCGAGCGCCTCGCGTGCCGCCCATACGGCAGCCGCGCCCTGACGATACTCCCGCAGGCGCTGGGTTTCCTCGGCTTCGAGAGGGTAAAGACCACGCCCGGCATGCGTATCGACATACGTAATGGCGGATGACTTACGTAACAAGTACTGGAGGACAGCAAACAGGGTCAAATGCTTGTGCACGTCGGCGAAGTTGCCGGCGTGATAGGCGTGCTGATAGGCGAGCATGGCATTTCTCGAACGTCGTGGCGGGACCATGATACGCCGTTCCCCGCCATACGGGGAAATCGCGCCGCCCCGGGCGAGGCGCAGGGGCCCGGGGCGGCAAGGACGCCGATTCAGCCTTGCTGAGTAACCGGCGTCAGCGTGATTTCGACACGCCGATTCTGCGCGCGGCCGCTTTCGGTGTCGTTGCTGGCCACCGGCTGACGTTCGCCGTAGCCAACCGTGTTGATGCGGTTGGCGGCGATGCCTCCCTGGCCGAGGTAGTCGGCAACGGCCTGGGCACGGCGCTCGGAGAGGCGCTGGTTGTAATCGGCGCTACCGGTGCTGTCGGTGTACCCGGCGACGTTGATGCGTGTCTTGGGGTACTCGCGCATGACGGCCGTGGCATCGTTGAGGGCCTGACGCGCAGGCGTCTTCAATGCGCTGGAATCGACATCGAAGGTCACGCTGCTGGGCATGTTGAGGACGATGTTGTCGCCCTGGCGATCGACGCCGATGCCGGTTCCATCGAGATCCCTGCGCAGCTTTTCTTCCTGGGCATCCATGTAGGCGCCGACCCCACCGCCGATGGCGGCGCCCGCCGCGGCCCCGATCAACGCACGGTCGCGACGGCTGGTGCTGCCGTCGCCGGTCAATGCCCCGGCCACCGCGCCCACGGCGGCCCCGATGCCCGCGCCACCAAAGGTCTTGCCATGATCGCCTTGCTGCTGACCGGTCTGCGTCCCGTTGCTGGCACACCCCGTGACACCGATTGCCAAGGCCAGCGGTACCGCCATCCATATCGAGCGTTGCATGCGTCCTTTCTCCTTACCTTTTCCTGTGAGTGCGTTCCGATGATTGCGCGTCGTCACGCTGCGTCGCAAAGCGCGAGCAGGTCGTTCAAGAACAACAACCCATGCGGCGATGCCTGCAGGCGTTGCGAGGGATCGCACAACAGCCCCTTGGCATGCGCCTGCTCGAGCCGCGCGTCGAGCAGTGTATCAGCTAGCCCGCTGCGTTCGTGCCAGTAACGGCGTGGCACGCCCTGGGTGAGGCGCAGCGCGTTCATCAAGAATTCCAGCGGCAATTCCTGTTCCTCGAGCGCACGCCGTCCCGCGATGAAACCGCGCGGATCCTGGGCACGACGCAGATACGCCTGTGGCTGTCGTACCTTCCAGCGACGCTCGATGGCTAGACTACCGTCCGGCTGCCAGGCACTCAACTTGCCGTGCGCGCCCGCGCCGATGCCCAGGTAATCGCCGAACGTCCAGTAGTTGAGATTGTGCCGCGCCTGCCGTCCGGGCGTGGCATAGGCGGAAATCTCGTAGCGTTGATAACCCGCGGCCTCGATGCGCGCATGTCCCGCTTCCTGGATATCGCACAGCGTATCCTCGTCGGGCAATCGCGGCGGACGTGAATAGAACTGCGTGTTGGGCTCCAGCGTCAGCTGGTACCAGGAGAGATGATCGGGCGCCAGCGCCAGGGCACGATCGATATCCGCCAGCGCCAGCACCTCATCCTGACCGGGCAGCCCATGCATCAGGTCGAGGTTGATGTTATCGAACCCGGCGCGGCGTGCGTCCTGCATGGCCTGGGCGGCTTCCTCGCCGCTGTGGATGCGCCCCAGGACCTCGAGTTGCGGCGCCTGAAAGCTCTGCACTCCCAGCGACAGACGGTTGATGCCCGCCTCACGATAGGCCGCGAAACGGTCATGCTCGACGGTGCCGGGATTGGCTTCCAGAGTGATTTCGATATCCGACGCGAACGGCAGACGCGCACGTATCCCTTGCAGCAAGTGTCGGTACGCATCACCGCTCAGCAGACTGGGCGTGCCGCCCCCGACGAAGATGCTCACCAGCTCACGGCCGTCGGCCAGCGCTGCATCCGCGTCCAGGTCGGCGAGCAGGGCCTCGACGTAGGCTGTCTCGGGGAGCGCCCGGTCCGGGTCCATGCCATGGGAGTTGAAATCGCAATACGGACATTTGCGCACGCACCAGGGCACATGCACATACAGGGACAGTGGCGGCAGCGGCATGCTCATGAGGGCGCGGAGAGCTGCGCCAGCAGGGCCTGCATGGCCCTGCCGCGATGGCTGAGTCGGTTCTTGTCCTCGGCGGACAACTCTGCGGCGGTCATGGCGCGCTCGGGCACCCAGAACAGCGAGTCGTAACCGAACCCGCCCTCGCCGCGCGGATATGCCAATACTTCGCCTTCCCAGGCACATTGCACGATGCGCGGGACCGGGTCCTCGGCATGCCGCAGATACACCAGCACGCACCAGAAGCGGGCGCCGCGCTGGCCTTCCGGCACGTCCTTGAGCGCCTCCAGCAGCTTGCGATTGTTGGCGGCATCATCGGAGGGCTCACCCGCGAAGCGGGCCGATCGAATTCCCGGCGCGCCCTGCAAGGCATCGACCTCGAGTCCCGAATCGTCGGCCAGGGCGGGCAGACCGCTCACTCGAGACGCTTCGCGCGCCTTGAGCAGGGCATTCTCGACGAAGGTCAGGCCGGTTTCCTCGACCTCGGTGACGGCGTAGTCGCGCTGCGGACGCACCTCGAGGCCCAGCGGGGCCAGCAGGCTCTGGAATTCACGCAGCTTGCCGGTGTTGCCGCTGGCCAACACCAGCGTGTCTTGATCCGCCATCATGCTTTCTCCTTATCACTCGGACGCTCATTCTACGAGTAACCCACCGGTCGGGAAACCATCTCGGGCGCTAATTAATAACACATAAAAAACAATAACTTATATTAACAGATGAGATTTTTCATACCTTGGTGCCACATCGCGTCTAATCTAAATGAACGGCATGACTGAAATTTCTCTGCACCACTTCGGCACACTCTCATCGGCGCCAGGGAGACCCATCGGCAACATATTGATCCCGCTCGGAAATCAACTTCAGTTATAAAAACATTAGGATGATATTCGATTACGTTTCTACCAGATGCGCTTACCGTCTATTTACGTGGCCCGGATAACTCTTGAAGGCAACTCGGCATGATACCCGCCATAAGAAAGTCGGGAGCCGCCATGACAACACGCATGACAACGGGGATAACTCGCATGAGCTTGGAAAACGCAAGGGTTCTGATGGTGACCGACTGCAACCCTCAGTCGCAGCTGTTCATCGACTATGTCCGCCAGCAACTCGATTGCCAGGTATCCGCGCTGAGCACGCAGGAAAGTTTCGTGCCGCCGGCAGACCGCAAGGTCGTCGTGCTCCTGGATGCCGACCACGTCGATGAAAACTGCATGCACCTGTGGAACAGCCGTGCCAGCGAAAGCCCGGAAATGATTCTCGCCGCTTTCAATCTCCGTGACGACGAGCATGCGGCGGAATTGTTGATCAGCCTCCACCTGCAGGGCGTCTTCTATCGTCAGGACAATTTGCTGCTGATCTGCAAGGGCATCGCCAAGCTGCTCGAAGGCGACCTGTGGATGTCGCGCAATCTCATGACGCGTCTGATCGATTTCTATCGCCGCCAACAGCTCAATGCCTATCGCCCGGTGTGCGGCTTGACGCACCGCGAGCTGGAGATCATCGGGCTGTTGGGGACAGGTGCCTCCAATACCGAAATCGCCGATCAACTCTTCGTCAGCGAGCATACCGTCAAGTCGCACCTTTACAACATCTTCCGCAAGATCAAGGTCCACAACCGCATACAGGCCATGAACTGGGCACGCCAGAATCTCGGTGCCCCGCCGATGACCTCGTTGCGCAGCGCTCGCAAGGCGCGCACGTCGTGAACGCAGCGTTTCATGCGTCGTCGTGCCCGTATGACTGAGCATGCAGGCATAAAAAAAGCCGCTCCCGAAGAGCGGCTCAATGTCATGAGACCCACATCGTTCACTCACGCCATGAGTGCACATGGTTACCCTGAACAGACGAAGACAGGATGTCGCGAGAATGTGACGAACGCGTGTCGGCCACACGACATTGCGATGACATGCGCGATTTCAACTTCAGCGAAGCTGAATACGCTCCTGGATCATCGACACCAGCGTGAGATTGGCGTCCGGTGCCGTGGTATCGAGATGCACCAGGTGACTCAGTTCGTCGTCGGCGAAAGGCTCGAAGCGTGCCAGCTGACGTTCGAGCACCTCGAGGCCCGCCTCCGACGGATCGCCGCCGCGCTGGGCCCGTTTCTCGATGCGCGCACGCAAGGTCTGGGTATCGGCCTCGAAGCTCACCATCAGCACGGCCAGCCCGCGTCGTTCGGCTTCGAAGCACAGCTGCGCGCGCTGAGCGCGTGTCAGACAGGTGGCATCGACGCAGGCCGGCAGACCCGACTCCAGCAGGATGCCCGCCAGCTCGGCCAGGCGCGCATAGGTACGCTCGCTCGCCTGGGGCGTGTAGATATCGCCTCCCGCTCGCGTATCGGCCTGGGCCTCGAAGCCATACAGCCGCTTGCGTTCGATATCCGAGCGCACTCGTACGCCCCCCAGGCGACGCACCATCTCGCCGGTGAAACGGCTCTTGCCGCTGCCGGAAACCCCGACCCCGACCACCAGGTACGGAAAGCGAAACTCGCTGTAGCGCTCGGCCAAGGCCATGTAGCAGTGGTAATCCGCCAGGACGGCCTCGCGTTCCTCGGGCGTCAACTGCTCCTGGTGATAATGCAGGAGCGCCACCTTGACGCGTACCAAGGCACGGTACAGCTTGTAATAGGCCAGCAGGCGTACCAGTTCGTAATCGCCGGAGAGTTCCAGATAGCGATTGAGGACATGGTTGGCATAGGCCTGCTCGCCACGTGCCTCGAGATCCATCAACAAGAATGCCAGCTCGCAGCCGACATCGTTCCAGCGCAGCTCGGCGTTGAACTCCAGCCCGTCGAACAGCAGCGCGCGTCCCTCGAAATGCACCGCGTTGCCGAGATGGATATCGCCATGGGTTTCGCGCACGTAGCCCTCGCGCCAGCGCCGCTCGAATTCGTGTTCGAGCCGCGCGAAGCTATCCAGGCTCCAGGTCTCGAGACGCGATAGTCGCTCGCGTTCCTCCTGTCCCACGAGACGCGCCTCGATCAAGCGAAACTCACGGTCCAGGGTCCGCCGCACGGTATCCGGCGAGCCCAGTTGACTGTCCCCGCTCACCCGCGGCGCCTCCTCGTGGAAGGCCACCAGTTGCGCGACGAGATCGTCGAGCAGTTCCTCGGACAACTCGCCGCTGGCCTGCAAGGTGCTGAACAAGTGACGATTGCTGAATTGACGCATCTTGACCGCGTACTCGAACGGCGTACCGCTCCCTCCCAGGCTCGGCGCCTCGGGCGTGCCGGTGATCGCGACCGTGTCGAGGTACAACGCCGGGGCAAGGCGACGGTTGAGACGCACCTCCTGCTCGCAGAGCCGGCGCCGTTTTTCCAGCGTGGAAAAGTCCAGAAAGCTGCCGAAATCCAGCGGTTTCTTGATCTTGTAGGCATAGTCCCCCGTGAGGATGACCCATGAAACATGCGTCTCGTACACCTCGATCCGGCTCACCGGATGGTCGAATCCCCGGCCCTGGCGCAATGCCTCGATCAATGCCTGGCTCACTGAGCGTTCCCCCGCGTCCCGTCGTTCCATTGCCCGTTCATCCGCCACCTCAGGCGTTCTCGAGCGTCGCCAATACCTGCTCGGCGGCATCCAGCGTGGCCTGGATATCGTCGGGCGTGTGCGCGCTGGACATGAAGCCCGCCTCGAACGGTGACGGCGCAAGATAGACGCCGTGTTCGAGCATGCCGAGGAAGAAACGCCGGAAGGTATCGGCGTTGCAGGCCGTCGCTTGCGCGAAATTATCGACACGTCGCTGGGCGGTGAAGAAGACCCCGAACATGCCACCCGCACGTTGCGTGATCAGGTCGACACCGGCCTCCCGAGCACGGGCTTCCAGGCCGTCGCAGAGGGTTGCCACGCGTTCGGCGAGCGCGTCGTGAAAGCCCGGCTGGCGAATCTTCTCCAGCAGCGCGATACCGGCGGCCATGGCCAGCGGATTGCCGGCCAGCGTGCCTGCCTGGTAGATCGGTCCCAGCGGCGAGAGCTGCTCCATGATCTCGCGCGTGCCGCCGAAGGCGCCCACCGGCATGCCGCCGCCAACGATCTTGCCCAGGCAGGTCAAATCCGGGGTGACGCCGAAATGCGCCTGAGCGCCGCCCAGCGCCACGCGAAAGCCGGTCATTACCTCGTCGAAGATCAAGACGCTGCCATGCGCATCGCAGATCTCGCGCAATCCCTTGAGGAAGTCGGGCTGCGGCGGAATGCAGTTCATGTTGCCCGCCACCGGTTCGACGATGATGCCGGCGATCTCGTCGCCCAGTTCGGCGAAACACGCGCGTACCGCGTCCAGGTCATTGTAGGGCAGCGTCACGGTGTGTTCGGCCAGGGAGGCGGGCACACCGGGCGAGCTGGGCTCGCCGTGGGTCAGCGCGCCGGAACCGGCCTTGACCAGCAGCGAGTCGGAGTGCCCGTGGTAGTTGCCCTCGAACTTGACGATCTTGTCACGGCCGGTATGGCCGCGCGCCAGGCGGATCGCCGACATGGTGGCCTCGGTGCCCGAGTTGACCATGCGCACCATGTCGATCGACGGCATGATCTCGCAGATCAACTCCGCCATGCGCGTCTCGATGGCGGTCGGCGTGCCGAAGGACAAGCCATCGTCGAGACGGCTGCGGACCGCGCCCAGCACGTCGGGATCGGCGTGGCCGGTGATCAGCGGCCCCCAGGAGCCGACGTAATCGATATAGCGCTGCCCTTCGACATCGTAGAGGTAAGCCCCCTGGGCGCGTTCCACGAAGACCGGCGCGCGTTCCATGCCCTTGAAGGCACGCACGGGGGAATTCACACCGCCGGGGATGTGACGGCAAGCCTGCTCGAAGAGTTGTGCGGACGTGGTCATGACTTCCTCTGGCTGTGTGTGGCTAAGATAACGTATCGCAAAAGAAACTGTGGATAACTCTCTGGACAGGTCGAACAACTCGCCGTTCGACTCTGTGGATAAATCAGCGCTGTGCCGCGTCGCCGAGACTCGCCTGCAATGCCCTGACGGCAGCGGCGGGATCGCCGGGACCGAAGACGGCATGCACGGTGGCCAGCAGGTCCGCCCCGGCCTCACGGGCTAGACGCATAGTGTGGACGTCGAGCCCCCCGATCGCCACACGCGGCAGGCCGAAACGTGCCGCCTTGCCGAGCAGGTCGAGGGAGGCCGGCGGCGCCTCCGGCTTGGTGCGCGAGGCGAAGAAGCGACCGAAGGCCAGGTAACTGGCGCCTTCGGCCGCCGCGCGCTCGGCCAGATCCAGGCGCGCATGACAGGTAGCACCGATGATCGCCTCGGCGCCCAGGGCTTGACGTGCATCACGCAGCGAGCCATCCCGCTGGCCGAGATGCAAACCGACATGCGACCCGACGCGTGACCGCAGACGCGCCGCCAGGGCGATATCGTCATTGACGATCAACGGCACGCCGGCCGCATGGCAACGCGCGGCCAGCCCCGAGGCCTGACGCCAGCGCTTGCCCGCGTCCGCCGACTTGTCGCGATACTGCAAAAGCGCCAGTCCCGCCTCGAGGGCTCGCTCGCATGCCGCAAACAGATGAGCGTCATCGGGCAGCAGCGTCGCATCGGTGATGGCGTAAATGCCGCGTGTCCAATCCGGCGTCCGGTTCATGTCGCCTCGCTTTCGAAAGGCGGCAGCCGCCACAGGCGATCGGGCAAGGCCTGGCCGCGTCCCGGTCGCTGGGCGTGCACCAGGCTGTCCCAGGCCACGCGCTGTGCCTGACCGCAGGCCTCGATCAACGACTCGCCGCATGCCAGCCGCGCCGCCAGCGACGCCGCCAGGGTACAGCCCGAACCGTGATACTCCCCCGCCAGGCGCGGCCAGCGCCATTGGCGACTATTGTCGGGAGTATGCAGGGTGTGGACAACCTCATCGCGGCGGCGCGCGTCGGGATCTTCCTCCCAGGCGTCGGCCCCGGTCACCAGGATCGCCTGCGCGCCCAGCGACATCAGTTCCACGACCCGATCCACCTCACCGCCGGTGGCGGTACTCAGGCGCATCAGTTCCTGGCGGTTGGGCGTCAGCATGTCGACCAGCGGCAGCAGCTGTTCGCGCAACAGTGGCACGCAGTCGTCGGGGGCCATCGCCGCACCGCCCCCCGCCCGCAGCACCGGGTCGACGACCAGAGGCAGGTTGGGATGGGCCCGCGCCACGGCGATGACCGCCTCCAGGGACGCGCGATCGGCGACCAGGCCCACCTTGATGGCACTGATCTCGATATCGGCGAACAATGCCTCGCAGGCGCTTTCGATGCTCTCCCGCGAGCACGGCATGACGCGCCGCACGTCGCGCGTGGTCTGTACCGTCAAGGCGGTAGGGACCGTCAACGGCCAGCCACCGCAAGCGCGAATGGCCTCGGCGTCGGCGGTCAATCCCGCCCCGCCCGTCGGATCGTGGCCGGCCAGCACCAGGACCGCCGGCAGCGTCGGGACAGCCATCAAAACGGCTTGAGCACGACGAGCAGGATGATGACCACGAGCAGCAGCGTGGGAATGCCATTGAAGGCCCGGAAGAACGTCGCGCTCTTGTGGCAGCGTTCGGCCGCGAATTGCTTGAGATAGGCCAGACACACATGGTGATAACCGATCAGGCCGGCCACCAGCAGCAACTTGGCATAGAACCACTCGTCATCCATGAAGCCCGGCACCAGATAAAGCAACAACCCGCCGAAGACGACCGCCACGATCATCGAGGGCAGCATGATGCCCTTGTAGAGACGCCGCTCCATGTTCAGGAAATACGCCATCACCTGGGTCTCTCCCCGGTCGCGTGCATCGGCATGGTAGGCAAACAATCGAGGCAGGTAGAACAGCGCCGCGAACCAGGTCACGACGGCGATGAGATGCAGCGATAAGATCCATTGATACATGGTGACTCCTCAATGCCAGCCCCTGCCCACACCGCCGGACATAGCGTCCGCGAATGAAGACATTCCTCGCTGGGGATCATTTGTAACGGTAGTAGTTCTCGATGGCGTCGCGGGTGATGATACCCGAAATCTTGCGGATGAGGGGCGCCGTGGTGTGCTCGACATACAGGACATCGACCCCCTGTTTGTTGAGCTGTTCGAAGGCTTCGGAGAGCGTCGCCTGCAGGGCGATCGGTGCCATGTCAACCCGCTGGCCGGGAATCTCCAGCAGGTCGAAACGCGTCTCGTCCTGCCACTGCTCGTCGAGCATCAGGCGTGCCAGTCCGGCGGCCTTGAGACCCACGGGGGGCTTGCCGTCCTCGCGCGTGATCACCAGCCAGGTCGGCTTCCCGGCAAGCAGCTCCTGAGCCTGGGCCCGCGTCAGTATGCGCGGCGCCCGGGCCACGCTGCGCTCCATGACGGCCGGTACCGCGACCCGCGACAGGGCCTGCATCAAGGGGCGTTGCAGGGGATGAAGTCCCTGGCTGTCCAGCGTCGAGATGAAGAACCCCGAGCAGTGATACCCCTGGCGCGACACCAGAACCGCGATCACCACCGCCAGCATGCCCGGCAGCAGGATGCTCGAGTTGTGGGTCAGTTCCAGCAATGCCATCAGCGCCGCCAGAGGCGCCTGCAGCACGGCCCCCATCATGGCCGCCATGCCCAGCAACGAAAAGACCACCGGCGAGGATGCCAGACCCGGCAGCAGGGTCGCCCACAGCAGTCCGCACAGCGTGCCGAAGGCCGCGCCCGCCACCAGGATCGGCCCGATGATGCTCACCGGCACGCCGAAGGCGATGGCCAGGGCCGTCAGCGCCAGTTTGCCCAGCGCCACGACGATCAGGACATCCAGGGCCGGCTCACCGACGAGCATGCGCTCCAGCGAGTCATAGCCCATGCCCTGCACCTGGGGATACCACCAGGCCACCGCGCCCACCGCCAGGCCCACTGCCAGAAAGCGCCCCCACACCGGCCAGCGCGTCTGCCAGGTCGCCGGTTTGGCGAGACGCACGAACGCCCCCGCCACCAGACCGATCAGCAACGCCGTGACGGCGATCCAGGGCAGATCGAACAACGACGCCAGTTGCACGCTGGGCACCGAGAAGGCGGGCTGCGAACCGTAGGCCAGTTGCGAGACCACGGCGCCGGTGGTCGACGCGAGAATCACCGGCATGAAGCCGGTGATGGTGTACTCCATCATCACCACTTCCATGGCGAAGATGACCCCGGCGATGGGCGTATTGAACGAGGCCGCGATACCCGCGGCGGTACCGCAGCCGACCAGTACCCGGAGACTGTTGTGCGGCAGGCGCATGGTCTGACCGATCCAGCTCGAAGCCGCCGCGCCGAGATGGATCGCCGGCCCTTCACGCCCCGCGGAAAGACCGCCCAGCAGAGCGACGAGCCCGACCCACCACTGGGTCATCCAGTTGCGCAACGGCATCTTGCCCTGATGGTAGGTGAGACGCTCGATGACATGGCCGATGCCGATCTTGCCGGCACCGTTCGGCATGCGCCACAGCCACACGCCGATCAGCCCCACGGCCATCAGCGGCAGCACGACGCGCACCGGCCCCGCGAGGCGCTCGAACGCCTCGGGATCGCCGCCCGGCATGAAAGCCAGCGCCCCCAGCTCCAGCAGCCCCCGGAATCCCACCATCAAGCCGCCGGTCAACACCCCCGAGAGTACGCCCAGCACGCAAAGCTGCGGCAAGGCATCGACGCTTGCCAGGCGACGTCGGAAACTTTCCAGGCTGGGCCGTTTGAACATGGCGCGAAAACGAGGCGATGGCACACTGATCTCCCTGTGAGCGGTCGATCTCCGCCGGGGCAAAGGGGCAGCGGTGCGGCCAGGCCCCAGCGTGAGCGCGCCACCCATCGGTGGCGCGATGCTCTATCATACACCTTAGCGCTTGTGGATAGGCAGCGTCCGCCCCGTCGACGATGCCGCGAAGACAACGCCGTGAATGCAAAGTTGACCGTTTTGCTTGGTCTTCACGATAATAGGCATCCATATGCCATACGATGGATTCAAGGAGGGCCACCCATGAGCGGGGCTGAATCGTTCGTCCCGGCGCCCATGTACTTGACCGATGCCGCCGCCCAACGTCTGGGCGCCCTGGTCGAGGAAGAGGGCAATCCGGGGCTCAAGTTGCGCGTCTACGTCACCGGAGGAGGCTGTTCCGGCTTCCAGTACGGTTTCGACTTCGCCGATACCGTCGGCGACGAAGACACCATCATCGAGAATGGCACGGCCTCGATGGTCGTCGATGCACTGTCCTACCAGTACCTGGTGGGGTCGACGGTGGACTTCGAGGAAGGTCTCGCCGGCGCGCGTTTCATCATCAAGAACCCCAACGCCACATCCACTTGTGGCTGCGGCGCGTCGTTCGCCGTCTAAACGTCGCCCATGCCTGTCGGGCGTCCGTCTCGCGGATGCCCTCTTACCTCCCCCAGCGTTCCCCGCGCCGCCACTTGACGCCCCCCGCGGGACTCGTCAATGTAGAAACGGTCCCATCAACAACACCAATCGGGGAACAACATGAAACACCTACCGCTTCGCCTTTCCGCGCTCGCCCTGGCCATGGGCATCGGCGGCACCGCCCTCGCCCAGGAGACACCGACACTCGCCGTGGCGACCGACCCCAGCTTCGTGCCCTTCGAGATGATGGACGAAGAGAGCGGCGAGATGGTCGGGTTCGATATCGACATCATCAATACCATTGCCGATCGGGCCGGCTTCGAGGTCGACCTCAACACCATGGACTTCAACGGCATCATCCCCGCCGTGCAGACCGGTAACGTCGATATCGCCATCGCCGGCATCACCATCACCGACGAGCGCAGCGAGATCGTCGATTTTTCCGACCCGTACTACGACAGCGGTCTGCGCATCCTGGTCCCCAGCAGCAATGACGACGTCGAGGAAATCGACGACCTCGAAGGCATGCGCATCGGCACCAAGATCGGTTCCACCAGCTACGATTACCTGCAGGAAGAACTCGGCGAGGACGCCGAGATCACGCCGTATCCGGGCAGCGCCGACATGTACATGGCACTGATGGGGGGCAGCGTCGATGCCGTCTTCTACGACGCGCCCAACGTCGGCTACTTCGCCCAGACCAAGGGCGAAGGCAGGACCAAGGTCGTCGGGCCGCTCTACGAAGGCCAGCAATACGGCATCGCCTTCGTCAAGGGCAGCAAGTGGGTAGAGCCCGCCAACGAAGCGCTCAGCGAGATGCGCGAAGACGGCACCTACGACGAAATCTACCAGAAGTGGTTCGGCAAGGCGCCCGACGCCGAATAAGCGCATCAGTACCCTTCCAGGGGGCCGGGTGGCCGATCGCCCGGCCCCTTTTCATGAGCACTACATCCACCGTAAGCGTCGTCGCCTCGTTGCGGCCGCACGCCGAGGCGCGACCCTGGAGACACTTTCGTGGACGTCAACTTCCAGTTCGACTGGCAGGCGGCCATCGCCTCCATTCCACACCTGCTGACCGGGATTCCCTGGACGCTGCTGATCTCGTTCGGCGGCCTGGCCATCGGTTTCGTCATCGGCATCATCTTCGGCTTGCTGCGCATCAACCCTCTGCGCGTGCTGCGCTGGCCCGCCATCGCCTATATCGAAGTGTTCCGTGGCACACCGGTACTCGTGCAGGTGCTGTTCATCTTCTATGGCCTGCCGCAACTGCTGGGCGGACCGATCAATGCGGTAGTGGCGGGCATCGCCGCCATCGCCCTCAACGCCGGCGCCTACATCTCGGAAATCGTGCGTGGCGGGGTGCAGTCGATCGAAAAGGGCCAGCGCGAAGCAGGACTATCGCTGGGCCTGTCGCGCATCGACACGTTCCGCTACATCATCTGGCCACAAGCCTTGCGCCGCATGATCCCCGCATTGGGCAACCAGGGCATCGTCAGCATCAAGGACACGTCGCTGTTCTCGGTCATCGGCGTCGGTGAGCTGGTACGCCAGGGACAGGTCTACATCGCCACCACGTTCACCGCCCTGGAAGTCTATTTCATGGTCGCCATGCTGTATCTGGTGATCACCCTGAGTCTCTCTATCGCCTTGCGTCTGCTCGAACGCAAGGGTCTGGTCGGACAATGAGGCGCCCATCATGAGTGATAACGCACAAGCTTCCGCCGCGCCGATCGTGCAGTTGGAGAAGGTCAACAAATACTTCGGCAAGCTGCACGTGATGCAGGACATCGATCTCGAGATCACCGCCGGCGAGGTGGTCGTCATCATCGGCGCCAGCGGCTCCGGGAAATCCACGTTCATCCGCTGCGTCAACGGCCTGGAAGAGTTCCAGTCCGGCCGCATCATCGTCGATGGCAACGAACTCACACCGTACGGCAAGGGGGGCAAATCGCTGCAGACCATCCGGACCGAGGTCGGCATGGTCTTCCAGCAGTTCAACCTGTTTCCGCATCTGTCGGTACGGGCCAACGTCACGCTGGCCCCCACCCGGGTCCGCGGTCTGGACGATGCCCAGGCATCCAAAATCGCAGATCGCCTTCTCGAACGGGTCGGCATCAGCGATCAGGCCGACAAGTATCCCGGGCAGCTCTCAGGGGGCCAGCAACAGCGTGTCGCCCTGGCCCGCGCCCTGGCGATGGAACCGCGCCTGATGCTGTTCGACGAGCCCACCTCGGCACTCGATCCGGAAATGATCGGCGAGGTACTCGATGCCATGCGTGAACTGGCCAGCGAAGGCATGACCATGATGATCGTCACCCACGAGATGGGCTTCGCCCGCGAGGTCGCCGATCGCGTCATCTTCGTCCACGCCGGACGCATCGTCGAACAGGGCTCGCCCAGCCAGGTCTTCGACCATCCCCAGCACGAACGCACCCAGGCCTTCCTCTCCCGCGTGCTCAAGCACTGACCTTTTCCCGACTCTCCCCCTCGACTGACGCCACGATCCCCTCGCGGATCGTGGTGTTGCCGTGCGTTGTCACGGCGCTTCACAGGCCGATTTCACGCCTGTGGACAATATTTTTTTCCTGCCCATGAAATATCGCCTCCAGCCCCCGTCACTACGGGGTTCCAGAGACGCGTGCCTGACTGTTGACGGCTACGGGGGGCGATCAGGTATACACCCGTGGATAAGTGGTGCACGTTTCGCGGTGTGGACAACCGGCATTTTCATGCACAGGGCGTCCCCTTCCTGCACGCAGCCTGTCTGCCGCTTCTACAACGTTCGACTAACATCGCAAGCAATTGTGAATGAAAGATTTTTAACGCTTATCCACAGATTTGGTCCACACCAGTAGTTACAACAGCAACAGAACTTCTTTCTACACACTTATTATTATTTATAGACCCAAGGACGAAGACACCACCGGCGGACAATCCATGTGTGGAAAACCCTGACGGTTACTCACAAGGGGTTTATACTGTCCGGCTATTTCCCAGGCGCCGTCCTCGCTCGATGACGCCTGTCGACATGTACGACCGCAGCCAGACGCTGCGATTCGAGGTGCAACGTGGATTACCCAGACCGCTTTGATGTGATCGTCATCGGCGGTGGTCATGCGGGGACAGAAGCCGCATTGGCTGCCGCTCGCATGGGCTGTCAAACGTTACTGCTGACCCATAACATCGAGACGCTCGGGCAGATGTCCTGCAATCCGGCCATTGGCGGGATCGGCAAGAGTCATCTGGTCAAGGAAATCGATGCCCTGGGCGGCGCCATGGCGCATGCCACCGATCTGGGTGGCATCCAGTTCCGGGTGCTCAACGCCCGCAAGGGACCGGCGGTGCGCGCCACGCGGGCCCAGGCCGACCGGGTGCGCTACAAGGCAGCGATTCGCGGCATGCTGGAAAACCAGGCCAACCTGACGTTGTTTCAGCAGGCCGCGGACGACCTGATCGTGGAAAACGACACGGTCCGCGGAGTCGTGACGCAGACCGGCATTCGCGTGTTCGGCGAGAGCGTTGTGCTGTGCACCGGTACCTTCCTGGGTGGCGTTATCCACATCGGGTTGGATCATCATGCCGGGGGGCGTGCCGGTGATCCGCCCTCCAATGCCCTTGCGCAGCGGCTGCGTGCCCTGCCGTTTCACGTCGACCGGCTCAAGACCGGGACTCCCCCGCGTCTGGACGCCAAGAGCGTGGATTTCTCGGTGCTCGAGACCCAGCCCGGCGACGACCCGACCCCGGTGATGTCGTATCTGGGCCGTCGGGATCAGCATCCGCGTCAGGTCGCGTGCCACATCGCTCACACCAATGCGCGCACGCACGAGATCATCCATGCCAACCTCGATCGCTCGCCGATGTATTCCGGCGTGATCGGCGGTGTGGGCCCGCGCTATTGCCCGTCCATCGAGGACAAGGTCAACCGCTTCGCCGACAAGTCGAGCCATCAGATCTTCGTCGAGCCGGAGGGGCTGGATACCCACGAGCTCTATCCCAACGGGATCTCGACCTCGTTGCCCTTCGACGTGCAGTTCGAGGTCGTGCGCTCGATAAAGGGGTTCGAAAACGCGCATATCACGCGTCCCGGTTACGCCATCGAGTACGATTTCTTCGATCCCCGCGATCTCAAGCACTCGCTGGAAACCAAATTTATCCACAACCTGTTTTTCGCCGGCCAGATCAACGGCACGACGGGGTACGAGGAAGCCGCAGCCCAGGGGCTGCTGGCGGGTCTCAACGCGGCACGCCGTGCCCAGGGCCAGGAGGCCTGGTCGCCACGCCGCGACGAGGCTTACCTGGGCGTGCTGGTCGACGACCTGATCACCATGGGCACCCAGGAGCCCTACCGCATGTTCACCTCGCGTGCCGAGCATCGTCTGCTGCTGCGCGAGGACAACGCCGACTTGCGTCTCACCGAGATCGGACGCGAACTGGGACTGGTCGACGATACGCGCTGGGCGCACTTCTCGACCAAGCGCGAAGCGATCGCGCGGGAGACCGAACGTCTGCGCGAGACGTGGGTACAGCCGAGCAGCGAGCTGGCCAAGCGTCTGTCGGGCAAGCTCGACAAGCCGCTGGCGCGTGAATATCGCCTCGCGGATCTGCTCAAGCGGCCCGAGCTGAACCACGCCGATCTCGCCGACGACGCGCCCGAGCTCGATCCGGCCGTCGCCGAGCAGGTACAGATCCAGGCCAAGTATCAGGGGTACATCGCACGCCAACAGGACGAGATCGATCGTCTGCGTCGCCACGAGGCCCTGCGTCTGCCCGAGGACCTGGACTACGCCCGCATCGATGGGCTGTCCCACGAGATTCGCCAGAAGCTCGAGGCGGCACGACCCGAGACGCTCGCGCAGGCGGGACGCATCTCCGGCGTGACGCCGGCGGCCGTATCGCTGTTGCTGGTTCACCTCAAGAAGCGGCGTCTGATCGAGGATCAGGACGTCCAGGCGGTCAATGCATGACGCCGGCCTGCGAAGCGCGTCTCGACGCCGGCCTGGCCGAACTGGGACTCGAGGTCGACGCCACCGCGCGCGAGCGCCTGCTGGCGCTGCTTGCGTTGTTGCACAAGTGGAATCGCGCCTATAACCTCACCGCGGTACGTGATCCCGAGCAGATGGTCATGCGCCATCTGCTCGATAGCGCCAGCGTGGCGACCGCCGTACGCGGTCCCCGCTTGCTCGACGTGGGGGCCGGCGCGGGGTTGCCGGGCCTGGTTCTGGCGATTCTCGACCCGTCGCTCGAGGTGACCATGCTCGACGGCAACGGCAAGAAAGTACGCTTCCAGCGCCAAGCCGTTCTAGAGTTGGGGCTTGAGAACGTCACGCCCGTGCAGGCGCGAGTGGAACACTTCACGACGCGCGATTTCGATCAGATCGTCTCGCGGGCCTTCGCTCAACTGGCGACGTTCGTCGAGCTCACGCGCCCGCTGCTGGCCGAAGGCGGCGAGTGGCTGGCGATGAAGGGGCGCGACGCGGCGTCCGAACTCGCCGAGCTGCCGCCGGACGTGACACTGATCGAGCGCCGTGATCTCGAGGTACCCGGCGATGCGGCCCAGCGCGTGCTGCTGCGCCTGCGACGTGCCTGAATGCCACCAGCGCTGCCGTTTTCGGGAGTTGTCGATTAAAGGGAGTCGATCGTGACCAAGATAATCGCCTTGACCAACCAGAAGGGCGGCGTTGGCAAGACCACCACCGCGGTCAATCTCGCTGCCTGCCTCGCCGCGCTGGACAAGCGAGTGCTGTTGGTCGACCTCGACCCCCAGGGCCATGCCACCATGGGCAGCGGCATCGACAAGCATGAGCTCGATGGCAGCGTGCTCGAGGTATTGCTCGAGGGACGCCGTGCCAGCGAGGTCATCCTCGACTGCCCCGATGCCGGCTATGCCCTGCTGCCCGGCAACGGCGACCTGACCGCTGCCGAGGTCGATCTGCTCGACCGCGACGGTCGCGAGCGTTGCCTGGGCGAGGCCCTGGGCAGCGTGGCGGCCAGCTACGACGTGGTCATCATCGACTGTCCGCCGTCCCTCAACATGCTGACCGTCAATGCCTTGACCGCGGCGGACGGGGTGCTGATCCCGCTGCAATGCGAGTTCTACGCCCTGGAAGGCCTCTCCGCCTTGCTGGACACCGTCGAACAGATTCAGGCCAGCGTGAACCCCTCGCTCGAGGTATTCGGCATCGTGCGCACCATGTACGACGCGCGCAATAGCCTGACGCGCGACGTCAGCAAGCAATTGAGCCAGTATTTCGGCGACACCCTGCTCAAGGCGACCATTCCGCGCAACGTTCGCGTCGCCGAGGCGCCGAGCCATGGCCTGCCGGTCACCAAGTATGCCCGCTTGTCGCGGGGCAGCCAGGCCCACCGGGTGCTGGCGAAGGAACTGATTCGCCGTCTGTCGCTATGAACCGCGACGGGCGTGCGGGAGACGATTCGAGGGAATGCCTATGACGCGCAAACGCGCACTGGGACGCGGCCTGGATGCCTTGATCGGGGCGGGCGCGCGTCATCGCGATACGGTCGGCGGCGAGGAGCTTGCCGGCGATGTCGTGCTGGAACCCGCCCAGGCGCCTGCCGGCGAGGAGCAGGAACGCTTGATGCGCCTGCCGCTGGGGCAATTGAGTCGAGGCAAGTACCAGCCGCGTCGTGACATTCAGCCGGAGTCGCTCGAAGAACTCGCCGACTCGATTCGCGCGCAGGGCGTCATGCAGCCCATCGTGGTGAGACCGGTGGGCGAGTCGCGCTACGAGATCATCGCCGGTGAACGGCGCTGGCGCGCGGCGCAGCTGGCGGAACTCGACGTCATCCCGGCGGTGGTGCGCGAGGTCAGCGACGAAGCGGCCCTCGCCCTGGCGCTGATCGAGAACATTCAGCGCGAAAACCTCAATCCGGTGGAAGAGGCCATGGCGCTGAAGCGTCTGCTCGACGATTTCGAGCTCACGCAACAGCAGGTGGCCGATGCCGTCGGCAAGTCGCGTGCCCAGGTCGCCAACCTGTTGCGGTTACTGAGCCTCGACGAGGAAGTGCAAACCCTGCTCGAGCGCGGCGACCTGGACATGGGGCATGCACGTGCCCTGCTGACGCTTCCCGCCGCGCGTCAGCGCAGCATCGCCCGCGAGGTCGTCGAGCGCGACCTGACGGTGCGCCAGACGGAAGCCCTGGCCAAGCGCGATCCGCGTGACAAGGTCGCCGACAAGCCGAAGAGCGCCGCGCGCGAAAACGCCGATGTCGCACGGCTCGAAACGCGTCTGGCCGAGCTGCTCGGTGCCCCGGTCAAGATTCAGCACGGCGCCTCGGGCAAGGGGCGTGTCACGATCCGCTATACCAGCCTCGATGAGCTGGATGGGATCCTGGGGCACATTCGTTGATATCGGCGGCCTGTGCGGTGTGACAAAATGCCGCAGTAAACGTTTAGCACGTTAACGTTATTTGCCGCTTTTTCGTGCCCCTTTAGTGGTAAAGGTCTGCCAGATCGCGCTAATTCGGTGCAGGTTCGGTTGAAGGGCATTAGGCCCTCCCCTATAATCCGCCGAGGTTTGTCCAGGCGGCAACGCCAGCGGAAAGAGGACGGCACGACCGACGCCATGCACAAAACGGCACCGGCCAGACTCAAGGGCCCACGATTGTTTCCCCTGCTGACGTTGCAGCTCTGCATGGTCCTTGCGATGGCCGTGGCGGCGCTGGTATCGGCCACGCCCGAGGCGGCGTTGTCGGTCTTGCTGGGAGGGGCCGTGGCCTGGTTGCCCAACGTCTTTTTCGCCTGGCAGACCTTTCGCCATCGGGGGGCATCGCAAGCGCGCAACATCGTAAAGAGTTTCTATCGAGCCGAGGCCGGCAAGTTCGGTTTGACGGCGGCACTGTTCACTCTGGTTTTCGTGGCCGTGCCTCCCTCAAACCCCGCTTTCTTCTTTGGCGCTTACGTGGTGACGCAGTTGGCGCATTGGCTGGGACCCTGGCTGTTGCGTCGACCGTCGCGCACTTGAACTCGAGGCTAACTCAATGGCAGGCAACAATCCGACCTCTTCGGAGTATATCCAGCACCACCTGCAAAACATGACCTTCGGGCTACATCCGGAGAATGGGCTGGGGCTGGCACATTCCGCACAGGAAGCTCAGGAAATGGGCTTCTGGGCCATTCATCTGGACACCATGGGCTGGTCGATCGGTCTGGGGGTTCTGTTCCTCTGGCTGTTCCGCTCGGTGGCCAAGTCGGTCTCCACGGGCGTGCCCGGCGGACTCCAGAACTTCGTCGAGATGATGGTCGAGTTCGTCGACAATTCGGTGCGCGAGACGTTTCACGGCAAGAGCAAGCTGATCGCGCCGCTGTCGCTGACGATCTTCTGCTGGATCTTCCTGATGAACCTCATGGACCTGGTGCCGGTGGACTTTCTGCCGATGCTGGCGCAGAAGATCGGCGCCTGGTTCGGTGCCGACCCGGCGCACGTCTACTTCAAGGTCGTTCCCACGACCGATGTCAACGCGACGCTGGGCATGTCCCTGGCAGTCTTCGCATTGATCATCTTCTACAGCATCCGCAGCAAGGGCCTTTCCGGCTTCCTGGCCGAGCTGACGCTGCACCCGTTCAACGCCTCCAATCCGTTCGTGCAGGCCCTGCTGATTCCCGTCAACTTCCTGCTGGAAGCGGTGACCCTGCTGGCCAAGCCCGTATCGCTGGCGCTACGTCTGTTCGGCAACCTCTATGCGGGCGAGCTGATCTTCATCCTGATTGCCATGATCGGCCTGTGGCAGCTGCCCCTGCACTTCGCGTGGGCGACCTTCCACATCCTGATCATCACGCTGCAGGCGTTCATCTTCATGATGCTGACGATCGTCTACCTGAGCATGGCGACGGAAAAGCACTAACCGGTTTTCTCAACCCCAACCCCTTAAACCTTGAAATAAACTGGAGTCAATCATGGAAGCACAAGTTCTGGGCATGACCGCTATCGCCGTCTCCCTGCTGATCGGTCTGGGCGCCCTGGGCACCGCCATCGGTTTCGGTATCCTGGGTGGCAAGTTCCTCGAAGGTGCCGCGCGTCAGCCGGAAATGATCCCGCAGCTGCAGGTGAAGATGTTCATCGTCGCCGGCCTGCTCGACGCCGTGACCATGATCGGTGTGGGTATCGCACTGTTCTTCACCTTCGCCAATCCGTTTGTCGGTTAACTTCGCCGTTCGGCCCCGCGGGGCCTCGGTGACCTTAACCCCAAACTTGTGATGCGAGAGGTGCTGGCGTGAATCTGAACCTAACCCTGATCGGTCAGGCCATAGCCTTCGCGGTTTTCGTCTGGTTCTGCATGAAGTTTGTATGGCCGCCGGTCATGCAGGCGCTGCAGGAGCGGCAAAAGAAGATCGCCGATGGCCTGGATGCGGCCAGCCGTGCGACTCGCGACCTTGAGCTGGCTCAGGAGCAAGCAGCCGAGCAGCTCAAGGAAAGCAAGGAGCAGGCGGCCCAGATCATCGAACAAGCCCATAAGCGGGCCAACCAGATGATCGAGGAAGCGCGTGACAACGCTCGTCTCGAAGGAGAGCGCATGATCGAAAGCGCTCGCGGCGAGATCGAGCAGGAGACTCAGCGCGCGAAGGAAGAGTTGCGGACCCAGGTGGCGGCACTCGCCATCCAGGGGGCCGAGCGTATCCTCGACTCCTCCATTGATGAAGCCAAGCATCGTGAGCTTGTCGACAAGCTCGCGGCCGAGCTCTGAGGAGGTGAGGCATGGCTGAAACGTCTACCGTAGCTCGCCCGTACGCCAAGGCGGCGTTCGAGTATGCGCGCGACCACAAGGCGCTGGAAGCCTGGTCCGGACAACTGGCGTCGGCGAAGCAAGTGGCAGCCGACGCCGACTTCGATGCCAAGGTAGTGAGCAACCCCAAGCTGTCGCACGATCAGAAGACAGCGTTGCTCCTCGAAGTCTGCGGCGAACTCGACGAGTCGCTTTGCAATTTCATCCGTACCGTTGGCTCGCGAGGGCGGCTCGCCGCCCTGCCGGCGATCGCCGAGCAATTTGAGGTGCTGCGTGCCGAAGAGGAGAAGCGGGTCGACGTGACCATCGTCTCCGCCTTCGATCTGGATGCCGCACAGCAGGACAAGCTCGCGACCGCGCTGAAGAAGCGTCTCAACCGCGAAATCTCCATTACCACTCGGGTGGATCGTGCGCTGATGGGCGGCGTGATCCTGCGTGCCGGCGACACCGTCATCGACGGTTCGGTACGCGGTCGATTGACGCGCCTGCGCGACGCACTTTCCGCTTGAGTTCGAGGGACATGGCATGCAGCAACTGAATCCTTCCGAGATCAGCGACATCATCAAACAGCGTATCGAAAAGCTGGATGTCGCATCCGAAGCCCGCAACGAAGGTACCGTCGTCAGCGTTTCCGACGGTATCGTGAAGATCCACGGTCTCGCCGACGCGATGTTCGGCGAGATGATCGAGTTCCCCGGCAGCATCTTCGGCATGGTGCTCAACCTCGAGCGCGACAGCGTCGGTGCCGTGGTGCTGGGTGACTATCTGCAGCTCGAAGAGGGCATGACCGCCCAGTGTACCGGTCGTATCCTCGAAGTGCCGGTAGGCCCGGAACTGATCGGCCGCGTGGTCGATCCCCTCGGTGTGCCGATCGACGGCAAGGGCGAGCTCGACACCAAACTGACCGATGCGGTGGAAAAGGTCGCCCCGGGCGTCATCACCCGTCAGTCCGTCGACGAGCCGATCCAGACCGGTCTCAAGTCCATCGACGCCATGGTGCCGATCGGCCGCGGTCAGCGCGAGCTGATCATCGGCGACCGTCAGATCGGCAAGTCGGCGATCGCCATCGACACCATCATCAACCAGAAAGGCAAAGGGGTGACGTGCGTCTACGTCGCCATCGGCCAGAAGCAGTCGACCATTGCCAACGTGGTGCGCAAGCTCGAAGAGCACGGTGCGATGGAACATACCATCGTCGTCGCCGCCGGCGCGGCCGATCCGGCGCCGATGCAGTTCCTGGCGGCGTATTCCGGCTGCACCATGGGCGAGTACTTCCGCGACCGTGGCGAAGACGCGCTGATCGTCTACGACGATCTCTCCAAGCAGGCCGTGGCCTATCGTCAGGTCTCGCTGCTGCTGCGTCGTCCGCCGGGCCGCGAAGCCTATCCGGGTGACGTCTTCTATCTCCACTCGCGTCTGCTCGAGCGTGCCGCGCGGGTCAACGCCGATCATGTCGAGAAGCTCACCAACGGTGAGGTCAAGGGCAAGACCGGTTCACTGACCGCGCTGCCGATCATCGAGACCCAGGGTGGTGACGTCTCCGCGTTCGTTCCGACCAACGTGATCTCGATCACCGACGGTCAGATCTTCCTCGAGACCAACCTCTTCAACTCCGGCGTGCGGCCGGCGATCAACGCGGGGCTTTCCGTTTCCCGCGTGGGTGGCAGCGCGCAGACCAAGATCATCAAGAAACTGGGCGGCAGCGTGCGCCTGGCCTTGGCGCAGTACCGCGAGTTGGCGGCGTTCTCGCAGTTCGCCTCGGATCTCGACGAAGCGACCCGCAAGCAGCTCGAACACGGTCAGCGCGTGACCGAACTGATGAAGCAGAATCAGTATTCACCGCTCTCCGTGGCCGAAATGGCGGTATCGCTGTATGCCGCCAACGAAGGCTTCCTGGACGATGTCGAGGTCAGCAAGGTGCTGGATTTCGAGCGTGCCCTGCATGCCTACATGAAATCCGAGCACGCCGAGTTGCTGGACAAGATCAACCAATCCGGCGGCTACGACGACGAGATCCAGCAGGGCCTCAAGTCCGGCCTCGAGACGTTCAAGTCCACTCAGACCTGGTGATGCGGGGCCCGGCCTCGTGCCGGGCCGGCATCCCATCCGAGTGGCTCGCAAGAGGGTGAGATCGAGATGGCAGCTGCAAAAGAGATTCGCACCCAGATCGGGAGCATCAAGAACACGCAGAAGATCACCAGTGCCATGGAAATGGTCGCTGCGTCGAAGATGCGCAAGGCCCAGGAACGCATGACGGCCAGCCAGCCCTATGCTCGGCTGATCCGTCGCGTGGTGAGCCATATCGCCAAGGCCAACCCGGAATATCGCCATGAGTACATGATCGAGCGCGAGGTGAAGCGCGTGGGCTATATCGTGGTCTCCAGTGACCGCGGTCTGGCCGGTGGCCTGAACATCAACGTGTTCAAGGCCGTGACGCGCGAAGCCAAGTATTGGCATGAACAGGGTGTCGAGGTCGATTACGCGGCCATCGGCTCCAAGGCCAACGTGTTCTTTCGCAACCATGGCGGCAACCTGGTGGCGGGCAAGAGCGGCCTGGGCGAAGCGCCGGCCGTCGATGACCTGATCGGGAGCGTCAGCGTCATGCTGAAGGCCTTCGACGAGGGACAACTGGATCGGCTTTACGTGGTGCACAACGAATTCGTCAACACCATGACGCAGAAGCCGATCGTACGTCAGTTGCTCCCCCTGGAGGCCGAAGCCGAGGCTGACG
The DNA here is from genome assembly GCA_000761475.1 of Chromohalobacter israelensis. Taxonomy (GTDB): domain Bacteria; phylum Pseudomonadota; class Gammaproteobacteria; order Pseudomonadales; family Halomonadaceae; genus Chromohalobacter; species Chromohalobacter israelensis. Next base: position 155,452 of record JQNW01000005.1, read on the forward strand.
ACGAAGAAGAGACACGTGCCAGCGGCAGCTGGGACTACCTGTATGAGCCGGATGCCAAGACCCTGCTCGACCATTTGCTGGTGCGCTATGTGGAATCGCAGGTGTATCAGGCGGTGGTCGAGAATGCGGCCTGTGAGCAGGCGGCGCGGATGATCGCGATGAAGAACGCGACCGACAATGCCGGCAATCTGATCGATGACCTGGAGTTGGTCTATAACAAGGCCCGTCAGGCCGCGATCACCCAGGAGATTTCGGAGATCGTCGGCGGCGCTGCTGCCGTATGACGACGCAGGTCCCGCCGGGGCGTCCCAGCGACCGACCCCGGGGTCCAGGCGAAGCAGGTTTCATTTGCAGGTATTAGAGGAACCAACATGAGCGGACGTATCGTACAAATCATCGGCGCGGTGATTGACGTAGAGTTTCCGCGGGACGCAGTGCCCAAGGTCTACGACGCGCTGAAGGTCTCCGACACCGAGACCATTCTGGAAGTGCAACAACAGCTGGGCGACGGGGTCGTGCGTGCCATCGCGATGGGCACCACCGAAGGCCTCAAGCGCGGCCTCGATGTCGTCAACAGCGGCTCGGCGATTTCCGTGCCGGTGGGCAAGGCCACCCTGGGACGTATCATGAACGTCCTCGGCGAGCCCATCGACGAAGCCGGCGAGATCGGCGAAGACGAGCGCATGCCGATCCACCGCAAGGCGCCCAGCTACGCGGAGCAGGCGGCTTCCAACGAGCTGCTGGAAACCGGCATCAAGGTCATCGACCTGGTGTGCCCGTTCGCCAAGGGCGGCAAGGTCGGCCTGTTCGGCGGCGCCGGGGTCGGCAAGACCGTCAACATGATGGAGCTGATCCGCAACATCGCCACCGAGCACAGCGGTTATTCCGTCTTCGCCGGGGTGGGGGAACGTACTCGCGAGGGTAACGACTTCTACCACGAGATGCAGGAATCCAACGTTCTCGACAAGGTGTCGCTGGTCTACGGGCAGATGAACGAGCCGCCGGGCAACCGCCTGCGCGTGGCGCTCACCGGCCTGACCATCGCCGAGAAGTTCCGTGACGACGGGCGTGACGTGCTGTTGTTCGTCGACAACATCTACCGTTACACCCTGGCCGGTACCGAGGTGTCCGCACTGCTCGGCCGCATGCCGTCCGCGGTGGGCTATCAGCCGACACTGGCGGAAGAAATGGGCGTGCTGCAGGAACGCATCACCTCGACCAAGACGGGGTCCATCACCTCCGTCCAGGCGGTCTACGTGCCGGCGGATGACTTGACCGACCCCTCTCCGGCGACCACCTTCTCGCACCTCGATGCGACCGTGGTACTGGCGCGTTCCATCGCCGAGTTGGGGATCTACCCGGCCATCGACCCGCTGGATTCCACCTCGCGTCAGCTCGACCCGCTGACCGTCGGCGAGGAGCACTACAACACGGCACGTGGTGTGCAGGGCGTGTTGCAGCGCTACAAGGAACTCAAGGACATCATCGCCATCCTGGGGATGGACGAGCTGTCCGACGAAGACAAGCTGACCGTGTCGCGTGCGCGCAAGATCCAGCGCTTCCTGTCGCAGCCGTTCTTCGTCGCCGAGGTCTTCACCGGCGCCCCCGGCAAATATGTCTCCCTCAAGGAAACCATTCGTGGCTTCCAGGGAATCCTCGACGGGGAATACGACGACCTGCCCGAACAAGCCTTCTACATGGTTGGCACCATCGACGAAGCTGTCGAGAAAGCCAACAACATGAAGTAAGGCCATGCCCATACGGAAGATTCGGGGCGGCGCACGCGCCGCGCCGAGGCTTCCATGAACGAGGAGATAGCGATGGCTAGCTTCCAATGCGACATCGTCAGCGCCGAGAAGGCCATCTTCTCCGGCAGCGCCGAGCAGCTCATCGCGGCCGGCGTGTCGGGCGATCTGGGTATTCTACGTGGCCACGCACCGCTGCTGACCGAGCTCAAGCCCGGGCCGGTCCGCGTGATGCGCGAGGGTGGCGAAGAAGAGGTCTACTACGTCACCGGCGGTTTCCTGGAGGTCCAGCCCGATGTGGTCTCGGTGCTGGCCGATACCGCCACGCGGGCGCATGATCTCGACGAGGCTGCCGCCGAAGAGGCGCGTCAGGAGGCCTTGAAGGCCATGGGCGACAAGCAGTCCGATCTCGACTATACCCGGGCCGCCGCCGAATTGGCGGAAGCCGTCGCCCAGTTGCGTACCATTCAGCAACTGCGCGAGAAGGGCAGCCGCCGCTAAGTGCCGGCCGCCGCTGTCATGCAAGGCGACCTTCGGGTCGCCTTTTTTGTGGGTGGCACCGAGACATGACGCATGTCGCTTGGTGGCATTCCGCGCCCGCCGTAGAATGCGTGTATCTTTCGGGAAAGAGATAGGGATGACAGCGATGACGCTAGACGTGGTAATTCTCGCCGCCGGCCAGGGAACGCGGATGCGCTCGGCCAAGCCCAAGGTACTGCATGCATTGGCGGGCAAGCCGCTGGTGAGCCATGTGCTGGATACCGCCGAGCAACTCGGGGCGACCCGTACGCATGTGGTGATCGGCCATGGTGCCGAGCAGGTCGAGGCCGAGCTCGACGGTCGCGACGTGCGTTTCGCCCTGCAGACGGAACAGAAGGGCACCGGCCATGCCGTGGCGCAGACGCTGGATGAATTGGGAGATGGCAAGGTATTGATCCTGTATGGCGATGTACCGCTGATCCGGGCCGAGACGCTGACGGCGCTACTCGACGAGGTCGACGAACGGCGCCTGGGACTGTTGACCGTGACCCTGGACGATCCCGGCGGATATGGCCGTATCGTGCGCGACGCCGAGGGACGCGTGACCCGTATCGTCGAGCACAAGGACGCCAGCGAGGCCGAGCGCGGGATCACCGAGTGCAATACCGGGATCGTCGCCGCCACCGGCACGCAGTTGAAGCGCTGGTTGCCGCAGTTGTCCGCCGAGAACGCCCAGGGCGAGTACTATCTGACCGATATCTTCGCCATGGCGGCCGCCGAAGGCATCGAGGTCGCCACGGCCAGCCCCGCCTCGGCGCTGGAAGTCGAAGGCGTCAACAACCGCTCGCAGATGGCGGCCCTCGAGCGCGCCTATCAGCGGGATCGGGCCGAGCGTCTGCTGACCGAGGGCGTGGCGCTCGCCGACCCGGCGCGTTTCGACGTGCGCGGTCGCCTGCAGTGTGGCCACGATGTGTTCATCGACGTCGGCTGCGTGTTCGAGGGTGACGTGACGCTCGGCGATGGCGTCAGCGTGGGCCCCTACACCCTGATTCGCGATAGCCATGTCGCGGCGGGGACGGTCATCGAGGCGCACAGCATCATCGAGGGCGCCGAGGTGGCGGAACAGGCGCACATCGGCCCCTTCGCGAGGCTTCGTCCCGGCACGCGCCTGGCGCGTCAAAGCAAGGTCGGGAACTTCGTCGAGACCAAGAACGCCGAGGTGGGCGAAGGCAGCAAGATCAACCACTTGAGTTACGTGGGGGATGCCAGTCTGGGAGGCGGCGTCAATATCGGCGCGGGCACGATCACCTGCAATTACGACGGCGCCCACAAGCATCGCACCGAGATCGGCGACGATGTCTTCGTGGGGTCCAACACGGCCCTGGTGGCACCGGTGGCGCTGGGCGCGGGTGCCACGATCGGCGCGGGCTCGACCATCAGTCGCGATGTCGAGGCCGGCGCATTGGCGGTGGCGCGTACGCGCCAGACCACGCGCGCCGGCTGGAAGCGCCCTCGCAAGTCTTCCTGACCCCCGGTATCGGCGCTCTCTTGCAGGGGAGCGCCGTCCTGCGTGGGTGTCATCCGCTCATCCATCCCCGGCTTCCAGCCGCCTCGCGTGTCGCGCAAGGCGCTCCCGGTATGACATGTCTGATCGGGACGGAGGATTTTTCTCCCCGCCGCTGGGCTGCGCTTGACCGGGGAGAACGAATCGCGTTTCATAAGCACATTGTTTCGTTTCGGAAGAAAAATCTTTCGTGAACAAGGATGCCATGCCCAAGCGCGATACCGCCCAGCGGCGCCATGCCATGCTGGCCTACGTCAATGAACATGGGGAAACCAGCGTGGACACGTTGGCCCGCCATTTCGCGACCTCCGAGGTCACCGTTCGCAAGGACCTTGCCACGCTGGAAAAAAGCGGCTTGCTGCTGCGCCGCTTCGGCGGTGCAGCGCCCTTGCCCAGCGACATCCTGACCGAGGCCAATACGCCGCTTTCACCGCGAAAGCGCGCGATCGCGCGTGCCGCCAGCGAACGCATTCGTGCGCACAATCGCATCATCATCGACAGTGGCACCACCACCTCGGCGATGATTCCCGAACTGGGCGGGCGCGAAGGCCTGGTGGTGATGACCAACGCGCTGTCGGTGGCCAATGCCCTGCGCGACGTGGAGCCCGAACCGGCGATCCTGATGACCGGCGGTACCTGGGACCCGCATTCGGAATCCTTCCAGGGTCAGGTCGCCGAGCAGGTGCTGCGTTTCTACGATTTCGATCAATTGTTCATCGGTGCCGACGGCATCGACCTGGAGCGTGGCACCACGACCTACAACGAATTGCTCGGTCTCTCGCGCGTGATGGCGGAGGTCGCGCGCGAGGTCGTGGTGCTGGCCGAGTCCGACAAGATCGGACGGCGCATCCCCAATCTCGAACTGCCGTGGGCACGGATCCACACCCTGATCACCGATACCGGCCTGGACGCGACCGCCTGTCGTCGTATCGAGGCGCACGGGGTCGATGTCGTCCGGGTCACGGTCAACGAATGAAGACGAGGAGTCATCCATGTGTGGAATCGTAGGTGCCGTCGCGGCACGTCATGTGCAGGAAATCCTTCTCGAGGGGTTGCGTCGCCTCGAGTACCGCGGCTACGACTCGGCGGGCATGGCCGTGCTTTCCGACGATGCGCGGCTAAATCGTCAGCGTGCGGTGGGCAAGGTCGCGGCGCTGGAGGAAAAACTCGAGGACAATGCCCTCAAGGGCAACCTGGGGATCGCGCACACTCGCTGGGCCACCCATGGCCGGCCCAGCGAACAGAATGCGCATCCGCACCAATCCGGCGATAGCCTGGCGGTGGTGCACAACGGCATCATCGAGAACCACGAGGCGCTCAAGGGCGAGCTCGAAGCCCAGGGCTACGTCTTCACGTCCGAAACCGATACCGAAGTGATAGCGCACTTGTTGTCGCGTGAGTTCACCCTGGCGCAGGATCTGCTTCAGGCCGTGCAACGCAGCGTGGCCTTGCTGGAGGGCGCCTACGCGCTGGCGGTCATGCACCGTGCGCAACCCGATGTGGTCATCGGCGCGCGCAAGGGAAGCCCGCTGGTGGTGGGCGTGGGCATCGGCGAGGCCTTTTTGGCCTCCGACCCGCTGGCGCTGTTGCAGGTCACCGATCGTTTCATCTACATGCAGGAAGGCGATGTGGTGCGCTTGTCCCAGGGCGGCAGCATCGAGCTGTTCGACGCGGGCGGTGAACGCGTCGAGCGTCCGGCGCAAATCTTCGAACATGGCGACGGCGTGACCAGCAAGGGCGGTTATCGCCATTTCATGCTCAAGGAAATCCACGAGCAGTCGCAGGTCATCGCGGCCACGCTGGAAGGGCGGCTCGGCGATCATCAAGTGCTGGTCAACAGCTTCGGCACGGATGCCGAGCAGTTGTTCCGGGGAGTGCGGCAGGTGCATATCATCGCCTGCGGCACCAGTTACCACGCCGGCATGGTGGCGCGCTACTGGATCGAAAAGCTGGCCGGCGTGCCGACCCAGGTCGAGGTCGCCTCGGAATACCGTTACCGCGAGGTCGTGGTGCCCGAGGGCACGCTGTTCGTGACGCTGTCCCAGTCCGGCGAGACCGCCGATACCCTGGCAGCGCTGCGCTTTGCCAAGCAACGCGATTATCGCGGCAGCCTGGCGATCTGCAACGTGCCGGGCAGTTCACTGGTGCGCGAATCCGACCTGACGCTGATGACGCAGGCCGGCCCCGAGATCGGGGTCGCCTCGACCAAGGCCTTCACCACCCAGCTGGTGGCCTTGATGCTGCTGGCATTGGCGCTGGGGCGCGTGCGTGGCGCCAATGGCGAGCATGCACCGATCGTCCAGGGACTCCGCGAGCTGCCGGGCGTGATCAATCAGGTCCTGGCACTGGATGGGGAGATCGAGCGCTTGTCGATGGCATTCGCCGAGAAGCACCATGCCCTGTTTCTGGGGCGTGGCGCGCACTTCCCAATCGCTCAGGAAGGTGCGCTCAAGCTCAAGGAAATTTCCTATATCCATGCCGAGGCCTATCCGGCAGGCGAGCTCAAGCACGGTCCCCTGGCACTGGTCGACAGCGAAATGCCGGTGATCGCCGTGGCTCCCAACGACGAACTGCTCGAGAAGCTGAAATCCAATCTCCAGGAAGTGCGTGCCCGCGGCGGCGAGTTGTTCGTGTTCGCCGACGAGAGCATTCGCATGGAGACCAACGAGCACCTGCACGTGCTGCGCGTGCCGGCGATCAGCGAGGCCCTGGCGCCCATCGTCTACACCATCCCGCTGCAGCTTCTCGCCTACCATGTCGCCGTGCTCAAGGGTACCGACGTCGATCAGCCGCGCAATCTGGCCAAGTCGGTGACCGTGGAATGACACGTGCCTCCGCCGACGGATGCGACAATCCGTCGGCTAGGCGTTTTTGTTAGCGTGCTATAAAATCGGTCGAAGGTTCATGTCAGGCAATGCTCGCCGCGCCATCGGAGTGGTCGGCGGCATGCCACCGACCATCCAAGGAGTTCTACATGCCTGCTCAGTTTCCCCAGGCCCGTCTGCGGCGCTTGCGGCGTACCTCCTCGCTGCGTGACATCGTGCGTGAAACCTCGCTGCGTCCGGAGCATCTGGTGTATCCGATCTTCGTGGAGGAAGACGCGGACGACTTCGTGCCCATCGAGGGGATGCCGGGTCAGTATCGCGTTCCGGAAAATCAGCTGGCGGCGGAAGTGAAACGTCTCAGCGAGCTGGGTCTCAGAGGCATCATGCCGTTCGGCATTTCGCATCACAAGGATGCCGACGGCAGCGATGCCATGGACGACAACGGCCTGGTGTCGCGCATGGTACGCATCATCAAGACGGCCGCGCCGGAGATGGTGGTGATTCCCGATATCTGCTTCTGCGAGTACACCACGCATGGGCATTGCGGCATCCTCAAGGGCGACACCGTCGACAACGATCTGACCATCCGCAATCTCGGCATTCAGGCCGTGGCGGCTGCCAAGGCAGGGGCCGACATCATCGCGCCTTCGGCGGCCCAGGACGGCCAGGTGGCGGCGATTCGCGGCGCGCTCGACGAGGCCGGTTTCGAAGACATTCCCATCATGGCGTATTCCACCAAGCTGGCCTCGGCGCTCTACGGCCCCTTTCGCGAGGCGGCGGGCACCGAACTCAAGGGCGATCGCCACACCTATCAGATGGATCCCATGAACCGTCGCGAGGCGCTGCGCGAGTCGCTGGCCGACGAGGCCGAAGGGGCCGATTTCCTGATGGTCAAGCCGGCGCTGGCGTATCTCGACATCATGGCGGACATTCGCCGTAACAGCCTGTTGCCGCTGGTGGCGTATCAGGTCAGCGGCGAATACGCGATGATCCGCATGGCCGCGCAGCAAGGCGTAATCGACGAGGCGGCAGTGATCCGCGAGACGCTGGGTTCCATGCGGCGCGCGGGGGCCGATCTGATCATGACCTACTTCGCCCCGCAATTGCTCGAGGAAGGCCTGTAAGGCCGTTACGCGGGGGCCGTGGCATCCCAGCGTGCACCGGTGAGGTCGCAGGCAAGCTCCCACAGGCGGGCCTCGACCGCCGGATCGCGTGCGTGGCGGGCGCGATGCGCCGCCTTGGGGGCGCCACGGGTTTCGCCCAGACCGTCCGGCCCGATGTAATCGCCGGGGCCGACCGTGTCGCTGAGCGCGGCGTGCAGGATGGGGCGGGCACCCTCGGCGGCGGATTGACTGATCAGCGGCAGGGCCAGCTTGAAGACGCTGCCGATGATCGGACGGCTTCTCAAGCCGTCGTCGAACAGCGCGGTACGCGACAGCCCGGGATGGGCGGCAAGGCTCACGAGCCCCCACTGCCGGGCGTCGCTTTGTTTCTGCAGCGCCTGGGCGAACAACAGCATGGCGAGCTTGGATTGCCGATAGGCTCGCCAGGGATCGTAGTTCGCCTCGCCGTTCAGGTCGTCGAAGGCGATGCGTCCGCCCCGGTGGGCGAGGCTGGATAGCTGCACCACGCGTGGCGATGCCGCGGCGGCGAGCAGCGGCAGCAGTTCGCTGGTGAGCAGGAAGTGGCCCAGGAAGTTGACGCCCCATTGTCGCTCGAAGCCATCCCGGGTGCGCTCCAGGCGTGGCAGGGCCATGATCCCGGCATTGTTGATCAAACGGGCCAGCGAGGATTCGTCCCGGTTCAGGCGTGCGGCGAAGTCGCGTACCGAGGCGAGGCTGTCGAGGTCGAGCGCTTCGTGACGGACCGTGGCGCGCGGGACATGGGTGCGGATGGCATGGCACGCCAAGGCGCCCTTGTCCGCGTTGCGCGCAGCCACGATCACGCGATAGCCGTGGGCGGCGAGTCCCTTGGCGGTCTCGAGTCCTAGCCCGGCGGTGGCGCCGGTTACGACGGCCAGTGGCGCCGTCGCCTGGGGTTGATCGTGCATGGGTCATCCTCCCTGGCGCTTTTCCCGACGCCAGGCCGGGGACGTGTCGTCATTTGGGCATCAGCACCCACATCTGGCCGGGTTGCTTCATGCGTCCGGCGCGTTCGCCGGCGGTGTCGCCGTGCCCCCAGTAGAAATCCGCGCGCACCGTGCCCTGGATGGCGCTGCCGGTGTCCTGGGCCACCATGAGGCGCTGCAGGGGCTGCGCGGAGGCAGGCTCCGTCGTCGACAGGAATACTGGTGCGCCCAGCGGTACCTGCGAGGGGTCCACCGCCAGGCTGCGTTCGGACGTCAGCGGCACACCGAGGGCGCCGATGGGGCCTTGGTGCGTGCCATGGTCGCTGCCCAGTTCTCGAAAGAAGACCATGCGCGGATTGACGGTGAGCACCTCCTCGACCCGCTCGGGATGGCGCCTGGCCCAGGCGCGCACGCCGGGCAGCGTCGCCTGGGAGGCGTCGATTTCGCCGCGCTCGATCAGGGCACGGTTGAAGGAGCGAAAGGGTTGGTTGTTGGTGCCCGCGAAGGCCACGCGCATGGTGCTGCCGTCGTCCAGGCGGACACGCCCCGACCCCTGGATCTGCAGGAACGCCGCCTCGACGGGATCGTCGACCCAGACCAGCTCCTGGCCGCGCAGGGCTCCGCTTTGCAACAGTTCCCGCTGCGAGGCACGCACGCGTTGCGGTGCCGCCTGCCAGGCGTCGGGAAAGCGGTAGAGTGGGGTCTGGTAGGGTCCGTGCCGTGTACGCGAGCCGTTCAGGATGGGTTCGTAGTAGCCGGTGATCGTGCCCGTGGTGGAGCCGTCGTCGTTGACCAGGCGGTAAGGCTGGAAACGTGTCTCGAAAAAGCGCGTGATGGCGACTTCATCGAGGGGGTCGATGGTCACCGCGTCGTGGCAGACATCGCGCCATTGCGCTTTCCCGGCCAGACGCTCGCAGCTGGCGAGAAAGGCGCTCCAGGCGGCGATGACGTGATCGTCCGACCAGCCGGGCAGCGACTGCCAGGCGGCGGGACGCATGTGTTCTGCGGTCGCGGGAGGCGGTGCGCCGGGGCCGGGCGACGGCGCTTGCGTACTGCAGGCGGCCAGCAATGAGACAGGCAGCAGCCACAGCGCATGACCGAGCCGGCGCACCCACTGGAAGGCGTCGGCGATACGTGGCGACAGGAACGTGAGCAAGCAAGGCACCTCGACATTCGAATCCGATGGCAAACACCCGCCGGGTGTCGTCAGCGATGATGCCTTGCCGCGGCGCTTCGTGCCAGTGGCGTGGTGCGCTCAGCCCTCCTCGTGGAGCGCACGCAGACGCGATACCGAGGCACGATGCGGAACCAGCGCGCCCTTGCGACGGGGAATGCGCATGCTCTCGTCATCGCCGGGCTGGCGGCGCTGGGTGCTGGCCTTGCGGTGATAACGGCCCAGTACCGCGCTCAAGGTGACGAACGCCAGGGCCGAGCCCGCGACCTGGGTCAGCGGATAGACGATGAAGGCCACCAGCAGCAGGAGCAAGTCGCAGCAGAGCGTGGTGCGCCCGGCGTGAAAACCGGCACGGCGTTCCAGATACAGGGCCAGGATGTTGAGGCCGCCCAGAGAGGCGTTGGCGCGAAACAGCAAGGCCAGTCCGAGTCCGATCAACAGGCCCGCCGCGATGGCGCATACCACGGGGTGGGTGTTGCCCAGCGGCAAGGTGGCGGTGAGCGTATCGCTCAAGACCGACAGCAATGTCACGCTGGCCAGGGTGCGTAGCGTGAAATCGCCGCCCAATTGCTTGAGGGCAAGGCCATAGAAAGGCAGATTGATCACGAAGAAAGCGATGCCGAAGCTTACCGGCAGCAAGTCGCTGACCAACAAGCTCAACCCCGCCGTGCCGCTGACCAGCAGGTCGGCGGATTGCAGAAGGCGCACGCCGAGCGCGACCAATAGGCAGCCCTCGAGCAGCGTCAACCAGGAACGCCAGGAACCTTTCATGTTGTCTCTCCCGTGGGTGTGGAAGATGGATCGATGCCGAGGATGGTCGGCGGACCGCCGCTGGCTTGTGGCCGCGTGGCGGGTCGGTAGTGCGATGCAAGAAGCGTACCCGGTCAGGGTGTCCTGCGTGCGGCATCATAGCCGCGGCGGCCGGTCGATACAATCGCGAGGCGCGCCATGACGGGGATCGGGCCGAGGTTCTTCATGGGGCTGCCGATGTGGGCCAATGGCGATTGGCGCGGGAGCTTGTATGCGCGTCATGCGCCGTCGTCGGGCATGCTGCACGACTATGGTGCCGTGTTCGGCAGCGTGGAGGGCAATACCACCTTCTACAGCGGGCCGCCGAAAGCGGACACGGTTGCCCAATGGGCACGCCAGGCGCCGGCGGATTTCCGATTCTGTTTCAAATTGCCGGCGCAACTGACCCATGACAAGCGCCTCGTGGGCATCGAAGACGACTTCCGGACATTCTGCGATGCGCTGGCGCCGTTACACGATCGCCTGGGGCCGACCATGGTGCAATTGCCGCGCGATTTCGGCGCTCGGGAATTGGCGGCTCTGGCGGCATTCTTGGAGAAATGGCCGTCGGACATGCCCTGTGCCGTGGAGGTGCGCCATAGTGAATTTTTCCACAAAGGGGACGCTGAGCAGCAATTGAACCGCTTGTTGATAACTTTGGGCGTGGACCGAGTGATGCTGGATGTCAGGCCGCTTTTCGCCACGCCCGCCGGGGACGATGCGCGCTTGATCAAGGCGCAGGGCGAAAAGCCGAAACGCCCGCTACACGTGATTTCCACGGGACGAATGCCTATCGTGCGTTTCATCGGCCATTGTGATATGGAGATCAACGAGCGGCTTTTTACCCCTTGGTGCGAGCGCCTGGCGTTGTGGATAAAACAGGGGAAAACCCCTTTCTTGTTTGTGCACACGCCGGACAACCGTCAGGCGCCGCAATTGGCACGGCGCTTTCATGCACGTCTCTCCCGGTGCGTGACGCTTCCTCCCCTGGGCGACTTTCCCGGAGAGCGTCAAAGCGCCTTGTTCTGAAGCGGTGCCGATGGCATGGCTTGACGCCATCGGGCGGATGGTTTTGGCTACGGCTTGCCGCTAGAATGGCGCCTTTCATGGGTGGCGTCGACGACGCATGCCTTTTCAATCCGTGTTTATCGACACTCTACGATGGCTGTCGCCGCTCGTTCCGGCGCGACGGTCACCTTGTGGTCAGCGGCGAGATCCCGTGCGATCGCAAGGGCCTGTCATGCTCCATGTCGCGGTGTGCGATCCATGCCCAGGGGACGTGGCAACAACAATACCCGTCATCGCTTCCAGCGATCGATGACGCCACGCAACTCAGGTGAAGCAATGTCTTACAAGTCTCATTCGCACGCCCAATGGTCCTCTCGAATGGCCTTCGTGCTGGCAGCGGTCGGGTCCTCGGTCGGCCTGGGCAATATCTGGAAGTTCCCGTACATGACCGGCGAGAGCGGCGGCGGCGCTTTCGTCCTGATCTACTTGGTCTGCATTTTCCTGGTCGGCCTGCCGATGCTGATGTCCGAATGGCTGCTCGGTCGCCTGGGGCAGAAAAACCCCATTTCGACGATGGGCGACATCACGCGGCGCCTCAAGCGCAGCCGCGCCTGGGTCCTGATCGGTGTGGCCGGAGTTCTGGGCGCCTATCTGATCCTCTCCTTCTATAGCGTGATCGGCGGCTGGGCGCTTGCGTACATTCAAATGGCCGTGGTCGATACCTTCAGCGGACTCGACAACGACAGTGTCGGCACCCTGTTCGGCAACCTGCTGGCCAGCCCTGTCGAGCTTCTGCTCTGGCACAGCCTGTTCATGCTCATGACGATCGGTGTCGTGGTGGGCGGCGTGGCCGGTGGCCTGGAGCGCGCGGCGAAAACCCTGATGCCGACACTGGCGGTGCTGCTGGTGGTACTCGTCGGCTATGCCGCGACGACCGGCGCGTTCGCCGAGGGAGCGGCCTACCTGTTCACCCCGGATTTCTCCAAGCTCACCAGCGATGGCGTGCTCGCCGCACTGGGGCATGCGTTCTTCACGCTGAGCCTGGGCATGGGCATCATGATGGCGTATGGCTCGTATCTCTCCGATGACGTCAACATCGGCCGCTCGGCGCTCATCGTGGTGGTCATGGATACCGTGATCGCCCTGCTCGCCGGCTTGGCGATCTTCCCGGTGGTGTTCGCCAACGGGCTGGACGCCGCCGCTGGCCCGGGCCTGATCTTCCAGACCCTGCCGCTGGCGTTCGGCAACATGGCCGGAGGATGGCTGTTCGGTCTGCTGTTCTTCGTGCTGCTGGTGTTCGCGGCCTGGACGTCGGCGATCTCGCTGCTCGAGCCGGTGGTGGAATGGCTCGAGGAGCGTTCGCCGCTGTCGCGCGTGGGCGCGACGATCGTCGCCGGTCTGGCGACCTGGGCGCTGGGGCTGGCCACGGTGCTGTCGTTCAATATCTGGGGGGATGTCGCGCCCTTGGGCATGTTCGACAAGTTCGCCGGCATGACCATCTTCGATTTGCTCGATTATGTCACCAGCAAGCTGCTGCTGCCGCTGACCGGTCTGGCCACCGTGCTGTTCGTGGGCTGGTTCATGGGTCGCGACGAACTGCGCACCCAGCTCAACATGGGCGAGACCGCCTTCGCCCTGTGGCGCTTGGCGGTGCGGTTCATCGCCCCCATCGGCGTGGTGATCGTGTTCGTCAACAGCCTGTAAGAGGCGTTCGACAACCCGGCGCGGGCGTGCCTCGTCCGCGCCGGGGCTCTGCAAAACCTGCCCGGGCCTCGCCCTGTTCAGCGCTGGAAGTCGCGCTTATTGCCACTCGTCGTAATCGACGATGTCGCGTTCCAGTCGCTTGAATTCCTGATGCAGTTCAATGCCGCGCCGGGCGCGCAGGTATCGCGTCGCGGCGTTCTTCTTGCGTTGCTCGTGCTCGACCATTTCCAGACTCATGTGGATGTCGAGTAGCTCGCTTTTCAAGGATTGAAGATGTTCGGCATCGCGCATATCGAATCTCCCAATCGTCTTCACAACCGGCCTTTCGTCGTTCAGCCGCGTTCCGCTTGACGTTATTACTATACCTCACTTGACAGAATTGTGACCGTCAGGGTGGAAACGGACTTTTTTCTGTTTTTCAACGCCTGGGGCATACTAGCGTCGAGCTTGTCGTCACGCCGTTAAGGGTCAGCCTAGGAGTCGCGCCATCATGAGCAGTGCCTTGTTCGATGAAATGAGACGCCGTATGGAGCATTTCCGACGCTCCGAGCAGAAGGTGGCACGTTTCGTATTGCGTCACCCCGAAGACGTTATCCACATGCGCATCGTCGATCTGGCCACCGAGGCCAAGGTCAGTGAGCCGACCGTGGTGCGTTTTTGTCGCGCGCTGGGATGCAACGGATTCCAGGACTTCAAGCTCAAGCTGGCGCAGATGCTCGCCACGGGCAGCCAGTTCGCACAGTTCTCGATGAACGATAGCGACAGCGTCGCCGAGTTCGCCCACAACATCTTCGATTCCACCGTGGGCACGTTGCTGTCGGTACGCGATCGTCTCGATCACGCGGCCCTGGGCAAGGCGGTGACCGCCCTGGCCATGGCCAATCGCGTGGAATTCTACGGCTTCGGGGCCTCGGGTGCGGTGGCGTTCGATGCCCAGCACAAGTTCTTTCGCCTGCAGATTTCCACCGCTGCCTATACCGACCCGCACATGCAGAACATGTCGGCGGTGACGTTGACGCCTCGTGACGTGGTGGTCGCCATCTCGCAGACCGGGCGCACCCGGGCGCTGGTCGCCAGCGTGCGTCTGGCGCGCGAGACCGGGGCCACGGTGATCGGGCTATGCCCCAGCGACTCGCCTCTGGCCAGCGAGGTCACCTTGCCGCTTTACATCGACGTTCACGAGGATACCGAGATCTATACGCCGATGAGTTCCCGCGTCGCCCACCTGGTGATCATCGATGTGCTGGCCGTGGGGGTCGCCAAGACGCGCGGTCCCAAGCTGGCGGAGCAGCTCAAGTCGGTGAAGAAGAGCCTGGTGCCGCTGCGCTTTCCCGAAGCCGGCGAGGAAGACGAGACATAGCCGGCGACCGAAGCGCGGGCCGGCTATGCTAAGCTGGTCGCTCATTTCGCAACGCCAAGATACGTGATCCATGGACGACGTTTCGCCGGGCGACGTTTCGCCGCTACTCGATTCGCTGAACACGGCCCAGCGCGAGGCCGTGAGCCATCCGCAGGGCAATTTGCTGGTACTGGCCGGCGCCGGCTCGGGCAAGACGCGTGTCCTGGTGCATCGTATCGCCTGGCTGATGCAGGTGGAGGGACTGTCGCCCTACGCGATTCTCGCCGTGACCTTCACCAACAAGGCGGCGCGCGAGATGCGCACGCGTCTCGAGGCGCTGCTGGGTCTGTCGTTGCGCAACATGTGGGTGGGGACCTTCCACTCCATCGCGCACCGTCTGCTGCGGACCCATTGGCACGATGCGCGGCTGCCCCAGCACTTCCAGATCATCGATGGCGACGATCAACTGCGCCTGGTCAAGCGATTGCTCAAGGATCATCGCATCGATGACGAGCGCTTTCCGCCCAAGCAGGTGCAGTACTTCATCAGCGGCTGCAAGGAAGAAGGGCTGCGCGCGCATCAGGTGCAGACGCATGGCGATGCCTACATGGGGCAGATGGTCGAGCTCTACGAGCGCTATCAACTGGCCTGCGAGCGGGCCGGGCTGGTCGATTTCGGCGAGCTGTTGCTGCGCGGCCTGGAGTTGCTGCGCGACAACCCGGCCCTGCTGGCCCACTATCGCGAGCGTTTCAGCCATCTGCTGGTCGACGAATTTCAGGATACCAATACCTTGCAGTACGCCTGGCTCAAGCTGCTGGCCGGCGACCGCGCGGGCATGACCGTGGTCGGCGACGACGACCAGTCGATCTACGGCTGGCGCGGTGCCAAGGTCGAAAACATCCGCCGCTTCGCCGAGGAGTTTCCGAACACCTCGACGGTACGTCTTGAACAGAACTACCGCTCGACCAGCGCCATCCTCGAAGCCGCCAATGCCTTGATCAGCCATAACGCGGGGCGCATGGGCAAGGAGCTGTGGACCGACGGCGTGCAGGGCGAACCGATCTCGGTGTACGCCGGCTTCAACGATCTCGACGAGGCCCGCTTCATCGTCGACACCCTCAACGAGGAAGTGAACAAGGGCAGTGCGCGTCGCGACATCGCGATCCTCTATCGTTCCAACGCCCAGTCGCGGGTGCTCGAGGAGGCCTTGGTTCGCAGCGGCGTGCCGTATCGCATCTATGGCGGCCAGCGCTTCTACGAGCGTCTCGAGATCAAGAACGCCCTGGCGTATCTCCGCTTGATGCTCACGCGTGACGACGATGCCTCGCTGGAACGCGTGGTCAATGTGCCGGCGCGCGGCATCGGCACACGTACCGTGGAAGTGCTGCGCGAGCGTGCCCGCACGCAATCGGTGTCGTTGTGGCAGGCCCTGCATGACAGCCTCAGCGAGGGGGCGCTCAAGGGGCGCGCGGCGAGCGCGCTGTCGGCATTCTCGGACCTGATCGAGCGTCTCGACAACGATACCGCCGGCATGGCGCTGCACGAGCTGATCGAACACGTTCTCCATGCCACGGGCCTGCTCGAACATCACCGCAACGAAAAGGGCGAAAAGGGGCAGGCGCGTGTCGAGAACCTCGAGGAACTGATCAATGCAGCGCGCAACTTCGCCCAGGGCGATCCGTTCTCGTTGCAGGAGATCGGCGAGGGAGCGGCGGCACTGGAGCCATTCCTGGCGGAGGCTGCTCTCAACGCCGGCGATCACGAAGCCGACGATTTCGAGGACAGCGTGCAGCTGATGACGCTGCACTCGGCCAAGGGGCTGGAGTTTCCGGTGGTATTCGTCGCCGGGGTCGAGGAAGGGCTGTTTCCGCACAAGATGTCGCTGGAAGAACCGGGACGTCTCGAGGAAGAGCGGCGCCTGTGCTATGTCGGAGTGACCCGTGCCATGCGCAAGCTGTACCTGACCCACGCCGAGATACGGCGCCTGCATGGCAAGGAAACCTTCTCGCGACCGTCACGCTTCCTCCATGAGCTGCCCGAGGCGCTGCTCGAGGAAGTGCGTCTGCGCGGGCAGGTCTCGCGCCCGGTCACCACGCGACCGGGGCGCGGGCTTTCCCAGCAGCAGAGCGTATCGAGCGACGACGATCAGCCCGCGTTGAGCCTGGGGCAGCGCGTCAGCCATCCGGTCTTCGGAGAAGGCGTGATCCTCAATGCCGAGGGCGAAGGCGCCAGAGCGCGCGTTCATGTTAGTTTCGAGGACGAAGGCGACAAATGGCTGGTTCTGGGATTCGCCAAGCTCACGCCGCTATGATGCCTGGGTGTGCCGATATCTTGCCCATGACGTCGGGCCCTGGCCGCGACAGGAGCGACAAGCAATGAAGAAATGGTTTCCCGAGCTGATGGACCAGTGGTCGCAGCTCTCCGGCTATCAACGCTTCGAGCGGCTGGTGTCACTGGTGCTCACGGTGGCGATCGGCTGCGTGGTGCTGGTGGCGCTGTATTATCTGATCATGCACGTGATCGAGCTGCTGTTCGTGCAGACGCGCGATCCCTTCGATTATCGCGTCTTCCAGGCGGTATTCGACATGATCCTGACGGTGCTGATCGCCATGGAGTTCAACAATTCCATCGTGCGCACCATGGAGGGACGCGGCGGCTTCATCCAGGTCGAGATCGTGGTGCTGATCGCGATCATGGCCCTGGTCCGCAAGTTCATGGTCATGGACATGGAAACCATCGATCCCTTGATGATCCTGGCACTGGCCGCTGCGGTACTGGCCCTGGGATTGAGCTACTGGCTGGTACGGCGCGGCGGCCGGCATTCGGACGAGGCGGATTAGGCCTCGGGAACGGGGCGGATGCGGCCATTGTCGTCCAGCGCCACCATCACGAAACGTGCCTCGGTGACCTTGTAGCGTTCCTCGGGGTCGCGTTCGTGGGGCGGGCGAATCCAGACCTCGACATCCAGCTTGATCGAACTGCGACCGACCTCGCGTACCTGGGTGAAGATATTGACCATCGCGCCCACCCGCACCGGACACAGGAAATCCATGCCCTCGGTGGCCACCGTGGCGGTGCGGCCACGGGCCAGGCGTCCCGCGGCGAGTTCGGCGGCCTGGTCCATCTGCGCCATGAGCCAGCCGCCGGGGATATCGCCGTAGAGATTGGTATCCTGGCGTCGGGTCACGAGCTTGAGCGTGAGCTCGCCCTGGGGCGTGGGAATGTCGTCGAGTTCGTGCATGCTGGGGATCCTGGCGATTGTTGTTGTTGAACGTCGTTGCAGATGGCGTGGTGAGCGTTGCTGCCATACGGTCGACGCGCCGCTGCAACCAGGCTCATAGTAAACGCCGCCGGGCCTCGACGACCAGTCGTCCGGCAAGGGCGTCGCGGGCGAGAACGGGAGGCGGGGGCGTTGAAAGCTTTGATGAACGCGATACGGACGAGCCGGCCCGGGGCGCTGGGGCGGTGCGTGGCGGTTCTTCTGGGAACGCTGCTGTTGCCGATGCTGGCGATGGCGACGCCGCTGAGCGGCACGCTGGGGTCGATCGGCTCGGATACGCTGGGCGGGCTGATGATCCAGTGGGGAGAACGGCTCACCGCGCGACACCCGCAGGTACGCCTGCAGGTGCAGGCTTCGGGCTCGGGAACGGCGCCACCGGCCCTGGCGGAGGGCGTCACGCGCTTCGGGGCCATGTCCCGTCCCATGACCGAGGCCGAGCGTGGCGAATTCATCGCTCGCCAGGGGTATCCGCCGGTGGCGGTTCCCGTGGCGCTGGATGCGTTGACGCTCTTCGTGCACCGCGACAATCCACTCGATTCGCTCTCGCGGGCGCAGGTCGAGGCGCTGTTCGCCGACACTCGTTTCTGCGGGCACGCGCCGAGCATCGAACGCTGGGGCGATCTCGGCGTCGATGCGCCCGGATGGGCGTCACGCGGGATCGTGCGCTTCGGCCGCAACACCGCCTCGGGATCGCATGCGCTGTTCAAGCAGGAGGCGCTGTGCGGGGGCGATTTTCGCCGCGATGTCAACGAGGTTCCAGGATCCTCGGCGGTGGTGGCCGCGGTGGGTCGCTCGCGCGAGGCGATCGGCTATGCCGGCCTGGGATATCCCACGGCGATGGTCAAGGTGGTGGCGCTGCGCGATGACCGGGGCACGCCACGTCTGCCCACGCACGACAACGTCGTCAGTGGCCGTTATCCCCTGACGCGACCGTTGTATCTCTACGTCAACCTGGCGCCGGGCGAGTCCCTCCCCCCTCTGGAACGCGCTTTCTTCGACCTGGTGCTGTCGCCCGAAGGCCAGGCCGTGGTCGCCCGTCAGGGGTTCGTGCCGTTGCCCGAGTCGCGCCTGGCCAGTGCCAGACGAGCGTTGCGACTGCCACCCCTTGCCGATGTCACGCAATCGTCATCAAACTGACGTAATCTGATGCTCCACCTTCACTTGCATGGCATGGATTGCCGCCGGGTTCGCCGATGACCGACCCTTTCGTTTCTCCCCAGCGTGCCAATCGTCGCGCACGCCAGCGTCTCGATCGCCTGGCGTCGGGCGCGATCGCGGCCAGCGGCATCGGCGTGGTCGCGGCGGTGCTGGCCATCGGTGTCTATCTGACGCTGGCCGTGTTGCCGTTGTTCGAGGATGCCTCGGTCGAGGTCGATGCCGAGCCCTCGCCGGCCACGTCGGGAGCCTCCATCGTCTGGCTGGCGGAGGATGGCGAATACTGGCTGAGCGCGAATGGACGCGTGTTCGATGCCCAGGGCGAGGTGACGACGCTGACCGACGAGCCCCGCGTGACGACGGTCACCGAGGCGAGCGAGACCCTGCCGCTGGCCGTGGGCCTGGACAATGGCGAGGTGAGCGTGGTGCCGCGCGATGCCCGGGGCCAGCCACGCTGGTCGCAGGCCACGCGCTGGCGGCTGTTTGCCTCGGCGCCGGTCGCCGCGCTGCACTTGCAGTCCACGACGCATGGCTGGGCGCTGGCCGGACGCGATGCGGACGGCCAGGTGGCGGCCTTGTGGCATGACGGCGGGACGGCACGGCGTATCGCCCTGCCGGATCGGGCCGAACATCTTGCCCTGGGCCGCGAGGGGCATCTGGTCATGTCCCAGGGGACACGCTTGACCTCGTGGAAGCTGTCCCCGGACGGCAGCGTTGCGCCATCGGCACGTGCCGAAACGGCCGCGCCGATAACGGCCCTGGCGTTCCTGCAGGGAAGCCGCACGCTGGTCGTCGGTGACGCCGAGGGTGGCTTGCGGCGTTGGCGGCAACGCCCGGACGATCAAGGCTGGCAAGCAGCCGAGACGCCCTATGCCGCCCTGGGCGAGGCACCGGTACGCCGGCTGCTGGCCCTGCCGCGTCAACGCCTGTGGCTGGCACTGGATGCCGACGGCCGGCTGGGACTCTATCAGGCGATGAGCGGCCAGCGCTGGCAGGGCGTGGCACCCGAGGCATCGCTTCCGGTCACCCTGTCGAGCGACGCGCGCGGTAATCGGGTGCGCTGGTTGAGCGAGACCGGACGCCTTTATCGGCTGGCCGTCGAGGCCCCGCACGCTGCCGTGAGCACCGCCACGCTCTGGATGCCGCAGACGTATGAGGGCTACGCCAGCGACGAGTGGCGCTGGGCGGCGGCCGCCAGCGGCGACGCGGAGCCCAAGTACAGCCTGGTGCCGCTGGCGTGGGGCACCCTCAAGGCGGCAGCCTGGGCGATGGTCTTCGCGGTACCGTTGGCCTTGGGCGCGGCGGTGCACAGTGCGTGTTACATGTCGACGCGCCAGCGCGCACGCCTCAAGCCGGCCATCGAGTTGATGGAGGCCCTGCCTGGCGTGGTCATCGGGTTCGTCGCGGGCTTGCTCGTGGCCCCCTTCGTCGAGCAACACCTTGCCGGCACCCTGGCGCTTTTCATTTGCGTCCCGCTGGGGAGCGTGGCGTGCGGCTGGTTGTGGCGGCGTCTGCCCGCGCGCTGGGAGGCGCGTTTGCCGCCGGTGGGCGTCGGCGTGGGATTGATCGTGCCCCTGGCGCTGCTGTGCTGGGCGGCGTTGAGTGTTTCGCCCTGGCTCGAGGCCTGGTGGTTCGGCGGTGACCTGCGAGCCTGGATGCAGCAGACGCTGGGCTGGGACTACGCGCAGCGCAATGCACTGATCGTCGGCATGGCCATGGGACTGGCCGTCATCCCGACGCTCTACTCGCTGGCCGAGGAGGCGCTTTCCGGCGTTCCCCGCTCGCTGGCGGAGGGATCCCTGGCGCTGGGGGCGACCCGGGCGCAGACGTTATGGCGCGTGCAGTTGCCCGCCGCCGCGCCGGGTATTCTCGCGGCGGTGATGATCGGCGCGGGGCGTGCCGTGGGAGAAACCATGATCGTGCTGATGGCCACCGGCAATACGCCATTGATGTCGCCGAGTCTCTTCGAGGGGCTGCGCTCGCTGGCCGCCAATCTGGCCATCGAATTGCCCGAAGCCGCGGTGGGAGGCACGCATTATCGCCTCTTGCTGCTCGGAGCGCTGCTGTTGTTCGTGTTCACCTTCGTCGTCAATACCCTCGCCGAAGTGGTGCGTTGGCGACTCAAGCGTCGTTACCGGCGTTATGGAGCGCGCGCATGAGATGGCGACTGGGACGCGACAGCCTGTGGCGCTGGCTGAGCGGCGCCTGCGTGGCGCTTTCGCTGCTGGCCGTGGTGGCATTGCTGGCCTTGATCGCCGTGCGCGGCCTGGCGCATTTCTGGCCCGCCGACATCGAGCGCCTCACCCTCGAGAACGGTCAACAGGTCGCCGGCATCCCCCGTGGCGGCGAGGCCGAGACTCGTCGCTACTTCACCGCCAACCGCGATCTCGACGGGCAGGTATGGCGCTGGATCGCGGTGGACAGCATCGTCGAGCGCGAGACGCCGGCGTCCCTGGTCTATGTGCAGCGGCGGGACTGGGGGCCGTTCATCGGTCGCCTGGCGGCGGTGACGACACCGGCCGGGGAGCGACTCCGCGGCGATGCCGCCGAATCGCGGCTGCACCAGGCGCTGGCAGGCGATGCCGAGCTCGCCACGTTGTCCCTGCACAATGTCGAGGGGCGTGACGTGACCTTGCCGTTCGCCCAGGTCCAGTCGCTGGCCTGGCCCAATCGCATGCATGTCGGCGACAAGCTGCTGGCCTGGGTGGATGGCGTGTGGCGCTTTCTCAGCGAGGCGCCCGGCGATGGGCGCGTCGAAGGCGGGGTATGGCCGGCGATCTTCGGCACCCTGCTGATGGTGATATTGATGTCGCTGGTGGTCACGCCGTTCGGGGTGCTGGCGGCGTTGTATCTCAACGAAGTCGCACGCCAGGGGCCCGTGACGCGGCTGGTGCGTATCGCGGTGCGCAACCTGGCCGGGGTGCCGTCGATCGTCTACGGCGTGTTCGGTCTGGGCGTGTTCGTCTACGGGCTCGGCGGGCAAATCGACCGCTGGTTCTACGCCGAGGCGCTGCCTTCGCCGACCTTCGGCACCGGGGGACTGTTGTGGGCGTCGCTGACGCTGGCCTTGCTGACGTTGCCGGTGGTGATCGTGGCCACCGAGGAGGGGCTGGCGCGGGTGCCCGGTACGCTCCGCGAGGGGTCGCTGGCGCTGGGCGCGACGCGTTTCGAGACGCTCAAGCGCGTGGTGGTGCCCATGGCGCTGCCGTCGATGCTCACCGGGGTCATCCTGGCCGTGGCGCGCGCCGCCGGCGAAGTGGCGCCGCTGATGCTGGTCGGGGTGGCCAAGCTGGCACCGGAGATTCCGCTGGATGGCGAATTTCCTTTCCTGCACCTCGAAAGCAAGTTCATGCATCTTGGCTATCACGTGTTCGATCTCGGTTTCGCCAGCCGCGATGCCGAAGCCGCGATGCCGCTGGTGTTCGCCACGGCGACATTGCTGGTCGCGGTCATCGTCGTGCTTAATCTAACTGCAATATTGTTGCGTCATCATCTCAGGGCACGTCACCGTGCACTGGAACGTTCGTAGGAGGCTCGTCACCGTTGTCAGCCGCTTCTTTTCCTTCCGGCGAGGCCGTGCGTGGGTCGCCGCCGGTGGTCGATTTCTCCTCGGCGTCGAGTTGCTTCGATATCGAGAACCTGTCGCTTGCCTATGACGACAAGCCGGCGCTGAGCGATTTGACGCTCAAGGTGCCGCGGCATCGAGTGACGGCGTTCATCGGACCCTCGGGGTGCGGCAAGTCGACGTTGTTGCGTGCGCTCAACCGATTGCACGACCTCAACGACCAGGTGACGCGGACGGGCCGCATCCGGCTCGAGGGGCAGGATATCCACGCCCGCGAGGTCGACGTGGCCGAGCTGCGTCGGCGCGTGGGCATGGTCTTTCAGGCACCCAATCCGTTTCCCATGTCGATCTACGAAAACGTGGCCTATGGGCTCCGCCTGCAGGGCATTCGACGCAAGCGCGAGCTGGACGAGATCATCGAATGGGCGTTGCTGTCGGCGGCGCTGTGGGACGAGGTGAAGACGAACCTGCATGCCTCGGCCTGGACGTTGTCGGGCGGTCAGCAGCAGCGCCTGGTGATCGCCCGGACACTGGCGGTGCGCCCCGACGTGCTGCTGCTCGACGAGCCGGCCTCGGCACTGGATCCGATCTCGACGCTCAAGATCGAGGAGTTGATTCGCGGGCTGAAATCGCAGCTGACGCTGGTTCTGGTCACGCACAACATGCAGCAGGCGGCGCGGGTCTCCGATTACACCGCGTTCCTGCACGGTGGCGAGCTGGTCGAGTACGCCCCGACCGATACCCTGTTCACCAATCCGCGCCTACGGCGCACCGAAGATTACATTACCGGCCGCGTGGGGTGAGTCGCGGCGATTCCTATCAGCGGAGCAGTGCCATGGACATTACCAACGAAACGCACAGTCAGCATATTTCACGCCAGTTCAACCAGGAACTGGAGCAACTCAAGACCCAGTTGATGGCCATGGGCGGACTGGTCGAGAAACAGGTGCAGGACGCCGTCGAGGCATTGCTCGAAGGCGATAGCCGTACCGCCGAGCGGGTGCGCGACAACGATACCGCCGTCAACGACATGCAACTCAAGATCGACGAGGAGTGCACGCGCGTCCTGGCACGTCGTCAGCCGGCGGCGTCCGATCTGCGCCTGGTGCTGGCGGTGATTCGCGCCACCTCGGACCTCGAGCGCGTCGGCGACGAAGCCAACAAGATCGCCCGCAACGCCCTGGCGCTCATCGAGGCGGGACGGCATTCGCGCGGCATGGTCGAGATTCGTCACTTGAGCGAGCACGTGCGCAAGATGCTGCGCGATGCGTTGACGGCCTTCGCGCGTTTCGACACGCGTCTGGCGCTGGACGTGCTGCACGAGGATGAGTCCGTCGACAATGAATACACCACGGCCACGCGCTCGCTGGTGACCTTCATGATGGAAGATCCGCGTGCCATCACCACCATCCTCAGCGTGATGACCATTCTGCGCGCGCTGGAGCGGGTGGGTGACCATGCCGACAATCTCGCCGAACACGTCATCTATCTGGTCAAGGGGCTCGATGTTCGGCATACCGACCCCGGTGAGCTGGATGAGTCGCTGGGCCAGTGAGGCCAGGCGTCACTGGCCGGGCGGGGTGACGTTCGCGACGTTGTGAAGCAACGCTTCGGCATGCGTCGGAGGCAGGGCGCCCGAGAACACATGGCCCTGTATGCTGTGGCAGTGAAAGTCGCGCAGGCGCTGGACCTGGGCGTCGGTTTCCACGCCCTCGGCGACGACATGCATGCCGGCATCGCGTCCCAGCGAGATGATCGAGCGTACCAGTGAGCCCACGCGCGGGTCGTCGCCGATGCGCTCGATGAAGCTCTTGTCGATCTTGAGCGTGTCGAAGGGGATGCGCGTGAGGTAGGCGAGCGACGAGTAACCGGTGCCGAAGTCGTCGATGGCGAAGCCCACGCCATGACGCTTGAGGCGTTGCATGCTCTCGATGATGGCCTCGGGATCGTCGATCAGCGAGCGTTCCAGTACTTCCAGCTTGAGCAGGCGGCCCGGCAAGCGGTATTGGGCAAGCAATGCGCAGAACCGGTCGGCGAAGGCAGGCCGGGCGAGCTGTTCCTGCGAGATATTGAGCGCCACCGGCAACACGTCGTGCCCGCGATCCCGCCATACGGAAAGCTGTCGCATGACCCGCCGCAAGACCCAGATATCCAGTTGATCGCCGAGATCGATTTCTTCGGCGATGTCGACGATATCCTGAGGGTTGACCCACCCCAATTCTGTATCGTGCCAGCGCAGCAACGCCTCGAAGCCGTGCACGCGAAAGTCGCGCACGCTGACCTGGGGTTGATAGTGCAGACAGAAGCGATCCTCGGCCAGGGCCGAGGCGGTGCGTCGACGCAACAGATTGCGGCGCGTCAGACGCGGCAGGACCTCGGGCGTATCGAGACGAAACAGGTCGGCGCCGCGTTCGCTGTGGAGCCGGCGGCAGGTATGCTGCAAGGCGGAGAGAATGTCGTCGGCATGGCCAAGCCGGGGAGCATCATGGGCCCAGACCACGCGAGCGGCCGCGGTGACCGTCTTGCCGGCGGCGATGTAGGGGGCGCGCAGCGTGGTGGCCAGTGCCGCCATGGTGGTAGCCATGCGTGTGGCGTCGCCGCGATAGAGCAGGACGCCCAGACGCTGGTCATCGATACGCGCCAGGTCGAAGACGAATCCGTCCAGAGCCTTCTCGACCCGAGCGATGCATCGCATCAGGACATTGTTGCTGACCTGGAGCGAGAAGCGCGTGCGTATCGCGCGCATGCCGTAGAGATCGATGGCCGCCACGCCGCACAGGGTGTCGTCGTCGGAGAGCGCGTTCAGACGCGCCTCGATGAGTTGTTGAAAGCGCTGCTGCGTGGCCAGGCGAGTTTGCGGATCGAATTGCGTGCCGATCTCCGCGCGTGCGCGTTCCAGCCGCATGATGGCATCGTCGCCGATTTCGTTCTCCACCAGTCGGGCGAGATCGAGCAATATCTCGCGCTGGGAGGCATCGAAATGGCGTGGATGGTGATCGATCAGGCACAGCGTGCCCAGTGGCAGCCCCGCGGCCGTGCGAATGACGGCGCCGGCATAAAAGCGAATGTAAGGCGTCTCGGTGACCAGCGGATGGTCACGGAAACGCGCATCCCGGGTGGTATCCTCGATCACCAGCAGCTTGCGTTCCAGCAAGGCGTGCGCGCAGAAGGCGTTGTCGCGGGACGTTTCACAGGCATCAATGCCGAAACGCGACTTGAACCACTGACGGTGGCGGTCAACCAGTGTGATCAGCACAATGGGCACGCCGAAGACTCGGGCGGTCAGCCGGGTGATGTCGTCGAAACGCTTCTCGGGCGGGGTATCCATCAACCCCAGGCGGTGCAGCTCGTCGAGGCGACGCGTTTCATCGGGATGATCGGGGGCAGCGACCCCCGGGACATTGACCATGCGGTGTTCTCTCGTCGCGATGCCGGGCCCGGCGTCATGCAAGCAGGCGGGTGGGAGCGCCTGAGCACTGCCATGCAGGCATCCCGGTGCTAGGAACGTTAGCACAAGGCGACGTCGCGCCGACGCTCGATTCGCCCGGTTGCGCCGAAAGGCCGAGTGGCTCATGCCTTTGGCTGAGCATTAAGTCTGATATGGCATCATACGAGTATGAAATTTCTCATCCAGCGCGAAAGATGGGCGCTGGATGGCAAGCATGCCATGCTGTCGCGCATGGCCTCCGTCATCGTTCGTCGAGGAATTCCTGCGATGCTGCACGCTTTCACGGCCATCGGACGCGGAACACGGCTCGTGTTGTCGCCGGGCATGCGACGTTTCGTCATTGCCCCGGTCTTGGTCAACCTGGTGTTGTATGCCGCGACGCTCGCCTATCTGTTCACGCATTTCGGCGGCTGGCTGGACTATTGGATGCTCAAGGTGCCGGGGTGGCTCGAGTGGCTGGAATGGCTGATCTGGCCGCTTCTGGTGGTGAGCTTGCTGTTGATGGTGTTCTTCACCTTCACGCTGGTGACCAACCTGATCGCCGCGCCTTTCTATGGCTTTCTCGCCGAGAAGGTCGAATGGCGACTCACCGGCAGCCCGCCCAGTGACACGCGGAGCCTGATGCGCGCCGGTGTCGATGCCCTGGGGCGCGAACTCGTCAAGTTGCGCTACATGCTGCCGCGCATGGCGCTGTTGTTCGTGCTGGGCTTCGTGCCGGGCGTGAACATGTTCATGCCGCTGCTGTGGGCCGCCTTTTCGGCCTGGATGCTGGCGATTCAATACCTGGATTATCCCATGGACAACAATCAGGTGAGCTTTAGCGACATGCGACGGCGATTGCGTGCACGTTGGTGGCCGACGCTGACCTTCGGTCTGGGCATGTCGCTGGCGACCTGGGTACCGGTGCTCAACCTCGTGCTGCTGCCGGGCGGCGTGGCTGGCGCGGTGATACTCTGGGATCATTATTATCGTCATCTGCCGGCCGTGGCACGATGAACGATCTCGACGCGACAAGGAGACCCTGCATGCAAGAGACACACGCGCCCTCCATGGCCAGTGGCGGCTTCATTCGGCGTCGCTGGGCGTTGGGGATTCTGCTCGTCGCGGCCGTGGGCGCCTTGCTGGTGTGGTGGCTGGGGGCCCAGATGCGCGATTGGCTGGGAACGTTATCCACGCTCCAGGCGGGGGTGCTGGCGAGCCTGGTGGCGGGGTTGTTCACGCCGGTGGGGGCGCTGCCGATCATGGTGCTGCGCCACATCAGTCAGCGTCTCGAGGATGCCTTGATGGGCTTCGGCGCCGGCGTGATGCTTGCCGCGACGGCGTACTCCCTGGCCATGCCGGCCTACGAGGATTCCCTGGCCTTGACCGGCACGATCGGCTGGGCCTTGACGATCGTCTGTGCCGGGATCGTCTGCGGCGGCCTCCTGGTCTGGGGAATGGATCGCTTCGTGCCGCACGAGCACTTCACGCTGGGCAAGCAGGGCGGTGCCGATGCCTTGCAGATTCGCCGCATCTGGCTGTTCATCTTTGCCATCACCATTCATAACTTCCCCGAGGGGCTGGCGGTCGGTGTGGGCTATGCGCGCGGCGACATGGCCGCCGGCGTGGCGTTGACGCTGGGTATCGGTCTTCAGAATCTGCCCGAAGGGCTGATCGTCTCCCTGGGACTGCTGGCCATCGGCTACTCGCGCCCCACGGCATTGGGGGCGGCGTTCTTGAGTGGCCTGGTGGAGCCTGTGGGTGGTGTCATCGGCGCGTTCGCGGTGCATATCGTCGATGCCCTGCTGCCCTTCGGTCTGGCGTTCGCCGCCGGGGCCATGTTGTTCGTGATCAGTCACGAGATCATTCCCGAGTCGCACCGCAAGGGACACGAGGGCGATGCGACCTTCGGCGTGCTGGGTGGCTTCATGTTGATGTTCGTGCTCGACAAGGTGTTCTGACACCTCGCGAAGGCGGCTAAGTAATTGACAAACCTGCAATGAAAACTATTATTGATAAGTACAACTTGCCGTTGGCGCAGTCTCCGGCCAACGCTCGACATTCGATGAAAGATTAATTATGGAGGTATGTCGTGGCGCATCAACTGCCGACGTTACCCTATGCCTATGATGCTCTGGAACCGCACATCGATGCGTTGACCATGGAGATTCACCATAGCCGTCACCATCAGACCTACGTCAACAATCTGAATGCGGCGCTGGAAGGCACCGGGCTCGAATCGCTGCCCGTCGAAACCCTGCTGGGCGAGCTCGAGCGCGTGCCGGAAGACAAGCGTCAGGCGGTCATCAACAACGGTGGTGGCCATGCCAACCACTCGCTGTTCTGGACCGTCATGTCACCGCAGGGCGGCGGTGCCGCCAAGGGCGATCTGGCTTCGGCCATCGAGCGCGACCTGGGTGGTGATGACGCCTTCCGCGAAGCCTTCACTCAGGCTGCCGTCAAGCGCTTCGGCAGTGGCTGGGCCTGGCTGTCGGTCACGCCTGCCAAGCACCTGGTCGTGGAAAACACGCTCAACCAGGACAGCCCGCTGATGCACGGCAACACGCCGATTCTGGGGCTGGACGTGTGGGAGCACGCCTACTACCTCAAGTACCAGAACAAGCGTCCCGAGTACATCAAGGCCTTCTTCGAGGTCATCGATTGGGACGAAGTGGCTCGTCGCTACGCCGAAGCCACTGCGTAACGCCCATCGGGAGGCTGTCATGGGTCCGGCGACAGGCATGACGCACGATGCCACGGCGCCGGCCCAGCGCCTCACCATGGCCGATTTCGGCGCTTTCGAGCGCCGTTATCGTTTGTATCATCACTTCCCCTCCTTGACCCGTGCCGATGCCGTGTCCACCACGGTGGCCGAAGGCTGGGTCGATGAATGTCGCCCGGATACGGGCATCAGTCTCGTCGGCTCGCGACTCACGATTCATCACACCTACGAAACTCACGCGTTGGCGGATGCTCCGGCGCACGTGTCGATCATCGTCATGCTCGAGGGGCAGGCCGAGCTGATGCATGGCGAGAAGCGCCTCACGCTGTCGCCTCGCGAGGGGGTGATGCTGGTCAACGACGGGCGCTGCCCGCTGAGTGCGCGCCACATGGGCGGCCAGCGCCTGCGCGCGATCAATCTGACGCTGCTCGACGATGCGCGCACCACACAGAATCGGCTGGCCGCGCCCTTGGCAGAACTGCTGACGTCTTCACCGGATGGTGCCTGGCGGCTGGCACCCCCCGAGGGTCTTCTGTCATCGCTCGAACAGTGGTTGAACGCCGCGGGGAAGGGGATCTCGCATACGTTGCTCGGCGAGGGACTGGGGTTGCAGCTGATGGCACATGGGCTGGCAGCCAGAGAAAACGCCCCGGCCGAGCAGACGCGCCGTCTGGGCGTGCGCGATCGCCATCATCTGGCACGCGTGCGTGCCTGTCTGCACGATCATCTCGAGGCCTCGCATGACCTCGACTCCCTGGCGCAACTGGCCTGCATGAGTCCCAGCGTGTTGCGTGACAAGTTCCGCCAGGCGTACGGCCAGCCGGTCTTCGAGTACCTGCGTCAACGCCGCCTCGAAATGGCGCATGATCTGCTCCGGGAAGGCTATAGCGTGCAGTACGTCGCAACCCGTGTCGGCTATCGGCACGCCAGCAATTTCGCCACCGCCTTCAAGCAGCGTTATGGCGTGTCGCCCCGTGCTTTGCAGCGGCAAGGGGCATAGTGGGCGCCGTGCGGTTCAGGCGGTAACGAGGCGATGGCCGTGATGTCGATGCATGACGCAGGTTCCCTCGCCGGACGGGGTTGCAGCATTACGCATAGGTTTTTCGTCATTTTCCATAAGCAGAATGACTCTTAAAAGTTAATAATTCTCACTCTCCATAAGAAATGGGTCGATATCGGCCCGATGACGAGAGCGAGGATCCGTTTCCCATGAGTCGCACACTGTCTCCCCACTGGCTTACCTGCGCGTGTCTGGCCGGCGTGATGTTCGTCCCCATGACGGGCTGGGCGCAAACCGAGGGCGGAGAAACCGATGCCGTCGATCTGTCCACCGTGACGGTCTCGGGCCAGGCCGCCACCAAGACCCAGACGCCGATTGTCGAAACCCCCCAGTCCGTCTCGCGTGTCGATCGCGACGAGATGGATGAGCGTGATACCCGCACCCTCAGGGAAGCCGCGCAATATACGCCGGGCGTCTATACCAACCAGGTCGGCGCCTCCAACCGCTACGACTACCTGGTCATGCGAGGGTTCTCCGACGGCAGCTTGAGCAATACCTATCTCGATGGCCTCAAGGTCATGGGCGATACCAACGGTTACAGCTCGATGGTGATCGATCCGTATTTCCTGGAGAGCGTCGAAATCGTCAAGGGACCGGCCTCCGTACTCTACGGGCGCTCCTCCCCCGGTGGCCTGGTGGCGTTGACCAGCAAGCAGCCGCAGTTCGAGACGCATCGTCAGCTGCGGTTCAGCGTCGGCAACAACAGTCAGCGCAGCGCGGCGTTCGATCTGACCGGCCCTCTGGACGACGAGCGGCGGGCCGCCTATCGCGTGGTGGGGCTGGCCAGCGGTGCGGATACCCAGTTCGACACGGTCGAGGAGGAGCGCTATGCCATCGCGCCATCGGTGACCTGGGACGTCACCGACGACACGACCCTGTCGTTCATGGCCTATCTGCAAAAGGATCCGGAGGGCGGTTATCACTCCGGCATGCCTTACGAGGGGGCGGTGGAAAGCCACAATGGACGGAAGATCAGCAACAACTTCTTCGATGGCGAGGACGATTACGACAAGTTCGAGCGTACCCAGCGCATGTTCGGCTACAGCCTCGAGCATCGCTTCAACGATGCCTGGACAGCGCGTCAGAAGGTCCGTTATCTGAATGCTGATGTCGATCTGGATCAGGTCACCCAAGGTGCTGAATACCTTTACGATAGTGCGGGCAACCTGATAGGGCAAAACGTCTGGGTCGATGGGGATAGCAACGAACTCAAGCGTTACTATTACGGTGCCCAAGAGTCGCTGGAAGCCTGGACCATCGATAACCAAGTAGAAGCCAATCTCGACGGTGGCTTCATCGACCATACGCTGCTGGTCGGTGTGGATTATCAGACACGCCAGAACGATATCGTCTACACATCTGGCGTTTTCCCGAATATCAATCCCTTCGATCCGCAGTACGGCGCCGATCCTGTGGGAGCGATCGCCACAGCCAGCGACGAACGTCATGAACTGACACAGACGGGGGTTTATCTACAGGATCAGATGGCGTTCGACCGCTGGCGCCTGACGCTCGGAGGCCGTTACGACTGGGTTAATATCGAGAACACCGACTACCTGAAAGATAGCGAAGACAAACTGGACGATACCCAGTTCAGTGGTCGAGCCGGTGTGCTCTATATGTTCGATAATGGTGTCGCGCCCTACATGAGCTACAACACGGCCTTCACGCCGACCAGTTTCGTCGATGCCGAGGGTGACGTGCTCGAACCGATGGAAGGCGAGCAATGGGAGACGGGCCTCAAGTATCAGCCCCCGGGAACCGAGGATCGCTACAGCCTCTCGCTGTTCCGCATCACCCAGGAAAACGTCGCCACCAAGGAGCAGCCCACCGACCCCTACCGCTCCATCGGCGAAATCGAGTCTCAGGGCCTGGAGCTGGAAGCCCGCAAGCAGTTGACCGAGGGATTGCGCTTGCAGGCCGCCTACAGCTATACCGATATCCGCTATACCAAGAGCGAAGATCCGGACGAAGAAGGCAGTCACGCCATTTATGCCCCACGCCATCAAGCCAGCCTGTGGAGCCATTATGCTTTCCAGAGCGAGGCGCTTGCGGGGCTGGATGCCGGGCTGGGGGTGCGCTATTACGCCGATATCCAAGCGGATCGCGCCAACACCGAACAAGTGCCCGATTACACGCTGGTCGATGCCATGCTGGGGTATGACCTGGGGCAGATGGGCATGTCGGGCATGCAGGTGCAACTCAATGTGGGCAACTTGCTCGACAAGGAATACGTGGCCTCGTGCAACTCGCTTCAATACTGCTACTTCGGTGCGGAGCGTAATGTGCGCGCGAGCCTGACCTACGACTTCTAGGTCCTGCAAGCCATCGCTCGACGGCGTCGCCGGCAAGATCTTGGCGCGATTGAGTCGCGAGTGGTTTTCATTTACGCTGCCTGGCGTGGGCCATGACCCACGCCACCCATTTCGGCCTCGCCACAGGAAACGTCTTCGATGTCGGTGTCGCTCACCCGGTTGTATGCCGGCCCCCTGAAGGGGATGGATCGCAAGCTGATGACCTGGGACCAGGCACCCGAGACGGCCTGGCGAGCGCAGGATCTGTTTTCCCGTCGCGGCATGGCGCACGTGATCCAGCGCTATGGCGCCGAACATCAGCATGGCGACTGCCGCGCCGTCATGTCGCTCTGGTCGAAGTACTTCCTGGCGCTGACGACGTACACGGGCGTGGCGCACAATCTGCTGGCGGATCGCCAGCTGCCGCTCGCGCTGCCGCGTCTCGGGGTCGTACTCGGCGAGGACATGCTCATCGATGCGCTGGTGGTCGAGGAGACGTCCTCGCCTCTGGTCGACACCCGAGCAGAAGCGCGCTTTTTGCCTCTGATACGCGACACCTGGGGGCCCGCCATCACGTGCATGGCGCACCACAGCGGCATCGCGCCACGTGCGCTCTGGAGCAATCTGGGACAATACGTCGACTATCTCGTGCGCCAGTTGCACGCCTTGCCGGAAGCCCGGTCGGGCGCGGCGCTCGGCGAACGCTGGATGACCCTGCGCGAGCTGGCCGACGGTCAGCGCAATCCGTTGTTCCAGCCCGTTCGTCATCGCGAGAACGCCGAGGGTGACATCGAGCCCATCCGGCGCGTCTGTTGCATTCGCTACCTTCTGCCCGGCCTGGGCTATTGCGGCAACTGTCCGCTGGCGTGCCGCGAGAAGACCGAGGCGCAACCGCCACGCCGCGTGGCCAACGGCTGACTCCCTCGCCTGCTTGCCCGCTTCCCCTGCGTGGTAACGTCGACTTGTCCACACGGACATCGGCACTCGGAAAATGCATGCTCGAGCCCCTTGAAAACCCCTCGACCGCTCCTATTTTCGCCTATGAGAGAGGTGCTGCATCTTCGCGTGGCGGTCTCTCTCGAGAGTCTGTCTAATGTAGGAGGTGTTCGCCATGTTCGACGATATCAAGCGTTTCGAGACGGGGGCGCCCCAGCAATTGGACTGGTTCCGTCAACTGCTGGATGGCTTCTTGAATGACGGCGACGCGATGGATATTCGCGCGGTGCCACGCGGGAGTTTCCCGATGATCAACGTGGCGCGAAGCGACGATGCCGTGCGGGTCTACGTATTTGCCGCAGGGTTGTCGCCGTCGGATCTGACCATCGATGTCCAGGATAACGTCCTCACCCTGCGTGGACGGCGCGATACGCTGCCGAACAGCGACGAGGATGGAAACGCGCGTCCGGTATTCCGGCGCGAGCGGGCCAGTGGCGAGTTCGTGCGTGCGATCGCATTGCCGGATGGACTGGACGCCGAGCGTGCCGAGGCGCGACATGCCCATGGCGTGTTCGAGATCGTGTTGCCCAAGCGAGAGGAACTCAAGCCGCGGCGTATCGAAGTCAAGGCGGCTTGAAGAACGTCGATCACCTTGAACCAAGGAGGCATGCACCATGAGTAACATCGTTCGTTCATCCAACCACTCTCCGCTTCAACAGCGTGACCAGGAAAAGCGTTCACAGGACGCTCTGCTACCGGCGGTGGATATCTTCGAGGAGTCCGACGTCCTCAAGCTGGTGGCGGATATGCCCGGTGTGACGCACGAGTCGCTGAAAGTGGAAATCGACAACAACGTGCTGAGCCTGGAAGGCGACATAGTCTTGAACATGCCGGAAGGACTGAGTGCGTTGCATGCCGAGGTCCGCGGACAACGGTTCGCACGGCGTTTCAATCTCAGCCACGAGATAGATAGCGATGCCATTACGGCCACTATCGTCAATGGTGTCTTGACGCTGACGCTACCCAAGAAGGATAGCCATCGCACTCGGCGTATCGAAGTTCAGGCGGCATGAGTAGCAGCGCCAGTACGATGGATGGTGCCAGATGTGACCGATCGTCCATCCTGGGCCGGTCGACGTGACGAGTGCCCACATGCACGTGGGCACTCTTTTTTCTCCCGCCGCTTTTTCTCCATCCGACCGTGACGGTTGCAGCCGAGCGCCTTTCCAGAAGCGGGCGATGCCGAGCCTACAAGGCTAGTCGCCGCCCACGGCGCGGCGTTCGGCAGGGGCGGCATTCAGCCGTGAGGCGGGAAACACGCAACGAAAGAGTGCGCCCTGGCCGGGGTGGCTGTCGATATCGAGGTGCGCGTCGTGGCGCAGCAGGACGTGCTTGACGATGGCCAAGCCCAGGCCGGTGCCGCCGTTGGCGGCGCTGCGCCCCTTGTCGACGCGGTAGAAACGCTCGGTGAGGCGTGGCAGGTGTACCGGATCGATCCCTTCGCCGTCGTCCTCGACCTCGACCGCGGCGCCCTCCTTCCAGGCCTTCCAGCGCAGCGTGACGGTGCTGCCCGACGGCGTGTATCGCACGGCGTTGAAGACCAGGTTGGAAACGGCGCTGCGTATCTCGCCATCGGCGCCCAGCAGATGGCGGTCGTCGTCGATTTCCAGGCGCACGTCATGACTGCCGTTGCAGAGCGCGGCGGCATCGTCGCGAATGTTCGCCAGCAGCGAGGCCATGTCCAGCGGTACCGGATCGTCACGGGTCTGGTCGGTTTCCAGCTTCGACAGCAACAGCAGATCCTCGACCAGTCGCTGCATGCGTTGCGACTGCTCCTGCATCTGTCCGAGACCCCGTTGCCAGCGGGGCGGTAATTGATCGGCGTTGTCGAGGTAGGTTTCCAGATAGCCGGTGAGCACGGTGAGCGGCGTGCGCAGTTCGTGGGAAACGTTGGCGACGAAGTCGCGCCGCATTTCTTCCAGGCGATGCAGTCGCGAGATGTCGCGGGCCATGACCAGCCGCTCGTTGTCGCCGAACAACGTGACTTGGTACTGCAGCGTCACGTCATCGCGCAAGGGCGATGCCAGGGTGAGCGGTTCGCGGTAATCGCGGGCGTTGAAGTAGGCCACGAAGCGCGGGTCCCGCAGGAAGTTGGTGATGTGCTGGCCGCGGTCATGGGGCGATTGAAAGCCGAGCATCTGCGTGGCGGCGGTGTTCCACCACTCCAGATCGCCATGGCCGTCGAGCATGACCACGGCATCGCGCATCGCCTCGCAGGAGTCCTGCACGCGCCGGATGATGTCGCGCAGGCGTGCCTGGGATTGGCGCTGCGTCTTCTGATACTTGTAGAGGCGGTCGAACAGATCGCCCCAGACGCCGGCCCCGACGGGGGGTGTCTCGTGGGGGTGCTGGGTCAGCCAGACGTACAGGGCACGCAAATGGCGCAGATGCAGATACACGTAGAGGCCCAGGCCGGCGGCCAGCCCCCAGCCGGGCTCGCCGAGCAGCCAGCCCAGGGCACCGAGTCCGACGACCAGGTACGCCAGTCGCCATAGTTCGTTGGTCCAATAGTGCACGCGCTAGTCCTTGGCGGAGAAGCGATAACCGGTGCCGCGTACCGTCTGGATGAGATGTTGATGGGCGTCACCGAGCGCCTTGCGCAGGCGGCGGATGTGCACGTCGACGGTGCGCTCCTCGACGTAGACATTGCCACCCCAGACCTGATCGAGCAACTGGCTACGCGTGTAGGCCCGCTCCTGGTGGGTCATGAAGAACTGCAAGAGCCGATACTCGGTAGGCCCTACATCCAGCGCCTGGCCGTTGGCGCTGACCCGATGGCTGACCGGATCGAGGAGCAGGCCCTCGATCTCCACCGGGTCCTCCACGCCCTTGGGAGTCGTGCGGCGCAGCACGGCCTTGAGGCGTGCCACCAACTCCCGCGGCGAGAAGGGCTTGGTGATGTAGTCGTCGGCGCCGGCTTCCAGCCCCTGGATCTTGTTGTCTTCCTCGCTCTTGGCAGTGAGCAGGATGATCGGCAATTCGGCAGTGGCGGTATCGCGCTTGAGACGCCGCGCCAGTTCGATGCCGCTGGTGCCGGGCATCATCCAGTCGAGCAGCAACAGGTCGGGTTGGTCGTCGACCACCATGGCATGTGCCGCCTGGGCGTTGTCGGCTTCCAGCACACGGTAGTCGGCCATTTCCAGCGCCACCGCGATCATTTCGCGGATGGACGCTTCGTCATCGACGATGAGCACGGTCTTGGCGGTCATGGGCGTAGGCCTCTTGCGGATCGCGATGGCGCGAATCACTCATGAATGACATCAGCATGACGATTACAACGCGCTAATGTGACAACTTCGTGACACGCGATCTACAGCATAGGCCATAGCGACAAGGCGATGCCCGCGAAGACCACCAGACCGGCCCAATGATTGTTGAGAAAGGCCCGGAAGCAAGGGTCGCGTTCGCGATGACGGATCAAGCGGTGCTGGAAGACGAAGATCGCCCCCATCGCAGCCAGCCCCAGCCAGAAGAAGCCTCCCAGCGCCAGGCGCAGGCCGACCCAGGCCAGCAGCAGCAGGGTCAGCGCCTGCAGCAGTCCGATCATCAGGCGGTCGGCGCGCCCGAACAGCACCGCCGTGGACTTGATGCCGACCTTCAGGTCGTCATCGCGGTCGACCATGGCATATTCGGTATCGTAAGCCACCGTCCAGGCCACGTTGGCGGCGAGCAGTAGCCAGGCTTCCAGCGGTACCTGGCGTTGAATGGCCATGAACGCCATGGGGATCCCCCACGAGAAGGCAGCCCCCAGCACTACCTGGGGGAAGTGCGTATAGCGTTTCATGAACGGGTAGGTGGCCGCCAGGGCCAGTGCCGCGAAGGACAGCAGCACGGTTGGCAGGTTGGTCAGGCAGACCAGGCCGAAGGCAACGATCACCAGGCCCGCGAAGAGCACCTTGGCTTCTTTTTCGGTGATGCGACCGGTGGCCAGTGGCCGGTCGCGGGTACGCTTGACGTGCCCATCGAAATGGCGATCGGCGTAGTCGTTGACCACGCAACCGGCGGCACGCATCACGTACACGCCGATGACGAAGATCAGCAGCGTACCGCGTTCGGGGATGCCCTCGGCCGCCAGCCACAGCGCCCACAACGTCGGCCACATCAGCAGCCAGGTGCCGATGGGGCGGTCGAGTCGTGTCAGGCGCAGAAAGTCCGGCACGCGGGCCAGGCCGCTGGGGCGCGCGGCATCGGATGAGTCGGCGGACATCGGGCTCTCCTATGACAACGTGGCTGTGCAAAGCAACGTGGCTGTGTAACGTGAGCGGCCAGCTTAGCGCGATGGCAGCGAGAGGTCAGCGGCCATCGCGGCGAGAAAGAATTCCTGAACGAGAATCCTGGTTCTGCCCACGCGCAGGAGCGAGCGCCGCCCCCAGGGGCCGGCGTCGCCTCGCCAGGCGCCCAGCCCCGTCACGGCCGGTGCACGGATCGCTTCGATGGGGCCGCGCTCGAGGTTCGGTTGCCGAAATAGCCAACTGCCCAGCGAACGCTCTCCCAGCGTGCACAACCGTGCGCCGGACAGCCCCTCCAGCGGTGCCACGGAACGGGCCGCAACCCAGGAGGCATCGCCCAGCCGCAACAGGACTTCCCGGTGCCAGACGTGCGTGCGGTGCGGCAGCCCCAGTGCCTGGGCTTCGTCGAGGCGTGGCCTGGTCACGCCCTGGGCGAGCAGGCGCACCGAGAATGGACGGGGACTGGCGATGCGCAAGCGCGCGGTCAGCGAATCGCGAGAGGCCACCCAGGGCCACCAGTCGGGGCTCATTCGAGGACGCTGCGCGGCGATGGGCAGCCAGTGCGGCCAGCCCGGGAAGCGGTCAGGAGACATGAGAGCGATGGCTTAGAAAAGAAAGATGTTAGTGTAACATGCGCAGCTTACGCGCTTTTTCGGCGTTCGAGCGATAGCCCACCACGCCGGGTGTGGATATGTCATTACCATGAGCTTGTCATCAGTGCGTGAGGCGTTATGAGCGATCCTCTGATCATCGTCGGCAGCGGCATGGCCGGTATGGGCCTGGCGCGCCAGGTGCGCGCCCGCGATGCACGGCGTGCCATCACCCTGATCACCGCCGATAGCGGTGACGAATACTCGAAACCCCTGCTGTCCACGGGCTTCGCCAAGCATTTGCCGCCTGCACGGCTGGCGATGCGTTCCCCTCTCGAGGTCGCCGAGGCGCTGTCGGCGGTGGTGCGTACGCATACCCGGGTCGAGGCCATCGATCCTCGCGAGCGCACGCTTGGCATAGGCGCGGAACGCCTCGCCTACGGCGACCTCGTGCTGGCCACCGGTGCCGCACCCAGCGTCCCCTTCACGTGGGACGCCGCCTTGCACGATCGCGTATTCACCATCAACGACCTCGACGACTATCGCGGCTTTCATGCCGCGTTGTCGCGCCTGGGACCAGGAGCGCGCGTGGCCATCGTCGGCGCCGGCCTGGTGGGGTGCGAATTCGCCAACGACTTGCTGGCCGGAGGACATCGCGTTGCCCTGGTCGCGCCCGAAGCGGCACCGCTGGCGCGCCTGCTGCCGCCGGCCCTGGGCCACGTGCTGGGCGGTGCGATGCACGACGCCGGCATCGACATGCGGCTGGGACGCACCGTTGCGAACCTGCAGCGCGATGGCGAGGCGGTGGCACTGACGCTCGATGACGGCGATACCTTGCCCGCCGACCTCGTGCTGATCGCCACCGGGCTCATGCCGCGCACCGAGCTTGCCGATGCCGCCGGTCTCGAGACGTCGACCGCGGGCATCCAGACCGACCGTTACCTGGCGACTTCCGCACCGCGCATCCATGCGTTGGGGGATTGCGCCTGTGTGGCGGGGCTCAATGCCATGTACGTTCAGCCGCTCCAGGCCAGCGCCAAGGCACTGGCGGCCACCTTGACCGGCACACCGACGCCGGTGGCCTATGGTGCCTGGCCGGTGGTGGTCAAGACGCCGTTGTGCCCGGTGGTGGCCCTGCCGCCACGCCAGTCGCCGGCACGCTGGCGTATCGAAGGCGACGGCAGCGATTTCAGCGCCTTTGCCGAAGACGAAGCGGGGCGTTTATTAGGATTTGCGTTGACAGGGGGCTGCGTACGTCGGAAAGTCGAGCTGGCGCGGGCTGCCCCGCCGTTGCTACCCTAGCTGAAGTCGCCACGCCGGCGGTCGTCGGCTGGCGCCATCATGGGGATAGTGTCAGTACCGTGCCAGTGGCGCGGTGCTCATTTCGACCACTGAAAAACAACAAGCGACATCATGGGTGTCGCGTTCGTTGCCAAACCAGGAGGGCTTTATGCGCAAGCCAGAACTCGCCGCGGCTATCGCCGAGCGTGCCGATCTTTCCAAAGACAAGGCCAGTCAGGTACTCAACGTCATTCTCGATGAAATTACAGGCACTGTGTCCAAGGGCCAGGATGTCTCGTTGATCGGCTTCGGTGCCTTCACCGTACGCGAGCGTGCCGCGCGTACCGGCAAGAATCCGCAGACCGGCAAGCCGCTGACCATTCCGGCGAGCAAGACCGTGGCCTTCAAGCCCGGCAAGGCGCTCAAGGACGCCGTGAAGTGAGTGAAGGCACGGAGCGTGCGCGCCATTGCATGGCCCGCGCTCCGTGCGCTTTCTCCTTTCCCTTTTTCTTCCCCGTGGCAGGTAGCGCATGAAACTGCGTCTGATGCTGTGGTTGCTGGGCGTCATGCTCAAGCGTGCGCGCCGCCGCAATCCCCGTTTTCGCGACACCCTGGCGACCTTGCAGCGCTTCGACTGGGGGGTGGCCACCGAGGATCTCAGTCTCGCGCGGCATTACCGCATGCGTCCCGATGCGATTACCGATGCGCCGGGATTGCCCATCGATCTCGACCTCGAACTGCGCTTTCGCGATGCCGCCTCCGGCGTTGCCTTCCTCAAGCGTCCCACGCCACATGCCTTCTTCGAGGGCCTGCGTAGCGGTCGTCTGCGGCTGGTCGGCGACTCGCGCGACCTGGAACGTCTGCAGGGATTGCTCAAGCACCTGCGCTAGCGACGGCTGGACGCGGCTGACGGTGGCGAGCGGTGCCCCTCGTCGAGTCGAGTTCGTTATACTAAGGTCGTAGGCGAGTTCTTCCGCCGCCAATGCTGCGTGGCGACACCGGCCACGCGACGTTCTTGCCATCGCCTTGTCGAGAGATATGCTGCCCACCTCGCTGACTCAACCGCTCAGACGCCTCTGGACCCTGGAGCCCTTCGCCTACAGCCTGCGTGTCTTCATCGCCCTGGCCGGTGCCATGGCGACGTGCTGGTACCTCGACGACATGGGCAAGCTGATCCCGCTGTTCCTGGGGATCATCGCCAGTGCTCTGGCGGAAACCGACGATACCTGGCAGGGGCGCCTGCAGGCGTTGCTGGTCACCCTGGTCTGTTTCGGCGTCGCGGCGCTGTCGGTGGAACTGACGTTCGCGCACCCGCTGGCGTTCGCGGTAGGACTCGGAGTGTCGAGCTTCGCCATGACCATGCTTGGCGCGGTGGGACAACGTTACGCGACCATTGCCACCGCGACATTGATCTTGGCCATCTACACCATGATCAGCCTGGAACAGCGCGGTGGCGTGGCTCTGGGCGAGCTATGGCGAGAGCCCTTGCTGCTGGTGAGCGGCGCGGCCTGGTATGGCGCGATCTCGGTGGTGTGGTGTGCGCTGTTCTCGCGACATCCCCTCAAGCTGAGTCTGGCTCAGGTCTTTCGTGAACTGGGCGTATACCTGAGTCTCAAGTCGGCGTTGTTCGAGCCCTTGCGCGGTCTGGACATCGAGCAGCGCCGCCTGGCGCTGGCCCGCCAGAATGGGCGTGTGGTGGCGGCGCTCAACCAGAGCAAGGAGATGATTTTCCGCCGCCTCGAGGGACAGCGCGGCGGGCGCAAGCTCAATCGCTACCTGCGCCTGTACTTCATTGCCCAGGACATTCACGAGCGGGCCAGCTCATCGCATTATCCGTATGGTGAACTGGCCGAGGCCTTCTTTCATCACGACATCCTGTTTCGCGCACAACGCCTGCTCGATCAGCAAGGGCGTACCTGCAAGGCGCTGAGCCGGGCGCTGCTTCTCGACCGTCCCTTCGATCACGGCCAAAGCGCCCAGGCGCTGGAAGATCTGAATGCCTCGCTGTCCCATCTGCGCGCCCAGCAGCGTGACGAATGGCGCGACCTGCTACGCTCGCTGGCGGCGCTGGCCGACAACCTGGCGACCCTGGAAGACAAGCTGGCGAGTGCCGACAACCCGGATGCGCGCGCCGACAACGAGGACAGCAGCCTGTTCGATCGCTCGCCGCGCGGGCTGGGAGACATCGCGGACCGCCTGCGCTCGCACCTGACCTTGTCGTCGCCGGTGTTTCGGCACGCGCTGCGCTTGAGCGTGACGCTGCTGGCGGGGTATGGCGTGCTGCACTGGATCCATCCCACCCAAGGCTACTGGATCCTGCTGACCAGCGTGTTCGTATGCCGCCCCAACTTCGGCGCCACCCGGCGGTTTCTGCGTCAGCGCATTCAGGGCACGGTGCTGGGGTTGATTGCGGGATGGGCGTTGATCACCTTGTTTCCCGCCGAGCCCATCCAGGCGCTGATCGCGGTAGCGGCCGGGGTTGCCTTCTTCGCCACTCGTGCACGTCATTACACGCTGGCGACGGCTGCGATCACGCTGATGGTGCTGTGTTGCTTCAATCAGGTCGGCGACGGGTTCGGGCTGATCTGGCCACGGTTGTTCGATACCTTGCTGGGGGCCGCGATCGCGGGCCTGGCGGTGCTGGTGATCCTGCCCGACTGGCAGGGACGCGGCCTGCATCGCCAGGCGGCCACGACGCTCGAGGCCAGTGCGGCCTATCTGCGTGCGATACTCGCGCAATACGCCCAGGGCAAGCGCGACGACCTCGCCTATCGGCTGGCGCGTCGCAATGCCCACAACGCCGATGCCACGCTGTCCACCTCGCTGGGCAACGTGTTGCTGGAGCCCGGACATTTCCGCAAGGACGCCGATCTCGGATTGCGCTTTCTGGTCCAGTCCCACACCTTGCTGGGATATCTCTCGGCCCTGGGCGCGCATCGCGGGGCGGCCGGTGCGGCGGGCGCCGACGATGCGGCGGTGATGGCGGCCGGTGAGGAAGTGGCCGATACCCTGGAGCACCTGGCCCGTCAACTGGCGGCGCGGGCGACTGTCGCGGTGCCGGAAGCGGCTCTGATGTCGCATGCCCGGGCGTTGGAAGCGGCGGCCGCCGAGGAAGCCGGCGACGAGCGCCGCCTGCTGCAGACCCAACTGGCGCTGGTCAGCCGACAGCTCGTCGCGGTGGGCGAGTCGGCGGAACGGCTTTCTGCCCAGGCCTCTCGCGAACAAGGCGATCTGAAGTAAGTCATGACTAACCTTGGCCGAGACGGCGAGAAAACGTAACCGATAGTGCCGTCGAATCGCTCAAATAACAACAAAACGGTTACGTCGTATCGGGGCGAGACGCCTTACTGTGCAGGCATGGAAGATGCCAAGACTCAATTCGCCGCACGTCTGCGCGAGGCTATGCAACAGGCGGGTTATGCGCCCAAGCCGGCCATCCTGGAGCGTGAATTCAATCTGCGTAACCCGGGACGCCCGGTGACGCTGCACGGCGTGCGCCGCTGGTTGCGCGGCGAGACGCTGCCGACCCAGGAAAAGCTCGTGGTGCTCGCCGAGTGGCTGAAGGTGCCGCCGGAAGCCTTGCGTTTCGGTACGCAGGTACGTCATCGCATCCGCGAGAGCGAGCAGCTATGGGAAGCCTTGAGCTACCGCGAGCGCGAGACGCTGGAGGTTTTTGCCAGCCTGCCGCCCAGCCAGCGTGCGATCGCCCGCGAGGTCATCATGGCGCTGGCCAAGGCCGGCAAGTGGGAGCGGCAGGCGGGCCTCCAGACCGACGACGATGAACCGCCTTCATCCTGACGCGCCTTCCCCCATGGTCGCGTCCATGACGTCATACCTGTCCGTAATGCCCGGCGTCTTCTCCCAGCCAGCGACGAATCAACGGCGTGGCCGCCTCGGGCGCCTCGTCGAGTAGCGCGCGTGCCAGGGGACTGATGGTGTCGAGCAGGTCGCGATCGCGCTCCAGGTCGGCGATCTTCATCTGTGCCAGGCCCGTCTGACGGGTGCCGAGTACCTCGCCGGGGCCGCGCAACTCGAGATCCTTCTCGGCGATGCGGAAGCCGTCGCTCGTGTCGCGCATCACCCCGAGCCGCTCGCGCGAATGGTGCGACAGCGGCGGATGATACAGCAGCACACAGAAGCTTTCGGTCGCGCCGCGTCCCACGCGGCCACGCAACTGATGAAGCTGCGACAGCCCCAGGCGCTCGGGATTCTCGATGATCATCAGGCTGGCGTTGGGCACGTCCACCCCGACCTCGATCACCGTGGTGGCGACCAGCAGATCGAGCTCGCCGGACGTGAAAGCGGCCATGACCTCGGCTTTCTCGCCGGCTTTCATGCGCCCGTGCACCAGGCCGACCGCCAGGTCGGGCAGAGCCTCGCCCAGGTGGGCATGGGTCGCCTCGGC
Source organism: Chromohalobacter israelensis (assembly GCA_000761475.1). GTDB lineage: Bacteria > Pseudomonadota > Gammaproteobacteria > Pseudomonadales > Halomonadaceae > Chromohalobacter > Chromohalobacter israelensis. Next base: position 199,152 of record JQNW01000005.1, read on the forward strand.
GGCCTGGCACGTCAGTGCCTCGGACTCCTCGATCAGCGTGCATACCCAATAGGCTTGATGCCCCTCGGCGCAGGCGCGCCGGATGCGCTCGACCACCTCGGGGCGGCGTTCGTCGGGCACCGCCACCGTCTGAACAGGCGTACGGCCGGGCGGCAATTCGTCGATCATCGACAGGTCGAGATCGGCATAGGCGCTCATCGCCAGCGTGCGCGGGATCGGGGTGGCGGTCATGATCAACTGATGCGGAGTGAGGCCGCCGGCTTCGCCCTTCTGACGCAACGCCAGGCGCTGATGGACGCCGAAACGGTGCTGCTCGTCGATGATCGCCAAGCCCAGGCGATGAAACCGCACATCGTCCTGGAACAGTGCATGCGTGCCCACGGCGACCTGCACACGACCATCGGCGATGGCCGCCTTGGTGTCCAGGCGCGCCTTGCCCTTGAGCTTGCCGGACAGCCAGCCGACCTCGATGCCCAGTGGCGCGAACCAGTCGCTGAAATTGCGATAGTGCTGCTCGGCGAGGATCTCGGTGGGCGCCATGATCGCCGCCTGGCAGCCACCGGCGATGGCGGTCAGGGCCGCCATCGCGGCGACCACGGTCTTGCCCGAGCCGACATCGCCCTGCACCAGGCGCAGCATGGGCACGGCGCGTTCCAGGTCGTGGCCGATTTCGTCGAGCACTCGCCGCTGCGCACCGGTCAGCGAGAACGGCAATTGGGTCAAGAAACGCGCTTGCAGGCCACGGCCGCCGCTCAGGGACGGGGCGCTGTCCGTCTGGATGCGCAGGCGTACCTGGCGCAGGCTGAGCTGGTGCGCGAGCAGTTCTTCCAGGGCCAGGCGGCGTTGCGCCGGATGCTTGCCCTCGGCGAGTTGCGCCACCGGTGCGTCGGGCGGAGGTTCGTGCAGGTAACGCAGCGACTCGACCAGGCCCGGCAAGCGAAAGCGCTGGCGCAGGCTATCGGGAATCCAGTCCGGCAGTGCCGCATCATCATCGTCGAGGCGCTTGAGGGCCTGCTGGACCAAGCCCCTCAGGCGGGGCTGGGCCAGCCCCTCGGTGGTGGGGTAGATCGGTGTCAGGTGTTCCTCGACCGGGGCGTCTTCCTGACGCAGCAGGCGGTATTCGGGGTGGTAGATCTCCAGCCCCGTGGCCCCGGCACGCGCCTCGCCGAACGCGCGCACCCGCATGCCGCGCACGAACTGCTGCTGCTGCGCGGGCGAGAAATGAAAGAACCGCAGGCTGAGAATTCCCGAGCCATCCTTGAGACGTACCAGCAGGCTGCGCCGTCGTCCCTTGACGATATCCGCGGCGGCGATTTCGCCCTCGACCACGGCCTCGGTGCCGGCGCGCAGGGTCCCGATCGGCGTGATGCGCGTACGGTCCTGATACCGCAACGGCAGATGGAAGAGCATGTCGGCGATACTGACGATACCCAGCCGGGCGAGCTTGGCGGTCAATGCCTCGCCCACCCCGGAGAGTTCGCCGACCGGTGCGTCCAGTGCCTGAGTCTCGGTGCTCATGCCGCCTGGATGCTTTGCTGCTGGCATGCGTCGATGGCCTCGGTCAGGGCATCGATGGCCTTGGGCCGCGGGAAGCTGGCGCGCCAGGCGATGGCCACCGTGCGACTCGGCACGCTATTGGCGAACGGCCGGCTCTCGAGCAGCCCCGACTCGTAGTGCCCGGTACCGATGGCCGACTTGGGCAATACCGTGATGCCCAGCCCGGATGCCACCATGTGGCGAATGGTTTCCAGCGAGCCGCCCTCGGCGATCAGGGTGTTGCTGGGATTGTTGAGCTGGTTGCTGATGGCCGGGCATGCCTCGAGAATCTGGTCGCGGAAGCAGTGTCCCTCGCCCAGCAGCAACAGCCGTTCCGTGAGCAGGTCTTCCTTGGCGATGGCGTCACGCTGGGCCCAGGGGTGCCCCGTGGGTATCAGCACCTCGAACGGCTCTTCGTAAATCGCCTTGGTCAGCACGTCCGGCTCGTTGAACGGCAGGGCGACGATGATGGCGTCGAGTTCGCCGCTGCGCAGTTTGCGACGAAGTTCCCCGGTGAAGCCCTCTTCGATGTACAGTGGCATCTGCGGAGCATGACGCGACAGCTCGGGGATCAAGTGCGGAAACAGGTAAGGCCCGATGGTGTAGATCGCGCCGATGCGCAGCGGACTCGCCAGCTGGTCCTTGCCTTCGGTGGCCATCTCCCTGATGAGGCTTGCCTGTTCCAGCACGCGTTGGGACTGCTCGACGATCTTCTCGCCCAGCGGCGTGACCTGTACGGTGGACTTGGAGCGTTCGAACAGCGCGATGCCCAGCTCTTCTTCCAGCTTCTTCACGGCGACCGACAGCGTGGGCTGCGACACGTAGCAGCGCTCGGCGGCGCGTCCGAAGTGGCGCTCCTGGGCCAAGGTTACGATATAACGGAGTTCTGTTAGAGTCATGATCTGGGCCTGTTCGGGCCTCCTGAGCGGCGCAATGGGTTCACTAAGGTACTCGGTGTCAGGGACTTTTTACCAAGGGACTTTTTACCAAGGGACTTTTTACCAAGGGGCTAGGGAAAGGTGAAGAAATCGACACTGATTATTGGTTGTGGCGACATCGGCATCCAGCTGGGCAAGCGCCTGCTCGAGGCGGGCCAGCGTGTGATCGGCGTCCGCCGTCATGTCGCGCCACTCGAGGGCACGGGCATCGAGCCTCTGGCGCTGGATATCTCCGACCCCGCCGGGCTCGGGCACCTGCCCGACGCGGATACCGTAGTCTACATTCTGAGTGCCGAGCGTTTCGACGAGAACGCTTACGCCGAGGCCTATCCCAAGGGGCTCAAGGCGGTGCTCGGCGAACTCGAGACGCGTGCCACGCCTCCACGGCGAGTGTTCTTCGTCTCCTCGACCAGCGTCTACGCCCAGCAGGCGGGCGAGGTCGTCGACGAAACCTCGGAGACGGTGCCCTCGGGCTTCTCCGGCGTGTTGATGCGCGAGGCCGAGCAGTCGCTGCTCGATCATCCGCTGCCCGGCACTGTGGTACGTTTTTCCGGCATTTACGGCCCGGGGCGCGACCGCCTGATTCGCCAGGTCAAGGAGGGGCGCGTCGCGGCGGCGAATCCGCCGATGTATTCCAACCGCATCCACCGCGACGACTGTGCCGGTGTCCTGACCCACCTGATCGCCCTGGCGCAGGACGGCCAGCCGCTGGAGACGCTCTATCTGGCCAGTGACTGCGAGCCGACGCCGTTGCACGAAGTCATGACCTGGATGGCCGGCAAGCTCAAGGTCGAACTCACCGAGACCATCCAGTCGCCACTGCGTCGGCGTGCCAGCAAGCGCTGCGACAACACCCGGCTGCGTGACAGCGGCTACCGCTTTCAGTATCCCACCTTTCGCGAGGGATACGAGGACGTTCTCAAGCAGGGCGGTTTCCTGACCGCCACGGAAAGCGCCTGACGACTAACCTCGTCAACCCGCTGAAAACCATGACAAAGCGCCTGCGGGCGCTTTTCTTTTATCTGCCGGGCGTGGTTCAGTGACGGCCGCGGTTGCACGCCAGCGTCCGATAGCGCGAGCCGCCGTCGTCGAGCTGCGATTCCACCAGGGCGAGACGGTCGAAGCGCCAGCGGATCGGGGTAGGCAGCCGTGACGCCGGTGCCGCGCGATCGGCCTGACGCACCAGGCTGACATGCGGGGTGAAGTCACGCTGCGGCGCGGTGAAGCCATGACGGGCCAGCGCCTGCCAGAGCTCGGCATCGAGCGCCATCAGCTCGGGACTCGACGCCTGGCTGCCCGCCCAGACGATGCGGGGCTTGGGGAAATGCCCGAGCCGATCCAGCGTCCACTCGCCCTGCAGCGCCGGCCAGGCCTGTGCGAGGGCGACGAGGGGGGCGATTCGGGCCTCGTCGACATTGCCCAGAAACGCCAGCGTGATATGCATGTTCGCCGCCGGCAGCGGGTAGCCGCCGCAGAGTGGCGCAAGGCGCTGAGCCTCGGCGGCCAGCGCCCGGCGAGTGGTGTCGTCGGGCCACAGGGCGAAGAAGAGTCGGCGAGAAACGGTCACGATAGCGGCTCCCGGTGGGGTTGCCAGCAGGGTGACGCATCAGCCCTTCCTTGCCAACGGTGTCAGGCACGGTCCGCACGAGGCCTTTCTCCACAAGAAGGCCCATGGCTGCCCAGGCCGATCGCGCGCATGACATGCCGCTCATGCAGGTTCGTCGCCCTGCCGAGGGTGGCTTTCACCTTCCGGATTGCTTTCACCCTCCATCGTGGAGCCGTGACCCCGATCGAGCGGGCCGGCCAGCTTGCGCAGCGCGACGTAGAAGACCGGCGTCAGGAACAGGCCGAACAGGGTCACGCCGAGCATCCCGGCGAATACCGCGATCCCCAGCGCCTGACGCACCTCGGCCCCGGCGCCGTGCCCCAGCGCCAGCGGTATCACCGCCGCGGTGAAGGTGATCGAGGTCATGATGATCGGACGCAGCCGCAACCGGCAGGCCTCCAGTGCCGCTTCCACCACGCCGCGCCCCTGGAACTCGAGCTCGCGGGCGAATTCGACGATCAGGATGGCGTTCTTGCAGGCCAGCCCGATCAGCACCACCAGGCCCACCTGGACGAAGACGTTGGTATCGCCGCCTGAGAGCCTGACGCCGACGAGTGCCGACAGCAGGCACATCGGCACGATCAGGATCACCGCCAGCGGCAGGATCCAGCTTTCGTAGAGCGCCGCCAGCACCAGGAACACCAGCAGGACCGCCAGCGGGAACACCACCAGCGCGGCATTGCCCTGAGTGGACTGCTGATAGCTGAGGTCGGTCCATTCGAAGTCGATGCCATCCGGCAGTACCCGTGCGCCGATATCGGACAGGACGCTCATCGCCTGGGGCGAGGAGAGCACCCGCGGGTCGGCCTCGCCGGCCAGGTCCGCCGCCGGGTAGCCGTTGAAGCGCAGCACCGGGTCGGGGCCGAAGCTCTGGCGGATATCGATCATCGAACCGATCGGCACCATGTCGCCCTGAGCGTTGCGGGTGCGCAGCCGGGCGATGTCCTCGACGCTGTCGCGATAGGGCGCGTCGGCCTGGGCGATGACCTGCCAGGTGCGGCCGAAGGTGTTGAAATCGTTGACGTAGGTGGAGCCAAGATAGGTCTGCAGGGTATCGAACAGGTCGCTCACCGCCACGCCCTGGGTCTTGGCCTTGAGCCGGTCCACCTCGGCATCGAGCTGGGGCACGTTGGCCTGATAGCTGGTGATCGGATAGCTCATGCCCGGCGTCTGCACCACCGCGCCTTGGAAGGCGGTCACTGCCTCCTGCAGCGGGCCGTAGCCGAGGCCGCCGCGGTCCTCGATGAACAGCTGATAGCCCGAACCGTTGCCTAGCCCGAGAATCGGCGGCGGCATGAACGAGAACGCGATGCCATCCTTGAGACCGCCGATCTTGCCGGCGATCTCGGCATTGATCTCCGCCGCGGTGCGGGTGCGCTGATCGAACGGCTTCAGGGTCAGAAACGCCAGCCCGGTGTTAGCGGTGTTGGTGAACTGCAGCGCGTTGAGGCCGGGAAACGAGATGGCGTGTTCGACGCCGTCGGTCTCCATGGCGATGTCCACCACCTGACGCAGCAGGGCATCGGTGCGTGCCAGCGAAGCGCCCTCGGGAAGTTTCACGCCGGCAATCAGGTACATCTTGTCCTGCACCGGAATGAACCCTGGCGGCACGATCTTCAACAGATAGCCGGTGGCCCCCAGCAGGACCAGGTAGACCACGAACACCGCGCCGCGACGGCGCAGGCTCCTCGACACCACGCCCTGGTAGCGCTTGGAGCTGGCGTTGAAGAAGCGGTTGAACGGTCGGAACAGCCAGCCGAACAGGACGTCGATCACCCGGGTCAGGCGATCCTTCGGAGCGTCGTGGGGCCTGAGCAGCATCGCCGCCAGGGCCGGTGACAGGGTCAGCGAGTTGATCGTCGAGATCACCGTCGAGATGGCGATGGTCACCGCGAACTGGCGGTAGAACTGGCCGGTCACGCCGGAGAGGAACGCCATCGGCACGAACACCGCGCACAACACCAGGCCGATGGCGACGATCGGGCCGGACACCTCGCGCATCGCCTGATGCGCGGCGGCGCGTGGCGCCAGCCCCTGGCCGATGTTGCGCTCCACGTTCTCCACCACCACGATGGCGTCGTCGACGACGATGCCGATAGCGAGCACCAGCCCGAACAGCGTCAGGGTGTTGATCGAATACCCCAGCAGCAACAGCACCGCGAAGGTCCCCACCACCGAGACCGGCACCGCCAGCAGCGGAATCAGCGAAGCGCGCCAGGTCTGCAGGAACAGCGTCACCACCAGCACCACCAGCAGTATCGCCTCCAGTAGGGTCTGGACCACCGAGCGGATCGAGTCGCTGACGAACAGGGTGGTGTCGTAGACGGTGCGATATTCGACCCCCGGCGGGAACCGGGTGGCCAGCTCGTCCATGGTGCGGACCACCTGGTCGCGAATCTGCAGGGCGTTGGCGCCGGGCGACTGGAAGATGCCGATTGCCACCGCCTCCTTGCCGTCCAGCCGGGAGCGCAGGGTGTAGTCGCCCGCGCCCATCTCGAGCCGAGCGACATCGCGAAGCCGCAGGACTTCGCCATCCTCGCCGACCTTGAGTACGATGTTGCCGAATTCCTGCTCGGTGGACAGGCGCCCCTTGGCGTTGATCAGGGTCAGGAAATCACTGTTCGGCATCGGCTCGGCACCGATCTGGCCGGCGGAGACCTGAACGTTCTGTTCGCGCATGGCCGCGACCACATCACCGGCGGTGAGACCGTGAGAGGCGATGCGGTCGGGGTCCAGCCAGGCGCGCATGGCGTAATCGCCGCCGCCGAACAGCTGCGCCTCGCCAACGCCGGAGATCTTCGCCAGCTGGTCGCGCACGTGCAGGCGCGCATAGTTGCGCAGATAAAGCGTGTCGTAGCTGTCATCCGGCGAGACCAGGTGCACCACCATCAGGAAGGTGGGGGACTGCTTCTGGGTGGTCACGCCCTGTCGCCTCACCGCTTCCGGCAACCGCGCCAGCGCCTGGCTGACCCGGTTCTGGACGCGCACGGTGGCCTGTTCGGCATCCGTCCCGGGCTGGAAGGTGATGGTCATCTGCAAAACGCCATCGGAGCCGGCCACGGACTTGTAGTACATCATGTCCTCGACGCCGGTGATCGCCTCCTCCAGCGGCGTCGCCACGGTTTCCGCGATCTCCTTGGGGTTGGCACCCGGGTAGGTGGTGCGCACCAGTACCGAGGGCGGCACCACTTCCGGATATTCGCCAACCGGCAGATTGGGAATGGAGATCACTCCCACCGCGAAGATGACGATGGAGAGCACCGCGGCGAAGATCGGCCGGTCCACGAAAAAGCGGGAAAAATTCATGACAGCAGGCTCCTGGACGGCGGGGACGATGCCCGCCGCGTCTTGTCATTCAGAGGAGAGAAGCGCTTCAGGAAGCGTTGGGTGGATCGCCGTGCGGTGCTTCCTCAGGATCGAGTGGCAACAGCGTTGCCCACGCCCGCCTCGCGCATGGCGATCGGATTGGGCGTGACCGGCATGCCAGGCGCGAACACCTTCTGGGTACCGTTGACGATCACTCGCTCACCGGCCTTCAGCCCATCGCGGATCACCACCAGTTCTCCCACCTCGCGGCCGAGCTCCACCTGGCGGGGTGTCACCGTGTTGTCGTCGCCGACCACGTAGACGAAGCGCCGATCCTGATTGGCGAGCACGGCCTTGCGATTGACCAGCATCGCCTCGCTGAGGTTGGCGACGGGCATCTCCACCCGCGCGAACTGGCCGGGCCTGAAGGCACCATCCGGATTGGGCAGGACGGCGCGATAGCGCAGGGTGCCGGTGTCGGCGTTGATCTGATTGTCGACGAAATCCAGCTGACCCTGGTGGGGGAAGCCCGTCTCGCCGGTCAGACCGATATGTAGCGTCATGGTCTCGCTCTGGGCCAGCAGCTTCTGCGCCCCCTGAGCCTCGGTTTCGTTGCTGTCGAAGTAGACGTACAAAGGATCCACCGACACCAGCGTGGTCAGCATCGACTGGTCGGCGCTGGCGAGATTGCCTTTTGTCACCATGGCGCGCCCGGTGCGGCCTGCCACCGGCGCGGTGACCCGGGTGTACTGCAGTTCCAGTTCGGCACTGGTCAGCGCGGCCTCGGCCTCGGCTTCCTGCGCCCGGGCATTGAGTGCCGCCGCCTGGCGCTGATCATGCTGCTCCTGGGAAATGGCCTGTCGGCCGACCAAGGTCCTGGCCCGCTCGGCCTCGACCTCGGCGAGCTGACGCTGGCTGCGTGCCTGCGCCAATGAGGCCTTGGCGGCCTGAACGCGTGCCTCGTAGGGGCGAGGGTCGATACGGAACAGCAGGTCGCCGGCCTCGACCAGTTCGCCTTCCTCGAAGGCGACCTCGTCGATATAGCCGCTCACCCGTGGCCGGACCTGCACGGTCTGCGGCGCCGCCACGCGGCCGGTAAAGGTCTCGCGCAGGGTGACCGGTTCCACCAGCACCGCTGCCACGTCGACTTCCGGCGGTGGCGGTGCACTGGCGGAGTCTGCCTCGCCATGGGCATCGCAGCCGGCCAGCAGCGCGATGACGAGCATGACGCCCAGGCCGTTAATCCGCCCTGATCTCGGCATGCGCTTCTGGACGAACCTCTTCATTGCCTGGCCCCCTTGGTCGTTCCCGGTCGTCGATCCGTGTCCTTGCGTCCGGCACAGCGCCCTGGCGGGCGACGATGAACCGGCATGGGATCATGGATGATCAATGTACGGTTCCAGGGCGGAGGCGCGTTATCGGGTTACTCGTGGTTAATTGCCTAATCCTGTAAAAATCGTCCATTCAGGGGTGGAAAAACGTTCGCCATCGTGACCCGTCGATCTGGTGCTTGCCCGTTCCTTCAAAGATCTTGCCCAATCCTGCAGGGATCGGTTTTTGTCATCAAAATGCCGGTTGGCTGGCCTATACTCGCGCTTTATCGAAAAACGATAACCAGTCGACCAACGAGAGGGCGGAGTCGTGAGTGTCGTGCAGCCTGTTTTCGAGACACCGGATGATGAAATTGAACAATTGGCGAATACTCTTTCTCGCCGGATTCAGAAATGGGCGCCGGAAGAAGGGCTGACACCGACGGCGGTGCCGGGGCTGGAACTGGTGCGCGCCAATTCCTCGTTGACCAACTGTATCGGCTCGACGGTCTACGACCCTTCGCTGTGTCTGATCGCGCAGGGCAGCAAGCGCATATGGCTGGGAGACCGGGAAATCGATTATGGGCCGCTGAGCTGCATGGTGTCGGCGGTGCACCTGCCGGTACTGGGCAAGATCACCGAGGCTTCGGCGGAGCGGCCCTACCTGGGGCTGAAGCTCGCCGTCGATGCCCAGGAAGTCACCGATCTGGTACTGGAGCTGGGTGAGGGGCTGAGCGAGATGGAGGAGCGGGGATGCGCCGAGACCGCTTGCGGCCTCGGGCGCGTGCAGGCCGAGAAAGGGCTGGTGGAAGCCATGCTGCGATTGGTGAGCCTGCTCGATTCACCCCAGGACATCCGCATTCTCGCACCGCTGGTGCGGCGCGAGATCTTCTATCGTGCGCTGGTCGGCGAGATCGGCCTGTACATGCGCAAGTTCGCGGTGGCCGATACCCAGACCCATCGCATCTCGAAGGTGATCGCGGTACTCAAGGATCGCTTCACCGAGCCGCTGCGCGTTCGCGAGCTGGCGGACATGGTGAACATGAGCGAGTCGTCACTGTTCCACAGCTTCAAGCAGGTCACCCGGATGTCGCCGGTGCAGTTCCAGAAAAAGCTGCGACTGCATGAAGCGCGCAGGCTGATGCTGGCTGAAGGGATGGAGGCGGCCACCGCCAGTTTCCGCGTGGGGTACGGAAGTCCATCCCATTTCAGCCGCGAGTACAGCCGCCTTTTCGGCGTGCCGCCCCGCACGGACGTGAGCAAGCTACGCGGCGAGCTGCCGCAGACCGCCCGCGCCTGAGGGTCCGCCCCGCGTCGCCGGAGGGCGGCTGGCGGATTCAGTCACCGATGACCATGACCGCTTCGGCCTCGACCTGGCTGCCCTTGGGAAGCTGCTTGACGCCGACCGCCGCACGGGCCGGGTAGGGTGCCTGGAAGTACTCTTCCATCACCTTGTTGACCACGCCGAAGTTGTCGAGATCGACGAGGTAGAGGTTGAGCTTGACGATGTCCTGCAGCGAGCCGGCCGCTTCCTGGCACACCGCCTGAAGGTTGTCGAAGACCTGGCGTGCCTGGGCTTCGAAATCCTCGGACACGAGCTCCATGGTGTGCGGGTCCAGCGGAATCTGGCCGGAGAGATAGACCGTGTTGCCGGCCTTGACGGCCTGCGAGTAAGGACCGATGGCGGCCGGGGCCTGCTCGGTGTTGATCATGGCTTTGTTACTCATGGCATGGCTCCTTGTCGTTATGCGAAGTGCACGTTGCGATGGACAAAAACGGCGACGCCGCCGCACCCGCGTGAGCGGGGGCGCCGAGCATCGCCAAAACGAAACGACCGACCCGCCGCGACAGGGGCGGCGGATCGGTCGCCATGGCGTTAACTGCGAACGCGGGTGATCTTGCCGACGTGGGGCAGGTTGCGCAGTCGTTTCATGATACTTGCCAGATGCACGCGGTCATGGACCGCCAGCGTCAAGTTGACGATCGACAGGCGTGCGTCGCGTTCTTCGATGCCGATGCGCTCGATGTTGGCATCGGCATCGGTCACCAGGCCGGCCAGTTCGGCGACCAGGCCGCGTCGCGTCTCGACGTGGAGACGCAGCGCCACCGGAAAGTCCTGGTCGATCTGCTGCGACCACTCCAGGGCGAACAGCTTGTCGGGGTCGTCGCGCAGCTCCTGCAGGTTACCACAGTCATGGCGATGCACCACGATCCCCTTGCCGACCGAGAGATGGCCGATGACCGGATCGCCGGGCAACGGATAGCAGCAACGCGCGAAGCTGATCACCATGCCCTCGGCACCGTTGATCACGATCGGTCCGCCGGAATGCGGCGAGGTCGCGACCTCCTCGGCGCTCGCAGGCTCGGTGGAGGCCAGCAGGCGCCGGGCGATGGCATAGGCCATGCGGGTACCGAGCCCGATCGATTCGAGCAGATCATCCTCGTGCTTGAGTTCCAGCTCGTCGAGCACCGCCGCCATGCGCGGCTCGGGCAGTTCCTCGAGGCTGGTCTCGAAGGCGCCCAGCGCACGGTTGAGCAGACGCCGGCCCAACTGCACGGACTCGGTGCGCTGCTGATGCTTGATCGCATGGCGGATCGCCGAACGTGCCTTGGCGGTGACCACGAAATTGAGCCAGGCGAGGTTGGGACGAGCGCCGGGAGCGGTGATGATCTCCAGCGTCTGGCCGCTTTCCAGCGTCGAGGAAAGCGGTGCCAGATGACGGTCGATGCGACAGGCGATGCAGCTGTTGCCGATGTCGGTATGCACGGTATAGGCGAAATCCACCGCGGTGGCACCGCCGGGCAGCTCCATGATGTCGCCCTTGGGCGTGAACACGTAGATATCGTCGGGGAACAGGTCGTTCTTGACGTGTTCGATGAATTCCAGGGAGTTGCCGGCGTGGCGCTGCATCTCGAGCAGGCCGCGCACCCACTCGCGGGCCCGGGCATGGCTGCCGGCGCCGATGGGGCGCTCGGTCTGGCCGGCCTTGTAGAGCCAGTGCGCGGCGATGCCGTTGTTGGCCATCGCCTCCATCTCGCGGGTACGGATCTGTACCTCGATGGGCATGCCGTTGGGGCCGAACAGCGTGGTGTGCAGGCTCTGGTAGCCGTTGGCCTTGGGGATGGCGATATAGTCCTTGAAGCGCCCCGGCACCGGCTTGTAGAGGTTGTGCACCGCGCCCAGGATGCGATAGCAGGTATCCACGTCGTCGGTGATGATGCGAAACCCGAAGACGTCCATGATCTCGACGAAGGGTTTGCGCTGGTCGCGCATCTTGCGATAGATCGACAGCAGGTGCTTCTGGCGCCCGACCACGCTGCCCACGAGCGCGTCGTCGTCGAGGCATTTCTGCAGGCTGTCCTGGATCTGGCGCATCATCGAGCGACGATTGCCGCGCGCCTTGGTGACCGCGCGCTTGATGCGCTCGGCGCGCATCGGATGAATCGCCTGGAAGGAAAGATCCTCGAGCTCGACGCGAATGGTGTTGATGCCCAGGCGGCTGGCGATACGGGCGTAGATTTCCAGCGTCTCGCGGGCGATGCGGCGTTTCTTGTCCGGGCGCAGCGCGCCGAGCGTGCGCATGTTGTGCAGGCGGTCGGCGAGCTTGACGATGATCACGCGGATGTCCTTGGACATCGCCAGGACCATCTTCTGGAAGTTTTCCGCCTGGGCGACCGCCTTGTCCTCGAAGGTGATCTGGGTCAGCTTGGAGACGCCGTCGACCAGCTCGGCCACGGGGTCGCCGAACTGACGCGCCAGCGCCTCCTTGGTGATGCCGGTGTCCTCGATGACGTCGTGCAGCATGGCGGCCATCAGGCTCTGGTGGTCCATGTGCATGTTGGCGAGGATGTTGGCGACGGCCAGCGGATGCGTGACGTAGGGTTCGCCGGAGCGCCGACGCTGGCCGTCATGGGCCTGCTCGGCGTAATAGAAGGCGCGCTTGACCTGCAGTATTTCCTCGGGCGGCAAGTAGCCGCCCAGCCGGTCTGCCAGATCGTCGATGGTGAACATAGCGCGCGCCTGTCGAGAAGTGAGCGAACTCAGTCGTTGAACTCTCGCTCGGGACGCGGCTTGGCGGCGGGCGGTTCGACGGCCTCGTTGAGAATGCTGCGGTCGACCAGGCCGGCGGCAATTTCACGCAGCGCCATGACCGTGGGCTTGTCGTTTTCCCAAGGCAGTTGGGCGTCGCGCGAGCCGCGTGCGAGCTGGCGCGAACGCTGGGTCGCGACCATGACCAGCTGGAAACGGTTATCGACGTTGTCGAGGCAATCTTCTACGGTAACGCGTGCCATGAGTGTGAACCCTGATCGAGAAATGAAAACGGCATAAGCCGGACCTGCGGAAGGACCCTCGAGTCTACTCGACGTCTTCCACGCGTGACAAGAGCGCCGCCAGCAGCGGGGCGTGCTCCGCCTGTACCCGCGGCATGCGGGTACGCTGGGCATGCACCAGGCAGCTCAGTTCGTCGAGCGCATGGTCGAAGGTGTCGTTGATGATGACATGCTCGTATTCGTCATAATGCGACATTTCGTCGACCGCGTCGCGCATGCGCCGGGCGATGGTCGCCGCGTCGTCGGTGCCGCGCCCGGCAAGCCGTGCGTGGAGCGCTTCCCGCGAGGGCGGGAGAATGAAGATCGAGACGGCCTCGTCGAAGGCCTCGCGTACCTGGCGGGCACCTTGCCAGTCGATCTCCAGGATGACGTCCTGGCCGGCGTCGAGCAGGGCCTGCACGGCGGCGCGCGAGGTGCCGTAATAATTGTCGAAGACCCGCGCATGCTCGATGAAGTCGCCGCTTTCGATCAGGCGCTCGAAGGTGGCGACGTCGACGAAGTGATAGTTGATGCCATTCTGCTCGCCGGGGCGCATGGCCCGGGTGGTGTGCGAGACGCTGACCTGGATGCCCGCGACGCGTTCGAGCAGGGCGCGCACCAGGCTGGTCTTGCCTGCGCCGGAAGGCGCCGAGACGATGTAGAGTGTCCCTTTTGACGGAGGCTGGATGGGCATATGGCGTGTCCGGTTGAGCCGCTTCTGGGGTAATCGGACATTATCGCATAGACTTCGTGCCCTGCCGATATCGGGTCTCTTGCGCCTTCACGATAAGGAACTTGTTGCATGTCCCATGCCGATGCGACCCCCCGACTCGCCTTTGCCGGGGTGGCTTTTGCCTTTCTCGTCACCATGCTGGGGACGACCTTGCCGACACCGCTGTACCCGGGGTATCAAACCGCCTTCGGCTTTTCCCAGCTCATCATCACGGTGATCTTCGCCGCCTATGCCGTGGGCGTGATCGCGGCACTGCTGGTGGCTGGTCGCTGGTCCGATCAACTGGGACGTCGGCCGTTGCTTTTCGCCGGCCTGACGGCAGCGGCGCTCAGCGACCTCGTCTTCCTGGGGGCCGAGGGGTTGTCGTCGCTGCTGGCCGGGCGTGTGCTGTCGGGCATGTCGGCCGGCATCTTCACCGGCACCGCCACGGTGGCCGTGGTCGAGTCGGCACCGGCGGCCTGGAAACGCACCGCGACCTTCGTGGCCACCGCCGCCAACATGGGCGGTCTGGGGCTGGGGCCGGTGGTCGCCGGGGCGCTGGCCGAATACGTGGCCTGGCCGCTGCATCTGGCCTATGCCGTGCATCTGGGATTGCTGGTGATTGCCGTGCTGGGGGTCGCCGTGGCGGCGGAGACCGTGACGCGACCGCCCCGGATTCGCCTGCGCGTTCAGCGCCTGAAGGTTCCCGCCGAGGTGCGCGGTGTCTTCATGCCGGCGGTGATTGCGGGCTTTGCCGGTTTCGCGGTCCTGGGGTTCTTCACCGCGACGGCGCCGGCCTTCATGGCACAGGTGCTGGGTCACGAGAACCTGCTGGCCATCGGCCTGGTGGCGGGCTGCGTGTTCTTCGCCTCGACCCTGGGACAGCTGGCGCAGGACCGCCTGCCGCCCGCCCGGCGATTGCCGCTGGGGTGTGCCGTGGTGATCGTCGGTGCGCTGGTCGTCGGCGCCGGTCTTGCCCTGGCGACACTCTGGGTCTTCCTGCTGGGGGCGCTGATCGTCGGTCTGGGGCAGGGGATCGCGTTTCGTGCCGGGCTGGGTGCGGTGGCCGCGGCCTGCCCGATGAACCAGCGTGGCGCGGTGACCTCGACCTTCTTCGTCATCGTCTATGTGGCGATCTCGATTCCCGTGGTGGGCATCGGCGTGGTGGCACGCCTCGTCGGCCTGCAAGCCACCGGCGTGGGATTCGCCATCGGCGTGGCCCTCCTTGCCGGCGTGGCGCTGGTATCATTGCAACGTCGTCGCGCCGCCGCGGTGGCCGACTGAGTTTCTCGTCCCGTTATCGTCATCAGGAGTCCGCGCATGTCCGAGTCCCCTACCCGCCTGCGAATCCGTCGCCCCGACGACTGGCACCTTCACCTGCGCGACGGCGACGTGATGCGCCTGGTGCTGCCGGCGACCAGCCGTGTCTTCGCACGCGCCATCGTGATGCCCAACCTGATGCCGCCGGTCACCACCCTGGATGCCGCCGAGGCGTATCGCGCGCGGATCCTCGAGGCGTTGCCGGCAGGGCATGACTTCACGCCGCTGATGACCTGCTATCTCAACGAGAGCGTCAGCGCCGAGACGCTGGAGGCGGGGCATGCCAGCGGATTGCTGACGGCGGCCAAGCTGTACCCGGCCAATGCCACCACCAACTCGCAACATGGCGTCAAGCGTATCCAGGACATCTACCCGTTGCTCGAGGTGATGCAGCGCATCGGCATGCCGCTGCTGGTGCATGGCGAAGTCACGCGTGGCGAGATCGACATCTTCGATCGCGAAAAGGCCTTCATCGACGAGGTGATGACACCGCTGCGCGAGCATTTCCCGGCGCTCAAGGTGGTGTTCGAGCACATCACCACGGCGGAGGCGGCGCAGTACGTCCTGGAGGGCAACGACAATCTGGCCGCGACGCTGACGCCGCAGCACCTGGCGCACAATCGCAACGACATGCTGGTCGGTGGCATTCGCCCGCACCTTTATTGCCTGCCGATCCTCAAGCGCGCCGAGCACCAGCGGGCGCTGCGCGCGGCGGTCGCCAGCGGGCACCCGCGGTTCTTTCTGGGCACCGACTCGGCACCGCACGTGGTCGCCGCCAAGGAGACCAGTTGTGGCTGTGCCGGGGTGTTCAACGCCCAGGCCGCGCTCTCGGTCTATGCGGAGGTATTCGAAGAAGAAGGCGCGCTCGAGCACTTCGCGGCGTTCTGCTCGGAGAACGGGCCGCGCTTCTATGGCCTGCCGCTCAACGAGGATCACATCGAGCTCGTGCGCCAGCCGACGACCATGCCCGAACGCATCGAAGGCCATGGCGAGACGTTGAAGCCCTTCAAGGCCGGGGAAACCCTGGCCTGGACGGTCGCCGCCGGGCGCGATTGAGGCGGACGGTCAGGCTCAGGACGAAGCCGTCACGCGCGGCAAGTGGGCCACGTCCTCTTCCTGCAGGGGGCGGATCTCCCAACTGCGAACTCCGCGGGGCGCGACCCACTGCGGAATGGCATTGTCGGTGCGCGGTCCTTCCGGTGTGCCGGTGTCGAGATAGCGAATCACCCGGATCAGGCCGGAATGGCCGACGACCAGCGGCGTTTCGTGTTCGAGGAGCAGGGCATTGAGGGTGGCGACGATGCGCGTGACGAAATCGTCCCAGCGTTCCCCGCCGTCGGGCGCCAGCAGGTACGGCATCGTCTCGGGGATCGGGCGCTCTTCGTAGGTGCCCCAGTCGCGTTCCTTGAGACCGCCGACCAGACAGTGCGGAGCACGCCCGGTGGCCAGTTCGGCGGTGCGCCGGGCACGCGCCAGGGGACTGGAGACGATCAGCGGCCAATCGATGGCGGCGAGCAGCGTCGCCGCCTGGCGTGCCTCGTGCTCGCCTTGCGCGGTGAGCGGCACGTCGCGTTGACCGGCAATGCGCTGCGCCAGGTTGCTGGTGCTCTGGCCGTGGCGCAGAAACACGAAGGGACGGCGAATCAACTCGGGCATGGCGAATGGCTCCACGGGCGATGATGTCTCGATCCTACCAGTTCATGCGTGTCGCGGCGTGCCCTCCTGCGTCGCGGACGTCGACGTGCCGCGCCATGATGCATCGCTCATGTTTAGACTTAAGTCTAAGTGCGAGACAATGCACCATTCACCACCTCGGCTTTCACAACAGGGAAACGACATGAGCACATCCACGGACAGCTCACGCCATGCCGGCGGGGCCGCGCATCCTCGTCTGGCGGAACTCGCGCTGGCGCTCGGCGGCTTCGGCATCGGCACCGGCGAATTCGTGATCATGGGGCTGATGAGCCGCGTCGCCGAGGACCTTCAGGTATCGGTGCCCGATGTCGGCTACGCCATCAGCAGCTATGCGCTCGGGGTCGTCGTCGGAGCGCCGATCATTTCCGCGCTGGCGGCGCGTCTGCCCAAGCGGGCATTGCTGATCGGGCTGATGCTGCTGTTCGCCATCGGCAATTTCGCCAGCATCATGGCGCCGCATTTCGGCACCTTCGTGGGCCTGCGCTTCATCGCCGGCCTGCCCCACGGGGCCTACTTCGGGGTCGCGGCGCTGGTCGCGGCGGCGGCGGTGCCCGTCGAGCAGCGCGCCCGCGCGGTGGCCAGGGTGATGACCGGGCTGACCGTGGCGATCCTGATCGGGGCGCCGTTGGCCACCTGGACGGGCAACCTGCTCGGCTGGCAGGCGGCCTTCGCCGGCGTGGGCGGCATTGCGCTGCTGACGGCGCTGATGGTGCGCCTGTGGGTGCCGTATCAGTCCGCCGACCACCAGGCCAGTCCCAAGCGCGAGATGACCGCGATGATCAAGCCGCGTGTCCTGTTCACGCTGGGCGTGGCCTGTTTCGGATGCGGCGGCATGTTCGCGGTCTTCAGCTACGTCATGCCCACGCTGACCCAGCAGGCGGGCATGGCCGAGTCGCTGGGGCCGCTGGTGCTGGCGATCTTCGGGATGGGCACCATCCTCGGCAATTTCGCGGGTGCGCGCATCGCCGACTGGAACCTGCTGCGCGGCATCCCGATCATCCTGCTGTGGGTTGCCTGCGTGCAGGGCGGCTTCTACTTCGCCGCCAACACGGTATGGACGGGACTGTTGTTCGTCGCCTTGGTGGGGACCAGCATGGCCGTCGCCCCGGCGATGCAGACCCGGTTGATGGATGTCGCCGAGGATGCCCAGACCATGGCCGCCTCGCTCAATCACGCTGCCTTCAACATGGCCAATGCCCTGGGCGCCTGGCTGGCCGGCGTCACCATCAAGATGGGGCTGGCGTGGTCTTCCACCGGCCTGGTCGGCACTTCGCTGGCCCTGCTGGGCATCGCGATCTTCGCCACGGGGCGCTGGATGGAAAAGCGCGAGGCACGTCCGCATCGCTCCGTCTCGTCTTAATGTAAGATTTTGCTTATGCTTGCCGATGACGTTTACAGGGCTCTGCCGCCGAGGAGTGTCGCAGGTCGTCGGCACGAGAGCCCGGGATCGTTGAGGACTCACTCGGTGATACCTGTGGAGAAGACGCTATGGCGGGGAGCGTGGTGCCGGCGGCGGCCGGTCCGGTGTACGGGTTTGCGTTGTCATGTCGGTTGCAGGGCGCGGCGCCGGACGCCGTGGGACACCTGCTGAAGGCCCTGGAGGAAGAGCTCGAGACGCGTGGCCTGGTCATGGGCGGTGGCGTCGACGCGCAGCGCCTGGATGTCTTCATCCTGCCGCGCAAGGGTGTCGCCCCCTCGCGGGACGATCGCCTCGCGCTGGCCGACTGGCTCGCGCGGCAGCCTGCATGCTTCGAGGTCGCGGTGGGCGACTGGGTGGAAGCTTACTGAGCGTTCGGTGGGTCCTCAGGCCCGGCGGCTCATTCGGCCCCGGCGACGAAATGCCGCTGAAGATGGCGAAATTCATCGCTGACGCGCGCCACGCTCGGTGCCGAGAGGTAATGCGCCACCCGGTCGGCGACGTGGGCGATGAGTTGCGGGTCGCTCAGTGCCGTTGACCAATCCTCGCCCCGGGCGAGCGCGTCGCGCTCACGGCGGTGCAGCTGCCACCACTTGGCGCACCAGGTGATCGACCACAGCCACATGGCACGACGCGTGGCGAGCAATGCCGCCTCATCGGCCAGCGGGTTGTTCGCCCCTATCTGCGCCTGCCATTGGCGATAAAACTGAATCACGGTATCGGGCTCGAGTACCGCGTGGCTGGCGGGGTCCCAGGTCGTGGAGGTATACAGCGAGGCGTGGGCCAGGTCGAAGCCGGGATGGCTGTAGCGGCATTTTTCCAGGTCCACCAGCACGGCCTTCCCCTCGGGCGTGATCAAGAAGTTGCCGGGATGCGCGTCGAAGCTGATCAGGCAACGCCGGGTATCGATGCCGGCGGCCGCAGCGTCGTTGCCGTCCAGCGAGGCGAGTGCCGCATCGATGTGGCGGCGCGCTTCGCGGTCGAGCACTGTGGAAGGCAGCGTATCGAGATGGTGTGCCTGCGCCATGACCTCCTCGCGCATGGCCTGCCAGGGCGAGGCCGCACTGGCCAGTGGCGGGCGCGTCGCTGCTGCGGGCAAAGGTAGCCGATGGATGGCGGCGAGTGCCTCGGCGATGGCGGGAAGATCCTCGGGAAGCCGTGCCGGACGGCCATGGATGGCGGTGACCAGCAAACCGCCGCGCGGCAGTGTCGCGTCGATGGGCAGTCGCCCGTGAAGCGTTGGCGTGTGGCCACTCTCGCTGGTGCGTCGATAGCAGTGTGCCTGGAAGTCCAGGTTGTCCTCAACACCGAGCTGCATCTGGCTCTGCTTGGGCAGACGGGCGACCCAGTCCGGGCCGTGTCGGCGGCGGATCCAGATATGGTCGTGGGCGAGGCCGGTGTCGGGCATGGGGTGCAGGTCGATGCCGGTTTCGCCCCGGGACGCGAGGTGCGCGCGCACGGCGTCGCAGAGTGCCTTGGCGTTTCGTGTCTTGTCGGTGGATGCGGTCATGGAGAACGAGGGCTCGATCGAGTCGCAGGAAGGCCGGGCGCTCCGGCTCGTCCCGCCAAATGGCACGGTGGTCACGCGTTGTCGGGAGCACAGGCGCAGAATAGCGGTCGGGCGAGCATCGCGAAACACGCGGATGGCCCGCTGACAGGGGGCCTGCACGGCGCGGCGCGGCGGCCACCTGCCGAGAGTGATACGTTCGGGTCGATATATTCTTATTGATGTGGTGATGTTGTGGTATGTCCTGATGCAGGGAATGGGTAGGTGGCCGCACCACGCCCGGGTCGGCGATCAATCGAGGGAGAGAGGCATGACGTATTCGCGAGGCTTGCTGGTAGCGGCGTTGTCGCTGTTGCCTACCGTGGGGCAGGCATACGAGTTGTCCGACTGGGAATCGGTGACCGAGGCGGCCCGGGGGCAGACCGTCTACTGGAATGCCTGGGGCGGCGACCCGCGTACCAACGCCTATATCGACTGGGTGGCCGAGCAGGTCGACAAGCGCTACGCAATCGACCTCGAGCACGTCAAGGTGGGCGATACCGGCGAGGCGGTGACCCGTGTGCTGGCCGAGAAGGCGGCGGGTAACGACGAGCAGGGCGCGGTCGACCTGATCTGGCTCAATGGCGAGAATTTCGCCGCCATGAAGGACAACGACCTGCTCTATGGCCCCTGGGCCGAGCAGTTGCCCCACTTCCCGCTGACCGCGCCCGAGCAGAACCCCGAGGTGCGCGAGGACTTCACCCTGCCGGTCGAGGGCTACGAAGCGCCCTGGGGACGTGCGCAGATCACCTTCTATTACGACAGTGCGCGTGTCGACGCGCCGCCGCGCAGCATTCCCGAGCTGCTCGACTGGGCCCGGGCGCATCCGGGGCGCTTCACCTATCCCCAGCCGCCGGCCTTTCTGGGCACGACCTTCCTCAAGCAGGCACTGCTGGCCTTGACCGAGCACCGCGAGGCGCTTTATGCACCGGTCGACGAGGCCGATTTCGAGCCCGTCACCGCACCGCTGTGGGCCTACCTGGACCGCTTGCATCCCGCTCTGTGGCGCGAGGGCGAGAGCTTCCCCGCGGGCGGACCTCAGATGCGCCAGCTGATGGGCGACGGGGCGTTGAGCCTGGCGTTCACCTTTACCCCCTCCGCCCCGGCCGCCGCGGTCCTCGATTATCAACTGCCACCGACCACGCGCAGCTACATCCTCGACGATGGCACGCTGGGCAACGTGCATTTCGTCGCCATTCCCTTCAATGCCCAGCACAAGGCCGGCGCCTTGACGGTCGCCAACTTCCTGCTCTCGCCCGAGGCCCAGGCCCGCAAGCAGGATCTCTCGTTGTGGGGCGATGCCACGGTGCTGGACATGTCGCGCCTGAGCCCCAAGCAGCGTGAGGCGTTCGCGCGCGATGGCCGGGCCGCCGAGAGCCTGCCGCTGCCCTCCCTGGGCGAGACGCTGCGCGAACCCCATCCCTCCTGGATCGAGCCGCTCGAGAAGGCCTGGCGGCAGCGTTACGGCGCGCAATGACATCGGCCGTTGCCTATCGGCTCGTCGTCGGTGTCCTGCCCTGGCTGACCATCGCCCTGCTCAGCGTGCCGGTGGTCGCCGGTGTGCTGGGGGCGCTGGCACCGGCGTTCGGCTGGCTGCCGGCACTCGGCGGTGAACGCCTGACCCTGGCGCCCTGGCGGCAGCTCTTCGAGGTGCCGGGGATCGTCGACATGGCACGGCTAAGCCTGGTGACCGGGCTGGTCAGCGCGGCGCTGTCGCTGGGTCTGGTGGTGCTGTTTCTGGGCAGTTTCCTGCATACGGCGCTGTATCGGCGCATCCAGCGCTGGCTGTCGCCGTTGCTGGCGGTGCCCCACGCGGCGGCGGCGATCGGCCTGGCGTTCCTGCTGGCGCCGTCGGGATGGGTGGCGCGGGGGATCTCGCCCTGGCTGAGCGGCTGGGCCTACCCGCCGGATTATGCGTTTCCCGGCGATGCCTGGGGGCTGTCGTTGATCCTGGGGCTGGTCGTCAAGGAGGTGCCCTTCCTGCTGCTGATGAGCCTGGCGGCCCTGGTGCAGTGCCAGGCCGGCGAGCGCCTGCGCGTGGCGCGCAGCCTGGGCTATCGTCCGCTGACGGCCTTTCTCAAGGGTGTCATGCCCGGGCTCTATCCCTTGCTGCGGTTGCCCCTCTACGCGGTGATCGCCTTCGCCACCTCGACGGTGGACGTGGCCATGATCCTGGGCCCCACGACGCCTTCCACGCTTGCGGTGTCGGTGGTCGGCTGGCTCAACGATCCTACGCTGTCGATGCGCTTCATGGCCTCGGCGGGGGCGATGCTGCAGCTGCTGCTGACGCTGGCTGCCTTGTCGATCTGGTGGGCGCTGGAGCGATTGGTGGCGCGCGCCAGCCGGGGCTGGTGTCGGGACGGGCGGCGCCAGTGCGGCGATCGCTGGCTGGCCGGTATGGCCTGGCTGGCCATGCGCACCGTGCTGGGCCTGATGATGGCCGCGCTGGCGGGACTGGCGCTGTGGTCGGTGGCTGGATACTGGCCGTTCCCGGCGTTCCTGCCCTGGCCGCCGACCGCGCACAACTGGCTGAACGCGGCCGATGATCTGGTCGCCCCGGTGTGGCAGTCGCTCGGCGTCGCGCTCGCCGCGACCCTGGTCTCCGTGGTGCTGGTGCTGGGCGCGCTGGAGGCGGAGACCCAGCGCCGCCGACCGATGCGCCCCTGGGCGCAACTGATCCTGTACCTGCCGTTGCTGGTGCCCTCGGTGGCGTTTCTGTTCGGGCTGGTCATGATGCAGGCGCAAATGGGCGTCCGGCCCGGCCTGGGTGCGGTCATCATCGGTCACGCGGTGTTCGTGCTGCCCTACGTCTTCCTGTCGCTGGCGGAAAGCTATCGACGCCTGGATCCGCGCTGGAGCCAGCAGGCGAGCAGCCTCGGTGCCGGCCCCTGGCGGGTCTTCTGGCGCGTGCGTCTGCCGCTGTTGCTGACACCGGTACTGACCGCGGCGGCGGTGGGCTTCGCGGTGAGCATCGGCCAGTATCTGCCGACCTTGCTGCTGGGCGCCGGGCGCGTGGTCACGGTGACCACCGAGGCGGTCAGCCTGGCGAGCGGGGGAGACCGCCGGCTGACGGCCATTTACGCCCTGCTGCAACTGTTGCTGCCGGCGCTGGGCTTCATGCTGGCGATGCTGGTGCCGCGTTATGTGTTTCGACGGCGGCGCGGTCTGCTGCCAGGTGCCGACTGACGAAAGGATTCATGCCATGGCGTCACTGATTCTCGACGACATCGTCATCCATCAGGGGCAGCAACGTCTGCTGAGCTTGGACACGGCGGTCGCTCCCGGCGAGGTACTGACCGTCATGGGACCCTCCGGCGTCGGCAAGTCCACCTTGCTGGCGTTCATCGCGGGGTTTTTGAGCCCAGCTTTCCAGGCGCAAGGGCGCGTGCTGCTCGAGGAGACGCGAATCGACACGCTACCCGCCGAGCAGCGCCATGTGGGACTACTCTTTCAGGATCCGCTGCTGTTTCCGCATCTCGATGTGGCGGGCAATCTGGCCTTCGGCATGGTGCGTGAAGGGACGCGCCGGCAACGCCGTGCGCGAATTCATGACGCCCTGTCGTCGGTGGGGCTGGAGGCGTTCGCGGGGCGCGATCCGGCGACGCTCTCCGGTGGGCAGAAGGCGCGAGTGGCCCTGTTGCGGGTGCTGTTGTCGCAGCCGCGCGCGATCCTGCTCGACGAGCCGTTCTCCAAGCTGGATGCCGCCCGGCGCGACGAGATCCGCCACTGGGTCTTCGCGCGTGTGCGGGATCACCGCCTCCCGACGTTGATGGTGACCCACGACGAAGCCGACGCCCGGGCGGCCGGCGGGCGTATCCTGAGGTTGACCGAACGAGGCACCGTCATGGGGCTCACCGATCAGGAGGAACGTGCATGACGACGCATCGCTGGGTGGGATGGGCGCTGGTCCTGGGCGGCTTGACGCTCTCGACGGGCGCCTCGGCCGCCGACATCGCGTTTTCCGCCCGGGACATGGCGGCGTGGGAGACGCGTTCCTTCGAGGGACAGACGCGTTACGCAGTGGTCAGCGACAGCGGCGTCGAGGTGCTCGAGGCCAGTGCTCAGGGCCAGGCTTCCGCCAAGTACCTGGAGCGCGAGGTCGACCTGGACGAGACCCCTTACCTGCACTGGTGCTGGAAGGTGGGTGCCCGCTACACCGGGCTCGACGAGCGCACCCGGGCCGGCGACGACTATCCCGCCCGACTTTACGTGGCGCGCAAGACGGGCCTGCTGCCGTGGCAGGTGCAATCGGTGAACTACGTATGGTCCTCCAATCAGGCCGTCGGGGCACGCTGGCCGAATGCCTTCACCGACCGGGCGATGCTGCTGGCTCTTCAGGGGGAGCAGTCAGCGGTCGGCGAATGGCGGGCGGAAGTGCGCGACGTGAGCGCCGATTACCAGGCGCTGTTCGGCGAGGACGTGAGCGAGATCGACGGTGTGGCGCTGATGAGCGATGGTGACAATGCGGGCGGCAACGGCACCGCCTGGTATTACGGCGTCGGCTTTTCCGACTCGCCGACGCCCCCGAATTGTCCAGGGTGAACCAGAGGAGATGGCAGCATGCTGACAATGATACAGCGGTTGTTGGGGGATAAAGACATGCCTGAGCGGTCTCCACAAGCCCAGGAAGAGGCCGATCGCGAAGCACGCAAGCTGGCCCTCTACCATTTCGAGGGATGCCCTTTCTGCTGGAAGGTCAGGCGTGCCCTGACCAAGTTGCGTGTCGATATCACGATGCATGACATCCACAAGGATCCCGCTGCCAGAGCGCAACTGGTGGCCGGCGGCGGCAAGCAGACCGTGCCGTGCCTGCGGATCGACGAAGGCGGGACGACCACCTGGCTTTATGAATCCAGCGATATCGTCGAGCATTTGAAGCATCGATTTGCCGTGTCACCGTCCGCATGAGCGAGGTCATGGCACAAGAAAGCCTGACAACGCCATGGTTGAGCGTGATCGTGCCGGTGGTGAATGAAGCCGCGACGATCCAGGCCTGCCTGACCGCCTTGTCGCCGTTGAGGGAGCGCGGCGTCGAGATCGTGGTCGTCGACGGCGGCAGCGACGACGACACCGTCGCGCTGGCGCGTCCCCTGGCGGATCGGGTGCTGGTCAGTGTGCGCGGCCGTGCCCGACAGATGAACCACGGCGGTCGGGAGAGTCGCGGCGACGGCCTGGTCTTCGTGCATGCCGATACGCGCCTGCCAGATCGCGCCGACCGGTTGATCGACACAGCACTGAAGGGAGCGGCATGCTGGGGGCGCTTCGACGTCGAGATCGAGCGTGGGTTCGCGCTGGCGGGGCTGGTCGGCTGGAGCATGAACCGGCGTTCGCGCCTCACCGGCATCGCCACGGGTGATCAGGCGATCTTCATGACCCGCGAAGCGTTCGAGCTCGTCGGCGGTTTCCCCGACCAGCCGCTGATGGAAGACATCGAAATCAGCCGGCGCCTGCGTCGTCTGTCCGCGCCGGCTTGTCTCGCCCCGCGGGTGACCACGTCCGCGCGGCGCTGGCAGCAGCACGGCCCGTTACGCACCATCGTCACGATGTGGTGGCTGCGCCTGCGCTACTGGTGCGGTGTATCGCCCTGGACCCTGGCGGGGGAGTACACCGATGTCCGCTGACGCGATGAGCTCTGGCGCTGAGGTGACGCTGCTGGTGTTCGCCAAGGCGCCGATCCCCGGCAAGGTCAAGACCCGGCTGATGCCGGCACTCGATGCCGAGCAGGCGCGCGACGTGCATGTCGCGCTGCTCGAACGCACGCTCGAGGTGGCCTGCCAGGCCTTTCCCGCCGCACGGGTACAGCTGCGTGCGGGCGCTGAACGCTCACGATCTGGTGATGCTGCCCGCCGAGGACGGCGGTTATGCATTGATCGGGGGCCATCGGCTCCCCGCCCGGCTGTTCACGGACATGGCCTGGGGCGGCAGCGAGGTGGCGGCGCAGACGCACGCAAGGGCACGAGAACTGGGCCTTCGCGTGGCCTGCCCCGGTACGGTGTGGGACCTCGACACCCCGCGCGATCTCGAGCGCTGGCGCATGTTGGACGCCGCGACATGAAGGCGCGTCCGGGCGAGTGGTGGACGACGCGTTTTGTTGCCATGATGGAGGCGCATCGATTTGGACAGGGTGCCGCCAAGCCATGATGGCCGGATGACAGCCCGCAGAAGGGGAAAGGGATTGAAACATTACCGCGTGGTGATTCTCGGCCTGGTCCTGGTGGCGATCGTGGCCTTCTTCGCGAGTGGCTTCGACGATTACCTGACGCTCGAGTCCATCAAGTCGCTGCAAGGGCGGTTCGATCGATGGTTCGCCGACGCGCCCTGGCTCGTCGCCGGCGGCTTCTTCCTCGTCTATGTACTGATCGCCGCGCTCTCGCTGCCCGGCGCCGCCTTCCTGACACTGCTGGGGGGCGCCCTGTTCGGCCTGGGCTGGGGGTTCTTGATCATCTCCTTTGCCAGCACGATTGGCGCCACCCTGGCCTTTCTGGTCTCGCGGACCCTGTTTCGGGAACTGATCGAGCGTCGTTTCGCGCGGCAGATCGAGACGATCAACCGCGGCATCGAGCGCGACGGTGCGTTGTATCTGTTCAGCCTGCGCCTGGTACCGATCTTCCCGTTCTTCGTGGTCAATCTGGCCATGGGCCTGACCCGGCTGCGCACATCGGTGTTCTATGTCGCCAGCCAGATCGGCATGATTCCGGGCACGCTGGTCTACGTGAATGCCGGCCAGCAACTCGGCGAGCTGCAATCGCTGGGTGGCGTCGTGTCGCCGTCGCTGCTGCTTTCCTTCGCCCTGCTGGGCGTCTTCCCGCTGATCGCACGTTGGGTCGTCGACGGGCTGCAACGCCGCAAGCGCTACCGGGGATATATCAAGCCCCGGCGTTTCGATTACGACATCCTGGTGATCGGCGGCGGCTCGGCGGGGCTCGTGACCAGCTACATCGCCAGTGCGGTGCGGGCGAAGGTCGCGCTCGTCGAACGCGACGCCATGGGGGGCGACTGTCTCAATACCGGGTGCGTGCCTTCCAAGGCGCTGATTCGCGCCGCGCGGGCCGCCCAGAACGTGCGCGATGCCGAGCGGCTGGGTGTGCACGCAGGAGTGCCGCGTATCGACTTCGGCGAGGTCATGGGCCACGTGCGGCGAGTCATCGAGGAGGTGGCGCCCCATGACAGCGAGGAACGCTATACCGGACTGGGCGTCGAGGTGAAACGCGGCACGGCGCGGCTGCTGTCACCGTGGACGGTGGATGTCGACGGCCAGCCGCTGACGGCTCGGCATATCGTCATCGCCACCGGCGCCACGCCCAAGGTACCGCCGATTCCCGGCATCGAGCAGGTCGACGTGCTGACTTCCGAGAACCTGTGGACGCTGACCGAGCAGCCGCGCCGCCTGGTAGTGCTGGGCGGTGGCGCGATCGGCTGCGAGCTCGGCCAGAGCTTCGCCCGCCTGGGCAGCCAGGTCACGCTGGTCGAGGGCGCCGAGCAGCTGCTGGGGCGCGAGGATGACGACGTCGGCGAGCTCGTCACCGGCCTGCTCGCCGAGGAAGGCCTCGAGATCATGACTCGTACCCGGGCGCTGTCGGTGACGGTCGAGAACGGCGAGAACCAGCTCCTCGTCGAGACGGCCGACGGTCGCCAGACGCGCATTCCCTTCGACCGCCTGCTGGTCAGCGTCGGTCGTCAGGCCAACGTCGAAGGGCTCGGACTGGAAGCACTGGGGATCGCCACTCGCGACAACGGGACCCTGGAGGTCAATGAGCAGCTACAGACCAAGCTGCCCAACATCTGGGCCTGCGGCGATGTCACCGGCCCTTATCAGTTGACCCACGCCGCCGCGCACCAGGCCTGGCATGCCGCCGTCAACGCCCTGTTCGGCGAGTTCAAGCGTTTCAAGGTCGACTACCGCATCATGCCCGCGGTGACGTACCTGCAACCCGAAGTGGCGCGCGTGGGGCTCAACGAGCGCGAGGCCAGGGCCCAGGGCATCGCCTACGAGGTCACTCGCTACGCGATGGCCGAGAGCGATCGGGCCATCGCCGAGCGCGCCACCACCGGCTTCGTCAAGATCCTCACCGTCCCCGGCAAGGATCGCATCCTCGGTGCCACCCTGGTCGGCGAAAATGCCGGTGAATGGCTGGCGGAGGTGACGCTGGCCATGAAGCACAACATCGGGCTCAACAAGTTGCTCGGCACGATTCATCCCTATCCGACCCTCTCGGAAGCCGTCAAAGGCACCGCCGGCGTATGGAAGAACGCCCACAAGCCCGAGCGCCTGCTCGGCTGGCTGGCGCGTTATTTCCGGTGGCGGCGGGGGTGAGGCACCTCGTGCGTGCTGTCATCGGCCGTCGGCCCGACCCCTTCAATCCACCCCCTGGGTCGACGCCACCTGCCGGTTGCGCCCCGCGCCCAGCGCCATGACCAGTGCACCGAGGGCGATCGCGCTCACCAGAACGCCCACCACGTTCCAGCCGCCGCTCCAGTCGTGCAGCACCCCGACCAGCAGCGGCCCCGCTGCCGCCAGGGTGTAGCCGATGCCCTGGGCCATCGCCGAAAGGCTGGCGGCGGTCGTGGCGTCCGGCGCGCGCAGGGCCAGCAGCGTCAACGCCATGCTGAAAGTGCCGCCCTGGCCCAGCCCCAGCACCACGATCCACAGCCACACACTGCCGATCGGCGCGTAGAGACAGCCCAGCAGCCCGATCAGCGTGAGCGTCATCACGACGGCCAGCACCGTCCGCTGGTCGCGCATGCGGCTGCCGATCCAAGGCGCCAGGATCGCGGTGGACACCTGCAGCAGGATCGACACCGATAGCGCCAGTCCTGCGGTGACGGCCGTCAGTCCGCGATCCTGCAGGATCGTCGGCAGCCAGCCGAACACGATGTATGCCAGTGACGACTGCAGCCCCATGAACAGCGATACTTGCCAGGCCAGTGAATCGTGGCGCAGCCGCGCGCCGCGCCGCGCAGGAACGCGAGTGGGCTTGGTGCCCCTGAGCTGCGGCAGCCACAGCAGCGCGGCGATCACCGCCGGCAGCAACCAGAACGCCAGCGCACCCTGCCAGGCACTGAGGGAAGCCCCTTGCGCAACGTCATCCAGCAGTTGACGCAGCGGCTCCGTGGTGCCCGCGGCAGTCGAAGCACCCAGATTGAGCGCCACGGTGTAGAGGCCGGTCATGATGCTGACGCGTCGAGGAAAATCCCGCTTGACGATGCCCGGCAGCAGCACCCCGATGATCCCGATGCAGCCGCCGGCGACCGCCGTGCCCAGAAAGAGCCCCATCGTGCCGATATAGGGCCGCACGAGCAGTGCCACTGCGAGTACCACGAGGGCTGCAAACACGCTGCGTTCAGGGCCGATCCGGCGGACCAGGCGTGGTGCCAGCGGTGCCGCCAGACCCAAAAACAGCACCGGCAATGTGGTCAGGATGCCCTGCCAACTGGGGGAGAGCGCCAGCGCCTCACCGATGTTGCCGAGCACCGGCGACACGCTGGTCAGCGCCGGACGAAGGTTGAGCGCCACCAGCAGCAGCGCGACGAGGGTCAGAACGCCCCGACGGGGCATCGCGGAAGTCGACAAGAGAGCCATCCTTGGAAATCGAAAGAAGCCATATCGGCGGCAAGCCGAGGACGCAAGGGTAGCCGATTACGGCCAAAACCGGGATGGTTCTACGCCAATGGTCGAGGGCTGGTGGTGGTTTAGACTTCAGGAGCGTGGTGGGCGACTGTCTCTTGAATTCGATTGTGTCAGCGAACCCCGGCACGATAGCTTTCGGGCTCCAGCCACAGGTGGTCGCGCAGATCGCCCTGGAGGCAGAACATCCTCGGCCGGTCACGGAAGCTGAAGAGCCGATAAAGGTAGTAGTGTGCAGCGTTTTTACCTGAGCAATCCAACTCGTTGGGCGAGAGAAAGAAGGCGCACTCCTTGGCGAAGGCGGTGGTCTTGACCTCGATCAGGCGTTCGCTGCCATCGGAGGAGAAAGAACGTACATCGAAGCCCATGCCATCGCCCTGGGTAACGGCGACGTGTTCCACCGCTTCGGCGAGGTGCTGAGCTCCCTCGGCCATCAGCCGTTGGCGCTCATAGGCAAGCACGAAGCACTCGCCTGCATGCCCTAGCTCACGGTTGCGGGCCTCGCGAGCGAGATAGTCGCGTTTCACGACATAGCTGCCCTGCCTTTCTTGTATCTGAGGAGTCGCTTTAGGGGGATCAACGACTAAGCCTTCGAGAGTTTCGGGCGTATTGTCGATGACGGGGCGTTCTGCCGCCGATAGGGCCGCTCGATCAAAAACTTCACTGCGTAATAAGCGCTGCTCGACGCATTCTGCCAAGATTGCCTGATAGTTACTCCGTGGTTTGTACCCCGCCACGTAGGGGCAGCCGGCATCGCGAAGCACTGCGCTAATGTTGCAGTGTTTGAATTCGATAGAGCCTGAACTTCGCTTGGGTAAACGCTCTGCCAACTGACGATTGAGAGCTGCTTTGTTGTAGCGCTGATGGCTTAATTCCGCGATCAACATCTTGCGGTAGGTGTCGACGATGGACGCGATTTCATCGTCGGACCATGAGTCTTCACGGGGCATTTAATTAACCCGACATTCTTTATTTAAAATGAATCGTTTTTCATTACGACTTATATCGGGAGTGACCAGCACAAACATCAAGACTTCATCCTCCCTGATCTTGCATACACTTGAGGTGGGCGTCGTATTTCGTCACGCATCTCCGAGCCCGTACGGTACCAGGTTATCGTTGCGCCAATAGGATTGCCAGGCCACGAACCCATACCGGCGCTCCAGTGCCCGATAGCCTGCGAGGCGGGGGAGAAGGCCCCCGCCTGCCGTGTCATGGTCAGCTAGCCGAGTCGTACTGTGCAGATGCTTTCGGGCCCCATGCCCAGCGCAATACAAGCACCACCGTGAACAGTGCGGCCACGCCGCTGAGTCCCCCTATCCAGGCTGAGTCCGTCAGCCCGGCGACGAAGAAGGCAATGATTCCGGATGTTCCTGCGCTCATTGCATAGGGTAATTGGGTCCGTACGTGGTCGATGTGGTCACACGAAGAGCCGGCCGAGGAGAGGATGGTGGTATCCGAAATCGGCGAGCAATGATCGCCGAAGATACCGCCGCTGAGCACAGCGGCAATGGCCAGCGATAACGACATGTCCATTGCAGCAGCCACCGGCATGGCGATGGGGATCATGATCGCGAAGGTGCCATAGGAGGTGCCGGTGGTGAAGGCGACGAGCGAGCCAATCAAGAACAGTAAGACGGGAATCAGGCTCGGCGCGATGCCGGCCTGGGCCAGCGTGACCAGGTAATCTGCAGTGCCCAGCTGTGAGGTCACGCTACCGATCGACCAGGCCAGGGTAAGAATGATGTAAACCAGCGTCATGCTCTTGATGCCGGTGACCACCAGGTCCATCGCTTCGCGAAAATCGAACAGCCGCTGTTGCAGTCCCATGCCCAGCGCTACGCTGACCGCCAGGAAGGTAGCGATCAGGATCGACAGGCCGCCCTCGGCTTCTCCCATCGCCGTGATCAGGTCGTTCTCGGGGAAGTTGCCGGTCCACAGGAACAGGGGCGGAATCATGCCCACCAGCACCAGGATCGGCACGAGCATGTTGCGCTTGCGCGAGCTCTCTTCGGCAACGCCCAGCATCTCGGTCGCTTCGCGATCGGACGGCGGCTGGGCGTCATCCGCCAGCAGCTTGCCACTCACCCGTGCGCGCTGCTCGGCCTTGGCCATGGGGCCGAAATCCGATTGGGTGACGACGATCACCAGAATCAACAGCAGCGCCAGCCAGGCATAGAAATTGAGCGGAATCGACGACAGGTATATCAGATACTCGGAGCCCGTCATGTCCATCTCGCCAAGCTGGGTGCCTATCAGCCCCATGACGAACACCACCCAGGTGGATACGGGCCCCAACAGGCACATGGGGGCCGAGGTCGAATCGACGATGTAGGCGAGCTTTTCTCGCGAGACGCGCATGCGGTCGGTGATCGGCCGCATGACACTTCCCACCGTCAATGCATTGAAATAATCCTCGAAGAAGATCAGTACCCCGAAGCCCAGGGTGGCGCCCTGGGCGCCACGCGGAGAGGCCACCTTCGAGGAAATGGCGCGGGCGATGGCATGGGCGCCGCCGGTTCGCTGCAGCACGGTGATCAGCACCCCGAACAGGCCGCAGTAGATGAGAACGGTAGCGCTCCACTCATCGCCCACGCTGGGAATGATGAAATCCGCGAAGCTATCGTAGAGCCCGGCTGCCGGATTGCCACCACTGAGCATCGTCGCTCCCAGCCAGACCCCACAGAATAACGCGGGAATCACGTTGCGGGTCACCAGCGCCAGCAGGATCGCGAGCAACGGAGGGAAAAGGGAAAACAGACCAAAGGACATGAAGCGTCTCCATCATGTAATTGTTGTGCGTCGTATCAAGAGCGGGGCGGCAGGCCCAACCGTTGGAAGGGTGTCCCCGGTCCGCGTTCGATCGCCACGGCTACACCCGGCGGCCGTTTGCGGCGATCCCGGGCATGGCCAGCTGAAGCCCACCGGCATTCAGGCCAGCAGGAAGGCCCACGACACAGCACCGAGGGTAATGGTGGCGTAGAACACGTTCGTGTGCGGCAGTGTAAGCGTCCAGCACCGTGATCGCATCTCGCTTGTCGCCTTGGCTCAAGGCGATCCCGTTCTCGGCGAATGGTCGATATACTACGGACGACACGCAAGTGCATGTCCGGTGATGGAGGGCGCCGTTCTCGGGGAGCGCCAAACATTCCATGAATGGTCTGAACAACCTTTGGGAGCAGGCATGTCGGGTCGTCTAACTTTCCGGGAGCGCCGCGTTTGTGACGGGCTGCTTCTCGTAGCATTGCTGATGCCGTTACCGGCGGCCGCTCACCCGCATGGCTGGGTGGATTATCGGGTCACGCTGCACTTCGACGACCAGGCCCACGTCGTCGCCCTGGAGCAGGCCTGGAAAATGGACCCCTTCTACAGCCTGACCCTGACCGAGGAGATGGCTCGCGCCGAGGGCGAGGAGAGCATGGAAGAGCGGCTGGACATGCTCGGCCAGGAGATCGCCCAGAACCTGGGCCGCTCGAACTATCTGACCCATGTCGCGCATGACGGCGAGGACGTCCCCCTGGGGCAATTGCGCGATTACACCACTCGGCTCGATGAGCAGCGCCTGGAGTTCTCCTTCGTCGTGCCCCTGGCCGAGCCGCTGGCGCTCGACGGCTCGCCCTTGACCTGGAAAGTCTACGACGACACCTACTACATCGAGTTTCTCTACGACGAGGACGTGGCAGAGCCGATCACTCTGCGCAATGCCCCCGAAGGTTGTGCGAGCCGGGTCATCGCCGCCGACCCCGATCCGCAGAAAGTGGCCGAAGCGGCGGCGCTGGACATCGATGCCGACGCCCCGGGCGGTCTCGGCCGATTCTTCGCCGAAGCCGGGGAGGTGACATGTCCCGCACGCTAGGTGTGCTGATCGCCCTGCTGCCGCTGCTGGCCCTTGCCATACTCGCCACGACCGACTGGGGACAGGCCATGGCGCAACTCGTCATGGCCCAGACGCATGACTGGCAGCGCTCGCTGCAGCGCGGCCTGACCCTGTCGACGATGGCCCTGTCGCGGCAGCCATCGCTCGATACCAGTCTCAGCCTGATGGCGTTGAGCCTGGGGTACGGCGTCTTTCATGCCGTGGGCCCGGGGCACGGCAAGGCGGTGATCACCGCCTACCTGCTTTCGCACCCCACCGCCCTGCGACGCGGGCTGTCACTGACCGTGGCGGCAGCGCTGCTCCAGGGGCTGGTGGCCATTGCGCTGGTCGGCGTGCTGGTATGGGGGCTGGGCCTGCTGACCCGCGATGCCATGGCGCAGACCGGCCTGCTCGAGCGGCTCAGCTTCATCGTCCTGATCGGGCTCGGCGCCTGGCTGACCCTGCGTGCCCTGGCCCGGCTCAGGCGGGCACTGGACCAGCCGCGGCGAGCCACCCTGGCCGCCGACGCCAGTGGCCATCCTGCATCGTTCGAGGGCATGGCCTTCGAGGTTGCGCCAAGCGCTTCGAAGCGGCCCATCGAGCCGCACACAGGCGCGGCATGCGATCGCTGCGGCGGTCATCATCACATCGACCCCAACGCCACGGGTACGATCCGCGAGAGCCTGGGCACCTTGCTGGCGATCGGCCTGCGGCCCTGCAGCGGCGCCGTCATGGTACTGGGCGTTGCCAGTCTGCTGGGCTATTGGTGGGTTGGCGTCCTGGCGGTGGTGGCCATGTCGGTAGGGACTGCGGTGACCACCTCCTGCCTGGCAATCTTCGCCGTTTTCGCTCAGCAGCGCGCGTCGCGCCTGCTGGCGCGCTCGACGCCTCACTGGCAGCGCCTGGCCGGGCACGGGATTGCCCTGTGCGGGGGCGTGCTGATCCTGGCGCTGGGGATCGGGCTGCTGATCAGTGTTCCAGGCACCTCGGGGGTGGCCCTGCCGGGGATTCGCTGAGGTTCCTGAATTCAGGAACTCGTCTGCGTGCGAGCCCCCGTCTTCGCAGGCCCTCTGCATATATCCGTGTCCGCTCAGTCAGGCCACCCGCATGCGCCGCTACGTTGCGGTGATGACTTCGTGGCGATGGCTGCGACGTCGGTGACGTGCCAGCAAGTCGCCTGGCGTCAGCCATTCACTCCAGATTCTGGATCTGAAGATGTAATTTGATGTATTTTTTATTTATAAAACAGTTGGTTAGTTTTATTTTGTGCATAGTTTTTTATTTGTTCCTACCCATCTTACTCCCCATCTGGTAGGAGAGAGACAGTCCTAGCTGAGAGCAAATGCAAACCTACCACAATCAGCTCAAGGTGACGCTCTCGCAGGGGGCTTCGTGCGTGCGATGAAATGTCCACCACCTCTGGGCTGGTATTGAGAGTAATGTCAGCAGCGTAGTGGTGAAAATGCCGCTACTGACCTTGGGGGCGTGCATGATGTCCTGTTCAAGGCTTCCCAGACACCGTTCGCTGCGGGGAACCTTCTTCTTGTTCTGTTGCTGAGCCTGAGCGACAGAAATCTGCTTCATCGGTTGGCTTTGGTCAGACAGTGGCAAGAAAGCCAGGTTTTACCCTGCGGTTGACTCTCCGTCAGCTGCGGAGGTGTTTACGCAGCGCTTCCCTAGCCCCACAGCTACTCACTCTGCGACGGAAATGGGGCTCCCTCGCTTTCTTCCGCCTGATGACGTCGTTGCTCCGGCGTCCATAACGTCTTGAGATAGTTCACCACGGAGCGGATCTCGGCGGGGGTCAGGACATTCTCGAAGGCCGGCATCGTCAGTCGCTCGGTCTTGTTCCAGGGGTCGCGCCATCCCTCGGCGATGATCCGGTAGAGCATCGCATCGGAGTGTTTCCAGGTATGCCCCTCCGGCCCGTGAGGGGGAGCGGGCAATTCGCCCTGGGCATTCTGGTGCTCCCAGTTCGGCTGGCCCTCGCCCTCGCTGCCGTGGCAGCTGGCACAGTACTGCTGGTAGATCCTTTCTCCCTCTTCCAGCCGAGAGGTATCGCGCGAAGAGGGGCCACCCCCCGCCATGGCCTGCCCGGCGGCACTCATCAGCAGCCACGTTGTGACGAGGATCCAGAGCTTACGCATCGGGGGGTGTCCAGGTTTGGCCCTGATCTTCGCTGCGCATGAGCTCCCCCTCGCGATCCAGGGCATAGAGCGTTCCCTGCGGCGCAAGCGTAAGCGTGACGAACGTCGGGCCATCACCCTTTACTTGCTGCCACTCCTGGCCGCCATTGTCGCTGCGCCACAGGCCTTGCTCCGTGGCCACATAGACGTGTTCGGGATCGTCGAGCTTGTAGGCCAGATCATAGACTCTGCCGGCATCGAGCTCCCCGGTCGGTCGCCAGCCGCAGAAGCAATCCATCGACAGGCGAACCGCATCGTCGGACACCGCATAGAGCCAGCCAGTCTGCATGCTCCCCTCCATATCGGAGTGGATGAGCCGGCGAACGGGTTGGGCAGGACCGCTATCCATCTTCTTCCAGGTCGTGCCGGCATCCTCACTCTGGTAGAGGCCGTCGTCGGCAATCACCACATAGAGTGTCTCGGGCTGATGGCGGTGCACGTCCAAGGCGGTAACGTCCTGGTTAGGCAAGCCATCGTTGAGTTCCTGCCAGGTTTCTCCATGATCGGTGCTGCGCTGCACCCCGATCGAGGGGCCGGCGATATAGAGGGCCTGTTCGGCTGTTGCCGGTTCCGATACCGTTACCAACCGTCCCTCCGCTACTTCGTCGGGCAAGGGAATCATCGTCCAGGCCGCCCCGCCATCCGTGCTTTCGAAAAGCTGGTTGGCCTGTACTTTGAGCAGCCGTTCGCCTGTTTGGTCATAACTCAGCGACGGCAATGCCTCCTCGGCGCCCCCGGCCATACTGACGAAGCTCAGACTGGCCATGACCCAGCTCGTCAGTGACAGGGCACGCCAGAAGCGACCCGTGATTTTGTTCATTGCAATATTTCCTCGAATAATGGCTAGCCGATGCTGCCTAGCGCCGGAAAGGTGCGCAATAACCAATAGGACAGCTCGGTCAGTTTGCCGGTGATCATCAAGATGCCCATCAGGATCATGATCAGCCCGGCCGCCAGATGCATGACTCGGCCCCAGCGGCGCAGGAATGGCTGGTGGTGCAGGAAGCGATCGAGCGACACCGCCGTCAACAGAAAGGGCACCCCCAGGCCCAGCGAATAGATGCCGAGCAACGCCATTCCGCTCGAGGCATTGGCCGTCGAGGCGCTGACGGTCAGAATGGCGCCCAGGATCGGGCCGATGCAGGGGGTCCAGCCGAAGGCGAACGCCACACCTAGGAGGTAGGCCGCACCAGGCCCCCCGCCCGCTTCCTTGAGGCGGCCGATCAACCGCCATTCCCGCTGTAACCAGTGCAGCGGAATGAGCCCGGTCATGAAGGCACCGAACAGGATGACGATGAGACCGCCGACCAGGTTCGCCTCCTGGCGATAGATCAGCAGCAGACGCCCGATGGCCGTGGCACTGGCGCCCAGCATCAGGAATATCGTGGTGAACCCGAGCACGAACCAGATCGACTGGGTTAACACCCGGAGTCGCTCCCGTCGATCCGCTTCCCGTATCTGCCCCAGCGAGCGCCCGGCGACGAAGGAGAGATAGCCAGGCACGAGCGGTAAGACACAGGGCGAAGCGAACGAGATCAGGCCCGCCAGAAAGGCCGTCGCCAGGCCGATATTGGCAAGCTCCAGCATCCTCCCCTATCCCGCGGCTAGGCTTGGAGCTTGGATATGGGCCGCTCGGACGGCACCTGGTGATTCGCCGCTTGGCGATTGGCGGATGTCGTCTCCGTGGGTACCGCGGTAGAGGCTTCCACCCCGGCTTGTGTATCAGTGACTTCGTCCTGGTCGGTCGACTTGTTTGTCTTGTCCTTGCATTTCATCATGCACAGTCCTAATCCGCACATGACAAGGCAAGGCAAGAGGCTCACCAAGAGAGGCGCGAGCCCAAGCAGGACCAACTGATCCCAGCCCATGGCAAGACCACCAGCCACCGCCACAGCGCCCAGCAGCATCCAGCGGCGTGGGCCTGTTACCAGGCCTTTCAGTCCGGCTTTCTCTTGGCCCTTTTGGGGCTTGTCGTCACAGCAACTCATGGCGCGTCCTCCTGGGTGGTTTCTATGGTTTCGGCAAGAAAGTCGATCATTTCAGGGGTATCCCAGTCGGCCTCCCCGACCAGGCGTCCGATCTCCCTGCCCTGGCGGTCGAGCAGAAGCGTCGTGGGAATACCCACGGCACTGAGGTTCGCGCTGGCCATGCCGGTTGGATCGACGTAGGGAGCGAGATGCTCGATCCCCACCTCCTGATAGAATTCGTTGACGACCTCGATGCCTTTGCGATCGATCGAGAGTGCGACGACCTCGAAATCTGTCCCACCCAATTCAGCCTGGAGGGCATCCAGGGTGGGCATTTCCTCGCGGCAAGGGCCACACCATGTCGCCCAGATGTTGAGCAGGATCAGCTTTCCTCCGAAGGTGGTCAGCGTCAGCG
Source organism: Chromohalobacter israelensis (assembly GCA_000761475.1). Lineage (GTDB taxonomy): Bacteria > Pseudomonadota > Gammaproteobacteria > Pseudomonadales > Halomonadaceae > Chromohalobacter > Chromohalobacter israelensis. The sequence goes on from JQNW01000005.1 coordinate 236,898, forward strand.
GAGTACCGTCGCCAGCCTCGAAGCTGATTTCCGACACCTCGCGTGGGCTTTCCCAGAGAAGAAACCCATTCGGCCCCACACGTTTGGGTGGTTCGGCGACGGCCAAAGAAGTGATCATTCCCCACAATGCCACCGCTACCCAACTGGTCCCGATCAGTTGTCTCATCACCAAGGCTCACCTTCAGTGGGTGGCGTAAACTTCAGGGGTATCGGTCGGCTGAAAGGCCAGGGTGTAAACCTCCAGTGGGCCCTGTTTCTCGCCCGACATCCCCGGTGAGCCAAGTGGCATTCCGGGTACGCTCAGGCCTTTGATGAAAGGTTTCTCTTCGAGTACCTGGGTGACGCTTTCCACGGGTACGTGGCCCTCGAAGACATAGTTGTCGATGAGCGTGGTATGGCAACCCTGCAGTTTCTCGGAAACATCGTGTTCGGCTTTCATCTTCGCGAGATCGTGAGTATCGATTGTCTCCACTTCGAACCCGTTTCGTTCGAGATACTTGGCATATTCGGCGCAACAGCCACAGTTGGGGTTCTTGTAGAGGGTTGCCGACGTCTCGGCTGCCAACCCTGTCAGGGGGAAGGTCAATAGAGAAGCGATGGTCAGCGCTTTCCAGTGTTTCATACGCTAAGGCTCCATAGAGTTCACGAGAACGTTCGGCAGCGAGGCCGGCTATACTCTCGCGGCATTAATCGAAGGTGTTGACGACAGTATGGCGAATGCGAACCCACACACCGGTGGATAATGTCTCTGGTCCTTCTGCCAACACCTTTACATAGGAAACTAGGTGCTCCGGATCGAATTTGAGCCCATGAAAGCGGGCCCGTATCCGTCCTGATTGGTCGATGACATGAGTCACAACGCCATGCGCCTGGACGCCCTCGGCCACATCGTCGAATTTCAGACCGTAGGCTTCCGCGACCTGGCGTGTGGTGTCGACAAACTCATTTTCGCTTCGATAAAGAAACCGCCAGTTGGCGGGGTCCAGATCGAAATTTTCACCGTAGGCCCGCATGTTGTTGTGCGTGCCGGCAAAGTCCTCGCTGTCGGTAGCGATGGTGATAAATTCAACATCATCTCGTAGGCCGGTATCGTTGACTCGCTCTTGCACCTCGGCAATCAGGTTCATGTGCACCGGGCAGGCTTCCTGGCAGCGGGTGTAGATAAAATTGAGCACCACGACGCGACCTTCCAGGTCGGAAGATGCCACGATGTTGCCCTCAACACCGGCCAGGGAAAAAGTCGGGGCCGGCTGGTCGACAAACTGGGCGTAGCGTTCCCGCTCTTGCAACTCTGCCTCGGCATCTTCAAGGGAATGAGCAAAGGACGAAGCACTTGCCACCAGCCAGAGAATGGCTAATGGAGCATAGATGCATTTACGCAAATGCTGTTCTCCCCTCGCTCCACTAAAATGTAAATGGCTGCTCCTCTGCGGAGCAGCCCCTGGCGATCTCACGTCAGGCGTTACTGTCGGTTTCATGACCCTGTTGCATTTTATCCATCATGGCATTGCATTTTTCCATCATGGTATTCATGTCACTCATCATCCCCATCATGCCACCTTCTTGCATCATGTCCCCATGCATGCCCTTGCCCTCCATTGGCTCCTGCTGCGGATCTTCCTGTGCAAGGAGCGAGCCGGTCCCGAAGGCACTGGTGGCGATGATAGCGACAGTCAGGACTGCAGTGTGACGTTTCCGCATGACACTCTCCTCGATCTTCTTGGGACTCACCTTTCCACCAGCAAGGCTGATGGCACGGCTTGGCTTTGATTTCCACCCTGCAGCAGCGCTGCTTCTTGGAAAGGTATCCTTGAAGCCTACTTCAAGGTCAAGCCCTTATTTTTTGGCGTTTCCGCGTCATGCGGGCGGCCACCCATTGAGCGCTATAACCAGGCCTTGACCTTTGGGCGGCCTCACGATTGTAGGCTGACTGAAACTGAGTAGGTAAGGAAAAGGCAATGCGAGTCACTGAACTGGCTCGGGCTGGTGGGGTCACTGCGGAAACGGTACGTCACTACACACGTGAGGGGTTGTTACGACCGCAACGGGACCCGCGCAACGGCTATCAACTCTATGACGAGGAGGCACTGGGTCGCCTGCGCCTCATTGATTGCCTTCGCTCGTTGGGAGTCGGCCTCCCAGAAATCAAGCAGATATTGACCTGGGCGGACCAAGACAGCCCTCCGGTTGTTGATAGGCACACGCCGCTGGCTGAACAAGGGCGCCACATTTGCATGAGGATTCAAGAACTTCAGGCGATAGCGCGATGGCTGGATAGCATCGGCCACGATGATGGTCCCGAGGCCCCTAGCCTGAAGCAACTGATCGAATCGCTGGGATCGGAGCAACCGGCCATCGTCACGGATGGTCCGCGCATTGGCCATCAGTGATGCGACGGCGCCATGCTGGCCATATCGTCCATGCCGGTCATGGAGTGCAGATGCCAGAGTTGCCAGACGGCAAACGCTATGATCAGCAACGCCGCCAGCGTGCGGGTCGCTGGATGGCGAATCCATAGCGAGACGCGGCGGGCTGCCATACCGGTCGCCAGGACGACGGGCAGGGTGCCGAGCCCGAAGGCCCCCATCATCTTCGCGGCGCGTAGCGGCTCGGCCACGGCCAGACTCCAGGCCAGCATTGAATAGATCAGCCCGCAGGGCATCCAGCCCCAGATCGAGCCCAGCGCGAAGGCCTGGGGCACCTTCACGACGGGCATCAAGCCTCGACCAAGCGGTTCGATACGCCGCCACAGCGAGCGACCCAGGGCTTCGACACGTAGCAACCCCTTCCACCAGTTGGCGATATACAGCGCCATCAGAATCAGCATGACCGCCGCCAGGATACGCAGCACCAGGGCGATGCCGTCCAGGGCATGGTTGAGCACGGAACCGAGCAGCGCCACCAGGGCACCGGCGAGCATGTAGCTGGTGATGCGGCCCAGGTTGTAGCCGAGCAGGAGGCCCGCCAGGCGGCTCGGCTGCCGCATGCTGGGGGGCACGGCAAAGGTCAGGGCACTCATGATCCCGCCACACATGCCGATGCAGTGCGCCCCTCCGAGCAGGCCGAAGACGAAAGCCGCCGCCAATGGCGGTAGGCTCAGGCCGGTGGGATCCATTCAAGGCGCTCTATTTTCGCTATCCCCAGTACCACGAGGAGGAGAATCGAAGGCTGCCGGAGGCGACCCGTGAAGCGCGTCGAGCTCGACCTGCTCGGGTGGATAGCAAAGTCCCCGATCGGAGCAGCCCTGAAAGGTCACCGTGATGGCCAGCGGCCCGGTAGCGGCATCGCTCGCCTCGATGGGCGCACTAAATACCACCTGGTCATAGAACACCTCGATCTCCCCCAGAGACGCGTGCACCATGGGTTCGCCGGGGGGAATTGCCAGCTCACCGAAGCTGACGTCCGCGTCGCGGCTGTCCAGGGCGAATTGGTGGAGATGGAGGTAATAGTCCTCGGCATTGAGGAAGCCGACATAGAGCCGTTCATCGTCTCGCCAGGCGCTAGCCCGGAAGGCTTCATCGGCCGGCAGGAATTCCCGTTGAGCCGAGTTACTGAAGGTGGAGCCTTTGCCACCGCCCACGGGAAACTCTCCACGGGCCGCTACGGGTGTAGCGACGAACAGCAGCACCAGTAGAAAAGCGAAGGCCGTGTTCATGAGGTCGCCGCCGCCTTCGCCCTATCCACTGGCTGACGCCTCGACCAGATGACCAGGGCCAGCCCCGCAATGAGCATCGGTAAGGTCAACAGTTGCCCCATGGTCAGCCAGCCGAAGGCGATGAACCCCAGTTGGGGGTCGGGCAGGCGCACGAACTCCACGCCGAAGCGGAAGGTGCCATAAAGCACCAGGAACAACCCCGAGATGAGCCCTCGCTGGCGCGGTCGGCGCGACAACCACCACAGCACGGCAAACAGTACTACCCCTTCCAGGGCGAACTCGTAGAGCGCTGAAGGGTGGCGCGGCTCCGGCCCCAGCCCCATCATGGGAGGGAAGACCATCGCCCAAGGGATATCGCTGACCCTTCCCGGCAACTCGTGATTGATGAAGTTGCCGAGGCGCCCGGCACCCAGGCCGATCGGCACTAGCGGGGCGATGAAATCGGTCAACTGAAAGAAGGCCAGGCGGTGCTTGCGGGCAAACAGCCATGCCGCGAGCAACACACCGGCCAGGCCGCCATGAAAGCTCATGCCGCCGTCCCAGATTCTGAAGAGCCACAGTGGGTTGGCCAGCAGTTGCTCGAGCCCGTAGAACAGCGCATAGCCCAGACGACCACCGAGGATGATCCCCATGGCACCGTAAAAGATCAGATCGCCGATATCATCGTGATTCAGGTCCAGGCGGTGGGCACGACGACGCCCCAGCCACCAGGCGGCGACCAGCCCGACTACGTACATCAGGCCGTACCAGTGAATCTGTACTGGCCCCAGAGAAATGGCCACGGGATCAATCTGAGGATATTGCAGCATAAGCCTTCCTTATCTGACCGTTACCGGCCGCGTTATCAATAAAAGTAACTTTCAGCACGCTCGATGACTCATTGCTGCCATTTTTCTATCTCCTGAATAACTTTCTCAACATCCTCGGGAGTGATATAGCCCGTATGCTTATAGCGGATAATGCCCTCGGTATCGACGAGGAAAGTCTCTGGCACACCATAGACACCTAGCTCGAACCCAAGATCGCCATCCGGATCAAAAATATTGACTTCGAAAGGTCGTCCAAAATGGTCAAGAAACTCCAGCCCCTTGGCACGGGTGTCCTTGTAGTTGATGCCAATCAAGCGCACACCACGTTCGGCCAGTGTCAGCAACTGGGGCATCTCTTCCTTACAGGTTGGACACCACTCCGCCCAGACATTGACCAGCGTGACCTCACCCTTGAGGAGGGACTCGTCAACACGGCGTGAGGGGGCTTCCAGAGTTGTCAGGGTAAAGGGTGGGAAATGCTTGGCCAGTAGAGCCGAATCGCGAGCGAAAGGATTCATTTCCAAACCACGATAGAGGAAGAACCCCAGTCCCAGGAAAACCAACAGAGGAATAAGCAGTAACAGTCGCCGTTTCACGTATGCGTCTCACAGGATGTCAGCTGTCATGGTTCATGTATTCCGAGCCCAGACGAGTTTTGCCAGGATCGGCAGGAGCGTGATGCCACTGATCAGAATCAACGCGACCGCGAGGCCGTGGGAGTCGGTAGCTATGAGTATCTCCCCGAACATGACGATCAAGTACGCCGTCGGAAGTACGCCAGCCAGCGTGGCAATCAAGAAACGCCAGAAGGCCAGCGGTGTCAGGCCTGCCGCGTAGCTGACGGCATCAAACGAAATGAATGGCACCAATCGCGATGCGAATACGACGAGCATCAACCCCGTCTGAGAGCGTTCTCTGCCCAGCCAGTCGAGGATGGGGCGAGTACGCGACCAGCGATGGATCACCTCATAGCCGAGCAGGCGAGCGATGCCGAAAGCGAGCAACGCGCCGGCCTCGGCACCGATGACCACATACGCCGTCCCCCATAGAGGGCCGTAGATCGCACCGGCCACCATGGCTATCGGCCCACTGGGTATCGGGCTCATGACAATGGCCGCTATCATCATGGCGATAATGGTCAATGGCCCCCAGACCCCCAACTGGCCAACCCACTCACGCAGGACCTGCTTATTGGTGAGCGTCGATAAGGCACCGGTCTCCATCAGGATCCAATAGAGGATCACCAAGCCAATCAGCACAGAAGCTCCCAATATGAGCCTGTGTTTTACACCGAGCGTGCTTGCCATACTCATCTCAGTTGTGTGAGATGACATCTCATGTCACCCCTGTGCCGTTATGGCGCGTCATTCGACACCCAATATGTCGCGAAGCCGGTCGGTCGACACCGCACCATTGATGCGCTGCACATTACCTTCATCATCGCGGTAATAGCTGGTCGGCGTTCCCGTGGCGCCGGCCTCTCGCATGAGCTGGGCATGCCGCCTAAGAAGCGCTCGACTCTCCTCCGACGGCACCACCGGACTGATGCCGCCATTGCGGAAGTTCAATTCATGGGTTTCGAGGGCTTTGGTTGGGGCATTCGACTCAAGGATCGCGGCCGCCTTGCGGAGACTGCCCTCTGACAGAACGCCGACCAGCACATGACGAAGCTGAAGTTCACCTTGATCGATTAGAGGTCGTGAGCTCTTCCACAGTGCATTGCAGTAGGGACAATTGGGGTCGGTCAGCGTATACACGATATGTGATGCATCATCATCCCCTTCCGGAATGAAGCGAGTGTCCTCGAACGCGCTCCAGGTAGCTTCCAGCATCGGTTCCAGCACCAGAGCTTGAAGCTGGTTTTCCATTACAGCGTTGCCCTGAGGATCAATTAAGGTACCGATGATAGCGTGGTCGGAAGTGGAGGGAATATAAGCCGCCACGGGCTCATTATCATAGGACAAGGCATAACCTTGTATATCGTCCGGGGCATTAAAGGTTCCATGGAATTTGAGTCCTTGATCCAATAATGTCGTAATCGATGCGGGCAGGGGAGCTCCAGTATCGGCTGCACTAATGGCCTGGTGGCCTTCAAGGGAATCGCCCCCCGCTTCCTCCGCCAGAGCGGGAAGCGTAATGAGACCGAACAGCCCTACAACAGCAAGGCAATAAGTGGAGTAGATGATTTTCTTCATGAACGGCCTCTTCATCGCTCTCTGATCAACCCGGGGAATAGAACCTGTCGTAGCGATTGGTTGTCAGCTATCGCGCTTCTTGTTGAAAAATAGATATTTGACGAGCGCGGCGACGCCAAGCACCAACGCAATAATCAGCAGGATGGAAATGAGCCCCATCCCCGCCATCCCCCACGTGCATGCTTCGCTTCCCATCATCTTGGTCTCCTATTAAATTTTGCTACTCAGAAAACTTGGGGTATCCGGAATAAGTGGTTGATGCGGCTAACCAGCTTCACGCTCCCTAAGCGTGAAATGGGCATATAGGAACTGCTGTGCTTTTCCTCCCGGCGTTCGGTGCTCTTCGAGATTGCTACTAATTAGGTCGAAAAGGGGACCTAAATGCTCGCACAGCAATTTAATATCGTGGCGGACTACTTCCAACCCACTACACTGTCGAGGCCCTTCTGGCCCGAAGATAGCCATTATCAGATGTCCATGGGGGGCTAGGCTGCGTAGCGCTTGGCGGACATAGGCAGCACGTTGCTCGGGCTCGACCAGGAAGTGGAAGACAGCACGGTCATGCCAAACGGTATATCGCTGTTTGGGAAGGATCGCCTTGGTGACATCTTCCTCGAGCCACTCCACTGTGTTTGCAGCAGCCCCTAAGCGCTGCTGTGCCACTTGGATCGCCTTATGTGATATTTCCAGAACGCTGACATGCTGATAGCCAAGCATCAGCAGATCATCGACCAATGTAGACTCACCGCCACCTACATCAATGATAGCGGCGCTTCGATCCGGTGCTGCCTCTTCGATGAGCTGAACCGACTTCTCAAGGTGTGGACGATACCAACTTACTTCGTCGGGTGCCTTCTCACCGTACACAGCTTCCCAGTGAGTCTTGAATGACATAGCTTCCTCCTATCGACCAGACAGCCTGGGCTGGACTGATTAGTACCACCGTGAGCTACACGAGCGTCTTATCAAGTTATCTGAAGCTTGGTCATAGGAAGCCCCCTATCAACCAATTAATCCGGATACCCCAGACCCTTGGCGGGCCCGAACCGCCTGAGGCTCACCGCCCGTCACCGGCGAAGCGTCATCGATATCCGGCGTGAAGCGGCGTAGCCGCAACGAGTTGGTCAACACGAAGACGCTGGAGACGCTCATGGCGGCTGCCGCCAGCATGGGGCTGAGCAATACGCCGATGAACGGATAGAGTACGCCCGCTGCCACGGGGATCAGCGCCACGTTGTAGCCATAGGCCCAGACGAAATTCCCGATGATGGTCCGGTGGGTACGCTTGGAGAGCGCCACGGCATTGACGATGCCCCTCAGGTCGCCACGCATCAGCACCACATCGCCGGCCTCGATGGCGATATCCGTCCCGGTGCCGATGGCGATGCCCACGTCGGCTTGTGCCAACGCCGGTGCATCGTTGATGCCGTCGCCCACGAAGGCGACCTTACCGCCCTCGGCCTGTAGTCGCTTGATCTCGTCCGCCTTCTGGTCAGGCAGCACCTCGGCGAGTACGCGCTGAATGCCGACCTGTCGGGCGATCGCGTCGGCGGTGGCGCGGTTGTCGCCGGTGAGCATCGCCACTTCCAGCCCCAGCGCCTTGAGTGCTGAAATGGCTTCGGCCGAGCCCTCCTTGAGCGGATCGGCCACCGCGATGACCGCCGCAAGCCGACCGTCCACCGCGGCATAGAGGGGGCTCTTGGCGTCTTCGGCGAGCGCCTTGGCGCGCTCTTCCGCCTTGCCGAGCCCAATCCCGAGCCGGTTCATGTAGCGATCGGCCCCCACGTGAAGCCGGTGACCGGCGACGTCAGCCTCGATGCCGTAGCCCGGCTCGGCGCTGAAATGGCTGACGGCCGGCAGCTCGAGTCCACGTGCTCGGGCGCCGCGCACGATGGCCTCGGCAATGGGGTGTTCGCTCTGCGCTTCCACCGCCGCGACCAGGCGAAGCACCTCGTTCTCGTGCCCCTCGATCACCTCGAAATCGGTCAGCTCGGGGCGACCCTGAGTCAGGGTGCCGGTCTTGTCGAGCACGACGGTATCCATCTTGGCCAACGTCTCAAGCGCCGCGCCCTTGCGAAACAACACTCCTATCTCGGCCCCTTTGCCGGTACTGACCATGATCGCGGTCGGGGTGGCTAGGCCCATCGCGCAGGGGCAGGCGATCAGCAGCACGCTCACCGTGGTAACGAAGGCGAAGGACAGCGCCGGGGCCGGCCCGACGGCGAACCACACACCGAAGGTGATCAGGGCGATGACGATCACCGCGGGCACGAACACCCCGGCGATCTTGTCGGCCAACTGCTGGATCGGGGGTTTCTCGGCCTGGGCCGCTTCCACCATCTTGACGATTTGCGACAGCACGGTGTCGGCACCGACCCGCGTGGCGCGGAAGGTAAGCGCGCCGTTCTTGTTGATGGTGCCGCCGACGACTTCGGCATCCTGCTGCTTGGCAACCGGTACCGGTTCGCCACTGATCATCGACTCGTCGACGAAGGAATGGCCTTCTTCAACGATGCCATCCACCGGGATACGCTCGCCCGGGCGGGCCAGGATGCGATCGCCGGGCACGACGGCCTCGATCGGCACCTCGACCGCTTCGCCATCGCGGATGACGCGGGCGGTTTTTGCCTGCAACTGCAGGAGCTTCTTGATCGCCTCGGAGGTACGGCCTTTGGCGATGTGCTCGAAGTAGCGTCCCAACAGGATCAGCGTCACGATCACCGCCGCCGCCTCGAAGTAGCTCACGGCGGTATCAGCCGGGAAAAAGCCGGGTACCAGCAGAGCGGCGACCGAATAGAAGTAGGCGGCGCTCGAGCCGATCATGACCAGACTGTTCATGCCCGGGTTGAGATGCCGGAGTTCGGCATAGCCACCGCGATAGAAGCGTGCCCCAGCATAGAACTGCACGGGCGTGGTCAGCAGCCACTCGACGCCCATCCAGCCGCGATGCGGCATCATGCTCGCCAAGAGCGTATCAAAGGCGGGAATCACTTTTCCCATGGCGATGATGACCACCGGGATGGTGAGCACTGCCGCGAGCATGACCCGGTGGCGAAGCCGTCGTCCCTCGCGATCCTCGTCGTCCGCCTGCTGCTGCGACTCGGTTTCCTGCGGTTCATAGCCCGCCTCGCGGATGGCATGCTGAATGCGTGCCAGCGATACGGTCCCCGGCAGGAAACGGACGAAGGCCTTCTGGGTCGCCAGATTGACACTCGCCTCCACCATGCCGGGCAGCTTGCCGAGCGCTCGTTCTATCCGCGAGACGCAGGATCCGCAGCTCATGCCGGTGACGGGAATCTCGAGGCTCTCCACCACCGGCTGATAGCCCGCCGTTTCGATGGCGCCGAGCAGGCTGGCCGTCGTGGAACCTCCCTCCATCTGGATCGCCGCCTTCTGCGTGGCCATGTTCACCTGAGCGTGAATCACGCCCGGCTGCTGGCCGAGGGCCCGCTCCACCCGTCCGACGCAGGACGCACAGGACATACCCCGAATCTCGATATCGACGTTTTCCGTCATTACTGTGGTCTCCTGGCTTGGTTACCTGCCGGCCCGGCGTGCGCGCTTCGGGACGCCGGCGTTACACTTCCAGCGGCGACGACGTCGCTCATTCGGCCTTCTCGGCGATGGCCTCGACGATGGGGCAGCCTTCCTGCATCGGCCCTTCGCCCGCACATTCCTCAAGGGTTTGGGACAGCACGGCCTCAATCCGCGAGAGATGCTTGATCTGCTCGCGAATCTTGTGCAGCTTCTCGTCGGCGATGCGCTTTGCCTGTGCCCGGTCGCCGTTGGCATCCTGGAGAATCAGCAGCTCACGGATCTCGTCGAGCGTGAAGCCCCACTGCTTGGCATGAACGATGAATTGCAGCCTGGCCACGGCATCCAGGGGATAACGCCGATAATTGGCTTCCGTCCGTTGGGGGGCGGGCATGAGCTTCTCTTTCTCGTAATATCGGATCGCTTGGCTGGCGATCCCACTACGTTCGGCAAGCTCACCGATACTGAGGGTTTGCATGGCTTCACCTCTCACACTGTGGATCGGAGCTTCCGGCTGCCCGACTGGGCCGGGCAGCCTGAGTCACGAGCCGTGACTTCGATTAGTCCGGTTGACGCACGACCCGCAGATAGGGCGTCTTGGCATCCCAGCCGTCGGGGAAGTGTTGTCTGGCGTCGTCATCCGTGAGCGATGGCAAGATGATGACATCGTCACCGTTTTGCCAGTCGACGGGCGTGGCCACCTTGTGCTTGTCGGTTAGCTGAAGCGAGTCGATGACCCGCAGGATCTCGTCGACGTTGCGCCCGGTGCTGGGCGGGTAGGTCAAGGTCAGGCGGATTTTCTTGTCGGAATCGATAATGAAGACGGTACGCACCGTCACCTTGGGGTCGGCTTTCGGATGGATCATTCCATACAACTGAGCCACCACCTGGTCCGCGTCCGCCAGTAGGGGATAGTTCAGGGCCGCACCTTGGGTCTGCTCGATATCCCTCGCCCAGTCGTGGTGAGAAGCGAGGGGGTCGACCGATACCCCCACCAACTTGACGCCACGCGCGGCGAACTCGTCCTTACGCCTGGCAAACGCGCCCAGTTCCGTGGTACAGACTGGCGTATAATCGGCGGGGTGCGAGAACAGTACGGCCCAGTCCTTGCCCAGCCACTGATGAAAGCCAAGCGTGCCTTCGGTGGATTCGACCGTGAAATCGGGAGCTATCTCCCCTAGCTGTAGGGTCATCTCGCTATCCTTATCTATGGCAAGTGTCGGATGATGCACTACACACGATAACCTTGAAGTCAACTTTAAGGTCAAGGGCTTTCGAGGAAAGGAGTATATCCCTTTGCGTTATATCGAAAGGCATTTATCCATGGTTGACCTTGCAGTAGATGTAACCTTTAGAATCATCCGCCGAACCAAATGCGAAGCCGGCGGCTGGCCCCAGGCTGCCTCGCGCCTAGCACCTTACCCCCAGGAAGCGTAACGCCTTGGAATCTCTCTCTTCTATCGGTGAGTTATTGTCAATTCTGGTGGATGGCGGTCAGGCCGCATTCCTGTCTGACTGATCGGTTACCTGCTCCCCGTCCTGGAACTTGACGTTGCTGACGACCAGCTCCAGTTTCTGGGAGTGTTTGATGCGCCTCCAGCGCTTCTGAGCGCTCTGGAGCAGCTTGAAGACCATCGCCAGGGTCGTCGCCCGGGAGCCGCAGTTTCGGCTGCGCTTGGTCCTCAGCCGGACCGTGGCGAAGGTCGACTCGATCGGGTTGGTGGTGCGGATATGCACCCAGTGCTCTGCCGGGTAGTCGTAAAACGCCAGCAGCTCGTCCCGATCCTTGGCCAGGCACGCCATCGCCTTGGGGTACTTGGCCTCGAAGCGTTGCACCGTGCGATCAAAGGCCTTGTGTGCCTCGTCGCGGGTCTCGGCCATCCAGATGTCATGAAGGTCAGCCTTGACCTTCGGCTGAACAGATTTCGGCAGCTTGTTCAGTACATTAGCAGTCTTGTGGACCCAGCAGCGTTGATGGTCGGTCGCCGGGTAAATCTTGCTCAGAGCCGCCCAGAACCCCATGGCACCGTCGCCTACCGCCAGTTTCGGGGGCGTAGTCAGGCCTCGTGCTCGTAGGCTCGTCAGCACGGTCTCCCAGCTGGCCGCCGACTCGCGGAAGCCGTCTTCGACGGCCACCAGCTCTTTGCGGCCCTGCTCGGTTACGCCGATGATCACCAGCAGGCACAGGCGGTCATCTAGGCGCACATTGCTGTAGATTCCATCAGCCCACCAGTAGACGTAGCCCCGGTCTCCCAGGTCCCGCATCAGTTCCTCGATGCTGCGAGCCCGCTTCAAGTAGGGCGGCAGCAAGCTGCTGTTGAAGCGGGCGCCACCGCTGCTGCGGTCACGCACCTTGGGTACCTGCACGCTGACATCCCCGATCCCGGTCTGGACCGTGCGCTCAGGCAGGTAGCCGTTGCGGACCACGGCCTGGCGGCCATCGTCGAGCCGATGATCCGCATACTGCGACAGGAAGGTGGCCAACTCAGCCTCGACGGCCTTGGCGATCAGGTCACGGGCGCCTTGGCGCAGCAGCTCGTGCAGCGGGTCAGTGACTTGGGGTTCTGGTTGTGAAAGAGCCCGGAGGGTAGAATCGGTCATGGCGTATCCACTCCTGTTGATTGAGATCTTGGTCGTGATCAATCAACAGGATACGCCACCCTTCCTACCTCCTCCCGTACACCAGAAGTCACCATAGCTCTCTATCGGTCTGATCGGTGCCTTCGCCGGCGGGTTGGTCTCCTTCTTCTCGCCCTGCACGCTCCCGCTGCTACCGGCCTACCTGTCGGTGGTCACGGGCGGTAGTGCCGACAAGGCCGACAGGCGGCTGGAGGCATTGATCCTCAGTGCCTTCTTCGTCTTCGGCTTCAGCATCGTGTTCATCCTGTTGGGACTCGGCGCCAGTGGTATCGGCCAGCTGATGCGGGGGTATCGCCAGGAATTCAACTGGGTCGCCGGCTCGGCGGTGATCGTGCTGGGCCTGTTCATGACCGGTGTGTTCCGGTTGTCGTTTTTCCAGCGCACTCTGCAGTTCACACCGAATGTCCAGGGTGGCTCCCCCCTGTCGGCGACGGTATTCGGGGTCTCCTTCGCCATCGGCTGGACGCCCTGCATCGGCCCCATCCTGGGCGCCATCCTGATGGCCACCTCCAGTGCCGCCAGTGCTCAGGCCGGCATGCTCTATCTCAGCGCCTACTCGGCGGGCCTGGCGCTGCCCTTTCTCGCCAGCACCCTGCTGATCAATCGATTCGCCCTGCATCGGCAACGTCTGGGTAGGTGGAGCGCCTATGCTCGCCCGGTCGCCGGCACGATCGTGATCCTGATGGGCATCGCTATTGTCTCGGGCACCATGACGCGTCTTTCCAGCATTATGGTCGACTTGTTTCCCTCGCTGGCGACACTGGGGTAGCCCGGCCGTATATCGGTCATGCGACAACCACACTGAAGGCGGTTCCTGATGTCCTTCTACGAGAATCACGTTTTGCCACACCTCCTCCACTTGGCATGCGGCAACACGGTGGTCGAGCGACAGCGGGCGGCCGTGGTGCCGCAGGCACGGGGCCGTGTTCTGGAGGTGGGTATGGGGTCCGGGCTCAATATTCCCCACTACGATCCGGACCGGGTCGAGCTGGTCTGGGGGCTCGAGCCTTCCGAAGGCATGCGACGCAAGGCCCGCCACAACGTCGCCAGCGCACAGTTCGAGGTGCGCTGGCTGGACCTGCCGGGCGAGGAGGTCCCTCTCGACGACAACAGTGTCGATACCGTGGTGCTCACCTACACCCTGTGCACGATTCCGGACTGGCACCGGGCGTTGGAGCAGATGCGTCGCGTGCTCAAGCCGGGTGGCCAACTGCTGTTCTGCGAACACGGCACGGCGCCCGACGAAGCCGTACGCCAGTGGCAGCGCCGTATCAATCCCCTGTGGCGCAGAGTGGCGGGGGGCTGCCATCTCAACCGCGACATACCCGAGCTTATCGGGCACGCAGGCTTCGGTATCCAGCGGATGGAGACGGGCTATCTTTCGAAGGTCCCGAGGTTTGCCGGTTTCAATTTCTGGGGGGCTGCTGTTCCCCGCTGATCAAGCCCTCGTGTAATGAGGCGATTCCCCGAACAACTGGCCATCCACTTCGATGGCGGTGCCATCCACGAACACTGGCACATAGCTCAGGGTCTTGACCTGATAGTCCAGGATCGGCGGCGCCAAGTGCCTTGCCCAGTAGCGAGCGATGCTCTGGAGCGCGTCGAGGTGGGCCGTCCCCATGCGTACCAGGTATTTGCCGAGGCGGCGTCCCGCCGGCACGGTCTCGATGCCCAGCAGCTTCGCCGTGACCGGATCCTGACGTAAGGCGTCCAGATCGGACGTGCGCCATTGCCCGTGGCGAGGGAGGCCACCAGGCTCCAGAGTGTCTCCGCATCACTGGCGCCGTGCTTGAAGTGATTTTGCTAGGTGAACTGGCTCAGCAGGCCACTGAATAGCTACTAATGGACATTATTTAACCCTTGAGCGCCAGAATGCGCCTGGCACCGTTAAGCACAATGACCCCCGCGATGGTGCCGATAATCAGATCCGGATAATTGGTTCCGGTCCACGCGACCAAGGCGCCGGCGGTGATGACCCCCAGATTGATCACCACGTCGTTGGCCGAGAATATCCAACTTGCCTTCATGTGCGCCCCGCCCTCTCGATGTTTGGATATCAGCAGCAGACAACTGGTATTGGCAATCAATGCGACGAATGCAATCGCCATCATCATCAGCGATTCAGGCTCGCTACCGAATACAAAGCGCCTGACCACCTCTGCGAGTACGCCAACCGCCAGAATCAGTTGGAGCACACCTGCAAGATGCGCGGCACGCACCTGCATTTTTACGCTATGCCCAACCGCATACAGGGCGAGCCCGTACACGGCCGCATCGGCAAAATTGTCCAGGGATTCTCCAATCAGGCCGGTGGAGTGCGCGATCAGGCCGGCCGTCATTTCCACCACGAACAGGACCGCATTGATACCGAGCAACCAACGCAGGGTGCCGGACTCCTGCGCGGCAGAGGCCGACGTGTCACCGACCGCCTTGATCGACTCAGGATCGGCAGCGGCCGTTTCCTGAAGCGAGGCTCCTAGCCCCAAGGTTGTCAGTTTTGCGGTGATGGGCTCGACCTCGCCGTCATGCACGACCTCTAATCGGCGGTTCGACAAGTCGAAGGACAGCACCCGAATCTCCTCAAAGCCGTTCAGGGCCAGGCGAATCATTCGCTCTTCCGATGGACAGTCCATCTTCGGCACGGCATAAACGCTGACCCATTTCCCCGATGCTTCGGAGGAGCGACGCATATCGGTATCCGCTATGGGCGTCGCATCGCCGCCACAGGGGGCTCCACAGGTTTTGCTCATGATACGACTCCACTTGAATATTATCGGGCTATCATTTAAAACCATATAGTCACTATAAGGTCAACAGAGCGGAGAGAATCCGTTGAGGAGGAGCTTGGTGCGTATTGGTCAGTTGGCAGAGTTGGTAGGGGTCGATACACAGACGATCCGCTTCTATGAACGACAGGGCCTGTTACCGTCGCCTGATCGGCAGGAGAACGGTTACCGTGTCTATACCGAGGAACATGGTGAGCGGCTGGCTTTCATTTGTCGCTGCAGAATCCTGGACCTGTCGCTAGCAGAGATTCACGAGCTACAGAGGTATCAGGACGACCCTCACCAACCTTGTGCCGCCGTGAACGCTTTGCTCGATGATCACATCTCTCACGTGCGCTCGCAGATAACCGCTCTACAGGCGCTTGAGAAACAACTCGTTTCACTGAGAGCGAGTTGCAACGATGGCCGGGAAGTTGAGGCGTGTGGGGTTCTTGCTGGAATTAGCGAGGGAAGCATGCACCAACAGTAGGTTGACGCATCAACCATTAAATCCGGATACCCTCCCCAGCCGTGCATTAGAATGTACGAGAGTCTGAAGAAACGCCCCAGCGATCCTGTTCGCCAGGGCGCCGCTGTGCTGATGTATTGAACGCTACTCAGTCGCGGTTAGTCACCATTGCCCACTCGCAGGGCCACGAAGTAGGTGCGGCCTTCGCGGTTGAGCAGAACAGGCACCGCTTGATCATCTGGCAGGCGGGTCAGCATCTCCTTCAGCTGTTCCGGACTCTCTACCGGCTGCTGGCCCAGTCTGACCAGCACATCGCCGGGGCGAATGCCGGCGGCAGCGGCATGTCCGGCGGGGGCCACCTTGACGATGCGCACCCCGTGATCGATGCCAAGCCGACGCTTCTCCATGTCGTTCAACGGCTGAACCGCGATGCCCAGTCGAACCGGGTCGCCATCGGATTGACCGGGGCCGGCATCCGGCCACTCGCCAACTTCCACCGTGATGGTCTCCTGCTGACCATCGCGCAACACGGAGAGATCAACGTCTTCGCCGGGGGCCGTCTCACCGATCAGGCGCGGCAGCGTGGTGGAGTGGTCCACTTCCTGGCCGTTCACCTCAAGGATGACATCACCGGCCTTGAGGCCGCCTTCTGTCCCAGGGCTGCCGGGCTCGACCTGGGCAATCAAGGCACCCTCGGCCTGCTCCATGCCGAAGGACTCCGCCAGGTCCTTGGATACCGGCTGGATGCTGACGCCCAGCCAGCCGCGGCTCACGTACCCCTCTTCACGGAGCTGGTTGGCCACATCCAGTGCCACATCAATGGGAATGGCGAAGGAGAGGCCCATGTAGCCTCCACTACGGGTCAGGATCTGGGAATTAATGCCCACGACCTCACCGTCGAGGTTAAACAGTGGTCCGCCCGAGTTGCCCGGGTTGATCGCCACATCGGTCTGGATGAAGGGAACGTAGACGTCTTGGGGCAGGGTGCGGTTGATGGCACTGATGATCCCGGACGTCACCGAGTGGTCGAAGCCGAAGGGTGAGCCTATGGCGGCGACCCACTGGCCGACCTGGAGGTTGTCGGAGTTGCCCAGTTGCAGGGTGGGTAGGTTATCCGCCTCGACCTTGAGGACCGCCACATCGGTCTTCTCGTCGGCCCCCACCAGCTCGGCCGAGAGTTCGCGACGGTCGTTGAGGCGCACCAGAATCTTGTCGGCCTCCTTGACCACGTGCGCGTTGGTCATGATGTAGCCGTCTTCATCGAAGATGAAGCCCGACCCCAGTGACCGACGCGGCTCTTCATTGCGATTGGGCGCACCGCCAGGTGGCATCGGGAAGCGGTCGTCGAAGAAGTCACGGAAGATCTCCGGCACCTCCTGCCCCCCAAATTGCCGTGAGGACGTCATGGACTTCTCGACCTTGCGGGAGGTGGAGATGTTGACCACGGCCGGCGCGGCCTCGTCGACCAGTTCCGTGAAGTCCGGCAGCTGTGGCTCGGCGAGGGCTGGCGTTGCCACCATCAGCAGTAAAGCTAAGCTCATCAGCCAGGCGTGCGAGTAAGGCTTGGGTATCACAATGGGCTCCTTCCGGGGGCATGGAACATGGTAGCCAACTTGGTACAGCGCCCACTATGCAAAGTTCCGTACTCCTAACCCCGGCTCGGCCTTCAACAGAGTTCGGGCTTGAAGCTTGAGTTGCTATAGGTTTTATACTGCTGGGTCATCAGGTGACACCACAAGGATGACGCATGGGACATCATCACGATCATCCCCATCTTGCCCCCACCTCTGGTGACCGTCGGGTGAGTATCGCCATCTGGGCCAACGGGATATTGACCCTTGCCCAGATCGTTGGGGGCATTCTGGCGGGAAGCCTCTCGCTGATCGCGGATGCGCTGCATAATTTTTCCGACATGGCTGCGCTTGTCATTGCCTTTGCTGCCCGCAAGATCGCGAGACGACCGCCCGACTCACAGATGACGTTTGGCTATGGCCGAATCGAGGTTGTCGCAGCGCTGATCAACTACACCACCCTCATTATCGTTGGCATTTATCTAATTTACGAAGGCTTCATGCGCATGATCGACCCGCCAGAGATTCAGGGCTGGATAGTCGTTATCATTGGCATTGTCGCTCTTCTTGTCGATGCGCTAACGGCCTTGCTCACCTGGTCGATGCAAAAACATAGCGTCAATATCCGCGCCCTCTTCCTGCACAACCTGTCTGATGCCTTTGCGTCCATCGCCGTGATCATCGGGGGCTCACTGATTCTGCTGTATGACATGCGCTGGGTAGACCCCGCGATTACGATCGGTATTGCACTCTATATTCTCTATCTTGCCTTTACGGAGATAGGTACCCCTATCCGGACACTGATGCTGGGCTCGCCACCCGATGTCGATGGTCAATCCGTCATTGATCTCCTGCGCAGCGTCGAAGGGGTTGAGGATGTGCATCATGTTCACCTATGGCAAATGCAGGAGAATAACGCCGCGCTTGACTGCCACGTGGTGACGACGGAAGCCGGCTGGCAGCAGCTCGAGGCGATCAAGGCGGATATCAAAGCTCAGCTGAAAGCGCGCTTTGGCATTGGCCACTCCAGCTTGGAATTCGAGCATATTGATCATGCACATCAGGATGCCAACCTTTATGGGCATGGATAACACGCCACTATTCGCCGACTTAGGCACCCAACAGCGGCTGAGCTCCACTCAGCAGCATCCTGAGCTTTTTTAAACCTAACTCTTTGAAATTGAGAGAAAAAATGTACAAAAAAGCGACGTTTATCCTGGCCGGAGCGTTGATGCTGACGGCCATCATCGTGATCGTGTCGAGGCCCTCGTTGTTGGGCATGGGCGCCGAGACGGCGAGCCGAGAGGGTGCACAGGCCGAGAATTCGCTGGTGCGCGCACACTCGCCGGTCCTAGGATCGGAAGAGGCACCGGTGACGGTCGTGGAGTTCTTCGACCCGGCCTGTGAGGCCTGCCGTGCCTTCTATCCGCTGACCAAGCGCATCCTGGAAGCCTACCCCGAGAAGGTGCGGTTGGTGGTGCGCTACACGCCCTTCCACGGAGACGTATCCGAAACCGCCATTCGCGTGCTGGAAGTCGCCAGGCGCCAGGACGTATTCCAGCCGGTGCTGGAGGCGTTGCTGGCTCGGCAGAGCCAGTGGGCGGCTCATGGCAGTGTCGATGAGGAAGCGATCATGGAGATCGCCAGCGAGGCCGGACTGGACAGAACCGTAGCCGAAGAGCAGCTCAATTCACCAGAGGTACAGGCGGTCTTCGACCAGGACAAGGCTGACGTCGAGGCCAACCAGATCAGCAAGACGCCGACCTTCTTCGTCAATGGCGAGCTGTTGGACCCCTTCGGCATGCAGGAGCTGGTCGACGCCGTTAACCGTGAGGTAGCCGAGGTCTCCGGCGAAGAGGATGCATCATGACACGACGCTGGTTGCTAGTGGGACTGATGGTCCTTAGCCCCGTGTTGGCCGAAGCCCGTTGGCAAGAGCGTGCCGGATTATCACTGGCCAAGCCGGCACCGGCCAGGGCACAAGCTATCGCGAAGGTGGGTCGCGTCGCCCAAGAGCTCACCGTGGCACCAGGGGATACCCTGGACGCACTGCTGCAGCAGCTTGGTGTGGATGCCGAGCTGCGCGCCCAAGCGGCGACCTCGCTGGCGAACAGGTTCGACCCAAGACGATTGCGGCCCGGAGATCGTATCACTTTCACCTCTCTGGCGACGGGACAGCCGGTGTCGGTGGCCATCGAGCGTGACTCGGGTATTCAGTACGTGGTCACGCTGGGTGAGCGTCCGTCGACGCGCATTGTCCAGCCTCGCCTCGACACCCTGACCCTGGGTCGTGAAGTAGATGTCAAGACGTCACTCTATGCCGCCTTGGAGGCTGAGGAGATACCCAGGCGTTTCGCAGCAGAGCTTGACATGCTGCTGGGCGGACTCATGGACACACGCCGGGATATCTCGGGTGGCGAGCGTCTGCAGTTACTGTGGGAAGAAGATCGCCGTGAGGATGGCACTCGAGTCGGGCCTCCCCGTCTGACCTATATGGGGTTGGCTGACCAGGCGGAGCGGCTGGAGATGGTATGGCCGGCGGACCAGAGAGCCAGCGTGATGCTCTTTAAGGACGGTAGCCTCCAAGACACCTTGCAGTTCCCGATTTTCGGCGCACGCCTGACATCCCCCTTCGGCAACCGGCGCCATCCCGTGTACGGCGGGGTCCGACGTCATGACGGTATCGATCTTGCCGCGCCTCGCGGCACCCCGGTCATGGCGACGGCGCCGGGGCGCGTCTCCTTCATCGGTCGCCGGGGAGGTTATGGACGTGTTGTCGAGGTAAAACATGATACGGACACCATCAGTCGCTATACGCATCTCAACCGATTCGCCGCCAGCCTGGCGGTCGGGGACTCTATCAAGGCCGGCGACAAACTGGGTGAGGTAGGGGCCTCCGGACTCGCCACGGGGCCCAACCTGCACTACGAAGTGAGGGTGGATGACCGCCCCGTGGATCCCCTCGAGGAAGGGCAGCGCCTCATTCTGAGTGAGTCACCCACACGCCAGGAGTATCGCAGCGCACTGTTCGAGGCTCGGACACGTCTGCAAAAAGCCATCGGAACGTCCGCTGCTTCCGATCTGGCCGCATTGGAGAACTGACAAGCCTTTAGGTGGACTTGCTGTGAAACACGCCTCGGTGGGCACAATGTACCTAGCGTCGCGTGACGCTACAGCCTCAGCGGCACTCACTTCACACGGGCAGGGGTTATGGAAGGTGTCTCGCCAGTCACGCTGGGGGTTTTAGGCAGCCTCGCCGCCGGCGCGATGATGTATGTCATTAGCCACGAGATCATTCCCCAGGCCCACCGCAGCGGTCACCAGAACAAGGCGACCCTGGGCTTCTCTATGAAGTTGGTGATCATGCTGTTCCTGAATGTCTCAACTAGGGCACGCTGGGACGCACAGGAGGTTATCCCAAATCGTGAGCGCCTTTGTGGGCTGCCTCACTGATACACAACTGGTGATCACTCAGCACCTCGATGATGCGACAGCTCTCGACCTTGCCGCCGGCACACTGGCTCACCATCCGCCTGAGTTCGTCACGCAGTGCCGAGAGCCGCTGCAGCCGCGACTCCACTTCCTCCAGGTGATGCTTGGCAACGGCATCGACCTCCTGACAGGGCATGTCGGGCTGGTCTGACATCGCCAGTAGCTCACGCACCGCATCCACCGAGAAGCCGAAGTCTCGGGCATGGCGAATGAAGGTCAGCCGCCTGACGGCTTCTTCGCCGTAGCGCCTCTGCCCACCCTCGGTACGCGATGCATCGCCCACCAGCCCGATGCGCTCATAATAGCGCACCGTTTCAGGCTTGCAGCCGGCGCGCCGTGCCAGCTCGCCGATACCGATGGTAGGGCTAATCTCCGGCATCCTGATGCTCCTCTCGCATGACTTGAACCTGTAGTTGCTACAGGGATTATGCTTCCGGACAAGATTAAGACATTCGGAGAGGCAGCGCCATGACCGAACCAACGCAAGGCACCATCCCGTCGACGCTGACACTGCAGGTGGAAGGCATGGACTGCGGCGGCTGCGAGCGCAAGGTAGAGGCCGCTCTGGGCCGCCTGGAGGGCATCGGGGAGGTGTCGGCCAGTTCGGTCACCGGATCGGTGAGGATTCACCCTCAACAGGATACGACGCCTTCTCATGAGGCGATCGAGCGGATCCTTAACGAGCTCGGCTACCAGCTTGCCACCGATGATGAGGGAGATGAGGCGGATGCCGCTCCGGCCTCTTGGTGGCAGACCGCCAAGGGACGCCTGGTGCTCGTCACGGGGGGGCTGCTGGCTCTGGCCTTCGTTCTCCGCCTGGTCTGGCCTAGCCTAGGCAACTGGCCCTTCGTCGCGGCCACCCTGGTGGGGTTGGTGCCCATTGCACAAGGCGCCTGGGGTGCGCTGAAGATGCGCAACCCCTTCACCATCGAGATGCTGATGAGCATCGCCGCCTTGGGGGCCCTGGCCATCAATGCCGCCGCCGAAGCGGCGGTGGTGGTCTTCCTGTTCGCCGTAGGCGAGTTGCTGGAGGGGGTGGCCGCGTCGAGGGCGCGACGCAGCATCTCGGCCCTGGCGGACCTGACGCCGTCCACGGCGAGGCTGATGGAGGATGGGGATACCCGTGAGGTTTCGGCCGCCTCGCTCACGCCTGGGCAGCGAGTCCTGGTGCGACCGGGCGACCGCGTGCCCTGCGATGGACGTATTCTGACCGGCGAATCCGACCTGGATGAGTCACCGATCAACGGGGAGTCGGTGCCCCGTACGCGGGCGCCGGGGGACGACGTCTTTGCCGGCACGGTCAACCTCGATGCCGCCCTGGAGGTGGAGGTAACCCGCGGCGCCGAGGACAACACCATCGCACGGGTCATCCGCCTGGTGGAGGAGGCCCAGGCCGCCAAGGCGCCGGTGGCACGTTTCATCGACCGCTTCGCTCGCTACTACATGCCGGCGGTGGTGGGGCTCGCCCTGCTGATGGCGGTGGTGCCGCCGCTGGTCTCGACCATGGCCTGGTCGGAATCGATCTATCGCGCCCTGGCCCTGCTGTTGATCGCCTGTCCCTGTGCTCTGGTGATCTCAACCCCCGCGGCGATCGCTGCCGGCCTCTCGGCGGGCGCCCGGCGGGGCCTGCTGATCAAGGGCGGCGCGGTGCTCGAACAGCTGGGTAAGCTGCGGACGGTGGCGCTGGACAAGACCGGCACCCTCACCGCCGGCACCCCCAAGGTCACCGACGTGGAGGACTGGGCCACTGGCCAGGGCACGCAAGAGATCCTGAGGCTGGCGGCTGGGATGGAACGTGACTCCAGCCACCCCATCGCCACGGCCATCCTCGCCCACGCTGAGCAGTTGGGCCTTTCCCTTCCACTGGCGAGTGAGAGCCGCGCCCTGTCGGGCCGAGGGGTCTCCGGTCGGGTCGAGGGGCGTGAGTTGAGCCTGATCACCCCCCGCCACCTGGCAGAGCAGGCCGCCCTCGATCACGATCTGAGCGCTCGGATCGCCGAGCTGGAACACGCCGGCAAGACTCTCGCCGTGCTGGTCGAAGGCGAGCGCCCGCTGGGCCTGATCGCCGTGCGCGATGAACCTCGCGACGATGCCCGGGAGGGGCTGACGGCGCTGTCGCGCCTGGGCGTGCAGGCGGTGATGCTCAGCGGTGACAATGCGCGTACCGCCGCGGCCATCGGTGACAGCCTGGGCATCGAGGCACATGGCGAGCTGATGCCCGAGGACAAGGCCCAGCGCGTTCGTGACTGGCAGGCCGCCGGCCGAGGCCCAGTCGGCAAGGTGGGCGACGGTATCAACGATGCGCCGGCGCTGGCCGCGGCAGAGGTGGGCATCGCCATGGGCGGCGGCACGGATGTGGCACTGGAAACTGCGGATGCGGCGCTGCTCAAGAACCGCGTCGGCGGCATCGCCGAGCTGATCGCCCTGTCCCGGGCCACGCTGCGCAACGTCAAGACGAACGTCGCCCTGGCGCTGGGCCTGAAGGCCATTTTCCTGGTGACCACGGCGCTGGGCATCACCGGCATGTGGATCGCGGTGATGGCGGATACCGGCGCCACCGTGCTGGTGACCCTGAACGCCATGCGGCTGCTGGGCTATCGCTTCTCGCCAGGCAATAATGCCACGACTGGCTCGGCAAGCCCGCGCTACCAGGAAGCCACGTCATGAGGACAGAGCGGATACCGACAGTGCCACGCCGCTGGTACTGGTTGGCATTGGCCGTTATGGTCGGCCTGGCCGACCAGGCCATCAAGGGGCTGGTGCAGGCGCTGATGCCGTATGGCCAGACCATCCCGCTAGCCCCGTTCTTCAATTGGGGCCACTGGTGGAACACGGGAGCGGCCTTCAGCTTCCTCGCCGATGCAGGCGGCTGGCAGCGCTATCTCTTCTTGGGCCTGACGGGGATGGTGACTATTGTCCTGACGATCCTGCTGTGCAGGCCTAGACCTCGTCTGGAGGCGCTGGGGTACAGCTTGATGCTGGGTGGCGCGCTGGGCAATGGCATCGACCGCCTGGTACGAGGGTATGTCGTAGACTACCTGGACTTCTACTGGCATGAGTGGCACTGGCCCGCCTTCAACCTGGCGGATATCGCCCTGTTCCTGGGTGTCATCGCCTTTGCGATTGCGGCCTTACGTGAGCGTCCCTCCACCAGAGTGTCTGAGTAACGGCATGGATGCAGAGAACCTGCCAGTCCGGTACATGACGCTTGCCGGCCGGATCTCTCCGGCCCTCGGTTGTTTGCTGGCCCTGACCGCCGGGGGACTGACCACTCTCAGCGCCGCGCCCTTTGCGCTGTGGTGGCTGGGCCCGGTGGCGGTGGCACTGGTCTATTCCGGCATCCATGTCCTGACACCTGCTCAGGCCGGTCTCCGTGGCTGGTGCTATGGTGTGGGCCTGTTCGGCTCCGGTGCCTCTTGGGTCTTCGTCGCGATCCACGACTACGGCTATACGGGGGCGCCCCTGGCGCTCTTCCTCACCGGCCTGTTCGTGGCCAGCCTGGCGCTGTTCTTCGCCGTCCCCTTCTGGCTCTATCGCCGCGTCACGGGCCCACGCCTGGCCTTCCTCAGCTTCGCCGGCATCTGGGTACTCAGCGAGTGGCTGCGCACCTGGCTGTTTACCGGGTTTCCCTGGCTGCTGCTGGGCACGTCCCAGGTAGACTCGCCGCTGGCGGCCTGGGCCCCGGTGGGCGGGGTCTATCTGCTGTCGCTGATCACCGCCCTGACCGGCACCCTGGGCGTGGAACTGCTGAGACGACGCTGGTGGGCCGCGGCGCCCATCGCTGTTCTCTGGCTAGCCCCGATGGCCTTGCCGACCCAGTGGACCTTCCCGGCCGGCGAGCCGCTGCGGGTTGCCCTGCTGCAGGGCAACCTGGATCAGGCGATCAAGTGGACTCCCGAGGGGCAGCGCGAGGCGGCCAGTATCTATACGGCGTTGACCCTTGCACAGTCCAACGACCTCGACCTGGTTGTCTGGCCCGAGACGGCCCTGCCGATGCT
The DNA here is from genome assembly GCA_000761475.1 of Chromohalobacter israelensis. Taxonomy (GTDB): domain Bacteria; phylum Pseudomonadota; class Gammaproteobacteria; order Pseudomonadales; family Halomonadaceae; genus Chromohalobacter; species Chromohalobacter israelensis. The sequence continues at coordinate 262,026 of JQNW01000005.1, forward strand.
CGAGGAGGAGGCCCGGCCAATACTGGAGCGGGTGCAGTCCAACCTCGCCCCCGACACCGCCCTGCTCACCGGCATCCTGCAGCGCGACGGCGGCGACTACTACAACGGCGTGATCGGCCTGGGTAACGCCGAGGGAAAGTACCGTAAGGCGCGCCTGGTGCCCTTCGGCGAGTACTTGCCGCTGGAGAGCCTGCTCGCCGGCACCATCGCCTTCTTCGACCTGCCCATGCCCACCATGACGCCTGGCACCGACGATCAGGAACCGCTGCGCGCCGCCGGAACCACCATCGGTAACGCCATCTGCTACGAGATCATCTATGCCGACCGGGTGGCCGAGCAGGCGCGCGACGCCGAGCTGCTGCTGACGGTCTCCAACGACACCTGGTTCGGACGCTCCATCGGCCCCCTGCAGCATCTGCAGATGGCCCGCCTGCGCGCCCTGGAGAACGGCCGCTATCTGATCCGCGCCACCAGCAACGGGGTGACCGCCATCGTCGATACTCAGGGCCGTGTCACGGCCCGCGCACCACAGTTCCTGGCGACGAGCCTCCGCGGCGAGGCGCTGCCCATGGTGGGGAACACACCGTTCACACGTACCGGTAGCTGGCCGACCTGGGTGTTGGCCGCCTTACTGGTGCTGCTTGGATGGAAACTCAACACACGTCGGTCTGGATGATAATAGTCCAGTCGAAAAGGGAGAGAATAATGGCTTTATCGGAACCTCACTCTGGTACAGCGAGGAAAGGTCCATGGTGGCAGCTCCGAGCACGCTCAGTGGTGGGGGTGCTGGTCGGTTGGCTGGCACTCATTAGCGTTGCTCAGGCCGAAGAGGAGAACGAGTGGCCCCGCGGCCACTATCCGCTGCCTGAGGAAGGCAATGTGATCGGCGACACCTACCGCATAACGGTGGATGATCGAGGAGATACCCTGCTCGATATCGCCAGGCGACACAACCTGGGGTACAGGGAGATCGTGCGCGCCAATCCGGATGTGAGTCTCTGGATTCCCGGCGAGGGTACCGAGGTGACCATACCCGGGCGCTTCATCCTGCCCGATGCTGAGCGCACCGGGATCGTCATCAACATCGCCGAGCTGCGCCTCTACTACTATCCGGAGGTTGACGATGGTGAAACGCCACGCGTTGAGACCTATCCCATCGGCATCGGTCGTGAAGGCTTCGGTACCCCCCTCGGTGTCACCGAAACTACCATGAATATCGAGAACCCTGCCTGGTACCCACCCGAGTCAGTCCAGCGTGAAGCCAGGGCACGCGGTGAGAAGGCGCCCAGCGTGGTGCCTCCGGGTCCAGACAATCCACTGGGGGATCATGCCATTATCCTGGGGTTCGACGGCTACTTGATTCATGGCACCAACCAGCCGGATGGTATCGGCATGCGTGCCAGCCGTGGCTGTATTCGCATGTTCCCTGGGGATATCGAGTCGATTTTCGACCGCGTGCCACCGAACACCCAGGTTCAAATCGTCAACCAGCCCATCAAGATCGGCTGGGAGGAAGAGCAGCCGCTGGTTCAGGCATTCCCGCCGCTGGAAGAAGAAGGGCACAGCATGTCCGCGTTGGAAGACACCGTCACACGCCTCAACCAACGCGGTGTCGAGGGCTTGAGCTTCGATGATGGACAGCTTCGCGGCCTATTGGATGACCCCAGCGGTCGCATGGTGTCCCTGAACCCCAAGCCGGCGCCGGAACCGGATAGAAAGCACGACACTGGCTACAAGGGTATCTACGCAGAAATCGCGCTGCGTAGGCCATGACGACGACATGGCGAGTCTTGTCAGTCTCGTGAGCTGACTCGGTCGTGGCTTATCCAAGGTCTATCGCCCTCTGCATGGCCACTGGCGGTGCGTTGGGGCTCGGCCTTCCTCGCCTACCAGGCACCGAGGTGCGGGCTCTGGCTTTGCCTGCGTTTGTAGGCCCACCTTGCCGCATGGTGCGGCGGGCTCCTAAGCTCACCATTGGCGTGCCGATTCTGGGGAGGGAAGGGCTATCGAGCTCGACGTCGCTCTGGGCTACCTGCTGCCGTGGGAGTTCTCACTGACCTGGTCGGCGAGCTGCCTGCTGGCCATCGTGCTCTACCTGCGAGGCCTGCGGCAGCGCCGACGGCGCGGCGAGGCCACCGGCGCGGGCCGAATCCTGGCCTACCTGCTGGGTGTCGCCACCATCTATGGCGTCACCCAGACTCATTACGACTACCTCGCCCAGTACATGTTCTTTACCCATCGGGCCCAGCACCTGGTGCTGCATCACGCCGGCCCCTTCCTGATCGCCCTGGCCGCCCCCTTGCCGGTACTGGCAGACGGCTTGCCGACTCGAATCAGACCCTTCCCCGGGTGGAGCCTGGCCGCGCGCCTGCTGCGTCCTGTTTATCGGACTCTGCAGCATCCACTGATCGCCCCCCTACTGTTCGTCGGGCTGATCTATTTCTGGCTGATTCCCGAGATCCACTTCGACGCCATGCTCAGCGCTGATCTCTATCAGGTGATGAACTGGAGCATGGCGCTGGATGGGTTGCTGTTCTGGTGGCTGATCCTGGATCGCCGCTCGCCGCAACAAGGCGGTCTCGGCTATGGCAAGCGTGTCGCCATCCTGTTGGCGGTGATCCCCCCGCAAATTCTCCTGGGCGCCTATATCACCTTCAGTCGCGACGTGATCTTCGATGTCTACGAGGTCTGCGGTCGCGCCTGGCCGCTGGATCCTCTGACTGACCAACTCCTCGGCGGCCTGCTGACCTGGATTCCCGCCTCGATGATGAGTGCCATTGGGGTTCTGATCATTCTCAGCTTTCTGTTCCGTGACGCCCGCAAGGAGGATGCCGCTGATGTCTCTCACGCCACACGCTAGTCTGCCGCGCCTGGCGAAACGCTGGTGCTGGGCCTTCCTGCTGCTGATCGCGACGCCCGGCACGGTGGCTGCTGCCGAACTGGAGGTCAACGAGGCGCGTCTTCGGCTTCTGCCCGGGGACCTGCCCGCGGCAGGTTATTTCACCCTCACGAATACCAGTGAGAAGGGCGTCACCCTGACAGGAGCGGATAGCCCCGCTTTCGGCAATGTCACCATGCATCGCACTGTCAATCAGGATGGCATCACCAGTATGCAACCCGTCGCCCAATTAGAACTGGCAGCGGGGGAGCAGATCGAGTTCGCACCGGGGGGCTATCATCTCATGCTCATGAAACGGACTCGCCCCCTCGTTGTTAGTGACGACATCGAGGTGAACCTTCATTTCGCCGGCGAGCAGCGACAGCGTGTCACCTTCCGCGCCGTGGCGCCGACAGCACAGTAGGGGGAGCAGGATGCACCGATGGATCATGGCACTATTCGTGACCCTATGGCTTGCGGGCTGCAGCGAGCCGCCTTGGCAGACCAAGGATATCTCGGGGCTCATGCCTCCCCTGGCGTTCGAGCTTGTCGACGAGAACGGCAAAGACGTCAACGCCGATCAGTTCCTCGGCAAGAGCACACTGCTGTTCTTCAGCTTCACTCACTGCCCCGATGTCTGTCCCACCACCCTCGCGCGCCTCGACGCCGCCACCCAACGCATGGATGAGGCGGCGCGCGACGACATTCAGGTGCTCTTCGTCTCGGTCGACCCTCGTCGCGATGACGCCGAGACGCTGCGAGAGTACACGGATGCCTTCGGCCCCCAGTTCATCGGCCTCACGGGGGATAAAGCAGCCCTCGATGAACTGACACGCCGCTATCGGGTGACCTACGGGTATGGCGAAGAGGACAGCGAAGGCAACTATGATGTGTCGCACTCCAGCGCTGTTTTCGCCTTCAATGATCAGGGAGAGGCGCGCCTGCTGATCCGCGACAGCGATCCTATGGAGGCCGTGGTTGCCGACCTCGAAAGGCTTGCCAGCGGTGCCTGAGTAGTCACCGTCCATCGCCCCTATCTTCCGTAGAGGATCGGTACGGTTCAGGGGAGTTGCCGAGGGGGGCTTGGCTAGGAGTACGGTGCAAGGTTCGTCGTTGCGCCTTGAGGCAGCCGAACACCACGTTCGATCACATTTTACTCCTGGAAATTGGATGGGGAGCTGCAAGGGCTATGTGTGAGAGGGCTCCGGGATCAACTTGCTTGGCACCCATCTCAGGTACACCACCATGCCGAACAGCTCGACCAGCGACTGGAAGACGATGACCACCACGGCGGCTTGCCAGGCCTCGGGCAGTGTCAGGGCGATGGGCAGCACCACGAAGGAGTTGCGGGTGCCGAAGCTGAAGGTCAGGGTCCTGGCCGAGGGCACTGGTAGCCGGAACAGGCTGCCGAGGGTTCTGCCTAGCAGCGCGGCGAAGATCAGGTAGGCGACGAAGATCGGCAGTACCTGAAGCAGCACGCCGGTGAGGCCGGTGATGGTCGTCACCTGGGATGCCGCGATGACAAAGACCACCAGTGCCAGCAGCGGTACGGGCAGCAGGCCCAGGCCATGCACCAGTTGCCTGGCGGTGAGACGACGCTCGGCCAAGCGTTCAGTCACCCAGGCCAGGGCTAAGGGGGTGAGAATCAATCCCGCGAAGGCGCTGAGGAGGTGAGTGCTGATCGCGGCCTGAAACCATTCCGCACCCAGGAAGAGCCAGAGATAGACCGGTAAAGCCAGCAACTGCACGAGCAACAGCGCCGACGTGGCGGCAATGGCTCGGCTCGCATCGCCCTTGCCTAGGTGGGTGAAGCTGATGAACCAGTCGGTGCAGGGGACCAGCAGCACCAGTAGCACGCCGGCCTGCACGGCGGGCGACACGGGTAAGATGGCCATCAGCCCACCCAGGACCATGGGAATCACCACGAAATTACCGAGCAGCAGCGCTGCCAGGAAGCGCCAATCCTTGAATCCCTGGCCGATCCGCGTTAGCGGCACCTGGGTGAAGGTGGCATAGAGCAGCCCACCAAGCAGCGGCCAGAGGAAGGCTTCGAGCCGTGCAGTCGCGTCTGGCTGGCGAAGCCCGATGGCCAGGCCTGCCAGGATAAAGAGTAGATATATCCAGGATTGCTGGCGTTCCATCCAGTCGCGCATGGGACATGATCCTTGTCAGTCTTCCAGTGGTAATCCCTCGGCCAGCCAGGCCCGTTTACCGCCCACATAGTGGTAGACCTCGGTATAGCCGAGGCGCGCCAGTCGTTCGGCGGCCTTGCCGGCTCGCTTGCAGTCTTCACTGGCGCAATACACGACGATGGTCGCCTGCTTGTCGGGCAGGCGCCGGGGTGCCTCGTCCAGGATGTCGTCGGAGACGATATTGATGGCACCCGGCAAGTGCCCCTTGGCGAAGCTATCGGCCGGCAGGTTATCCACCAAGAGGAAAGTTAGGCCACGGGCCTGCCAGTCACGGAGGGTCGCGGTATCGATCGTTGGCATGGTGAAGCTCCGGTCTCAGGCTTGAGACGGCTTGACAAGGTAGCGGTCCAATCCCCAAAGCAGTAGGCCAAACAGCAGGTGCGGCACGGCGGACGCTATGATCAGCTTGGGACTGATCGCCAGACCCGCGATACCCCAGCCCACCACGGGAAAGAACACCACCAGGATCACCGCCCAAAGCACGGCGGCCAGGCCCAGCGCAGTCAGCAAGGTCTTGCGTGGGAAATAACGCACGAACACCACCGACCAGAAAGTCACGTAGGCCGTATGGAAAAGCAGGCCGACTGGCAACGGCAGAGACCGCCCCAGCAGAGTCTCGGCGAAGGCCAGGGAGGGCGGCTTTGGAAAAGGCGATACCCCGGCTTTCAGCAATGCCACCATCACGATGGCGGTCAGCGCCGACACCGCGATGCCGATGCCGATAGACCTGAGCCAAGAAGGTTTGGCGCGAGTGGTTTGGATCATCTTGCGCTCCTCTTGATGACGTTGATGAGTGATCTTTGAGAAACCGGCGGCACTTTACCGGCTGCCGGAGGTGGGGCAGCGGGGGCCACAGCTGGCGTCTGACTCACGACAGCAAGCGCCGACCAGGTGGTCCGTCATTGCCAGCAAGGCGTCGAACTCCGCGCGGTAATAGACGAACTGGCCCTCGCGGCGCGACGCAACCAGGCCTGCGACCGCGAGTTTCTGCAAGTGGAAGGTCAGTGCATTCGGCGCCGTACCCAGCCGCTCGGCGAGCTTGCCTGCCGCCAGGCCGGCAGGCCCTGCCGCCGCTAGCTGACGAATGGCCGCCAGGCGGACGGGGTGAGCAAGAGCTGCTAGCTTGGCTGCCACGAGATCATCATCATATTGGTTCATAATTCAACTTTAGATGAAACAATGATTTCATGCAATATTGAAATTATTACCCCGCACAGCAGGACAATTGCGTCACATCCTTGGTGAAGGTCTGCGCACAGAGCTTGAGGCCTTCCACCATGGTCAGGTAAGGGAACAGTTCGTCACCGATGTCCTGCACCGTCATGCGGGCGCGTAGCGCTATCACCGCCGTCTGGATCAATTCACCGGCTTCTCCTGCCACGGCCTGCACGCCGAGCAACCGCCCCGTTTCGCGTTCGGCCACTATCTTGATGAATCCTTCGGTGTCGAAATTGACCAGCGCACGCGGCACGTTCTCCAGGTCAAGCACGCGGGACTCCACGCTGAAACCTTGCTCGAGTGCCTCGGCCTCCGTCAGGCCGACGGTGCCCACCTGGGGGTCGGTAAACATCACGCCCGGCATGGCACTAAGGTCCAGCCTGGCATCGCCTCCCGTCATGTTGACGGCGGCCCGACTGCCCCCGGCGGCGGCGACATAGACGAATTCCGGCTGGTTGGTGCAGTCACCGGCGGCATAGAGGCTTGGTACCGTGGTTTGCAAGTGCTCATCCACCAGTATCGCCCCGCGCACGGTTTCCACGCCGATGCTCGCCAGGTTCAGAGCCTCGGTATTGGGTGTCCGTCCGGTGGCCACCAGCAGTTGGTCCGCATGAAGGGTCCCGGCGTTGGTGTCCAGCACGAACTCGCCATTGGTGTAGTCCACGCGGTTGGCCTGGGTCTGGTTGAGCACCTCGATGCCCTCGCGGTAGAAGACTGCCTCCACGGCCTCACCCACCGCCGGGTCTTCCTGGGAGAGCAGGCGGCTGCGGGCCAGCACCGTGACCCGGCTGCCCAGCCGAGCGAAGGCCTGGACCAGCTCCAGGGCGACAAACCCCGCGCCGATCACGATCAGCCGCTCGGGGATGCTGTCCAGTGCCAGCGCGCTGGTGGAGGTCAGGTACGGCGTCTCGGCCAGCCCCGGCAACGGCGGTTCTGCTGGTCGAGCGCCGCTGCCGATAAAGGCGCGATCGAAGCGAACGGTCTGCTCGCCGCCCGCAGTCAGCTTGACCTTCAGGGTATGGGCATCGACGAACCGGGCCTCACCGCTGAGCACCGTGATGGCCGGGTGGTCGCGGAGTATGCCTTCATACTTGGCATCGCGCAGTTCCTCAACCCGTGACTGCTGTTGTTGAAGCAGCCTGGCCCGATCTACCACCGGCGCCCAGGCGCTGATACCGCCGTCGAAGGGGCTCTCCCGGCGCAGATGGGCGACATGCGCGGCGCGGATCAGGATCTTCGAGGGCACGCAGCCGACGTTCACGCAGGTGCCACCGAGGGTGCCACGTTCGATCAGGGTGATGCGGGCGCCGCGCGAGCTATGGTGACTTCTGGTGTACGGGAGGAGGTAGGAAGGGTGGCGTATCCTGTTGATTGATCACGACCAAGATCTCAATCAACAGGAGTGGATACGCCATGACCGATTCTACCCTCCGGGCTCTTTCACAACCAGAACCCCAAGTCACTGACCCGCTGCACGAGCTGCTGCGCCAAGGCGCCCGTGACCTGATCGCCAAGGCCGTCGAGGCTGAGTTGGCCACCTTCCTGTCGCAGTATGCGGATCATCGGCTCGACGATGGCCGCCAGGCCGTGGTCCGCAACGGCTACCTGCCTGAGCGCACGGTCCAGACCGGGATCGGGGATGTCAGCGTGCAGGTACCCAAGGTGCGTGACCGCAGCAGCGGTGGCGCCCGCTTCAACAGCAGCTTGCTGCCGCCCTACTTGAAGCGGGCTCGCAGCATCGAGGAACTGATCCCTTGGCTCTATCTGAAGGGGATCTCCACCGGCGACTACCAGGAGGCCTTGGCGGCGCTGCTGGGCGACCAGGCCAAGGGGCTGTCGGCCAACACGGTGTCACGGCTCAAGAAACAGTGGGAGGACGAGCATACCGAGTGGCGGCAGCGGGACCTGGCAGACCGGCGCTACGTCTACTGGTGGGCTGATGGAATCTACAGCAATGTGCGCCTAGATGACCGCCTGTGCCTGCTGGTGATCATCGGCGTAACCGAGCAGGGCCGCAAAGAGCTGGTGGCCGTCGAAGACGGCTTCCGCGAGTCGGCGGCCAGCTGGGAGACCGTGCTGACGAGCCTACGAGCACGAGGCCTGACTACGCCCCCGAAACTGGCGGTAGGCGACGGTGCCATGGGGTTCTGGGCGGCTCTGAGCAAGATTTACCCGGCGACCGACCATCAACGCTGCTGGGTCCACAAGACTGCTAATGTACTGAACAAGCTGCCGAAATCTGTTCAGCCGAAGGTCAAGGCTGACCTTCATGACATCTGGATGGCCGAGACCCGCGACGAGGCACACAAGGCCTTTGATCGCACGGTGCAACGCTTCGAGGCCAAGTACCCCAAGGCGATGGCGTGCCTGGCCAAGGATCGGGACGAGCTGCTGGCGTTTTACGACTACCCGGCAGAGCACTGGGTGCATATCCGCACCACCAACCCGATCGAGTCGACCTTCGCCACGGTCCGGCTGAGGACCAAGCGCAGCCGAAACTGCGGCTCCCGGGCGACGACCCTGGCGATGGTCTTCAAGCTGCTCCAGAGCGCTCAGAAGCGCTGGAGGCGCATCAAACACTCCCAGAAACTGGAGCTGGTCGTCAGCAACGTCAAGTTCCAGGACGGGGAGCAGGTAACCGATCAGTCAGACAGGAATGCGGCCTGACCGCCATCCACCAGAATTGACAATAACTCGCGCCGCGCTCGGCCGCCTTCAGCGCGGCTGCCATGGCCGCGCCGCCGCTGCCGATCACGACGATGTGCAGGTTCATGTCATCACTCATGAGGGGAATTCCTTGAATCTTTAGAGGTGTTGTCACCACAGGCGTCGTATTGCTTCTTGCGCCATAGCGCATAGAGGGTCAGGCCGAGGAAGAAGGCCAGGGCAGGAAGCAGTACCACGTCCAGGTAGCCGGTCAGTGCCGCCAGGCCAACGGTGCCAAGCAGGATCACCAGGATGGGCGTGAAGCAGCACAGCGCCACCAGGACGGTGCCAATCACGCTTGCGCGCAGCAGGGTCTTGGGGTTCTTCATGGTCACTCCCGATCCGCTTCCGAGGGTGCCGGGGTTGAGGGGTAGCCGGCGTTGGTGGTGGCGTCGGTCAATGCTTCGACGGACGTTCGTGAATCGTCGAAGGTGACCACCGCCTCACGATCCGGGTAGCTCACATCGACTTGCGAGACGCCGTCTACCTTGTTGAGGGCGGCCTTGACGGTGAGAGGGCAGGCGGCACAGGTCATGCCCGGCACCGACAACGTCACGGTCTGCGGGGCGGCCCAAGCTGACGTGGCGAGCGTCGCGGAAAGCGCAATACAGGCAGCGAGTCGTTTCATGGCGTTCTCCTCTTAATAGAACAGGGGCAGGAGATAAGGAAACAGCAGCGCGATCAGCACCAAGGCAGCGACGATCCAGAAGATGGCTTTATACGTCGTGCGAACCTGTGGCATCGCGCAGGTTTCGCCTGGCTTACAAGCGGTGGCAGGCCGGTAGATTCGGCGCCAGGCGAAAAACAATGCCACCAGTGCCACTCCCACGAAGAGCGGGCGATAGGGTTCCAGGGCCGTCAGGTTGCCGATCCAAGCGCCCGAGAAGCCCAGCGCGACCAGCATGAGCGGCCCGAGACAGCAGGTTGAGGCCAGGATCGCAGCGAGGCCGCCGGCTGCCAGGGCACCACGACCGTTCTTGGATTCCGTCATGAGGTTGTCCTTCTGAATTCTTGGCCGATACGCTAACGTTACTTCCGTAGTCAACTACGGAGTCAAGCTCGATGAATGAGGCACCGGAAAATCTGACCATCGGCACCTTTGCCCAAGCGGCCGGGGTCAATGTGGAGACGATCCGCTTCTATCAGCACAGGGGGTTGTTGCCGACGCCGGAGCGCCCTCCTGGCGGCATCCGGCGCTATGGCAGCGCCGACGTGGCGCGCGTGAAATTCGTGAAAGCGGCGCAGCGGCTGGGATTCAGCCTGGACGAGATCGGGCAGCTACTGACTCTGGAGGATGGTGCTCATTGCAGCGAGGCGGCGGAACTGGCGTCACAGCGGCTTGACGACGTGCGCGCCCGGCTGGCTGATCTGACCCGCGTCGAGGTCGCCTTAGCCCGGCTGGTCGATGAATGCCATGTGCATCAAGGGAAGGTGTCGTGCCCGTTGATCGCTGCCCTGCATGACTGGTAGGTCATGCAGGGGCTTGTCGATGTGGTGCTGCCAGCTTCTGACATTCCGTGCAGCCATCTTTTGAAACTCACAGTCTTTAAGAACTCCGACATGCGATGCAGCGAAGACCTTGACAGCTGTTGGCGGCCAGCAGGGCGTCCATGATGGAGTTGATACGTCTGTTGGGTGAAAATTTCATGCTTGGCCTCGCTGGTTAGTGGGCTGTGGATAGAGATGGCGACGTTATTGCGCCATGCCGCCTTGTGCGGCGTTTTATGTCGCTACCTAATGATTTCCGTATCTCACGGCATAAAAGCGGCCCTGGGCCGCTGTGCGCCATTTCGTGGGACAGAGGGTGGTGATCGAGACGATAAGTCGCCTCTACTGTCTTGGCCTTGTAGTCGCCTAGCTTGAGAAGCTTGAGGTATCACCGCTAACGAGGGGGATCGGGAAGAGCGGGTGCCAGAGGTCCGTGTGATAGGCTTTGCGAGATATTCGATGGCGAAAAGGCACGAGGTAGGGAATGACGGATCATAGTCAGGATAACCACGAGTCTCATCCAGTGGGACACGAGGGAGCCAGTACCAAGCACCGGCGGCAGAGGTTTGGCCTGAGTGAGCATTGGCGTGAGCAAGCTAGGAAGGTGGCTTCTGATGAGCTTGATGATGCCGCAGAGACTTCACCTATGCCCGATACAGGACCCTCTTTTTCGTTTCCCAATGCATCACACGATGATGAGCCACCGGTCACTGTGAAGTCGCTCTTTCACGACCCCGAAACTCAGAGCGTACTCAATGCACCTTGGCCCTACAGCCCATCGGAACCTGTGTTAAGCAATGAGCCTGCTGCTGCTCGTTTTGCCTTTCCTGGTACAAACCAAGCGCCCAAGCAATCTCGCCGCGATAAGCAAGTAGAAGATGTTATTTCCATGCTCCAGGGGCAGTTTTTTCTCACTCATAATGAGACGAGAAGCCCTCTGCTGACCAATAAGGCGACGGGCGAAACCTTGCCGTATATGGATCCAGTGATCCTTGATCGTGTGAAGGGAGCGTATTGGCGAGCATCCTCTGGCAGTCATCAGGATGTCTCCTACGGTGTTATTAAGTCTTCTATCAACAACTTCGTTGATGGTGCTACCCCTCAATCTGTGTTGCCGGTTTACGGCCGTGCGGGCGTCGAATTTAACACCGGGCGACGCGCGCTGGTACTTGGAGAAAGCTGCTTGGTTTTCTCGCCGGGTTTATCGAGCTATGAGGTTTTGGCTGGGATTCCCCATGTCATGCCTCGCGAAAGCTGGGCGGTTGACTTGCCCGATAATGTTGGGAATATTCGCCCTCAATCGATATCTATATTGTTCGATGTCACTTTGCTACCGAAAGATAGTGACCTGCTGATAATCGCCTGGATGGTCATGGCTTGGCGCTCAGATAGCTCGCCCGTATTGCTCGAGTTGTTAGGTGAGGCGAATTCTGAGTTGATTGACTCACAGAAGATGCTAAAGACCATCATAGATCCGGCTAGCACCCTTCTCGAAAGCGAGTTTCCCAATACGATAAAACAGCTTGATATTCGGGCGCAGTGCCATTACCTGTTGAGTTTTCATCAAGTGGATACGCTGTCAAAAAATCAGCAGAGAGGCCTGCTTTCGATCATGCAGGGAAAAACAGTGGAGTGGAGAACCAAAGCGAAGCGTTCTGGGGTTGATCTCACCGTTCGTTGCGTGTGCTTACTGAATAGCAGTGAGAGCATAGTGACCTATGCGCCGCTATCCGATGCTACCTTGAGCATTGAGCTGGATGATGCAGGAGGGGGCAACCCTCAAAATGCTGTGAAGGATCGCAGCATGGCGGAGAGAACCATCATTCATGGCCTCCTCCAAGTATTTGGCCATGTTAACCAGTTCTGGAGCCATGTTGAAAATGATCGTCAATTCGACCGCTATGGCGGTTTGCGAGACCTATGCCGGATAGGTGTGCTGGTGGCTGATGCTTTGGGTCGGGATACTGCCGAATTCTGGCAACAACTCGATGCCAACCAGCAAAGTCGTCGCGATTATGAGCTGGAGGAGAATCCTGTCGCGATGGCCGTGAAACGTCTCATTGATGCGTCGGAGGATGGACGGATAGAGGCCACGGTCAAGGATTGGCTTGTGCTGCTCGATGGGTATCGCCCTGAGCCTGATCCTTCAGGTGCCTGGCCTGTCACGTCCCGAGGGTTGGCGGCCAAGTTCAAGCAGAGCAGGAGTTTGCTTGCGACGTTCGGGATTCAGCTTGTCCCTCTTGAGAAACGTGGCCCCTATGGGCGCTGGCGTGCCTCATGCGATGCCTCTCGCCAGCAGTAGCGATGGGCTACTTAGAGCGTGAAAGCTGGTATTGGGTTAGACATTGTGACTTTTAAAACTTAAAAAACATGAATATGGGCATCCAGAGGTGCGCATGCTGGCTTATATTCCATCGCAATGTCTCAATCTCCATCGCTATGGTTGGTTTCTACCCACTGTCTGAGCAGAGCATGGCCGACCCCCGAGGGCAGACGTCGACCCTGCTCCCACTCCTGCAGGGTCCGCACGCTGACCCCTAGCTCAGCCGCCAGCGCTGTCTGGCTCATGCCACGAATCCGGCGCAGGGCCATGACGTCACGTAGCAGTCGACGGGTGGGTTCCTTGCGTTCCATCCGGGCGAGACGACGATCACCCCAGGGATCGTGGGATGACGATCCTGCTTGGCTGTCACGCGTGTTGTGAGGGATCGAGAGGGAAGGAAACATCGAAGTCGGAAACATCATCAGGCACCTTGTTGGAAGAGTCAGAACGGGTCCGCCCAAGACGGACCCATACCATGTCACTCAGTGATCAAAGACGACTGCTTTGGAAAGCGGCTGCCGTCGAAGACGTGAGCCCTCTGGCCGAATGGCTTGCTGTAGGCCTTGCACAGATAGCTGGCCATGTACATCGCCTCATTCATGGCTATTCGGTCATGCCGATGCAGGACGCAGGACCAGGGCTCTTTGGTGACTGGGTCTTTGCAGACATGGATCAGCTGACGGAAACGTGGGTCATCATGATCGAAGCCCATTGCCTTCAACCAGGAGCGCATCATGCGGTGGTAGAGGTTGTTTCGCGAGTAGGCCCCGTCTCCATCTGGCGAGAAAGATCCAAGGCAATCGTAGGCATTCTTGTTGAGAAGGATCATCAGGTGGTAGTGCGGTTTGTCGCTGTTGACCTGTTCACGTGCCCATAGGTAATGCAGCTGGGTGGGGAACTTGGTCTTCCGCCGCTTTAGCTCGTAGCGAAAATTGTAGAAGAACCGTGCCAGCACGCAGTTGTTCTCATGCATGAGCAGGCGCGGCATCTTACCTGGAAAGCGAAGGTCTACACGAAAGGCGAAGGTGGTGGTGTTGATTCGTGTCACAGTATCAAGTGTTTGGTAGGAGCGTTCGAGATAGTCCAGAATTAAAGGGCCACCTTTTTCCTGCTGCACCTCAAATCCACGATAGGTATCTTCATAGTACAGGCGCAGCTTGTCGTTGAGTGGATGACGAAGGGGTTGATGTTGAGACATGAGGAGATACCTCGCTGTGGGAATGGTGAAAGATTCCGCAGCGATGGTCTTGTCGGTCGACAGGGAGATGATAGGGAATTGTAGGCGTTGACATGGACATGATGCTGACGATCATCTGAGCTTCACGTCAGGCGTTTTCCAGATGTCTGTCAGGTCAATCCTAGAAGGTTATGTTGGATGATGATTCTATAGGGAGTGGTCTGTGTGGGACCACTCCTTGGATGATCTTCCATGATCCTGGATGGGCTTTCACAAGTGAGCCCATCATGGCCAAGTAACCCATCCTTGTAGACCCTGTTATGTGCCTAGTGAATCTCCCTATAATACTTACCCGTCAGTGACGCATGTCAAAATCCCAGGGAAACCCTATCCCTGGATATGCCAATCGCCCCAGTTTCCTGGCGAATGAGGTGTCACTCACTTTTCCGGGAAATTCCGTTTTCGATCCGTACAAGACACCGCGACGCGATGACGTCACGGTTTCGCTGCACCTCATCTCACAGCGATGTAAAACATTACGTCGTCCCGACTCGTCATCCTGGAATCCATCGGGCGGATGTTCTGAAACATGTTCAGGAAGCCGGCGGAGGCCGCAAACCCCGGCTTTTTTCCGTAGCTGACGTATACCCCGATGATCCAGCGGGTGTGTCGCCCAGGATTCTGCCCGTTGTCGATTCAACCGAATCTTAAACCTGTACTACCTCCTTGAAGCCCCAAACGGACGGCTTCGTTCTCATGTCTTTCCCGATGGAGGAGGTAGTGTCATGTCCATGTCTTGTCCCAGCTGTAGCGCGTCGCGGGTGGTGTCGCGCCATCATGGGCGAAAGGTAGGAGGCTCCACGGGGGCGGTGGCCGGTACCGCTAGTGGAGCAGCCGGTGCCTGGAGTGGCGCCGAGGCCGGTGCCCTGGTGGGCGCAGTCGGTGGTCCGGTAGGGATCGCCGTCGGCAGCATCGCCGGAGCAGTCTTTGGTGGACTGATCGGCGGCACCGCGGGTGGCGTCGCCGGGGCTCGTCTGGGTAGCGAGCTGGACAACCAGATGCTCGACAATCTCGAGTGCCGCGCTTGCGGCCATACCTTTCGCCCCCACGTCGACTGATCCCTCATTACAAGCTCTCGCGCCTCCATCACTGCTTTGGTGGTGGCCCCTCGAATCTCTTTCTCAACATGCTCACGGTTGGCCCGCTTTCTTTGGAGAGCGGGCCGTTATGCCGTGTTCGTCTCTCAAGGAGCTATAGCTATGGCACATCAAATCGAACACATGGCTTACGTCGGTGACACCCCCTGGCATGGGCTGGGACAGCAACTGTCTCGTCATCAACCACTAGGGAAACGCTGCATAAATCCCGCCGCAGCTGCCTGATCGCCATCGGCGGGGTAGAATCTGGCTACCCTGTCACCACCTGACCGAGCTACCCGATGAAGCAGATCTCGTTCGCCCAAGCCGAATACCAGAACAAGAAAAAGGTGACCCGCCGCGAGCGGTTCCTGACCCAGATGGAGGCGCTGGTGCCTTGGCAACGGCTCATCGACGCGCTGTCGCCGTCTTACTTCCCGAACGCAACGGGCAAGCGCGGCCGTCCGCCCATCGGCCTGGAGCGCATGCTGCGGATCTACTTCCTGCAGCAGTGGTATGCGCTCGCCGACGAGGCACTTGAAGATGCTATCTACGATAGCCAGGCGATGCGCGACTTCGTGGGTGTCGACTTGACCATCGAGAGCGTGCCGGACGCGACCACGCTGCTGCGTTTCCGCCACTTGCTGGAGAAGCATGCCCTGACCCAGCGGATCTTCGAGGAGATCAACGCCCACCTGGCCGAGAAAGGGTTATTCATGCGCGAGGGCACGATCGTCGACGCCACCATCGTGGCGGCCGCCCCTTCCACCAAGAACAAGATCAAGCAGCGCGATCCAGAGATGAAACAGACCAAGAAGGGCAACCAGTGGTACTTCGGGATGAAGGCCCATATCGGCGTCGATGCCGTCACCGGACTGACTCACAGCGTCGCCGCGACCTCGGCCAACGTTGCCGATGTCACCATGGCCGGCGCTCTGGTCCGGGAGGATGACAAACGGGTATACGGCGATGCGGGCTACACCGGCATGTGGAAACATCTCGACGAAGAGAAGGATGCTCCGGATTCCAAATGCTGCGTGGCCGCCAAGCGCGGCGCCATCAAGAAGATGGACGGCAGCCCCATGAAAACGCTGCTGCTGGCATTCGAAAAGGCCAAGGCCAGCATCCGTGCCAAGGTCGAGCACCCGTTTCATGTCATCAAGAACCTCTTCGGCTACCGCAAAACGCGCTACAAGGGGCTGGCCAAGAACCAGGCGCAACTCTTC
Source organism: Chromohalobacter israelensis (assembly GCA_000761475.1). Taxonomy (GTDB): domain Bacteria; phylum Pseudomonadota; class Gammaproteobacteria; order Pseudomonadales; family Halomonadaceae; genus Chromohalobacter; species Chromohalobacter israelensis. The sequence goes on from JQNW01000005.1 coordinate 278,370, forward strand.
AGCCTGTTCGGGCTGGCCAACCTGGTGCTGGCGACACGATGCGAGGGCCAAGTTGATGGGGCCAGTGCGCCTTGAATCTGCCCTGCCAGCCGGATAATCCGCCTGGCAGGGAAACGGCCCCCCTGAGGTGGTCAGAAAATGATCGCTGACGCGATGGTTGTGCCACTCTGAGCCCTTCAACCGCTCAGAGACGAATTGATCAGCGATTCCCTAGAGGTCTGGCGGCAGCAAGCTGGCATGGACTGGCACATTGATGAATCCCCGGTGCGTTTCATTGCCGATGGCGCGGGCCACCTGGGAAGCATCCACTCTTTCCCGGAGCAGAAGGTGCTCTACCGCTCCGATACCAAGGATCCGCTGTCGGTCGTCTCCCAGCGTTACAAGGTGGTGCAGCCGGAAGAGGTGCTGGAGTTCTACCGTGATCTGACCGAATACGCGGGTTATGAGCTCGAGACCGCCGGGGTGCTCAAGGGCGGTCGCAAGTTCTGGGCACTGGCCCGCAGCGGCCTGGGTGCCGCCCTGAAGGGGCAGGACCAGGTCAACGATTACCTGCTGTTGGCGACGTCCTGCGATGGCTCTCTGGCCACCGTCGCTATGCCGACCTCGGTGCGGGTGGTCTGCAACAACACTCTGTCCATCGCCGTGGACGGCATGTCGCAAGGAGTGAAGGTGCCGCACAGCACTGAGTTTCGGCCGCAGCTGGTCAAGCAGCAGCTGGGTATCTCCGTGTCCCAGTGGGACGACTTCATGTATCGCCTGAAGACCCTGGCCGAGCGCAAGGTTAGCCAGGAGGAGGCGAGGACCTACTTCCAGTCGGTGATCTGCAACGCCGAGGCGCCGCTGGAGGATCCGTCCAAGCTGCCCAACGTTCGCGCCCTCAACCGCGTCCAGAAGCTCTATCAGGGTGAAGGGCGGGGCTCTCGGCTGTGCACGGCGCAAGGCACCGCCTGGGGGCTACTCAACGCGGTCACCGAGTACGTGGATCACGAGAAGCGCGCCCGTAGCAACGACTATCGCATGGACTCCGCCTGGTTCGGCCAGGGCGCCGGCCTCAAGGACAAAGCGTTAGAGTCCGCCCTTGCGCTGGTGGCCTGAACGGGGTCCTAAGCTCTCCCTACCTCGCCTTTTCCCTACCACGGCATAGCGCCCGGCCCCTCAAAGGCCGGGCGTTTTTGTTTTTGGAGGTACCGATGCAACCGCTCATGACATTCGAGATCTGCCATGCCCTGACCCAGCTGACGCGTCAGTTGCTGGAGGCTCGCGAGCAATCGACCGAGACCCACGTGCTGGCCAAGGGCCAGGTCTATCGCGTGGCCGTGTCCCTGGAGCCGGTCCCGACCGAGGAGCTCCCTGAAGTCATCCAACGCTATCGATAACGGAGGCCATCATGGCAACCCACATTCATCCCAAGACCGCCGAGCAGGCACCGATCGCTCAAACCACCCAGGACAGCACCGCGATTATCCAGGTGATCGAGCGGGCCGCCCTCAATCCCGAGGTCGACATCGACAAGATGGAGCGCCTGCTGCAAATGCAGGAGCGGGTGCTCGACCGGCAGGCGCTGATGGCCTATAGCGCCGCCATGGCGGCCATGCAGACTGAGCTGCCGAGCATCGCCGAACGCGGCAAGACTAACAACGGCCACTACGCCACCCTCGAGGACATCGTCGATACCGTGCGGCCGATCATGAAGAAGCACGGCTTCGCGGTGAGCTTCCGTATTCAGACCCAGGAACGCGGCATTCAGGTGACCGGCGTGCTGATGCACCAGGACGGTCATCGTGAAGAAACCAGCATGCTGTTGCCGGCCGATACCAGCGGCAGCAAGAACGCCGTGCAGGCCTTCGGCTCCTCCACCAGCTACGGCAAGCGCTACATACTTTGCGCCCTGCTTAACATCACTACCCGCGGCCAGGATGACAACGGTCACGCCGCCGCCCCGGTCAAGCTGGTCACCCCCTTCCAGGCCGGACAGATCCGGCAGCTGATCGCCGCCTGTCCCCCGGCGACTCAGGAATGGTTCGTCGGCAAGTACGCCGAGGCCGAGCAGGTACCGCGCAGCGACTTCGACAAGCTGCGTGCCTCCCTGCAGAAGCGGGCGCAGCCCAACCATCAACATCACTGACCGGCCGGCGAGGGGCCTCCCCTCTCTGGCCTATGCCGTGTCATCGAGAAGGAGATCGTCATGCAGATCCTGACACTGGAACAGGGCACGCCCGAGTGGCATGCCGCCCGTCTCGGCATCGTCACCATGTCCGAGCTGAAGACTCTGCTGGTCAAGGGCAAGGGGCCGGGAGGCTTCGGTACCGGTGCGATGAGCTACATGCATCAGCTGATCGGCGAGCGCATCACCGGCGAGCCCTCCGATGCCTTCCAGGGCAACGCTCACACCCAGCGCGGTCATGAGCTGGAACCCGTGGCCCGGGAGCTCTATCACGAGGCCGCCGGCCTGCCCCAACTGGAGCAGGTCGGCATCATCCTCAACCACGGGGTGGGCTACTCGCCCGACTGCCTGGTCGACAGCAATGGCCTGGTCGAAATCAAGACCAAGCTGCCCAAGTACCAGATCGAGCTATTGCTGGCCGACGAGCTGCCCCAGGAGCACGTCGCTCAGTGCCAAGGCGGGCTGTGGGTCAGCGAGCGGGAGTGGATCGACTTCGTCAGCTACTGGCCGGGCATGCCGCTGTTCGTGAAGCGTGCCTACCGGGACGAGACGATGATCCGCACCATTGCCAAGCGGGTTGAGGCCTTCTACGAGGAGCTTGATCGTCGCATGGCCATGGTCATGGCGGCCTGATGCCTGATGAAAACCTGGTGGATTTACACACCTAGTGGTTGGCAGTGAGGAGGTAGTGTCCTTCGCTGAGAGGGGATGCCGTTGAAAAAATAACATGATAATGCCGACACAGCTTCCTGCTTAGGAAGCTGTGTCGGCTGGTGGAGCGGTATTTTTTTAGTCGGCGGGAATGTTGCGGCTAGGTGGAATGACGAGCGTGTTTTTTTACCCTGTTTATGCAAGGTCTCTTTCGGCTATTTTTTCTAGGATCCAGTCCTGAATTTCTTCCTCTACCCAGGCGACATTTCTTTCTCCCAAGGATACTGGTTTTGGGAATCTTTCTTCGGAAATGTATTTGTAAATGGTGGAGCGTGCAAGACCTGTAAGGCTGGTGACATCTTTAAGCTTGATTAGTCTCATGGCGCTTTCTCCAAAATTGGCTCATGAGATGTTGTTGGTGTGTAGAAATTTACGTTGTGAGTTAGGGAAGATTTATTGCAGGGCCAAGAAGGTTTGCGACCTTGATAATCGCTTCTTTTCGCTCGTCGAAGTAGTCGTAACGGTCGTAGATGCCTTCGACGCCCTTGAGCTTGTGATTCAAGCAACGCTCCGCGACATGCCCCGGTACACCAACCGCAGCGAGTAAGCTGCGGCAGGTGCGGCGCAGATCATGCACAGTAAACTCGGTGATATCGCCCATCCGGTTCTCTGGTTGCGGCTTCTTGCCAGGCTCCTTGCCAAATAGCTTGGCAATGGCACGATTCAGCGTGTCTTTGCCCATGTGGGCCCGCTTACTGCTGCGGCGATTAGGAAAGACATAGTCCGAGCCGCAGGCACGGATCTTGAGCTCTTCCAGCCAGCCGATGGTTTGCGGTGGGAGGGGAATGACGATCCCGGCGCCTGTCTTGCTGCGCTCACCGCTCAGGTTCCACCGGCCGTTCTTCAGGTCAAATTCTGACCACTGGGCTTCGGTAAGTTCGGTCTTACGTACCCCCAGGACGAGCAGTAGCGCGCAGGCGAGGTAGTTGTCGCGGCTGAAGCTGTCGCTATTGTCTCTGAAGGCTTGGAAAACGTTGCGAATCTCATCGAGGCTCAAAACCCTATCGCGGCTTTTCTCAATACCGCCTGCGTCGTTGACGTTGAAGGCTGATGCTGGGTTGTAGGTTAAAATTCCCAGTTTTATGGCGTGGTTGAACATCTGTTTAAGATACATCAGTGTGTCATTAGCTATTGTCGGCCTACCACTATTTGTTACTCGTCTAATTATTTCACGGATATCAATTGGGGTGACAGCATCCAGCGATCTACCCCCGATGAGGGGCGCCACTTCTTTTTTGTATATCCGCTTTGGAATAGCTGGGTGCTTGAGTCTTCTCTCTAGCTCCGGGTACCAGTCAGCAAACAGGTCCTCCACTGTCCTGATCAAGGCCTGGCTATCGCGTTTGCGTTCCTCGATGGGGTCAAGGCCTTCGCGTATAGACTTCTGGTTTTCAACCGCTTTCGTCCGAGCCTCGGCGAGAGAGAGGTGGGCATGTTTGCCCAGCGTCATCTCACGCCGCTTGCCAAACAGCGTGTATCGCAACATCCAGTAAGGAGTTCCTTTCCTCGGTATCATCAGGTACAGACCGTTGCCGTCGCTGTAGCGCCCTGCTTTACCCTCCTTGACAAGCGACTGGCTCTTCTTGGCGGTAAGGCTTCCCATTATTTCCTCTCGTCCCCCGTTGAAAATAAAACAAACGACCGTTTGATAGCTGCTCGGGCTAGGCTTGGGCTAGATAGGCGGCTCAATGTCATATGAGCTCGTCACTGGCGCCCAGTGGACCTTTTTGCAACGGCATTTAGAGTGCCAGCGGGCACCTCCCCCACTTTCTCCCGGTCATGCACTCGGATCGACATGGTTGGGGAGTATCTGTAAGGGTATGTGTCGGAGGGAGGAGAGGCAATGCTTTTTCTCCCCGGATTACTCCCCGATATGATCTGGATTTCCGGAGGGGTTGGTGGACCTTGGTGGACTTCTTATGTCTTTTTTTCTTTGAAAAACAATAGTTTAATGGTTTTTGATGGCCTTTGGTGGATGCTACTCGATATTCTGGATCTGCTCGCGCATCTGTTCGATCAGCACCTTCAGCTCCACCGCGCAGCGGGTGGTATCGGCGACGATGGACTTCGAGGAGAGGGTGTTGGCTTCGCGGTTGAGTTCCTGCATCAGGAAGTCGAGGCGGCGGCCGATGGGGCCTTTTTGCCTGAGTTGACGCTCGACTTCGGCCACGTGCGTCTCGAGACGATCGAGCTCCTCGGCGACGTCGGCCTTCTGGGCGAGCAGGGCGATTTCGGTCTCGAGACGTTGCGGGTCGAGTTCGGCCTTGAAAGCGTTCAGGCGATCGGCCAGCTGCTGGCGCTGGTTGTCCAGAATGGCGGGCAGGTGCGCACGAACTTCGGCCACCAGATCGCGGATGCCGGCCAGCCGTTCGCGAATCAAGGCCGCGAGACGCTCGCCTTCGCGGGCACGGCCGGCGGTCAGGTCGTCCAGTGCGGCATCGAAAAGTGCGTGCGCGGCATGCTGGACACGCTCAAGGTCGAGTCCGTCGCTTTCGAGCACGCCGGGGTGATCGAGCAGCGCCAAGGCATCGGGCATGGCGGCGTCGGGGATCTGCTCGCGGACACGTCCGAGGGCCTGGGCCAGGGTGGCCAGGCGCGTCTCGTTGACGCTGAGCGTGGCGTCGTCGTGGGCCGGATCGAAACGCAGCGTACATTCCACCTTGCCGCGCGAGAGACGCTTGCGCAGCGCCTCCCGATAGGCGGGCTCGAGATCACGAAGGCTGTCCGGCAGGCGGAAGTGCGGTTCCAGATAGCGCTGATTCACCGAACGCAGCTCGAGCTGCAAGCTGCCCCATTCGGCGTCCTGCGTCTGCCGGGTGAAGGCGGTCATGCTGTACGCCATGCGATTCTCCTGCGCGGTATGTGGCCAATCTCACTCAATTCTGCAGTCTAACCGATTCCCGGTCCGCGTGAGGCCCGCTTGGGTGTAGAATGCGTGGATCGTCGCGGCATGGCCGTGACTGGACGTCTCGCTCCTGGGTCTTGCGATCCGGGGCTTTTGAAGTGAGTGTTTCGACCGACGATGCAGAGAGGTGGTATGCGCCCGAGTGGACGACAGCCCGACCAACCCCGCGAGATCACCCTGGAACGGGGCTACACGCGCCATGCGGAAGGGTCCGTACTGGTGAGCTTCGGCGATACCAAGGTGCTGTGTAACGCCAGTGTGGAAGCCGGCGTGCCGCGTTGGTTGCGTGGCAAGCAGCAAGGGTGGATCACCGCCGAATACGGCATGCTGCCGCGCGCGACTCACACCCGTGGCGGACGCGAAGCCACGCGCGGCAAGCAAGGTGGCCGTACGCTGGAGATCCAGCGCTTGATCGGTCGCTCGCTGCGCACCGTGGTGGATCTCAAGAAGCTGGGCGAATTCACGATCACCGTGGATTGCGACGTGATCCAGGCCGATGGCGGCACGCGCACGGCGTCGATCACCGGCGGTTGCGTGGCGCTGGTGGATGCCATCCATCACTTGCAGCGCGAGAAGCTGATCAAGAAGGATCCCTTCAAGCAGCTGGTGAGCTCGGTGTCGGTGGGTATCTTCAAGGGACAGCCGGTCGTCGACCTGGACTATCCCGAGGACAGCACGGCGGGTACCGACATGAACGTGGTGATGGCCGAGGATGGTGGCCTGATCGAGGTGCAGGGCACTGCCGAAACGGCGACGTTCACCCGTCAGGAGCTCAATGCGATGCTGGACCTGGCCGAAGGCGCCGGGCGTCAGCTGTTCGCGCATCAGCGCGAGGCACTGGGTTTTCGTGACTGAAAACGCACGACGCCGGCCAGAGGCCGGCGTCGTCATGGGCGCGGGGACCGGCGACGTTACAGTTCGAGATCGTACTCGACGATGAGCGGCGCGAATTCGGAGAAGGTCGCGTCGCGGTCGATCCAGGCATCCACCACGTGGCGGCGGAACTCGGGACCGACGATCTGGTAGTCCAGACGCCAGCCTTCCTGTCGCGCGCGCGGCACTTCCTGGTCGAGCTTGGGCCACCAGGTGTACTGATTGGCGTCGCGATTGACCTCACGGAAGGTGTCGATGTAGCCCATCGGACCGAAGACCTGATCCATCCAGGCACGCTCTTCGGGGCGAAAGCCCGGCGTGGTCTGGTTGTCGGCCCAGTTGGCGAGGTCGATGGTCTTGTGCGCGATGTGCCAGGTTCCGCAGATGATGTACTCGCGGCGCTTGCGCACCATCTTGCTGAGATATTCCTGGTACTGATTCATGAAGGCCTGCTTGGCCTCCAGATCGCTGCCGTCGGGCATCAGGAAGCTGGCGATGCTGAAGCGCTCGTAATCGGCCTGCAGGAAACGCGCTTCGTTATCGCACTGGGGGAAACCCAGCCCGTACATGATGGCCTTGGGAATCGTGCGGCAATAGAGCCCCACGCCGGAGAAGCCGTCTTCCTCGGCATCCAGGAAGTAACCTTCGTACCCTTCGGGAAAGAGGATGCTGTCGTCGAGTTCGAAGCTTTTGGCCTTGAGATTCTGCACGCAGACGACGTCGGCGTCCTGGTTGGCCAGCCAGTCGAGAAACCCCCTCCCGACCGCTTCGCGGATCCCGTTGACATTGATGCTGGCGATTTTCATACATGGTCCCTTTTTCGTCGCGCGTGTATGATACCTGAGCTTTCGACGTTTAGGTAAATGTGTAGAAACGATCAGGGTGATAGGGAGTCAGCGTGACCGCTCAACTGCAGCCGTACCAGCGGGAGTTCATCGAGTTCGCCATCGACGAAGGCGTGCTCAAGTTCGGTGAATTCACCCTCAAGTCCGGGCGGATCAGCCCCTATTTCTTCAACGCCGGTCTGTTCAAGAGCGGCCGTGCGCTGGCGCGCCTGGGCCGCTTCTATGCCCAGGCCATCGCGCATAGCGGGCTCGAGGCGGACGTGCTGTTCGGCCCTGCCTACAAGGGCATCCCGCTGGCGACGACCACCGCCGTGGCGCTGGCCGATCATCATGACCGCGACCTGCCGTTCGCGTTCAACCGCAAGGAAGCCAAGGCCCACGGCGAAGGCGGCAACATCGTCGGCGCGGCGCTCGCCGGTCGGGTGCTGATCATCGACGATGTCATCACCGCCGGTACCGCGATCCGCGAGGTCATGCAGCTCATCGACGCCGCCGGTGCCGAGGCGGCCGGCGTGGTCATCGCCCTCGACCGTCAGGAGCGCGGCCAGGACGAAAACGGCCTCAAGGCGCAAAGCGCGATCCAGGAAGTGACGAGCCAGTATGGCATGCCCGTCGTCAGCATCGTGACCCTGGACCAGGTACTGGCCTACCTGGAAACGCGCCAGTCGCAGGGTGACGAGAGCGACCAGTCGCTGCGCCAGCACGCCGACGCTATCCGTGCGTATCGTGACCGTTACGGTGTGCGTCTCGACGGATAAGGTTTGAAAACGGCGTTTTTAAACTGCCGTGATTATGCCATAGTGATGACAGTGTTCACCATCTTTTGCGAGAGTCTCCCATGATCAAGTCACTCGGTTCCGTGCTTGCTTCCGCCGGCCTTCTGCTGGCCAGCCATCAGGCCATGGCGCTCAGCGTGTCCGCCAACGCGGGTGCCGACTCCCGAGGCATCGAGGCGAGCCAAAGCATCTTTCCCACGCTGCGGGCCAGCGTCGGTTACTTCACGTCGGACGACAGCGGGCACGATGCCGATACCTACTCCGGGTCGTTGATGTTCTCGCCGTACCTGCCGCTGGTCGATCTGTCGGTGGGCGCGCGCTATCAATACCAGGACACGCATTTCGGTGATGGCGGCGGTGTCGGCCTGGGGGGCTCGGCCTTCGTCGACACCCCGATTCCACTGACCTCGGTGGGCGGCTACGGCTTTTATACGCCGGATGGCCTGAGTCACGGCGACATCAAGAAGAGCTATGAGTACGGTGCCCAGGCGCGGGTCAACGTCGTCTCGCAGACTTACCTGTATGGCGGCTACCGCTATTACCGCACCGACTTCGACGAGAGCGGCGAGCATACCCTCGACAGCGGGCCGGTGGTCGGCGTCAGCGTCGGCTTCTGAGGGCGCTGCAGAAAGCTCCGATCGGCGTCCCATTCGGGGCGCCGATTGCGTATCATGGGGGCTCATCGCCGCCATGGCACAGTGATCCTCATGCTCGATATCGTACTCTTTGAGCCCGAAATTCCGCCCAACACGGGCAATCTCATCCGTTTGTGCGCCAATACCGGCTTCCGCCTGCATCTGATCGAGCCGCTGGGCTTCGCGCTCGACGACAAGCGTCTGCGTCGCGCGGGGCTCGACTACCACGAGTGGGCGCGGGTCAAGGTACATGCCGACTGGCGCGCCTTCCTGGAAAGCGTGCAGCCGGCGCGCGTGCTGGCGGTGTCCACGCGCGGTCGCACCGGCTATCACGAGGTCGCCTACCGGAAAGGCGATGCCCTGGTCTTCGGCCCCGAGACCCGCGGGCTTCCGCAGGCCATGCTCGATGCCTTGCCGCCGGCGCAGCGGCTGCGCATTCCCATGCTGCCCGACAGCCGCAGTCTGAACCTTTCCAATGCCTGCGCGATCCTGGTCTTCGAAGCCTGGCGCCAGCTCGAGTTCGCCGGGGCGGGGAGCGCCGATGCGGAGGCGGTGCCGACGTCATGAGCACCTCTCCCTCGATTCGCCAGCGCCTCGCCAAGCTCAATCCCCGCCAGCAGGAAGCCGCGCGGTATATCGACGGCCCTTGCCTGGTGCTGGCCGGTGCCGGGTCCGGCAAGACCAGCGTGATCACCACCAAGATCGCCTACCTGATCCAGGAATGCGGGATGAGCGCGCGCAAGATCGCGGCGGTGACCTTCACCAACAAGGCGGCGCGCGAGATGAAGGAGCGCGTGGGGGAGATGCTCCAGGGGCGCGAGGGCCACGGCCTGACGGTGTCCACCTTCCACACCCTGGGGCTCAACATCATTCGCGGCGAACTGAAGACGCTGGGCTACAAGCCGGGCTTCTCGCTGTTCGATCCCGAGGATGCCAAGGCACTGCTGCGCGACTTGATGCAGAAGGAAGCGGATACCGACGCCGAGCAGATCAACGCGGTGCAGGGGCAGATTTCCCAGTGGAAGAACGACCTGGTGCTGCCGGGGCAGGCGATCTCGCACGCCGCGGATGAAGACACGCAATACGCGGCGCGGGTGTATGAAGCCTACAGCCGGCATCTCAAGGCCTACAACGCGGTCGACTTCGACGACCTGATCCTGCTGCCGGTGGTGCTGCTGCGCGACAATCCCGACGCCCTGGCCCGCTGGCGGCGCAAGATCCAGTACATGCTGGTCGACGAGTATCAGGACACCAACGTCAGCCAGTATCAACTGGTCAAGCTGCTGATGGCCGAGCGCGCCACCTTCACCGTGGTCGGCGACGACGATCAGTCGATCTACGCCTGGCGCGGCGCACGCCCCGAGAACCTGGTCACCCTGGGGGAGGACTTCCCGCGCCTGAACGTCATCAAGCTCGAACAGAACTATCGCTCCACCGGTACCATTCTGCGCGCGGCCAATACCCTGATCGGCAACAATCCCCACGTCTACGAGAAGACCCTGTGGTCGGAGATGGGCCAGGGCGATGCCATTCGCGTCATCGTCAATCGTCACGAAGAGGCCGAGGCCGAGCGCGTGGCCAGCGAGATCCTCACCCGGCGCATCAAGGAGCGTGCCGAATGGCGCGATTTCGCGGTCCTTTACCGGGGCAACTTCCAGGCGCGGTTACTGGAGCTCAAGCTTCAGCATTACCAGATTCCCTACAAGCTCTCCGGCGGCACGTCGTTCTTCTCGCGCAACGAGATCAAGGATGCCATGGCGTACCTGCGCCTGTTGATCAACCCCGGCGATGACAACGCCTTCCTGCGTATCGTCAACGTGCCGCGTCGCGAGGTCGGGCCGGGAACACTGGAGAAGCTCGCCAACTATGCCACCGAGCGGCAGGTGTCGCTGTTCGCCGCATGTCACGAAATCGGCCTCGAGCAGGTGCTGCCCACGCGTGCGGTGGAGCGCCTGTCGCGCTTCACGCACTTCATCGACGGCGTGCGCCGGCGCATGGACCAGGGCGATGCCATCGCGGCGATTCGCGACATGCTGCGCGAGATGGATTACGAGGCCTGGCTGTTCCAGAACGCCAGCGCCCCGACCATCGCCGAGCGGCGCATGGCCAATGTGTGGACCCTGATCGACCAGCTCGAGAAGTCGATGCAGCGCGACGATGACGACGCCGACGAGACCGACGACGTGGAGTCCGCGATTTCGCGGCTGGTATTGCGCGATATCCTCGAGCAGCAGGCCGAGGAGGACGACTCCGACCGGGTGCAGCTGCTCACCATGCATGCCTCGAAGGGGCTGGAGTTCCCGCACGTCTACCTGATGGGGCTGGAAGAAGAACTGCTGCCGCACCGCAACGCGATCGAAGCCGGCACCATCGAAGAGGAGCGGCGCCTCGCCTACGTCGGCATCACCCGGGCGCGGCGCACCTTGACGCTGACCCTGGCCCGCCAGCGAAAGGCCTATGGCGAGCTGCTGGACTGCACGCCCAGTCGCTTTCTCGAGGAGCTTCCGCCCGACGATCTCGAATGGGAAGGTCGCGCCGACAAGGAAGACCCCGAGAAGAAGCAGGCGCGCGGCAAGGATGCCATCGCCGGACTGCGCTCGTTGCTGGGATAATCTGCCATTGCCTGAATGCCAACCGTGTCATTCGACGGAGCCCTTTTATGAGCCCGCACGCCCTGCGCTCGCTACTGTTCGTTCCGGCCACGCGGCCGGACCGCATCGCCAAGGCCCTGGCCAGCCCGGCGGATGTCGTGATCGTCGATCTGGAAGATGCCGTGGCCGATGGCGACAAGGCCGCGGCCCGGGAGGCTCTGGCGGCCTTTCTGGCGGACAACCCTCAGGCCTCGCTCGTGGTGCGCGTGAACGCGCCCGCTTCCCCGCATCATGCGCTCGACCTGGCGCTGTGCGCGCGTGAAAGGGCCGTCACGCATCTGCTCGTGCCCAAGGCTGAAGCCGTCCCAGCGCTTGAGCAGGCCGCCGCCTGCGGCAAACCGCTGTGGCTGCAGATCGAAACCGCGCCAGGGCTGCTGGCGTTGCCCGGCCTGGCGGGCATGACCGGCGTCGAGCGGCTGAGTTTCGGGGCCCTGGATCTGATCTCCGAGCTGGGACTCACACCCGAGACGCCGGGGGCGCGCCAAATGCTCGACCAGGGGCGCTACCAGCTGGTGGTCCATTCGCGCGCGGCGGGCCTGGCCGCGCCGTTCGAAAGCCCGTATCCGGCCATCGACGATACGGACGCCGTGGCGCGGGCGGCCGTTCACGCCAAGGAGATGGGCTTCGCCGGCATGCTATGCATCCATCCTCGGCAGTTGTCCGCCGTCAATCGGGCGTTTTCTCCCAGCGAGGCCGATGTCGCCTGGGCCAGGCAAGTGATCGACGGTGCTGACCGCGAGGCCGGCGCATTCAGCGTCGCGGGCCAGATGGTCGACGCGCCGGTCGTCAGCCGCGCCCGGGGCATTCTCGCCAAGCACGAGGCGAGCCACCATGGTGGACAACCCCTATCCTGACGCAGTAGGATATGCCGCGTTCCGCCCTTAGCTCAGCTGGATAGAGCGTTGCCCTCCGGAGGCAAAGGTCGAAGGTTCGAATCCTTCAGGGCGGGCCACGAATCGATGCCAAGCCCGCGACTCCTCTCGCGGGCTTTTTCGTTTGCGCATATGCCATGGGCACGATTCTGTTATCCTGCCGCCATTCCATCCCGACCACCGTTGTTCATCATCGCGCACTGATTTTGCGTGACGCATGACGTGGTCGACACCCTTTACAGGATCGCCCAGTGTCCGACTTACCCCCTCGCCCCGACTTCGCCACCTTGCCGCTGGCGCCTGCGTTGCTCGCCAACCTGGCGTCGCTGGGCTACCACGCGATGACGCCGATCCAGGCCGAGAGCCTGCCGGCGATACTCGCCGGGCGCGACGTGATCGGCCAGGGCCAGACCGGCTCGGGCAAGACGGCGGCGTTCGGTCTGGGCGTGCTCGCGAAGCTCGAAGTGAAGGCATTTCGTGTGCAGGCGTTGGTGTTGTGTCCGACCCGCGAGCTGGCCGATCAGGTCGCCGGTGAGGTGCGTCGGCTGGCGCGAGGGCTGGGCAACGTCAAGGTGCTGACGCTGTGTGGCGGGGCGCCGCTCAAGCCGCAGCGCGATTCGCTGGAACATGGCGCGCATGTGGTGGTGGGGACCCCGGGGCGGATCGAGGAACACCTGTGCAAGGGCTCGTTGGTACTCGAGGCCTTGACCACTCTGGTGCTGGACGAAGCCGATCGCATGCTCGACATGGGCTTCCAGGCGGCGATCGAGACGATCGTCGGCCAGACGCCGACCTCGCGTCAGACGCTGTTGTTCAGTGCCACCTACGGCGAGGGCATCCGGCCGGTCGCCGAGCGTCTGATGCGTGAACCGCTCGCCGTGGAGGTCGCCTCGACGCATGACGACACCAGCATCCGTCAGCATTTCTTCCGGGTCGCCGACGAGGAGGCTCGCCTGCCGGCGCTGGAGCGGCTGTTGCTCAGCCATCGCCCGGAGTCCAGCGTGGTGTTCTGCAACACCAAGCGCGAGACGCAACAGGTCGCCGAGGCCCTGAACGCGGCGGGCTTTTCCGCGCTGGCGCTCAATGGCGATCTTGAGCAGCCCGACCGCGACCGCATCTTGGCGATGTTTGCCAACAAGAGCGTGTCGGTTCTGGTCGCCACCGACGTGGCGGCGCGCGGGCTGGATATCGATGCGCTGGATGCGGTGTTCAATTACCAGATCGCCCGCGAACTCGAGGTTCACGTACATCGCATCGGGCGTACCGGCCGGGCCGGTGGGCGCGGAATGGCCTGTACGCTGGTCGCCGAAGGTGAGCGCTATCGACTCGAAAAGCTCGGCGACTTCCTCGGCGAGCCGCTGGCCTGCGAACCGTTGCCGACGCTGCGCGGCAATCCGCAGCCCTTCACGCCGCGGATGACGACGCTGCAGCTCGGCGCCGGCAAGAAGCAGAAGGTACGTCCGGGAGACATTCTCGGCGCCTTGACCGGCGAGGGCGGTATCGCCGGCGACCAGGTCGGCAAGATCCAGATCGCCGAGCGCAGTGCCTTCGTCGCCATCGAACGCGAGGTGGCCCGTGCTGCGCTCGATCAACTCGCCAATGGGCGGATCAAGGGGCGGTCGTTCCGGGCGCGCCGCGTCACTCGCTGATTTCCCGATGGTGCTTCTGATGCTTGCCCCGATTACCGGCGCCTACTATGAAAAGGTGATATGAAAGTCCCCAAACGACTCCAACCGCTGCTCGAAGATGGACTGATCGACGAGGTCGTCAGCCAGTTGATGAGCGGCAAGGAAGCCCAGGTCTACGTGGTGCGCTGTGGCGCAGAACGGCGTTGCGCCAAGGTGTTCAAGGAAGCCAGTCAACGCAGCTTCAAGCAGGCCGTTCAGTATCAGGAGGGCCGCAAGGAGCGTAACAGCCGGCGTGCCCGGGCGATGGCCAAGAAGACCCGCTACGGTCAGAAGGAGCAGGAAGCGGCCTGGCTCAGCGCCGAGGTGGATGCCCTGTACCGGCTGGACGCGGCGGGGGTGCGCGTGCCTCGGCCGCATGGCTTCGTCGATGGCGTGCTGCTGATGGACCTGATCGGCGACGGCGAGGGCGGTGTCGCCCCGCGCCTGAGCGAGGTGACGCTGAGCCCGCAACAGGCGCGCGATTATCACGACCGTGTCATCGCCGACGTGGTGCGCATGCTGTGTGCCGGGCTGGTGCATGGCGATCTTTCCGAATTCAACGTGCTGGTCGACCGCGAGGGCCCGGTGATCATCGACTTGCCCCAGGCAGTCGATGCGGCGGGCAATAACAGCGCGCCGATGCTGCTGGTGCGTGACGTCGACAAGATGCGCGACTGGTTCGGGCGCTTCGAGCCGGCGCTGCTCGACACCGACTACGGCAAGGAGATCTGGGCGCTTTTCGAGACCGGGGAATTGCATCCGGATAGCCGGCTCACCGGGCATTTCGAACCCGACACGTACAGCGTCGATGTCGTGGAGCTGATGGCGGTGATCGACGATGCGCGCGAGGAAGCCGAGGAGCGCCGCGAGCGCGCGCGCGGCGACATCGAAGACGACGACTGAGGTCTCGACTGTCGCAAGCACCATTGTCAGTATCGTTGGCGCCAATGATGCCAATGCGAATATTTATCATAATCATTGACTCTTGAGTCGAGGGTTTCCATACTTCGCGCTTCGGAAATGCCTCATGAAAGTGACGCCCATGACGCGTCCTCAAGGGAACACAATGAACAAACCTTCCTGTCGGCCGCACGAGTCAGGCCAGTCGTGCGGCCAAGTCCGCGCGCATTTTCTTCGCAGCCGCGCGTTACCGATTGCGTTTTTCTCCACCGTCTCGGTGCTTCCCCTCTCCTCGGCATGGGCACAGTCCGATGAGGCACCTGAGCTGGAGACGGTGACGGTCACAGCCGTGAACCTCTATGACAATGTCGGCTACACGCGCCGCACCACCGCGGCAGGCACGCGTTTCGAGCTGAGTCCCAAGGAGGTGCCGCAGTCGCTCAGCATCGTCACCGAGCAGCGCATCGAGGATCAGGATCTGCAGGACATCGAAGAGGTCCTCGCCAACACCACGGGCATCTCCGCCAGCCGCATCGACAGCAACCGCGTGTCGTTCTACTCGCGCGGTTTTCGCATCAACAGCTATCAATACGACGGCATTCCCACGCTCAACACGGACAGTCGCTGGTACTTCGGCGAGGGCTCCCAGAACACGGCGATCTATGATCGGGTCGAGGTGGTGCGCGGCGCCAATGGCCTGATGACGGGCGCGGGGAACCCCGGGGCCTCGGTCAATTTCGTGCGCAAGCACGCGGACAGCCGCGAGCTGACAGGGTCGGTGTCCGGCACGCTCGGCAGCTGGGACCAGCGACGCGGCGTGGTCGATGTCACCACCCCGCTGACGGCGTCCGGCGATGTGCGGGCGCGGTTCGTCGGCGGCTACGACGATAGCGACTCCTATCTGGACCGCTACGCCGAGCGTGAAAAGTTCGGCTATGGGGTGATCGATGCGGACGTGACCGATCGCACCACCCTCTCGGTGGGTTACGACTACCAGAACACGCATGCCTCGTCGCCGACCTGGGGCGGATTGCCGCTCTGGTACAGCGATGGCAGCGAGACGGATTACAGCCGCTCGTTCAGCGTGGCCCCGGACTGGTCCTACTACGATTTCGAAGCCAGCAAGGTATTCGCCCAGCTCGACCATCGCTTCGACAACGGTTGGGAGCTGCGCGGAACGGCGACCCACGAAGAGACCGACATGGACGGCAAGCTGGCCGCACCTTACTACGAGCCCTATTTTTCGTCTCCCAACCCCGTGACGGGACAAGGTCCATTCTTCTATACCGGCTGGAACCGGGGCGAGCGCGAGGTGGACTCGGTCGACGGCTATGCGAAGGGCCCGTTCGCACTGTTCGGTCGCGCGCACGAGCTCGTCGTGGGCGGCAGCTACAGCGACCAGAGCAATGACTACGAGAACACCTTCATCGACGGCTTTGCTCCCGGCGATTTCAATCACTGGGATGGCACGGCACCGAATGCGGGATGGGCGGATTTCACGCCGTCGGAGAGCGCCAGTGTGCGGCAGAAGTCGGTCTACGGCGTCACGCGGTTCTCGCTGGCCGAACCGCTGACGCTGATCATCGGCGCACGCTATACCGACTGGCATGGCAGTACCTGGTCGAGCGGCCTGGGCAGCCATTCGCAGGACGAAGACGACATCACGCCGTATGGCGGCCTGGTCTACGACATCAACGATGTCTGGTCCACCTACTTGAGCTATACCGAGATTTTCCAGCCCCAAAGCTATCGCCTGGCAGGCGGTAACGGCTATCTCGATCCCCTCGTGGGCAAGAACTACGAGACCGGCATCAAGGCCGCCTGGTTCGATGGATTGCTCAACGCCTCGTTCTCGGTGTTCAGGCTCGAGCAGGATAACGTGGCCGATATTGTCAGCACCCCCGGCTCGCTCATCACCACCGCCACCCCTGTCAGCGACGTGGTCAGCGAAGGTTTCGAGGCCGAGCTGACCGGTGCGGTGACCGACGATCTCGATATGACCGTGGGGATTACCCACTACACGGCGACCTCCGCGGAAGGCTCGTTCAACACCGACCGCCCGCGTACCCAGGCCAACCTTTTCGCCAGCTACCGTGTACCACAGTGGCGTCAGCTGACGATCGGCGGGGGGGCCAGGTGGCAGAGCGATACCTTCATCGACGACCAGGCCGCGCCCGGCGGCGGAACCCGCGATTACGAGCAGAGCAGCTACGCGGTCGCGAATGTCTTCGGTCGTTACCAGTTCACGCCGCAGCTGGCGCTACAGGTCAACGTGAAGAACCTGTTCGACGAGAAGTACTACAGCTATTTCGACACCTACGGTGTCTATGGTGAACCACGACGGGTGACCTCGACGCTGACCTACGCGTTCTGAGTGTCCTGGCGGGCCCCGGCGCACGTGCCAACGCCGGAGCCTGCCAGCGTCTCGGCCGCTAGCCGGCTGGCCGTTTCCACGCCTCGAACCATCCCAGTCCCGCCCGCGTGCCGGCGCGGGGCTTGTATTCACAGCCGATCCAGCCCTCGAACCCGTCTGCGTCCAACTGCTGGAAAAGCCACGGATAATTCACTTCCCCGGTATCGGGTTCGTGACGCTCGGGAACGCCGGCGATCTGAATGTGGCCGACCCCTGCGCGATGACGCCGGTAGGTCGTCCAGAGGTCCCCGTCCATGATCTGGGTGTGGTAGAAATCCATCTGCACCTTGACGTTGGGCTCGCCCAGTTCGGCCACGATGGCATGCCCCTCGGCCTGATGGTTGAGGCAGTACCCCGGCATGTCGCGGGTATTGATGGGCTCGATCAGCAATTCGAGGTCGTGCTCGGCGAGGCGGCGGGCGGCATGACGCAGGTTTTCCAGATACACCTCGCGCCATGTTTCCCGTGCCACATCCCCGGGGGCCAGCCCTGCCATGGCATGCAGGCGCGGACAGTTCAGCGCCCGGGCGTAACGAATCGCGGTCTCGACGCTGTCGCGGAACTCCGCCTCGCGCCCCGGCAGGGCGGCGATGCCGCGCTCGCCGGCGTCCCAGTCGCCCGGCGGCAGGTTGAACAGCGCCTGCTGCAAGCCATGACGTTTCAACTCGGCAGCGATGTCATCGGCCTCGAATGCATAGGGGAACAGGAACTCGACCCCTTCGAAGCCGCAGGCGGCGGCCGCGGCGAAGCGCTCCATGAAGGGCTCCTCGTTGAACATCATGGACAGGTTGGCGGCAAAGCGGGGCATGTGTGAGTCCTCGTCGATGATCGAGTGTTGCCGGCCCGTATGATAGGAAGGTATGTGAGCGATGCGATAGTCGCTAATAGCTGCAAGAGCACGCCGCGACGTAACACGCCAACCGAATGACGTTTCATGTCAATCTAAAGCGTGGCGAGCTTTCGACAATGAAGGGGTTCGACGGCATCGTGCCGCCCATTCAGACGCTCAGGACGCCACCATGAATCGAAACGTCATTCTTACCTGTGCCATCACTGGCGCGGGTGACACGGCCGACAAGCATCCCGACCTGCCCATCACGCCCAAGCAGATCGCCGACAGTGCCATCGAGGCCACGCGCGCCGGGGCGAGCATCGTGCACTTGCACGTGCGCGATCCGGAAACCGGTGGCGTGAGCCATTCCACCGAGTACTTCCGCGAGGCGGTGGGTCGCATCCGCGAGGCGGATGTGGATGCGGTCATCAACATCACCGCGGGCGGCGGGGGCGATTTGTTCCCCGAGGTTCGCGACGGTGTCATCCATGGTCTCGAAGGCACCGATCTGCAGACGCCGGCGGAGCGCCATGAGCCGGTCGGCGAGCTGTTGCCGGAAATCTGCACCCTGGATTGCGGCAGTCTCAACTTCGGCGACATGGTCTATCTCAACACCGCCGACTGGCTGCGCGAGCATGCTCGCCTGGTCAAGGACGCGGGAGTGAAACCCGAACTGGAATGCTTCGATCTGGGCCACGTGTGGTTCGCGCGCCAGTTGATCGAGGAAGGCCTGATTGAAGGCGATCCGCTGTTTCAGCTCTGTCTGGGGATTCCCTGGGGCGCCGAGGCGGATACCGAGACCATGCTCGCGATGCGCAACAAGCTGCCCGCCAACGCGCACTGGTCGGCGTTCGGCATCGGGCGTAGCGAGATGCCGATGGTCGCGCAGTCGATGCTGCTCGGCGGTCACGTGCGGGTCGGTCTCGAGGACAATCTTTACCTCAGCCGCGGCGTGTTCGCCACCAATGCCCAACTGGTGGAACGCGCCGCGACGATTGCCGAGAACCTGGGAGGCCGCGTGCAGACGCCGGCCGAAACACGTCAGACGCTGGGGCTGCGCCAGCCGTGAGCGACAAGGAGAACATGATGTCTCGACAAGACACGGCCGCGGCGGCCGATGTGCCCGCGCGAGTCGCCGTCATCGGCACCGGCGTGATCGGCAATGGCTGGATCGTGCGGGCCCTGGCGGCGGGCTGCGATGTCGTGGCCTTCGACCCGGCCCCCGGCGCCGAGGCGACGACGCGCGCCTTCGTGGAACGGGTCTGGGAATCGGTGGCGACGATGGGCCTTGCCGACACGGCGGACCCGAGTCAGCTGCGTTTCGCGGCCTCGGCCATCGAAGCCGTCGAGGAGGCCGATCTGGTCCAGGAAAACGTGCCCGAGCGACTCGAGATCAAGCATCGCGTCCTGGCGGAGCTAGATGCACATGCCCCCGAGGGCGTGGTGATCGGCTCCTCGACGTCCGGCATCAAGCCCAGCGAACTGCAATCGGCCTGCACGCGCGACCCCGGTCGCGTCATCGTCGCGCACCCGTTCAACCCGGTGTACCTGCTGCCGCTGGTCGAGCTGGTGGGCGGTGAGCACACCGCGCCGGTCGTCACCGAACGCGCCCGGGCTCAGTATGCCGCGCTGGGCATGCGGCCGCTGGTGGTGCGTCGCGAAATCGAGGGCCATGTGGCCGACCGCCTGATGGAGGCGCTGTGGCGCGAGGCGCTGCACCTGGTCAACGACGGTGTCGCGACTACCGAGGAAATCGATGCCGCCGTGGTCTACGGCGCGGGGTTGCGCTGGTCGCTGATGGGCACCTTCCTGACTTTCCACCTGGCCGGGGGCGAGGGCGGCATGCGTCACATGCTGCACCAGTTCGGGCCGGCACTGAAATTGCCGTGGACCAAGCTCGAGGCGCCGGAGCTGACCGACGAGCTGATCGAGAAGGTCGCCGACGGTTGCGAGCATCAGGCCGCCGGGCGCAGCGTCGCCGACCTGGAAACGCGGCGTGACGCCTTCCTTACCGAGCTGCTGGCATTGACCCGCAAGTACTGGCCGGAAGCCGAGGGGCTCGAGGGGCGCATCTGATGAGCCGGACACCAGACAGCTCAACGTTCGGCCCCTTGCTGGAAACCCGGGTGGCCGACGCCTGGGTCGACTACAACGGCCACATGAACGATGCCGAGTATGCGCGGGTCTTCTCGCTGGCCGTCGAGGCGCTGATGGAGCGTATCGGCCTGGATGTGGCGGGACGAGCCGAGCATGGTTACACGCTCTATACCCTCGAGACGCACCTTTGTTATCGAAAGGAGGCGCATCGCGGCGAGGCACTGGCGGTGACGCTCCTGCTGCTCGATAGCGACAGCAAGCGATTGCATGTGCTCTTCACGCTCACCAACGCCGCCGGCGAGACGCTGGCGACCAGTGAGCAGATGCTGATGGGCATCGACATCGAAAGCGGGCGGCCGGGAGCGTTTCCGGCGCCGGTCGCCTCGGCGCTCGAGACGCTCCCCCGGGCAGGCGAGGAGTGGCCCCGGGCCGCCGGGCGGCGCATCGGCATACCGCGTCGCTGAGCATGCGCGAGGCAAAAAACCCCCATGGCGTGCCATGGGGGTTTTTTGTGTCCGGGGCTCGCGTGGTCAGCCGTGCGCGAGGGCGTCGACGCGTTGCCGGCGGTGGGCTCGGCGCAACATGCGCAGCCGCGAGCGGGCCTCGTCGCGCTCCAGGTAGCAGCCCTGCAGCCAGCGGCGCCCGCCCTGGCCGACATCGAAGGCATCGCGGGCGTGCAACAAGCGGCGGTTGTCGAAGATCACCATGTCGCCGGGCGCGTAACTGAAACGCAACGCAAACTCCGGCTCGCGCAGCAGGCGCTGCAGCGCCATCAAGGCGGCATAGGCCGGCTCCACGTCCTCGAACGGCGCCATCAGCGGGCCGCGCAGGAAGTCGGCGATGCGTACCTCGTCGAAGTGGCCGTTGGCGTCCAGCTTGATCATCGGGTCGAACCATACGTGGTCGGTGGTGCGGGCCGTATTGGCGTAGCACCAGCGCACGCGCGTGAGCGTCGCGAAATGCTCGGGATGACGCTCGCGCAGGGCCTCGGCCACGGCGAAGCCGTCCATCATCACGGCATCACCGCCGACGGTGTCGTTTTCCAGGCAATGCAGCAACTGCAGACCGGGCTGGTACTCGCGGGTCGGCAGGTCGACGTGCGGCGGCAGGGCGATCGAGGTGTAGGCATTGGAGTCGGGGTCGGGCTTGGCACGCACATCGAACAGCGTGCCGAAGTTGGTGGTGCGCGGCGGGCCGATGCGCCGGGCGATGGCATCCAGGCTGCCGGGGTCGGTGGGCAGATTGCGTAGCCTCACCAGGCCTTCGCCGATGACGGCCTCGAGGGCGCTTTCGAGGCAGGCGTCCGGTGCCAGGGGATCGTCGTCGGCGCTTAGCCAGTCATGCGCATCGAGAGTGGTGGGCGCGTCGCGCTCGCTGCCTTTCCACAGCGTCGTGGGGACCAGTGGCGCTTCTGGCGTGTCCAGGTTGGCGTAATCGTGGGCTCGCAGCCAGCCGGGATGAAATCGCAGGCGGCGTTGCTCCGGGGCGAAGACGATCTCCAGCGCACCGGCGTCGTCGAGGCGCGCCTCGCTGACCGTGGGCCACGCCCCGAGGCGTGACAGGTCGAGGATGCGCTCGCGGGTGGCCGGATTGACGGTGCTGTCGTCGGCGGCGTTTTCGCGCAGCCAGATGCTGTGGTATCGACTGACGCGACCGTCTTCCCAGCGCACTTCGACCTGGCGGGGAGTGTGGCTCACGTGCTGGATGGCGACCTCGATAGGCCAGGCATCGTAGTCCGGTGTCGCCGGCAAGGCGTCGAGCGGGGCGGTCGTGGGGGGAGAGAATGTCATGGCGGCCTCCTGGGCAGGGGAACATGGGCCTAGCATGGCGTCCCTCGTCACCGCCGTTTACACCTCAGGCGACGTCTTCTTGCCGTCAGTCGTCATGCCGTGGGGGGAGTGTCGGGGCCGCGGCGGGCGTGTCGCGGGCTGGCGCCGAAATGCTGCTTGTAGGCCCGCGAAAAGCTGGAGGCGGAAGTGAAGCCGCAGGCCAGGCCGATGCTGAGAATGTCGCGGTCGGTTTCCCGCAGCAGTTGCCGGGCGCGTTGCAGACGCAGGCGGAGATAGTGGTCGCGTGGCCGTTCGCCCAGCTCTTGCTCGAAGAGACGCTGAAGCTGGCGCAGGGAAATGCCGATACGCGCGGCGAGTCGCGCGAGCGGCAACGGCGCCTCGAGGTGACGCTCCATCAGGGCGACGGCCTCGATCACGCTGTGCTTGTGGGTCCCCAGGCGCTGGGTGAGGTCCTGACGCTGCTGGTCGTGACGCGAGCGCATGCGGGCGTGGATCAACTGCTCGGAGACGGCCGCCGCCAGGGCCTCGCCGTGCCGGCGCGCAATCAGGTCCAGCATCATGTCCATCGCGGCGGCGCCGCCGGCACAGGAGAAGCGCCGCGGCCCGACCTCGAAGAGCGACTCGACGGCGTCGAGCTCGGGGAAGCGCTCGCGAAACGCCGGCAGGCTTTCCCAGTGCAGGGTGACACGGTGCCCCGTGAGCAGGTCGGCGCGGGCGAGGATCAGGCTACCGGTATCAATGCCGCCCAGCACGCAGCCGTCCTGGTCGCGTTGGTGCAGCCAGCGCAGCAGGCGACGGGTCAGGCGTTCCTCGGGCTCGAAACTGGCGCAGATGGCGATGCTGGGCAGGGCGGGAGCCGACTCAAGCGAATCGTCGGCGAGCAGGGTCATGTCGTTGCTGGCGGTGACCGGAGCGCTGTCCAGACTGATGACACGCCAGGTGAACAGCGTCTCGCCGGCGATGCGGTTGGCGATGCGCAGCGGCTCGACGGCGGAGAAGAACGCCATCATCGAGAAGCGCGGCAGCAGCAGGAACCCGATGGGTTCGGGCAACGGGCCGGCATAGTGTAAGCGCATCAGTCCTCCCCCACGGCGATACATCGGGCGACGGTCGCCGCGACGTGGCTACCATAGCAAATTCCCCGGCATGAGGGACGCATCGGGAGAAGTATCGGACAGGGCAGGCGGAGGGCCGACCGTGATGGCCGGCCCGGCTGGATCATTCGTCGACGAGCCACTCGTCGATGAGGTCGCGGTTTTCCTCGATCCATTGCTTGGCGCCTTGCGTGGGGTCGCCGACGTTTTCGATGGTCAGCATGAGATCGGCCAGCTGGGCATGGCTCATGTGCCAGGTGTCGAGCATCTCGGTGACCTCGGGATGGCGTTCGCCAAAGCCCTTGGGCGACATCCACATGATGTCGTCACCGCCGCCGTAGCTCTTCTTGGGATCCTCGAGGGCCTTGAGGTCGTACTGCGCGTAGGCCCAGTGCGGTTGCCAGAGGGTGACCGCGATGGGCTCCTCGTTGGCGTAGGCCTCCTCGAGGGCCGCGAGCATGGCCGGCCCGGAGCTGTTCAACTGACGGAACGGCAGGTCGTAACTCTCGATGGCGTTCTCGGTCTCGCCGGAGATGGCCGAGCCCGACTCGATGCCGATGATGGTGGGCTGGCCCTGATAGACGAAGCGCTCGGCGTTGTCCTTGAGATCGCTGATGGTGTTGATGTCTTCCAGGTAGGCGGGCACCACCAGCTCGTCCTGGGCGCCGTCGAACCAGGCATCGTGAACGTCGATGCGGTCCTCGTAGGGCTTGATGTACTGGGCGTCACCATTCGGGAGCCAGACTTCCAGCGAGATATCCAGATCGCCCTGTGCCAGCCCGCTGAAGAGCACGCTCTTGCCGGTAGTCGTCAGGTTGACGTCGTAGCCCTGCTCTTCGAGCAATTGCTGCCACATGTGAGAGACGGCGATGTTTTCCGACCAGTTGTTGGTGCCGATGGTCAGTGTGTCATCGGCCGAGGCGGTCATCGAGAGGCCGGCCAGGCCACAGGCGACGAAAAGGGGAGTCAACGGTTTCATCAGATTTTTGCGCGAGATACCCCGTACTTCTAGTGCGGGGAGGGATAGCGCGTCGTCTGTGGGACGACCCTATTCTCGCTGCCTCCTTCTTGAGTGGTTGCTATCTTTGAATTTAAGTTTTATATAATGTTACGCATGACGAAACGCGCCTACCAATACCGCTTCTACCCGACGCCTGAGCAAGCTCAGTTGCTTGCCCGGACGTTCGGTTGTGTACGTTTCGTCTATAACGCGGTGTTGCGTTATCGCACGGATGCCTTCTACCAGCGCCAAGAGCGGATAGGTTACGTTGAGGCCAACGCTTACCTGACGCGGATGAAGAAAGCCGACGAAACTGCGTTTCTCAACGAAGTTAGTTCGGTTCCGCTTCAGCAGTGTCTTCGCCACCAACAGGCGGCCTTCAAGCACTTCTTTGAAGGCCGTGCCCGTTACCCGGCCTTCAAGAACAAGCGGCACCGCCAGGCGGCGGAGTTCACGCGCTCGGCCTTCAAGTATCGAAATGGTCAGCTGTTCCTGGCCAAGTGCAAGGAGCCGCTCGCTATCCGCTGGAGCCGTGAGCTGCCCAGCGAGCCGACGACCATCACGATTTCCAAGGACTCGGCAGGCCGCTACTTTGTCAGTTGCCTGTGTGAATTCACTCCCGAGACGCTGCCCATCACCCCTCGGATGACCGGTATCGATCTGGGCCTGAAAGACCTGTTTATCACCGATCAGGGAGAACGAATCGGCAATCCCCGCCATACCGCTAAATACGCGGCTCGTCTGGCCAAGGCACAGCGCCGGTTGAGCAAGAAGAAGCTCGGCTCCGCCAACCGCGCCAAGGCCAGAAAGCGAGTGGCGCGACTTCACGCGAAGATCTCCGATTGCCGAATGGACCGCTTGCACAAGCTGTCTCGCAGACTGATTAACGAGAACCAAGTGGTCTGCGTCGAATCCTTGAAAGTGAAGAACATGCTCCGCAACCCGAGCCTTGCCAAGGCCATTGCCGATGCTGGCTGGGGCGAGTTCGCCCGCCAGCTTGAATACAAGGCACAGTGGGCCGGACGCCAACTGGTTAGGATCGACCCGTGGTATCCCAGCTCCAAGCGCTGCTCGGATTGCGGGCACATCAAAGACGCGCTACCGCTGAGCGTTCGTGCCTGGGACTGCCCCGCCTGCGGGGTTACCCACGACCGTGACATCAACGCCGCGCGTAATATCAAAGCCGCCGGGCTGGCGGTGTTAGCCCTTGGAGAGAATGTAAGCGGCATGGAGCCCGTCTCCGTGTCCGGTTCTCGGTGAATTGGGAACCCCCCATCCTTCAGGGCGGGGAGCAGTCAAACGCGTCCTTTTTGTGTTGGTGAATCGAAAGGGATGAGAAAGAGTGATGCGCGATGGCGTCATTCTGCCATCAGCGTCTCGGAATAACCGTAGGTCGAGAGGCGATCGATACCATCTTCGGTGATCAGCACCTGCTCTTCCAGCTTGACGCCCTCGGTGCCGTCGCGGTGGCCGATGTAGGCCTCGACGCACAGCGTCATGCCGGGCTCGATGTCACCATCGTAGCCTACGTCGTCCCAGTCCATGTCGTGGGCGATCAACGGCCATTCGCCGGTCATGCCGCAGCCATGGACGATATCCAGGTAGCGGTTCTCGCGATAGCCGTCGGGGATCGGCCATGCCTGGCGCGAGTAGTCGCGGAAACTCATGCCGGGGCGCAGCAGCGCGATGTTGCGCTCGAGCTGGTCGGCGGCCATGCGATACAGCGCTTTCTGCTCGGCATTGGGCGCACCTGCGCCGGGCACGTGGAAGGTCCGCGAGAAGTCGGTGTAGTAGCCGAAGCATCCCACGATGTCGGTATCGAAGGCGACCAGCTCACCCGGGGCGATGATCTTGTCCGAACATTCCTGGAACCACGGGTTGGTGCGCGCGCCGGAACTGAGCAGGCGGGTCTCGGCGTATTCGCCACCGGTCGCCAGCACATGCTGGTTGAAGATCGACCACAGCTCGTTTTCGCTCATGCCGGGACGCAGGGCGGCCTCCATGTGCGTCATCGCGGCTTCGGTCAGCGTCACGGAACGATGGATGAGCGCCAGCTCGTCGACACTCTTGATCGACTTGGCGCCCTCGACCACGGTGGCGGCGTCGGTCAGTTCGAAGCCGGCCTGGCCCAGTGCCTCGATGGCGCCGGTGGGCGCGGACTCGATCCCCAGGCGCTGCCCTTGGGCATGCGAGCGCGCGAACAGACCGCGGATGTCATCGACGAAGGCCTGAGTGTGCGCCGCGCAACGCGGGCCGCTGTATTGCGGCATCACCGCCCGGGCGGGGCGGACCTCGTCGAGCAGTTCGGCGTTGGCTGCCAGGTGCAGGCAGGCGCTGAACTCAAACAGCACCACCGGGCCGTCCGCCGCGACATAGAGATAGCGCGCCGGGTTGCGCTGTGAATACACCTGCATGTTGCGCACGCCGCAGGCATAGCGAATGTTGATCGGGTCGAACAGGATCACCGCGTCCAGCGCGTGGTGACGCATCTGCTGACGCAGCCGCTGCAGCCGATAGCGCTCGACG
Organism: Chromohalobacter israelensis; assembly: GCA_000761475.1. Taxonomy (GTDB): domain Bacteria; phylum Pseudomonadota; class Gammaproteobacteria; order Pseudomonadales; family Halomonadaceae; genus Chromohalobacter; species Chromohalobacter israelensis. The sequence continues at coordinate 305,121 of JQNW01000005.1, forward strand.
CGCGAGAGCAGCTCGGCATCCAGCGTGGCGTGACGAAAGCTGCCGTCGGTATAGGGGCCGCCCGTGGGGACGGACCCGGCGAGTGAAACGATATCGCCCATTGAAAGATATCCTGGTTGAAAGTGAACGAAACGCCGGGAAACGCGTGCGAGGTGTCGTCAGCCCATGAGCGCGTCGTGGCGGCGTTGATTGTCGGCGTCGATGTGCTGTTGCGTGACGCGGCCGTAGATCCGCTTGGTGTGCTCCAGGCTGCCCATCATGTCGGGAGTCTTGGCGTAGCCGAGCAGCGTGCACAGGCGTTGTCCCTTGGCGGCGGCGACGCGGTGCATGGAGTAGCGCCCCTTGAACAGCTGCAGATCGCCGGTGTTGAGCGTCAACGACTCGACATCGGTGTGATCGCCCTCGAGCACGCGCTGAACGGCCGCGAAGTTCTCGTCGCCCGGGCGACGGATGTTGGGCGCGTACTGGAATTCACCGCCCTCGTTGGGACGCCGTGTCATCAAGCTGACGATGAATTCGTTGGTATCGAAGTGCCAGGGCAGCTCGGTGTCGTCGGGCATGACGTTGATGACCAGTCCCGCAATGGGATCGGCGAACTCGTAGATCACCGGCTCTTCGAGGCAGTCGGCCACGAAGCGTTGAAAGTCGGGGTCGCGATAGAGCTGCTGGACGATGGCATCCTCGGGGATCAGGTCGCGCGCCACGAAGCCGTTGGTGTAGTGCTGGAAGAAGCGAGCGGGGTGATCCTCGGGCAGTGACGGATCGTCCGGCGTGACGTAGGGATTGACGTTGTTGTCCGAGTAGAACGCCTTGGGCGCCAGGGCCTCGCTTTCCTCGCGCAGCGGCTCGATGAGGTCCTCGCGGATGAACTTCGACAACAGGGCGCAGCCATCGGTACGCAGCTGCTGACGGACACCCTCGACCGCCGCCCGGTAGGCGTCGCTGTCGTGCTCCAGGATCGGATAGCGTTCGAGATCGATGATTCGTGCCAGGGGATGGCGGTCGGCGGTGACGTCTTGCGCGGTGGCGCGGGTTGCGAGTGTTGCCTGTGACATGAGATCGCCCCTCCTGATGGGTCGTGGCCGGCCAGTCGTGACGGGTCGGTCGTGACTGGCCGTCGTGACTGGAAAGTGGCGATACGGTAAAAGCCCGGGGAGCGTGAAACTAATGAGAATGTCCGGCCATCTGCGACGAGATTCTTATCGTTCTGTCTCAGGCCCTTGGCGGCGCGCCTCGCGATCACTCATCGGCGCGATAGAGATGGCGCAGCGTGTCCGCCAGCGGTTCGGCGACGGCGGCGATGTGGGGCGTCTGCGTATAGGCCAGGTACCAGGGAATGCGCGGGATGTCGCCGGCCAAGGGGCGCATGACGACGTGTCCGGCCTGATGGGCGTCCCGGGCGGCCCAGCGCGACAGGATGCTCACGCCCTTGCCGGCGGCGACCAGCTCGAGGATCAGGGCGACCGACTCGATCTGTACCATGTGCGAGGGATAGACGCCGGCGGGCTGGAAGAAGTGCTCGAACTCGTGGCCGGACTCGGGCGTGATGCTGTAGGTGAAGTGTCGTCCCCGGTCGAATACCTCGGCGGGAATGACGTCGCTCTGCGCGTCGGGGTGGTCGGGGGGCAGCACGGCCACCAGTGGCTCCTCAAACAGCAACTGGTGAGCGATCCCGCGCTGCGAAGGGACTTCGATCATGCAGATCATGTCGACCCGGTTGGCGAGCAGGGCCGTGGTCATGTCCGCCATGGGCAAGCGCACCAGGTCGATGTCGCGCTCATGCTGGTCGTAGAGATGCGGGATCGCTCGCGAGAAGGTGTCGTAGGGGCCGATGCCCAGGCGCAGGGCGGGCTCGGCGCGGCGAGCCAGCTGCCATGCTTCGAGCTCGGCGTTGCGCAACTGGGGGAGTACCGCATGAGCGGTGTCGAGCAGACGCTCGCCCGAGGCGGAAAGCGTCAGCCGACGGCCTTCGCGATGGAACAGCGCAACGCCCAGGCGGCGTTCCATCTCCCGAATGCGATGCGTCGCCGCGGGCTGGGTGATGCCGATGGCGGCGGCGGCATCGTGCACCGTGCCGTGGGTCGCGATGGCGTCGATCAACACGTAATACTTGATATCCAGCATGGGACTCTCGGGTCTCTTGAAGGGTGGCGCGTCGCGTGAAACGACATGCTACGCTCGATGCCAGATGCGACAAGGAGCACGACACGATGTCGGACCACCACGATACGGCCAGCACCGAGCTGGACGAGGCGACGATCCGGCTGGCCACGGAAATCTTCAACAGCGCGCGCAACGGCGAGACGGAAAAGCTGCGCGGCTGGCTGGCCCAGGGATTGCCCCCCAACATGTGCAACGACAAGGGCGACAGTCTGCTGATGCTGGCCAGCTATCACGGGCATCTCGACGCCACGCAACTGCTGCTCGAACATGGCGCCGACCCCGAGATGTACAACGACAACGGCCATCATCCACTCTCCGGCGCGGCCTTCAAGGGGCACCTGGCCATGGCCGAACTGCTGGTCACGCATGGCGCCTCGGTCAATGCGCGTTCTCCCGACGACAAGACGGCCCTGATGTTCGCGGCGATGTTCGACAATGCCGAGATCGTCGAGTATCTGCTGGCCCAGGGAGCCGATCCGCGTGCCACCGACAGCCGCGGCATGACGGCCAGCGAGCTTGCCTCGGCGATGGGCGCGACACGCACGCCCGCGCTGCTGGATGCCGTCTGAGCGCGTCTTGGCACGCCCGCGCGAGCACGACCGTCCGAAAACGGCGAGGCCCCTCGCCGCCCCTGGCATCGAGGGGGCAGCGAGGGGCCTCGTCGCATCAGCGTGCCGGCAGGGCGTGGTTTACACCGCGTCCTTGCCGGTCTCGCCCGTACGGATACGAATGACCTGTTCGAGCGGCGAGACGAAGATCTTGCCGTCGCCGATCTTGCCGGTGTTGGCCACCTGGGTGATGGCGTCGATCACCTTCTCGATCATGTCGTCGTCGACGGCGACCTCGAGCTTGACCTTGGGCAGGAAGTCGACCACGTATTCGGCCCCGCGATACAGCTCGGTGTGGCCCTTCTGACGGCCGAAGCCCTTCACTTCCGTGACGGTAATCCCCTGAACGCCGATCTCGGACAACGACTCGCGGACGTCGTCGAGCTTGAACGGCTTGATGATGGCGGTCACCAGTTTCATCGTCTTTCTCCTCGCATCGTATGTGCGGGTGGCGCATACCACCCTCGATTATGCCCAACGATCATGCTTTCAAGCATACACCGCTGGTCGCGGGATTAAAAAAAGGCCCCCCGAAGGGGGCCAGGGGAGCACGCCAGCTCACTCGGTATGTCGGCTCTCTTACTTCTTGCCGACGGAAAATTCGGGATAGGCTTCCAGGCCGCATTCCGCCAGGTCCACCCCTTCGTATTCTTCTTCCTCGCTGACCCGGACGCCCATCACGGCCTTGAGGATCAGCCACACGATCAGGCTCGCGATGAAGCACCACAGGAAGATGGCGACGGCACCGATGATCTGCGAGCCGAAGGAGGCGCTGGCGTTGGTGACAGGCACCACCAGAACGCCCCACAGGCCGGCCACGCCGTGCGCGGAGATGGCACCGACCGGATCGTCGATCTTCAGCTTGTCCAGCGCCACGATGGAGATGACGACCAGCAACCCGCCGACGGCACCGATGAGCGTGGCGCCCAGGCCGGTGGGTGACAGCGGATCGGCGGTGATCGCGACCAGGCCGGCGATGGCACCGTTGAGGGCCATGGTCAGGTCCGCCTTGCGGAACCAGATCTTGGCAAGGATCAGCGCGGCGATCACGCCCCCGGCGGCGGCGGCATTGGTGTTGACCAGTACCTGCGCCATGTTGTTGGCGGAATCGATGTTGGAAACCATCAGCTCACTGCCGCCGTTGAAGCCGAACCAGCCCATCCACAGGATGAAGGTCCCCAACGTCGCCAGCGGCAGGTTGGCACCGGGAATGGCGTAGATCGCGCCGTTCTTGCCGTACTTGCCCTTGCGCGGACCGAGTACCAGCACCCCGGCCAGAGCCGCGGCCGCCCCGGCCATGTGGACGATGCCCGAGCCGGCATAGTCGGAATACCCCAGCTCGGCGAGCCAGCCGCCGCCCCAGGTCCAGTAGCCGGACGTCGGATAGATGATCGCGGTCATCACCACGGCGAAGGCCAGAAACGCCCAGAGTTTCATGCGTTCCGCCACGGCCCCGGAGACGATCGACATGGCGGTCGCCACGAACACCACCTGGAAGAAGAAGTCGGCCCGGTTGGAATAGTAGATGTCGCCGTTGCTGCCCAGGACCTGGTCGGCCGTGTTCTCGGCGCCCAGCAGGAAGCCCAGGCTCGGCATGAAGCCGCCAGCGCCACTGGAATACATCAAGTGGTAGCTGAACAGCAGATACATCGTGCAAGAGATGGCGAACAACACCACGTTCTTGGTCAGGATCTCCGCCGTGTTCTTGGCGCGGACGAGACCGGCCTCGAGCATGGCGAAACCGGCGGCCATCCACATGACCAGTACGGCGCAGACCAGGAAGTAGAAGGTGTCGAGCGCGTACGATAGCTGTGTAATATCTTCAGTCATTTATTATCTCTCCTTCAGCCCGCGCCGTTATACGGCGTCGGCCCCGCGTTCACCGGTACGGATTCGAATGACGTCTTCGAGCGGCGTGACGAAGAGCTTGCCGTCGCCGATCTTGCCGCTGTTCGCGGCATTGCTGATCGCTTCCAGCACGCTTTCCAGCCGGTCTTCTTCGACCGCGATTTCGATCTTGACCTTGGGTAGGAAGTCCACGACGTATTCGGCGCCGCGGTACAATTCCGTATGCCCCTTTTGGCGCCCAAACCCCTTCACTTCCGTGACGGTGATGCCTTGGACGCCATTGTCGGCCAGCGCCTCGCGGACATCGTCCAGCTTGAAGGGTTTGATGATGGCGGTTATGAGCTTCATGCCAGTTCTCCCGTTGTCGGCTTTCGCCTCTCTGGAAGTACGCAGAAGCTATGCCATATTGGTCATGCGCCATACAAAACAGTCGTTTATGACGCTCAAGGGGCTGGCGGTGGCAGGCATGCACGAGGGGCGGGCCAGCGTTTGGCGGATGTTGGTGCAGGGTCGCGCCGGCCGTGCACCAACATGGCGCATGCGTATTCCGCTGGCCTTGCGTATGCTTGTGACAAGAAGGACATGTTCAATCCGAGGGAACCCCCATGGCGACACAAGACCTCTTCTCACGTCTCGCGCAGCAAGTCGGCGACCGTCTCCAGGACGCCTCGCACGCGCCGGAAGACATTCAGCGCAGCGTGCAGGGCGTGATGCGTAGCGCCTTCGACCGCATGGAGCTGGTCTCGCGCGAGGACTTCGACATCCTGATGGAAGTGCTGCAGCGCACGCGTTCCCGGGTCGAAGCCCTCGAGGCCCAGGTGGCGGCACTGGAGGCGGCCCTGGACGTGGGGCAGAGCGCGCCGGTGGCCGCGGCCGAAGGGGCGGAACCCGCCGCCGACGATGCGGATGACGACGCGCGCCGCAACGACGCCGCGACGTCCGGCGACGACCGCGAGAGCTGATTCCCTCCCCCTTGATGTGACGATGCGGCCTGGCGCGATGTGCCGCATCGATGTTCGATGGCTTTGCCCGTCAGGCGCCGTTTCGGTGCGCGCGATGCCCCGTGATTTCTCGTCTGCAATGAATTAGTGTATGCGAATGTTACGGTTCAATCGCGAGGGAGCTCATGGCGCTTGCCATCATCAACACGCGCGCAGGGCTGGGGCTGGAGGCGCCGGACGTCCTGGTCGAGGTGCATCTGACCAACGGCCTGCCGGGCCTGGCGATCGTCGGCCTGCCGGAGGCAGCGGTCAAGGAGAGCCGCGAACGGGTGCGCAGCGCGCTGATCAATGCCGGTTTCGATTTCCCCACGCGGCGCATCACGCTCAATCTCGCGCCGGCGGATCTGCCCAAGGAAGGCGGGCGCTTCGATCTGCCCATTGCGCTGGGCATCCTGGTGGCCTCGGGGCAGGTCCCGGGCGAGGCGGTGGCGGGGCTCGAGTGCCTGGGCGAACTGGCACTGGACGGCAAGCTGCGCCCCGTGCGCGGCGTGCTGCCGGCGGCCCTGGAGGCGCGTCGGGCCGGGCGCACCTTGCTGCTGCCCGCCAGCAACGCCGACGAGGCGGCGCTGGCCGGCGACCTGGACGTCCGTCCCGCCGTCGATCTGCCTCAGGTCGTTGCGCATCTGCTCAAGCAGGAGAGGATCGCACCGCACCAACTTGGTGAGCGCCCCGCACCGCAGCTGGCCGAGCCGGATCTCGCCGAGGTGCGCGGCCAGCACCAGGCCCGCCGGGCACTGGAAGTGGCCGCCAGCGGAGGCCACAACCTCTTGTTTGCCGGACCACCGGGCACCGGCAAGACCATGCTCGCCAGTCGCCTGCCGGGCATCTTGCCGCCGCTTCACGAGGACGAAGCGCTGGAGGTGGCCGCCGTGCGCTCGGTGTGCGGGCTGCCCATTCTCGAACGCTGGGGACAGCGGCCGTTTCGCACGCCTCATCATACCGCCAGCGGTGTGGCCCTGGTCGGCGGTGGCGGCAAGCCGCGTCCGGGGGAGATTTCCCTGGCCCACCACGGCGTGCTGTTCCTGGACGAGCTGCCGGAGTTCGACCGACACGTGCTGGAGGTGCTGCGCGAGCCGCTGGAATCGGGGCAGATCGTCGTCTCCCGGGCCTTGATGCAGCGTCGCTTTCCGGCGCGCTTTCAGCTGGTGGCCGCGATGAACCCGTGCCCGTGCGGGCATCTCGGCGATCCACGCCAGGCCTGCGTGTGCACGCCGGCGCAAGTGCAGCGTTACCAGTCGCGGCTTTCCGGCCCATTGCTGGATCGCATCGATCTTCAGGTGGAAGTCCCCGCGCTGCCCGCCGCGCAACTCACCGAGCAGCGCCGCGGCGAAAGCTCCGAGGCCGTCAGACAGCGCGTGCTCGCCGCGCGCCGGCGCCAGGCCAAGCGCGGTGCGCTCAATGCCTACCTGCCTGGCAGCGCGCTGGAGGAGCTCTGCGCCCTGGACGGGCAGGAACGCACCTGGCTGGCCGACGTGCTCAATCGCCTCAACCTCTCCGCCCGCGCCTACCATCGCGTGCTGCGCGTCGCCCTCACGCTCGCCGACCTCGCCGAGGAGCCCCGCCCCCGCCAGCCGCAGCTGATGGAGGCCATCGGCTACCGTCAGATGGATCGGCTGATCGGGGGCAGCGCGGGCAGCTAGTCCTTCATGTCCCGGTCATTCATGTCGTAGGAGGGCGCGTCGGCGCCGGGGATGCCCTCGCGGATGCGGGCGGAGAAGTCCTCGGCGTCGTCCGCTTGCAGGGCGCGGGCGTTGATGTGACCGGCGGCCTTGAGCCTTGCGAAGGGCACGTGCGGTGCCAGTGCACCGACACTGTGCACGTACTCGGGCAGGTAGCCCGAGAGCAGCAGGCGATAGTCGAAGGGCAGCCCGGGGACGATGCGCCGCATCATGTCGTAGACCAGCGTGGTGCAGTTGGTGGTGAGCGTATTGTAGTAGCGCGGCTCGCGTTGCAGCCGGTGGGCCTCGTCGAGATAGGCGAGGAACAGGTCCTGCATGACCGGCTTGGACATCTTCACACGATATAGATAGACGTCCTCGCCGCGCACATTGGTCCGCAGTCGCACGATGTCGCGCTCGTCGGCGGCAATGATGCTGACTTCATATTCCTTGAAGAAGCCGCCCAGGGGCGAGAAGGCCTCGCCGCGCTCCTTGCGGATTTCCACCGAGAAGGTGACGTGGCGCCCATCGTCGAAGCCGAAGCTGACCAGCGTATGGGCGATGGCGGGACCCATCCAGTAGGACACCAGCAGGTCGACGGAGCGTATCCGGTCCAGGTCATAGTGGCGGGTGTCCCAGTGCTCGTCGAAGTCCTGCGGGGTGCGCCATTGAAAGTGACGCACGTTTTCCAGCGTGACGCGATGATCGTCCTGGCGCATGCCGTCGACGATATGGGCGACATCCGGCGCCCAGTCGCGGCCGGAGGCGGGCTGGATCGAGACCCACCAGACGCCCAGCACGAGATAGAGGAGGCCATAGGCCAGCATCGCCCGCTGTGGCCAGCCCTTGACGAAGAGCCCGACGCAGCACGCCAGCGCGGCGGCGATCCATATCCCCGCGGCGACGTAGCGCAGCGCGACGGGGCCGGGCAAGCGGTACCAAAGCGCCAGTACCGCCCAGCCGCTGCTGGCAATGATGAGCAGCGCCATGAGGCTGGCCAGGATCCCGTGCCACAGCGATGCCACCCAGCCGCGTGTCATGCTCAGGCCCGTGGCTCGAGTGCGCGCTCCAGCGCGGCCAGCCGACCGGGCACCAGGGCGTCCTCGAGCGTACTGATGCGCAGCACGTGGCCCAGCGCCGGATGCGCGGGGCGGTGCACGAGCGTGCCGGCCTCGAGCAGCTCGCGGTGCACGCGGGCGGCAAGGTCCGCGTCGGGCAGGCGCACGGCGATGAAGTTGGTGGCGCTGGGTGGCACGTCGGCGCCCAGCGTTCGCAGGTGGTCGGCCAAGGCATCGCGACGGGCGTTCACGTCCCGGATGTGTTGTGCGGTTTCCTCCGGGTGATCGAGCACGGTCTCGGCGGCCGCCAGGGCCAGCGACGAGACGGCATAATGAATGCGCACCTTGTGCATGATGTCGATCAGTGCCGGTTCGGCAGTGGTGTAACCGATCCGCAGGCCGGCCAGACCATGGGCCTTGGAGAAGGTTCGCAGACGCACCACGCCGGGCCACACCTCACCGGCGGCGGGGGCGTCGGCATCGTCACGGAAGTCGTGATAGGCCTCGTCGAGCAACAGCGTGCAGTCCTCGGGCAGGGCATTGCGCAGCGCGAGGACGTCGGCATCGCTGTGCAGGTGGCCGCTGGGGTTGTCGGGGTTGGCCAGATAGACCACGCGGGCTTGTTCATGCACCGCTCTGGCGGCCAGGGCGTCGAGATCCGGCGCCAACCTGCCGGGGGCGTCGTGGTAGTCGACCTCGACCAGGCGACATCCTTGCCCCTCGGCGAAGTAGCGAAAGGTGGGATAGGTGCCCGCGCTGGCGATCACCGTGCTGCCGGGATCGCACAGCGTGCGCAGGGCGAGCGCCATCAGGCTGTCGGCGCCGGCATCGACCAGCAGCGCCTCCAGTGGCGTGCCGAGCAGCGAGACGAGCCGCTGACGCACCTCCATGGCCTCGGCGTCGCCGTAAGCCCGGGCAAGCTCGGCGACCGCGTCGCCAAAGCGCGCCTTGAGCGCCCGGTGCGGCATGTCGAGGCCTTCGTTGGAGCCCAGCCGATGGGGGACTTCTCGGCCCAGCTTGCGCTCCAGCGCCTTGAGGCCGGGGAAGGGATTGGTCGGGCCCGAGCGGTCTAGGTGGCGAGCATAGCGGGACATGCAAGACTCCTGAGGGCAAAAGGAGCATTGTGCGACCGTGACGGGCCTGAAACAACGTGGCCGGGCCCGTGCCGGCTACAACGCGCTGGCATCCAGTGCCCCGGCGAGGGTGGCCCGCCAGCTGGGGGCCTCCTCGCCGGGGCGGCGTAGCGTGATTTCCCACTGATAGGGCAGCAGCTCGCGATCCGACAGCTGGATCACGCCGTTGCCGTCCAGGCGGCTTTCGAGGATCCAGTGATTGGCCGGCGCATCGTCGGCCACCATCGAGGGTGTCCAGTCGAGGACCTGGGGACCGTCCTCCAGTGCCAGCAGTGCGCGGGCCAGCGTCTCGGTGAGCCTTCCCGCACTGATGCCGAGCGTCGCGTCGACCGTCGGCGGCGCGAGCATCACGACCATGTCCTGCGACATCCCCGACCAGGGGGGCGAGGCAAGCAGCGCCTCGGCGGCCTGGCTGCTCATGCCGTACACGGCCTGGCGCATGTTGCGCGGTTCTTCATCTAGCCCCGCGCACCCCGCCAGCGACAAGCAGAGCGCAAGGAGCCAGACGCGAGGACGCACGCGGTGCCGGGTCATGGCGATTCCCGTGAGCAGGCGTCGGCGGACGTGCCCCGCGAGGTGCCGGCATGCCGCTCGTAGCGTGCCAGAAAGGCGGCCAATTCCTCGAAAAGCGTATCGCGGATGGACTGGGCTTCGTTGACGAGATGATGCCGCGCGTCGGGATGGCGGTGTATCTCGGCGTTGGGGAACTTGCCCAGCAGGGTGTCCAGGTTCCACTGCCAGTCCACGGTGAGGTCCTGTTCGCCCTGCAGGATCAACACCGGCAAGTCACTGGGCGGCATGGACAGCAGCAGGGGAATCCAGTCGCGCATGGCGCTGACCCAGGTCAGGGCCAGGCGATCGGGTTGCAAGGGGTCGCCACTGCGCAGGAAATCGGCGAAACCGAGGTCGGTGGTATTGGCGCGAAACCGTCGCGGCACCGACCGCACGAAGGGGCTGACCACCCGGTGCAGCCAGCTGGATTGCTGCCAGCCCCAAGGACGCACCAGCGGCGCCAGCAGGGCGAGACCGGCCCAGTGGGTGCGGTGGCCCTGGGTCAGGGCATCGGTGGCCAGAATCGCCGCGCCGGTGCTCTGGCCGATCCCGATCCAGGGCGCGTCGGCGACGTCGAGGCGAGCGACCTCCTCGGTCAGCACGCTCAGGCAACTGACGTAATCGTCGAAGTCGTCGATCGAGGCACGCGCGCCACTGGACAGCCCATGGCCGGGGAGATCCCACATCACCACTCGCCATCCGCGTGCCAGTACCAGCTCGAGCAGATGGCGGTAGAGTCCCAGGTGATCGAAGTAGCCGTGGACCACGAAGATCGTGCCTTGCGGGTCGGGCGGACTCCACACCTGGGTCCATAGTCGGAAGCCCCGCGCCTCGATGAAACCGGCGTGCAATGCGACGTCTTCGGCCAGCAAGGGCGTCAGGCGGTAATGATCGAGATAGGCGGCCATCGTCGACGAGGGCGGCAGGCCGATCGGCGCCAGCGGGCCTAGGTGTTGCAAGTGGGTAAAGTCGGTCATGCGGTTCTCCCGGTGACGTCCATGCTAGCGCCCGCAAGGCTTTGAAGCTACCGGGAAATTGTCATGTCTCGCCCGGCGAGATAGGGCGGTGTCGCGCGGCAGGGGGCGACGCGTGCACGCTCAGACCAATGGGGGAGGTGACAGGACGTCCATTCCGGTCTAATTTGTGGAATTATTTTCCACGTTTGAGGCGATGCCCGAGGAGAGCCGCATGACAGACCGTACGACACGCCATCGTTTGCAGGTGGCCAGCCAGCTCGACCGTTTCATCAACGACGAAGCGTTGCCGGGAACGGGCGTCGACCCCGAGGCCTTCTGGGCCGGGTTCGATGCCTTGGTCCACGAGCTCGCGCCCACCAATCGTGACCTGCTGGCCGAGCGCGAGCGACTGCAGGACGAACTGGACGCCTGGCACAAGGCGAACCCCGGGCCGGTGCGGGACATGGCCGCTTATCGTGCCTTCCTGAAGGACATCGGTTATCTGGTCGAGGCGCCGGCCAAGGTGCAGGCCACCACCGCCAATGTCGATGACGAGATCGCCGTGCAGGCGGGGCCCCAGCTGGTGGTGCCGGTAAGCAACGCGCGTTATGCCCTCAATGCCGCCAATGCGCGTTGGGGCAGCCTTTACGACGCGCTCTACGGCACCGACGTGATTCCCGAGACGGACGGCGCCGAAAAAAGCCAGGGCTACAACCCCAAGCGTGGCGAAAAGGTCATCGCCTACGCACGCGGCGTGCTCGACCAGGCAGCCCCCCTGGCCGAGGGCACGCATGCCGAGGCGAGCGCTTATGCTCTGCGTGACGGCAAGCTGGTGGTGACCCTGCAGGGCGGCGGTGAGACGGGGCTGGCCGATCCTGCGCAACTGGTCGGTTACCGAGGCGAGGCACAGGCGCCCACGGCGGTGCTGCTCGCCAATCATGGCCTGCATCTGGAAGTCCAGTTCGACGCCACCCACCCCATCGGCAAGACCGATCCGGCCCACGTCAAGGACGTGCTGGTCGAGGCGGCGGTGAGCACCATCATGGACTGCGAGGACTCCGTGGCGGCCGTGGACGCCGACGACAAGACGCTGGTCTATCGCAACTGGCTGGGGCTGATGAAGGGCGACCTCGAGGAGCGCTTCGACAAGGGCGGCAAGACGGTGACGCGCGCCCTCAACCCGGACCGTGACTACACGGTCCCCGGCGGTGGCGAGTTGCGCCTGCCCGGACGCTCTTTGCTGTTCGTGCGCAATGTCGGCCATCTGATGACCACGCCGGCCGTGCTCGATGGCGATGGCAACGAGATTCCCGAGGGAATGCTGGATGGCGTGGTCACCAGTCTGCTGGCGATTCACGACCTCAAGAAAGGCGACGGCGCAGCTCCGTCCGCCACGGCACCGGAGGCCAAGCGTAATAGCCGGACGGGATCGGTCTATATCGTCAAGCCCAAGATGCACGGCCCCAGGGAAGTGGCCTTCGCCAACAGCCTGTTCATGCGCATCGAGGACATGCTGGGCCTGCCGCGCGATACCCTCAAGATGGGCATCATGGATGAGGAGCGGCGTACCTCGATCAACCTCGATGCGTGCATTCACGAGGCGGCGTCCCGCGTGGCGTTCATCAACACCGGCTTCCTCGACCGTACCGGCGACGAGATGCATACCGCCATGGAAGCCGGCCCCATGCTGCGCAAGGGGGAGATGAAGGGCACCAAGTGGATCGCGGCCTACGAAAAGAACAATGTCCAGACCGGCTTGGCGTGCGGCCTGCGCGGCCGGGCGCAGATCGGCAAGGGCATGTGGGCCATGCCGGAGCTGATGGCAGCGATGCTCGAGCAGAAGATCGGCCATCCCCAGGCCGGTGCGACCACGGCCTGGGTGCCGTCACCCACCGCCGCCGTGCTGCATGCCCTGCACTACCATCAGGTCGATGTCGCGACGATTCAGCGTGAACTGGAGGCCAAGCCCGGTGGCGACTTTCTCGACGATCTGCTCACCGTGCCGGTGGTCGAAAGCGCGGCTTCGGGCGCTAACAAGAACCCGAGCTGGTCCGACGACGAGATTCAGCAGGAGCTGGATAACAACTGTCAGGGCATCCTCGGTTATGTGGTGCGCTGGGTCGAGCATGGCGTGGGCTGCTCCAAGGTGCCGGACATCCACGACGTGGGGCTGATGGAGGATCGCGCGACGTTGCGTATCTCCAGTCAGCACATTGCCAACTGGCTGCATCACGGCATCGTCAGCGAGGCACGGGTACGCGAGACGCTGGAGCGCATGGCCAAGGTGGTCGACGACCAGAATGCCCACGATCCCGACTATACGCCGATGACCTCGCACCTGGCGGAGTCCTGCGCCTTTCAGGCGGCATCCGACCTGATCTTCAAGGGGCGTGAGCAGCCCGCCGGCTACACCGAGCCGCTGCTGCATCACTGGCGCGCGGTGCACAAGGCAAAGTTGGGTTGATCTGAGCTGGGCGCCGAGGCTAACTCTTTTCTCGGCGCTCATCATCTGAACCTGGCATCCCGTTTTCTGTCATGTCAGAATTTTTGCCGCTTTTGAACGCAAAAGTTTGGCGAGCTACGTCGCTCGTCAGGCTGCACATGGCTGCCGCATAGTGTAAGGGTGTTTTTAATACTCATTTCAGCTTTATGGGATATAAAGTATTTGTACCCAATGAAATGAGGTGTGCCATGAAAGTGAAAATGATTGCATTGACAGCTCTTATCTCCAGCGTGTTAGCAATTCCTGCTGTTGCGAGCGTTGGTCATGATGGTGGCGTTCCCGCGCTAGAAGATGGTGTTTCATCGAGTCAGATGATTAGCAATGGCAACGAAAACCGATATGCTGTGTCTATTGATAAGCCGACTACTTTAACAGTAACAAGTGAGCACTATGCTGGTAGTTCTAGCCGTGGAAACTATCTGAGGGCGGTGCTCTATGACGCATCAGGAGAAATGGTTGCCACAGCGTCAGATCCTGATGGGCACTTTTCTCTTGTCAGGTCATTAGAGCCAGGAGATTATCAGCTTATGGTTACTGGAAGTACTACCATGGGAGGCGCTCATGAAAGTCGGAATACCTACCAGCTCCACACCCAATATCAATAAGTGATGCATGGTAAATTAAGGGCCGGCTGACTGGAGTTGGCCGGTTCTTCTTATAAGGTGCAATCCTAAAATAGCATAGGGTGTGGATAATGAAGGCAACGGACTCATATAAATACTATGGCGTTGTTAGTCGCGTATTACATTGGATAACTGCTATATTAGTGATTGTGCAGTTAATCGATGTATATATGCGCAGCTTGGCCCCCAAAAATATTTTCAGCCAATATGTACAGCCGTGGCATATGACGATAGGGGTTTCTATTTTGGGGGTAATGTTGCTCCGTATGATCTGGTTGTTGGTGCAGAGAAAGCATAGGCCACGAAGTAGAAGTGTAATGGCAAGGTTTGGGCATTTTAGTATATACGTTGTTCTGATCGCTATCCCGTTGAGTGGCTTGTTGCAAGGTTATCCCGTTTTAGTTTTTGATACTCTTATGACAAAAGGTATTGACACAAAATGGGATACGATTTTTCAGGAGCTGCATGGTCCACTTGCTTATATACTGACAGCGTTGATTGCAGGACATGTGTTTATGGCCATATTGCACCGCCTAGTGCATCGTGACGGAACTTGGGAAAAAATGATAGGGAAAAAGAAATAGCTTCGGTTAAGATTTTGTCGGGTGTAAAAAGGAGGGGAGCTGCTCCCCTCTAAAAGCCAGGCTGCGATGAAAATATTTTCTAAAAAGTCATGAAAGAATGGTTTTTATTATTTTTAAATTCATAGATTTCAAAGGGTGCTTCTTGAGCCCCGGGCATGCCTGGGGATCCTTTCGGCATGCCGGCAAGGCCGATGCCATTTATATCTGGTTGTTTAGAGAAAAGCGTTGCTAGTGCTTTCTTAGGAACGTGGCCCTCGATCCAATACTTACCCATTTCAAGGGTATGGCATGAAGCCAGGTTCTTGGGCACTCCTGCTTGCTTCTTGATACTATCCAGAGCAACATCATCTACGATCGTGATCTTGACATCTTGCGTTTCAAGGTAATGTGCATAAGCCGTGCAACAGTCGCACCTTGGATCTTTGTAAAGAGTTGCCTCGGCAGGTAGGTCGTTTGCCGACACGGCCGTTGTTG
Organism: Chromohalobacter israelensis; assembly: GCA_000761475.1. Taxonomy (GTDB): domain Bacteria; phylum Pseudomonadota; class Gammaproteobacteria; order Pseudomonadales; family Halomonadaceae; genus Chromohalobacter; species Chromohalobacter israelensis. The sequence continues at coordinate 320,282 of JQNW01000005.1, forward strand.
CCAAGAAGCTACATGCCAGTAGTGGAGCAAGGAGTCGTTTCATGGCTGTATCCTTAATGAGGACGCCTGAAGAGATACTTAATGAGAGAAGCAATGCTCAACCCAATAAGTAACAGTAATGTTAGTGGCATAAGCCACCCTATCCATCCCATTGAACCCATTAAAGCGAAACATTCTGAATTCATCATGAAAATCCTCGTGGAAGTGCTATCCTAAGATGCAGGATACGACCTTTGTGTTGCCCAAAGGTCAAGCTTTAGAAATGACCATATTTTTGTTAGCATGATAAGAATAATCGTATTCAGGATCATTTCAGGTTATACCTCTATAAAGAATCGACACTCATACTTATAGGAAAGCCTTTTATGTATAAGAAGCATCTGGTATCAAGCCTTTTGGCAATCTCGTTGAGTACGCTGGCGGCGGCTTCCTGGGCCTCGGCCGGGCATGGAAATAGCGAAAAGGTGAGTGACGCTGACGTTGATCGCACCATCACGGTGGAAGCGGGAGACATGTGGTTTGATCCTGAGGACATTGAGGCCTCTACCGGGGAAACCATTAAATTCGAGATCACTAACACGGGTAGTATAGAACACGAGTTCACAATTGGAGACGAGTCTGCTCAAGAGGAGCATCGTGATATGATGCAAGAAATGAGTGAAGGCGATGGTGGACATCATATGTCGGAAGGTAGTGATGGCATGGCTTCGGTGACCATCGAACCCGGTGAGACTGAAGAGCTGGTTTGGACGGTTCCGGATAGTGTTAAAAACCTAGAGTATGCCTGCAACATCCCTGGGCATTATGAGTCAGGTATGTATGGGAACGTTACAGTGAAATGATGTGAATATATGAGACTGTTGCTTCTTGAAGATGATGATCTGCTTGCCGATAGCTTATCGGAAAGCTTGAAGGACAACGGTTACCTCGTTGACGTGGCCGACTCGATAAAAGCGGCCACGTCACTTGTGGCAACCGAGTGTTATGAACTGGCTGTTATCGATATTGGCCTGCCGGATGGCTCTGGCCTTGACTTGATTGCACATTGGCGTAAGCAAAAGGTTGGCATGCCTATTTTGGTTCTTACGGCAAGGGATACTTGGGAAGATAAAGTGTCCGGGTTAGAAACTGGTGCAGATGATTATTTGACAAAGCCATTTCATGAGGCCGAGTTGTTGGCGAGGCTTAAAGCATTGCTTAGACGCCGCTCTGGAAGTGTGTCTCAAATACTGACAGTTAATGGGGTTTCTTTAGATGAGGCTGGGCAATCAGTTTGTACAGAAAGTCTTCCTTGGCGTTCGCTAACGGCAACTGAATATCGACTGTTGCGTTACCTGATGCACCACCCCGATCGTGTGCATTCTAAAGGTCATTTGCTTGATCAACTTTACGCGCTTGAACAAGATGCAGCTGAATCTAATCTGGTGGAGGTATATATTGCCCGGCTGCGCCGGTATTTAGGTAAGGAATTGATACAAACACGTCGCGGCCAGGGGTACTTATTTGTATCGCATTGATTGGCACAGTCTGCGGTTTCGCCTGCTAGCTTGGCTAGGAAGCGTAGCGCTTGTAGTAGTGGTCGTAACATGGCTGATGCATGGCTTTTTTTTGGAAAATATTGCCAAGGATTTTCTTGGTGAGCGTCTTCGTAGGGAGGCTGATCATGCTGTTTCTCAGCTGGGTGAAGAACGTTCCCTGGTCCCTGAGTCATTACAGTCTGTGAGCAAAAGTTATCAGGTTTTTCACCACCTGTATGTGCTGTCTATTGGCGATAGTGTTAGTGCCTCGGATCCGAAGTGGCAGACAAGACTTTCTCCACTGCTCGCAAGTGACCGTGATTCCTTGGTAGAAGTAGAAGAAGGGGGGCGCCACTTACTGGTCTATCGTCGCCATTTTAGCTGGGAAGATAGTAACGGTGTTTTACTTATTGGGGAAGACTTTTCACAAGTGGAGGCTGGGCTTGCAACCTTGCATTGGTGGGTGGGGGCGGTCGCAGGAGCATTGTTGATAGTATTGATAGTGCTTAACATGTTGGCAGTCAATCGTGGCTTGAAGCCATTGAGAGAATTACGAGAACAGTTGGATGCACTACAAGCGGGGAAGCGTCGACGGTTTTCAGTACTGGCACCTTCTGAATTGAATGCCCTCGTCGAGCAGCTCAACCGGTTCATGGATGATATAGATTCACGCTTACAGCACTCGCGTGAGTCGGCGGCCAATCTTTCTCACGCGTTGAAGACACCATTGGCTGCCGTGACACAGGTGCTTCGTGGGAATCGGCCAATTAATGATGATCGCCGCCTCAAGCTTCTCGTAAGAATAGAAAATATTAATGCTCAGCTTGATGCTGAGCTGCGCCGCTCTCGAATAGCGGGTCCCAATATGGGGAGAGTGACTCATTTAATGAACGATAGCTCTCGCCTTATAGACATGTTTCGTGGCCTTTATCCTGATAAGGAGTTCCAGATAACATATTCCAGTGTTGACCGGGATCAGGTGCCCGTAGAGCCTCATGATTTTGCGGAAATGCTCGGGATACTATTAGATAATGGAGGCAAATGGGCAAAACACTATATCTGCTGCGATATAAGGTTGTTAACAGAAACTTTGGTGATAATCATCGATGATGATGGTCCTGGTGTGGCGGAAAGCGATTTGCCTAGGTTGGGCGAGCGGGGCAAGCGTTTGGACGAGCGCCATCCGGGGTATGGCTTGGGATTGTCCATATTGACTCAGCTAGCTGCGCGCTATGCCGGATACGCACAATTTTCTCATAGCTCACTTGGTGGTCTGCACGCAGAGGTGATTCTACCCTTCGCCGAGGTAGCGAGGTAACAGTTCGTTCAGTTTTGATTCAGCTTGTTCTGGCAGGATCAAGCTATGTAAAACCTAATGGGAGTTGCACATGGCACGCTCACCTGTTGTATCGCGCCCTTTCTCGCGCCGCCAGGTGCTAAAAGGAGGAGCTGCCCTCGGATTGGGATCTGCTGCTGCTTTGGGGTTGAGTCCAGCCTGGGCCAATCCATGGGGCAGGAGTACTACATATTCCTATGAGAGCGAAGAAGGGCCTAACGTGTCCTTGTCCATTCGCCGTGAGTCCTTGCCTGTTGCTGGACAAGAGGCGCGGCCTATTACCATTAATGGCACTAGCCCAGGGCCTTTGATTCGCTTGAAGGAAGGCCAAGACGCTGTACTACGGGTCACCAATCTGCTTGAGGAATCCACGTCCATTCATTGGCACGGCATGATCCTGCCACCCGGCATGGATGGTGTGCCCGGCATCAGCTTTGCAGGCATCGCGCCTGGTGAGACCTTTACCTACCGCTTTCCCGTACGCCAGAACGGCACCTATTGGTATCACAGCCACTCGGGCCTTCAGGAACAGGTGGGGCATGTGGGGCCGCTGATTGTTGATGCCGCCGAGCGTGAACCCTTCCGCTACGACCGTGAACACGTGCTGTTGCTGACCGACTGGACATTCGAAGATCCCAAGTCGGTGTTTCGCAATCTCAAAACCATGGAAGGCTATTACAACTTCCAAGAGCGCACGATGGCTGATTTTTTTGCCGATGTTCGGCGTAAAGGCTTTTCAGACACGGTGGAAATGCGCCGAATGTGGTCAAAAATGCGCATGAGTTCGCGGGATATCGCCGATGTGACTGGCAGCACTTACACTTACCTGCTAAATGGCCGCGCCCCCGAGGAGAACTGGACGGCGTTGTTCAAGGCGGGTGAGCGCGTGCGCCTTCGAGTGATTAACGGTTCGGCGATGTCGTATTTCGATGTGCGCATTCCCGGCCTGAAAATGACCGTGGTAGCCGCCGATGGCCAGCCAGTGCAACCCGTGCCTGTGGACGAATTCCGCATTGGTGTGGCCGAGACCTACGACGTGCTGGTCTCCCCCGAAGACGATCAAGCTTATACGATCTTTGCTGAATCAATGGATCGCAGCGGCTACGCCCGTGCCACCCTGGCCCCACGTGATGGCATGCAGGCTGAAATCCCCAAGCGCCGCCAAATTGCCGACCGCGGGATGGAAGGGATGGCAGCTGGCGCAATGGTGGGCATGAAAGGAATGGATCATTCCGGCATGTCCAGAGATGACATGGAGGGCATGGACCACTCCAATATGTCCGGCGGAGACATGGAGGGCATGGACCACGGCAGCGGCGACGGCATGGCGAAAGAAAAAGCCAAGACGCGCGAGAATGGCATGCTTGTGGCCGGTGAGGCCCAGCCGGGCTCACGCTATGGTGAAGCAGGCATTGGCATCGACCCCGACGAGCGCCGCGTGCTGGTCTACCGTGATCTGAAAGCTTTCACCCCATGGCCTGACCGGCGCGGCCCTGGCCGTGAGCTGGAGCTGCATCTGACCGGCAACATGGAACGCTACATGTGGTCGTTCGATGGCAAGAAATTCAGCGAAGTCTCAGGCCCTATCCACTTTGAAAAGGATGAGCGTCTGCGCCTGATCTTGATCAATGACACCATGATGGAGCACCCCATTCATCTTCACGGTATGTGGATGGAGCTGGAAAACGGCCAGGGTGAGTTAATTCCACGCAAGCATACCCTGAACGTGAAGCCCGGTGAGCGGGTCTCCGCGCTTATCACGGCAGATGCGGAAGGAAGCTGGGCTTTTCACTGTCACCTTCTTTACCACATGGAAGCTGGCATGTTCCGCGTTGTTCAGGTTTCTTGAGGAGGCAGTATGAAGATAAAACTTTACCTCGTGGGTGTGAGTGCGGCATTCATCTTTGCTTCCTTGGCTAAAGCTGATGATGGTTACGATGCTCCTGATGGCTGGCCATCCCCTATCGTGGAGCATAATCAAGGCACGGCACAATTTGATCGGCTTGAATATAGTATTCCGGAGAATGGTAAGGATGCCATGGTATGGGACTTCCAGGGGTGGTACGGCAGCGACGTTAACCGTATGTACGTAAAATCGGAAGGTGAAAATATTCAGGGAGACGGTGAAGACGCCGAGTTTGAGTCCCTGGAGCTACTCTATAGCCGGTTGATTGCCGATTTTTGGGAGCTGCAGGGTGGCGTGGGTTACCAAGGGGGTGTGTTCTCTGATGATCATGAAGAGCGAACCTACGGTGTCGTTGGGTTGCAAGGGGTTATGCCATATGAAATTGAGACCGATGTAGCCTTGCAAGTGAGTGACGAAGGAGATGTATCCGCTAGTTTCGAGGGTGAATATGACCTGCGCCTGACCCAGCGACTTTACCTCCAGCCGCGCACTGAAATCGCCATGGCTGCCAATGAAGTCGAAGCATTTGGCGTGGGCGAAGGACTGAACTCCGTGCGTGTCGGCATGCGATTAGGCTACGAGGTAACGCGCCGCGTCGCGCCTTACATCGGCGCTTACTGGGAAAAGGAGTACGGTGAGACTGCGGATCTCACTCGTGCCAGCGGTGATAGAACGGAGGGCACGGGCGTTGTCGCGGGTATCAGACTAATCCTGTGAGTCATCCGGTGGATTCATGGCAACGTCGGGTAGTGTTTGCGGAATACATGGGTGGTGGCGCAAATGCGCAGTGGAGACGGTGAGTCGGTTCGAGACGCACTGTAGTGTGTGTTCGAGTAGTGTTGCGCTATCTTGACCACTGCGCCGCCGTCTCGAGCACCGTTGCCAGGGGAGAACTTGCCATGACCGTGATGACCGCCGCCGCCATCGAGGAATTTCTCGACGAGGTCTTTCCGCACCGCCAGGGCACCATCGAAGGGGTGGGCGAGATGCGCGCGACCATGAGCCTGGCCATCGAGGATGAGCACTTGCGGCCCGGAGGCTGCATTTCGGGGCCGACGCTGATGGGGCTGGCGGACGTCTGCCTGTACGTGGCGATTCTGGCCCGGATCGGCCCGGAGCCAATGGCGGTGACCACGGACTTCAGCTGCCACTTCCTGCGCCGCGCCCGCGGCGATCGCGATCTCATCGCCAATGCGCACATCGTCAAGCTGGGCCAGCGCCTGGCGGTCGGCGAAGTGCGTTTGTTCCCCGCCGGCGACGAGGAACCGGTGGCAACCGTCACCGCGACCTATGCCTTGCCCGACGAGAGCGATGACGATTGAGCGCGTCTGGAACGTGGGGGGCGAGGTCTCAGTGAGCGGGGCGCTGACGCCAGGCGCATATCGCCAGCGTCAGCCAGCCGGCCATCAGCAACAGACCACCGAACGGCGTGATGGGCCCCAGCCAATGGGCGCCGGTCAGGGCCAGCAGGTACAGCGAGCCGGAAAACGCCGCCATGCCCAGCCCCCACAGCCAGAGCACGGTTGTCTGACCCCTCAGAGGGTGCTGCGCGTGCCACAGGAGCACCGCCATGGCGGCCAGGGTATGCCACGCCTGATAGCGCACGCCGGTGGTGAAGGCGTCGAGTCGTGCGGGGGAAAGCATGTCGCCCAGCGCGTGGGCGCCGAAGGCGCCTGCCATGACCACGACCAAGCCGCTTAGAGCGACGAGTGTCCATCCACGACGCTTGTGCATGTTGCATCCCATGTGACTGACCTATGCTGAGACGGTGAGCGAGCACCGGGGGCGAGGGGCCCGGCATCGCCGCGCTGGTGCTTACCCTATGGCGTCGCTTACGCCATGACAAGCGTTGCGGTATGGCGTATCGTCGCGGCCTTGCCGATCTCAAGAATCACAATGGAGCGTTAATCCATGGACTCTCTTGCCAGCCTCGTCGCATCGCTGCATGACGCCATCTATGCGGTGATGACCCCTGTCAGCGATTTCATCTGGTCATACATCCTCGTTTATCTTCTGCTGGGCGCGGGGGTGTTGTTCACCGTGCTGACGCGCGGCATGCAATTTCGCCTGTTCGGGCATATGGCGCGCGTGACCTTCAATAGCCGGGGCGCCGGCGAAGGCGTCAGCGGCTTTCAGGCCTTCGCGACGTCGCTGGCGGCGCGTGTGGGCACCGGTAACCTGGCCGGCGTGGCCATCGCGCTGTGGGTCGGGGGCCCGGGCGCGATCTTCTGGATGTGGGTGACCGCCCTGGTCGGGTTCGCCACCTCGTTCGTCGAGTCGACCCTGGCCCAGGTCTACAAGAAGCGCCACGAGGATGGCGTCTTCCGTGGCGGGCCCGCCTATTACATCGAGCGCACGCTCGGCTGGCGATGGATGAGTCTTTTGTTCGCCTTCTTCCTGCTGGTCGCCTACGGCCTGGCGTTCAACGGTGCCCAGGCCAACACCATCGCTCAGGGCATGAACCAGGCCTTCGGCATGCCCAACTGGCTGACCGGGTTGATTCTGGTCGGTGTCGTGGCCGTGGTCATCTACGGCGGGCTCAAGTCCATCGCACGCACGGCGGAGAAGATCGTGCCCGTGATGGCCGTCGCCTACCTGCTGGTCGCGTTGGTGGTGCTGGCGGTCAACATCACCGAGGTGCCGGAGATGCTGGCATTGATCGTCAAGAGTGCCTTCGGCTACGGGCCGGCAGTGGGCGGCGCGGCCGGCTACGCCATCAAGACGGCAATGGAAAACGGCATCAAGCGCGGCCTGTTTTCCAACGAGGCCGGCATGGGCTCGGCGCCCAACGCGGCGGCCCAGGCCAACGTCAAGCATCCCGCGGCGCAGGGGCTGGTACAGTCGTTCGGCGTGTTCGTCGATACCCTGGTGATCTGCAGCTGCACGGCGGTGGTGATCCTGCTTTCCGGTGTCTACGAGACGCTGATGGCGAACTCGCCGGGACAGGACATCGTGGGCATCCAGCTCACCCAAGACGCCATGGCGGATCACTTCGGCGGCTTCGGCGAGATCTTCATCGCCGTGGCCATCCTGCTGTTCGCCTTTACCTCGATCATCGCCAACTTCTCGTTCGCCACGGTCAATATCGAGTACATGTTCAAGCGCCATGCCAAGGGCGCGGTACAAGCGTTGCGCCTGGCCGTGCTGGCCATGGTGATGATCGGCTCGGTGTCGCAGCTGACCTTCGTATGGGACTTCGCCGATCTTTCCATGGGGATGATGGCGACCACCAACCTGATCGCGATCCTGATCCTGGCGCCGATCGCCATGCGCGTGCTCAAGGATTACGAGCGCCAGCGGCGCGAGGGCGTCCGCGAGCCGCGCTTCGATCCCAAGGTGCTCAAGCGTCCCGAGCAAGTGGATGCGGACGTGTGGCCGCCCAAGGATTCTTGAGCACGGCATTTGGCGTTACAATGACGGTCTCTCCCCAACGATGTGAGAGGCCGTTATGCACATTCAGCTCAACGGCGAGCGCCGCGAGTTCGCATCCGAGTTGACGGTCAGCGAGCTGGTCGATCAGCTCGCCTTGACCGGACGCCGCATCGCCGTCGAAGTCAATGAAGAGATCGTGCCCCGCAGCCAGCATGCCGAGACGCGCCTGACCACCGGGGATTGCGTGGAAATCGTGCATGCCATCGGCGGTGGCTGATTCGGCCGCCGGCGAAATGCCGGTGTTCGCCCTTGCCGCCGCCGTGCGGCGACTTTCCTGTTCGCCAAGAGGTTCGTCATGTCAGCAGATCCGCGCCAGGATATTCCACTGACCGTCGCCGGCCGCACCTTCGCGTCGCGCCTGCTGGTGGGTACCGGCAAATACCGGGACTTCGACGAGACCGCCGCCGCCGTCGAGGCGAGTGGTGCCGAGATTGTCACCGTCGCGGTGCGTCGCACCAACATGGGCCAGAATCCCGATGAGCCCAACCTGCTCGATGCCGTGCCGCCGAGCCGCTATACGATCCTGCCCAACACGGCGGGATGCTATACCGCCAAGGATGCAGTGCGTACCTGCAAGCTGGCCCGCGAGCTGCTGGATGGCCACAACCTGGTCAAGCTCGAGGTGCTCGGTGACGACGGCACGCTCTACCCCAACGTGGTCGAGACTCTCAAGGCCGCCGAAACGCTGGTCAACGATGGCTTCGATGTCATGGTGTACACCAGCGACGACCCGATCGTCGCCAAGGAGCTCGAACGCCTGGGCTGTTGCGCGGTGATGCCGTTGGGGTCGTTGATCGGCTCGGGGCACGGTCTGCTCAACCCGACGTCCCTGGCGATCATTCTCGACAACGCCGAAGTGCCGATCCTCGTCGATGCCGGCATCGGGACGCCCTCGGATGCCGCCCTGGCCATGGAAATGGGCTGTGCCGGCGTGCTGATCAACTCGGCGATCGCGCATGCGCGTCAGCCGGTGCGCATGGCAAGCGCCATGAAACTGGCGGTCGAAGCGGGGCGCGAAGCGTATCTTGCCGAGCGCATGCCGCGCCGTGCCTCCGCGAGCCCGTCATCGCCCTTCGCCGGGCGCATCAACGCCTGAATTTTCGCGCGGCCTGACCGGCCGCCTTCGCTACGTGACCGATAACGCAGACTTGCCATGAGTGACTCCTCCTCTTCTTCCGAGAATGCCCCGGCGACCCCCGAGTCGCCGGGACGCCCGCCGCGCGGCATCAAGAGCTACGTACTGCGTGCCGGACGCATGACCGCCGCCCAATCGCGGGGGCTCGAAGAGGTCTGGCCGCGCCTGGGCCTGAGTGTGGCCGAGGGACGCCAATCGCTGGAGGCGCTCTTCGGCCGCCGCGCACCCTGCGTCGTCGAGATCGGTTTCGGCATGGGGCAGTCGCTCGTCGAGCAAGCCGCCGCCAATCCCGAGACCGATTTCATCGGTATCGAGGTGCATGCGCCGGGAGTGGGCAAGCTGCTCGATGAAGCGGACAAGCGCGGCTTGACCAATCTGCGCGTGTATCGTGACGATGCCCTGGAAGTGCTCGACAAATGCCTGCCCGAGTCGAGCCTTACGGGGCTGCAGCTGTTTTTCCCCGACCCCTGGCCGAAGAAGAAGCATCACAAGCGTCGCATCGTGCAGCCGGCGTTCGTCGAGCTGGTGCGCACGCGTCTCGCGCCGCACGGTTATCTGCACATGGCGACCGATTGGGAAGCCTACGCCGAGCACATGGTCGAGGTCATGGAGGAAGCACCGGGCTACCGCAACACGGCGCCGCCCGAAAGCGCGCCTTATGTGCCGCGACCGGAATTTCGGCCGTTGACCAAGTTCGAAAGCCGGGGCGAAAGGCTCGGTCATGGCGTGTGGGACCTGATCTACGCCCGTGTGGAGTGAGCGCCACCCGTGATCGCCACTGCTCGTTGAAAACCGCTGCCCGTCAGCGGTTTTTTTCATGGTGACCTGATCTGGATCACGGCAGGGAGTCGAGGACGCTGGCACAGTGCCGGCGCGCTCGGCGCGGGGCGGATACGGGCATAAAAAAAGCCGCCCGGGCGGGCGGCTTCAAAGACCGTGACTAGCTTGATGAGGAGATAACCATGGGCAGGAACCTGACATTCGCTGCTTAGGTCAGTGGCGCTTGGCGGCGCCACGGTTGTTAAGGTAAACCATTCTCATTTGAGTCGTCAAGCGTAACGAGAATATTTTTCACTTGGGTGCATCGGGAGGCTTTCGTGACGCATATCGCCATGTTCAGTGCCCAGCCGTATGACCGGCGTTTCTTCGAGGCGGCGAATGCGCGCCATGGTTTCAAGATCGGCTATCACGAGGTGGCGCTCAACGCGGAGAGTGCCGTGCTGGCCCATGGTGCAGACGGCGTGTGCGCCTTCGTCAACGATACCCTGGATGCCACCGTGCTGACGGCGCTTGCGACCCAGGGCGTGGGGTTCGTGGCCATGCGTTGCGCCGGGTTCAACAATGTCGACATCGAGGCCGCCGCACGCTTGGGCATCGCCGTGGTGCGCGTGCCGGCCTACTCGCCCGAGGCGGTGGCCGAGCATGCCCTGGCCTTGCTGCTGACGCTGAACCGCCGCACGCATCGAGCCTACAATCGCGTACGCGAGGGCAACTTCATGCTCGAGGGCTTGTTGGGCATGACGCTGCACGGCAAGACGGTGGGGGTGATCGGGACCGGGCGCATCGGGCTGGCCACGGCACGCATCTTCGCCGGTCTCGGCTGTCGCTTGCTGGGCGAGGACCGCTACCCAAGCGAGGCGTTCACGACGCTGGGTGGCGAGTATGTCTCGCGCCGGCGCCTGCTGGCGGAGAGCGATGTGATCAGCTTGCATTGCCCGTTGACGGACGATACGCGTTACCTGATCGATGCCGAGGCCCTGGCGGCGATGAAGCCGGGGGCCCTGTTGCTCAACACCTCGCGCGGTGCTCTGGTCGATACGCGCGCGGTGGTCGACGCGCTCAAGGCGCGCCGTCTGGGCGGGCTGGCCATCGATGTCTACGAGCAGGAAACCTCGTTGTTCTTCCACGACCATTCCGACGACATCATCGACGACGATGTCTTTCAGCGTCTGGTGACCTTCCCCAACGTGCTGATCACCGGGCATCAGGGATTTTTCACCCAGGAGGCGCTGGCCGAGATCGCCGAGGTCACGCTCGACAACGTGGCCTGCGTGCAGCGTGGCGCGCCTTGTGCCAATCGTGTCGACGATTGACGCTCAACTTGCCAGCGCCATCCATGCCGGCAAGGTCACCATGGCCAGCAGCGTCTGGCCGGTGATCAATGCCGCCATCAGCTCGGCATCGCCGCCGAGCTGGCGGGCGAGGATATACGCCGAGGTGGCGGTGGGCAGTGCGGCGAACAACAAGGCGATATCCCGACTCACCGGGTCGAGGCCGGTCAGCCAGGCCAGGCTCAACACCACCAGTGGAGTGGCGCCGAGCTTGAGCGTGGCCGACCACCAGAACGCACGGCCGTGACCGGTCAGCGCACGGGGGCGCAGGGCAACGCCCACGGCGATCAACCCCAGCGGCAGGGCTGCGCGTCCGGTGAGTTCGACGGCACCGCCCAGCCATCCCGGCAGACCAATACCGCTCAGATTGAGCGTGATGCCGATCACGCAGGCCAGGATCAGGGGGTTGCGCGCCAGCGCGGCGAAACTGCGTCCGAGGCTCGAGGCGCCCAGGGTACCGGCGGCGATGAAGCCGCCCACGCAGAGGATGTTGGCCAGCGGTACCATCAGCGCCACGGCGACCGCAGCCACGGTCGCCCCGGCCTGACCGTGCAGGGCGGCGGCCCCGGCCACCCCGACATAGGTGTTGAAGCGCAGCGTGCCCTGAAACAGCGAGGTGAACGCCGCCGGCGTCAGTCCCAGGCGATGACGGCCGCACCAGAGCGCCAGCGCGAACAGCGACATGGTGCCCAGCAGTGCCACCGCCAGACGCAGGACCGGCACTTGCGCCACATTGGCCGTGGCCAGCGTCGCGATCAGCATCGCGGGAAACAGCAGGAAGTAGATCAGCCGCTCCATGGCGGGCCAGAAATCGTCCCCGGGGATCCGCCGCCAGCCCAGCAGGGCACCGAGTAAAATCAACAGGAACAGGGGGCCCAGGGCCTCGTTGACACCGCTCATCGCGCCTCCGTGGTCATGACGTTGGCCATGTCCGGCTGCTGGCAAGCCGGCTGGCACACGAACTGGTAAGCTTAGCGCGATGCTCAGGGTGATGGGATTCGACCTAACGATATGCAACATCACGAAGAAGATCCGCTCAGGCCGCCGCTGCTCAACCTGTTGACGCTGCTGACGTTGATGACGGTGCTGGTGGCGGCCGGCTACCTGGCCGATTATTACCTGCGCGATTCACGCGAGGATGTGACCTGGTACCCGCCACGCTGGCATTGCGATCTGCGCGAGGGGCCGTGTCGTACCGATATCGGCTTGAAGGGAACGCTACGCTTCGGCATGCAGGGGGAGTTCGAATCCTACGAGCCCCTGAGAATCGACGTGCGCACGTCGGGCCTCGACGTGCAGTCGGTGGTCGTGGAGTTCATCGGGCGCGACATGAACATGGGGCTGACTCGTGTGGAAATGAAACCGATCGGCGAGGGCCATTTCCAGGGTGTCGGCGAATTGCGTCCCTGGGCAGAGACGGTCATGCCATGGCGTGCTCAGGTCATTCTGGAAACGCCGGATGGGCGCAAGGGTAGCTGGTACGATTTCGACATCCATCGCTAGAGGCAGCATGCGCATCAAATGACTTGTCCACATTGTCACGATGTGCATGGTTGCGTGGCTTGTGGGTAAGCCAATACTTACTTCGGCGTGAGACATGTTTCAAAAGGGTTTTTAAAACCCTTTTAAAACAAATATTTATAGATCAGCCGGCGCATATCGGTGGTGCGTGAAGAGGCATGGACAGGGCGGCAGGAAGACTCTGCAGGGGCGGAATACCCCGACATTCACGGCTAAGGCACAGACACTCCACAAAACTGTCCACAGGCAGGCGGGGCGATGGGGATGTGGAAAAGACGTCTGCGGATGTCGGCGGGAAATCGAGTAGGAGGGGGAGTCGCCTCCCCCGTCCTCTCACACCACCGTACGTACCGTTCGGTATACGGCGGTTCATGAAGAACGGCTAAGCCCTCTTGCCGTGTCGAGTACCGAGATCAGCCCCTGCTGCTCGAACCACTTCCGTGGCAGGGCCTGATTCATGTGCGAGGCGCCCGCATTCCACCAAGGACCTCGCCCATTCCCCGCTGACTTCCTGGCACGGGGCTCGTCCAACCCTAGCGCCAGGAGTTTCCGACGCCGGGTGCCTGGACGTTTCCACTGCCGCCAAATCACGCAGCGCAAGCGTCGGCGTACCCATTGATCCAGCGCTTCCAGGGGACGCTTCACATCGACGAGGCTGAAGTAGCTGGCCCAGCCGCGTAGGACGGGGG
>JQNW01000006.1 GCA_000761475.1 Chromohalobacter israelensis
GCCATCAGCAGGTCGTGGTTCACCCGGTCGAAGAAGGCTTCCAAGTCGAGGTCGACCACCCAGCGGTGGCCGGCAGAAACGTGAGCCTTCATGGCCGAAACAGCCTGCTGAGCACTGCGCCCGGGGCGATAGCCGTAGCTTGATGCGGAAAAGCCCGGATCGAAGATCGGCGTCAGCACCTGCAGCAGCGCCTGCTGGATCAGCCGGTCGGTGACCGTGGGAATGCCGAGCTGTCGGGTCCCGCCCTTGGGCTTGGGGATCTTGGCGGCTCGGATCGGGCTGGGGTGGTACTCACCGGCCAGCAGCCGCTCGCGCAGCGTCGGCCAGTACTGTTTCAGGTGGTCGGTCAACTGGTCCACCGTCATGCCATCGGCACCCGGCGCCCCTTTGTTGGTGACCACCCTACGGTAAGCCCGCGCCATGTTGGCCTTCTCTACCACGGCTTCCATGAGCGGGGCGGGCTCCGCTTTCGTCCACGATGACGACGCCGGGACCGTCTCGACGCCCACCGGCTGGGGCGCGGGGTTCCACCCCGGCCCCTCTGGGTGGGTGGCGGTGTTAGCGCCCATTGCTGTCTTCATGATCAATCCTCGAGACGTCATCGCCTACTCGCGGTTCTTCATGTTCGGCCCTTGGTGCCGAGGTGAACCGGCCCTTACTATGGCCTTGGCTGACGTCTGATGGCCCCTCCCGTCGCCTCTCGACGCCGGTAGCACCGTGGCAGACCACCAGACCTCCCAGGGTAAGACGCGCGACCTTCCCGCTTATGCCTGTCGGATTTACGTCATGGCGTTTCGTGCAAGTACCGGGCTTTGGTGATCGTTGCCACCTCACCCCGCCAGGACGCCTCATATCCGCTTCCTGTTCGTCAGGCCAGCGTTTTGCCTCGGGCTTCCTTCGGATTCTCCCTCGCAGAAGACACCCTTGCCGTCGGCTAGTACTTCCCCTTGCCGGGCGTACAGGGGACTTTCACCCCCAAGTCATCCCGAGGCACCACCCTCGGGAACAGCGCCAGTCTGGCGCTGCGCGCCATGCCTGGCGCACAACGAAACGGCGCCCGTGGAAGGGCGCCGTGGGTGACGGACGTCATTCGCCGTTCGAGGAGGCGTCCTGATCGTTGCCGTCTTCGATGCCCAGCAGTTCGATCTTGAACACGAGGGCCTGATTGGGACCGATCGGGCCACCGGTGCCGCCCTTGCCGTAGGCGAGGTCGGCGGGTACGTACAGCATCCAGGTATCGCCGACCTGCATCTTCTGCAGCGCTTCCTGCCAGCCCTCGATGACCTGGCCGACCTGGAAGGTGATCGGCTCGCCGCGCTCGTAGGAGCTGTCGAACACGGTACCGTCGGGCAGCTTGCCCTCGTAGTTGACCTTCACGGTATCGCCGGCGCTGGGGGTGTCGCCATCCCCGGACTCGAGCACCTTGTACTGCAGTCCCGAATCGGTGACCTTCACGCCCTCTTTCTCGGCGTTTTCGGCGAGAAACTGCTCGCTCGCCTTGCGGTTTTCCTCGGCGACTTTTGCCTTCTCGGCCTGTTGTTCAGCCATCTTCTGCTGCTGGTAGTCGGAAAGCGTGGCGGCGATTTCCTCGTCGCTCATCTGCAGATCGTCACCGGCGTAGACATCCTTGATCGCTTGGGTGAAGGCGTCGGTATCGAGATCCGAGACGTCCTGCTTCATGCTTTGACCGAGCGTGGCGCCAAGGCTGTAGCCCAGCTTGGCGTTGTCGCTTTCCGGGGCGGCCATGGCCACCAGCGGCGTTGCCACGAGGCCGCCGAATACCACGGCCGTCATCAAACGCTTCATGAAAACTCCTTAACAGGTAAACAAAAACACCGCCGTTCAACTCTACCAGCACGCGCGGCGTTGCGCACCCACGCGGCGGGGCTCTCTTGACATTGAAGCGACTTTGCTCTTCTCTGAATCTACATTGATAAGAAAGAGGGAACTCCATGCAAATGCGAAATATCGTCCTGAGTATCACGGCTCTGGGCCTGGTCGGTGTCGCTTCCACGGCGTCCGCCGAGACCTGGCGTTTCGGTCTCGAAGAGACCGAGGGCAGCGTGCAGTACGGCTATGCGGAAGAGTTCAAGAAACTGATCGAGGAAAAGAGCGACGGCGACATCACGGTCGAGTTGCTGCCGTACGGCTCCTGGGGGTCGAACTATTCGGCGCTGTATGACGCCATCCAGAACGGCGCGATTCCGCTCGGTTTCGGCTCCGGCTTCCTGGGCGGCACCGTTCCGGAAAGCCAGTTGATGAGCCTCAACTTCGTCATGCCGAACGATCAACTGGAGACGGCCGAGATCCTCAACTCGGACGACTTCCTCAAGAGCGATGCATGGCAGGAATCGTTCCGTGAGCGCGGTCTGGTGCCGTTGGCCACCTTGCCCGAAGGGTATCAGGTGTGGACCGCGAACAAGGAAATCCGCACGCCGGAAGACATGGAAAACCTGCAGATTCGTGTCATGGACAACAGCCTGCTGCGGGCGACCTACGAAGCCTATGGTGCGTCTCCCATCACCATCGCCTACGGCGAACTCTACAGCGCCCTGCAGCAAGGCCAGGCGGAAGGCAACATCCAGCCGGTCTTCGCCCACGAGAACATGGGCTTCTATGAAGTGCAGGACTACATGATCTTCGCCGATCAGTCGCAGTTCATCGCCAACTTCATCGGCAACGAGGAGTGGTACGACGGGCTGTCCGACGAGCAGCGCGAGATGCTTGAGTCCACGCTCGACGAGATGGTGCAGAAGGGGCACGACATTCAGTCCCAGTTCAACTCCGAGCGTCTCGAGACCATCAAGGAAAACAGCGACATCAACATCATCCACCTGGATGAGAGCGAGCGCGAGGCCTTCCGTGAACTGGCCAAGCCGGTGCGTCAGACCTATGTCGACATGGTCGGCGAACGTGGCCAGAAGGCGCTGGACATCGTGCTGAAGCATGTCGAGCAGTCCGGCGACAAGGCAGAATAAGCCTGGCCGCTGATGCCTGACCGACGCGCCGCATGGCGCAAGCAAAAAACCCCGGGAGCGTCGGCTCCCGGGGTTTTTTCATGCCTGGTCGCTGTTGGCGGGAAGGATGCCGTGCGGGGCCGGCCTGGTATCCCCAGGCCGGTCAGCCGCTCAGTCGCCGCCGAGTGACGGCAGCAGCAGCGATATCTGCGGGAACATGATCAGGATGATCGTCGCCAATGCCAGGATCACGATGAACGGTGGCGTACCACGAATCACGTCCATGTAAGGGCGGCGGAAGACGGCGATGGCGGTGAAGATATCGCAGCCGAAGGGTGGCGTGGCCGAGCCGATGGCCGCTTGCAGCGTGACGATGACGCCGACATGAACCGGATCCAGGCCAGTGGCGTCGACCAGTGGCTTGAAGATCGGGACCAGGATCAGGATGACCACGATCGGGTCGACGAACATGCAGCCGACGAAGAAGGCCGCGGCGATCAGCAGCAGCGCCAGGAACTGGTTGTCGCCGATGCCGTCGATGACCGGGCCGAGGATCTTGTCCGGCACGCCGGCGGTGCCCAGGGTCTGGGAGAAGGCGGCACCGATGGCGACCAGGATGAAGACCACGGCGGTGATCATCCCCGTGGACAGCGCGAGGCTGCCAAGGTCGCGGATCGAGACCTGACGATAGATCACCACTTCCAGCAGCAGCGCGTAGGCCACCGCGACCGCCGAGGCTTCGACGGCGCTGAAAAAGCCGCCGTATATGCCCCCCACGACCAGGACCGGAAAACCCATCGGCAGGATCACCCGGCGGATGGCGCGGGCGCGCTCGCGCCAGGAGGCCCGGGGCTCCGCCTCGATGCCCTTGATGCGCGAATAGATGTAACAGTACAGGGCGAACATGGCCAGGATCATCAGGCCGGGCAGGATCCCCGCGAGGAACAGGTCGCCGATCGAGGTCTTCATCACCACGCCGTAGACGATGAAGCCGATGCTCGGCGGGATCAGCAGCGCGATGTCGCTGGCATTGATGATCAGCCCCAGGGTGAAATCGTCTTTATAGCCCTTGGCCAGCAGCCTCGGGCGCATGGGACCGCCCATCGCCACCACCGTCGCCTGGGTGGAGCCGGACACGGCCCCGAACAGCGCGCAGGAGGCGGCGGTGGTGATGGGCAAGCCACCGCGGATGTGGCGAGTGAAGGCGTCGACGACATCCAGCAGACGGTTGGCGGTGTGGCCCTTGGTCAGGATGTCGGCGGCGAAGATGAACATGGGCACGGCGGCGAGTACCCAACTGCCGATACCGTTGATCATCCAGCTCACGGCCTGATCGGGCCCGAAAAACGTCATGCCGGTGAACATCATGAACAGCGTGCCCGCCGCCAGGGGAACCATCATGGGGAACCCGAGCAGCAGCAACACGAGCATGATCACGGCTAGCCAAGTTAGCATTGTTTTACGTCCTCGCGTTGATGGCGGTCGTGTATGGGAAGGGCGAATCAGGTGTTGCGGCGCGCGTCATCGTTTTCGTCCGCTTCCGGAGGCAGCTCGTCGTATTCCTCTTTCTGGTTGAAGGCGCGGTAGATGTCGTCGCTGACCAGGTTGCGGACCGCGGTCAGCAGGTATTGGACGCCGGCGAGGATGAAGCCGACGGGCAGTGCGAGGTAGACGAGCCACAGCGGAATATGGAGCGATGCGCTGCTGCGCCCACGTTCCTGAATGACCGCGACGTAGTCGATGGACTTGTAGGCGAAATAGAACATCAAGACGGCGGTGCCCAGGCAGATGAGGATGAGCAGTGCCTTGCGCCAGCGACCGCTGAGCTGATCGTAAATGGCGGACATGCTGATGTGCCGGGCGTTGCGTGCCGCATAGCCGACGCCGACGAAGGTGATCACCACGATGAGCATCTCGGTGACTTCGTAGGTGCCGGGAATGCCTTGGGAGAAGAGCAGGTTGCCGACGACATGGCCACTCATCAGCGCTGCCATGGCCAGGACACCACCGGCGATGATCACGCGCTCGACGATGCCCAGGGCATGATCGATGCTCCCCAGTACGCGCAGCAGGGGACTGCGCGATTTAGCGCGTTCACTGCGATTGGCCGGCTGTGAAGATGTCATGTCGTAGAGTCCTTTTTTGTGATGGCCGATTCGCCGCACGAATGGCATGGATCTCGACGTCCGTGCTGCGTCGTGATGCGTGTCGCAATCAACCGGACTGGCTTTTATAAAACGTACAGAGTTTGCGGGTTGAGCGCCACTCGTCAATGGCGCATCCGCACATGCGTGATATGCGTGGTTCCGGGTGTCGGCGCGCCTTGTACAAGCTGGGCATTATGGACGGTGCGCCGCACGCTGGGTGAGCAGCGTCGTCAGGGCGGCTCGTTGTGGCGGCCCGCAGGTGGTCAGGCAGCGCGCCAGTCGCGTGGCCAGGTCGGTATCGGCCGCGCGGCGCGCACGTACGGCCTGCGACGTCTCGGCGATGGCCTGATACCGACGTAACGTCTCGCGTTCGGCGAGCAGTTCGGCTTCCTTGAGGTGCTGGCGCAAGGCCGCCACGTCCGGTTCATGCTGGGCGCGTGGCTTGAGCTGGCGGCGTAGATGACGTATCGGCTGTGTCACGCCGGTCTGCCAGTCGCGTATCTCGGCGAACGCATCGTGGGCCTCGTCGGTGGCGACGGCCCCGTGATGGTCGAGCCAGCAGTGCCAAAGCAGCTCGCAGACATCGGCTCCCGCCGTATCCTGCAGTTGCAAACAGGCGTCGGCGACCCCGGGGCGTTGATACAGCGCCAGCGCGTAATCCCACAGCGGTGGGGTCCGCAATGCGGTGCACAATTGGGTAGAATGCATGGGCAATCTCCAGCCGCCCCGGCAGGCATGGCGGCGGAATCCACTGAACCACCACCGGAGCGGGCATGATCGCATTTCGCCAACTCGCGCTGCAACGCGGGACTCAGCCGCTGATCGAGAACGCTGACCTCACGCTGCACGACGCCACCAAGGCGGGCATCGTCGGCGCCAACGGCTCGGGAAAGTCGAGTCTGTTCAAGCTGTTGCTGGGAGAGCTGGTCCCGGAGCGTGGCACGGTGGAGCTTTCCGGCGGCCAGCGCATCGCGCACATGGCGCAGGAAGTCGAGGCGCTGGATCAAGGCCTGGTTGAATACGTGCTCGACGGTCACGCCGAGCTGCGGGCCACGGAACGTGCCCTGGCCGCGGCCCAGGCCGAGGGCGCCGCGCATCGCGAAGCCGAGCTGCATGGCGAGATCGAGGCGCTGGACGGCTACACCGCCCGCCCGCGTGCCGAGCAATTGCTGGTGGGGCTGGGCTTCACGCAGGACGATCTGTATCGCCCGCTGTCGGATTTCTCCGGTGGCTGGCGGATGCGCGTCAATCTGGCGCGGACGCTGTTCATGCCTTCCGACTTGATGCTGCTCGACGAGCCCACCAACCACCTCGATCTCGATGCGCTGTTGTGGCTCGAGCAGTGGCTCACGCGTTATCCCGGCACGCTATTGCTGATTTCCCACGACCGCGACTTCCTGGATGCGGTGTGCGATCACATCGTGCATTTCGAGCAGCGTCAGTTGCTGCTGTATCGCGGCAACTATTCGCGCTTCGAGCACACGCGTGCCGAGCGCCAGGCGCGCGCCCAGGCCGAAGCCGCCAAGCAGCAGGCCCGGCGCGAGGAAATCGAGCGTTTCGTGGCCCGGTTTCGCGCTCAAGCCAACAAGGCACGTCAGGCCCAGAGCCGCTTGAAGATGCTCGAGCGCATGGAAACCATCGCCGTGGCGCACGCCGACTCACCGTTTCACTTCACCCTGCCGAGTGCCGACAAGACCTCGTCGCCGCTGCTGGTGCTCGACGACGCGACGCTGGGCTACGCGCAGACGCCGCTGCTCGAACATGTCAGCGTGAGCATCCTGCCGGGGCAGCGTATCGGCCTGCTGGGCGCCAACGGGGCGGGGAAGTCGACGCTGATCAAGGCGCTGACCGGGCAGCAGCCGCTGCTGGACGGCAAGCGCGTGCCCGGCGACAACCTGGCGATCGGCTATTTCGCCCAGCACCAGCTCGAGCATCTCGACGTCGGTGCCACGCCCTTCGTGCATATCCAGCGTCTCTCCCCCACGGCGAGCGAACAGGAGGTGCGCAACTTCCTGGGCGGCTTCGGGTTCCACGGGGATGATGTCTTCGCTGGTGTGGGCAACTTCTCGGGGGGCGAGAAGGCGCGCCTGGCGTTGGCGCTGATCGCCTGGCAGAAGCCCAACCTGCTGTTGCTCGACGAGCCCACCAACCACCTCGACCTGGAGATGCGCGAATCGCTGACCCAGGCCCTGGCCGGCTTCGAGGGGGCGGTGATCATCGTCTCCCACGACCGCCATTTGCTGCGCGCCAGCGTCGATGAGTTCTGGCACGTGGTGGACGGCGGCGTGACGACCTTCGATGGCGACCTGGACGATTACTATGCCTGGCTCAAGACTCGGCTCGAGAATGCCCGGCGCGACGCACGCCAGGAAAAAGCCGAGCGTCAGGCCGAGGCGGAAGCGCCCAAGAGTGACCGCAAGGCGACTCGGCGCGCCGCCGCCGAGCTGCGCGAGAAGCTGCGGCCGCTCAAGCGGGAGCGCGACAAGATCGAGCGTGAGATGAGCGAGGCCCAGGCCGCGCTGTCCGCGCTGGAGGCGTCGCTGGCCGATGAAGGGTTGTACCAGGACGACGCGCGCAAGGCGGAGCTGAGCGATCTGCTGAGTCGCCAGGGCGAGGCGCAAAACCGTCTCGACACCCTGGAGCAGCGTTGGCTAGAGGCCGAGGAAGCGCTCGAGCAGCGCGAGGCGGAACTGCTGGACGACGCCTGATTCCGGCGCGACTCAGCCCCGGGCAGTCTCAGGTCTCGACGATGAAGGTCACCGGGCCGTCGTTGAGCAGCGAGACCTGCATGTCGGCGCCGAACTCGCCGGTGGCGACGTACGGCCAGGCGTGCCGGGCCTGCGCCACCAGATAGTCGAACAGTGCCTCGCCGTGTGCGGGCGGCGCGGCGCCGTCGAATCCCGGGCGCAGGCCCTTGGTGGTGTTGGCCATGAGAGTGAACTGCGGGACCAGCAACAGGCCGCCCTCGACCTGTTGCACGTTGAGGTTCATCTTGCCCGCCTCGTCGCTGAATACCCGCAGCCCGAGCAGCTTGTGCAGCATCTTGTCGGCGCGGGGCTGGGTGTCGTCCGGGGCCACGCCGACCAGCACCATCAGGCCTTGTTCGATGGCGCCGGTGGTTCGGGCGTCGACATCGACGCCGGCGTGACGGACACGTTGGATGACGGCTCGCATGTGCAAGATCCTTGTGGACGCGAGGGGTGAAGATTCGCGCTACCAGGCGCGGCACACCATCATGTCCACATGCACGTCGGCGAGCAAGCGCTCGATCAGGGGCGCCGGGTGATGGCGGCCGAACAGCGCCAGGTCCTGGTGCCCCAGTGCCAGCAGATCGGGGGGCTGACGGCGCAGGTAGTCGATCAACACCTCGCCGGGCTCGCCCTGCTCGAGGACCAGCTCGAGTTCGGGCACGTCGCCGACCTCTTCCATCAGTTTGTCTATTTCCGCTTCCAGGCGTATGCGCCGCGCGGCGAGCTCGCGCTCCCGCCAGCGTGCGTAGCCGCTGTCGGAGCCCATTTCCTCATCACCCGGCAGGTGCCAGGCATGCAATAGCGTCAGGCGTGCCTCGGAGAAATGCGTCAGGACGTCGCGCAAGGTGTGGCGGCTGGCCAGCGAGAAGTCCACCGGGACCAGCACGTCCTGCCAGGCCTGTTCGGGGCTGTGGCTCACGGTGAGCACCGGGCAGGGCGCGCGGCTCAAGACCCGCGCGAGGGTCGTGCCCCCCACCAGCGCATGCTGACCGCGTTTGCGGTGGGTGCCGAGCACGATCATGGTGGCGTCCCGGTCATGTGCCTCGCGGATGATCTCGGCATAGGGGGCGCCGGTCACCGTCTGTATCAGCGTCTCGGGCGCCGGCAGGGCATAGTCTTCGCGGATGTCGGTCAGCTGACGCTCGAGCTCGTCGACGACCTCGCGCTCCAGGTCGCGCAGGGCCTGGCGCGGCAGATAGGGGTCGAGGACATGCAGAATGTCCAGGCGGCTGCCGCTGGCATGCGCCAGTTTGATGGCGCGCGCAAAGGCGGCACGGTTGTCGGCGGACAGGTCACACGCCAGAAGCACGGTCTGAGCCATGGTACGTCCCTCCCTGCGAGAAGACGGTATGCGGGTGTTCGCCACACCACGCTGAGCTGACGGCAATGCGCAAGTATGTCACCGCGGCCTGGGGCATCACGGTGCAGCAAAGCATGGCTGCCCCCGGCGGGCTCTGCAAGTACGTGGCCATCATCGATTCACGAGGCCGTGATACTGCAGGCGAGCGCCGTGCGGACGTGGTTTTCACCACCAGGCGTGGAAATGATGCACCGGCCCGCGCCCCTGGCCCACCGCCAGTCGCGTGCTGGCGTCCAGAGCGGTGTGCAGCCAGCGCTTGGCATCGCTGATCGCCGCGTGAATGGCGTCGTGGTCGCTGACCGTGTGCGGCAAGTGCGCCAGGTGCGCGGCGACCGCCGAGGAGAGCGCGCAGCCGGTGCCATGCAGGTTGTCGGTGGCGATGCGCGGCGCTTCCAGCCATTCCACGCCTTGCGGCGTGGCGAGCAGGTCCGGGCAGTTCGCGCCACTGAGGTGGCCGCCCTTGAGTACCACGTACGGGGCGCCCAGGCGTGTCAGCTCGGGCAGCAGGGTGGCCATCGCCTCGGTGGTGCGGGGCGTCTCGGCGTCCAGCAGCACGGCGGCCTCGGGCAGGTTGGGGGTGATGACATCGGCCAGGGGGACCAGGATATCGCGTACCGCACGGATGCCGGCGCGATCGACCAGGATGTCGCCGCTCTTGGCGACCATGACCGGGTCGAGCACGATCCAGCGGGGACGATGCCGATGCAGGGCATCGCGAATCGTCGCGGCGACCGTCTCGCTGGCCACCATGCCGATCTTGACCGCCTCGATGCGTACGTCACCCAGCAGGTTGTCGAGCTGTTCGCCGATGACATCCGCGGGTACCGGATGCACGGCCTGCACGCCCTGGGTGTTCTGGGCGATCACCGCCGTGACGACATTGGTGGCATAAGTGCCCAACGCCGAGAAGGTCTTGATGTCGCCCTGCAGGCCGGCGCCGCCGGAAGGGTCGGAGCCGGCGATGGTGAGGACATTGGGGGGCGCGGATGCTGAGGTCATGCGCTGGGTTCCTGTGTCTCGCGGAATATGTGCGTCGCTGTGTGGCCGTGCTCGGCAGTTGGCATCCGCACAGGATAGCGTGGAAACGACGGGTGAGCAGCCAGGCGCAAGATGGCGGCGAGGCAGGGCGTTTGCGTCTCATACCTTCGTCGACACCCGGATCGGCGCCAGGCGCGTGGAATATATCAGCGGTCGTTGAAGAAGATGCTGCTTGCCATGGCCTGCCGCGTGAGTGGGGGTTCACTTTGCAGGGGCGCGGCGGCGTGCGGTGCTCGTTGCATGCGATGTTAATTTACTAGCTTTCTTCACGCGCCCCTGACAGGCGTCGGAATATCCCCTAGACTCGTAGGGACTCGCCACGCGTCGGCAGCGTGAATGGCGTGCCGGGGTCCGTGACACCTCGATGATAACGAATACCGGGATGGCGCCTTTCCCGCGCCATCCGTCGCTTGTGAGGCATGGCAATGACCGACGAGGCTACTGCGCTGATCGCCCAGTATTGGGCCACGGGGCTATTCATCATAGCCGTGTTCGCCTTGTGCGCCTTGATGATCGGTGCAGCCAGCCTGCTCGGTGGCCGCAGCCGCGGCCCCAGCAAGTCCCTCCCCTTCGAATCGGGCGTTGTCGGTACCGGCAGCGCGCGCCAACGTTTTTCCGTCAAGTTCTATCTGGTCGCGATGCTGTTCGTGATCTTCGATATCGAGGCCGTTTTCCTGTTCGCCTGGGCCGTGTCGGTCCGTGAGGTGGGCTGGGAAGGCTTCGCGGGCGCCGCCGTGTTCATCTTCATCCTGCTGGCGGGTCTGGTGTACGACAGCCGCGTCGGTGCCCTCGAGTGGGCGCCACGCAAGCGCGGCCGGTCGCCCGATATCGTGACGCAACGCTGAAGGTGGCGCCCCGAGGGGGCGATCACCCGCCGGCGTCGGCCGGTACGGCGCCGGATACCGATTTTCGTTTTCAGACGTTTCGAGGCGCATCATGCAATATACCCTGACGCGAGCGGATCAAGAGCCGGCTCCGGATGGCGCAAGCTATCCGCTGGGGCGGCGTGAGTCCACCAGCGACCCGATGCAGGAACAAGTGCATCGCAACGTCTTCACGGGCAAGCTGGAGGATGTGCTCAATTCCACCGTCAACTGGGGGCGCAAACACTCCCTGTGGCCGTACAATTTCGGCCTGTCGTGCTGCTACGTGGAAATGACCACTGCCTTCACCGCACCCCACGACGTGGCGCGCTTCGGGTCCGAGGTGATTCGCGCCTCCCCGCGTCAGGCCGACTTCATGGTCATCGCCGGTACCTGCTTCATCAAGATGGCGCCGGTCATCCAGCAGCTCTACGATCAGATGCTCGAGCCCAAGTGGGTGATCTCCATGGGCTCGTGCGCCAATTCCGGGGGCATGTACGACATCTACTCGGTGGTGCAGGGCGTCGACAAGTTTCTCCCCGTCGACGTCTACGTGCCCGGCTGTCCGCCGCGCCCCGAGGCTTTCCTGCAAGGGCTGCAGCTGCTGCAGGACTCGATCCAGGAAGAGCGGCGTCCGCTTTCCTGGGTGGTCGGCGACCAGGGCGTGTACCGTGCCGACATGCCCTCGCAACGCGAGGCGAACCGCGATCGACGCATCGCTGTGACGGAGCTGCGCTCCCCGGACGAGGTGTAAGCCGTCGTTCCGAGAAGTGCTGCCATCGTCCGAAGCCGAACTCACGTTGCCGGGGAATGAAAACCGATCATGAGCGCTGCCCAATCGCCCACTGCCCAACACGCGCATGCCGAGGACCCGGTGGTCCAGGCGTTGTTCGCGCGTTTCGGCCAGCACGTCTTCGTCGCACAGGCGACCCATACCGGCATGCCGGTGCTGTGGCTCGACCGCGAGTACTTGCTGGAGGTGCTGAACTTCCTGCGGGACATGCCCGAGCCCTTCGAGATGCTGTTCGACCTGCACGGCATCGACGAACGCCTGCGCAGTCATCGCGAGGATCTGCCCCCGGCGGACTTCACGGTCTTCTACCAATTGATGTCGATCTCGCGCAATCGCGACATCATGCTCAAGGTGGCACTGTCCGAGCGCGACCTCGAGGTGCCGAGCGTGGCGGGCGTCTATCCCAACGCCAACTGGTACGAGCGCGAAGTCTGGGACATGTTCGGCATCGATTTCCGTGGCCACCCGCACCTGACACGGTTGCTGATGCCGCCCACCTGGAACGGACACCCGCTGCGCAAGGATTACCCTGCTCGCGCCACCGAATTCGATCCCTACACGCTGACCGTGGAAGGCCAGAGCACCGAGCAGGAGGCGCTGCGTTTCGATCCCGAGGCGTGGGGCATGCAGCGCCAGAGCGAGAACACGGATTACATGTTTCTCAATCTGGGGCCCAACCACCCTTCCGCGCACGGGGCATTCCGCATCGCCCTGCAGCTCGACGGCGAGGTCGTGGTCGACTGCGTTCCCGATATCGGCTACCACCATCGCGGTGCCGAGAAGATGGCCGAGCGTCAGTCATGGCATAGCTACATTCCCTATACCGATCGCATCGACTATACCGGCGGGGTGATGAACAACCTGCCCTACGTGATGGCGGTGGAAAAGCTGGCCGGGATCGAGGTCACCGACCGGGCCAAGACCATCCGCGTGATGATGGCCGAGATGTTCCGCATCAACAGCCACCTGCTGTTTCTGGGAACCTACCTGCAGGACCTGGGCGCGATGACCCCGGTGTTCTTCACCTTCACCGACCGCCAGAAGGCCTACGAGGTCATCGAGGGCATCACCGGCTTCCGCATGCACCCGGCCTGGTACCGCATCGGCGGCACCGCACATGATTTGCCCAGGGGCTGGGACAAGCTGGTCCAGGGCTTTCTCGACTGGATGCCCAAGCGGCTCGTCGAGTACGAACGCGCGATGATGGAAAACGCCATCATCCGCGAGCGCACCAAGCAGGTGGCAGCGTTCACCACGCGCGAGGCCCTCGAGTGGGGCGTCACCGGCCCCAACCTGCGTGCTACCGGTTGCGATTTCGACCTGCGCAAGCAGCGCCCCTATTCGGGCTACGAGAATTTCGATTTCGAGGTGCCGCTGGGCGCCAATGGCGATGTCTTCGATCGCGGCCAGCTGCGCATCGACGAGATGCGCCAGAGCCTGCGCATCATCCAGCAGTGCGTCGACCACATGCCCGCCGGCGACTACAAGGCCGACCATCCGCTGACCACGCCGCCGCCGCGCGAAAAGATGCTGCAGCATATCGAGACGCTGATCACCCATTTCCTGCAGGTCTCCTGGGGGCCGGTGCTCAAGCCCAACGAATCGTTGTCGATGATCGAGGCGACCAAGGGCATCAACAGCTATTACCTGACCGCGGATGGCAACACCATGAGCTATCGTACGCGTATCCGCACGCCCAGCTTTCCGCACCTGCAGCAGATCCCGGCGGCGGTACGCGGCGCCCTGGTGCCGGATCTGATCGCTCATCTGGGCAGTATCGACTTCGTGATGGCCGACGTGGACCGCTGACATGACACAGACTTCGACTTCCACCGCCACGCCCATCGCCACCGACGCTTTCGTGCTCCACGACGAGGACCGGGCGGCGATTGCCCATGAGCGCGACCACTACCCGCATCCGCAGGCGGCCAGCATCGAGGCGCTCAAGATCGTGCAGAGGCGTCATGGCTGGGTTCCGGACGCGGCCATCGACGCCATTGCCCGTGAACTGGGCGTATCCCCCGCCAGCGTCGAGGGCGTGGCGACCTTCTATAGCTTGATCTTTCGGCAGCCGGTGGGGCGTCACGTGATCCTGCTGTGCGACAGCAGTTCCTGCTTTCTGACCGACTACGAGGCGCTGCGCGATGCCTTCTTCGAGCACCTGGGCATCGGCTTCGGACAGACCACGCCGGATGGTCGCTTCACGCTGCTGCCGGTGTGCTGCCTGGGTGCCTGCGATCGCGGTCCGGCGTTGATGATCGGCGATGATACTCACGGGCCGGTCGCGCCCGAGGAGATCCCCACGTTGCTGGAGGCGTACGCATGAACTGGGAGAACGAGGCATGAGCCGGATTCTGCAAGACCGTGACGAGCGCCGCCCCGAAACGCATCCGTTGACCTTTCGGCTCAACGACGACGGCACCCCGGTGATGCTCGAGGCCTACCGCGAGCAGCAAGGCTACGCCAGCGTCGAGCGGGCCTTTCGAGACCTGACCTCGAAGACGCTGATCGAGGAGCTCAAGACCGCCAACCTGCGCGGGCGCGGCGGCGGCGGCTTCTCCGCCGGGCTCAAGTGGAGCCTGACGATGCAGGGCGAGGGCATCCCGCGGGGATACATCGTCTGCAACGCCGATGAAATGGAGCCCGGGACCTTCAAGGACCGCCTGCTGCTCGAGCAACAGCCGCATCTGCTCATCGAAGGCATGATCCTGGCCGGTTTCGCCAACAATGCCTACCAGGGCTACATCTTCATGCGCGGCGAATACGTCGATGCCGCACGCACGGTCCAGCGCGCGCTGGACGAGGCCCGTGCCGCCGGCTGGCTGGGCCGAGATGTCGCCGGCAGCGGCTGGGACTTCGACATCGCCCTGCACACCGGCGCCGGCCGCTACATCTGCGGCGAGGAAACCGCGCTGATCAACTCGCTGGAAGGCAAGCGTGCCAACCCCCGGGCCAAGCCGCCCTTTCCGGGCCAAAGCGGGGCCTGGGGCAAGCCCACCGTGGTCAACAACGTCGAGACGCTGTGCAACGTGCCATCCATCGTGCTGCACGGCGCGGACTGGTATCAGGGGCTCTCGCAAGGCAAGAGCGGCGATGGCGGCACCAAGCTCTACGGCGTTTCCGGCAAGGTCAAGCGGCCCGGCTTGTGGGAGCTGCCGATGGGCACGCCGGCCACCGAGCTGATGGAACGGGCCGGCGGCATGCGCGAGGGGCACACGCTCAAGACCTGGCTGCCGGGCGGCGGCAGTACCGGTTTCCTGCTGCCCGAACACCTCGAGCTGGCGCTGGATTTCGACACCATCGGCAATGCCGGCAGTCGCCTGGGCACGGGGCTCATCGCCGTGGTGGCCGACGATCAGAGCGTGGTGTCGTTGACGCGCAACCTGGAAGAGTTCTTCGCTCGCGAATCCTGTGGCTGGTGCACGCCGTGCCGCGATGGCCTGCCCTGGAGCGTCAAGCTCCTGCAGGCGCTGGAAGCCGGCGAGGGCGAGCGCGGCGATATCGACTTGCTGGAGTCGCTGGCCGTGGACCTGGGCCCGGGGCGGACCTTCTGCGCCCATGCGCCGGGCGCGGCGATGCCGCTGGCGTCGGCGATCCACTATTTCCGCGAGGAATTCGAGCGTGGCGTCACGCGCGGCCAGGGCGTCGCGCATGCCGATCCGATCCCGGTGGGTAGCGTATGAACGAGGGCACGATGACGACGGGCGAGGAGCGATAATGGCAACGATTCACGTGGATGGCCGGGACTACGAAGTCGACGGCGCCGACAACCTGCTGCACGCTTGCCTGTCGCTGGGGCTGGATATTCCGTATTTCTGCTGGCATCCGGCGATGGGCAGCGTGGGTGCCTGCCGCCAGTGCGCGGTCAAGCAGTACAAGAACGCCGATGACACGCAGGGCATGCTGGTGATGTCGTGCATGGCGCCGGTGCAGGACGATGCCTATATCTCCATCGAGGATGAGGAAGCCAAGGCGTTTCGTGCCAACGTCATCGAATGGTTGATGATCAATCACCCGCACGACTGCCCGGTCTGCGAGGAAGGCGGTCACTGCCACCTGCAGGACATGACGGTGATGACCGGCCACGACAGCCGCCGTTACCGCTTTCGCAAGCGTACCCACAAGAACCAGGACCTAGGGCCGTTCATCGCTCACGAGATGAACCGCTGCATTACCTGCTATCGCTGCGTGCGCTTCTACCAGGATTACGCCGGTGGCGGCGATCTGGGCGCCTTCGGGGCGCACGACAACATCTACTTCGGGCGTTTTCAGGAGGGCACGCTGGAAAGCCCGTTTTCCGGCAACCTCACCGAGGTATGCCCCACCGGGGTATTCACCGATCAGACCCACTCCGAACATTACACCCGCAAATGGGACCTGCAGTTCGCGCCCAGCGTCTGTCATCAGTGCGCGGTGGGCTGCAACATCAGCCCCGGCGAGCGTTACGGCGACATTCGGCGTATCGAGAACCGCTACCACGGCGACGTGAACCATTATTTCCTGTGTGATCGCGGACGCTTCGGCTACGGCTACGTGAACCGCGAGGACCGCCCCCGAGTGCCGGAGTGGCGCGAACGCCAGCGCGTCGATGCGGGGCCCGGCGCGGCCGGCGTGGTGGGCGGTACCATCAGCCTGGAAATCGACGATGCCCTGGATCGTGCCGCCGACGGGCTGCGCAGCGCACGGCGCGTGATCGGTATCGGATCGCCACGGGCGAGCCTGGAAAGCAACCACATGCTGCGCACCCTGGTGGGCGACGAGAACTTCTCCACCGGCATCGATGCCCGCGAACTCGAGCTGCTGGTGCGGATGAGCGAACTCAACACCCGTTGCGGCCTGCCGTCTCCCAGCCTGCGCGAGATCGAGGCCTGCGACGCCGTGCTGGTGCTCGGCGAGGACCTGCTGCAGAGCGCCGCGCGCATGGCGCTCGCCGTGCGTCAGGCGATCAACGCGCGTGGCGACGCGCTGGCTGCCGAGCGTGGCATCCCGACCTGGAATGCCGAGGCGGTCAAGACCCTGGCCCAGGAGGCGCATCATCCGCTGTTTCTGGCCACGCCGGAGGCCACCGGCCTGGACGAGCTGGCGGAGAGGACGCTGCACGCGGCACCGGACGACATCGCGCGACTGGGGTTCGCGGTGGCGCATTGTCTCGACGCCGAGGCGCCCGCGCCCGAAGCCCTGGATGACGTGACCTGGGCGTTGGCGCGGCGCATCGGCGAGGCCCTGCTCGCGGCCGAGCGGCCGTTGGTGATCGCCGGCGGCTCGCTGGGGTCGCCGGCGGTTCTCGAAGCGGCCGGCAACGTGGCGCGTGCGCTGGCGCGCCGTGCCCAGGCGGGGGCACTGTCGCTGGTGCGTCGCGAGGCCAACAGTACCGGGTTGGCCCTGCTCGGCGGACAGTCGCTGGAATGGGCTCTGGATCTTTTGGCCAATGGCGATGCCGATGGCGTGGTGGTTCTCGAGAACGATCTTTACACGCGTGCCGCCGCCGCTCGGGTGAATCCCGCCTTGCAGCGCGCCGACTGCGTGGTGGTGCTCGACCATCAGCGGACCGCGACCTGGGAAAAAGCGGACATCGGCCTGCCGGCGGCCAGCTTCGCCGAGAGCGATGGCACCCTGGTCAGCCTGGAGGGGCGGGCCCAGCGTTTCTATCAGGTCTTCGAGCCCAGTTACATCCGTCCGGAGACACGGATTCGCGAAAGCTGGCGCTGGCTCAACGCGCTCAAGGCCAGCGTCGAGCGCCAGCCGGTGACGCCGCTCACGCTGGATGAGGTGACGCGCGAGGTGGCCGCCACGCATTCGGTGCTGGCGCCGGTCGGCGACGCGGGGCTGAGCGCGGCCTATCGCGTGCACGGGCTGCGTCTGGCGCGCGAGCCCCACCGTTACAGCGGTCGCACCGCGATGCGCGCCAACCTCGATGTCAGCGAGCCGCGCGTTCCGCAGGACCCCGACACGCCGTTCGCGTTTT
Source organism: Chromohalobacter israelensis (assembly GCA_000761475.1). GTDB lineage: Bacteria > Pseudomonadota > Gammaproteobacteria > Pseudomonadales > Halomonadaceae > Chromohalobacter > Chromohalobacter israelensis. The sequence goes on from JQNW01000006.1 coordinate 17,874, forward strand.
CCATGGAAGGTTACGCGGGCTATGACGAGCCACGCCGCGAAGTGGCCTTTGCCTGGGCGCCGGGATGGAACTCACCACAGGCCTGGAACAAGTTTCAGGACGAGGTCGGCGGCCACCTGCGCGCGGGGGACCCGGGCGTACGGCTGCTGGCGCCGCTGCCCGGCGATTATGATTACGTACGCGACCTGCCGGCGGCCTTCGCCCCGCGTGACGAGCAGTGGCTGGCGGTACCCCAGCCACGCCTGTTCGGTGGCGAGGAAACCTCGGCACGCGCCGAGCCGATCCAGGCGCGGATGGACGCGACGCGTTTCACGCTGTCGGCGCGTACCGCCGAGCGGCTGCGCCTGACGCCCGATGCAGCGATGACGCTGATCCTCGGCGAACGGCGCCTCACGTTGCCCGTCACGATCAGCGCGACGTGGCCTGACGGCACCGTCGGTGTGCCGAGCCAGGCCGGTCTGCCCCTGGCCGCACCCGAGTGGGCACGGCTCGAGGCCGGGGAGGTGAGTGCATGAGCTGGTGGACGCCTCAAGTCGCCGCGATCGCGTTCGCGTTGTTCCAGGCGGTGGTGATCCTGCTGGCCGCCGTGGGCGCGGCAGCGTTGCTGACCATGGTGGAACGACGCCTGCTGGGGCTCTGGCAGGACCGTCACGGCCCCAACCGCGTGGGGCCTTTCGGTGTGCTGCAGATCGTCGCCGACATGCTCAAGATCGTCTTCAAAGAAGACTGGATCCCTCCCTTTGCCGACCGCGGGCTCTTCGTGCTGGCGCCGGCCATCGCCATGGCCTCGCTGTTGCTGAGCTTCATGGTCATTCCCATCACGCCCAGCTGGGGCGTGGCGGACCTGCACATCGGCTTGCTGTTCTTCTTCGCCATGGCGGGCATCAACGTCTATGCGGTGCTCTTCGCCGGGTGGTCGAGCGGCAACAAGTACGCCCTGCTGGGGGCAATGCGCGCTTCCGCCCAGACATTGTCCTACGAAGTCTTCATGGGGCTGTCGCTGATGGGCGTGGTGGCCATGGCCGGCTCGTTCAACATGCGCGAGATCGTAGCCGCCCAGGAGACGCTATGGTTCATCGTGCCGCAATTCTTCGGCTTCTGTACCTTCCTAGTCGCGGGGATCGCCGTGACCCACCGGCATCCGTTCGATCAGCCCGAGGCCGAGCAGGAGCTCGCCGACGGCTATCACATCGAATACTCGGGCATGAAGTGGGGCATGTTCTTCGTCGGCGAGTATGTGGGCATCGTGCTGGTGTCGGCGCTGATGGTGACCCTGTTCCTGGGGGGCTGGCACGGGCCCTGGCTGCCGCCCATCGTGTGGTTCTTGCTCAAGACCGCCGTGTTCGTGGGGTTCTTCATATTGCTGCGCGCGGCCTTGCCCCGACCTCGTTACGATGCGGTGATGAGCTTCGGGTGGAAAGTCTGTCTGCCGTTGACCCTGATCAATTTGCTGGTGACCGGTGCGCTGATCCTGATATTCAGCCCCGCCGGTGGCTGAGCGTCGAGACCTGAAGGAGACCGTGATGATCAAATCGCTGCTCGAGGGAACCTGGTCGCAGTTGCGGACACTCGGCATGGTCTTCATGCATGCCTTTCGCAAGCGCGAGACCCTGCAGTATCCGGAGGAGCCGGTCTACCTGTCGCCGCGCTACCGCGGCCGCATCGTCCTGACCCGCGATCCCGATGGCGAAGAGCGTTGCGTGGCCTGCAACCTGTGCGCGGTGGCATGCCCGGTGGCGTGCATCTCGCTGCAGAAAGGCGAACGCGACGATGGCCGCTGGTACCCGGAGTTCTTCCGTATCAACTTCTCGCGTTGCATATTCTGCGGCCTGTGCGAGGAAGCCTGCCCGACCTCGGCCATTCAGCTCACCCCGGACTTCGAGATGAGCGAGTATCGGCGTCAGGAACTGGTCTATGAGAAGGACGACCTGCTGATCTCGGGGCCGGGCAAGGACCACAACTACAACTTCTATCGCGTGGCGGGGCTGTCGATCGCCGGCAAGGGCAAGGGGGAAGCCCAGAACGAAGCCGAGCCGATCGACGTCAAGTCGTTGATGCCCTGACGAGGATAGGGAGACTCCATGGAAATCGCGTTTTATCTCAGCGCCGTGGTTGCCGTGCTGGCGACGCTCGGGGTGATCACCGGCACGCACCCGGTGCACGCCCTGCTGTACCTGATCGTCTCGCTGATCGCGGTAGCGCTGGTGTTCTTTGCGCTGGGCGCGCCGTTCGCCGGGGCACTGGAGGTCATCGTTTACGCCGGGGCGATCATGGTGCTGTTCGTGTTCGTGGTGATGATGCTCAACCTGGGCGAGTCGACGGCACAGCAAGAACGCGCCTGGCTGCGTCCGCGCACCTGGCTGGGGCCGGCGGTGCTCAGTAGCGTGTTGCTGCTGGTGCTGCTGACCAGCTTGATCGGCGCCGACGTGGGCGGACGCATCCATGGCGATACCTTGACCGCCAAGGCGGTGGGGACGCTGCTGTTCGGACCTTATCTGGTCGTCGTCGAGCTAGCCGCGATGCTGCTGCTGGCGGCGCTGGTGGCGGCCTCCCATCTGGGGCGCAGCGAAGCCCACGATGAAGCGGGCGCGGTCCGCCATGTGCCGGGCACGCGTACCGCCGACGGTCGAGGACGCGCCGCCAGCGAACGCGCGACCGGGGACGCGGCATCGAGCAAGGAGAGCGAACGATGAATGGCATTCCCATGGAGCATGGCTTGATCCTGGCGTCGATCCTCTTCGCGCTGGGCCTGGTGGGGCTGATGATGCGCCGTAACATGCTGTTCGTGCTGATGAGCCTGGAAATCATGATGAATTCGGCGGGGCTGGCCTTCATCGTGGCCGGTACGCGCTGGGGGCAGCCCGACGGCCAGGTGATGTTCCTGCTGGTCATCACCCTGGCGGCGGCCGAGGCCAGCGTGGGGCTGGCGCTGTTGTTGCAGCTCTATCGGCGGTTCAAGACTCTGGATATCGATGCGGCGAGCAGGTTGCGCGGATGAATCTACTCACTCTGACGTTTTTGTTTCCCCTGCTGGGGTGTTTGATCCTGTCTCTGGGCGGCTCGCGCCTGACGCTGCGTGGTGCGGCGACGGTCGGGGTTGTCGCGCTGGGGCTGGCGGCGGCCGCCACCACCTGGGTGGGGCTCGATTTCCTCGAGCGCGGCTCGGCGGCACGGGTCGTGAAGCTGTGGACCTGGATCGACGTGGGCGACTTCCAGCCCACGATGGGACTGCTGGTGGATGGCCTGTCGATCACGATGCTGGGCGTGATCACCGGGGTGGGGTTCCTGATTCATCTTTTCGCGGCCTGGTACATGCGCGGCGAGACGGGTGTGCGCCGCTTCTACGCCTACATGAACCTGTTCGTGTTCAGCATGGTGCTGCTGGTGCTGGGCGACAACCTGCTGCTGCTGTATCTGGGCTGGGAAGGGGTCGGCCTGTGCAGTTATCTGCTGATCGGCTACTACTACCAGACATCGGCCAATGGCTGGGCGGCATTCAAGGCCTTCCTGGTGACGCGCATCGGCGATGTGCTGATGGCGATCGGCCTGTTCATCCTGTTCGTGGAGCTCGGCACGCTGGATATCCAGACGTTGCTGGCGCCCGCGCCCCAGGTCTGGGCGCGCGGGGATCTGATGGTCGAGCTGGCCACGCTGATGCTGCTCGGCGGGGCGCTGGGCAAGTCCGCGCAGCTACCGCTGCATACCTGGCTGGCCGATGCCATGGCCGGCCCCACCCCGGTGTCGGCGTTGATTCACGCGGCGACCATGGTGACCGCCGGGGTATATCTGATCGCGCGCATGCACGGCCTGTTCCTGCTGGCGCCGGACGTGCTGACGCTGGTCGGCTGGATCGGTGCGCTGACCCTGCTGCTGGCGGGCTGCGCCGCACTGGCACAGACCGATATCAAGCGGGTGCTGGCCTACTCGACGATGAGCCAGATCGGTTACATGTTCCTGGCACTGGGCGTGGGCGCCTTCGATGCGGCGATCTTTCACCTGATGACGCATGCCTTCTTCAAGGCGCTGCTGTTCCTCTCGGCGGGGTCGGTGATCGTTTCCTGCCATCATGAGCAGGACATGCGACGCCTGGGCGGCCTGTGGCGCAAGCTGCCGCTGGCCTATGCCGGGTTCGTGGTCGGTGGCGCCGCGCTGGCCGCCCTGCCGCTGGTCACGGCAGGGTTCTACAGCAAGGACGAGATTCTCTGGGAGGCACTGGCATCCGGGCATATCGGCCTGCTGCTGGCGGGTCTGGTCGGGGCGCTGCTGACGTCGCTGTACACCGTGCGCTTGATCGTGGGCACCTTTCACGGCATCCCCGGCAGCGATCACAGCCGGCATGCCGATGCCGGCCGCGGGCTCGTGCACGGCGTGCCGCTGGTGGTGCTGATCGTGCTTTCGACCCTGGTCGGGGCCTGGATTCATCCGCCGCTCGACGAGGTGCTGCCCGCCAGTCCCGGTGCGGCTCAGGAAGTGGGCCGTCATGCGCTGGAAATCGCCGCGATGCTGGTGGCCGTGGGCGGTGTGGCCGTGGCGTTGTGGCTGTTCGTCTGGCGGCGCGAGCTGGTGGCTCGTCTCGTCGCCTTGCCGGAAGGCGCGCGCGTATGGCGCCTGTGGCATCACGCCTGGGGATTCGATGCCCTTTACGACGTCGTGCTGGTCAAGCCGTTCCGAGGCCTGGTGTGGCTCTGGCGCGGCGACTGGATCAATCGGCTGTGCAACCTGGTGCCATGGCTGGCCCGTGGCCTGCGCTGGTTGCTCACCCGCACCCAGACCGGCCGGCTGCGTCACTATGCCGTTTCCATGACGCTGGGGGCGACCGTGGTCTTGATCTTCCTGGCTTTGGGGTAAGCGATGTACGACACGACGAAACGACCGGGTGGCGGTCATACCGGGCAAGCTGAGGGGGCGCGGCGCTGATGATTCTGGTCTGGTTGATTCTGATCCCCTTCATCGGCGGCCTGCTGTGCTGGCAAGCCGAACGTCTCGGTGAACAGCCGCCGCGCTGGATCGCCCTGGGCACCATGCTGCTCGAACTGGCGTTGGTGCTGGGCGTCTGGTGGCAAGGCGATTTCGCCCTGAACACGGCGCAGGGTGCCGCGGCCTGGGCTATCGAATGGCGCGCGGACTGGATTCCGCGCTTCGGCATCGAGGTGCATCTGGCGCTGGATGGCCTGTCGCTGATCATGATCGCGCTCACCGGGTTGCTCGGGGTACTGGCGGTGGTGTGCTCGTGGCACGAGATCGCCCGGCGGATCGGCTTTTTCCACCTCAACCTGCTGTGGATCCTGGGCGGGGTGGTCGGCGTCTTCCTCGCCATCGATCTGTTCCTGTTCTTCTTCTTCTGGGAAATGATGCTGGTGCCGATGTACTTCCTCATCGCGCTATGGGGGCACAGCGGTTCCACGGGCAATACGCGCATCCAGGCGGCGACGAAGTTCTTCATCTATACCCAGGCCAGCGGCTTGTTGATGCTGGTCGCGATCCTCGGGCTGGTGTTCGCGCACCATGCGGCGACCGGAGAGTACAGCTTCAGTTACGAAGCCCTGCGGCATACCGCGCAGAACGAACTCTCCGACGGCATGGCGTGGTGGCTGATGCTGGGGTTCTTCATCGCCTTCGCGGTCAAGATGCCGGTGGTGCCGCTGCACGGCTGGCTGCCCGATGCTCACGCCCAGGCGCCTACCGCCGGGAGCGTCGATCTGGCGGGGATCCTGCTCAAGACCGCCGCGTACGGCATGCTGCGCTTCGCCTTGCCGCTGTTTCCCGAAGCCTCCCAGGCGTTCGCGCCGGTCGCCATGGGGCTGGGGATCCTGGGCATCTTCTACGGGGCGATTCTCGCCTGCGGTCAGCATGATCTGAAACGCTTGATCGCCTATTCGAGCATTTCGCACATGGGCTTCGTGCTCATCGGCATCTACAGCGGTACCGAGCTGGCGCTGCAGGGCGTGGTGGTGCTGATGGTCGCGCACGCCTTTTCGGCCTCGGGGCTGTTCATTCTCAGTGGCCAGCTCTACGAACGCCTGCATACGCGCGACATGCGCCTGATGGGCGGTCTCTGGGGACGCATCAAGGGCCTGCCCGGCTTCGCGCTGTGCTTCGTGGCGGCCTCGATGGGCATGCCGGGGACCGCCAATTTCGTCGGCGAGTTCCTGGTCTTGTTCGGCAGTTTCGAGGCCTGGCCCTGGGTGGTCGTGATCGCGAGCGTGGGCTTCGTTCTGGCGGCGATCTATTCGTTGTTCATCATGCAGCGCGTCTACTTCGGCCCGGCCAAGGAGGAAACCCCGCTGGGCGGACTCGACCGCCGCGAAGGCATGATGATGCTCGGTCTGCTGGCCCTGGTCCTCTGGGTGGGGCTCTATCCGGCACCGTTGCTGAGCACGTCGGAGGCGGCGATGCAGAACGTCGAACGCATCATGACGCTGGAACAAACGCCTGCCATGTCTGAGGAGACGCCATGACGTCGTTGCTTGCTCTTTCGCCGCTGATCCTCGTCTGCGCCACGGCCATCGTGGTGATGCTGACCATCGCCTGGCGTCGGCACCACGAGCTGACGGCGACTCTGACCGTGGTGGGGCTCAACCTGGCGCTGGTGGCGCAGGTCGTGGCGTGGTGGCAGGCGCCGGTGAGCGTGACGCCGCTGATGACGGTGGACGGCCTGGCGGTCTTCGGTGGCGTGTTGATTCTGATCGCCACACTGGCCTGTGCCACCCTCGGTCATGCGTACCTGGAAGGCGCGCAGGGCCCCCGCGAGGAGTATTACCTGCTGCTGCTGTGTGCCGCCGCCGGGGGGCTGGCGCTGGTGAGCAGCCGGCATCTGGCCGCGCTGTTCTTCGGCCTGGAACTGCTGTCGATGCCGCTCTATGGCATGCTGGCCTACACCTACCGCGAGCGCGGGGCGCTGGAGGCGGGCATCAAGTACATGGTGCTTTCCGCAGCCGCCTCCGCCTTCCTGCTGTTCGGGATGGCGCTGTTGTATTCGCGCACCGGGCATCTCGACTTCGCCGGCCTTGGCGAGGCGCTGGCCACGGCCGGCGGCGACGGCTGGCTGATGGCCGGCATGGGCATGATGCTCATCGGGCTGGGCTTCAAGCTCTCCATCGTGCCGTTCCACTTGTGGACGCCGGATGTCTACGAGGGAAGCCCCGCCCCGGCGGCCACCTTCCTGGCCTCGGCCAGCAAGGTGGCGGTGCTGCTGGTGTTGCTGCGCCTGCTGCAGAGCTCCCCCGTGCAGGATGCCTGGCTGCACAGCCTGCTGGCGGTGCTGGCCTTCGTGACCATGCTGGTGGGTAACCTGCTGGCCTTGACCCAGAACGACCTCAAGCGCCTGCTGGGGTATTCCTCGATCGCGCATTTCGGCTATCTGCTGGTGGCGCTGGTGGTCAACGACGGTCTGGCCGCGGAGACCGCCGCGCTCTATCTGGTGACCTATGTCCTGACGACCCTGGGCGCCTTCGGTGTGGTGACGCTGCTGTCGAGCCCCTATTCGGGAGCGGATGCCAGCCAGCTGCACCATTACCGGGGGCTGTTCTGGCGGCGCCCCTACCTGACCGCCGTGCTGACGGTCATGATGCTGTCGCTGGCGGGGATTCCTTTCACCGCCGGGTTCATCGGCAAGTTCTACATCGTGGCGGTGGGCGTCGAGGCGAGTCGCTGGTGGCTGGTCGGCGGTGTCGTGGCCGGCAGTGCCATCGGCCTTTACTACTACCTGCGGGTGATGGTGACGCTCTTCCTGCCGGAGCCGGGCATGCAACGGCGCGACGCCACCACGGACTGGGCACAGCGTGCCGGCGGCGTGGTGGTGCTGGGACTGGCGGCGCTGGTCGTCGTGCTGGGGGTCTATCCCGCGCCGATGATCGATTGGGTCCGGTTCATGGTCGCCGGCTGACGCGGCGGGGGATCAGGGCGTGGCGCCGGTATCGTGCAGGCTGCGCTGGCATGCGGCGGGGAGCTGAATGTCCACCGCCACCGGCAGGTGGTCGGAAAACAGCCGGTCGAGCACTTCGAAACGTTCGGCATGCAAGGCGCTGGAGATCAGAATGTGGTCGAGCGCGCGGCGTGGCTGCCAGGCCGGGTACGACAGCGGCATCGCCACCGGATGCAGCGGCAGGGCATGGCAGAAGCGCTGGTGCGCGTTGATCTGGTCCGGCGTGCAATTGAGATCGCCCATCACCACGACGTGACGCAATGGCTGGATGATCTCGCTGAGGTAGTCGAGTTGTCGGGTACGCGTGCGATGGCCAAGCGCCAGGTGCGCGACGACCAGGTGCAGCGCATCCGGCCCCTCGCCGAAACGGGCATGTATCGCCCCGCGTCCCGGCAAGGTGCCGGGCAGGCGATATTCGTCCACCTGCCGGGGCGTCAGGCGCGAGAGCAGCCCGTTGCTGTGCTGCGCGACACGTCCCAGGTTGCGATTGAGCTGCTGGTAATGGTGCGGAAAGCCGCCTCGCTTGGCGAGGTACTCCACCTGATTGACGTGTCCCGACCGGAAACTGCCCCCGTCGACCTCCTGAAGGCCGACGATATCGTAGTCGCGCAGGGTGTCGCCGATCAGATCGAGTCGCCCCTGACGCTTGGGATGCGGCAGGACGTGCTGCCAGCTGCGCGTGAGATAATGATGATAGGCCGACGTATGGATGCCGACCTGCAAGTTGCAGGTCAGCAGGCGTAACGAGTGAGGCGCCCGGGAGGCGGGCGCCGCGGCGGCATTACTCATCGCGTTCGCTGCGTACCTTGTCGATCAGGGCGTCGGCGATCTTGGGCATGTTGTCCAGCGCGCCGGCGCTGCTGGGCGTGATCACGTAGCGCCCGTCGACGACCAGGGCAGGCACGCCCATGATCTGGTAGCCGCGCATCTTGGCGCTAGCCTGGTTGAGCTGGCTTTTGACGCCGAACGAGTCGAGGGCCTCGAGCGCCTCGTCCTTGCTGACCCCGTACTGGGTGAAGAATTCGGCGATGTCGTCCGGTTCGGTGAGGCGTTGCCCCTGTTCGTGAATGGCATCGAAGAAGTCGCTATGCATGTCTTCCTGAATGCCCAGTTCCTTGGCGGCGTAGAAGGCACGGGCATGCTTGGTCCACGTCTCGCCCATGGTGGCGGGAATGCGCTGGAAGACGACATCGTCGGGCAACTCGCCGACCCAGGCATTGAGCGGCGCTTCGAGCGCGTAGCAATGCGGGCAGCCGTACCAGAACACCTCGTTGACCTCGATCTTGCCCTCCGGTACCTCGGTCTTCACCGGCTCGTCGAGCACCGTGTAATCCTCCCCGGCGACCGGGTCGGCGGCCATGACCAGCGTTGACAGGCTCATGCCGGTGACCAGCACTAACAACGACTTCAACATGCAACTCTCCTTGATGAAAAACGGGCCTTGAGCGAACGGGCCGGGTGGAACGCGGACGGCACGCGATCGCCACCTTCGCTCAATGTTCGAGCCGCGTCGGCGCTCAGGGTTCCCGAGCGGTCAATATGAACAGAGGCTTTAGTGATACCACCTCGGCGGGCGAGATGGAAAGGGCGCGAGGCCCACGCGATGATACACTGTGCCGCAAATCCCCTCATGATCATTCGCCGCTCGCGGGCGGCAGGCGCAGTCGAGACTCAACATGCAAGATGGCAGGCAGCTGAATTATCAAACCGCGCGTTTCCTGACCAGCGCTCCGGGCCTGGCCCAGTGCCCGCCCGACCAGGGCGCCGAAGTGGCCTTCGCCGGGCGCTCCAACGCCGGCAAGTCGAGCGCGATCAATACGCTCACCCAGCAAAAGGCGCTGGCACGAACGTCCAAGACGCCGGGGCGCACTCAGTTGATCAATTTCTTCACCCTGGCGAACGACGAGACCTACCGGCTGGTGGACTTGCCCGGCTACGGTTTCGCCAAGGTGCCGGATCAGGTCAAGCTGGAATGGCAGCGTCATCTCAGCGAGTACCTGTACGAACGGGCCACTCTCCGGGGCCTGATGCTGGTCATGGACGTACGCCACCCGCTCAGCGAGTTCGATCAGATGATGCTGGGCTGGGCAGACGAAAAGGCCATGCCGGTTCACATCCTGCTGACCAAGGCCGACAAGCTCAAGCCGGGTGCCGCCAAGTCGGCGCTGCTGGCCGTGCGGCGTCAGCTCGCCGACTGGGAGGACCTGGTCAGCGTGCAGCTGTTCTCGGCACTCAAGCGACAAGGCGTCGATGAAGCGCGGGCGCGCATGGATGCATGGCTGTTGCACCAGGCGCAGTGAGCGTCAGCCCCCCTGGCGCGCGCTGTCCTGCGTGGTCAGGCGGTCGAGCAGGGCCGGCAGCTCGCGTACATGGGCGAGACGGTGGACCCCGGGCGGCAGCGCGCGGGGGCCCTCGTCCTTGGCATCGACCCAGGCCACCTGCATGCCCAGGCGCTGCGCCGGCAGCACGTCTTCCCGCCAGGAGTCTCCGACATGCAGGGCGCGCGATGGCGTGGCGCCGAGGCGTGCCAGCGCCGCGAGAAAGGCACGCGGGTCGGGCTTGGGGGCGTGCAGTTCTCCCGCCGCGATCATCACCGGGAAGTGTTCGGCCAGCGCCAGCCGTTTGAGGTCGGCGTTGCCGTTGGTGATCGCGGCGAGACGATAGCGCTGCCGCAGGGCGTCGAGCAGGGGCACGACGTCCGGGTAGGGTGTGAGGTCGTGACGCAGGTCGAGGAAGTGGGCGATGGCATGCGCGGCCCAGAGGCGGGCCTGGAGTCGGGGTAGCCCGTAGGCCTCTACCAGCTCGAACAGCGCACGTTCGCGAATCCACGTGAAATCACCGCGCTTGAGCGGATGACGACGCGCCACGTCGGCGCGATGCTGCTGGTAAGCGCTCAGGGGATAGCAGTCCCCGAAGGATGCCTGCGGTGACGTCTGGGCGGCGGCGATGGCCTCGCTGAGCCACTGGTAATGTTCGGCCTCGGCGCGTTCGAGAACGGGGCGGTTGTCCCAGAGGGTATCGTCGAGATCGAAAGTGAGGGCGGTGATCGCCATGGGGCATTCTCCGGGGCGGCGGTGTCAGGTGTCGTCCGATGGCGCGCGACGCCGGGCGCGGGGGTGCGCCTGATCGTAGGCATCGGCCAGATGCTGCCAGTCGAGCCGGGTATAGACCTGGGTGGTGGAGAGGTTGGCGTGCCCCAGCAGTTCCTGCACGGCACGCAGGTCCTGGCTCGATTCGAGCAAGTGACTGGCGAAGGAGTGGCGCAAGCGATGGGGGTGCAGGTGCTCGGCCAGACCCCGCTCGCGGGCGAGCTGGGCGAGGCGTTTCTGTACCGCACGATGGCCCAGCCGCGCCCCACGCTGGCCGACGAAGAGGGCGGGCTCGTCATGCCCGGCGAGCTGGCCGCGCAGCCGGTACCAGTCCGCCAGGGCCGCCTGCGCGCGCCGGCCGATGGGCATCTGGCGAGGCTTGTTGCCCTTGCCCACCACGCGCAGGCGGCGTGCATCGAGGTCGGTGACGTCCAGTGCCGTGAGTTCCGCCAGACGCAACCCGCATGAATAGAACAGTTCCAGCATGGCCTGATCGCGCACGGCGAGCGGCGTCCCGTCGTGCGGAGTATCCAGGAAGCGCGCGAGCTGATCGACATCCACCGGGCGTGGCAGATGCCGAGGCTGACGGGGCGTCTGGGTCAGTGCCACCGGATTGTGATCGAGGATGCCGCTGCGCACCAGGTGATCGGCGAAACGCGAGAGCGCGGCACGGCGGCGGGCGAGGCTGCGCGGCGCCAGGCCGCGTGTGCGTTCGGCGCCCATGAAGCGGCGTACCTGGGCGACGTCGAGTGCCGCCCAGTCATCGATGCCGCTCGCCTCGAGAAAGCGTGCCAGCGCGGTCAGGTCGCGCCGGTAGGCATCCAGCGTCGCGGGGCTGGCATGCCCCGACAGGCTGTGCAGGAAGCGTTCAACTGCGGCGTGCATGCGCAGCACCCAGGCGCACGAGGAGTCGCCCGACGATTTCCCCGAGGTAATCGGTGAACAGCGTATCGAGCGTGGCGCGGAAGTGTTCGCTCTCCTGGCTGGCGAGCAGCAAGTAGCCGAGCGGTTCGCCCACGGTCAGCCGGGTCACGGCGCAGGAGCCGTGCTGGTCGGGCGGCGTGGTGTGGGGCAGCAAGTGTTGCCAGGTGTCCCGCGGGAGCCGGGTGCAGCGACTGTTGTGGCCGTCGAGCAGCTCATCGAAGGCGGCCCGGGTCGGCGTGTTGAGCGCGAAGCGAGGCGGTTGCAGCGTGGCGCCGTCGGTGCCGGGTTCCAGCCACAGCGCGACCGCCTGGGTGCGGAAGCGTTCACTGAGTTGCGTCGACAGCGCTTCGCCTAGCGCGTCGACGCTTTCCGACTCCAGCAGTGCCAGGATCAACGACCTGGTGCGCTGGTACTGAGCTTCGTTGTGCCGCGCCGTTTCCAGCAAGTGCTCGAGCCGCCATTCGGCGGTCTCGGCGCGTTCGCGCAAGTCATGGACCAGGCGCTCGAGCAGCGAGATAGCGCCCTGGGTCTGGGGGTGCGGTACCTTCAGCTGTTGAAGCAGTCCCTCTCGGCCGACGAAGAAGTCGGGATGGCGGGCCAGCCAATGCGCGACACGCTCGGGATCGAGCGTGGTACGCGGTTCGGGCGCCTGGGCTTGGGACATGCGTTGGTTCTCCTATCTTGCCTAAGGCCTGAAAAGCGCCGTCGCGCGGCCGGCTATTCAGGGACGCCTAGCGTGTTGTTTTTCGCTTGCCCGCGGGCGACATCCGCGTGCTCCGACCAGAATCGTCAGGGCAGCGCGATACGTCCTTCGAAGACGCTCGTGGCCGGGCCGGTCATCATCAGGGGCGCATCCGGCGCGGGCCAGGCCAGGGTCAGCGTGCCGCCGGGCAGGTGCACGTCGACCGGGCTCTCGAGCCAGCCACGGCGGATACCGTAGGCCGCCGCCGCGCAGGCACCAGTGCCGCAAGCGAGCGTTTCGCCACTGCCGCGCTCGAAGACGCGCAGGCGAGCCTCGTGACGCGAGACGACCTGCAGGAAGCCGACGTTGACGCCCCGAGGGAAGCGCGGATGGCGTTCGATGAGCGGGCCGAGCCGCGCCACCGGCGCTTGCGCGACGTCGTCGACACGCAACACGGCGTGCGGGTTGCCCATCGAGACCACGCCGATGTCCCAGGTCTCGCCATCGACCTCCAGGCAGTGTGCCGGGGCATCGGCCGAGGCGTCGAAGGGCACGACCTCGGGAGCAAAGCGCGGCACGCCCATGTCCACGCGGATTCGTTCGTCATCCTCGACGCGCAGGGTCAGGGGGCCGGCCTGGGTCTCGACGCGAATCTCGCGCTTGTGGGTCAGGCGATTGTCGCGCACGAAGCGCGCGAAGCAGCGGGCGCCATTGCCGCAGTTCTCCACTTCGTTGCCGTCGGCATTGAAGATGCGATAGCGAAAATCCATCTCCGGATCGCGCGGCGGCTCGACGAGCAGCAGTTGGTCGAACCCGATGCCGACATGGCGATCGGCGAGTTGCCGAATGCGCTCGGTATCGAGCCGTGCCCGCTGGGTGATCAGGTCGATCACCACGAAGTCGTTGCCGAGCCCGTGCATCTTGGTGAAGTGCAGCAGCATCAGGACGTCTCCGCCAGACGGTGTTCGCCGGCCCACAAGGCATCGAGTGTCTCCCGCTCGCGCACCACCTGCACGTTGTCGCCATCGACCATGAGTTCGGCGGGACGTGGGCGGCTGTTGTAGTGGGAGGCCATCACGAAGCCGTAGGCCCCGGCCGAGCGTACCGCGAGCAGGTCGCCCGGCGCGATGGCCAGTTCACGTGCCTTGCCCAGGAAGTCGCCGGTTTCGCAGACCGGGCCGACGACGTCGTAGACCGCCGTCTCGCGCGCCTGACGGGTATCGACCGGTACGATGCGCTGCCACGCCTGGTACAGCGCGGGGCGAATCAGATCGTTCATGCCGGCATCGACGATGGCGAAGTGCTGCGTCTCGCCGGGCTTCAGGTATTCGACACGGGTGAGCATCACGCCGGCGTTGGCGGCGATCGAGCGCCCCGGCTCGAACAGCAGCGTCAGGTCGCGGCCGTCGAGTCGCTCGAGCAGGGCGCGGGCATAGTCGTAGGGGGCCGGTGGCTGCTCGTCCTGATAGGGCACGCCGAGGCCGCCGCCCAGATCGAGATGTTCGATGGTAATGCCCGCCTCGTTCAGACGGTCGAGGAGTATCAGCAGACGGTCCAGGGCATCGAGGAAAGGCGCCAGCTCGGTCAGTTGCGAACCGATATGGCAATCCAGGCCGACGATCTCGAGGTTCGGCAGCTCGGCGGCGCGCTGATAGACCGCGAAGGCCTCGTCGACGGCGATGCCGAACTTGTTGGCCTTGAGGCCGGTGGAGATGTACGGGTGGGTCTTGGCATCGACGTCGGGATTGACGCGCAGCGAGACCCTTGCCACCTGGCCGCATTCGCCCGCCACCTGGTTCAGGCGCTCGAGTTCCGGCAGGGACTCCACGTTGAAGCACTTGATGCCCACTTCCAGCGCGCGGGCCATTTCGCCGGCCTGCTTGGCGACGCCGGAAAATACCACTTTGGCGGGATCGCCGCCGGCGGCCAGCACGCGCTCGAGCTCGCCCCGGGAGACGATGTCGAAGCCGGCGCCGAGACGCGCCAGCAGGTCGAGCACGGCGAGGTTGGAATTGGCCTTCACCGCGTAGCAGATCAGATGGGGATGATCGCCGAGTGCGTCGCTGTAGGCCTTGAAGTGACGTGTGAAGGTCGCCCGCGAATACACGTAGCACGGCGTGCCGAAGCGCTCGGCGATGTCGGCCAGCGGTACGTTCTCGGCATGCAGGTGGCCGTCGCGGTAATTGAAATGATCCATCGTCAGTCTGCGTCGCTCTCGGGTTGGGGCGTTGCCGCGTCGTCTGCGTCGCCGGTATCCGGCTCGGCGGTGTCGTCCTCGTAGGCACCCGCCGGATCGTACTGCTCGCGGGCCTGTTCGTCATCGGGCATGTACAACGGACCTTTCTGGCCGCACCCGGCGAGGGTGAGCATGGCCATGCCGAGCGCGGCCAGCAGGGGAAGTGAGCGCATCATGCCTCCTGTCGCAGCGTCGCCAGGGCGTCGCGCGCGCGCTGGGCAGCGGCGCGGACCTGATCCGGGGCGGTGCCGCCGATATGGTTGCGTGCCGCCACCGAGCCTTCCAGGGTCAGCACCTCGAAGACATCTTCGCCGATGGCGTCGGAAAACTGGCGCAACTCGTCGAGGGTCATCTCCGAGAGATCCTTTTTCTCGCGCAGGCCGAGTGCCACGGCCTGGCCGACGATCTCGTGCGCATCGCGGAAGGCCACGCCCGCCCGCACCAGGTAGTCCGCCAGGTCGGTGGCGGTGGAGAAGCCCTTGCGCGCCGCCTCGAACATGTTGTCCGCCTTGGCCTCGATGGCCGGCACCATGTCGGCGAAGGCCTTGAGACAGCCCTGCACGGTGTCGAGGGTGTCGAACAACGGTTCCTTGTCTTCCTGATTGTCCTTGTTGTAAGCCAGCGGCTGCGACTTCATCAACGTCAGCAGCCCCATCAGGTGGCCGTAGACGCGGCCGGTCTTGCCGCGCACCAGCTCGGGGACATCCGGGTTTTTCTTCTGCGGCATGATCGACGAGCCGGTGCAGAAGCGGTCGGGCAGGTCGATGAAGTCGAACTGGGCGCTGGTCCACAACACCAGTTCCTCGCTCATGCGCGACATGTGCATCAGCAGCACGCTGGCGAAGGCGCCGAACTCGATGGCGAAATCGCGATCGCTCACCGCGTCGAGGCTGTTCTCGGCGGGGCGCTCGAAGCCCAGCAGCTCGGCAGTGATGTGGCGATCGATGGGATAGGTGGTGCCGGCCAGGGCCGCGGCGCCCAGTGGCATGACGTTGACCCGCTTGCGGCAGTCGCGCAGGCGCTCGTGATCGCGGGCCAGCATTTCCTGCCAGGCCAGCAGGTGATGCCCGAAGGTCACCGGCTGGGCCGTCTGCAGATGCGTGAAGCCGGGCATGATGGTGTCGGCTTCGCGGGCGGCGAGCTCGATCAATCCCTCGCGCAGTCGGGCAAGCTCGGCATCGACGACGTCGATCGCGTCGCGCAGATAGAGGCGGATGTCGGTGGCGATCTGATCGTTGCGCGAGCGACCGGTGTGCAGCTTCTTGCCGGTGATGCCGATCTTCTCGGTCAGCCGGGCCTCGAGATTCATGTGCACGTCTTCCAGGTCCACCGACCATTCGAAGGTGCCGGCGTCGATTTCCTGCTCGATCTCGCCGAGCCCCTGCAGGATGGCGTCGCGCTCGTCGGCGGTGAGCACGCCGACACGCTCGAGCATGGTGGCGTGGGCGATCGAGCCCCGGATGTCGTGGTGATAGAGGCGCCGGTCGAAGTCCACCGAGGCCGTGAAACGTGCGACGAAAGCGTCGGTGGGCTCGCTGAAGCGTCCGCCCCAGGATTGGTTGGTCGTGTTGCTCATCGGGCGTGGCGTCCTGCTGGTCGAGATGATGATGCTCCGAGTGTACCAGAGTCGGCGCGCCTGGCGAGGCGCCGGGTGCGCCAGGTGCACCGGGGCGCGGGATTTTTCCTCGCCTCGGGACTGCTTTATGATGAGGGCCGTCCCCCCGCCGTCAAGGCGGCTTGCGCCCACTAGGAGAGTTCGATGCCCGCCATGCAGACACTGCGTATCGCTACCCGTCAGAGTCGCCTCGCCCTGTGGCAGGCCGAGCATGTCAAGGCTCGCCTGCTGGCGCTCCATCCCGGGCTCGAGGTCGAGCTGGTGGCGATGACCACGCGCGGTGACAAGATTCTCGATTCGCCGCTGGCCAAGGTCGGCGGCAAGGGACTGTTCGTCAAGGAGCTCGAGGAGGCACTGCTCGACGGGCGTGCCGACATCGCCGTGCATTCGATGAAGGACGTGCCGATGCACTTCCCCGAAGGGCTGGGCCTGTCGGTGATTCTGGAGAGCGGCGCCCCCACGGATGCTTTCGTCTCCAACGATTACGCCTCGCTCGATGCCTTGCCCGAGGGCGTGCGCGTGGGCACCTCGAGCCTGCGCCGGGGGCTTCAGGTCAAGGAAGCACGCCCCGATCTGGAGGTGCTCAACCTGCGCGGCAACGTCCAGACGCGTCTGGGCAAGCTGGATGGCGGCGAGTTCGAGGCGATCATCCTCGCCACCTCGGGGCTCCAGCGGCTCGAGCTCGGTCATCGGATCACCCAGGAACTGCCGCCGGAAGTCAGCCTGCCCGCCTGCGGCCAGGGGGCGCTGGGTATCGAGTGCCGTCACGACGACGAGTCGCTGCTCGAATTGCTGGCACCGCTCGATCATCCGCAAACGGCCACCCGGGTTCGTGCCGAGCGTGCCATGAACACGCGGCTGGATGGTGGCTGCCAGGTGCCGATCGGGGGCTATGCCGTCCTCGAGGACGGTGATCGCACCCTGTGGTTGCGGGCACTGGTCGGCGACCCGGACGGCTCACGCGTCCTGCGCGCCGAAGGTCGCGGTTCGGCCGACGAGCCCGAGGCGCTGGGCGTGCGCATTGCCGAATCGCTGCTCGACCAGGGGGCCGGCGACATTCTCGCGCAAGTGTACGACCAGGGCGAATGAGCACGCCGCCGCGCATCGTGGTGACACGGCCCGGCGAGGGTGGCTGGCGCCTCGTCGATGCCTTGTCGACGGCGGGCTTCGAGGCCGTTCATCCGACACTGATGACGCTGCAGCCGCTCGCGGCCGACGAGGTCGAGCGCGGTGCCGTGCTGGATTTCGACCTCTATGACGTCGTGGTCGTGACCAGCCCCTTCGCGGCGGAGTGCCTGGACGAGTGGCTCGACCGGTATTGGCCGCAGCTGCCTCAGGGACCACGTTTCTATGCCGTGGGCGCGAGCACGGCGGCCACGCTGCACCGGACGCTGGGCATCAAGGCGAAAGTGCCCGACCCTGCCAGGGGCACGACCAGCGAGGCGCTGCTGGCGATGCGTTCGCTGACGCGGCTCGACGGTCAGCGTGCCCTGATCGTCGGGGGAGCGGGCGGACGCCAGGTCATGGCGGAGGCCCTCGAGGCACGTGGTGCCCGCGTCGCCAAGCTGGCGCTCTATCGGCGCGTTTACGCCGCGCCCGACGAGATGACCGTCGACTGGTTGGCCTCGGGGGCTTTCACGGCCATGATCGTGACCAGTGGCGAACTGCTCGAGCATCTGGTTAGCTGGTGCGGACAGGCGGCGTTGAACAAACCGCTAATCGTTTCCAGTCAGCGTTTGGCTACACTGGCAGACACGATGGGCTTCGCTTCGCCGCACGTCGCGAGTGGCGCGACGCCCGATGCCTTGGTGACCGCCGTACAGGAAGTAGGCGATGCGTGACACGCCGACGTTGATCACGATGAGTTTGAAAAGGGCTAGCGACATATGAGCAAACGACAGGACCAGGATGACAAGCAAACGCCCGCCGAGGGGGCGACGTCCAGCGATGAGACGTCCGAGTCGCCGGCCACCCGTGACACGACGTCGGGCAAAGCCGATACGGCGGACCGAGTAGCCGACGCACCGCACGGTGCCTCGGACAAGGCGGCGGAGGACGCTGCGTCGTCCAAGGCATCGTCGGGTGACGCGTCGACGGCCTCGACGTCGGGAGATACGGCATCTTCGAGTGACGAGACGCCCGCCTCCAAGACGTCTACCTCCTCCCGCTCAGCGTCCCCCCCACAGCGCGATGCCCAGGCCGCGCGTGACACGTCGACCCAGTCGAGCACGCAGGGCAAGACGGCCTCGTCGTCCTCGAAAAGCGCCACGCGTGCTTCGTCCAAGCGCACAGGCAAGGCTGCCGGAGGGAACTCTTCCGGGGTGGCGTCCACCGCCGGCGCCAGTGCGTCGGGCAAGACGAGCGCGAGCAAGGCCGAGGCGGGTCAGGGCACGCCGCCGCCCGGTGGTGAGTCGACGACTCCATCGCGAGGCGGCAATGGCGGTGGACGCGGCTTGGCGATCCTGGCCCTGGTGATTGCCGTGATCGTGGCCATCGTCGTGGCGCTGGGGCTGGGATATGGCTGGAAGCGCCTGCAGGCACAACAGGCCGAGCTGGCCAGCGCGGGCGAGGAGAATGCACAGACCATCGCGACGTTGCGCGATCGGCTCGATCAGCGTGAGCAGGCCTTCGCGTCGTTGCGCGACGATTTTGCGTCGTACCGCCAGGATGTCGACGACAACCTGGACAAGGTGCTGGCCGAGTTGGCCGAGGAGCAGGACGCCGATCCTCGCGAGTGGTTGCATGCCGAGGCCGAATACCTGCTGCGACTGGCCAACCAGCGCCTGCGCCTGGAGCGTGACGTGCAGGGCGCCCAGGCCTTGCTCGAGGCCGCCGACCAGCGGCTTGCCGAGGCGGACAACCCGGCCCTGATCCCGGTCCGCCGGGCGATCCAGTCCGAGTTGGCGGCACTGGATTCGGTGCCCCGGGTGGATCAGACGGGGCTGTATCTGGCGCTGATGGCACAGCAGGAGCAGTTGGCGACATTGCCGCTCAAGCAGGACGTGGAAGAGATCGCGGCTCAGAACGCCGACGACTCGCCGCTGGAAGGTGGCTGGCGCGAACAGCTTGCGCGGCTGGGCGGCGAACTCAAGGATCTCGTCGTCGTGCGGCGTCATGACGAGGCGCTGGAAGCCCTGATGACGCCCGAGCAGGAATCGTATCTGCGTCAGAACGTACGACTGCTGCTCGAGCAGGCGCAACTGGCCCTGCTCAAGACCGAACCCAAGCTCTATCGGGCCAGTCTCGACAAGGCCACGGCCCTGATCGAGCGCTATTACGATACCGAGCGCGAGGCGGTGACGACCTCCCTCGAGCGTCTCCGGTCGATGCGCGACAAGACGATCCGTCCCGAATTGCCGGATATCAGCGAGTCTCAGCAGACGCTCAAGGATTTCATCGAGAAGCGCTTCCAGGACAATGGCAGCGACGGCAACGCGACTCGGCAGGGTGCCGGCGATGCCACGGCCCCATCGGGCGATGAAGGAGACAGCGCATGAGAAAGCTGATTCTTCT
This sequence comes from Chromohalobacter israelensis, assembly GCA_000761475.1. Lineage (GTDB taxonomy): Bacteria > Pseudomonadota > Gammaproteobacteria > Pseudomonadales > Halomonadaceae > Chromohalobacter > Chromohalobacter israelensis. The sequence continues at coordinate 37,857 of JQNW01000006.1, forward strand.
CATCGTCGTGGGACTGGCCGTCGGTGCACTGTTCGGCCAGTTGATGCAGTCGATGCCCGGTTACTGGCTGGTGCGGGTGGGCGACACCTCGATCCAGACCTCGTTCTGGCTGGGGCTGGTGATCCTGCTAGCGGTCTTCCTGGTCCTGCACTTCGCACTACGCCTGCTACGCAGGCTGCGGCGCCCGGTGAGCCGCCTCAAGGTCTGGAACAGCCGTACCCGCAATCGCAATGCCATGAAGCGTACCGTGCGCGGTCTGGTCGCCTTGGCCGAGGGGCGCTGGAAGCGGGCCGAGAAGGACCTGGTCAAGGCGGCTGACGATTCCAGTACGCCCTTGGTCAATTACCTGTCCGCGGCACTGGCAGCGCATTATCAGGGGCGTTTCGATCACGCCGATACGTTGCTCAAGCGGGCCCACCACAGTACCGAGGGCGCCGATAGCGCCGTCGGCATGGTGCAGGCGCAGCTGATGCTCGACCGGCAACAGTTCGAGGAGGCGCTGGCGACCTTGACGCGTCTCGAAAAGCAGTTGCCGAATCATCCGCAGGTGCTCAAGTTGCTGCGTCAGGCCTATCTCAGCGTCAATGACTGGGAAGGACTGCGTCACCTTTTACCCAAGCTCGACAAGCAGCAGTTGATCACCGAGGAGGAGCGTCAGGAACTGGAGCAGCGTGCCTATCGCGAGCTGATTCTCCAGGCGGTTCAGCGTCAGCCGAATGCCGATGTCAATCGCGTGCGCAACCTGTGGGCCGATATGCCCGACTACCTGCGCAGCGGTGTCGAGCTGGTGGTGCTGTATACCGAGGCGCTGGTCAAGGGCGGCGAGGAGGCGATCGCCGAACGCCTGCTGCGCCATTCCCTCAAGGAGCATTGGGATACGCGTCTGGTGCTGCGCTATGGGCTGCTCAACGTGGATGCGGGACGCCAGCTGGCCTATGCCGAGAAGTGGCTGCAAGAGCGGCCCAACGACCCCGATTTACTGTTGACCCTGGGGCGGCTATCGTTGCGCAACGCCTACTGGGGCAAGGCACAGGAGTATTTCGAGGCGAGTCAGCGTCAGCGCCCCAGCGGGGTGGTGTGTGCCGAGCTGGCGCGCCTTTACGCCAATCTGGGCGAGCATCAGAAGAGCCAGCTCTTTTATCGCCAGAGCGTGGAATTGCTCGATCGCTCGCTGCCGGCGTTGCCGCAGCCTAGCGAGCGCACGCGCTAAACGCACGTTTTGCTCTCCTGGGCGCCCTAGGGCGCCCTTTTTTATCGTCCGTCGTGAAGGACGTGTCACGGCCCACTGGCGCCTCATCGAGGTGGCGGGTGGGCCGTTAGTGTTTCCGGAGGCTTGTCCAAGCGGTCAACCTCTGGATAACGTTATCGGTGCCTTCACGATAACAATGACAGACAAAGGAAAATCATCATGGCGCAGACACCCCACCGACGTTCCGCCACGTCATCGTCTTCTTCCCAGTCGGCTGCCACGCGAGATGGCGCCCTGGAGCGCTACTTCGGCATTCGCCGCTATGGCTCGAGCCTGCGAACCGAGTTGCTCGCCGGTCTGGCGACCTTTCTCGCGGCGATGTACATCATCGTGGTCAACCCGACGATCCTCAGCGATGCGGGGATTCCGTTTTCGGCAGGGCTTTCCGCGACGGTGCTGATCAGTTTCCTGAGCAGCCTGGCGATGGGGCTGTATGCGCGCAACCCCATTCTCGTCGCCCCTGGCATGGGCATGAATGCCCTGTTTGCCTACACCCTGGTCCAGGGAGCGGGCCTGCCGTGGCAGGTGGCGCTGGGCTGTGTCTTCTGGTCCGGGGTGCTGTTCGCCTTGCTGGCCTTTTTCAATGTGCGCAAGGCCATCGTCGAGGCGATTCCCGATTCGCTGCGCTATGGGATCACGTGCGGCATCGGGCTGTTCATTACCTTCATCGGTTTCAAGAATGCCGGCTTCGTCGTCGACGATCCCGCCACGCTGGTATCGCTGGGTACGCTGGACCCGGCCTTGATCACGTTCATCGTCGGCATGTTGCTGACCGCGATCCTGGTCACCTTGGGCGTCAATGGCGCGCTGGTACTGGGGATCGTCATCACCACGCTGGTGGCGATACCCATGGGGCGTCTCTGGGGGGCGGATGTCGTCGTGGCCTGGAGTGGTCTCGCCGCGTGGCCGGACTTCAGCGTCATGTGGCAGGTGGATCTCTGGGGCGCGCTCAAGGTGGTCTATTGGCCGTTCATCTTCGTGATGCTGTTCACCAACTTCTTCGATGCGCTGTCGTGTTTCCTGGCATTGTCGGAGGCCGCCGATCTCAAGGACGAGAACGGTCAGCCTCGCAACCTCAAGCGCTCGATGACCGTGGACGCCTTTGCGTCGATGATCGCCGCGCCGTTGGGAACCAGTGCCGCGCAGACCTTCATCGAATCTGGCGTGGGGGTCGCCCAGGGCGGGCGTACCGGGATCGTCGGCGTGGTTTGCGGCTTGCTGTTCCTGCCGTTCCTGTTCCTGTCGCCGCTGCTGTCGCTGGTGCCGGCGATCGCAACCGCCCCGGCTCTGGTGATGGTGGGCGTGTTCATGCTGGCGCCGGTGGGGCGCATCGAGTGGCAGAAGATGGATCAGGCGTTTCCGGCATTTCTGGCGATCATCGTCATGCCGCTGACGTATTCGATCACGCTGGGCATCGCCTTCGCCTTTCTGAGCTTCGTGGCGATCAAGCTGTGCACGGGTCGCCTGAGAGAGATCAAGCCGGCCATGTGGGTGACGGCAGTGCTCTGCGCGATCATGCTGGTGACGATGCAGTGAGATAGCGTGGCCTGCCTGCTAGACCGTCGACGAAAAAAGGGCGCCCCCCCGGGGCGGCCCTTTTGTATCAGTGGTTGAGGAGAGGGTTATCGATCCCCATCTGGGTCGGGATCATTGTCACGGTCTGGCTGAGAATACTTCTGGGTGGTTGCTTCGGATGTCTTCGAGGCGTCAGGCGTAATATCCTGAACCTTGGGTTGGCCGGCGGGGCTGCCGTCGATATCGAAAGCTTGCTGCATGATGCGCAGGTTGGCGGGCGGCGCGTTGCCATCCTTTTCCTGCCCGAAGTAAAGCGTGGTGTGCGGGAACGGAATCTCGATGCCGGCAGCGTCGAAGTACATTTTGACCAAGCGGTTGTAGGCACGGCCCACGCCCCACTGATCGCCTGGCGTGGTCTTGATGATCACGCGGATGTTGACCGAACTGTCGGCCAGCGCGGTGACGCCGGCCACGCTGAGCGGCTCGAGCAGCTTGTAGCCATGCTCGCTTTCCTTGAGGGCTTCGAAGGCGGCCTGCAGCTGTTCGATGGCATCGTCGATGTTTTCGCGGTAGGCAATGCCGTATTCGCCGACGTGATTGCCGAATTCACGCATGTAGTTGGAGACGGTATCCACCGAGGAGAACGGCACGATGTGGTAGGTGCCCGACAGGTCGCGGATCCCCACCGAACGAATGCTGATGCGCTCCGCCGTGCCGGTGGTGCCGCCGACGGTGACGACGTCGCCGGTGTTCATGGCATTCTCCAGCTGGATGAAGACCCCGGTGATGACATCCTGCACCAGTTTCTGCGAACCGAAGCCGATGGCCAGACCCAGCACCCCGGCACCGGCGATCAGCGGGCCGATGTTGATGCCGATCTCGGCCAGCACGATCATCGCCGTCATGGTGATCAAGGCGATCGCCAGGGCGTTGCGGAACAGCGAGAGCAGCGTCTTGGCGCGTGCCGAGGGTTCGCCCGCACCGGTTTCGGCACTCAGGCGGTTTTCGATGAGGCTGGCGAGACCGACCCATACCACGGCGGCAACCAGCAGGATGATGATCACGTTCAGCGTGGTGCCGACGAGATGAGCGCCCGCCTCGGAGGCGTACCAGGCGGCAAGGTCGAATACCTGCCAGGCGTTGAGCACGAACATGGCCACGACGATCAGGATGATCGCGCGGATGACCTTGAGGGACGTGGGCACGTAGGCATTGAGGCGCTTTTCCAGCAGGGGCAGGCGCCGCTGGATATCGCCGGTCAGATGAATGCGGCGACCGATCAACTGGGTCAGCACGCCAGATACCAGCATGCCGATGCCGACGATGACGATGGTCTTGAGCGTGGCCAGCAGCACGTAGGGCAATGCGGTCTCGGGGTGCAGGACCGTGACGGCGAAGACCACCAGGGCGTAGGCCAGGGCCAGCACATGCCAGACACGGCCCAGCAGCCGCAAGGCGAAGCGCGAGGCGCTCATGTCGGCCTTCTCGGCGCGCTGCATGAGGGCGTCGCGCAGTGTCGCGCGGTTCTTGAGGATCACCGTGGCGGCATAGATCAATGCCAGCAGCATGATCACCGTGCCCAGTCCCTGGCCGAGGGCCGTCGAAAGGTTGTAATTGACGATGGGGACGATCACCAGCATGCCGTAACCGATGAAGCCTGCCAGGCGGGCCAGGAAACGGTTGCAATATTCGGCCTGGGGCGAGGCGATGGGCATCAGGCGCAGGCCGGCATATTGCGACGAGAACAGCATGCGCAGGGCCGCCTTGAACAGTTCGATCATCAAGAAGGCGTTGAGGAACAGCGAGAAGCGCGTCTCCATGTTGCCGGCCTCGCCGATGGCGAACGTCGCCAGCAGGTTGCCGGCGACATAGGCCAGCACCACCACGGCCACGTCGATCACGGCGGCAAGCACGACCGCGACGATGGTACGCAGTAGTGCACTTTTCTCGGTGTTCTGCGACGACCACTGGCTCAGCTTGCCGAACAGGGGCGAGGCGAGCTTGCGCAGCACGAACAGGGCCACGAAGGCGCCTGCCACGACGAACAGCAGGTTGAGCGCGGCGATCAAGAAGGCGCCTGTGTCGAAGCTCGGGCCGCTGGCACGCGCCTCGTCACTGCCGAACAATCCGCCCAGCGCAGCCGCCAGGCTCTTGAATTGTCCGCCCAGATCGCCCGCGATGCTGCTGGTGGCCTCGGCGAGGCGGCGGGGGAAGGACACCTGGCTGGCTGTCTGGTCGCTGGGTGCGGCATCGGCGATCTCTTCGCGCGAAGGAGCACCCTCGACGGCCAAGGCGTTTTCCTGAGCCGCCTGGGCGCGCAGCTGATCGATGATCGTCTGGCGCGTCTGCTCGTTTTCGAGCATGTCGGCCAGCGTCGAATAGGCGGGGGCATCGGCGTCAGCGGGGGCGGTGTCCTGCTGAGCCAGCGCCGGTGCCATCACGAAGAGCAGACACAGCAGCAACCAACGGCTGAGCCACGTATCGAGGCGTTGAGTCGGCACGCATTGACCTCCTTGTACGGAAAGTGGCGAAGCCACATCGTTTATGATGAATTTGCCTGGCAATGATAACACTAGGTGGCTCATCGCCGAGCGTCGAGCAATGAGCGCATGATCGACCGGTCAGCGAATGTCATGGATCGGTCATGGGCCATGATTAACATGAGTATAAAGGTAGGTATTTTTTTGTACCACACTTGTACGAGTGCCGGTTGTCTGGCACTTTAGAATCATGTGGTCGATAGCGACCCGGTCCGTAACACCATGTCAAACCAAGGAGGGTGGCACATGACGGATGACAAGACCTGCCCGCGCTGTGGGGGGCAAGCCTTCGACATGCCCGAAACGGCACGAGAATGGGACGAGGTGACGTGCATCGATTGCGGTGAGTTCATCGATACGCGTCTCGGCTTGGCGGAACGCCAAGCCGAGCACTTGACGCCATTGACCGAGGCCTGCCTCAAGACGCGTGCAATGGCAAGACACATGGGGATGCGAGCTTGATGCTTCATCGAGCATGCGAAGATCCAATGTCAGGGAGGACATCTGAATGCTGAAAGTGACACTCGATCTGCGTTGCAACGTCTGCCATGGGGAGCGTTTCGTCATCCCCACGGGCGACGAGCAGCTCGACGATATCCGTTGCGCGGACTGTCATGCCTTCAAATGCAAGAGCGATGACCTGGAGCGCGCGATGTCGGCAATCCACCAGACCACGGCGCCGCGCGGCGCCGTGTCACACGAGAAGCTGGTGGGGTAGCCGAGTCCGGCCGACGTTCGCATGCGATGCCACTCTTCGGCGAGTCCGGGGAGTGGCATCGTTGTCTCCAGCCCTTGCATCACCCGGTCGAAGGTTTGCAACATCTCCTCCTTCTCGGCATGCTTGAAGCACACTTCCAATAAAGGCATTTCCCATGGCTCAGCGATCGATACGTCTCGCCGGTATGGCTTTGATTGCCGGTGCTGGCCTGGCGGCCACCACTGCGCAGGCTCAGGACAAAGGCACCATCAATCTGGCGTATGTCGAATGGTCTTCTACCGTGGCGTCTACCAACGTGATGCGGGCTGTGCTCGAACAAGCCGGTTACGAAGTCGAGACGTCCTCGCTGTCGGCAGCCGCGATGTGGCAGTCCGTGGCGACTGGAGACACCGATGCGCTGCTGGCCGGTTGGCTCCCGACCACGCATGAGGATTACTACGCTCAACTCAAGGATCAACTGGTCGATACGGGCGTCAACCTGGATGGCACCAAGCTGGGGCTGGTGGTGCCGGCCGATAGCGAAGTCGATTCGATTGCGGACCTCAATGCGCATGCCGACGACTTCGACAACAAGATCACCGGCATCGATCCGGGTGCCGGTATCATGCGCCTCACCGACAAGGTCATCGAGGAGTACGATCTCGATCTGAATCTGCAAAGCGGCAGCGGCGCTACCATGACGGCAGCCCTGAAAAGCGCCATCGCCAACGACGAAGAGATCGCCGTGACCGGCTGGACGCCGCACTGGATGTTCGCGCGCTGGGACCTCAAGTACCTGGACGATCCCAAGAACGTCTATGGCGGTGCCGAGCAGATCCATACCATCGTTCGTCAGGGGCTCGAGGAGGACATGCCGGAAGCCTATGCCATTCTGGATGCCTTCGAGTGGACCGCCGAGGACATGGGCGAAGTCATGCTGATGAACCAGGAGGAGGACTCCGACCCCTACGAGAACGCCAAGCAGTGGGTGGAGGACAACCAGGACCTGGTCCAGGAGTGGCTGCCGGCGTCGTAAGCCCCCGATCGAACTCACAGGGTCACGCGGCCCTGGCAACGAAAAAAGCCAACCCCTTGGGGTTGGCTTTTTCGGTGTTTGGTGGAGGCGGGGGGAATTGAACCCCCGTCCGCCGGCACTCACCCATCGGCTCTACATGCTTAGGTCCGTCTTCTGATTTAACGTCCCTGGCTCCGACGGGCAGGATCCAGCGACGCGATTCCTCTAAGTTTTAGCGGCTGACACGAGGACAGGGCCAACCGCGATCCCATCAGTCTGAGCTCGTATCCCATCGGTGATGAATGGGCACATCACCTCCGGGCCGGACTAGAAGCTAGCAGTTGTTACGCTGCCAGCGCGCCCTGAGCGTAGTTGTCGTCGTTTGCGACTATTTAATCGTAACGTTGGATTTACGAGATACGTTACGCTCTCGGCATGCACCTCAGGGATTGTCACCGGCGTCGAAGCCATGTCGCCCCCGTAAAGCGTCCTACAGTTTAACAGGTGGGGACCGTTCTAGGCCAGTTCAACCTCGCTGGCGAAATAAAGCGTCAGTGCGCGCGCATGATGCGGGCTTTTTCGCGATTCCAGTCGCGGGCCTTTTCCGTGGCGCGCTTGTCGTGCAGCTTCTTGCCGCGGACCAGGGCAAGCTCGCACTTGACCAGGTTCTTCTTCCAGTACAGCTTCAGCGGCACGCAGGTGTGCCCCTTGTCCTGGGTGCGCGAGAAGATCTTGGCGATCTCCTTTCGATGCAGCAGCAGCTTGCGCGTGCGCGACGGATCCGCGACGACATGCGTGCTGACGGTGTTGAGCGGGGTGATATGGCTGCCCAGCAACCATGCCTCGCCGTTCTTGATCAGAATGTACGTGTCGGTAAGCTGCGCCTTGCCGGCGCGCAAGCTCTTGACTTCCCATCCGGCCAGCGACAAGCCAGCCTCGAAGGTCTCGTCGATGTGGTACTCGAAGCGAGCCTTCTTGTTTTGCGCGATGGTACTAGAGCCGAGATTGCCTTTTTTCTTGGCCATGGAACCCCTATGTCGCTATGCGCCCTATCCGCTAGTCCCATGAAATGGGGGAAGGCGTGATATCATTCAAGGCCTTGACGTTAACCTTCCATCATACGCGCAAGGCGCAATAAAGTCAGCGGAGTGGTGAATGCCTACGGTCAATCGGTCTGCCTTGGTCAGACATTCCTGCGAGGCGATGTTCGATCTGGTCAACGATTTCGAGAGTTACCCTGAGTTCTTGCCGGGGTGTCGTCGCGCCCGGGTGGTCGAGCACGAAGAAGGGCGCTATCTGGTGGGAGAGATGACGCTGGCCAAGGGGAGCGTGGAGCAGACCCTGGCCACGCGTAACGATCTCTATCCCCACGAACGGATCGAGCTGTCGCTCGACCGTGGGCCTTTCAAGCGTCTAAACGGGCGCTGGTTGTTCACGCCGATGGGCGAGTCGGCGTGTCGAGTGAGCCTTGAAATGGAGTTCGAGTTCTCCAACCGCTTGCTGGGCGTGGCATTCGGCAAGCTGTTCCAGCAGGTCGCCGGCCAGTTGGTGGATGCCTTCACGCGTCGGGCGGATGCACTGTATGGCGCTCAGTGACGTGACCGCCCCGCATATCGAGGTCGAGGTCGCTTATGCCGAGCCACATCGTCAGCGGGTGGTGGCACTGGCCGTGGTACCGGGGACGTCGGCGCGCGACGCCGTGATGCAGGCGGCGTTGCCGTCTTTTTTTCCCGAGCGGGCTGCCGCTTTCTTCGAGAAGGCCCCGCTGGGCATTTTCGGTCAAGTGCTCAAGGCACCGGAGCATCATGTGCTGGAGGCGGGGGATCGTGTCGAGGTCTACCGCGCGCTCGCCCTGGACCCCAAGCAGGCGCGGCTGGCGCGAGCCCGGGGGCGTGGCTGAGCGTATGGCGAGGCGTTATTCTTCCGGCCCGTAGCTGGGGCCCATTGCAGCGGCGCCCTCGCCGGGGCCGCTGCCTTCGACGGCGGGGCCGGGTCCGCTTTGCGGTGTCAGGTCGACATCGTCTTCGATGTTGCCATGACGATCGATATCGGCCAGCCGGCCGTTCTGGAAGGTCAGCGTGACACGCTTTTCCTCCACATCGTCATAGGCCTCGTCGAGGTAGAAGACGTAGTCCCAGCGGTCCTCGTTGAACGGGCCTTTTAGCAGGGGGCTGCCCATGACATAGCGTACCTGCTCCTTGGTCATGCCGGTCTCCAGTTGCGAGACCATGTCCTGGGTGATGAGATTGCCCTGTGCCAGGTCGCGTTTGTAAACGCCGACGTAGCTGCACCCGCTGACGAGCGCCAGGACGACGGAAAAGGTGACTGTTTTAATCAGGTTTTGCATTTGCGCCTATCATTCACTATCGTTGCCTGGGTCGATCATACCTGACCTACCACGATACTGCGAAGAGCAACCGCAACCATGGCCGACCAGAACCATGAACTGCGCAAGGCAGGCTTAAAAGTCACCTTGCCGCGTGTCAAGATCCTGCAAATTCTCGAAAGTACGCAGGACCAACACCATCTCAGCGCCGAAGATGTCTACAAGGCGCTCCTGGACGCGGGCGACGATGTCGGTCTGGCGACCGTGTATCGTGTGTTGACCCAATTCGAAACCGCCGGCTTGGTGATTCGCCACAACTTCGATGGCGGACATGCCGTGTTCGAATTGTCGCAAGAGGAACATCACGATCACATGGTGTGCCTCGAAAGCGGCGAGATCATCGAGTTTTTCGACGACACCATCGAACGCCGCCAGCGCGAGATCGCCGAGGAGCACGGCTTCGAGCTCGTCGATCATGCCCTGGTGCTGTACGTGCGACCCAAGGGCTCCAAGGTGACGCGTCAGGAAGGTGCGGGGCCCGGCAAGAAATAGCCCATGCCCTGTAAAATAGTCTGCCCCGGCAAGATGACAAGAGGCAGACGGGTGACATGACGAAACCGGCCCCCGAGGCCGGTTTCGTCGTTCCAGGGCCAGTGTGCGTCTGTGACGACGCGGCACGGGCTCAGTGCTGAGCGTGCTGGCTGGCGTCGAGCATTTCGCGGGCGTGGGCCAGGGTGCGGTCGGAAAGCTTGACGCCACCGAGCATGCGCGCAAGTTCCCGCACGCGGCCGGCGTCGTCGAGCAACGCCATGTGCGTCAGCGTGGTATCGCGCTCGGCGCGCTTCTCGATATGCAGGTGGTGGTGGGCCTGGGCCGCGACCTGCGGCAGGTGCGTCACGGTGAGGATCTGCCCCCGCGTGCCGAGACGGCGCAGCAGCTGGCCGACGATCTCGGCGGTGGCACCGGACACGCCCACGTCGACCTCGTCGAAGACCATGCTGGGCACGGTGCTGTGCTGCGCGGCGACGACCTGGATCGCCAGACTGATGCGGGACAGCTCGCCGCCCGAGGCGACCTTGTTCAAGGGACGTGCTGGCTGCCCGGGGTTGGCGCTGATCACGAAGCGTACCTGGTCGAGTCCCTCGGCCTGGGGCGTGTCGCGGGGCTCGACTTCCACGTCGAACGTGGCCTTGCCCAGCCCGAGAAACGCCAGTTGGGCCTGCACGGCCTCGCCGAAGGCGCGTGCCGCCTCGAGACGGGCTTCGCTGACCGCGCGTGCCTGCTGGCGATAGGTGTCGCGTGCCTGCTCGACGTCGCGAGCGAGCGCTTCCAGGTCGTTCTCGCCGCCTTCGAGGCCGGCCAGCTCGTCGCTCAGGCGCTGATGCAGGTCGCGCAGTTCCTCGGGCATGACATGATGCTTGCGCGCGATGCGGTGGACCTCGCCGAGCCGGGCATCGACTTCCGCCAGGCGCTGCGGATCGAGTTCGGTGGTATCGACGAAGCGATGAAGCTCGCGTGCCGCTTCCTCGATCTGGATGCGGGCGTCTCCCAGCATGCCGAGAGCCTCCGCGAGACTGTCCTGGGCATTGCCGGGTACGTGGCTCAGTCGGGCGGTGGCCTGGTGCAGCAGCGATAGCGCACCGCCCTCCTCCTGGTCGCAGCAGTCGGCGGCGAACTGGGCGTCGCCCAGAATCTGCTCAAGATTGGCAAGCTGGGTCTGTTCGCTTTCCAGCGTCTCGAGTTCGCCCTCGCCGAGTCCCAGTTGATCCAGTTCCTCGACCTGGTAGCGCAGCAACTGGCGACGCGCCTGGATTTCGTCGCCGCTCTCCTGCAGCCCACGCAGTCGCCGTCGCAGAGACCGCCATTCGCGAAAATGCTCGCCGAGGGCGGTGACCGCGTCGCTCTGACCGGCATAGGCGTCCAGCAGGCGCAGATGCGTTTCCTCGCGCAGCAGTGCCTGATGCGCGTGCTGGCTGTGGACCTCGATGAGATGTTCGCCGAGTGCCTTGAGGTCGCTCACCGTGGCGGGCTGACCGTTGATCCAGGCCTTGGAGCGCCCCGAGGCGTTGACCGTGCGGCGCAGCAGGCACTCGTCCTGGGGCAGGTCGCGAGCGTCAAGCCAGGCGCGCGCCTCCGCCAGGTGGGTGATGTCGAAACGTGCACTGACGTCCGCGCGTTCGCGGCCATGGCGCACGCTGCCCGCGTCGGCGCGCTCGCCCAGGCACAGGCCCAGGGCGCCGAGCATGATCGACTTGCCGGCGCCGGTTTCCCCGGTAATGGCCGTCATGCCGTCATGCAGATCCAGATCGAGACGATCGACGATGGCGTAATCACGAATGGCGAGCTGTATCAGCATGAAAACCTCCGGGCGTCGGAAACGAGGCTGATCTCTGTGTGTTTATACAGTAGTTGGGGAGGGGCTTCAATTATCCGCCGGCGAGGGGCGAACGGCATGGCTTGAGATCGTCTCCCGCATCCCCATATAGGGGGACAATTCCTTGTTAGATGCGGCTTCGGGCCGCGCCAGCTGTCAGGAGATACTCATGGCCAAAGACCCGCAGACCCCCACCGACGAAGAGTTGGCCCGCGCCGACCGCGACGCCGAACCGCAATCGGACGAGCCCTCCGATGAGGAGGTCGAGCTCGAAGGCGTCGTCGAGGATGTCGAGGCCAGCGAGGCCGATGCCGAGGCGCTCGAAAACCCGGAAGCCGACGCCCTGGCCGCGCGCGTCGAGGAACTGGAGCAAGCCTTGGCGGATGCCAAGGACCAGACGGCGCGTGCCGCCGCCGAGGCCCAGAACGTGCGTCGCCGTGCCGAGCAGGATGTCGACAAGGCACGCAAGTTCGCGCTCGAGAAGTTCGTCAAGGAGCTGCTGCCGGTCGTCGACAGCCTGGAAAAGGCACTGGAATCGATGCAGGAAGGTGCCAGCGAGGTGCATCGCGAAGGGGTGTCGATGACGCTCAAGCTGCAGCTCGATGTGCTGGCCAAGTTCGGCGTGGAAGCCGTCGATCCGCAAGGCGAGCCGTTCGACCCGCAAGTGCATGAAGCCATGACCATGGTGCCCAACCCCGAGGTGGAGCCCAACACCGTGATCGAGGTCATGCAGAAGGGTTATCTGCTGAATGGACGTCTCGTGCGTCCGGCGATGGTGGTCGTCAGCCAAGCCGCCAATTGATGGGGCGGGGGAAGGGAATCCATCACTCAGGCCCTTGAAAGGCGTGGCCCTATCCCCCAAATAGACGAACAACGAGGCGGCAGCGCCGCCGACGAAGACGCAACAGTCAAGCAACGTATTTTGAGGTATTCCTATGGGACGCATCATCGGTATTGATTTGGGGACCACCAACTCCTGTGTTGCCATCCTTGACGGCGGCAATGCGAAGGTGATCGAAAACGCGGAAGGCGCTCGCACGACGCCCTCCATCATCGCTTACACCGACGACGGCGAAACGCTGGTCGGTCAGGCTGCCAAGCGTCAGGCGGTCACCAACCCGAGCAACACGCTGTACGCTATCAAGCGCCTGATCGGTCGCAAGTTCAAGGACGATGTCGTCCAGAAAGACATCAAGATGGTGCCGTACACCATCGCCGAGGCCGACAACGGTGATGCCTGGGTCGAAGTGAAGGGCAACAAGCTCGCGCCGCCCCAGGTCAGCGCCGAAGTGCTGAAGAAAATGAAGAAGACCGCCGAAGATTATCTCGGCGAGGAAGTCACCGAGGCGGTGATCACCGTGCCGGCGTACTTCAACGACAGCCAGCGTCAGGCCACCAAGGATGCCGGCCGCATCGCGGGGCTCGAGGTCAAGCGCATCATCAACGAGCCGACGGCCGCGGCGCTGGCCTACGGCATGGACAAGGCGCGTGGCGACAAGACCATCGCGGTCTATGACCTGGGCGGCGGTACCTTCGATATCTCGATCATCGAAGTGGCCGATGTCGACGGCGAGACGCAGTTCGAGGTACTGGCCACCAACGGTGACACCTTCTTGGGTGGCGAGGACTTCGACCTCAAGCTGATCGATTACCTCGTCCAGCAGTTCAAGAGCGACTCGGGCATCGACCTGTCCGGCGACTCGCTGGCCATGCAGCGCCTGAAAGAGGCGGCCGAGAAAGCCAAGATCGAGCTTTCCGCCGCACAGCAGACCGAAGTCAACCTGCCGTACATCACGGCGGACAATACCGGTCCCAAGCACCTCAACGTCAAGGTGACGCGCGCCAAGCTCGAATCGCTGGTCGAAGAGCTGGTCCAGAACTCGCTGGCGCCCTGCAAGACCGCGCTGAGCGACGCCGGCCTGTCCGCTTCCGAGATTGATGAGGTGATTCTGGTGGGCGGCCAGACGCGCATGCCGCTGGTGCAGAAGAAAGTCGCCGACTTCTTCGGCAAGGATGCGCGCAAGGACGTCAACCCGGATGAAGCCGTGGCCGTGGGTGCCGCGATCCAGGGCGGCGTGCTGGGCGGCGACGTCAAGGACGTGCTGCTGCTCGACGTCACGCCGCTGACCCTGGGTATCGAAACTCTGGGTGGCGTGATGACGCCGCTGATCGAGAAGAACACCACGATCCCGACCAAGAAGACGCAGGTCTTCTCCACGGCGGACGACAACCAGACGGCCGTGACCATTCACGTGCTGCAGGGTGAGCGCAAGCAGTCGAGCGGCAACAAGTCGCTGGGTCGCTTCGATCTGGCCGACATTCCGCCGGCGCCGCGTGGCGTGCCGCAGATCGAGGTGGCGTTCGACCTCGACGCCAACGGCATCCTCAACGTCTCCGCCAAGGACAAGGCCACCGGCAAGGAGCAGTCCATCGTCATCAAGGCCTCCGGCGGTCTCTCCGACGAAGAGATCGATCAGATGGTCAAGGATGCCGAGGCGCACGAAGCCGAGGACAAGAAGTTCGAGGAGCTCGTGCAGCTGCGCAACCAGGCCGACGGCATGGTTCACGCCGCACGCAAGACCCTCGAGGAAGCCGGCGACAAGGTCGACGCCAGCGAGAAAGAGCAGATCGAGACCGCGATCAGCGAGCTCGAGGAAGCCACCAAGGGCGACGACCAGGAGCATATCCAGGCCAAGCTCGACGCGCTGACCGAAGCCTCCGGCAACCTGGCGCAGAAGATGTATGCCGAGCAGGGTGATGCCGGCGCCGAAGGCGGCGAGCAGCCGGCCGGCGATGGTGCCCAGAAGAAAGAAGACGACGTGGTTGACGCCGAGTACGAGGAAGTCAACGACGACCAGAAAAAGCAGTAACCACGACGTCTGATGCTCGCATCGCGGCAGCGCGGGGGATGATCTCCCGCGTTGCTGTTTGCGCAGCGCCGACACGGAGGCGGACCATCCATGTCCAAGCGTGACTACTACGAAGTATTGGGCATCGAACGGGGGGCCGATCAGAAAGAGATCAAGAAGGCCTACCGTCGACTCGCCCAGAAGTACCATCCGGACCGCAACCCGGATGACGACACCGCGGCCGAAAAATTCCGCGAGATCTCCGAGGCTTACGAAGTCCTCACCGACGAAGAAAAGCGTAGTGCCTACGACCAGTTCGGTCACGCCGGTGTCGACGGCCAGGCCGGTGGCGGCTTTGGCGGCGGCGGTTTCGGCGGCGGCGCAGGCGGTTTCAGCGATATCTTCGGCGATGTGTTCGGCGATATCTTCGGTGGCGGTGGCCGGCGCAATCCCAACGCCCCGCAGCGTGGCAGCGATCTGCGCTACAACCTGGAGCTCGACCTCGAGGATGCCGTTGCCGGCACCACGGTCGATATCCGCGTGCCGCGCCACATCGAATGCGAACACTGCGACGGCGACGGTGCCGAGCCGGGCTCCACCAAGGAGACCTGCCCGACCTGTCACGGCCAGGGCCAGGTACGCATGCAGCAGGGCTTCTTCGCCGTGCAGCAGACCTGCCCGACCTGTCATGGCGCCGGCCAGACCATCAAGGTGCCGTGCCGCAAGTGCCATGGCGAAGGGCGTGTCCGCGAGACGCGTACCTTGTCGGTGAAGATTCCTGCCGGCGTGGATACCGGCGACCGGATTCGTCTCAACAACGAAGGCGAGGCCGGGCTCAATGGTGGCCCGCCCGGGGACCTCTACGTCCAGGCGGCCATCAAGCCGCACCCGATCTTCGAGCGCGATGGGCGTCACCTGCAGTGCGAGGTGCCAATCAACTTCATCGACGCGACCCTGGGGGGCGAGCTGGAAGTGCCGACCCTGGATGGCCGGGTCAAGTTGAAGATTCCGCCGGAAACGCAAACCGGCAAGATGTTCCGGCTCAAGGGCAAGGGCGTCAAACCGGTTCGCGGCGGCCCGCCGGGCGATCTGCTGTGCAAGGTCGTGCTGGAGACGCCGGTCAACTTGAGCGAAGAACAGAAGGACTTGCTGCGCAAGTTCCAGGACAGCCTGGACGGCAGCAACAGCCATCACTCGCCGAAGAAGACCAGCTTCTTCGATGGCGTGAAGAAGTTCTTCGAGGACATGAAGCCGTAAGGCAGTGTCCTCGATGGCACGTTCGAGGCCCCGCGCTCCGCAAGGAGGCGGGGCCTTGTCGTGTCGCTTCCCGCAGAATTTCGACCGGATACGAGAATTGTTCCCATCCGCAGTGATATCATGGCCGTATCTTCAGGGCCGTGCATCGTCGCGCCCGCTTGCTTGAAAGACGCTCAAGGACGCTCATGAATAACGTCGCGGATCGGCCGCTGGCCGGCATCGTGCTTCGGCTGCTGTCGGGCATTCTCTTCACCGGGATGATGGTGTGCGTCAAGGCGGTGAGCACGCAGGTGCCGCTGGGTCAGATCGTGTTCTTCCGTTCGGCCTTCGCGCTGCTGCCGATCGTGATCTTCATGACCTGGCGGCGTGAATTTCCCCGGGCGCTGGCGACGCGCAAGCCGTTGGGGCACCTGGTGCGCTCGGGCCTGGGGGCGGCGGCGATGTTCGCCTCCTTCGCGGCGGTGGCGCGGCTGCCGGTGGCCGAGGCGACACTGCTGGCGCAGCTGTCGCCGGTGGCCATGGCGGTGGGCGGCGTGCTGCTGCTTGGCGAGCGCTTCACTCTCCACCGGGCGGCAGCCTTCGCGCTGGTGCTGGCGGGTGTGGCGGCGCTGGTGGTGCCCGACCTGGGCGAGTCCCGGGGACAGGTGCTGGGTTACGGCCTGGGCGTGCTGGCCGCGCTGCTGACGGCGGGCGCACTGGTGACGGTGCGGCGTATCTCGCGTACCGAGACGGCCGCTTCGATTGCCTTCTACTTCGTGCTGGTCACGGCGCTGGCGGGGCTCGCCACGTTGCCGCTTGGCTGGGTGGCGGTCTCGGGGCCGACGCTGGCCCTGCTGGTGCTGGCGGGGTTGTTCGGCGGCGCCGCGCATATCTGCATGACCCTGGCGCTACGCTACGCCGAGGTCTCGCGCCTGGCGCCCTTCGAGTACGTGGCGCTGATCTGGCCGGTGCTGGCCGATCTGCTGATCTTCGGGCTGCCGCTCTCCGGCGGCTTCCTGGTGGCCCTGCCGCTGGTGCTGGGCGGGGCGGCCCTTGCGGCGCTGGAAGGGCGGCGTCTCAGACGGCCTCTTCGACAATGAGCTGCGGCCGTCCCTTCGAGCAGCGCTCGATGCGTGCGGTGACATGATAGACGCGATACAGCAGCTCGGGGGTGACCACCTCCTCGGTCGGACCGCAGTTCACCAGCGTCCCGTTCTGCAGTACCAGTGCCTGGTCGGTGAAGCGCAGCGCGTGGCCCAGGTCATGCAGTGCGGCAATCACCAGCATGCCCCTTTCCTTGGCCAGTCGGCGCAGGATCGACAGCAGCTGGATCTGCCGATGCAGGTCCAGCGCCGAGGTCGGCTCGTCGAGCAGCAGCACCTCAGGGTTCTGCACCAGCGCCTGGGCCGCGCCCACCATCTGCCGCTGGCCGCCGCTCAGGTCGCCGATGTCGCGCTCGCCGAGCGCGACAATGCCCAGCTCGTCCAGGGCGCGATCCACCTCGGCCAGATCCTCGGGCTTCACGTTCAGGCGCCGGCCCTGCATGCGTGCCAGCAACACCGACTCGTAGACCGTCAATACTGCGTTGACGCCGGTTTCCTGGGGCATGTAGGCCACGGGACGCTCGCTGGTGGCGCCCTCGAGACATACCGTGCCGCCGCCGTCGAGCAGCCCGAAGATGCGCCGGAAGAGGGTCGACTTGCCCGCGGCATTGGGGCCGAGCACGGCTACCACCTGGCCGCCCTCGAGAGGCGGCGTGGTGATCTCCGAGAGGATGCGGCGGCGGCCGTAACTGGCCGAGAGTCCGTCGAGCGTGAGCGTTACCATGAGGCCTTCTTGTTGCTGAGGACGAGGAACAGGAAGAAAGGAATGCCGACCAGCGAGGTGATGATGCCGATGGGGATGACGGTGCCCGGGATCAGCACCTTCGACAGCACCGAGCCGATGGACAGGATCAACGCGCCGCACAGTGCCGAGCCGGGCAGGAAGAAGCGCTGATCCTCGCCCAGCAGCAGGCGGGCGATATGCGGCCCGACCAGGCCGATGAAGCCGATGGTGCCGACGAAGGCCACGGCGATGGCGGCCAGCAGCGAGACGAGTACCAGCACTTCCAGGCGCAGCGCGCGGGGCTTGACGCCCAGGCTCTCGGCCTTGGCATCGCCGAGGCGCATGGCGGTCAGCGCCCAGCCGTGGCGAGCCAGTAGCGGCATGACCGTGGCCAGCACGCCCAGCGCGATCCAAAGCTTGGGCCAGGTGGCCTTGGTCAGGCTGCCCATGGTCCAGAACACCACTGCGGAGACGGCCTGCTGGCTGGCGAAGAACTGGATCAGCGCCATCAGCGAGTTGAAGATGAAGACCATGGCGATCCCCAGCAGCACGATGGTCTCGATGGTCACCCCGCGCCGCATGCTCAGCGCATGGATCGCGAAGGCGGTCAGCATGGCCATGACGAAGGCGTTGATCGGGATCACGTAGTCGACCGCGGCAGGTACGATGACCACGCCGAAGGCCAGCGCCAGGGCAGCGCCGAAACTGGCGCCGGCGGAGATCCCCAGGGTGAAGGGGCTGGCCAGGGGGTTGCTGAGGATGGTCTGCATCTGGGCGCCGGCCACCGACAGGCTGGCCCCGACCACCAGCGCCATCAGTGCCACCGGCATGCGAATTTCCCAAAGGATGACGCGGGCCTGCAGGCTCACGTCATCCGGGGAGAAGAGCGCGGCGAGCACTTCGCCCAGGCTGAAACGGGCCGGGCCCAGGGCCAGATCGACGCACAGGCTGAGGAACAGGGCCAGCGCCAGGGCGGCGAGGATCAGCTGGCGGCGCAGTACCAGGGTGCGATAGAAGGTGCGTCCTTCCTCGGGGGCAGACTGTTCGGACGGCAGGATATCGGCGCCGGTGTGCATGTCAGTCACCCTTCAGCGAGACCCAGTAGCCCGGCACGTAGTCCACCGGCAGGAAGCGTTCGTGCAGCTCCCGCAGCGTCGCCTCGGGGTCGAGGTCGGCGAACAGCTCGGGATGGAACCACTTGGCCAGCCGCTGCACGGCGACGAAGTAGTAGGGGCTGTTGTAGAACTGGTGCCAGATGGCGTGAAAATTGTCGGTCTGCACGGCGTCGATGCCGGCCATGGCGGTGCGCTCGGTGAGCCCTTCGAGCTTGGTCCGCGCGGCCGCCAGGTCGGCGCCGGGGCCCACGCCCACCCAGTCGCCGCCGGGCACGTAGGCGTCCCAGTGCCCGCCGGTCACGACCACCTGCTGCGGGTCGGCGGCGATGATTTGCTCCGGGTTCAGCCGGCCGAAGGTGTTGGGAATGATGCCGTCGGCGATGTTGGTCCCCCCGGCGAGCTCGACGTATTTACCGAAGTTGCCCGGGCCGAAACTCATGCAGCAGTCGTCGGTATAGCCGCCGGCACGGTCGATGAAGACCCGGGGACGCTGGGGGTCGGCAGTTTCGATGGTCTCGGTGACGCGCGCCATCTGGGCCTGTGAATAGTCGATGAAGGCCTCGGCCCTTTCTTCCTCGCCGAGTAGCCGGCCGATCAGTCGCATGGAAGGCGTCGTGTGTTCGAGCGGCGCCTCGCGGAAATCCACGTAGACGATCGGGATGCCCAGTTCGGCCAATTTGTCGTCGTAGGCGGCGTCCTCGGTGGCGGCCTTGGCCTCCAGGTTCATCAGCACTACGTCGGGCTGTAGCGCAGCAGCCTGCTCTACATCGAAGGTGCCGTCCTTGAAGCCGCCGAAGGTGGGGATCTGCTTCATCTCGGGAAACTTGGCGGCATAGGCGGCGTAGTTGTCCGGATCGGCCTGCGAGAAGTCCTCACGCCAGCCCACCACGTGCTCGAAGGGGGTCTCCGGCTGCAGCGCGCCGAGCAGATAGATCTGGCGCCCCTCACCTAGAATCAGGCGATCCACGGGAGCGTCGACGGTGACCTGGCGGCCGGCGACGTCAGTGACGGTGATCTCTTCGGCCAGCGCGGTCGTGGCAGCGAGGGTGAGGACTGCGCCGGCGGCGGCTTTGAATAGTGAGGTGGGCATGAGCGGTGTCGGGCTGGTTATCTGATTTGGAGACGATGAGAGATACTAATCGATAGCACCTCTTTTTGCGACTCATTGTTGTTCGCATTTGGCTGTCAGTATGCCTGCAGCGCCGGGGCGCGTCGAGCCGCGGGCGATGGAGCGCGCCGTGCCGTGACCGATCCTCCGAGGGCTTGGAGTCCCGTGCTGACGAACGGGGCGTTGCCGGTGGGCGGCGGGGGCGCATGCCATAATGGCATGTCCATTGGGCGGCTATCCCGCTAGGAGGTGTTCATGCCTGTTTCCCACGCCGTCGTGCCGACGGCATCCGGTTCGCGGTATATCAATCGTCTGTGCAAGCACTGGCAACACAAGTTGAATGTCGCTCATGACGAGCACCAGGGGCGTGTCGAGTTCGACACCGGTGTATGCCGGCTGCGTGCCGAGCCCGATGCACTGCACCTGTCCCTGGAGGCGGTCGATGCCGAGGCCCGGGAGCACCTCGAGCACGTGGTGGCCGTGCATCTGGTGCGCATGGCCAGCCGCGAGGACGTGGACGTGGCCTGGCGGCGCGATGACGCCTGAGCGGCACAGCGCGGTGCGGGGCATCGGTGATGTGACGAGAGCGAGAGGCGATTTGGTATACTCTCCGGCATTCATCGACACGTAACCGCAAGGAGTCCACATGACGCGTATCGCCATTGTCGGCGTCGCCGGACGCATGGGCCGTACCCTGGTCAATGCCGTACAGCAGGATCCCGAGGCCAGCCTGGGCGGTGGCATCGTCGAGCCCGGCAGCTCGCTGGTCGGTGCCGACCTGGGCGAGCTCGCCGGTGTGGGGCGCCTGGGCGTGAACGCCACGGACGATCCGGCCGCCATCGCCGATGCCTTCGACGTCCTGATCGACTTCACCGCACCCCGGGTCACGCTGGCCAACCTGGCGTTTTGCGCCGAGCATGGCAAGGCGATCGTGATCGGGACCACCGGCTTGTCCGACGACGAACAGGCCGAGCTCGACGGTTACCGCGAGCGGGTGCCCATGGTGTTTGCCCCCAACATGAGCGTCGGCGTCAATCTCACCCTCAAGTTGCTGGAAACCGCCGCCCGAGCGCTGGGTGACGAGGGCTACGACATCGAGGTGAGCGAGGCGCATCATCGTCACAAGGTCGATGCCCCCTCCGGCACCGCGCTCAAGATGGGCGAAGTGGTGGCCAAGGCCTTGGACCGCGATCTCAAGGAGGACGGTGTCTTCGAGCGTGTCGGACAGTGCGGTCCGCGCGGCGACAAGGAGATCGGGTTTGCCACCGTACGCGCGGGCGATATCGTCGGGGAGCATACCGTGATGTTCGCCACCGAAGGCGAGCGGATCGAGATCACCCACAAGGCATCCAGCCGCATGACGTTTGCCAAGGGCGCGGTGCGTGCCGCACGCTGGGTGGCGTCGCGTGGCAACGGGCGTTACGACATGCAGGATGTGCTTGGCCTCAAGGGGTAGCCTATCGCGCGCAATTCGCGTATCATCGAGTCAATTTGGCCTAGTGAATGCATGGACGGCCACAGGGATTCCGAGCGAAAGACAACAAGCGGGATGAAACCGGACTTCTTTCAGGTTTCGTCCCGCTTTTTTACGACCCGCGTGTCGCTTGCGAGATGCGAGGGCATCCGCAAGGGCCGCATGTCGAGACTCTCAGTGCTCCTTGAATTCGAGGGGTCGGTTGCGGCCGGCCCCGGCCCAGACTCGCGCATGACAAGGGGAGGACGTTGCGTTGATCAGACCCGCGATATTGGCCTTGGAAGACGGCAGCGTATTTCATGGCAGTGCCATCGGAGCCGATGGGCAGACCAGTGGTGAGGTGGTCTTCAATACGGCCATGACTGGCTATCAAGAAATTCTCACCGACCCCTCCTACACGCGACAGATCGTCACCCTCACGTATCCGCATATCGGCAATACCGGCATCAATGCCGAGGACATCGAGTCCGCCGCCATCGCCGCGGCCGGCCTGGTGATTCGCGACTTGCCGCTCGTCGCCAGCAACTTCCGCAGCGAAGAAAGCCTGGATGCGTACCTCAAGCGCAACGGCGTGCTGGGCATCGCCGATATCGATACGCGGCGACTGACCCGGGTGCTGCGCGACAAGGGGGCGCAGAACGGAGCGATTCTGGCGGGGGCCGATGCCGAAGGCGACGACGCCGTGGAGCGCGCGCTGGCGGCGGCACGCGCCTTCCCGGGCCTCAAGGGCATGGACCTCGCCCAGGAGGTGAGCTGCCGCGAAACCTATGAATGGAGCGAGGGCGAGTGGTCGCTGGGCAGCGGTTACGCCGATGCCTCGCAGGGCGAGCGTCCTTATCACGTGGTGGCGTACGATTACGGCGCGAAGTTCAACATCCTGCGCATGCTGGCCTCGCGCGGCTGTCGCTTGACGGTGGTGCCGGCACGCACCCCGGCCGCCGAGGTGCTGGCGATGCAGCCGGATGGCGTCTTCCTGGCCAATGGGCCGGGCGATCCCGAACCCTGCGATTACGCCATCGAGGCGATCCGCGAGGTCATCGCCGCCGATGTGCCGCTATTCGGCATCTGCCTGGGCCATCAACTGCTGGGACTGGCCTCCGGTGCACGCACGGTGAAGATGAACAATGGCCATCACGGCGCCAATCACCCGGTCGAGGACCTCGACAGCGGCCGCGTGATGATCACCAGTCAGAACCATGGCTTCGCGGTCGACGAGGCGAGCCTGCCGGCCAACGTGCGGGCCACGCACCGCTCGCTGTTCGATGGCACCTTGCAAGGCATCGAGCGCACCGACTGCCCGGCGTTCAGCTTTCAGGGGCATCCCGAGGCCAGCCCTGGTCCGCGTGATGTCGCGCCGCTGTTCGACCGCTTCATCGCGCTGATGCAAGCCCGTCGTTGAGCCACCGCCGCCTCCGCGAGAGGCGGCGCACCGTCGTACCGTCGTTTGTCACCTAGTCTAGCGGGAATCGTCATGCCGAAACGTACCGACATCCAGAGCATCCTGATCATCGGCGCCGGGCCCATCGTCATCGGGCAGGCGTGCGAATTCGATTATTCCGGCGCCCAGGCCTGCAAGGCGCTGCGCGAGGAAGGCTATCGCGTCATCCTGGTCAACTCCAACCCGGCGACCATCATGACCGACCCGGTGATGGCGGACGCGACCTATATCGAGCCGATCACCTGGCAGGCGGTGGCCAAGATCATCGAGAAGGAGCGTCCCGATGCCATCCTGCCGACGATGGGCGGGCAGACCGCGCTCAACTGCGCGCTGGACCTCGACAAGCACGGCGTGCTCGAGACGTACGGCGTGGAGATGATCGGGGCCAATGCCGACGCCATCAACAAGGCCGAGGATCGCGACCTGTTCGACAAGGCGATGAAGAACATCGGCCTGGAGTGCCCCAAGGCCAAGGTCGCCCATCGCATGAGCGAAGCATGGGAAATCCAGGGCGAGCTGGGCTTTCCGGTGATCATTCGCCCGTCCTACACCATGGGCGGCTCCGGCGGCGGGGTGGCCTACAACAAGGAAGAGTTCGAGGAGATCTGCACGCGCGGCTTCGAGCTCTCCAACAACCACGAACTGCTCATCGACGAGTCGCTGCTGGGGTGGAAGGAATACGAGATGGAGGTCGTTCGTGACAAGAACGACAACTGCATCATCGTCTGCGCCATCGAGAACTTCGACCCCATGGGCGTGCACACCGGCGACTCCATCACCGTCGCGCCAGCGCAGACGCTGACCGACAAGGAATACCAGATCATGCGTGACGCCTCGCTGGCGGTGTTGCGCGAGATCGGCGTGGAGACCGGCGGCTCCAACGTGCAGTTCGGCGTCGACCCGCAGACCGGCCGCGTGGTGGTCATCGAGATGAATCCGCGCGTCAGCCGCTCCTCGGCGCTGGCCTCCAAGGCGACCGGCTTCCCGATCGCCAAGATCGCCGCCAAGCTGGCGGTCGGCTATACCCTGAACGAGCTGCAGAACGACATCACCGGCGGCAAGACGCCGGCGTCCTTCGAGCCCTCCATCGATTACGTGGTCACCAAGATTCCGCGTTTCACCTTCGAGAAGTTCCCGCAGGCCAACGACCGCCTGACCACGCAGATGAAGTCGGTGGGCGAGGTGATGGCGATCGGCCGGACCTTCCAGGAGTCGCTGCAGAAGGCCCTGCGCGGCCTGGAAATCGGCGCCGACGGTCTCGACCCCAAGGTGACCGAGTTCAACGAGGCCGGCATGGCCTTGATCAAGGGCGAGCTGCAGGCCGCCGGGGCCGATCGCATCTTCTTCGTCGCCGATGCCATGCGCGCGGGAATGAGCGTGGAAGAGGTCTTCGCGCTGACCAATATCGATCGCTGGTTCCTGGTGCAGCTCGAGGAGCTGGTGCGCCTCGAGCAGCAGCTGGCCAGCTGCTCGCTGAGCGAGCTGTCGGCGGCGACGCTGTTCCGGCTCAAGCGCAAGGGCTTTTCCGATGCGCGCCTGGCCACGCTGCTGGGCGTGTCCGAGAAGGAGTTCCGCAAGACGCGTCAGAAGCACGGCATTCGTCCCGTCTACAAGCGGGTCGATACCTGCGCGGCGGAGTTCGCCTCCAACACGGCCTACATGTACTCCACCTACGAGGAGGAGTGCGAAGCCGAGGTCAGCGACCGCCAGAAGATCATGGTGCTGGGCGGTGGGCCCAACCGCATCGGCCAGGGCATCGAGTTCGACTACTGCTGCGTGCACGCGGCGCTGGCCATGCGGGAAGACGGCTTTGAAACCATCATGGTCAACTGCAACCCGGAAACTGTGTCCACCGATTACGACACCAGTGACCGCCTCTACTTCGAGCCGGTGACCCTCGAGGACGTGCTCGAGATTGCCGACAAGGAGAAGCCGGCCGGGGTGATCGTGCAGTTCGGCGGCCAGACGCCGCTCAAGCTGGCGCGCGAGCTGGAGGCGGCGGGCGTGCCGATCATCGGCACCACGCCGGATGCCATCGATCGGGCCGAGGACCGCGAGCGCTTCCAGCAGATGATCGACAAGCTGGGGCTCAAGCAGCCGCCCAATGCCACCGCGCGCAGCTTCGAGGATGCCTTCGCCAAGGCCGAGAAGATCGGCTATCCCCTGGTCGTGCGTCCGAGTTACGTGCTCGGCGGGCGGGCCATGGAGATCGTCTACGACGCCGCCGAGCTGGAAGGCTACATGACCCATGCGGTCAAGGTGTCCAACGATTCGCCGGTATTGCTGGATCATTTCCTCAATGCGGCCATCGAGGTCGATATCGACGCGGTCAGCGACGGCGAGCAGGTGGTGATCGGCGGGATCATGCAGCACATCGAGCAGGCCGGCGTGCATTCCGGCGACTCGGCATGCTCGCTGCCGCCCTACTCGCTGCCGGCCCACGTGCAGGACGAGATGCGCGACCAGGTCAAGCGCATGGCGCTGGAACTCAACGTCGTGGGGCTGATGAACGTGCAGCTGGCCTGGCAGGACGACGAGATCTACGTCATCGAGGTCAATCCGCGCGCCTCGCGGACCGTGCCGTTCGTGTCCAAGTGCATCGGCACGTCGCTGGCCCAGGTCGCGGCGCGCTGCATGGCGGGCAAGACGCTCGGCGAGCAGGACTTCACGCTGGAGCGCATTCCCGGCTACTACAGCGTCAAGGAAGCCGTCTTCCCGTTCAACAAGTTCCCGGGCGTCGACCCCATCCTGTCGCCGGAGATGAAATCCACCGGCGAGGTGATGGGCAGCGGCGTGACCTTCGCCGAGGCCTTCTACAAGGCGCAGCTCAGCGCCGGCGAGGCGATTCCGAGGCTGGATGGCGAACGCAAGGCGTTTCTCTCGGTGCGCGACCCGGACAAGCGCGAGATTATCGAGGTGGCGCAATCTCTGCTAGCATTGGGGTTCAGCCTGATCGCGACCCGTGGTACTGCCATCGCCCTCGAAGCGGTTGGCCTCCCGGTCAAGGTCGTCAACAAGGTCTATGAAGGCCGCCCGCATATCGTCGACATGCTCAAGAACGACGAAGTGGCCTATATCGTCAATACGACCGAAGGCCGCCAGGCGATCAGTGACTCTTCCGTGATCCGCCGTACCGCACTTGCCCGCAAGGTCCCCTATGCCACGACGTTGGCGGGGGCGCGAGCCGTGTGTATGGCGCTTGAGTATGGAAACGAGATTACCGTACGGCGGCTGCAGGAATTGCATGCAGGAGCAAGCACATGAACAAGGTCCCGATGACCGTCGCAGGTGAGCAGAAACTGCGTGAAGAGCTCGAGCAGCTCAAAGGCGAGGAGCGTCCTCGGGTGATCAATGCGATTGCCGAAGCGCGTGAGCACGGCGATCTCAAGGAAAATGCCGAGTATCACGCGGCGCGTGAGCAGCAGGGGTTCATCGAGGGACGTATCCAGGAGATCGAGAGCAAGCTGTCCGCGTCGCAGGTGATCGACGTGACCAAGCTGCCCAAGACCGGCAAGGTGATCTTCGGCGTGACGGTGGATTTGATCAATCTCCACAACGACGAGGAGGTCCGCTACCGGATCGTCGGCGAGGACGAGGCCGATATCAAGGCGGGCAGG
The DNA here is from genome assembly GCA_000761475.1 of Chromohalobacter israelensis. GTDB lineage: Bacteria > Pseudomonadota > Gammaproteobacteria > Pseudomonadales > Halomonadaceae > Chromohalobacter > Chromohalobacter israelensis. Next base: position 64,237 of record JQNW01000006.1, read on the forward strand.
ATTTCCGTGACCTCGCCGATCGCACGCGCCCTGATCGGCAAGGAAGAGGGCGATACCGTCCTGGTGCGTACGCCGGGAGGCGATGTCGAATACGAAATCGCCGGCGTCGAGCACCTCTGAGCAGGCGCCAAGTGCTGCCAGCCAAGAAAAAGTCCGCGACGATGTCGCGGACTTTTTTGTGCGTTGGGCGAACGCCCAGGCTTGCGCTGAGTGCCTCAGCGCCGCCCGTGGTGGTTCTCGAAGCGCTGGATGTTGGAAAGCTTTGGGTTGACCCTGGGGTTGTGGCGGTAGAGCAGCACGACCTTGCCGATGGTCTGGACGAGCTCGCTGCGGCTGGCCTCGGCGAGCTCGGCGGTCACGGCGTTGCGCGCTTCGCGGTCGCCGATGGCGAGTTTGACCTTGACCAGCTCATGGTCTTCCAGGGCGCGAGCGAGCTCGGCCATGACGCCCTCGGTCAGCCCGTTCTCCGAGACCGTCACCACGGGGTTCAAATGGTGGCCGATGCTGCGAAATGCTTTCTTTTGTGCCTGTGACAAGCTCATGGTATCGTGACTATTCCGGGTTGGCGGACACTCGGCGCAGATGGCCGAGGGCGTTATCTGAATGCGACGAGGCCGCATGCCGGCGCAACGCTGGATGTCGTCCTGGCCTCGCGGACAGTACGTGAGGTGGCGCCGAGAAAAGATAGAACGCGCCATGTTACGGGGAAAGCGGCGCCTTGGAAAGGCCGTGCCGCCCGCCCAGCTAGCCCTCCCTGCCTTCCGGAAGATTCTCAACCGTTATCGACTTAGGTGATTCGTGGCACGTTCCTCGCACACCAGCAAGAGCTCGGCCTCCTGGCTCAAGGAGCATTTCGACGACCGTTACGTGCAGCGCTCGTGGCAGGACGGCTATCGCTCACGGGCCAGTTACAAGCTGCTGGAACTCGATGCCAAGGATGCATTGCTCAAGCCGGGCATGACCGTGATCGATCTGGGCGCGGCACCGGGTGGCTGGAGTCAGATCGCAGCCGACAAGGTCGGCGACAAGGGCTGCGTCATCGCCTCCGACATCCTGGAAATGGATGCGCTGGCCGGTGTGACGTTCGTCCAGGGCGACTTCACCGAGATGGAGGTGCTGGAACAGATCCTCGCCGCTCTGGAAGGCCGTCGCGTCGACCTTGTCATGTCCGATATGGCCCCCAATATGAGTGGTATGGCGGCCATCGATCAGCCCCAGGCGATGTACCTCGTCGAGCTGGCGTTGGATCTGGCGCGTCAGACTCTGTCGCCTGGCGGGCGCTTTCTGGCCAAGGTCTTCCAGGGAGAAGGGTTCGATGCGTATTTGAAGGAGCTGCGCGGCAGCTTCCGCAAGGTAGTGACTCGCAAGCCGGAGGCATCGCGTGCCCGTTCGCGTGAAGTCTACTTGCTTGCGGAAGGATTCCACGGCTGAGCATGCGCCCAAGGCGCACTCACCACGCGGTTATCGGCTCGATAGTCGTAATGACTTGGTAGTCGGCACGCCTCATGTGGTGTAGTGTCCAACCTATGGTCCTGCTTGGCAGACAGTTGCATGCAATGAGGGTATTCCCTTGAACGACATGGCGAAGAACCTGATTCTCTGGTTGGTCATCGCGGCGGTATTGCTGACGGTGTTCAACAACTTCAGCGTCGACAGCTCACCTCAGGCGATGAGCTACTCGCAGTTCGTCCAGCAGGTGCAGAACGACCAGATAGAAAGCGTGACCATCGAAGGCTACACCATCAACGGTGAGCGTGAAGACGGTACGCAGTTCCAGACGATCCGTCCGGCGGCCGAAGATCCCAAGCTGATGGACGACCTGCTGGCGCATGACGTCAGCGTGATCGGCAAGAAGCCCGAGGAGCAAAGTCTGTGGACGCGCCTGCTCGTGGCCAGCTTCCCGATCCTGATCATCCTTGCGATCTTCATCTTCTTCATGCGTCAGATGCAAGGTGGCGGCGGCGGCAAGGGCGGCCCGATGAGCTTCGGCAAGTCCAAGGCCAAGCTGCTGACGCAGGATCAGATCAAGACGACCTTCGCCGATGTCGCTGGCTGCGACGAGGCCAAGGAGGAAGTCGAGGAGCTCGTCGACTTCCTCAAGGACCCCAGCAAGTTTCAGCGGCTGGGCGGGCAGATACCGCGCGGCGTGTTGATGGTGGGGCCTCCGGGGACGGGCAAGACCCTGCTGGCCAAGGCCATCTCCGGTGAGGCCAAGGTCCCGTTCTTCACCATTTCCGGCTCGGACTTCGTGGAAATGTTCGTCGGCGTGGGGGCCTCGCGTGTTCGCGACATGTTCGAACAGGCCAAGAAGCAGGCCCCGTGCATCATCTTCATCGATGAGATCGATGCCGTGGGCCGTCATCGTGGCTCCGGCATGGGGGGCGGTCACGACGAGCGCGAGCAGACGCTCAACCAGCTGCTGGTGGAGATGGACGGCTTCGAAGCCAACGACGGCATCATCGTGATCGCGGCCACCAACCGCCCCGACGTGCTCGACCCGGCACTGCTGCGTCCCGGTCGCTTCGACCGTCAGGTGACCGTGGGGCTGCCCGACATTCGCGGACGTGAGCACATTCTTGGCGTGCACCTGCGCAAGGTACCGCTGGCCGACGATGTGCAGCCGAGCTTCATCGCTCGCGGCACGCCTGGCTTCTCGGGCGCCGATCTGGCCAACCTGGTCAACGAGGCCGCCTTGTTCGCCGCGCGTCGCAACAAGCGCCTGGTGGGCATGGACGAGCTCGAGATGGCCAAGGACAAGATCCTGATGGGCTCCGAGAAGCGCTCGATGGTCATGTCCGAGAAAGAGAAGAGCAACACCGCGTACCACGAGTCGGGCCATGCCATCATCGGGCTGCTGATGCCCGAGCACGACCCCGTCTACAAGGTGACGATCATCCCGCGCGGGCGTGCCCTGGGTGTCACCATGTTCCTGCCCGAGGAGGATCGCTACAGCCTCTCTCGGCAGCAGATCATCAGTCAGATCTGCTCGTTGTTCGGCGGCCGCCTTGCGGAGGAAATGACCCTGGGGCCGAATGGTGTCACCACCGGGGCGTCCAACGACATCAAGCGCGCCACCGAACTGGCCCACAACATGGTCGCCAAGTGGGGGCTCTCGGAAGAGATGGGCCCGCTGATGTACGACGAGGACGAGTCGCATCAATTCCTGGGCGGCGGCGGCCAGGGCGGCGGCAAGCTGAAGTCGGGCGAGACCACGACGCGCCTTGACAAGGAAGTGCGCAGGATCATCGACGAGTGCTATAACAAGGCGCGCCAGATCCTGGAAGACAATCGCGACAAGCTGGACCTGATGGCTGAATCGTTGATGCAGTACGAAACCATCGATGCCAACCAGATCCGCGACATCATGGAAGGTCGCAAGCCGCGTCCGCCGGAGGACTGGGACGACAAGGGGCCGACGACCGGCTCGGGGTCGACCGCAAACCCCTCTGCTGACGATGAAGCCGAAGGGCAGGGCGACGAAGAAGGCGACACCAGTCGTCGTCCCTCGGATCCCCTGGGTGGGCCGGCGGGGCACTGATCGCGCCTGGCCCCTTCCCTGCGCGACGGGCGCCGCATTGCGGCGCCCGTCGTCGTTGGGGCGTGCTTACACCGGTAATCCCGCATGCTAGAGTAAACGTTTGACGCCGCGACGGTCATGACCATGCAAGACGCCAATGTCGCGCCCCACCCGTTGCGGTGCGGGCGCCACCAGCTCGATCTTTCCTACCCCCGCGTCATGGGGATACTCAACGTCACCCCGGACTCGTTTTCGGACGGCGGGCGCCATAATGCGCTCGACGATGCCCTGCGGCATGCCGAGCGAATGCTGGCGGAGGGCGCGGCGGTCATCGATATAGGCGGCGAGTCGACACGTCCCGGCGCGACACCGGTGTCGCCACAGGAAGAGCTGGACCGCGTGCTGCCGGTGGTGGAGTGCCTGGTCCGCGAGCTTGACGCCCTCGTGTCTCTGGATACCAGCCAGCCCCAGGTGATGCGCGAGGCGGCCTCGCTGGGGGCGGGCATGATCAACGACGTACGCGGGCTGCGCTGGCCGGGAGCGCTGGAAGCAGCGGCGGTGAGCGGCCTGCCGGTGTGCCTGATGCACATGGTGGGCGAGCCCACCGACATGCAGTTGTCACCGCATTACGACATGCCCATCGAGGACGCGGTGGCGGCGTTTTTCGAGACACGCATCGCCGAATGCGAAGCGGCAGGATTGCGCCGCGATCGACTGGTGCTCGACCCAGGCTTCGGCTTCGGAAAGCGTGTCGAACATAACCTGCGCCTGCTGAATCGTATGCAACAATTGACTGATTTTGGGCTGCCCCTGCTGGTCGGTATGTCACGCAAGAGTATGATTGGCAAGGTGCTGGCGCGTCCCGTGGAGGAGCGCTTGCCGGGCGGCCTGGCGCTGGCCACCATGGCGGTGGAGCGCGGGGCGCGTATCGTGCGCGTCCACGACGTTGGACCGACGGTGGATGCGGTCAACATGACTTGGGCTGTGCTACAGGAAGGCACCGACGCATGACACGACGCTATTTTGGAACCGATGGAATTCGCGGCACGGTGGGCGAGGCGCCCATCACGGCCGATTTCGTACTCAAGCTGGGCTGGGCGATGGGGCGAGTGCTGTCACGCCGTACGGGGCGCAAGTCGCGCGCCAAGGTGCTGATCGGCAAGGATACGCGCATCTCGGGCTACATGTTCGAATCCGCCCTGGAAGCCGGTCTCTCGGCGGCGGGCGTGGATGTTTCCCTGCTGGGGCCGATGCCCACGCCGGGCATCGCGTATTTGACGCGGACCTTCCGCGCCGATGCGGGCATCGTGATTTCGGCCTCGCACAACCCCTTCCAGGACAACGGCATCAAGTTCTTCTCCGCCGAAGGGGTGAAGCTGGCCGATGCCGTCGAGGAAGAGATAGAGGCGGAGCTCGACTTGCCCCTGTCGACGGTGGCACCGGATGCCCTTGGCAAGGCGCTACGCATTCAAGATGCGGCGGGGCGCTATATCGAGTTCTGCAAATCCACGGTGCCCGACCGCCTGACGCTGGAAGGGCTGAAAGTGGTCCTCGACTGCGCCCACGGGGCGACCTATCACATCGCGCCCAGCGTCCTGCGCGAGCTGGGAGCCGAGGTGAGCCTGATCGGCGCCGATCCCGATGGTCTCAACATCAACCATGGCGTGGGCTCCACCCATCCGGCGGCGCTGCGTGCGGCGGTGATCGAGCGTGGCGCCGATCTGGGGGTCGCGCTGGATGGCGATGGCGACCGTGTGGTGCTGGTCGATGCCGAAGGCCGCGAGGTGGACGGCGACGACATTCTGTATCTGATTGCACGGGACCGGCGCGCGCGGGACCTGCTGGGCGGCGGCGTGGTGGGCACCCTGATGTCCAACTTCGGCCTGGCGGCGGCGCTGGAAGCCTTGGACATTCCCTTCGAGCGCGCCAAGGTCGGCGATCGCTACGTCATGGAGCGACTGGCGGCCAACGGCTGGCAGCTGGGCGGCGAGTCCTCGGGGCACATCGTCTGTGGCCATGTGCAGACCACGGGCGACGGTATCGTCTCTGCCCTGCAGGTCCTGGCCATCATGGTGCGCGAAGGGGCATCGCTGGCGGCCTTGCTGCAAGGGTTCGAGAAGGCGCCGCAGGCGCTGGTCAATGTACGGCTGACCCCCGAGACGGACAAGGAGGCACTGCTCGGCAACGAGCAGGTCCAGCATACCGTGGCATCGGTCGAGGCCGAACTCGGCGAGGAAGGCCGGGTGCTGCTGCGACCCTCGGGCACCGAGCCGTTGATTCGGGTCATGGTCGAGGGGCGTCCGCACTTTGACGTGGACGCGCTGGCGCGCCGTATCGCCGACGACATCGAGGGGCATATGGTGCGCTGAGGCCCGCATATTGTGTTGTCAATACGCCTCCTATACCATGGCGCTCCATTCGGAGGACTGTTTCTATGCGCACGCCGCTGATCGCGGGCAATTGGAAGATGAACGGTTCGAGCGCCCTGGTCGACGCGTTCGGCCAGGCCTTTGCCGATGCCGACCTGCCCGAGTCGGTGGAAGTCGTGGTGCATCCACCGTTCCCCTATCTCGATGCGGCGCGCCGCGCTCTGGCCGGCGGGTCCGTCAAGCTCGGGGCGCAGACGCTCAACCCCCTGCATGCAGGAGCGCGCACGGGTGAGGTCAGTGGGCGCATGCTCAAGGAATTCGACGTCGAGTACGTCCTGGTCGGGCACTCCGAGCGCCGCGAGCTTTATCGCGAAAGCGACGACGACGTCTATGACCGGCTGTTGGCGGCCCTGAATGCAGACCTGCGGCCGATCCTGTGTGTCGGCGAGACGCTCGAGGCGCGCGATGCCGGGCGTACGCGCGATGTCGTGCTGCGCCAGGTCGGACATGCGCTGGCGCCCCTGGAACCCGCGCAACGGGCCCGCGTGACGATCGCCTACGAGCCCGTCTGGGCCATCGGCACCGGGCGTACCGCGACGCCCGAGCAGGCACAAGAGGTCATGGCCGCGATCCGCGAGTACCAGGCCGGCTTCGATCCTGCCCTGGCCCAGTCGATGCGACTGATCTACGGGGGCAGCATGAACGCGGCCAACGCGGCCGAACTTCTGGCCCAGCCGGATATCGACGGCGGCCTGGTGGGCGGTGCTTCGCTCAAGGTCGACGATTTTCTAGCCATCTGTCATTCAGCAAGGTAGCGCGATGTATATTGGGGTGTTGTTGGTTCACGTAGCGATCGCCATTGCCCTGGTGGTGTTGGTGTTGCTGCAGCAAGGCAAGGGCGCCGAGGCGGGGGCCGCCTTCGGTGGCGGTGCTTCGCAGACGGTCTTCGGGTCGCAGGGCAGCGGCAACTTCCTGGCCAAGCTGACCGGTGTGCTGGCTGCGGTTTTCTTCGCCACGTCGCTCGGACTCGCCTATTTCGTGTCCCAGGCCGGCGATGCGCCGCAGGAAGGCATCCCCGACGCACAGGCGGTCGAGCAGCAAAAATCTGCGGCGACGCTTGACGAGGAAGAAGAGAACGTGGAGAATACTGCGCCAGTGCTCGAGGACGGCGGCGAATAATTGCAGTGTCGTCATCGGGTTAGCTCGCCAAGTGCGGTGCATGATGAATGCTCCCGGTTCGAGGCGAGCGCTTGAAGCAAGGCGTCGGTACAGCTGGAAGGCGGATGATGCGCCGATCTTGTGCCGACAAGAACTTGCCCCCTGTTGCCGAAGTGGTGGAATTGGTAGACACGCTATCTTGAGGGGGTAGTGACCTTACGGTCGTGCGGGTTCAAGTCCCGCCTTCGGCACCATCTTGAGTCGATGTAAGCAGTTGACTCAAATAGAGATTGGCAAGATTTGACGATGATTTGGCTCCTTGACCTTTAAGGAGTTGAGCAGTATAATCGTCAGCCACTGATGCGGGGTGGAGCAGTCTGGTAGCTCGTCGGGCTCATAACCCGAAGGTCGTCGGTTCAAATCCGGCCCCCGCTACCAAGTTTTTTTACGAAAGGCCCCTTCCTACGAAGGGGCTTTTTGTTATCACTTGCGACGATAACGCCAATCAGCCACCTAGCTTTCCTCTTTACTCCTGGTCAGGTGCCTGATGCAACTGCTAGTGGGAGCCTCCGTCTGTGGCAAACAAGGACGCTGCACTGAAAGCGCTCATCGAGCCGGTCGTGACGGCCATGGGCTTCGAACTCTGGGGAGTCGACTACCTCTCCCAGGGTAAACACTCCCGACTGGTCATCTATATCGAAAGCGCCGATGGCGTGACGGTAGATGACTGTGCGGCCGTCAGCCGCCAGGTCAGTGGGGTGCTGGACGTTGAAGACCCCATTTCGGGTGAATACCGACTGGAAGTGTCTTCACCGGGGATGGATCGTCCCTTGTTCACGCTCGAGCAGTTTGCGAGCTTCAAGGGCAGTCATGTCAAGGTGAAGCTGAGCACGCCCTTCGAAGGGCGTCGCAAGTTTCAGGGCCAATTGGCCGGCGTCGAGGGCGACGAGATTCTGCTGCATCTCGACGGACAAGAATATTGCTTTCCGATCGAAAGCATCGAGCAGGCGCGCGTGGTGCCTCAGTTCGATAATTAAGGACAGCTTTTCTGCGAGGCATAGGCATGAGTAAAGAGATTCTGCTGGTCGTAGATGCGATCTCGAACGAAAAGGGGGTGCCGCGTGAGGTGATCTTCGAGGCCGTGGAGTCGGCGCTGGCGAGTGCATCGCGTAAGCGTTTCGATGGCCAGGAAGTGAGCACTCGCGTCAAGATCGATCGCGCGACCGGTGATTACGACACCTTCCGTCGCTGGACTGTCGTCGAGGACGAGGCGTTCGAGAATCCGGATAGCGAAATCCCGCTGTCCGAGGCGGAGCGTCGTGATCCGCCCCTGGCGCTGGGTGACGTGGTCGAGGAGCAGGTCGAGTCGGTCGCCTTCGGTCGCATCGCCGCCCAGACCGCCAAGCAGGTCATCGTGCAGAAGGTGCGCGAGGCCGAGCGGGCCGAGGTCGTCCGCCAATACGCCGAGCGTGAAGGCGAACTGGTGGCCGGTATCGTCAAGAAGACCACGCGCGAAGGGTTGATCGTCGACCTGGGCGAGAATGCCGAAGCGTTCCTGCCGCGCAGCGAGATGATCCCCGGCGAGCGCTATCGCATGAACGAACGCGTGCGTGCCCTGCTGTGGAAGGTCGACGCCGAAGCGCGCGGATCGCAGTTGATCCTGACGCGGACGCGCCCCGACATGATCGTCGAGCTCTTCAAGATCGAGGTGCCCGAGATCGCCGAGCAGCTCATCGAGATCAAGGGCGCGGCGCGCGATCCCGGCGCTCGCGCCAAGATTGCAGTCAAGACCAATGACAAGCGCATCGACCCGGTCGGTGCGTGTGTCGGCATGCGCGGGTCGCGCGTGCAAGCGGTGTCCAACGAGCTGCGCAACGAGCGCGTGGACATCATCATGTGGGACGACAACCCGGCGCAACTGGTGATCAATGCCATGGCGCCCGCGGAAGTCGGCTCCATTCTCGTCGACGAGGACGCCCATTCCATGGATGTCGCCGTCGCCGAGGACAACCTGGCGCAGGCCATCGGCCGCAGCGGCCAGAACGTTCGCCTGGCTTCCGAGCTGACGGGCTGGACGCTCAACGTGATGACCGAAGAAGAGGCCGAAGGCAAGCGCGAGCAAGAAATCGACAGCCTGATCGAGTACTTCATCAATCACCTCGAAGTCGACGAGGAACTCGCCCGTCTGCTGGTCGAGGAAGGCTTTACCTCGCTCGAGGAGCTGGCGTATGTGCCGCTCGAAGAGTTGCTCGAGATCGAGGAATTGGATGAAGCACTGATCGAAACGCTGCGCGCTCGAGCCAAGGACGAATTGCTGACGCTGGCCATCGCTTCCGAAGAGGCGTTGGACGGTGCGCAGCCCGATGACGACCTCCTTGAAATGGAGGGCATGGATCGTCACTTGGCATTTACGCTCGCCAGTCGAGGCATCGTCACGCGTGAGGACTTGGCCGAGCAGTCCATCGATGATCTCAAGGACATCGACGATGTGGACGAAGAGCGCGCCGCGGCGCTGATAATGACCGCTCGTGCGCCTTGGTTCGAGAGCGAACAGTAATCTGGTCACGGGCTCAGGAGGGTCGTAATGTCAGACATGACCGTTAAGGATTTTGCCAGCAAGGTGGGACGCGATGTGTCCCGTCTGCTGGAGCAGATGCAAGAAGCGGGTCTCCCCCACAAGACCGAGGGCGATGCGGTATCCGAGGAGGACAAGCAGCGCCTTCTCGAGCACCTGACGCGTAGCCACGGTGGGGACAGCGGCGCGACGAAGAACCGCGTAACGTTGACGCGTAACACCAAGAGTCGGATTCGCAGTGGCGATGGGCGCGGCAAGGCGATCGACGTGCAGGTTCGCAAGAAGCGTACCTACGTCAAGCGCGAGCCGGAACCGGCCGAGGAAAAGGCGGCCGAGGAAACCGGTCCGCGTCAGCTGGTCGGTGACATGGCCAGCGCCAATCAGGCCAAGGCCGACGAGGCCGCCAAGGCGGAGCAAGCCGCTGCCGAGCAGGCTGCCAAGGCCAAGGCCGAAGAAGAAGCCGCTGCCGCCGCAGCATCGAAAGCGGCGGAAAGCGAGCCGGTTGCCGAGGCTCCCGGTGCGCCGCAGCCCGAGGAACCGGAAACCGCCAGCGAGCCTTTCGTCGAGGCGCCGCCCAAGGAGCCGCGCACGCCGAATCGTCGTGGCCAGAACCATCAGAAGAAGGATACCGGGCGCGGCCGCAAGCGTGACGATGACGAAGAGCGTCGCGAACGCGGCGAACGGCGTCGTGGCAACGCCAAGAAGACCAAGCGCTCCGAGCGTCGCGGCAGCCGTCGTGGCGGCGGTCGCGACAATCAGCATGGCTTCCAGAAGCCGACGCAGCCCATCGTGCGTGAAGTCGCTATCCCCGAGTCGATCAGTGTCGCCGATCTGGCCGACAAGATGTCGATCAAGGCCAACGAGGTCATCAAGGCGATGTTCACCATGGGAGCGGCGGTGACCATCAACCAGACCATCGATCAGGACACGGCGGCCATCGTCGTCGAAGAAATGGGCCACAAGCCCAAGCTGGTCAAGGACGATGCGCTGGAGACCGAGGTGCTCGAGGGCATCTCCTACGAAGGCGAAGAGATCACCCGAGCGCCGGTCGTCACCGTCATGGGTCACGTCGACCACGGCAAGACCTCGCTGCTCGACTACATCCGTCGCACCAAGGTGGCGACCGGGGAAGCCGGCGGCATCACGCAGCACATCGGTGCCTATCACGTCGAGCACGAAAGCGGCGACATCACCTTCCTCGATACCCCGGGTCACGCCGCATTCACGGCGATGCGTGCTCGCGGTGCGCAGGCGACCGACGTGGTCATCCTGGTGGTCGCGGCCGATGACGGCGTCATGCCGCAGACGGTCGAGGCGGTCGAACACGCCAAGGCGGCCGGTGTGCCGCTGGTCGTGGCCGTCAACAAGATCGACAAGGAAGGTGCCGATCCCGATCGCGTCAAGAACGAATTGTCGCAATACGGCGTGATTTCCGAAGCCTGGGGCGGCGACACGCAGTTCGTGCATGTGTCGGCGAAGAGCGGTGAAGGCATCGACGCGCTGCTGGAAGCCATCCTGCTGGTGTCCGAAGTGCTCGAGCTCAAGGCCGTCCCGGAAGCGCCGGCCAAGGGCGTGGTCGTCGAGTCGCAGCTGGACAAGGGCCGTGGCCCGGTCGCGACCGTGCTGGTGCAGAACGGCACGCTCAAGCGGGGCGATATCGTCCTGGCGGGATTGCACTATGGCCGCGTACGCGCCCTGGTCAACGAACTCGGCAAGCGCGTGGAAGAGGTCGGCCCGGCCATGCCGGTGGAAATCCAGGGGCTCGATGGCACGCCCGAGGCCGGTGACGAGTTCATCGTCGTCGCCGACGAGAAGAAGGCACGTGAAGTGGCCAACTTCCGTCAGGGCAAGTACCGCGAGGTGCGCCTGGCACGCCAGCAGAAGGCCAAGCTGGAGAACATGTTCAGCCAGATGGGCCAGGACGAAGTCGCCAAGGTCAACATCGTGCTCAAGGCCGATGTGCAGGGCTCCCTGGAAGCCATTCGTGGCGCGCTGGAAGAGCTCTCCACCGATGAAGTCAAGGTGGCGGTCGTCTCGTCCGGTGTGGGCGGCATTACCGGCACCGACGCCAACCTGGCCGTGGCCAGTGAGGCGATCCTGGTCGGCTTCAACGTGCGTGCCGACGTGTCCGCGCGGGAGATCGTCGAACGTGAAGGCCTGGACCTGCGCTATTACAGCGTGATCTACCAGCTCATCGACGAGGTCAAGCAGGCCATGAGCGGCATGCTGGCGCCGGAGTGGAAGGAAGAGATCGTCGGTGTGGCCGAAGTGCGCGACGTGTTCAAGGCGCCCAAGATCGGTGCCGTGGCAGGCTGCATGGTCGTCGAGGGTACCGTCTATCGTCACAAGCGCATTCGTGTGCTGCGCGAGAACGTGGTCATCTACGAAGGCGAGCTCGAGTCCCTGCGTCGTTACAAGGACGACATTGGCGAGGTCCGCAGCGGTATGGAGTGCGGTATCGGCGTCAAGAACTACAACGACGTTCAGGTCGGCGACAAGATCGAGGTCTTCGATCAGGTCAAGGTCGAGCGTAGCCTGTAAGGCGTGGCGGGCGATGCGTCGCCCGCCGCCCGAGCGGTGATCCGCGGGAGAAAACGATGCGCGAATTCAAACGTACCGATCGCGTTGCCGATCAGCTGCAGCAGGAGTTGGCCGTCCTGATCCAGCGCGAGATCAAGGATCCGCGTCTGGGCATGGTGACCGTCAGCTCGGTCAAGGTCAGTCGCGACCTTGGCTATGCCGACATCTACATTACCCTGCTGGGCGAGAACGACGCCGCGCGTATCGACGAGAATCTCAAGGTGTTGCGTCATGCCCGGGGGTTCTTGCGCAGCCAGATCGCCAATCGCATCAAGCTGCGGCATGTGCCGGAGCTGCGCTTTCACTACGATGAAAGCGTGGTGCGCGGGCAGCGTCTGTCGTCCTTGATCGACGAGGCGGTCGCCGATGACCGTCGCCGCCACGAAGATGACGACGAAGACGAGGTACGCTGATGGCGCGACGCCGTCGAGGCACGCCGATCGATGGCGTGCTGTTGCTGGACAAGGCCCCGGGCGTGTCCTCGAATCGTGCCTTGCAGCAGGTGCGTCGCTTGTACGACGCACAAAAGGCCGGACATACCGGAACGCTGGATCCCATGGCGACGGGGTTGCTTCCGGTCTGCTTCGGTGAGGCGACCAAGTTTTCCGCCTATCTGCTGGATGCCGACAAGACGTATCGCACCTGGGTCCGGCTGGGCGAGGTGACCGATACCGGTGATGCCGAAGGCACGGTGATCGAGCATCACTCGGTGCCGGCGCTCGACGAGCGTGATATCGAGGCTGCGCTGGCTGGCTTTCGTGGCGAGATCGAGCAGGTTCCGCCGATGTACTCGGCGCTCAAGCACCAGGGCCGTCCCTTGTATGAGCTGGCGCGCGAGGGCAAGCATGTCGAACGTGCGGCCCGGCGCGTGACGGTTTATGATATGCGCCTTCTCTCTTGCGAGGCGGAGGGCTTCGAGCTCGAGGTTCGCTGCAGCAAGGGGACCTACATCCGCACGCTGGCCGAGGACATCGGGCACGCGCTGGGATGCGGGGCACATATCACGAGCCTGCGTCGACTTCGCAGCGGGCCTTTCGAGGCCGACGCGATGCACGCCTTCTCGGCACTCGAGGATCTGGATGCGGCATCGCGCGAGGCACGCTTGCTGCCGGTGGATACCATGTTGACGCACCTGCCATCGCTCGAGGTGGCGGCAAGCGCATCGCGGCGTCTTCTGCATGGCCAGCGTGCGCAGATAGACACGGCGGGGCTGGCAGCACAGAGCACCGCGAGGCTGTACCGTGACGCCGCGTTCCTGGGGCTTGTGACGGTCACCGAGTGCGGCGAAGTCGCGCCGCGTCGCTTATTGAATACCGCCTCGCTCGCCCGCGAGTGAGGGGGGGCAGTACCTGCTGCGGGCCATGCGCGGTGGGGCGTGATCGATGCCATCGACACGCGTGAAGGCAATGCCTTCGACATGGCGCCCGCCGCGTGCGGGACACTCTGGAGACTGCAAATATGCGTGGTCTCCGACATTCATTGCTCAGGCATATTGTTTACTGGAGAGACAAATGGCACTGACCGCTGAACAGAAAGCCACCATCGTCAACGAGTACGGTCGTGGTGAAAACGACACCGGTTCTCCCGAAGTCCAGGTGGCCTTGCTAAGCGCCAACATCGATGGCTTGCAGGACCACTTCAAAAGCAACAAGCAGGATCACCACTCTCGTCGTGGTCTGATCCGCATGGTCAACCAGCGCCGCAAGCTGCTGGATTACCTGAAGCGCAAGGATTTCGAACGTTATCAGTCGCTGATCCAGCGTCTCGGCCTGCGCCGCTAAGCACAGGCTGCGTGCACGATCCTGGCGCGAGGCATGACCTCGAGCCGGGCGTGACGTGCCTGCCGCTGGCAACGACGCATGCCGCGTTGAACGGGCAGCCCCCAGGGGCTGCCCGTTTTTATGTTTGTAGTGGTCCGGGCGTCGTAATGAGTGGCCCCGTAGCGCGTGACCTCCTAAAATGGTCGCCGAGTCGAAACGACCAATACATGAGATGAAAAGTTAAGGACATTGCCGTGAACCCGGTCAAGAAAACGTTTCAATACGGTCACAGCACCGTCACCCTGGAAACGGGCCGCATCGCCCGCCAGGCCACTGGTGCCGTGATGGTCACCATGGACGACACCGTGGTGCTCTGTACCGTGGTGGCCAAGAAGGACGTCAATCCCGCGCAACCCTTCTTCCCGCTCTCGGTGCACTATCAGGAAAAGACCTACGCGGTGGGCAAGATCCCCGGTGGTTTCTTCAAGCGCGAAGGCCGGCCCACCGAAAAGGAAACCCTGACCTCGCGGTTGATCGATCGCCCGATTCGCCCGCTGTTTCCCAACGGCTTCATGAATGAAGTGCAGGTCGTCTGCACGGTGCTGTCCACCGACCGCAATCACGACCCGGATATCGCGGCGATGCTGGGCACCTCCGCCGCACTGGCGATTTCCGGGGTCCCGTTCAACGGGCCGATCGGCGCGGCGCGCGTGGGCTTCAATGAAGACAAGGGGTATTTCCTCAACCCGACCGTGGAAGAGCTGGAAAGCTCCGAGCTGAACATGGTCGTGGCCGGTACCGAAAAAGCCGTCTTGATGGTCGAGTCCGAGGCCAAGGAACTGCTCGAGGATGAAATGCTCGGTGCGGTGCTCTTCGGCCACCAGGAAATGCAGGCCGCGATCACGGCGATCCAGGCGCTGGCCGACGAAGCCGGCAAGCCGCGTTGGGACTGGCAGCCGCCGGCCGACGACACCACGCTCAAGAGTGCACTGGCGGCGGAATTCGAAGCCAAGGTGGGCGAAGCGTACCGCATCACCGACAAGATGGCGCGCCAGGATGCCCTGTCCGCGCTCAAGGACGAGGCCCTCGAGCGTCTGGCGGGAGAAGAGTCCGGCCAGTATGCTGCCGACGATGTCAAAGGGGCGTTCGCAAGCCTCGAGAAGCGTGTCGTGCGTTCGCGCATCATCCAGGGCGAACCGCGTATCGATGGGCGCGATCACCGTACCGTGCGTCCGCTGTCGATCGAAGTCGGCACCCTTCCCAAGACGCATGGTTCGGCCGTGTTCACGCGTGGCGAGACCCAGGCGGTCGTCGTCGCGACCCTGGGCACCCTGCGTGACGCCCAGTTGATCGAATCGCTGGAAGGCGAACGCAAGGACCGCTTCCTGCTGCACTACAACTTCCCCCCCTACAGCGTGGGCGAGGCTGGTTTCATGGGCGGGCCCAAGCGCCGCGAGATCGGCCACGGTCGTCTGGCGCGGCGCGGCGTTCAGGCCATGCTGCCCAGCGAGGAAGACTTCCCGTATACCATCCGCGTGGTGTCGGAAATCACCGAATCCAACGGTTCCAGTTCCATGGCGTCGGTGTGCGGCTCCTCGCTGGCACTGATGGATGCCGGCGTGCCGCTCAAGGCACCGGTGGCGGGCATCGCCATGGGCCTGGTCAAGGACGAGGACGGCTTCGCGGTACTGACCGACATCCTCGGCGACGAAGATCACCTCGGCGACATGGACTTCAAGGTCGCCGGTTCCACCGCCGGCGTGACGGCCCTGCAGATGGACATCAAGATCGAGGGCATCAACGAAGAGATCATGGAAACCGCGCTGCAGCAGGCCCACGAGGCGCGGCTGCACATTCTCGAGCAGATGAACACGGTGATCGCCCAGAGCCGCAGCGAAGTCTCCGACAACGCGCCCTCGATGGCTACCATCAAGATCGATCCCGACAAGATTCGTGACGTCATCGGCAAGGGCGGCGCCACGATCCGCAAGATCTGCGACGATACCGGCGCGTCGATCGATCTCGACGACGACGGTACCGTACGCATTTACGCCGAGGACAAGACGGCAGCCAAGGCGGCGATCGATACCGTGCTGGCGATTACCGCCGAACCGGAAATCGGCAAGCTCTATCGCGGCACCGTGGCGCGCATCACCGACTTCGGCGCCTTCGTCACCTTCATGCCGGGTACCGATGGTCTGGTGCACATCTCGCAGATCGTGCCCGAGCGTGTCAACGACGTGCGTGACTATCTGAGCGAAGGCCAGGAGGTCATCGTCAAGGTGCTCGATATCGACAACCGCAACCGCGTGAAGCTCTCCATCAAGGAAGTCACCGCGGAAGAAAAAGCGGCGTTCGAAGCGACTCCCGCCGAGTAACGCCCGCCACCCGCGCGGTCTGACGAAGCCCCGTACACGGCGTGTACGGGGCTTTTTTGCTTTCAGGGACGCCGCTTGGGTAGGGGCGTCTCAGGTCGCGGAAGTGACACGCCGGGAGGGCATGAGGTTGCGCAGACGGCGTGATAGACGCTTCTCGAGATACTCGAAGCTGACCCAGGAGAGCACGGCGATGAGTGGCAGGCAAAGCGCCAGGGTCGCGTAAGGCGGCCAACCGATACGTTCGGTCAGGACATACTGTGCCGTCCACAGCACGATGACATGCAACAGGTAGGTCGAGTAGGACCAGTCGCCCAATGCCTTGATGGCTCGGTTGCCGGCAAACAGCGTTTCCATGGCGATGAAGGCACACAGCAGCACGGCGCCGGGCAATCCCCACAGCATGAAGCGCGTCATGCCCTGCGGATCGTCGAACTGCATCATGAAGGTGAAGGCCAGCAAGGCGACGCCAGCGGGTAGCCAGCGTCCGCCTGGCAGCCAGCCGCGGCGGTGGAGAAAGCCGACCCCCAGGCCAAGCAGGAAATTGTAGAGAATGGGATCGTGATAGAAGTCGCTGAGCAGCGGGCGCTCCGACAACCAGGCGCCGATCGCGATCAGGCCGAGCACGACCATCCACAGGCGTAGATGACGATTGATCAACAGCGACGCCGCGAAGACGAGATAAAACAGCATTTCGAAGTTGAGCGTCCAGCCGACCGGCAAGGTGGGGTAGTAGCCGTAGCCGGCCGGGTTTTCCACCGGCAGGAAGAATAGCGACATCGCCAGGCTCTTGAGACTCAACCCATAATCCGGCATCACATCCTGCGAAAGGTACAGGATGCCGGCGGTAATGGCGGTATATAGCCAGTAGGCCGGCACGATGCGCGCGGCACGCTGAAGAAGAAATTCGCCCCCGGAGGGGGCGCGGCGCGCGGTGGAGGCATAAATCACGAAGCCGCTGATGACGAAGAAGATATCCACACCCATCTGGCCGCGCGTGGCGAGCAGGTGTTCGAACGTGTTGTTGGCGTCGAAATCGAAAAAGACCTGCACGAAGTGGTGGAAGACGACCACCCACGCCGCGAAGGCACGTAACGCCTGCACAGAAATCAGCATACCGATGACGCTTCCCCGTTGGCACCATGAACACACGGCGCCACCGGGGCGCCGTGATATGAGGCAAGCGAGAAAGGAAGAAAGTTCAGCGCTGTTGCATGACGTTACAAAACGGCGTTCTGATTAATGCCTCGGGCATCTCAGGGCCGTTCGATGGCCAGCGCCACTCCCTGGCCGCCGCCGATGCAAAGCGTGGCCAGTCCCTTCTTGGCATCACGAGCGATCATCTCGTGCAGCAGGGTGACCAGTATCCGGCATCCGGAGGCGCCGATGGGGTGTCCCAGGGCGATGGCACCCCCGTTGACGTTGATCTTGGCGGGGTCCCAGCCGAGCTCCTTGTTGACGGCGAGTGCCTGGGCGGCGAAGGCTTCGTTGGCCTCGATCAAGTCCAGCTCATCGAGAGACCAGCCGGCGCGTTCCAGACAGCGCCGTGTCGCCGGCGCGGGGCCGATACCCATGATGCTGGGATCGACCCCGGCATTGGCATAGGCCTTGATCACCGCGAGCGGCTCCAGCCCCAGTGACTTGGCCTTGTCCGCCGAACACAGCATGGCCACGGCCGCGCCGTCGTTGAGCGACGAGGCATTGCCGGCGGTGACCGTGCCATCACGCTTGAAGGCCGGGCGCAGTGCGGCGAGTTGCTCGGCGGTGACGCCCGCCCGAGGCCCTTCGTCGGTGGTGACATGCACGGGATCGCCCTTGCGCTGGGGTATCGTCACCGGCACGATCTGACCGGCGAAACGCCCCGCCTCGATGGCGGCACTGGCCTTTTGCTGGGACGCGGCGGCGAAGGCGTCCATGTCTTCCCGGGTGATGGTGTACTTCTCGGCGAGGTTTTCGGCGGTGATCCCCATGTGGATATCGTTGAAGGCATCCCAGAGGCCATCGCGAATCATCGTGTCCACTGCCGTCCAATCGCCCATGCGTTGCCCGGTGCGCGAGTGCGGCAGGACATGCGGAGCGGCGGACATGTTCTCCTGGCCCCCGGCGATGATCAGTTCGGCATCACCGCAGCGAATCGCCTGAGTGGCAAGATGCAGGGCCTTGAGTCCCGAGCCGCAGACCTTGTTGATGGTCATGGCGGGAACCGCCGCGGGCAGGCCGCCGAGAATCGCCGCCTGGCGGGCGGGGTTCTGTCCGCAGCCGGCGGCGAGTACCTGGCCGAGCAGTACCTCGTCGACCTGGTCGGGGGCCACACCGGTATGCGCAAGGAGGTCCGCGATGACCGTAGCGCCGAGCTGGGTCGCGGGGAGACTGGCGAGTGCGCCGCCGAAACTGCCGATGGCGGTGCGCCGTGCCGCTACGATCACCACGTCTTGCATGAGAGACTCCTTTCGCCGCAGAAGAAATACCGATATGCGCGCCGTGCGGTATCAGAAGCGTCGCGCAAAGAATCACGTCTTATAGCGTAGGCGAGTCGAGGGAGAAGCGGCAATCGGGTAATAGGTGTAGACCGCCGGTATGAGGTGATGCATACCGGCGGACTGGCCTAAGCGAACTGAACGGGAATCGCGTGGCTCGTGTGGCTGATCTGATTGCCGTCTTGCAGGTAGACCAGCGCCGGTTGATGAGTCGCCAGCTCATGTTCCGCATAATGCGCGTAGCTGCAGATGATGACGCGATCGCCGACCTGAGCCTGGTGTGCCGCGGCTCCATTGATCGAGATCAGCCGCGATCCTGCCTCGCCGCGGATCGCATAGGTCGTGAAGCGATTGCCGTTTTCGACATCGTAGATCTGGATCTGCTCGTTCTCGCGGATACCGGCAAGATCCAGCAGTTCGCCGTCGATGGCGCAGGACCCCTCGTAGTCGAGCACTGCGTGAGTGACGCGCGCCATGTGCAGTTTGGCCTTGAGCATGATGGTGTACATGAAAAACCTCGTCGTGACGCCGCGTCGACGGTCAACGCGGCAAGCTGACCGCAAGGTTGTCGATCAAGCGGGTGGTGCCGAGATGCGCGGCGACCAGCAGGATCGCTTCCTGGGTATCGGGGGCGATGGGGCCGAGATCCTGGGCGCGACGCAGCTCCAGGTAATCGGGTTTGAAGCCCTGCTCGGCGAGGGCCGCCAGACCGTCACGCAGGGCGGTCGGCGGCGCCTCGCCGGCGCGCAGTGCGTCATGCACTTGGCATAGCGTGCGGTAGAGCGCCGGCGCACGCTGGCGCTCCGCGGCACTCAGGTAGCCATTGCGTGACGACAGTGCCAGGCCGTCCTCGGCACGTTGCGTGGGGACACCGACGATCTCGATCGGGAAGTGCAGATCCGCCACCAGTTTACGGATGACCATGAACTGCTGGTAATCCTTGCGGCCGAAATAGGCCGCGTCCGGCTGCACCAGGTTGAAAAGCAGGCTGACGACCGTGGCCACGCCGGTGAAGTGCCCTGGACGATTGGCGCCGCACAGTCCTTCCGAGACGTCGGGCACGCTGACCTGGGTATGTGCCTCGAGGCCGTGCGGGTAGAGGGCGTCGGTGCGCGGCGTGAACACGAGATCGCAACCGTGCGACGCGAGTGCCTGGGCATCCGCCTCGAGGGTGCGCGGATAGCTCGCGAAGTCTTCATTGGCGCCGAACTGGAGCGGATTGACGAAGATGGTCGCGACGACCACGTCCGCGTCGCGCCGCGCCGCGTCGACCAAGGCCAGATGGCCCGCGTGCAGGTTGCCCATGGTGGGAACGAGCGCAATACGCTTGGCATCACGCCGCGCCGCATGCAGATGATTGCGCAGCTCGCCGATGTCGGACAGCGTCAACATCAGAAACAATGCTCCTCGGCGGGAAATTGACGCGTCTTGACGGCATCGCGGTAGGCTTCGAACGCCGCCTGGATGCTGTCACG
Source organism: Chromohalobacter israelensis (assembly GCA_000761475.1). Lineage (GTDB taxonomy): Bacteria > Pseudomonadota > Gammaproteobacteria > Pseudomonadales > Halomonadaceae > Chromohalobacter > Chromohalobacter israelensis. The sequence goes on from JQNW01000006.1 coordinate 84,523, forward strand.
ACCCGCCAGAAAATTCTTGGCGAAGCGTGGAGGACGTCCATGCGTCACGCCGATCACGTCGTGCATGACCAGGATCTGCCCATCCACCTCGGGGCCGGCGCCGATACCGATCACGGGAACGTCCACGGCGTCGCGCACGGCGCGGCCGAGCGCGGCGGGCACGCATTCCAGCAGGATCACCGAGGCACCGGCCTCGACCAGCAGGCGGGCATCGTCGATGATGCGCTGGGCATCGTCCTGCTCGCGGCCTTGTACCTTGTAGCCGCCGAACTGATGCACGCTCTGTGGCGTCAGGCCGAGATGCGCGCACACCGGCACGCCGCGCCGCGTGAGTTCGCGGACTCCCTCGTGCATCCACCCCGCACCTTCGATCTTGACCAGCTCGGCGCCGGCCCGCATCAAGGCACCGGCGTCACGCAGCAATTGGCTGGTGTCGGCGTTGCTCATGAAGGGCAAGTCGACCATCAACAGGCTGCGTTGCTTGCCGCGCGCCACGCAGCGCGTGTGATAGAGGATGTCGTCGAGCGTCACGGGAAGCGTGCTGGCATGGCCCTGAAGTACCATGCCCAACGAGTCGCCGACCAGCAGGACATCGATGCCGGCTGCATCGGCATGCTGGGCGAACGAGGCATCGTAGGCCGTCAGGCAGCTGAACGGCTCTTGGGCATGCTTGAAGGCATTGAGACGGCTCAAGGTGACGGTTTTCATGGAAAGTCTCGTGGTTTGTCGGTCCTGGCGGACCCGGACGGCAAGTGTTACCGCAGGCGTTACCCGAGGGTGGTGGGAGTGTGGATCGGTAACAAATCGGGTGCAACTCTACTTTTAGGGGACGAGTCGACGCAAGTCCCGTCCTTGATGGGGCACGGCCAGCGAGGCGGCCGTGTCACCATCGAGCAGCAGCTCGGGTGCGATTTCCGCCAGGGGCACCAGCACGAAACCGCGTTCCCGCATGGCAGGGTGCGGCAGGATCAAGCGCGGCGTCTGCCAGCGCAGTGTCGCATAGCACAGCAGGTCGAGATCCAGCGTGCGGGGCCCCCAGCGGCGTTTTCGAATCCGTCGGTGGCGTTGTTCGAGGGCCTGTAACTGGTCGAGCAGCGCCAAGGGTGACAGTCGCGTTTCCAGCCGGGCAACGGCATTGACGAAGTCGGGCTGATCCTGGGGACCCACCGGGGATGACGCATAGAGGGAGGAATGACATGCCAGCCGCGTCAGCGGCAGGGAGTCGAGTTCGTCCAGGGCGCGGGTGACGTGTGCGCGGGGAGAATCCAGGTTGCTGCCCAGCCCGATATAGGCGGGCAGCGCGCGCTCACTCATCGCGGCCGTCGTTAGGCTGCCCGGCATTCGAGTTGCGACGCCGGCGGCGGCGCGGTCGGCGCTTGGGGCGGTCCGACGTTCCTGCGGGGTGGCCGCCCGTCTTGGCGATCAAGCGCGCCTGCTCGTGCTCGTCCCCATCCTGGAAGGCCGTCCACCAGTCGCCCAGGCCGGGCTCGATCTCGCCAGCGGTTTCGCGCAGCAGAAGGAAGTCGTACGCGGCACGAAAGCGCTTGTGCTCCAGGGTCTGGAAGGCCCGCTTGCCACGCCGCTTGGGCAGATGCTGTTGCAGGTCCCAGATCTCGCGCATCGGCAAGCTGAAGCGCTTGGGAATCGACGTATGCTGCAGCTGCCGCGATATGCTTTGCTGCGATGCGGTCTGCTGGGCGGGAATGGGGGGCATGCCCTCCGCCTCGAGACGTTCCGCGCGCAGGCGCATGCCGGGCCACAGCATGGCACCGTACAGGAAGGCCGGCGTGACCGGCCGGTCTTCCTGGATGCGCCGGTCGGTGTTGATCAGCGCCTGTTCGATCAATGGCTGTGCCCAGTCGTACTCCGCGAGGGTCTCGTCGGTCTCGGGGAAGAGCATGGCGAACAGCCCGTACTCGCGCAGCAGTTCGAACGTGCGCAGCGCATGCCCCGACAGGAAGAGCTTGAGGACTTCCTCGAACAGGCGCGCAGGGGGAATCTGCAACAGCAGCGGCGCGAGTTCGCCGATCGGGGCCTCGGTGCGCGGCTCGATGTCGAAGTCCAGCTTGGCGGCGAAGCGCACGGCCCGCAGCATGCGCACGGGGTCCTCGCGGTAACGCACCTCGGGGTCGCCGATCAGGCGCAGGGTTCGCTCGTCGATGTCGCTGACGCCGTTGGCCCAGTCGTGAATCGAGAAGTCGGCGATATTGTAATACAGCGCGTTGACCGTGAAGTCGCGACGCAGCGCGTCTTCTTCGATGGTGCCCCAGACATTGTCGCGCAGCAGCAGTCCATCGTCGGACTGCTGGGACAGTGTATCGTCGTGATCGTCGCCTGGTCGGCCGCGGAACGTCGTCACCTCGATGATTTCGCGACCGAAGCGCACATGCACGATGCGGAAACGGCGCCCGATGATGCGCGAGTTGCGAAACAGGGTGCGAATTTCCTCCGGCGTGGCGTCGGTGGCGATGTCGAAGTCCTTGGGCACCTTGCCGAGCAGCGAATCGCGCACGCAGCCGCCGACCAGATAGGCTTCGTGCCCGGCGTTGTGCAGGCGGTACAGAACCTTGAGAGCGTTCTCGCTGAACAGACGGCGAGACACGTTGTGCTGATCCCGTGGAATGACACGCAGGCTGGGCGTGACAGGGCCGGAGGCCTCTTGGGCGCCGAACAGGGTCTTCAAACGTTCACCGGGGCGTTGGAGAAAGCGGGTAAATCCTTTGAACATGCGTCGTTAACGACTCGCGGAAAGCGAAAGGGCCAGTGTAAGCCGACACTCCTCGGCATGCAAAGCATGTCGCAGGATGGAACGCCAGCAGCGGGGTGGAAATGCCTTCAAGAGCATCCTGAAACGTCAGTACAGGGGGGCAAGGCATGCGTGAAACGACGTGCGTTACAAGTAGAAAGGGGAGACCTGATCGGCCTCCCCCCAAGGATGCTATGCAACGTCCTTGCTGCTGTTTCTTCTTCGTGATGGCGCATCGCCTTGAATACGCACCACAGTCACCAATGGAATCCGGCAGGTAAGCGGTCTTCTTGTTGTTAGGGATCTACCCGCGTGGTGACCACCTCGTATTCAAAACAATAATCCAACCACGACGGCATGGCTTTCCCCCGACGTCTTGTTGTTGTTGTCGGGTGGCGCCGGGCGAGTGCGTTGTTCTTGTTGAGCCTCGCTCGGCGCGTCGCGTCCTGGTTCGGTTCCGGATCCCGACCGTTGTTGTGCTTGTTGGCGGTCGGCTCGCGTTGCGTCTCGTTTGTTGTTGTTGGCGATTCGCTCGCGATGTTCCAGTCCGGCGATCTTGTTGTTGTTGTGCTCGAGGCCGGGCTGAGCACCCGTGGCGTACGTTGTTGTCGTTGTTCGTGCGCCCTGGGCGTCCGGTAGTTGTTTTTCTTGACCTGTTATATTGCAGTGGCTGTGCCACTATGAATTTTTTATTTTTAAATCAATGTGTTGCGGTTGTCGCTTAAAGTTCCTGGCGTGTCGTGGCTGCGAGGTGTTACCGACTTTGCCGCATAACGGGGCATTTCTTGTGTGGGATGGTAACAAGTGGTGCACCGATCCCCCTCGCGATGGCGCCTAGGGTCTCTAAAAAGACGGCGAGATGCGCTTAGACCATAGTCGTGACTGGTGTAAAAAGTCGGCGAGGGAGAGCTTGTCGCGGGGGCGTGTGATGCCGTCACGCCATGCGGCGAGGTTGTTTCTTGCGCGGGATGCCCAGGCGCTGGCGGCGCTCCCATAGGCACTTGCGACTGATGCCCAGCTTCTGGGCCAGCTCGGTCTCGCTCATCTGTGCCTGGTGTTCGAGAACGAAATGCTGGAAGTAATCCTCCAGGGACAGGTCGTCGTCCAGTGACGCCTCGTCATCGGAAGAATGAGGGGGCTCGGCCGAGGGCGGCGTGGCGCGAGATGCGCGCTCGCTGGGCAGCCCCAGGTCGTCGGGGTGGATCAGATGCCCTTCGGCGAGGATGACGCCGCGCTCCAGGGCATTCTCGAGCTCACGCACGTTGCCGGGCCATGCATAGCCGAGGATGTCGCGGCGCGCGGCCCGCGACAAGCGCAGGCCAGGGCGGGCATGGCGTGCACAGGCACGCTCGAGCAGGATCTTGGCGATGGCCAGGATGTCGTCGTCGCGTTCGCGCAGCGGCGGGAGGTCGATCTGCATGACATTGAGACGGTAGTACAGGTCGAGCCGGAACTCGCCGCTGCGTGACAACGACTGCAGATCACGGTGGGTGGCGGCAATCAGGCGCACGTCGACATAACGCGTTTCCACCGAACCGATGCGCCGGATCTCGCCTTCCTGCAGAACCCGCAGCAGCCGTGCCTGGGCATCCAGCGGCAACTCGCCGATCTCGTCGAGGAACAGGGTGCCGCCGTCGGCGGCCTCGACCAGGCCGGTGCGTGCACTGTTGGCGCCCGTAAAGGCCCCCTTTTCGTGGCCGAACAGCTCGGACTCGATCAGGGTCTCGGGAATCGCGGCACAGTTGACGCAGATCAGGGGAGCCTTGGCGCGCCGGCTCTGGCGGTGCAGGGCTCGGGCGACGAGTTCCTTGCCGGTCCCCGACTCACCCTGCACCAGGACGGTGACATCGGCGGGCGCGGTCTTGCGAATGCGCTCATAGACGCATTGCATGGCCGCACATTCCCCGATCATTCCCGATGGCACGCCCGGCGGCGAGGCATCGCGCGCTGGCCCGGGGCTGCCCGACACCCGTGCGACGGTCGTCACCACCTCGTCATCGTCGAGCGGCTTGGTGATGCAATCGACCGCGCCTTCCTTGAGCGCCACCACGGCCTTGCGCAAGCTGGCGTGATCGGTCATGACCAGCACCGGGGTGGGGGCGCTCAAGGCGAGCATCTGCGTCCCGTCCTCGCCCGCGAGACGCAGGTCGCAGATCACCAGGTCGAAGGTCTGGGGGGCCAGGGCCTGGGCGGCGTCGAGCGATGCCGCTTCCTCGACGCGGTAGGCGTGGCGTTCGAGCAGCGTCTTCAACGCGTGGCGAGTCGCGTCTTCGTTTTCAACGACCAGAATCCTGCTCATGGGCCTCGTCGTCATGTGGATGCTCATGCAGTCGGCGGCCGGCGGCGCGGCAGTCGCGAATATCCTGACGTGAGCCAGCTGGCCGGATCAAGCGGAGCCTCCTGCGACCATGGCATGACGCCGGCCCGTCGTCCGCCTTTCAAGCTACGGACTGTGCGGCGCTACGGCAATCCGACCTAAGTGTCGTGCGCGGCATCCGTCAGGCGCGGCGACGAGGTCAGTGCGTTCGGTGCGTGGCGGTGCCCAGAGCATCGGGTCGCCAGGCAACGGTGGCCGCTGCCAGTTGATCGGTCACCGGGGCGTCGGCCAGTGTCGCGTCCGGCGACTGCCCGAGGCAGTGCAGCGCACGATGCAAGAGACGGCGCACCGCAACATCGTCGGTGGGCAGCGCGGGCGCGAGATTCTGCTTGGAGAGCTTCTGGCCGTCGTCGCCGACGATCAAGGGCAGGTGCAGGTAGCGCGGTAGAGGAAGCCCCAGCGCGACTTGCAGCTGGCGCTGCCATGGCGTGTTGTCGAGCAGGTCGGTGCCGCGTACCACATCCGTGACGCCCTGCTCGGCATCATCGACGACGACGGCAAGCTGATAGGCCCAGAGGTCGTCCTTGCGCTTGAGCACGACATCGCCCAAGGCCGCGGGGTCGAAACATTGCGCGCCCAGCCGTCGGTCCTGCCAGCGTACGGGGCGCTGGCCGAGATCGCTGCGCAGACGCCACGCCAGAGGACGGTCGGGCCGCAAGGGGCCTTGCCGACACCACCCGGGGTAGATGGCATGCGCGCGCCACTCCTTGCGCGAGCAACTGCAGGAATAGGCCAGCCCCTGGTCGACGAGACGCTCGAGCGCGGCCTGGTAGGCAGGATGGCGCGCATGCTGATAGTGCACCTCGCCGTCCCAGTGCAGACCGAAGGCCTCCAGCTGGTGGAGAATGGTGTCGGCGGCACCCTCGGGGCAGCGCGGCGGGTCGATGTCTTCGATGCGTACCAGCCATTGCCCGCCCGCCCGACGGGCATCGAGAAAGCTGGCCAGCGCGGCGATCAGCGAGCCGAAATGCAAGGGACCGGAGGGGGTCGGGGCGAAGCGGCCGATGTAGGACATACTGCTGGGCACCCGCACAATGGCAAACGGGCACCCGAGGGTGCCCGTCGTGTGGCGTTCGGAGTCGGCGTGTCAGCCGCCGAGTTGCTTTTCCTTGAGCTCCGCCAGCGTCTTGCAGTCGACACACAAGGTGGCGGTGGGGCGAGCCTCGAGACGGCGGATGCCGATCTCGACGCCGCAGGCTTCGCAGAAGCCGTAGTCGTCCTCGTCGATCTTTTCGATGGTTTCGTTGATTTTCTTGAGGAGCTTGCGCTCGCGGTCACGGGTGCGCAACTCCAGGCTGAAGCCTTCTTCCTGCGTGGCACGGTCGGCGGGATCGGCGAAGTTGTTCGCCTCTTCCTGCAGATGGCGCACCGTGCGGTCCACCTCTTCCATGAGCTCCTGTTTCCAGATGAGCAGGATTTGGCGGAAGTGCTCGAGCTGCTGCTCGTTCATGTACTCTTCACCCGGCGCCGGCTCGTACGGGGTGAATTTTTTTGGCGCTTCCGTTTTGATTTCCGCTACTGGCATGGGACTGCCTCATTACGCAAGTGACTTGGGCCGATGCCTGGCCAGGGTAGGACTTGGGCGCCCGCCCGAAGCCTTGCTTATTTAGCGGAAAAATTCGGGCTTTGCAACCACCGAGGGAGGAAAATCGTTCCCTCGCGATATCGCCGGGAGCCGACGAGTGCGCGTATCACGCCGGGTCGAGGCTTCCTTGCTAGAATGTGACGTTTTGTCCCGCCGTGTATGCCGCCCGGCAGACACCGCGCCAGCGCGAGGTGCGGGAATCAGGACGACGAGGAAGAAGCATGCAATACACGGAGCTGGTGCCCGGGACCTTGATCCGCCGTTACAAGCGTTTTCTGGCCGATGTGGCGTTGGCGTCGGGCGATGTGGTGGTGGCGCATTGCCCGAACACCGGCTCGATGCGAGCGGTCGACGTGCCCGGGTGCCGGGTCTGGCTGTCACCGAGTCGCAACCCGGCGCGCAAGCTGGCCTGGACCTGGGAGCTGATCGAGCTGCCCATGCCGGATGCCCCGCCCGCGCTGGTTTCCGTGCATACCGGGCGTGCCAATGCGCTGGTGGCCCAGGCATTGCAGGAGGCACGCATTCCCGAGCTGGCGGGTTACGACACGCACAAGCGCGAGGTTCGCGTCGCCGACGCCCGCCTGGACTTTCGGCTCTCGACCGCGCACGCAGCCGCCTATGTCGAGGTCAAGCAGGTCACCCTGCGCGAGCATGACGGCCATGGCTACTTTCCGGACTCGGTGAGCGAGCGCGGCCGCCGCCATCTGGAGGCCCTGGCGGCCCGCGTGGCGGAGGGCGATCGCGCGGTGCTGCTGTTTTGCGTGGCACACACCGGAATCGACGCCGTGGCCCCGGCCGCGCATCTCGACCCGGCCTATGCCGGGACGCTGCGGCGCGTCGCGGCGCAAGGGGTCGAGGTACTGGCCTATGGCATGAGCGCGACCTGGGCCCATGACGGCGTGCCCGGCGACATTGCGCTGACGCGCGCGTTGCCGGTGTCGCTCGAGCGCCGACTGGCGAGCGCGACACCGCTCAGCGATTGACGCTCCGTGACGCGCGGCCGATCCGGAAGATCGCGGTTTCGCCGAACAGGTTGGGCCACAGCCGCGACGTCCAGTGCGATTCGTGATCGCCATTGCCGACGCGCTGATCGACCAGGGTCAGGCCCTTGTCCCGGCACAACTGACCGAAGTCGCGAAACGTCGACAGGTGGATGTTGGGGGTGTCGTACCAGGCGTGCGGCAGCGACTTGGAGACCGGCATGCGACCCTGAAAGCCCAGATAGAGGCGATGCCGCCAGTAAGCGAAATTGGGGAAGGCGATGATGCACTCGCGTCCTACCCGCAACATTTCGTCGAGGGTGAGGTCGGGGCGCTGCAAGGCCTGCAGTGCCTGGGTCATGATCACCAGGTCGTAGGCATCGTCGTCGACATTGCTCAGCCCGTCGTCGATATCCTGTTCGATGACGTTCACCCCCCGCTCGATGCAGCCGGTAATGCCCTCGGGGTCGATCTCCAGGCCGTAGCCGATGACCTGCTTGTCGCGCGCCAGCGCGGCGAGCAGTGTGCCGTCGCCGCAGCCCAGGTCGAGCACGCGCGCGCCTTGCGGTACCCAGTCGTGAATCAATTTGAGATCAGCGCGCATCAGGCAGTCTCCTCGAGCATCAAGTCACGTGCGACACGCCGCATGAAGCCCCCGAAGACCGCTTCGTAGCGTGGGTGCGGGAGCAGAAAGGCATCATGCCCATGGGGGGAGTCGATGCTGGCATAGCTGACCGCCTTGTCGGCGCGCATCAAGGCTTCCACCAGCTCGCGAGAGCGGGGCGGCGCGAAACGCCAATCGGTGGTGAAGCTGATCACCAGGAACGGACACTGGGCGGGTGCCAGCGCCGCGGCGAGGTCGCCACCGTGAGCGGCGGCCGGGTCGAAATAATCCAGTGCCTTGGTCATCAGCAGATAGGTGTTGGCATCGAAACTGGTGGAGAACGTATCGCCTTGATGGCGCAGGTACGATTCCACCTGGAACTCCACGTCGTAACCGAAGTTGAGCTGATCCGTGCGCAGGTCGCGACCGAACTTGGCGCCCATGGAATGCTCGGACAGGTAGGTGATATGGCCGATCATGCGCGCCAGCTTGAGGCCGCGCTTGGGCACCGTGCCATGCTCGGTGTACCAGCCGTCATGAAAGTCGGGGTCGGAGCGGATCGCCTGGCGGGCCACCTCGTTGAAGGCGATGTTCTGTGCCGACAGACGCGGCGTGGCGGCGATGACCACGGCATTGGCGATACGCTCCGGGTAGGCCATCGTCCATTGCAGTACCTGCATGCCCCCCAGGCTGCCGCCCACCACGGCAGCGAAACGCTCGATGCCCAGGCGATCGGCCAGGCGTGCCTGGCTATGCACCCAGTCGCTGACCGTCATGACGGGGAACTCCGGCCCCCAGGCGCGCCGTGTCTCGGGATTGGTGGCGCAGGGACCGGTGCTGCCATGACAGCCGCCGAGGTTGTTGAGCGACACGACGAAGAAGCGGTTGGTGTCGATCGCCTTGCCGGGGCCGATGTAGGCATCCCACCAGCCGGGCTTGCGATCCTCCATGGAATGGAAGCCTGCCGCGTGGTGATGACCGGAAAGGGCATGGCAGATCAAGACCGCGTTGTTGCGTTCGGCATTGAGCTGGCCATACGTCTCGTAGACCAGGGTGTAGTCGTCCAGCGTCTTGCCGCCGGCCAGCGCCAGCGGCGTATCGAAGTGCGCCGTTTGTGGCGTGACCAGACCGACCGAGTCGGGAGGTAGCGTATCGGGCATCGTGTGTGTCAGTTTCCGTGTCCAGCTTGAGGCGCGCCAGGGCGCCATTGGCGAATGTTCAGAAGCCCACCAGCATGCCGGGCAGTCCCGCGGCACGGGCCAGTGCACCGACGATGAGACTGTCGAACAGACTGATGGCGATGAACACCACGATGGGCGACAAGTCGATCATGCCGAGTGGTGGAATGACCTTGCGCACCGGCGCCATGATCGGCTCGACCAGCTGGTGGACGAGAATGGCACCGGGGTGGTTGGCCTGCGGCGCGACCCAGCTGAGAATGATCATGATGATCAAGGCGAAGAAGTAGATATCCAGGATCGCGCTCAATACGCCGGCCAGGGCTGCCACCAGAACGCCCTGCAGCGGCGGCATGGTGATTCCGGCGAACTTGAGCAGCAGAAAAATGGTGATGCCCTTGAGCAGCAGGCCGGCGACCAGCGTGGCGGGATCGAAACGCCCGCGTGGACGAAAGATGCGCTGCAGCGGTGCGACGACCGGACGAGTGGCCTTGATCACGGCCTGGCTGACGGGATTGTAGTAGTCGGCGCGGGAAAACTGCAGCAAGAAGCGCAGCATCAGCACGAACAGATACACATTGACTAGCGTGTTGACCAGCATCAAGCCGGCGCTTCCCATTTGGCTGCCCATGGGGCTCCTCCATGTCGAATGGGTGATAAGAGTAGTGTCAGTCGCGGCTCAGTTCGTCGGACAGCTCCCGGGCGCGGGTGGCGCAGGCCTGCGTCGCGTTCTCGAAGAGGCGGCGCAGGCCGTCGTCCTCGAAACTGGCGATGGCACGCTCGGTGGTGCCATTGGGCGAGGTGACGCGGCGGCGCAACTCGGCCGGCTCGAACTCGCTTTCGCGAGCCATGCTCGCCGCGCCGAAGGCGGTCTGCAAGGCCAGGCGGCGAGCGCTGTCGGCGGGGAGGCCGAGTTTCTTGCCGGCATCCTCGAGCGCTTCCATGATCAGGAAGAAGTAGGCCGGGCCGCTTCCCGACACGGCGGTGACGGCCTCGAGCAGCGTTTCATCGGCGACCCATTCCACCAGACCCACGGCTTCCAGCAGGGTGGTGGCCAGTTGCTTCTGCGATTCGCTGACCCGCGCGTTGGCGAACAAGCCTGCCGCACCCTGGCCGACGAGACTGGGGGTGTTGGGCATGCAGCGAATCACGGCGAGCTCGCCGCCGAGCCAGCTCTCCAGCGTCGCGGCGTTCAAGCCGGCGGCCACGGAGACGATCAGGGGTCGCTGCGCCTGCACCGTGTCGCGAAGCTCGTGGCACACCTCACGCATGATCTGCGGTTTGACGGCGAGCACCACGACATCGGCACCGTCCACGGCGGCGAGATTGTCGGTGGTGGTACGGATGCCATGGCGCTCGGCAAGTGCGGCGAGCGCCTGGGGATCCCGCCCGGTGGCGGTGATGGCCTCGGCGGGATAACCGCCCTCGACCATGCCTCCGAAGATGGCGCTCGCCATGTTGCCGGCACCGATGAATGTGACTTGGCTGGTCATGGTATCTCCTGAATGTCGCGGCGACGCGATACGGTTGGGGACAAGGCAGTCAGGCGCGCGGCGCACGCTGGCCGAAAATGGCCGTGCCCAGGCGTACCCAGGTGGCCCCTTCGAGGACGGCGGCTTCCAGGTCGCCGCTCATGCCCATCGACAGGGTATCCAATGGCGCCTGGGGGTGTCGCTGGCGGAGTGACGCGAGCAGCTCGCGCAGCTCGGCGAAAGGACGTCGTTGCGTTGCCAGCTCGTCGCTCGGCGCGGGTAGTGTCATCAGACCGCGCAGCCGCAGTTGGGGGAGCGTGACCACCACGTCGGCCAGTGCCGGCAGATCCGCCGGCGCGACGCCCGATTTGCTGGCTTCGCCGCTGACGTTGACTTGCAGGCAGACATCCAGCGGGCCCAATGCTGGCGGGCGTTGCGCGGCGAGTCGTCGGGCGATGCGCTCGCGGTCGAGGGTATGGACCCATTGAAAGTGTTCGGCGACCGCGCGGGTCTTGTTGGATTGCAGCGGGCCGATGAAATGCCAGACGATAGCGTCCAGGTCGGCCAGCGCGGCCTGCTTGTCGAGGGCCTCCTGGACATAGTTCTCGCCGAACTCGCGCTGGCCCGCCTCGAACGCCTGGCGCACGCTCGCCGCGGGCTGCGTCTTGCTGACCGCGAGCAGGTGCGCCGAAGCCGGGTCGCGTCCCACGTTCGTCAAGGCAGTGCGCAGACGGTTGCGTGCGTCCTCGAGGGATTCGACGATGTTGACATCTGGCATACTGGGGAACCCCTGTCCGCGAGCGAGAGAAATGCATGGATATTATCGAACTGCTGGCGTTCTCGGCAAAGCAGAAGGCCTCCGACCTGCACCTGTCCGCCGGGCTGCCGCCGATGATTCGCGTCGATGGCGACATCCGCCGGCTCAACGTGCCGCCGATCGAGGATCGTGAGGTCCGCAAGCTGATCTACGCGATCATGAACGATCAGCAGCGCCGCGACTACGAAGAGGCGCTCGAGCACGATTTCTCGTTCGATGTGCCGGGGGTGGCGCGCTTCCGCGTCAACGTCTTTCACCAGGGGCGCGGTGCCGGCGCCGTCTTCCGCACCATTCCCAGCGAGGTGCTCACTCTCGACGACCTGGAACTGGGCGAGGTATTTCGCCGTCTGTCTTCCTTGCCGCGAGGCCTGGTGCTGGTGACGGGGCCGACCGGCTCGGGCAAGAGCACGACCTTGGCGGCGATGATCGACTACGTCAACGAAAACTACTACCAGCATGTGTTGACCATCGAGGACCCGGTGGAATTCGTGCACCGCAGCAAGCGCAGCCTCGTCAATCAGCGCGAGCTTCACCGCGATACGCGCAGCTTCGCCACGGCGTTGCGTTCGGCACTGCGCGAGGATCCGGACGTGATCCTGGTCGGCGAACTGCGCGACCTGGAGACCATCCGCCTGGCGTTGACCGCCGCCGAAACCGGCCACCTGGTGTTCGGTACTCTGCACACCACGTCGGCCGCCAAGACGGTGGACCGCATCATCGATGTCTTTCCCGGCGACGAGAAAAGCATGGTGCGGTCGATGCTGTCCGAGTCGTTGCAAGGGGTGATCTCGCAGGTGCTGCTCAAGCGCGAGGGTGGCGGGCGCGTGGCGGCGCACGAGATACTCGTCGCCAGCGGCGCGGTGCGAAACCTGATACGCGAAAACAAGCTGGCGCAGATGTACTCCTCGATCCAGACCGGCGGTAGCCTGGGCATGCAGACTCTGGATGCGGCGCTTTCGCGGCTGGTGTCGCAGGGTATCGTTTCGCGTGCCGAGGCGCAGGCCAAGGCGAAGGACGGACGCGTGCTGGGTGTGTGAGCCTGGCACGAATCGAGACGCGGGGAAGGAGAACGGACGAGATGACGCCGCATGAATGGCTGACGCAACTGCTGGATATCATGCTCGACAAGCAGGCCTCCGATCTGCTCGTGTCCACGGGGGCGCCGCCGAGTCTCAAGATCGATGGCGCACTGGTCACGCTGGGAGACAAGGCGATGTCGGTGGGGCAAGTGCGTGAACTGGTCTCGGCGGCGCTGCCTCAGGGGGTACGCGAACGCTTCGAGGCCGAGCGCGAGGCCAACTTCGCGCTCAGCGTGCCGGGCAAGGGGCGCTTTCGTGTCAGTGCTTTCTACCAGCGTAGCCAGATGGCGATGGTCGTGCGGCGCATCGCCTACGATATCCCCGATCTGGAAAGCCTGGCCCTGCCCTCGGCGCTGGGGGAACTGGTCAATCGTCAGCGTGGCCTGGTATTCATCGTCGGCGGCACCGGAAGCGGCAAGTCGACGACGCTGGCGTCGATGATCCAGCATCGCAACCAGACCACCGGGGGGCACGTGATCAGCATCGAGGACCCCATCGAGTACATTCACCCTCACGGGCGGGCGATCATCAACCAGCGGGAAGTGGGCATCGATACCGAGTCCTTCGAGGTGGCGCTCAAGAATGCGCTGCGCCAGGCGCCGGACGTGATCCTGATCGGCGAGGTGCGTTCGCGCGAAGTCATGGAGCATGCCCTGACCTTTGCCGAAACCGGGCATCTGTGCCTGGCGACGCTGCATGCCAATAACGCCAACCAGGCCCTGGAGCGCATTCAGCACTTCTTTCCCAGCGAGCGCCACGAACAGGTGTGGATGGATCTTTCGCTCAACCTGCAGGCCATCGTCGCGCAGCGTCTGTTGCCTCGCGAGGATGGCGAGGGGCGGTGTGCGGCCGTCGAGGTGATGCTGCGCTCGCCGCTGATCAGCGACCTGATTCGCAAGGGAGCGATTCACGATATCAAGGAGGTCATGCAGCGCTCACGGGATCAGGGCATGCAGACCTTCGACCAGGCCCTGTACGCGCTCTACCGGCAAGGGCGGATCAGCGAAAAGATGGCGCTGGTGCATGCCGATTCCGCCAACGACCTGCGTCTGCAAATCGCCTATGGCGATGCCGAGAGCCCGCAGCTGGCGAGGGCTGCCGATGCCGCCGAGCGCTTCACCCTGAAAGGCGATGACGAGTGGCGCGAGGATGAGTGAGGGCTTCAGCCGGCGTAGAGACCGCCCAATACCCGTGGGCCGCGTGCACCCGTGACGTCGGGCAGGTTGCCGGGGAGTCCTGCCACGCGTTGATGCGCCAGCCAGGCGAAGGCGCCGGCTTCGAGCCAGTCCGGCGACCAGCCGAACCGTTCACAGGGCGTCAGCGGAATCTCGGGCAAGTGGCGCTGTATGCGTGTCAGCAGGTCGGCGTTGTGGGCGCCTCCGCCGCAGGGGATCAGGGCGTCATAGGCAGTGGAGACGCCAGCGCTGCATTGGGTGACGCCCATGGCGATGCTGGCGGCGGTCAGCTCGGCCAGGGTCGCCTGTACGTCACAAGGGGATTCGTGCCCGCTCAAGCGTGACGTCAGCCAGTCGAGGTGAAAATGCTCGCGTCCCGTGCTCTTGGGCGGCAGGCGTGAGAAGTAGTCGTCATCGAGCAGTCGGGCGAGCAGCGCATCATCGACACGACCGCTGGCGGCCCAGGCACCGTCGGCATCGTAGGGGTGTCCCAGGTGGCGCTGGCTCCAGGCATCCATGAGCATGTTGGCGGGACCGGTATCGAAGCCCACCACGGGGGCAGCCTGGCCGGACGGCGGCAGTCGCGTCAGGTTGGCGATGCCGCCGAGATTGAGTACCAGGCGATAGGCCTCCGACGTGGTGAAGAGGGCAGCATGAAAGGCGGGCGCCAGAGGGGCGGCCTGGCCTCCGGCCGCCAGGTCCCGGCGCCGCAGATCGCCGACCACGGCGCACCCGGTCAGCTCGGCCAGCAGGCTGGGATTGTCGAGCTGGTAGGTATGCGCCGGCGTGGCGTTCGGGGCGTGTTCGATGGTCTGGCCGTGGCTGCCGATGGCCGTGATCGCTTCCCGGGGCGTGCCCGTTTCGAGCAGCAGGCGGTTGACCGCCTCGGCCTGGCGTTCGCAGAAGGCGGTCTCGAGGCGTGCCAGTTCGGCGAACGAAACCTCGCGTGCCAGGCAGAGTGCCAGCAGGTCATCGTGCAGCGCAGCGGAAAAGGGCAGGCCGGTGGCGCCGAGCCACTCGGGACGGCCCTCGCCGCACCGTACCAGGGCGGCGTCGATACCATCCAGGCTGGTGCCGGACATCAAGCCGATGTAAAGGGGCATGCTGGTCTCCGTATGCCAGGGTCGCGCTCAACCGTCGACGATGAGTCATGCTAACATCCCCGCTTATTGCCCAAACCACCCTTTTTCGGAGAAGGATACGATGACCGATGTCGCTGATGCGCTGGCGCTGCTCAAGCGCGGGACCCATGAAATCCTGCTGGAGGACGAGCTGGTAAAGAAGCTCGAGTCCGGCCGCAAGCTGCGTATCAAGGCAGGCTTCGATCCCACCGCGCCGGATTTGCATCTCGGGCATAGCGTCCTGTTGACCAAGATGCGCCAGTTTCAGGAGCTGGGCCATCAGGTAGTGTTCTTGATCGGCGATTTCACCGGGCGTATCGGTGACCCCACGGGGAAAAACGTCACGCGCAAGCCGCTGACCGAGGCGGAGGTCAAGGCGAATGCCGAGACCTACAAGGAGCAGGTGTTCAAGATCCTCGACCCGGCGCTGACCGAGGTACGTTTCAATGCCGAATGGATGAGCAAGCTCTCCGCGGCCGACATGATCGAGCTGGCGGCGCAGTCCACCGTGGCGCGCATGCTGGAACGCGATGATTTCGAGAAGCGCTATACCGCCAATCAATCGATCTCCATCCACGAGTTCCTCTACCCATTGGTTCAGGGCTACGACTCGGTCGCACTCGAGGCCGACATCGAGCTGGGCGGCACCGACCAGAAGTTCAACCTGCTGATGGGCCGCGAGATCCAGAAGCACTTCGGCCAGGCGCCGCAGGTGGTCATGACCATGCCGTTGCTGGAAGGACTGGATGGCGTCCAGAAGATGTCCAAGTCATTGGGGAATTACGTGGGTGTCGATGACACTCCCGGCGTGATGTTCAACAAGCTGGTGTCGATGCCGGACAGCCTGATGTGGCGTTACTTCGAATTGCTGTCACTGAAGTCCAACGACGAGATAGAGGAGATCCGTCGTTCCATCGAGTCAGGCGCCAATCCGCGTGATATCAAGATGGAGTTGGCACGGGAACTGATCGCCCGTTATCACGGCGAAGAAGCCGCCGCCAACGCGCACAAGTCCGCGGGCAACCAGCTGGCCGAGGGCGAGCTGCCGGATGACCTGCCGGACGTCGAGGTGGCGTTCGAGGGTGAGCAGGCCCCCATCGCGGCGGTGCTCAACCGCTCAGGGCTGACCAATAACAGCGCCCAGGCCAAGGACATGCTCAGTAACGGACGCGTCAAGGTCGATGGGGAAGTGGTCGCCAAGGATGCCATGCTCGCCACGGGGCAGCGTTATGTCATTCAGGCCGGCAAGAAGCGCTACGCGCGAGTGACGCTCGTCTGAAGGTTTCGTGCACGATTCGGTTATCCACATGCCGTTGGCGAGGCGGCACGACGGGCGGGTGTGGATAACGCGATGAGCGCAGGAGGCGAAAAACCCCTTGCGTTCACGGCGGCGGATCCGTAAAGTACGCATCCGCTGCCGGCGACGGACCTCGTGGCCAGCGGTGAAAGAGGTTCGCAAGTGACTGACTTGCTTGAGGTTTTCAGGTTCGCCTCGAATAATCTCGCTTGACAGTCGCGCCGGTTTCGGTAAAATGCGCACCTCTCGAGTCGCCACTCATCGCACGGATGTTCGGATGCGGTGACGGATTGTCCCGACAGGCATGTTGCCTTGACAATCACGGCGGTATCGGTAGAATACGCCTTCCTCGTTAGGCGCTTCGGCGAAAACGAGATGCTCTTTAACAAGTCGATCAGGTAATTCATGTGGGCGCTTGCCCGGGATAGGGGTGCCAGTCACGACCTATCAAGGCAAGCGACTCGTCAGAGACCTTCGGGTCTTTTTGAGAACGTTTTGGTCTTGAACCAAGTTTGGTCCGCTCAACGGACTATCAGACTTTCAACTGAAGAGTTTGATCATGGCTCAGATTGAACGCTGGCGGCAGGCCTAACACATGCAAGTCGAGCGGTAACAGGTCCAGCTTGCTGGACGCTGACGAGCGGCGGACGGGTGAGTAATGCATAGGAATCTACCCAGTCGTGGGGGATAACCTGGGGAAACCCAGGCTAATACCGCATACGTCCTACGGGAGAAAGCGGGGGCTCTTCGGACCTCGCGCGATTGGATGAGCCTATGTCGGATTAGCTGGTTGGTGGGGTAACGGCTCACCAAGGCGACGATCCGTAGCTGGTCTGAGAGGATGATCAGCCACACTGGGACTGAGACACGGCCCAGACTCCTACGGGAGGCAGCAGTGGGGAATATTGGACAATGGGCGAAAGCCTGATCCAGCCATGCCGCGTGTGTGAAGAAGGCTTTCGGGTTGTAAAGCACTTTCAGTGGGGAAGAAGGCTTGTCGGCCAATACCCGGCAAGAGCGACATCACCCACAGAAGAAGCACCGGCTAACTCCGTGCCAGCAGCCGCGGTAATACGGAGGGTGCAAGCGTTAATCGGAATTACTGGGCGTAAAGCGCGCGTAGGCGGCTTGTCACGCCGGGTGTGAAAGCCCCGGGCTCAACCTGGGAACGGCATCCGGAACGGGCAGGCTAGAGTGCAGGAGAGGAAGGTAGAATTCCCGGTGTAGCGGTGAAATGCGTAGAGATCGGGAGGAATACCAGTGGCGAAGGCGGCCTTCTGGACTGACACTGACGCTGAGGTGCGAAAGCGTGGGTAGCAAACAGGATTAGATACCCTGGTAGTCCACGCCGTAAACGATGTCGACTAGCCGTTGGGTCCCTTGAGGACTTAGTGGCGCAGTTAACGCGATAAGTCGACCGCCTGGGGAGTACGGCCGCAAGGTTAAAACTCAAATGAATTGACGGGGGCCCGCACAAGCGGTGGAGCATGTGGTTTAATTCGATGCAACGCGAAGAACCTTACCTACCCTTGACATCCTGCGAACCCGGAAGAGATTCCGGGGTGCCTTCGGGAGCGCAGAGACAGGTGCTGCATGGCTGTCGTCAGCTCGTGTTGTGAAATGTTGGGTTAAGTCCCGTAACGAGCGCAACCCTTGTCCCTATTTGCCAGCGATTCGGTCGGGAACTCTAGGGAGACTGCCGGTGACAAACCGGAGGAAGGTGGGGACGACGTCAAGTCATCATGGCCCTTACGGGTAGGGCTACACACGTGCTACAATGGCCGGTACAAAGGGTTGCGAAGCCGCGAGGTGAAGCCAATCCCAGAAAGCCGGCCTCAGTCCGGATTGGAGTCTGCAACTCGACTCCATGAAGTCGGAATCGCTAGTAATCGTGCATCAGAATGGCACGGTGAATACGTTCCCGGGCCTTGTACACACCGCCCGTCACACCATGGGAGTGGACTGCACCAGAAGTGGTTAGCCTAACTTCGGAGGGCGATCACCACGGTGTGGTTCATGACTGGGGTGAAGTCGTAACAAGGTAGCCGTAGGGGAACCTGCGGCTGGATCACCTCCTTAAACGACGGTGCACACCCTGCCCGGGTAAGCGCTCACAATGAATTACCTGATCGAAGCAGAGCAACGACTGTTTGGGTCCTGGACCCAGTGGTAAGCCGGGTCTGGTGCCAGTTGGTTAGAGCGCACCCCCTGACCTTAATGGAAAGGAGGGTGAGGTCGGCCGACCGAGTGCCACAGGCTTAGCAGTTAGCATGGTGCTGGGTCTGTAGCTCAGTTGGTTAGAGCGCACCCCTGATAAGGGTGAGGTCGGCAGT
>JQNW01000007.1 GCA_000761475.1 Chromohalobacter israelensis
CAGGATACGCCACCCTTCCTACCTCCTCCCGTACACCAGAAGTCACCATAGCTCAGTCGGCGATGTCCTTGAGCTCCTGCTCCGCGCCTCTGGCGCCAGCACCGATGAGGATGGCAATGCGCCTACCGCTGTTGAGCACCTCTGCTGCTTGCGCCAAGGCCCGAGAGTCGGGGACCACCTTGGCCGAAGTGAAGCCGGCCCCCGAGTGTACGGTGCCATGGGCGTGCGCAGGCTCTTCGACGGCTTTCTGTGACTGTAGGTCATTGGGAATGATGATGGCCGTAACGGTACGCTCCCCCAGTGCAATACGAATGGCACGGTCGATGAGATGGCGTATCTGGCCCGGGCTCGTAGCCATATGAACGAAGTCGCCAGCGACGTCCTTGAAAAGCGACACCAGGTCGACTTCCTGCTGGTACTCGCCCCCAAGCGCCGTTCTTGCCTGCTGCCCGACGATGGCAACAACGGGGACATGATCTTTCTTGGCATCATAAAGCCCATTGAGAAGGTGGATCGCGCCAGGGCCCGAGGTCGCCATGCAGACGCCGACCTCGCCGGTAAATTTGGCATGTCCGCATGCCATGAACGCAGCCATCTCTTCATGCCGAGGTTGTACAAACTCCATGGCCCCTTTGGCGCGTCCCAGAGCGCCCATTAACCCATTATCGCCATTGTAGTGGCACAGTGAATCTGGCCACCTGACTTTGAGTGTATGATGGCTCACAGAGACAATCAGGTGCAGATGATGACGAAGAAGAGAACGTTTAGCCCGGAATTTCGCTTGGAAGCGGCCCAGCTCGTGGTCGACCAGGGCTACACGCTGAAGGCGGCGTGTGAGGCCATGGGGGTTGGCAAATCCACCATGGAGTATTGGGTTCGCAGGCTTCGCGCTGAGCGGGCAGGCAAGGTGCCGCTGAAAGGTGAGGCTCTGACGCCGGAACAGCGTGAGATCCAGGAACTGAAGCGCAAGCTGCGGCGAGTGGAAGAAGAGAAGGCAATATTAAAAAAGGCTACCGCTCTCTTGATGTCGGACTCCCTGAGCAATTCTCGATAATCGAGCGACTTGAAGAGAGCTACGCGGTGCAGCACTTGTGTCAGGTGTTTGGGGTGCATCGCAGTAGCTACCGGGCTTGGCGTAGTCGGGATAGAAGACCTTGTGAGACTGAGCAGAAGCTGCTGGATCAGGTTGTCGAGGCGCATACCGTCAGTAACGGCTCTGCCGGCGCTCGCAGCATTGCAAAAATGGTCACGCAGGCAGGAATACAGTTGAGTCGTTATCGGGCCAGCAGGCGGATGAAGCAGCTGGGGCTGATGAGTTCGCAGCCGCCGAGGCACGCCTACAAGAAGGCTGATCAGCCACACCTGGATATACCGAATGTTCTTGATCGGGAGTTCGATGTAAAGAAGCCCAATCAGGTATGGACCGGCGACATTACCTATATTTGGACAGGGGCACGCTGGGCTTATCTGGCAGTGGTCATCGACTTGTATGCTCGTAAACCCGTGGGGTGGGCATTGTCCCTATCGCCGAACACGGAGCTGGTAAAGAAAGCGCTGACCATGGCCTACGAATCGCGTGGAGAGCCACGGAATATCCTGTTTCATTCGGATCAGGGTTGCCAGTACACCAGCCGGGCATTCCGGCAGATGCTTTGGCGCTACCGAATGACGCTGAGTCTCAGTCGCCGTGGCAATTGCTGGGACAATGCCCCAACAGAGCGCTTCTTCAGAAGCCTGAAAACGGAATGGATACCAGAGATCGGCTATCCCGATGTCGCTGCGGCGAAGCGATCTGTCACTGATTATATGATCGGTTACTACAGCAGCCTCAGGCCGCACAAGCATAACGATGGGATACCGCCGAACTTGGCAGAAAAGAACTACTGGAATGCTCAAAGCTCGGTGGCCAAAAGCACTTGACCACTACACATCTCCTGAATACCCAAAGACACGGGTGCCCCCCCCATGTCTTGAGCCGAGATATGACATGGTCGCTGACTAAGTGATGCACAAGCTTCTCCTTAGCTTTTATCCGAGCAAAGGGTTAGGTTCTAGTGAGTGTCACCCTTATGGACAGGCAGATTGGAGTAAGCATGACTATTGTTGAAGCCGGACAAGCTTGGCCGCAAATTCTGAGTGCAACACCTGACCAAACGAGTAAGGTATTGACCCCATGTCATATCCTGAACTTTGCACTGAAGAACATGCCACGATCCAGGCAGCCTCGCACAAGGCTTGAGTATCAGGAAGGTAGCGGCTCTGCTCGAACGATCCCCGGCAACGGTCAGTCGAGAGATTGAAATGGGTCGTCCGATGGCCGGTATCGCGCACCACACGCACAACAGCGCCGTCATGACCGTCGAGGCGGTTGTCGCCCAAGGTGCAAACTACTCCAGGCAGCCCTTGATTCAGCACATGCTGCGTCGACGCTTGTCTCCCGAATAGATCAGCGGCAAGCTCAAGCATATGAATATCCCTGACCTTCGAGGCGTCTACGTCTGCCGAGAAACGGTTTACAGTGCTATCTACGCGTTGCCCGTCGGTGAACTGAGAAAGGAACTGATCCATTGTCTGCGGCAAGGAAGAATGACCCGCAAGCCGCGTCGTAGCCAGGTTGACCGGCGCAACCAGATCCCGGGCATGGTTAGCATTCACCTTCGTCCACCTGAGGTGGAGAAACGTGAGTTTCCTGGCCACTGGGAAGGCGTCCTGATCAAGGGCAAGAACAATGCATCGGCTGTCGGCACCCTCGTCGAACTCAAAAGCGGCTGCCTGATTCTGGCGAAGATGAACGATGCGACGGCCACCTCGGCTGCGGAAGGCTTCAGCGCGGCACTGAATCGCATGCCGCTGGCCGCACGGAAGAGCATGGCGTATGGCCAGGGACGTGAGATGACACAGCCCGCCAAGATCACCCAGAATACCGGTGTCGCCATCTACTTCTGTGACCCACACAGCCCATGGTAGAGGGGCGCCAAGTGGCTGGCCGTCCCCTCAATATTAATGGGCTCATACGGCAGTACTTGCTCAAGGGGACGGATCTATCGGTCTATAGCAAGAGCTGGATGAAATCGCGCTTGAGCTAAACATACGACCGAGAAAGCGCTTCGACTTCAAGTGCCCCATTGAGGTGATGAGCGAGCACATGGCGAAGTGCCATGAAGCGCCGTCATCGACACATTGACGGTGTTGCACTCACAACCTGCATCCGCCCTTTCCGGCGTGTCGCCGAGGACAGCTCTGAATAGAGATAAGCCCGGCCGAGGCCGGGCTGTGGACGTTGCGTCATTGCAGTATCCTGCCGAGCTCCCTGCGACTTGCCACACGTCCCTGTGCGCGATGCTTGAGCATCAAGGTCGCTTCCCTGCTCGACGGCGACCACAGTGACATAGCGAGAGGGGACTAGATTGATCCAGGTTAAATACCCGACAATTGGACTCGGATACTATTCATCATCCGAGAAACCGCCCGGTGGATCGCAGGTGCTGACATTTGATGTAGTCAGAAGCTTACTGAAAAAGTATCGGATGTCGGTAAACGATACGTCGCTAATGTGTTATCTTTTGTAACCGTGAGCCATGGATGGCGAGGAACCTGCAAGGATGTCCGATTCCATCGCGTAGTGGCTCACACTGCGTACTACGTTTTGGCCCTCCCGTCGTGGAGGGCTTTTTTCGGTCCGTCGCATGCCGCCGGGAGCTTCTACGCAACAGGCCCATGCCGGAGCATGGGCCTGCGATCAGTACCTGGCTGTTCGAACCGGAGCCGCCGGTTCGGGCAGTGCCATCAGCGCTGCATGAGTGCGTCCAGAGCCGCGTTCAGTGTGGCGCTGGGACGCATCGCCTTGCTGGCCAGCTCATGATCGGGATGGTAGTAGCCGTGGATGTCCACCGGCTTGCCCTGCACCTCGTTGAGTTCATTGACGATCTTGGCTTCGTCCGCTTCGAGCGACTTGGCCAGTTCGGTGAACTGCTCCTTCAGCTCGGCATCCTCATCCTGAGCGGCCAGTGCCTGGGACCAGTAGAGCGAGAGATAGAAGTGGCTACCACGGTTATCCAGCTCGCCGACCTTGCGCTTGGGCGACTTGTCCGCGTCGAGGAACTTGCCGGTCGCCTGATCGAGTGTCTTGCCGAGAACCTTGGCCTTGGTGTTGCCGTAGGTCTTGCCGAGGTGCTCGAGCGAGGCGGCAAGTGCCAGGAATTCACCCAGCGAGTCCCAGCGCAGGTGGTTCTCTTCCAGCAACTGCTGTACGTGCTTGGGCGCGCTGCCGCCGGCACCGGTCTCGAACAGGCCGCCGCCTTCCATCAGCGGTACGATGGAGAGCATCTTGGCGCTGGTGCCGAGCTCCATGATCGGGAACAAGTCGGTCAGGTAGTCGCGAAGCACGTTCCCGGTGACCGAGATGGTGTCCTCACCCTTGCGAATGCGTTCGAGAGAGAAGCGCATCGCGTCTTCCGGCGCCATGATGCGAATGTCGAGGCCACTGGTGTCGTGGTCCTTGAGGTAGCCTTCGACCTTCTTGATCAACTGCGCGTCGTGGGCACGCTGAGGGTCCAGCCAGAAGACGGCAGGGCTGCCGCTGTCACGAGCCCGGGTGACGGCGAGCTTGACCCAGTCCTGGATCGGCGCGTCCTTGGTCTGGCACATGCGCCAGATGTCGCCGGCTTCCACGTCGTGGCTGAACAGCTGCTGCCCGTTTTCGTCGGTGACGACCACGGTGCCATCGGCCGGGATCTGGAAGGTCTTGTCGTGAGAGCCGTACTCTTCGGCCTTCTGTGCCATCAGGCCGACGTTGGGAACGCTGCCCATGGTGGTCGGGTCGAAGGCACCGTTCTGCTTGCAGTCATCGATCACGACCTGGTAGATGCCGGCGTAGCAACGGTCGGGAATCACTGCCTTGGCGTCGTGCAGGGCGTCGTCGGCTCCCCACATCTTGCCCGAGTCGCGAATCATTGCCGGCATGGAGGCGTCGATGATCACATCAGAGGGAACATGCAGGTTGGTGATGCCCTTGTGCGAGTTGACCATCGCCATCGGCGGGCGCTCTTTGTAGAGAGCGTCGATGTCGCTGGTGATCGCGTCCTGCTGTTCGCTGGGCAGCGACTGGATGGCACTGTAGAGATCGCCGATGCCGCTGTTGGGGCTGAAGCCGGCCAGCTTGAGGGCGTCGGCATGCTTCTCGAGCACGTCCTTGTAGAATTCCTCGACCACCATGCCGAACATGATCGGGTCCGAGACCTTCATCATGGTCGCCTTGAGGTGCAGCGAGAACAGTACGCCGCGCTTCTTGGCGTCATTGATCTCGCTGTCGATGAAGTTGCGCAGGCGGCGGCTGCTCATGCGAGCGGCATCCACGACCTCGCCTTCCTGAACCGCCAGGTTCTCCTTCAGCACCGTGCGGGTGCCGTCTTTCTGCTGGAGCTCGATCTTGAGCTTGCCGGCCTGAGCGATCACGGCGGATTGCTCGCTGCCGTAGAAGTCCCCCTCGCTCATGTGCGCGACATGAGACTGGGAATCGGCACTCCACTCGCCCATGCGATGCGGGTACTTGCGAGCGTAGTTCTTGACGGACTGCGGGGCGCGGCGATCGGAGTTGCCTTCGCGCAGCACCGGGTTGACCGCACTGCCCTTGGCCTTGTCGTAGGCGGCCTTGATCGCCTTTTCTTCGTCGCTGGAGGGCTCGTCCGGATAATCCGGCAGGGGGTAGCCCTGGCTCTGCAGTTCCTTGATGGCAGCCTTGAGCTGCGGGCCGGAGGCGCTGATGTTGGGCAGCTTGATGATGTTGGCTTCCGGCGTCTTGGCCAGCTCGCCGAGTTCGCTCAGATCGTCGCTGACGCGCTGCTCGTCGCTGAGCAGGTCCGGAAATTGCGCCAGGATACGGCCGGCCAGTGAAATGTCGCGGGTTTCGACGCTGACGCCGGCGGTACTGGTGTAAGCGGCGATGATCGGTAGCAGGGAGTGGGTCGCCAGCGCAGGGGCTTCATCGGTAAGCGTGTAGATGATCTTCGGCGTGTTGGACATTTGGATATTGACCTCTCTTGTCACTGCTGTTGCACGAATCTTCAGCGGTGCGGGTTGGCTTGGGACGATACAAGTACTGACCGGCGATCATGGGCAGCCTTGCTCGCCCGGCGATGGTGCGGTGCCCGCGAAGGCGCTTGGACCATCATGCAGAAGATGAATTCGGTGGCCCGTCACGGTGCCGGCGACCCAGCGGTCGAGTCGGATTATACCAGTGCAGCGTTTGTTGCGCATATGCACTGTCGACAATCGTTCGCCGCTGCCGCGATGGGCTTGCCGGTCGCGGCAGCCGTTGCGAGACTTTCGGCTCGATTCCGTATTCCGAATATCGCCTGCGAGATGAGACACGAGATGACAGTTCTGATCGGTATTGGCATTCCCCTGGCAGTGCTGGTGGCGGTGTGGTGGTGTGCCCGGCTGGCGTTGAAGCATCTGACGGCCCGGGACAAGGCGACTCGCGAGCGCATGGCCTGGGCCATCGCCGCAGTGGTGGCGTCGCTGATTGCGGTGTATCTGTGGTTGCTGCTGACCATGCCAGTGATGCCGTCTTAGGTCGCTGCGAGTCGTTTGTCGACGAATAATTGCTTTCTCGATTTGACACGCTGTCAAACCTTGTATAACTTTTCACTGTCGCTGGGGGTAACGGCCACAGGGAAGTGGCTCAGGGAATCAAAGTTGCTCCTGAATCCGTGAGACCGGCCCCCAGGAATGCTTCTAACCTACTGAACTGCATGGCAATATAGCGAATATCGCCATTCACCCAGATAGTGCCATGCCCAACGTCAAGTTCCGCGCCAGTCGCCGCACCCTCACCAGCCACGCCGGGCTGTCCATCATCGGGCAATGCTTCGAGATCGCTGGCGTCGACAGCATCGACAGCCGCTTCCCCACCACGCTGGGCATGCGCACCAGTGACGTGATCAAGAGCTACCTGGGCCTGCTGTGTCTGGGCATGAGCGACTATGACGCTGTCGAGAACTTCCGCCGCGACAAGCCCTTCCAACAACTGCTGACCCTGCAGAAGGTGCCGAGCGCGGCGACGCTGCGACAGCGGCTGGAGAAACTTGCCGCCAACGACCTGCAGGCGCGCACCGCCACCTGGTCCACGACCCTGCTGTCACTGATCGAAGCACCGATCACCGCCGAGACGACGCACGTCTGCCTGGACATCGACACCTTCGTCATGGACAACAGCAACTCGAAGAAGGAAGGCGTCTCGCGGACCTACCAGAAGGTCGATGGCTACACCCCGATCGCCGCCTATCTGGGCAACGAAGGGTGGTGCCTGGGTCTGGAACTGCGGCCTGGCAAGCAGCACACCATGAAGGAGAGCAACGCCTTCCTGGAGCGGGTACTGCCTCGCGCCCAAGGCCTGACCAAGCAACCGATCCTGTTACGCGAGGACAGCGGCTTCGACAGCCAGGCGCACCTGGCGCTTCTCGAACAGCAACGCCAGGTCTTTGCCGACGAGGGGCGCCGGCTCGACTATGTCGTCAAATGGAACCCGCGCGGCTCGGCCACGGCGGATCAGGATACCTGGTTGGCTGTGGCGGCGGACTACTGGGAAGAGCTGCGTCCTGGCAAGCGCCAGGCGCTGTGGCCGCAGACCGTCTCGATCCACGACGACAACAAGACCGAATACGTCGTCCAACGCGTGATGCGCCTGGTAGAGCGCACCGCCGATCGCGATGGCCAGTTGCTGCTCGAACCGGACTATGAGTTGGAAGGCTGGTGGACCAGCCTGGACGAGGCGCGGGAGGCGGTGATCAAGCTGGGCATGACCGGCGAGCTGAGCCCGGTGCGCCATCCCGCCAAGCGGCGCCGGATCCGCACCGTGCTACAAGAACTGGTGCATCGTGCGGCGCTCGTGATTCACAAGGCGCGGCAGATCATCCTCGACTTCGGGCAGGACATCGGACGCATGACGGTGTTGAACACCTTGCGAAGCCGCCTGCGCTATCCCCGAGGCACGCCATGCTGATCGTCTGTCGGACAAAGGCACCACGCAGAGGGCTGACGGTCACCGGCAGCCAGCATCACCGTACCCGGCGGGTAGCAATGCATGAGCAAACGGGTCATCGTCGCCGGCCGATGCCGCTATGGTTGGCCATGGCAGAGATGCATTCGGCGGTTGAGACGGAATCGGAGGTCAAAAAATGCTCGCTGACGGCGATAGGGAAAGTGTCGACGCCGGCATCACGGATTCAGGTTGCTCTCAACCGGCTGGGAAGCTGGGTGACGGAATTCGCCGAGTCAGGAAGACAACGTGGATGTCCTGCGCACATGCGCTTAATGACAGGCATGGATGCCGACAAAGCTGCTCATAGGGAACCGAGCACGTTGTACGGATAAACTTCTGTACAAGTTACAAGGGCAGGACCGCAAGGTCCTGCCCTTGTCGCGTTGTCGGCGTTCACCTCGCCGGCAGCGCGGTGTGTGGCTCCAGGGCCTTGTCGAGTGACGCTATCCTGACTACCATTTTGTGCCGCTGCCGGTGTAGCTCAGTCGGAAGAGCAACGCACTCGTAATGCGTAGGTCGGTGGTTCGAGTCCACTCACCGGCACCAACCAGCTACCTGCAGACCGCCGCCACGATGTTTACGGGCGGCGGTCTTGCGTTCCCGCCCCATGTGCTCGGTATTTCATGCCTGATCCTCTGGCATCATGCTCCGTTTCTCTGAAGTTAGCGCCCTAGCTTTGCGGCTATCCGACGCGTCTCCTAACGTTAAGGTTGGCCGAACCGCCTGACACGGTTTTCGGCCCGCAGACTATTTTACGTCGGTGGGCGTGCACCGATGCCCGGTAATCGCTCGCCGAAGACGGACCCCCAGCCCTGGCTGGCGAATGGTGAGGATACGACATGGATGACCGCGAACGTCTCGAGGCCGAGGTCTCGTATTACGATCCCACGCGACAACCGGCATCGCCGTCGCGGCGCCACTTCCTGAAGACTGCGGGGGCTTCCGGGTTGGCGGTGGCCGCTGCGCCGGCGTTGTCATCGGTGAGTTACGCCGGCTCGCCGGACGATCCCGATACGCAGACCGACGCACCGCCCGCCGAGGGGGCACGGCGCATCACCCTGACCGTCAATGGACGTCGCCATCAGCTCGATGTCGCACCCAACGTGATCCTGCTCGATGCGTTGCGTCACGGCCTGCAATTGACCGGCACCAAGAAAGGCTGCGATCACGGTCAGTGCGGCGCCTGCACGATCCTGGTCAACGGCACGTCCATCAATTCCTGCTTGAGCCTCGCCGTGACTCACGACGGCGACGAGATCACGACCGTCGAAGGGCTCGAAAAGGACGGCCAGCAGCATCCGTTGCAGCAGGCGTTTCTCGAGCATGACGCCTATCAGTGCGGTTACTGCACGGCGGGTCAGATGATGAGCGCGCTGGCAGTCCTGCAGGATGACGACATCGGTACCAGCGATGCCGACGTGCGCGAGGCGATGAGCGGCAATATCTGCCGTTGCGGCGCCTACAAGAACATCGTCGCGGCTATCCAGTCAGCTCGAGGCGCCGTCCAGGGAGGCAAGGCATGAGACATTTCGATTACGCCCGCGCCGAAAGCCCGCAACAAGCTGTCGCGGCGCATGGCAGCGATCGCGATGCCGCCTTTCTGGCAGGTGGCACCACACTGCTGGACCTGGTCAAGCTCGACGTGATGCAGCCGCAGAAGGTGGTCGATATCAACGGCGTCGATCTCACGACCATCGAGCGCCTCGACGATGGGCGGCTGCGCATCGGCGCGATGGTGACCAATACCGCGCTGGCGCGGGACGAGCGTGTGGTCGAGGATTATGCCGTGCTGTCCCAGGCTCTGCTGGCAGGGGCCTCGACACAACTGCGCAACAAGGCCACCACCGGCGGCAACATCATGCAGCGGGTGCGCTGTCCCTATTTCCGCGATGGCGTCTCCGCCTGCAACAAGCGCGAGCCCGGCAGTGGCTGCGCGGCGATCGGCGGTGTCAATCGGACCGTCCATGCCGTGCTCGGTACCAGCGACGCCTGCATCGCCACGCATCCCTCGGACATGTGCGTGGCGATGGCGGCGATCGGCGCCACGGTCGAGGTGCAGGGGCCGGAAGGCTCGCGCGAGATCGACTTCGGCGACTTCCATCTGCTGCCCGGTGACACGCCGGCCCGCGAGCATGCGCTCGAGCCGGGCGAGTTGATCACCCATGTGGTTCTCGAGGCGCCGATCCACGGGAGCCGGTCCGCCTATCTCAAGTTGCGCGACCGTCAGTCCTATCAGTTCGCTCTCGCCTCCAGCGCGGTGATCGTGCGCATGGACGGCGACATCATCCGCGAGGCCCGAGTGGCCATGGGGGGTGTCGGCACCAAGCCCTGGCGGGCGCCGGAAGTGGAAGCGGCGCTCAAGGACAGGACCGCCAGCGAAGCGCTCTTTGCGAATGCCGCCAGGCTGGCCTTCGAGAAGGCCACGGCCTATTCCCAGAACGGCTACAAGATTCCGCTCGGCCAGCAGGCCATCGTGCGCAATCTGTCCGACCTGACCGCCGCCTGATCGCCCGCGAGGAGAACCGACCATGAGCGACAAACAGCACAGCATCATCGGCGCGGGCGTGCCGCGCATCGACGGCCCGGACAAGCTCGCCGGCCGCGCCAACTATGCCGCCGACAACCTGCCGGCCGACATGGCGTACGGCTATGGGGTGTTCAGTACCATCGCCAAGGGCAAGGTGGCACGGATCAAGGTCGATGAGGCGAAGCGGATGCCGGGCGTCATCGATATCTTCCATCATGGGCATTTCCCGTCGCTGTACCGGACGCCGTCGAGCTTCGCGCAGGGCAACAAGGTGGAAGAAACTCGGCTGCCGTTCGAGGACGAGCGTGTGTACTACGAGGGCCAGTTCGTGGCGCTCGTGGTCGCCGACAGCTTCGAGAACGCGCGTGCCGCCGCGCGCCATGTCGAGGTGGAATATGCCGCGGAGTCGGCCGTCGCCAATCTCGCCCAAGGACTCGACGACAATGGCACGCAGGCAGGTAGCGGCAATCACTCTCGGGGAGATGCGCCCGGGGCGTTCGAAGACGCGGCAGCGAGCATCGACGTCACCTATCACACCCCGGTGGAAACCCATAACCCGATGGAGATGCATGCCTCCGTGGCGTATTGGGACGCGCAGGGCAATCTGACCATCTATGATGCCTCGCAAGGGGTCGTGGTCGAGCGCAATGCACTGTCCAAGATCTTCGCCATCGCTCCTGAGCGCATCACGGTGCATGCGCCGTACATCGGCTCGGGATTCGGCAGCAAGCTGTGGACCTGGCCACACGCCGTCGCCACCGCCGCCGTGGCGCGTGAAGTGGAACGCCCGGTGCAGCTCGTCGTGCCGCGTCAGCAGATGTTCACCACTACCGGGCATCGCCCCGAAACGCGTCAGCGCATGCGCCTGGCCACCGATGCCAACGGCAGGCTGGTCTCGCTGCGTCACGAATCGATCAACACCACGTCGTTCACCGATCAGTACGTGGAAACCTGCGGCAGCGTGACCAAAAGCCTCTACAGCTGTCCCAACCTGACGGTGAGCCATGCCACGACCCAGGTGAATCGCGGCACCCCCACGTCGATGCGTGCGCCCGGCGCGGCGCCGGGGCTGTTCGCGCTGGAGTCGGCGATCGACGAGATGGCGTTGGCGGCGGGCGTCGATCCGGTGCAATTCCGGCTCGACAACTATGCCGAGCGTGACGAAAGCCAGGATCTGGATTTCTCCAGCAACCACATCGTCGAGGCCACGAAACAAGCCGCCGAGCGCTTCGGGTGGCACGATCGCAATCCGCAGATCGGCAGCATGCGCGAGGGTCGTGAGATCGTCGGCTACGGCATGGCGGCCTGCAATTGGGAAGCGCTGAAACGGCCCTGCGATGCACGCGTGTCGCTGCGTGCCGATGGCACCGCCTTTGCCTCCTGCGCGACACAGGACATCGGCACCGGCACCTACACCATCGTGGCGCAGGCGGTGAGCGACGTGACCGGCATCCCGATCGACCGTATCACCGTCAAGCTGGGCGATTCCTCCTATCCGGACGGACCGATCTCCGGCGGCTCCTGGGCCACGGCGACGACCCTGCCGGCCATCGCCGGGGCGGCGCGCAATGCCCTCGACGAGATGAAGCGCTACGCCACCGGCGACAACGGTGTCTTCGCCGGGGCGTCCAGCGACGAGCTGGACGTCGTGGACGGCGGCTTGCGCAATGCCGGCGGCAAGCAGGTGAGCTTCGCCGAGATCCTCGATGCCGCGCGTTACGGCAGCGCCGACGGCGAAGCGCATACCGAGGCCGCCGACTCGCAATACTCCTATCGCTCCTTCGGTGCTCATTTCGTCGAGGTGCGCTGGGATCCGGGCATTTCTCACCTGCGCGTGTCGCGCGTGGTCAGTGCCATCGACGTGGGCCGCGTGATCAACGAAACCACGGCGCGCAATCAGGTCGAGGGCGCGGTCGTCATGGGCATCGGCATGGGGCTGTTCGAAGCCACCGAGTACGACGAGCGCAACGGTCGTCCCGTGAACAACGACTATGCCGAGTACGTGGTGCCGGTACACGCCGATCAGCCGGAGATCGACGTCATCCTGCTCGATTACCCGGACCTGGCGTTCAACGAGTACGGCGCGCGCGGTATCGGCGAGATCGGCATCACCGGGCTTTCGGCCGCCATCGGCAATGCGGTGCACCATGCCACCGGCAAACGCATTCGCGAACTGCCGATCACCCTCGACAAGCTGATGGACGACGTACCCCAGGCGCAAAGCGCCTGAGGCGTGTAGGCTGATCTCAGTGCCTCGCGCCGCCGCCAGCGGGCGTCGCGAGGTGTTGCAGGTCCGAGGGCGTATCGACGTCCAGCAGAATGCCGGGATCATCGACATCGATCGTCCGGCAGCGTTCGGGGTGCTGGTGGATGAGTCGCCGCGCCCCGCTATCCCCGTCCAGGTGCGTGAGCGCCGGCCAGAAATCGCGTCCGAACAGTACCGGGTGGCCGGGGCGGCCGGCATGCCGGGGGCGAATTATGTGTGCGGTATCGGCCATGTGCTGCACGCGGCGCAGCGTGTCGGCGCGAATGGCGGGCATGTCGCCGAGCAGTATCGCGGCCGCCTGAACGTCGGCGAGTGACGGGTCCCCTGCAAGCGTCGCGAAGGCCTCGGCCAGGCTGGTACCCAGCCCGCGGTCGGCGTGTGCGACACCGATCACGGACGCGTGCTCGGCCAGGCCGAGATGCGCCGGCGTCTCGGTATCGCGCAGCACCACGCGACAGTGAGTGAAGGCCTCGACCGCACGCGCGAAGGAGGCGTTGAGCAGCGTCTCGCCCCCTGCCAGCAGGGCGCGGCGCTTGTCCTGCTCTCCGAAACGCCGCGAGCTTCCGGCGGCCATGATCACGGCGACCACGCGCTTACAGGGCATCGCGTGCCTTGCCGCGTCTCACGCGCACGATATCGGCCATGACCGCCAGCGCGATTTCGGCGGGTGTCCTGCTCCCGAGTGCCAGGCCGATGGGCATGTGCAGACGTGCGATCTCTTCCTCGCTGAGCCCGCCGGTGCGTGCCAGGCGCTCGGCACGGGCCGTCGAGGTGCGTTGCGAGCCCATGACCCCGATGTAGAACGCCGGCGTGCGCACGGCCTCGATCATGGTCAGGTCATCCAGGCGCGGGTCGTGGGTCAGGGCGACGATGGCCGTCGCCGCGTGGCTCGCGCCCGAAGCAATGAAGGCGCTGGGCAGCTCGCGTCGCGTGCGTACCCCGGGAAGCGTCACGTCTTCCCATGCCTCTTCGCGCGGATCGCAGACGATGACCTCGAATCCCATCGCGCATGCGAATTCGGCGCAGGCGATTGCTACCGGCGACACACCTGCCACGATCAGGCGCGCCACGGGGCCGAGGCGCACCCGGGCGTGATGTGCATCGCACGTCACCCTGGGTCCATTGCCGTCGTCCTCGACGAGCGTCGCCGCGCCCGTGGCGAGGTCGATGTCGCGGACGGCCGGGTGCCGGCCGCGCAGCACGTCCTGCACGGCTTCGAGATGAGCCAGCGATGCCGGCGTCGCCGGCAGGCGCTCGATCAGGACGTCGAGAATGCCATCGCAGGGCAGCGTCACCGACGGCCCGTCGGCATGCCCGTCGCCGTAGCGCAGCGTGGTGATCGGCGCCTCGAAGTCCCCGCGCCTCAGGCGTTCGAGGAAATCCTCCTCGATGCATCCGCCGGACAGGGAACCTGCATGGCGGCCGTCCCCACGCGCGACGAACAGCGAGCCAGGCTCGCGGGGCGACGAGCCGAACGTCGCCAGCACCGTGCACAGCCAGACCGTCTCACCGGCGCGTGTCCAGGCCAGGGCCTTTTCGATGACCTGTAAATCCAAGTGCTGCATGCGCGAGGCGTCCCATCGAACAATGAACGTCGAACATCGTGCGGCTCCGATGCGTTGGCCGCACGATGTTTCCTTGGCAGACGCTTGCCTGCGTGGCGCTCATTGTAACACCTCGGCGTACGCGCGCCGGCTAGCCGGGCAGCAGGCGCCGGCGCCTGGGAGCGGCGGGGCGAGCGCCTGGGAAGCGCTGCTCGATGAGACGCATCACGCTGGTGAGCACCAGGGTCAGGGCGAGATAGATACCGGAGATGAGCAAGAGCGGCTCGTACACCAGGAAGGTTTCGTCGCGCACCATGTTGGCGGCCTTGAGCAGATCCATCAGCGCGATGGTCGAGACCAGTGGCACCGACTTGAGCAGCAGGATCAGCTCGCCGGTCAGCGTGGGCAGACACATCTGGATGGCGCGCGGCAGCCACAGACGATAGAGAATCTGCCAACGGTTCAGGCCGAAGGCGCGTCCCGCGGCCAGCTCCCCCTCGGGCACGCTCAAGAGCGCGCCGCGCAGCACCTCGCCCGTGTAGGCGCCGACGCTCAGCGTGAAGGTCAGCGCGCCATAGAAGAACGGGTCCCGCAGCAACGGCCAGACCAGACTCTCGCGCACGCCGGGAATTTCCGGCAGCAGGCGCCCGACCCCGTCGTAGAAAAAGAACAATTGCACGAGCAAGGGCGTGCCGCGTACCACCGTGGTCAGGCCGGTGACCAGCATCGCCAGCGGGCGTGGGCCGCGCAGACGGGTCACGGCGAACACCACCGCCAGCGCGAAACCGCAGACGGCCGACACGGCGACCAGCCACAAGGTGTTGACGAAGCCGGTCCACAGGGCCTTTTGATAGAACGGATCGGTCAGCCAGGAAAAGTCCATGTCTGGGTGCTCCTAGGTGCTGGGTTGGCCGCGGCGAACGTGACGCTCCGCGCGGGCGAACAAGGCGTTGGAGCCCAGCGTCATGACCAGGTAAAGCGCCCCGGCGAGGGCGTAGAACAGGGCATAGTCGCGCGTGCTGGCGGCCGCCTGCTGGGCGGTGAAGAACAATTCCTCGAAGCCGATCACGCTGATCAACGCGGTGTCCTTGACCAGGATCAGCCACAGGTTGGACATCCCGGGCAGGGCGTTGGGCAGCATGGCGGGCAGCACGATGCGGTAAAAACGTGCCGGGCGCGAAAAGCCATAGGCATCGGCGGCTTCCAGCTGCCCTTTGGGGATTGCCTGGATGGCACCGCGGAAGACTTCGGTCATGTAGGCGCCCTGCACGAAGGCGAGCACGCCCACGGCAGTGACGAAACCGCTGATCTCGATGTGCATGTCGCCGCCGAGTTCGGTGAGCAGGGCATTGAGCGCCTGGCTGCCGGCGTAGTACAGCAGGATGATCAACAGCAATTCGGGAATGGCGCGCACCAGGGTGGAGTACGCCGTCCCCAGGGCGCGCAGGGGGCGCCAGGGGCTGAGCCGGGCCGTGGCGCCGACGAGCCCCAGGCCGAGCCCGATGGCATAAGCCAGCAAGGCGATTTCCAGGGTTACCAGAGCGCCTTGCAGGATCGGGCCGAGCCATTCCAGCAGGCCATCGGTAGGATCGCTTGGCATGGTCGAATCTCGCAGTGTCGGAACGGGACCGGCCGGGCAGACCCGGCCGGAGGATCGCGAGGCGGATCAACCGCCGCAGATGTCGGTGCCGAAGTACTGCTGGGAGAGCTCGGCGCAGCGGCCGTTGTCGAGCACGCTGGCGATCGCGGCGTTGAGCTTGTCGCGCAGGGCGTCGTCTCCCTGGCGCAGACCGATGCCCACACCGTCGCCGAAGGCATCGTCACGCGGCGCGATGGCGCGGATCTCGAAGTCCTGCGCTGAGTCGCGCTCGACGAATTCCGTCATGGCGATCTCGTCGGCAAGGATGGCATCGACGCGTCCGGCGAGCAGGTCGCGGTTGGCTTGTTCCTGCTGATCGTAGACCTTGAGTTCGACCCCGGTATCGGCCAGCGAGCGGCGTGCGAAGGTGGCGTTGGTGGTCGAGCCCTGCACCCCCAGAATCTTGCCGTCCAGGTCCTCGGGAATTTGCATGTCGTTGGCCTTGGCGGTGACGTACGCCGAGGGCGTGAAGTAGTACGGATCGCTGAAGGCGATGACCCGCTTGCGCTTCTCGGTGATCGACAGCGAATTCATGATCATGTCGATCTTGCCGCTGTTGAGGGCAGGGAAGATCCCGCTCCAGCCCGTCGGGGTGATTTCACAGGCGGCGTCCATCTGCGCGCAGATCGCCTGGCCCAGCTCGACTTCGAAGCCGGTCCAGCTGCCGTCGGCATCCTTGTAGGTGAACGGCGGGTAGGGCTCCGCGGAGATCCCGATCTTGAGCGGTTCGTCCGCCATCGCCGAGGTGGCGCTCAGGGCCAGCAAGACAATGCCCGTGGCCTGCATCAGGGTCGCTTTCAGTTGCTTGATCATCATGGTTCCCCATCGTTGTTGTATCGGGCCGGTGCGGCCCGGGGTGATATGGCGCCCTGGGTGGCGCCACGTGAAAGGCTCAGGCCACGCTCGAGACGAACTGGCGGCAGCGTTCGCTGGTCGCGTTCTCGAAGACATCATGCGGCGTGCCGATTTCCTCGACGCAGCCCTGATGCAGGAACGCCACCTGGTGCGAGACGTCGCGCGCGAAGCCCATCTCGTGCGTGACCAGCAGCATGGTGCGGCCTTCCTCGGCGAGGCTCTGGATGACCGCGAGCACGTCGCCGACCAGTTCCGGGTCGAGCGCCGAGGTGGGTTCGTCGAACAGCAGCACGCGCGGCTCCATGGCCAGGGCCCGGGCGATGGCCACGCGCTGCTGTTGTCCGCCGGAGAGGTAGGCGGGGTACTGATCGCGCTTGTCGGCCATGCCCACGCGCGCCAGGTAATGTTCGGCGAGGGATGTGGCGTCGCGCCTGCTCAGGCCGCGCACGCGCATGGGCGCCTCGATCACGTTGCCGAGCACGCTCAAGTGTGGCCATAGATTGAATTGCTGAAAGACCATGCTGACCTGCGTGCGCAGGCGTTGCAGCTGGCGCCGGTCGGGCCGGTGGTGGCGAGCGGGCGAGAAGGCCAGCGACTCGCCGGCGATGGTCAGATCGCCGCTGTCGGGGGTCTCGAGAAGGTTCATGCAGCGCAGCAAGGTGCTCTTGCCGGAACCGCTGGAGCCGATGATCGAGGCCACGTGGCCCTCGCGCACGTCGAGCGAGACGTCCTTGATGACTTCCAGCTCGGCGTAGCGCTTGACCAGGTGGCGGGCCTCGATGGCCAGGTTATTGTGATTAGCCATACCCCTCCTGCAGTGAGTGGAAAGATAGCGGCCCGGGTATCGTCACCGGGCCGCGCGTGCGGTCATGCCTCGGCCGTCGTGCGGCACTCGGCGGCGCAGCGTGCCAGGCGCCGGCAGGCCTCGCGCAGGCGGTCGGCATCCACCGTCAAGCTCAAGCGCACGAAGCCGGACGCCGACGGGCCGAAGGCATCCCCCGCGAGTACCGAGACGCCCTGGGTATCGAGCAAGCGGTCGGCAAAGGCCTGTGCCGACAGCCCGGTGCGGCGAATGTCGACCATCATGAACATGCCGGCCGCGGGGCGCAGCGCCTCGACGGTATCGTCGTCGGCGAGGGCCTCGAGCACGCTGTCGCGGCGCGTGCGGTAGGTACGACGCATCTCGTCGAGCGCTGCAGGCGGGTGGGCCAGGGCCTCGCAGGCGGCATCCTGGATGAAGTCGGGGCTGCCGTAGAGCATGCACAGCGCCAGGTGGGTCAGGTGCTGGATCAAGGGCCCAGGCCCGATCACCCAGCCCAGACGCCAGCCGGTCATGGCATGCGACTTGGACAGGCTGTTGACGATGGCGGTGCGCTCACGCATGCCCGCGAGGCTATCCGGCGAGAGATGCTCGCCATCGTGGATCAACTCGGCATAGACCTCGTCGGAGAGCAGCCACAGATCATGCTCGCGGCACAACGCGGCCAGTGCCTCCCAGTGGTCGCGGCTCAGCACCTGACCGGTGGGGTTGTGCGGACTGTTGAGCAGCAGCGCACGGGTGCGCGGCGTGACCGCGGCGGCGAACTCCGCGGGGTCGGGCTGAAAGTCGTTCGCCGCACGCAACGGCACGCGCACCAGGGTCGCCCCCGCGGCCTGCAGGGCCGCCTCGTAGGTCACGTACATCGGCTCGGGCACGATCACCTCGTCGCCGGGGTCGAGCACGCACTGCGCCACCGCATACAGGCCGCACTGCGCGCCGGCCATGACCGCGACATTGTCGGCCCGGGTATCCGGGGCGCCGCCGGTTTGGCGGTGCCGACGCGCGATCAACTCGCGCAGCCGGGCCTTGCCCTGTACGTCGGCATAGTGCGTGGCGCCGGCGCGCAGGCTGTCGACCGCACTGTCGACGATTGGCGTCGGCGTGGCGAAATCCGGATCGCCCACCGAGAGGATGATGACGTCGTCGCCCTCGGCCTGACGCGCCAGGGCCCGGTAGTGGATGTCCCAGGCGGCGGCACCTTCGCCGGCGATGCGCTGGGTCAGTCGGGAATACTGCATGCAAGCTCCTTGCTGGCGGTCGCCGTGCGTTACAGGCTGGCCTTGACGGCGGCCAGGCCGGGCTCGCCGTCACGGGTGGTGACGCCTTCCAGGAAGTCGGCCAGTTCATCGGGGTGCGCTTGCAGCCATTCGCGGGCCACCGTCTCGAGCTCGCGCTCTTCCAGGCCGTATTCGCGAATGAAGTCGCTTTGTTGCTCGGCGGTCAGCACGAACTGGTCGAGCAGCCGCATGAGGTTGGGGTTGGCCTCGCTGAAGGACTTGGCGACGATGGTACGCACGTCGCTGCGGCCCTGGTTCTCGCCATAGATGCCTTCAGGGTCGTCGAGGATATGCATGTCGAATTCCGGCACCATCCAGTGCGGCGTCCAGCCGTAGAAGGCGACCCAGCGCTTCTCGTCGTAGGCGCTGCGCACGGCGCTGAGCATGCCGGGGGTCGAGGACTCCAGCAGTTCCCAGTCGCCCAGGCCGTAGGTGTCGTTGCGTTTGGCGTCGTTGATGAAGTCGCTGACCGTCGAGCCCGACTCGATGGAATAGTAGCGGCCCTCGAAACGTTCGCGGTTCTCGGGATCGTCGAGCTGCTCGGCGCTGGTCACGCCGGCATCGAAGACGTAGCCGGGGACCGCGAAGCCCATGCGTGCGCCGGTGACGTTGTTGCCCAGATCGACGATGGTGCCGTCGTCCATCGCGGCGTCGTAGCTGTCCTGCTGGGCGGGAAGCCAGCCGGCGAGGAAGACGTCGCTGTCGCCGGTTTGCAAGGTCTTGTAGCCCACCGTGCTGCTGAGCTCCTGGCGCTCGTTGGTATAGCCCAGCGGGGCCAGGATCTGCGCCATGATTTCGGTCTTGACCGTGACGCCGGGCCACGGCGGCGCGACGAAGGAGACCTGGGTGGCCTCGTCGGTGGCATGGGCGTGGGCTGCCAGGGGCAGCAGGGCAAGGGCGGCCATCAGCCGCGTGGTGGTGCGTCGCATGATGTCTCCTGGTGAATACGATGAATTCAAGCGGACCATCTGTCGGCCTCGACGTCGATCAGGGTCGGCCCCGGTGCCTGGCGCGACGCCTGAAGTGCCTGGTGCAGCGCGGTACGCGTCGAGACGCGCACGCCGTGGCAGTCCATCGACCGGGCCAGTGTCACGAAATCCGGCGCGGCAAGATCGACGCCGAGACGCGGCACATCCTGGGCGTCCATGTAGCGGCGGATCTCGCCATACCCCGCGTTGTTCCAGATCACGATCGCCAGGGGCACGCCGGCCTCGCGCGCGGTGGCGATTTCAGCGAGGGTGAACATGAGCCCGCCGTCTCCGACCAGCGCGATCACCGGCCGCTCGGGCACGCCCAGGGCCGCGCCCAGGGCGGCGGGCAGCCCGTAGCCGAGCGTGCCGTAGCCGGTGGCGGCGTTGAACCAGCGGCGTGGCGCGGGCATCTCGGCGATGAAGTTGCCGGCATATACCGGTCCGGTGGAGTCGCCGACGATGGTGGCGTCGGGCAATGCCTCGCGCAGGGTGTCGAGGAAGTCGGCATAGGGGGCGACATCGTCGGCGTCGCGCAGTGCCAGCGCCGCCCGGGTGTCGGCGACGCGGGCGGCGCCCTCGCGCGAGGCCTGATGGGGCAGGCGTTCGAGCAATCCCAGGGCCACTTCGCCGACGTCGGCCAGCAGGGCGAGGTCGGTGGCGTGATTGCGCGCCAGCTGCTGGGCATCGATGTCCACGCGGATCAGCCGGCCATCGAGCCGGAAGCCGCCATCGAAGGTCAGGTCGTAGTCAGTCTCACCGAGTTCGGTGCCCAGCGCCAGCACCACATCGGCGTGGCGGGCGAGTTCACGGCCGGCGGGCAGGCTCGCGCAGGCGCCGAGGTCGAGCGGGTGATCGCATCCCAGCACGCCCTTGGCGTTGATGGTGGTCATGGCGGGAGCGTCGAGGCGTTCGACCAGGGTGCGTACCGCGTCGCCGGCAGCGACGCAGCCGCCCCCCAGCAGCACCAGCGGACGTTCGGCGTCGGCGAGCCAGTCGGCGGCCCAGGCCAGTGCGGCATCGGGAGCCGTCGGCGGAAAGACCTCGGCGATGCGCGGCCGGGTCTCGGGCGCGGGCAAAGCCATCACGTCGAGCGGGATTTCGATGTGCACGGGGCCGGGGCGGGCGCTCTTGAAGACGGCAAAGGCGCGTCCCAGCACCTCGGGCAGGGCCTCGGGCGTCTGCAGGGTATGGCTGAACACGCTGACCCCGGACAGGGTGTGTTGCTGATCGGGCAGTTCGTGCAGGCGGCCCTGGCCACGACCCAGGGTGTCGCGCCGATTGACGCTGGAAATCACCAGCATGGGCACCGAGTCGGCGAGTGCCTGGCCCATGGCGGTGGCGATGTTGGTCATGCCCGGGCCGCTGATGATGAAGCAGGCGGCCGGCTTGCCGGTCGCGCGGGCGTAACCGTCGGCCATGAAGCCGGCCCCTTGCTCGTGGCGCGGGGTCACGTGGCGCAGACCGCTGTCGGGCAGACCGCGATACAGCTCGACGGTATGCACGCCGGGGATGCCGAAGACGGTCTCGATGCCGTGAGCGACGAGCAGCTCGAGAAGGCGATGGGCGCACTGGGTCATGCCGGGTCCTCGACGCTGGTGGTTTCGCCGAATGGCGGGCGTGACATGACACGTTCGACCATGGGGATGAAGTCCTCGAGAGGCCGCGTGGGGTAGTCGGGATCGAAGGCGCACTGGTCCCACTCGTCGCAGAAGCGCACGGTGCGCGCGTAGGCAGGGTGATCGCGATAGGCCTCGCGCGCATGGGGATCCATGCCGTAGAAGGCGCGGTAGTGATACCCCTGGAACAGCTCGTGATGGCGAATCATCCACACATTGAGCGGATCGATGAAGGGTTCGAGGATCGCCGCGGCGATTTCCGCATGGTTGGCGGGAGCCAGGTCGTCGCCGATGTCGTGGAGCAGGGCGCAGACCACGGTCTCCTCGTCGGCGCCCGCTTCCAGCGCGCGGGTGGCGGTTTGCAGGCAATGCTCGTAACGGTCGACGGGATAGCCGTGGGTATCGCCCTTGAGGCGCAGCAGGTGCTCGAGCACGCGTCGGCTGGCATCGTTCTGGTAGTGCTGGAAATGCGCGTCGATCAATGCCCAGTCGGCGCGGGTGCTTTCATCGAAACGGGTGAAGGTCGCCTGGTTCATGGGTTGACTCCTTGAGCGGTATGCGATGCGCCAGGCCGCGCGTTTCCGGCGAGCTGGGCGCCGAGCACGCGGCGCCGGCTGGCGGTACTGTCGCGATCCACATAGCCCTGGCGCAGGTGACGCACGCCCCCTTCGAGCTGGTACGCGGTGCGGCCGTGCAGCAGCCGATAGTTGTCCATGATCAGCATGTCGCCCGGCCCGAGCTTGAGGTGCACGGTCAATGCCTCGTCGGTGATCAGGCGATAGAACCGCTGACGCGCGGCGTAGTAACGCTCGAGCAGCGCCGCGTCGTGGGCCGCGATGCGCTCGGTGCGATTGGAGTAGCGCACGCGCGCCAGACGTCCTCGGCTGTCGAGTTCGATCAGCGGTCCCTCGCTTTCCAGGTCGGTGGTGGCGTCGGTGTAGCGGAAGCGCGGCGAGAGATGCGTCAGGCAGGCGAAGTCCTCGGGCGCCTCGGCCTTGAGACGCTGCGCCGCCATGAAGCCATCGGTCAGCGTGCTGTCGCCCCCGTCGGCGGCGTTGCTCAGGCAGTGCAGCCAGATATAGCCGGGAATCGGATCGCGATAGGGGTTGTCGGTATGCGGCTCGAGGCCTCGTTGCGTCATGGTGAGGTCAAACGCATTGGCCACCGACTTGACGTCGGCGATGCCGCCCCAGTTGGTACGGCGCAACGGGCCGATACGGTCGATCAACGGCTGCATGCCGTCTTCCTCGCAGGGCACGCCGCTGACCTTGACGAAGCCGTAGCGGTGCAGGTCCTCGAGCATGGCCAGCAGGGCACCGTCGTCCTCGAGCGCCGAAGCGAAGGTCGCCTGGGGCAGCGCGTCGAGGCCGGCGTCCCACAGACGCAGGCCGGGCTCGACCTCGGCGTGATCGGCGTCGGTGTCGAGGAGCAGGTCGTTCAGGGCATAGGCCGTGGCGTGACCATCGCTGAAGCGTACGTGCAGGGTGCCTGCCTCGCAGCTTGCGGTCTCGGCGCACAACGTCAGGGGCAGTTGCGCGGCCTCGATCAGGCGCTGTCCGGTGCGGGTGTCGAGCGTGGTGTCGTCCGGCGCCCGCTCGCGCAGCCAGAGGGCGGCGAATTCGCGACGCTGACCGGCGGCATGCAGGATCAGGCGGCGCCCCTCGTCCTTGAGTTCGACGTCGGCGGAAATGGACATGAACGATGCTCTCCACTGCTGGCATGGATTCGTAACCGCTTGGCTCGCGGGCCAAGACATTTCCCTACCCTAGGCGGGTTGCAGGCAGGGTATTTGCACTAAATCGTCATTTAATAGATGATTTTCGCCATGAGTGAGCTCTCGACCACCGACTGGCCCTATCCACGCCCCGAGCAACCACCGGTCCCTCGGCCCGGAGAAGCGGCGCATACCGTGGATGTCTGGGTCGTGCCCAATTTCTCGATGCTGACATTGTTCTGCCTGCTCGAACCGCTGCGCGTGGCCAATCGGTTCGGGCGCACGCTCTTCGCATGGCGGTTGTTGTCGGCGGACGGCGAGGCGGTGGTGGCCAGCAACGGGGTGCGCATCGAGGTGGACGGCCCCCTGGATGCGCATTGCCACGGCGAGCTGCTGATGGTGATCTCGTCCTATCAGCCGGAAGTCAGCGTGACCAGCGCCGAGCGCGCGGTGCTGCGCCACGTCGCGGCCCATGGCGGGCGTGTCGGCGGTCTCGATACAGCGCCTTTCATCCTGGCGCGGGCAGGGCTGCTCGATCATCATCGCGTGGCACTGCACTGGGAGAGCGTGCCGGCGTTCCGGGCGGAGTTTCCCCACATCGCCGTCAGCGAGGCGCGCTTCGAGTTCGCCGGACAGCGCCTGACCGGGTCGGGCGGGGCGGCAGGCATCGACATGATGCTGCAATGGATCGAGCACGATTACGGGCCGGCGCTGGCCAATGCCGTGGGACGCCAGCTGGTGCACCAGCGCGTC
Source organism: Chromohalobacter israelensis (assembly GCA_000761475.1). Taxonomy (GTDB): domain Bacteria; phylum Pseudomonadota; class Gammaproteobacteria; order Pseudomonadales; family Halomonadaceae; genus Chromohalobacter; species Chromohalobacter israelensis. The sequence goes on from JQNW01000007.1 coordinate 24,024, forward strand.
TCCGAAGAAGAGGCCTGGAAGGCCGGCGCCGCGCGCACCCTGGAGGACTTGCCGCGTAGCGTGGTGCGGGCGCTGGCGGTGATGGAGGCCCATCTCGACCAGGTACTGCCGATGCCCGAGATCTGCCGCCTGGCGGGACAGTCGCAACGTCAGTTGACGCGCCTCTTCGTGGCACATTTCGGAGAAACTCCCAAGCAGTGCTACCTGGGCATGCGCCTGGACTATGCGCGACGCCTGCTCGCCGATAGCCGCTGCCGTGTCACCGAGGCCGCGCTGAGCAGCGGCTTCGTGCATCTGGCACACTTCTCGCGCGCCTACCAGGCCCGCTTCGGCGAGCGCCCGAGCGTGACGGCCGAGCGCGGTACCGTGTGACCCTTGGCGGTGCCCCGAGCCCGGAAGGGCGCCGATCGATATAATCAGGAGTTTTCACGCAGCCCTTGTTTCCCCTCTTGCAAGTTATGTCGGGTTGGCTAGGATATTTCTCCGTCTCACCAACTCAGGAATGAAGACGACCGACAGACAGACTCCCTTCTTTCGATGGGCGAGGACTGAACCTGATCACAAACCCAGGAGGTGATTGGATGTCAGTGCAAAGCGCATTTCGACATGAAGACGTGACATTCGGCAACGCGTTCGATGCATACCCCACCCGCCTGAGCGATGCCACTGGTTCGCTTTGGCAAGACCGCAAGGATGCCGTGGTCAAGGGGCGCGCCGAGGATGGACCGCTGAGTCGCGACCAGCTGGCGCGTTTCGAGCGCGACGGCTTTTTGTTCGAACCCCATTTTCTGGCCGACGATGAGGTCGGTGAATTGCGCCGCGAGCTTGCCGCGCTGCTGGAGCGCGACGATTTCCGCGGCCGCGATTTCAGCATCACCGAGCCCGACAGTCAGGAGATCCGGTCGCTGTTTGCCGTGCACTTTCTCTCCGAGAGGTTCCGGCGCCTGGCCGAGGATCCGCGCCTGACCGGGCGGGCCCGCCAGATCGTGGGCGGTGACGTCTACGTGCACCAGTCGCGGATCAACTACAAGCCCGGTTTCCATGGCAAGGGGTTCAACTGGCACTCGGACTTCGAGACCTGGCACGCCGAAGACGGCATGCCGGAGATGCATGCGGTCAGTGCCTCCATCGTGTTGACCGACAATCATCACTACAACGGCCCGCTGATGCTGATCCCCGGGTCGCACAAGGTATTCGTGCATTGCCTCGGCGAGACGCCGGAGGATCATCACAAGCAGTCACTGAAGAGCCAGGAGTTCGGCGTGCCCAGCCACGAGGCACTGCGACGCTTGATCGACGCCAACGGCATCGAGGCCCCGACGGGGGCGGCCGGCGGGCTACTGCTGTTCGACTGCAATACGCTGCATGGCTCCAATGCCAACATGTCGCCCGATCCGCGCAGCAATGCCTTCTTCGTCTACAACCGGCGCGACAACGCCTGTCACGCGCCATACGGGGCCAAGCGGCCGCGGCCGTCCTTCCTGGCGCACGCGCCGGATGAGGTCTGGACACCGGACACGCATTGACGCCATGCCATGACAGGCGAGCAAGAGACCTCCCCGGAGGTCGCAGTGTGAAGCGCCGGCGGTCGCGTTAGACTCGAGTCTTCGCGCCACGGCGCTTTTTGATTGCCAAGGAGTCTGCATGTCCATCCCGGCCCAACCGTTCGTGACTCGCCTGGCCGATGGCGGTGTCTTTCCCCATATGCTGGGCAAGATCGTCTGCGTGGGGCGCAACTACGCCGAGCACGCCCGTGAACTCGACAACCCGGTGCCCAGTGCGCCGCTGCTATTCATCAAGCCTGCCACCAGCGCGGTGCCCATGGCACATGACATCGCCGAGCCATTCACGCGTGGCGAGGTACATTTCGAGACGGAGCTGGCGCTGCTGATCGGCAAGCGTCTGAGCGGGGCGAGTGCCGAAGCCGCGCAGCAAGCGGTCGCGGGCCTCGGGCTGGCGCTGGACCTGACACTGCGCGACGTGCAGTCGCAATTGAAGGAACAGGGGCACCCCTGGGAAATCGCCAAGGCCTTCGACGGGGCCTGTCCGCTGTCACCGTTCGTGGCGTTGCACGAGGTGCCCGACTGGGCGGCATTGCGCTTCACGCTGGATATCGACGGCGAGCGTCGTCAGACCGGCGAGACGCGTGACATGCTGTTCGCGATCCCCGAGTTGCTGGCCGAGATGTCGCGCCACTTCACGTTGCAGCCCGGTGATGTCGTGCTCACCGGGACGCCGGCCGGTGTGGGCCCCTTGCCGCGCAACGCGCGCTTGTCGCTGCAGGCCTCGTTCGGGCTGGAGGTCACCACCCGAACGCGGTGACCGGCGAGTCACTCCAGGTAGGTATAGCCTTCCAGGCCGGCGGCCAGGTCGTGCATGAACTCGTCGCGCTGGGTGTCGCTCAAGGCGCTGTCCTGAAGCTGTCGGGAGAGACGCTGACGGAGCTCGTCGGCATCGAAGTTCACGTAGCCCAGTACATCGGCGACGGTGTCGCCATGCTGGCGGTGACTGAGCCGCCAGTGGCCGTCGGCGTCCAGCGTGGCGTCCACGGCGTCGGTGTCGCCGAACAGGTTGTGCAGGTCGCCGAGGATTTCCTGGTAGGCGCCGACCAGGAACAGCCCCAGCAGCTTGTCCTCGTCGTCCTGCCACTCGGGGAGCGGCAATGTCGCTTCCAGCCCCTGGCCGTCGACGTAGCAATCGATGCGGCCGTCGCTGTCGCAGGTGATGTCCTGAATCACGCCACGCCGTGTGGGCGGACGGTCGAGGCCGGTGAGCGGCAGCACCGGAAATACCTGGTCGATGCCCCAGACGTCGGGTACCGACTGGAACAGCGAGAAGTTGACGAAGAGCTTGTCGGCGAGCTTCTCGGCCAGTTCGTCGGCGATCTCGCGGTGCGCGCGGTTGCGCGGGTCGAGCCGGCCGCGCAGCCGTTGGCAGGCAGCGACATACACGGCTTCCCCTTCGGCGCGCGCCTCGAGGCTCGCCAGCCCCAGTACGAAGCGGTCCTGCAGTTCGCCGATGGCCTGCACCACGTCATGATAGGCCTCGGCGAGGCCGCGCGGCTCCTGCGCGGTATCCAGCTTGGCATAGACGCGCCATAACTCGTCGAGCTCGGCGTCGCCTTCCAGACGGCGCTCGGGGGGCGTGTCGCTGAGACGCTCCTCGCCGATGACGTTGGTGATCAGCACTGCGTGGTGCGCGGTCAATGCACGTCCCGATTCGGAGATCAGGTGCGGGTGCGGGAGGTTCTCGGCATCGCAGATCTGGCGGAAGGCCCAGACCACGTTGCTGGCATATTCGTGCATCGAGTAGTTGATCGAGCAGAAGCTGCGCGACCGGGTGCCTTCGTAGTCGACGCCCAGTCCGCCACCGACATCGACGGTGTCCACCGGGGCGCCCAGGGCGCGCAGGCTCTGGTAGAACCGGGCGCATTCGCGCAGGCCGCGCTGGATATCGCGGATGTTGGCGATCTGCGAACCGAGATGGAAGTGCACCAGCTGCAGGCTGGCAAGCGCGCCGGCGTCGTCCAGCCGCTCGACCACGTCGAGGATCTGGCTGGCGGTGAGTCCGAACTTGGATTTCTCGCCGCCGGTGTTCTGCCACTTGCCCTTGCCCACCGAGGACAGGCGGGCGCGCAGTCCGATGCGCGGCGTCACGTCGAGCCGCCGGGCCTCCTCGAGGATCAGGGTGAGCTCGGAGTGTTTTTCGACCACCAGGTAGACGCGGTGGCCGAGCTTCTCGCCCATCAGCGCCAGGCGCACGTATTCGCGATCCTTGTAGCCGTTGCAGACGATCAGCGAAGGGCCGTCGCCGGAGAGCGCGAGTACCGCGAGCAGTTCCGGCTTGCTGCCGGCCTCGAGCCCGACGCGGCCATGGCCGCGTGCCTGGGTGGCGAGGATTTCCTCGACCACGCGACGCTGCTGGTTGACCTTGATGGGATACACGGCGGTGTAGCCGCCATGATAAGCCTCGTCGTGCATGGCACTGTCGAAGGCGCCGCACAGCCGTTCGACCCGGTCATGCAGGATGTCGGTGAAACGCACCAGCACCGGCAGGCGCAGGCCGGCACGACGCAATTCCTCGACCAGGGCATTGAGCGGCAGGGCGGGGCCGCCGCGCTCGTCGCCGCGAGGGCACACGACGGCATGGCCGGCATCGTCGACATCGAAGTAGCCGCTGCCCCACTGATCGATGTTGTAGGTGCGGCGGGCCTGAACGGCGGGCGAGGTCATGGCGCACTCCTGGGCGGGCCGGCGCGGCCCGGTGAACGAACGGGCTGGCATTATGCCGCCCGCGTGCGGGGCTGCAAAGAGGCGCCGGCGTGCTCAGTGAAGGAGAAACAGCACCACCAGAGTGGCGGCGCTGGCCATGCCGAGGGTTGCCAGCGTCTCGCCGTTCAAGGCGTCGGCCCATGGCCTTCCGCCGCAGGATTCGGAAGCCGGGAGCGTCTCGCCGTCGCCAGGACGGCAGGCACGCCCCAGCAAGCCCGTGCCCAGGGCAAAGATGACGAGCAGGGCGATCACGGGACCCTGCGACATCAAGGCCAGGCTGGCGAACGCCAGGGCCAGCGAGGCACCCGCCCGGCGCATGCCGTGCAGAAGGCTCGACATGCCGTTGCGGGCGGGCGAGACAGCGGTGAGGCGGCGGATGAAGGTCGACATAAGGAGGCTCCTTCGGTGGGCGTGGCGGCGTGCCCCGCCTTCGATGACGCCTCTACCTTATGCCGGGTTTCTTAAAGAATGCTTACGCTGGCGTCATGTCGACGACACCGGCGCTGGCAGAGGCGGTGCGCCATGCGCGAGCCGGGTCAGCAGGAGACGACGATACTCGCCGGGATCCTTGGGCGTCAGGTCGTGCGCGGGCGGATCGACATAGACCACCAGCAGTCGCGACAGCCAGTATCGCAGTGCCGTCATGCGCAGCATCATCGGCCACAGCTCGCGCTCGGTCGCGGTCAGCGGGCGGCGAGCCTGGTAGGCCGCGAGCAGGGCCGTGTAGCGTTCCCGGTCGAGGTGACCGTCCGCGTCGCTGGCCCAGTCGTTGACGACGATGGCGAGGTCGAAGAGCAGATCGCCCGTGCAGCCGTTGTAGAAATCGATGATGCCGCCCAGCCGGTCGCCGTCGAAAAGGGTGTTGTCGCGAAACAGGTCGCCATGGATCGCGCCCTGGGGGAGCGGCGAGGCATCGCCGAACGCGACCTGGTAGGCGTCGATCTCGTCGCCCATCAGGCGCTGGTCGTCCGCGGCGAGATAGCTCATGACCTTGTGCTGCGCGCTGGCCAGCCAGTGCAGGTCCCGGGGATTGGGACGCTGGCCCTCGAAACGCTGGGACACCTTGTGCATGCGCCCCAGAGCGTCGCCGAGGGCATGACACTGGGCGAGCGTGGGCGCTTCGGGGTGTCGCCCGGGCAGGCGCGGAAACAGCAGGGCCGGGCGTTCGGCGAGTTGCTGCAGGGCAACGCCGTCACGGTCGTGAACGGGCCCCGGTACGGGCAGGCGGTGCTCGGCGAGATAGTCGAGCAGCGCCACGAAGAAGGGCAGCTCGTCGCTTTCCCCTTGTTCGAAGAGCGTGAGCACGAAGCGGTCGCGGTCGGTGGTGACGAAGAAGGTGGAGTTCTCCGTGCCGCTGGGAACGCCTTCCAGCGCGCGTAACGCGCCCACGTCGAAGCGCTCGAGAAAGCTCGCGACCTGCGTCTCGGTCAAAGGAGTGAATACGGCCATGTGTCTCTCGCCCGGGTTGCCAAGCGCGCTATTGTAGCGGCTTGGCGCAGGCAGTCCTACCGCCGGGTTTCGGGGCCATCGTGTGGCGCGGCCGGGCGCTCAGTCCCCCGTGACCCAATCGGGGACCTCGAGGTCGGCGCTGTCGCTGTGCTCGAAGTTGCCGTCGCCGTCGTCGTCCACCAGGTAGTAGGCACTACCGTCGCGAGGCATGATCTCGATGGCATAGAGTTTGCCGTTGACGCGGTATTCCTTGATGGTGCGCGCGTCGTCCTGGCGCACGGTGATCTCGGGTTGCTGCGCGACGACCGGGGGCGCGATGACCCCGAGGCAAAGGCCCAATATCAGCGGGGGCAGTATTCGTGAGCGCTGCATGTCGATCTCCTCGGCGGGTGGGGGAGCGCGTGGTGCGCCCCGATTGGCCCATGAGGTCGGGATGAGGGAATTATCCCACAATCCGTCGGGTGCGCCCATGTGAAAGCGGGTTTCGCCTGACGCTGCGCAACGCCTTGCGTATCATGGTGGCATCGCGAATTTCCAATGGATGCTGATGTCATGGCCAATACGCCCCCCATCGTTCTCGTCGACGGCTCGTCGTATCTGTATCGGGCTTTTCATGCCTTGCCGCCGCTGACCACGTCCAAGGGGAACCCCACCGGGGCGGTGAAGGGCGTGCTCAACATGCTCAAGAGCCTGATCAAGCAGTATCCGCAAAGTCCCATGGCGGTGGTCTTCGATGCCAAGGGCAAGACCTTCCGCGACGATATCTACGCCGAGTACAAGGCGCACCGTCCGCCGATGCCCGACGATCTGCGCCCGCAGGTCGAGCCCCTGCACGACTGCATTCGCGCGCTGGGCCTGCCGCTATTGTGCATCGAGGGCGTCGAGGCCGACGACGTGATCGGCACCCTGGCACGCCAGGCCACCGAGGCGGGGCGCGACGCGGTGATTTCCACCGGTGACAAGGACATGGCGCAGCTCGTCAATGCCCACATCACGCTGGTCAACACCATGAAGGGCGAGACGCTCGACGTGGCCGGCGTCGAGGAAAAATTCGGCATTCCGCCGTCGCTGGTCATCGACTTCCTGGCCCTGATGGGCGACAAGGTCGACAACATCCCCGGCGTGCCCGGCGTCGGCGAGAAGACGGCACTCGGCCTGCTGCAAGGCATGCAGGGCGGGCTGGACACCATCTACGCCGATCTCGAGCGTGTCACCACGCTGTCGTTTCGCGGCGCCAAGACGATGCCCAAGAAGCTCGAGGCCAACCGTGAGCAGGCCTTCCTGTCGTATCAATTGGCCACCATCAAGACCGACTGCGAGCTGCCGGTGGGGCTCGATGACCTGGATATCGCGCACCCCGACCGCGAGGCGCTCAAGACGCTGTACACCGAGCTGGAATTCAAGAACTGGCTGAACGAGCTGCTCGAGGGGCGCGACGAGGGCGTCGACGATGTCGGTTCGGGCGATGCGGTGGATGCCGCGCAGGGACCCGTGGCGAGTACTGCCGAGGCGACGTCGCGCACGGATCATGTCATCGTCACCCGCGAGGCCTTCGATGCCTGGCTTGCGCGCCTGGGCGAGGCGGACATCTTCTGCTTCGACCTGGAAACCACCAGCCTCAATTACATGGAGGCCGATATCGTGGGAATCGGCCTGTCGCTGGACGCCGGCGAAGCGGCCTACATCCCGGTGGCGCACCGCTATCTCGACGCTCCCGAGCAGCTCGACCGCGCGTCGGTGCTCGCCGCGCTCAAGCCGCTCTGGGAAGACCCCGCCAAGGCCAAGATCGGCCAGAACCTCAAGTACGACATTTCCGTCCTGGCGCGCTACGACATCGAGGTCGCGGGACGGCTCGAGGACACCATGCTGGCATCCTACGTGCTCAATGCCACGGCGACGCGGCACGACATGGACTCGCTGGCGCTCAAGTACCTCGGCGAGAAGACCATTTCCTTCGAGGAGATCGCCGGCAAGGGGGCCAAGCAGTTGACCTTCGACCAGATTGCACTGGAGCAGGCTGCCCCCTACGCCTGCGAGGACGTCGACATCACCTTGCGGCTGCACCGGAAACTGCGCCCGCGCGTGGATGGCGAGGGCCGGCTGGCGGCGGTGCTGGACGACATCGAACTGCCCCTGGTGCCGGTGCTCTCGCGCATGGAGCGCAACGGCGTGGCACTGGATGCCGAGCGCCTGCACACGCAGAGTCGCGAGCTGGAGAAGCGCCTGCGGGAACTGGAAACCCGCGCCTATGAGCTGGCCGGCCGCGAGTTCAATCTCGGCTCGCCCAAGCAGCTCGGCGAGATTCTCTTCGATGAGCTCAAGATCCCGGTGATCAAGAAGACGCCCAAGGGCGCGCCCAGCACCGCCGAGGCGGTGCTCGAGGAACTGGCGCTGGATTACCCCTTGCCCAAGGTGATCATCGAGCATCGCGGCTTCGCCAAGTTGAAATCGACCTATACCGACAAGCTGCCGCAACTGGTCAATGCCACCACGCGGCGGCTGCATACCAGCTATCACCAGGCCGTGACGGCCACCGGGCGTCTGTCGTCGTCCGACCCCAACCTGCAGAACATTCCCATCCGTACCGAAGAAGGCCGCAAGATCCGCCAGGCCTTCGTCGCGCGCCCCGGCTACCGCATCGTCGCTGCCGACTATTCGCAGATCGAGCTGCGCATCATGGCGCATCTTTCCGGCGACAAGGGACTGCTCGATGCCTTCGCCGAAGGACGCGACATCCATACCGCCACCGCGGCGGAAGTGTTCGGCGTGGCGCTCGACGCCGTCAGCGGCGAGCAACGGCGCAGCGCCAAGGCCATCAACTTCGGTCTGATCTACGGCATGAGCGCCTGGGGTCTGGGGCGCCAGTTGCACATCGAGCGCAATCAGGCGCAGACCTACATCGATCGCTACTTCGATCGTTATCCCGGCGTAGCGCGCTTCATGGAACGCATTCGTGCCCAGGCCGCCGACGACGGTTACGTCGAGACGGTCTTCGGACGTCGCCTCTATTTGCCCGAGATCAATGCCCAGAACCGGACTCGGCGTCAGGCTGCCGAGCGCACCGCCATCAATGCGCCGATGCAGGGGACCGCCGCCGATATCATCAAGCTGGCGATGATCGATGTCGACCGCTGGTTACGCGAAGGCGACTTCGACGCCTGGATGGTGATGCAGGTTCACGACGAACTGGTCTTCGAGGTCAAGGAGGCGCAGGTCGATGCCTTCACCGATGCCGTTCGCCAGCGCATGGAAGGCGCCGCCAAGCTCGACGTACCGCTGACCGTCGAAGCCAACGCCGGCGACAACTGGGACGAAGCGCATTGAGAACGGGCCCACGGCGATGCCGGGGCCCGGTGGTGGCAGGTCGCGGCGCGGGGCTCAACGCCAGCCGACGCGATCGAAGATGCGGATGGCCTCGGGGTTGTGTTCGCCCAGGGCGTTGATGTTGAGGGCGTCTCGCTTGAAGTCGCCCCATGTCGCGAGGGTGCCGTCGACCTCGACGCCGTCGACGACGGGGAACTCGTGATTGCCGGCGGCGAACAGGCGCTGGGCCTCGTCGGAAGCGAGGAACTCCAGGAAGCGGATGGCGTTGTCCCGATTGGGAGCATCCGCCACCACGCCGGCGCCGCCGACGTTGACGTGGGCGCCGCGTCCGTCTTGGTTGGGCAGCAGGATCTCGACGCTTTCGGCGGCCTCACGGTCACTGGCGTCATCGGACTCGAGCAAGCGCACGTAATAGTAGTGATTGGCGACGGCGATATCGCACTCGCCGCTGGCCACGCCGCGAATCTGATCGGTATCGCCGCCCTCGGGATCGCGCGCCATGTTGTCGACGACGCCCTGGGCCCAGGCCTCGGCGTCGTCCATGCCGTGGTGGGCGATCATCGAGGCGAGCAGGGACTGGTTGTAGATGTTGTTCGACGAGCGAATGCAGATATCGCCCTCGAAACGCGGATCGGCGAGATCTTCGTAGCGTTTCAGGTTCGCCGGATCGATATCGTCGGGATCGTAGAAGATCGCTCGCACGCGCTGGCTGAAGCCGAACCACTTGCCTTCCGGATGACGCATGGCGTCGGGCAGTCGCTCGTTCAGCACATCGGACTCGATGCCCTGGAAAACGCCTGCCTGCTCGGCGCGCCACAGGCGGCCGGCGTCGACGGTCAGCATGATGTCCGCGGGGCTGGCGGCGCCTTCGCGACGGATCCGCTCGATGAGCTGGTCCGAATCCCCTTCGAGTATGTTGACGTCGATGCCGGTTTTCTCGGTAAAGGCGTCGTAGAGGGCCTGGTCGGAATCGTAATGGCGCGCGGAGTAGATGTTGACCTCTTCGGCCAGGGCGTCCCCGGCGAAGATGGCGCCGGCGAGCAGTGCGGTGGCCGGTAAGGCGAGTGGGCGTTGCGGCATGCGATATCCCCTTGTGGTATGATTAGTAATGATAATAAGTCGTATTAGCGAGTGTATTGAAGCCCAATCGGATGGCGGCGTCAATTCACAGTGTTTAATCATCGTTTAACGACAGGCGGTGACCGGTTGCGTCAGGCCCATGTGGCTGCCGATCGCCTCATCGCTTGACGTCCCTGGGCCCTTGACCATGAATCAACCGTTCAATGCCTCCCGCACATGCACTGCCGCGTCGGTTTCTCCTCGTCTGGATGTGCGCCGGCTGCACCATCGTTATGCCGAGCATGTCGCCGTGGAAGAGGTCAGTCTCGAGGTGATGCCGGGTGAAGTGGTGTGCCTGCTGGGGCCGTCGGGCTGCGGCAAGACAACGGTGCTGCGCCTCGTGGCCGGTCTCGAACGTTTGCAGCATGGCGAACTCTACCTGGGAGGCGAGGCGCTCAGCACGGCCGGTGGCCGTCATGTGCCTCCCGAAAAGCGCAGCGTCGGCCTGGCGTTCCAGGAAGCGGCGCTGTTTCCTCACCTCAGTGTGCTGGACAACGTCGCCTTCGGCCTGGATGGCCTGTCGGCGTCGCAGCGGCGCGCCCGCGCCCGCCACTGGCTCGATCAGCTGGGCATGGCGGCCCGCGCCGAAAGTTATCCGCACCAGTTGTCGGGCGGACAGCAGCAGCGCGTGGCCCTGGCCCGCGCCCTGGCGCCGTCGCCACAGCTGATGCTGCTGGACGAGCCGTTCTCCAGTCTCGATGCGCGCCTGCGCGAACAGATTCGCGACGATACCCTGCACGCGCTCAAGCAGGGAGAAGTCGGGACGCTGCTGGTGACGCACGACCCCGAGGAGGCGATGTTCATGGCGGATCGCATCGCCCTGATGCGCGAGGGTCGCGTGGTGCAGTGGGGGACGCCCTATCAGTTGTACTGCCAGCCGCAGGATCCTTTCGTGGTGACGTTTTTCGGAGCCGTCAACGAGTGGTCAGGCGACGTCCGCAACGGTGCCGTGGCGACACCGGCGGGTGCGGTGGCGGCGCCGACGCTTGCCGAGGGTGCGCGGGCGCGCGTGATGATTCGCCCGGAGGCGATCCGTGTGACGCCGCTCGCTCACGCCGCCAGCGCGGTGGAGACGTCTGCGCCCCGGCAGGCCCGCGTGGTCATGGCCAAGCTCCTGGGACGCAGCAGCCTGCTGCACCTGGCCGCAGCCGATGGCGGGGGTGGCGAGGTGCATCTGCACGCTCAGGTGCCTGGCGTTTTCCTGCCGGATGTCGGCACGTCGCTGGCCTTGGAACTGGATGCTTCACAGTGCTTCGCGTTTCCCGCCTGAGGCCCCGGGGCGCGCGTGTCGAATCGCTCGACTGAGCAGGATGACGGGAATGACGCCGACCAGGACGATGGCCAACGATGACGAGGCGGCCTCCGCCAGGCGCTCGTCGGCGGCCAGGTTGTGCGCGCGTACCGCCAGGGTGTCGAAATCGAAGGGGCGCAGGATCACCGTCGCGGGCAATTCCTTCATGACATCGACGAAGACCAGCAGCAGGGCCGCCCACAGGCTGCCTCTCATGAGCGGGGTATGAACGCGCCGGAGGGTGCCGCCGGCGGTCTGGCCCAGCGTGCGGGACGCCGCATCCATGCCGGGGGTGACCTTGGCCAGGCTCGCTTCCACGGTATTGAACGATACCGCCAGAAAGCGCACGACATAGGCATATATCAAGACGAAGGCCGTCCCGCTCAGTATCAGACCGGTCTCAATGCCGAGCTGACCGTTCAACCAGGCATAGAGGTGGCGGTCGACCCAGGTGAGAGGAATCAGAATCCCCACCGCGACGACCGAGCCGGGCACGGCATAGCCCATGGCGGCGATGCGCGTGGCCGTCCGGGTGGTGCGGCCGGGATGCAGGCGCACGCCATAGCTGAGCACGAGCGCGAGGCCCACGGCGACCAGTGCCGCGAGGGCCGCGAGCATGAGGCTGTTGCCGGCGTAGTCCAGGAACCGGGCGCCGAGAACGTCATCGCCCGTCTCCAGGGCGAGGTCGGCGAGAATGACGCCGGGCAGCACGAAGCCGATGCCGATGGGCAAGGCACAGGCGAGGCAGGCGCCCCAGGCATGCCAGCCGCGGAGGGTGAACTCCGGCAATTGGCGATAGCGGCCGGTAGTGTGGAAGTATCGACGGCGGCCGCGCGAGAGGCGTTCCAGGGCGACCACGATGATCACGAAGGCCAGCAGGCAGGCGGCCAGTTGCGCGGCGGCGACGGGTTCGCCCATGCCGAACCAGGTGCGATAGATCCCCGTGGTGAAGGTGTCCACGCCGAAGTACTGCACCGCGCCGAACTCGTTGAGTGTTTCCATCAAGACCAGGGAGACGCCGCCGATGATCGCCGGTCGCGCCAGTGGCACGGCGACCGTCGTGAACAGTCGCCAGGGGCCACGCCCCAGCGTGCGTCCCACATCCAGCACGCAGGCCGACTGTTCGAGGAATGCCGCGCGGGTGAGCAGGTAGACGTAGGGATAGAGCACCAGGGTGATCAGCAGCGTGGCGCCGCCCAGCGAGCGGATATTGGGAAAGACGTAGTCCCCGTGGCCCCAGCCGAAGAGCGCGCGCAGTTCGCCTTGCAGGGGGCCGGCGTACTGCAGGAAGTCGGTATAGGCGTAGGCGATGACGTAAGTGGGCACGGCCAGGGGCAACAGCAGCGCCCACTCGAAGACGCGGCGGCCTGGAAAGCGGCACATGGCGATCAGCCAGGCGGTACCGGTCCCGATGACGGTCGTGCCGATGCCGACGCCCAGCGCCAGCCAGAGGGTGTTGGTGAGGTACCCGGTGAGCACGGTATCCGCGAGATGCGCCCAGATCGCCCGCGAGGGAATCAGCACGTGCACCAGGACCGTGATGACCGGCAGGGCCACGCTCAGCGCAACGCCGAGCGTCACCAGGGTCCAGGGGTCGACATGCCGACGGTGTCGGGAACGGAAGAAGAAGGCCGGTCGGCTACCGAAGAGTGGCATGTCACGTTCCTTTGGCGGGCGGCGATGAGATGCGGGTGAGACTCGCTGACAACCGCGAATGCTATCATCTTCTCCGCATGGCGACATCGCCCAGCGGGTGCGGAGGTGTCGTTTCGTCGGCGTGTCCTCAAGCGTCGTCGGGGCAAATTAGTGTATCCTACTCGCCCCTGTAGTCCGCCCGGTGAACGCGAGTTATGAAAATCAAGAAGCGACTTTATACGGCGCTGGCACTGGTCGTGTTGGTGGTGCTGGCATTGGTGTGGGGCGTGCACTGGTGGCAGACGGGCCGTTTCTTCGAAGAGACCGACAACGCCTACGTGCACGCCGACAGCGTGGCGGTGCGCGCCGAAGTCACGGGGCGCGTGGCCGAAGTGGCGGTCGCCGACAACCAGCGGGTCGCAGCCGGCGATATCCTGGTGAAGCTCGATCCCAGCGATGCCAAGTCACAGCTGGCCCAGGCGCAGGCGTCACTGGCTGTGGCCCAGGCCAATGCCGTGAGTGCCGCGCGTCAGGTCGAGCAGCAGCAGGCGGCGATCGAGGAGGCCCAGGCCCGGGTGACGTCGGCACAGGCCGATGTCGAGCAGGCACGTCTTCATCTCGAGCGCTCGCAACGCTTGGCGGAAAAGAACTACGCCTCACAGCAGGAATATCAGGACGACCAGGCGGCGTTGCAGGTCGCGGAGGCGACGCTGGCGGCGCGACGCGCCACGCTGGCATCGTCACGCAAGCAGCTCGATGTGCTGAACGCCGAGCGCGACAGTGCCGAGGCCAACATCGAAGCCGCCCGAGCGGACCTGGACAACGCGCGCCACCAGCTCGACAAGACGCGTCTGAGGGCACCGGTGGCGGGCGTGATCGGCAACAAGACGGTCGAGGTGGGAACACTGGCGCAGCCGTCGCTGACGTTGATGCACCTGGTTCCCATCCGCTCGGCGTATGTCGTCGCCAACTACAAGGAAACCCAGACGGCGCGGATGCGGCCGGGACAGCCGGTCTCGCTGCATGTCGATGCATATCCCGATATCGCCTTCGAGGGCGTCGTCGACAGCCTGGCGCCGGCCACGGGCTCGCGTTTCAGCCTGCTGCCGAATGACAACGCCACTGGCAACTTCAACAAGATCGTGCAGCGGGTGCCGGTGCGCATCCGTGTGACGGGGCCGGAAGAAGCCCTGGGACGCCTGCGCGACGGCCTCTCGGTGGTGCCAACGGTGGATACGCGCGATCTCGACCCCGAGGACGACGCCTGACATGGCGGAGGCGGTGACCGATACGGCGTCAGGGCCCCGGGAGGCACCTTCGCGGCGCACGCAGCTGGGCTTCGTGGCCGCCGTGTTCGGCATGTTCATGGCGATTCTGGACATCCAGATCGTCGCCAGTTCCCTCAACGAGATCCAGGCCGGGGTCTCGGCCAGCGCCGACGAGATCTCCTGGGTCCAGACATCGTATCTGATCGCCGAGATCATCATGATCCCGCTGTCGGGGATGCTGACGCGGATCCTTTCCACCCGGGTGGCGTTCGTGGTCTCGTGCCTGGGCTTCACCCTGGCAAGCCTGGGCTGTGCCATGGCCAACTCCATCGAGTCGCTGATCGTGCTGCGCGCGATTCAGGGCTTCATGGGCGGGGCGATGATCCCCATTGCCTATGCCATCAGCTTCAGTGTCTTCCCGCGGCGCATGATGGGCTCGGTGCAGGCCGTGATGGGGCTGGTGGCGACCCTGGCACCGTCGGTGGGCCCGACCGTGGGCGGTTACATCACCGAGTTCGCGAGCTGGCACTGGCTGTTCCTGGCCAACGCGGTGCCCGGCGTTCTGGTGTCGCTGGCGGTATGGCGGTTGCTGGACATCGATCGTCCCGATCGGCGTGCCCTGCGGCATCTGGACCTCATCGGGCTGGCCCTGCTGGCGCTCTTCCTGGGCACGCTTGAGTTTTCGCTCGAAGAAGGCCCCGGTGATGACTGGTTCGCCAGTCGCACGATCCTCATTGCTGCCTTCGTCTGCGCGCTCGCGTCGCTGGGGTTCTTCTGGCGGACCCTGCGCCACCGCCATCCGATCGTCGATTTGCGCGCCTTCGCCAACCTCAACTTCGCCGTGGGGGCGTGGCTGGGGTTCGTGGTAGGCATCGGGCTCTATGGCCTGGTCTATCTGCTGCCGTTGTTCCTGGGCAATGTGCGAGGCTATTCGGCGCTGCAGATCGGTGAGGTCATGATCGTGACCGGGGTGGCGATGTTCCTGACCGCTCCCCTGGTGGGGCGCGCTTCCGACAAGGTCGACCTGCGGGTGCTGCTGTTGCTGGGCATGACGCTGACCGGCATCGGCACCATCATGAATGCCAACCTGACCGCCGAGGCCGGGTTCGACGCGTTCTTCTGGCCGCAGGTGGTGCGCGGCGTGGGCCTGGTGATGTGCCTGATTCCCACCTCGCGTATCGCCTTCGGCACCTTGCCGCCGAGCGAGGTCGGCAACGCCAGCGGCCTGTTCAACGTGATGCGCAACCTGGGCGGCGCGGTGGGGCTGGCGCTGCTGGACACGATCCGCGACTGGCGCGAGGACTACCACTGGAACCAGTTGATTCCCGCCATCGACAGCGGTCGCGAGGTGGTCAATGCCACCCAGGCGCAATATCAGCAGCTGCTGGCCGCCACCGGCGACCCGCAGACCGCCTCTCTCGGCATGCTGTCGCGGACCCTGCTCGAGCAGGCCATGGTCATGGCCTACAACGATATTTTCCTGTGGCTGGGTATGCTGTATCTACTGGTGGCGCCGTTGATCCTGCTGTTGAAACGTCCCGCTCACGCCTGACGGCGCGGCATGCCGCGGTGACCGGCGGCTAGTAATGGGGCGGGATCTCGTCGTGTGGGGCCGGCGCGCTGTCGTCGCCCAGCGTCTCGACGTTCTGGCGCAGGTCGCGCAGACGTTCGCGGAGCAGGGCGTTGATGCGCTCGAGGTGCGCCACCCGCCGGTCCTGCGCGGTCAATGCCCGGTCCAGCGTATCCAGCCAATCTTCCTGATAGGCCAGACGTGTCTCGAGGGCATCGAGGCGGTCGCGCGTGGCCTCGTCGGTCATGCTAGAATCTTTCGACGGTGTGTCACCGTTCATTTATGACACCTTATGCAATGTGTTCGAAAACGACGTTGTGTTCGAAAATATCGTGTTCAATGGCGTGGCATATTCGCTACGCACTCCATGTCGGCTCCACGAGCGCCCCGGCGCTCAGGAGCGTTTCCGTCGGACAACAAGAGATATCGAGGTCCATGAATCGTAAGATATTCCTACGTTGCAGTCTCATCAGTGTCCTGTTGGCCATTCCATCCCCACTGTTGATCGCCCTTTTCGTGACGCTGACCGGTAGCGTGCTGGAGTTTTCCCTGCTGCTCGAAGCCGATGGTCTCGCCATCGCCTACAGCGCCACGGCGCTGGCCGTCTTCGCGCTGCTGCTGCTGGGGACCCTGTGCACGCAGATGCTCGCGCCGCAATCGACGCAGTTGGCGCACCTGGCGGAGCTGGAAAACGACGATCGCGAGATCGGCGAGGTGAAATGGTTCAACGTCAACAAGGGCTACGGTTTCATCACGCGTGATAGCGGCGAAGATGTGTTCGTGCATTTTCGTGCCATTCGCGGCAAGGGGCATCGCACCCTAGCGGAAGGCCAGAAGGTTCGCTATCACGTCGTCGAGAACGAACGCGGCCTGCAGGCCGATGACGTGACCGTGATTTCCTGAGCGGACACTTTTCTTCCCTGCCCTGACGACGCCCCGCCTTGCCCAGGCGGGGCGTCTTGCGTTGCGGCGCCTTATTGGCCCTGATCCGGCCAGTGGATGGCGCCTTCCTCGCCATCCGCGCGTACCTGCCAGAAGCGGTCCGGCTCATCGCCGGGCTGCCAGCCGCCCAGCGAACAGCGTACCTCGCAGCCCAGTGTCCGAGCGGCGGCACGGGCGCAATCCACGTCGCGCGGCCAGGGCGTATGCGGGCTGTCGAACCACAGGCTGGCAAAGCCGTCGGCGGCGTTTTCCACCAGCAGGATGGGGATCTCGCTGGCCGCATGACGGGCACGGGCCCGCCACTGATGCTTGCCGCGCTTGACCAGCGGGGACGGTGCCTCGAGGTGCTCGTCGAGCCACTGCTGAATGGCCTCGATGTCGGTCTTGGCCAGATAGATCTCGATATCGGGATAGCGCTCCACGGCGGACCTCAGGTGAACAAGCGTTGCATGATGGTCGCATAGAGACGGCTCAGCGTCTCCAGATCGGCGGCGCGTATTCGTTCATCGACCTTGTGGATCGTGGCGTTGACCGGGCCGAGCTCGATCACCTGAGCGCCCAGCGTGGCGATGAAACGCCCGTCCGAGGTGCCGCCGCCGGTCGACAGCTGCGGCCGGTAGCCCAGCACGTCCTCTACGCTGGCGACGGTGGCGTCGATCAGCGCGCCCTCGGCGGTGAGGAACGGTTCGCCATTGAGCGTCCAGTCGATCGTGTAGTCGAGCGCGAAGCGGTCCAGTATCTCGGTGGTGCGCGCCTTCAGGGCCTCGGCGGTGACCTCTGTCGAGAAACGGAAGTTGAATACCGCCTCCAGCTGCCCGGGAATGACGTTGCTGGCCCCGGTGCCGGCCTGAAGGTTGGAGATCTGGAAACTGGTCGCGGGAAAGAAGGCGTTGCCGGCGTCCCACTGGGCCTCGGCCAGGGCCGCCAGGGCCGGGGCTGCCTCGTGGACGGGATTGCGTGCCAGGTGGGGATAGGCGACATGGCCCTGTACGCCCTTGACGCGCAGGATACCGCCGAGCGAGCCCCGGCGGCCGTTCTTGAGGGTATCGCCCAGGCGCTCGCTGGACGAGGGCTCGCCGACGATGCAGTAATCGGGCGCGACCCCTTTTTCACGCAGGTGCTCGACCACCGCGCGGGTGCCGTGAACGGCGGGCCCTTCCTCGTCGGCGGTGATCAGAAAGCCCAGGCGGCCGTGGTGGTCCGGATGCGCCTCGATGAAGGTCTCCACGGCGGTGACCATCGCCGCCAGGCTGCCTTTCATGTCCGCCGCGCCGCGCCCGCACAGCATGCCATCGGCATCGATGCGCGGCGTGAAGGGCGGATACTGCCAGTCGCTTTCGGGGCCGGTGGGCACCACGTCGGTGTGGCCGGCGAAGACCAGCAGGGGGCCCGTCTCCCCCCGCGTGGCCCAGAAGTTGTCCACTTCGCCGATGCGCAGGCGCTCGACCTGGAAGCCCAGGCGTTCCAGGCGCTCGATCATCAGTGCCTGGCAACCGGCGTCGTTCGGCGTCACCGAGTGGCGCCGAAGCAAGTCGAAGGCCAGCGCCAGCGTCGCCGATGCCGGTGTGGTGTCAGCCTCAGTTGTGGGCATGCAGCGCCTCGTTGAGCGCGACGGCGCTCTTGTTGGTCAGGCATTCGATGCGCCCGTTCTGCGAGTTGCGGCGCAGCAGCAGGTCGCTCTGGCCGGCCAGGTCGCGGCCGCTGACGGTCTGCACCAGCTCGCCCTTGTCGTCGAGGACGGCGATCTTGGCGCCGGCGGTGACGTAGAGGCCGGCTTCGACGGTGCAGCGATCGCCCAGCGGAATGCCGATGCCGGCGTTGGCACCGATCAGGCAGCCTTCGCCGACCTTGATGACGATGTTGCCGCCGCCGGAGAGGGTGCCCATGGTGGAGCAGCCGCCGCCCAGGTCGGACCCCTTGCCGATCGTCACGCCCGCGGAAATGCGCCCTTCGACCATGCCCGGCCCTTCGGTCCCGGCGTTGAAGTTGCAGAAGCCTTCGTGCATGACCGTGGTGCCTTCGCCGAGGTAAGCCCCCAGGCGGACACGTGCGGTATCGCCGATGCGCACGCCCTTGGGTACCACGTAATCGGCCATCTTGGGGAACTTGTCGACGCAGTCGACCGTGAGCGGACGGCCTTCGAGGCGTGCCTTGAGACGTCGGGCGGCGAGTTCGTCGATGTCGATGGGACCTTCATTGGTCCAGGCGATGTTCTTGAGCAGGCCGAACATGCCATCGAGCTTGACGCCATGCGGCTTGACCAGGCGATGCGAGAGCAGGTGCAGCTTGAGATAGACCTCGGGCACGCTGGCCGGGGCGCTGTCCTCGTCGAGGAAGACCGCGACGAGCGGGCGCTGGGCGGCGGCGAAGGCCTCGGCCAGTTCGGCCTGCTCGGTAGCGCCTGCCTGGTGCAGTGCCGAGGACAGGGCCTGGCAGTGTTCGGGCAGGAAGCTGACCGCGGCGTTGCCCGCCGGCGCCGCGAGTGCCTCGCGTGCCGCCGCGACAAGGGCGTCGTCGGGATTCAGCAGGGGCGTCGGGTAGTAGACGTCCAGCCACTCGCCTTGGGTGTTCTGGTGGCCGATTCCGAGAGCGAAGCTCAGCATGGGGAAATCCTCGAGATGTCAGAGTGTCGTCAGTAATGCATGGGCGGGTCGACGGTGCCTAGAGCGCGCGGTACGCCTCGGCCTGAAAGCCCACCAGCAAGCGGTCCGGGGTTTCCAGCACGGGACGCTTGAGCAATGTCGGATGCGCCAGCAGCAGGGCTCGGGCGCTTGCGGCGTCGAGATCGCGCTTGTCGGCCTCGTCCAGCCCCCGCCAGGTCGTGCTGCGAGTGTTGAGCAGCGTTTTCCAGTCGCTGCGTGCGAGGAAGGCATCGAGACGCTCGGCGTCGAGACCGTCCTCGCGCAGATCGTGATAGCGATAGGCGGTGCCCTGCGCGTCGAGCGCACGACGCGCCTTGCGGCAGCTGTCGCAGGTCTTGATGCCGTAGAGCGTGATCATGACGGTTCCCCGTTGATGATGTTCGTGTGGTGCCATGCGCGGGCATAACGACTCAAGCGCGGCGCTCGATGAAACGCCGGATGCGGTATGCCGCCTCGACGGTGGCCTCGACCTCGGCGACCAGCGCCAGACGCACGCGTCCCGCCCCGGGATCGCCGTTCTCTCCGGCCCGGGACATGTAGCGGCCGGGCAGCACGGTGACGTGTTCCTCGGCGAACAGGTCGCGGGCGAAGGCCTCGTCGTCGCCCCCCGGAACCGCCGGCCACAGGTAGAAACTAGCGCGGGGCGTGGGGAAGTCCATCACCGGTGCCAGAATCTCGCCGACGGCGGCGAACTTCTCGCGGTAGGCGTCGCGGTTGGCGCGCACATGCTGCTCGTCGCCCCAGGCGACGATCGAGGCCTGCTGGGTCGTCAGCGGCATGGCGCAACCGTGGTAGGTGCGGTAGCGCTTGAACGGGGCGATCAGCTCGGCGTCGCCGGCCACGAAGCCCGAACGCAATCCCGGCAGGTTGGAACGCTTGGACAGCGAGTGAAAGACCAGGCAGCGGCGGTAGTCGTCGCGTCCCATGGCCGCGCAGGCCTCGAGCAATCCCGCAGGCGGCTGGTGCTCGTCGAGGTAGAGTTCCGAGTAGCATTCGTCCGAGGCGATGATGAAATCGTGCTCGTCGGCCAGGGCGATCAGCTTTCGATACTCGGCCAGTGGGGTGACGGCGCCCGTGGGGTTGCCGGGCGAGCATACGAAGACGAGCTGCACGTCGCGCCAGGTGTCGGCGGGCACGGCGTCGAGGTCGGGCAGGCAACCGTTGGCGGGCGGGCAGTCGAGGTAGACGGGCTCGCCGCCGGCCAGCAGGGTCGCGCCCTCGTAGATCTGGTAGAACGGGTTGGGCATGGCCACCTTGGCCGGACGCGTGCGGTCCAGCGCGGCCTGAACGAAGGCGAAGATCGCTTCGCGGGTGCCGTTGACCGGCAGCACGTGGCGTTCCGGGTCGAGCGAGCCGGGAGGCAAGGCGTAGCGTCGGCTCGCCCATCGGGCGATGGCGTCGCGCAATTCGGGCAGACCCGCGGTGGCCGGGTAGCGAGCGACCTCGCCCTCGAAGCGGCGCATCGCGTCGAGTACCGCGGCGGGCGGTGCATGACGCGGCTCGCCGATGGACAGCGCGATGGGGGACGACGCGGATGGCGTCACTCCCGCCTTGAGGGCGGCGAGCTTCTCGAAGGGATACGGCTTGAGGGCGTCGAGATCGGGGTTCATCGGCAATCCAGCAGCGAGTCCGGCATGCCGGACGTGGCGTTGTCAGGGCGGCGCAGGCGACGCCGTCGGGAGCGCCCGATTATAGGCAAGCGGGGCTGGGGCCTCAAATGGACGCATGCTTCAGACGTCGAGCGTTTCGCAGAGTCGTTCACGCAAGCGGGCCTGGCGCTCGGGATCGGTGAGCGGTTCGCCCGCCTTGTCGGTGATGAAGAAGACGTCCTCGACGCGCTCGCCGAGGGTGGCGATCTTGGCCGCCGAAAGAGCGATGTCCTGTTCCATGAAAATGCGCCCGACGCGGGCCAGCAAGCCGGGGCGGTCGGGGGCGGTAAGCTCGACGATGGTGCGGGCGTTGGCGGTGTCCTGCTCGATCACTACCCGGGTCGGGACCTTGAAATGCTTGAGCTGTCGCGAGGTATGCCGGGTGACGATGCGCGGGTAGTCGGCCGGATCGTCGAGCTCCTCCACCAGGTGATGGCGGATTTCCTCGAGGCGTTGTGGATCGCGAATCGGTTCGCCGTCGTCGTCGAGCACGATGAAGGTGTTGAGCGTCCAGTCGTTGCTGGACGTGGCGATGCGGGCATCGTGGATCGACAGCCCCAGCTGCTCCATGGCGGCGGCGGTGGCGGCGAACAGGTCGTTGACCGAGCGGGTGTGGATGAACACCTTGGTGCCGCCGTCGGCCATGTCCTCGGTGGGCGCGTTGGCGAGGATCAACGGCAGTTCCGATGGCTGGTGAGCGAGAATGCCCTGGGTCTGCCAGACGATTTCGCTGGGCGCGTACTGCAGGAAGTAGTCGTCGCCGAACGACGCCCACAGGGCATCCGCGCTGGCGGTGTCGATGCCCACCGTGGACAGCAGGCCGCGTGCCTCCTCGCGCGACTCGCGGGCCCATTCCTCGCGGTCGATGGCATGGTCCAGCCCACGTCGCAGGGCGCGCTTGGTCTCGGTGTGCAACTGGCGCAGCAGGGCGGCACGCCAGCCGTTCCACAGCGAGGGATTGGTGGCGGTGATATCCGCCACGGTCAGCACGTAGAGGTAATCGAGGTGCACCTCGTCGCGCATCGCCAGCGCGAATTCATGGATGACGTCGGGGTCGGAAATGTCGCGCTTCTGGGCGGTCTTGGACATCAGCAGGTGGTGCTCGACCAGCCAGGCCACCAGACGGGTGTCGCGCGGCGACAGACCGTGACGTTCGCAGAAGGCGGTGGCGTCGATGGCGCCGAGTTCCGAGTGATCGCCGCCGCGCCCCTTGCCGATGTCGTGGTACAGCCCGGCGATCCACAGCAGTTCGAGCTTGGGGAGCTGATGAACCAGGGTCGCCGCGACGGGAAAGTCCTCATGGCCTTCGGGTTCGCGGAAGCGTTGCACGAACTTCAACAAGCGCAATGTGTGGGCGTCGACGGTATAGAGGTGGAACAGGTCGTGCTGCATCAGCCCCACCGCCTGGCCGAACTCGGGCAGGTACTTGCCCAGAATGCCGTAACGGTTCATTCGCCGCAGTTGGCGCGGAATGTTCCCGCCGCTGCGCAGCAGTTCCATGAACAGGCTCTGGTGACGCAGGTCGTCGCGGAAGCTTTCGTCGATCAGATGGCGATGATCGCGTATCAGGCGAATGGTCTCGGCACGCACGCCCTCGATCTCGGGGTGCTGGGCCATCAGCAGGAAGAGCTCGAGCAGGGCGCCGGGGCGCTGGCGAAAGACGCTGGCGTGACGCACCTGGATGTAGCCGCCGCGAATTTCGAAGCGGGCGTTGAGCGGAGTGATGTCCGGCGTCTCGTGAGCACGCAGGATGACTTCGTCGAAATGCTGCAGCAGCATGTCGTTGAGCCCGGCCAGCGCGGTGACATGCCGATAGTAGCGCTTCATGAACTGCTCGATGGCGAGGCGCTCGGGCGTGTCCCGATAGCCGAACAGCTCGGCGATGGCGCGCTGATGATCGAACAGCAGGCGGTCCTCGGCGCGGCCGTTGAGCATGTGCAGCGCATAACGCACCTGCCACAGGAAGGCCTGGCCCTGACTGAGGATGCGCAGCTCGGCATCGTTCATGAAGCCCTGGGCGACGACGTCCTCGTAGCGCAGCTCGCCGAAATGGCGCTTGGCGACCCAGCCGATCATCTGGATGTCGCGCAACCCGCCGGGGGAGCTCTTGATGTTGGGCTCGAGATGGTATTCCGAGTTGTTGTAGCGATAGTGACGCGCGATCTGCTCTTGCCACTTGGCTTCGAAGAACGCATCGCTCGGCCACATCGCCTCGCTCGCCAGGCGGGTGCGCATGGTTTCGCGCAGATGCTCGGGGCCGGCCAGGGTGCGGGACTCCAGCAGATTGGTGATCACCGTGAGGTCCGCGCGCGCCTCGCGCTCGCAGTCGGCCAGCGAGCGCACGCTGTGCCCGATTTCCAGGCCGATGTCCCATAAAAAGGTGATGAAGCCGGTCAGCCCCTCGCGGTAGGCGGTGTCGTCATCGCGCTCGAGCAGCAGCAGCAGGTCGATATCGGAGTAGGGGTGCAGTTCGCCGCGCCCGTAGCCGCCGACGGCGAGCAGGGCGATGCCGTCGTCCGGCCAGTCGTAGCGCTCCCAGGCGATGCGCAGCAACTGGTCCAGGCACCAGGCGCGCCCATGGACCAGGTCGCGAATGTCGCTGCCGGCGCGAAAGCGTGCGTCCAGACGCTCCTGCAGGTCACGCAGGGCGTCCTTGAACACGCGTATCGGGGTGCGGCTGGCGGCTAGCGCTTCGCGGAAGGCGGACGCATCGAACAGCGTCTCGTCGGGCACGAAGCGATAGTGATGAAGCAGCATTCGCGTGGCTCTCCTGGTGGCCGGGGCGGCGTTGGCATGCCGGCGTTCATGCCGCGAGGAAGCTGAAATCCTCGTCCTGGCGGGCGGTGAGCACCTCGACGCCGTTGGCGGTGACCAGCAAGGTGTGTTCCCACTGGGCGGACAGGCTCTTGTCCTTGGTGACCGCCGTCCAGCCGTCGCGGAGTACCTTGGTGCGATAGTCGCCCGCATTGAGCATCGGCTCGATGGTGAAGCACATGCCCTCGGCGAGTACCGCGTCGGCCTCCGGCGCGTAGCCGTCATAATGCAGGAACTGCGGGTCCTCGTGGAAGCCGGCGCCGATGCCGTGGCCGCAGAAGTCGCGCACCACCGAGTAACCGTGCCGCTCGGCGTGCTGCTGGATCGTGCGCGCCAGTTCGGAGAGGCGAACGCCGGGGCGCACCTCGGCGATGCTCTTGTAGAGACACTCCTGGGTGACCCGCGAGAGGCGTCCGCCCTGGATGCTTTCCCCGATCACGAACATCACGCTGGAGTCGCCATGGTAGCCGTCGGCGGTCTTGACCGTAATGTCGAGATTCATGATGTCGCCTTTCTTGAGCTTCTTGCCCATGTCCGGAATGCCGTGGCAGACGACATGGTTGATCGACGTGCAAGTGGCGTTGGGAAACCCGTGGTAGTTGAGCGGCGCCGGCGTGGAGCCCAGCTCGTTGACGATGTACTCGTGGCATAGCCGGTCGATCTCGCCGGTGGTGACGCCGGCCGCCACGTGAGGCGCGATCATTTCCAGCACGGAAGCGGCCTGGCGACCGGCTTCGCGCATTTTTTCGATTTCGTCGGCGGTCTTGATGGGAATGTTCATGCGATCTCGAATTCGGAGGGTTCGGGTCTGGCGTCGAAGCGGCTCCTGGCCTATAGTCTCGGCGCCCGGCAGGGGGCACGCGGCGAGTCGTCACGCGGGCGTCTCGCCGGGGCGTGGCGACCAAGAGCGACTTCATCTCGGAATCGATCTATGGTATAAAGCCGCGCGCCTTACTGCAATCGCCGCCTGACGCGTTCGGTCCGTCCGAGGCATCGGCGGTGCGGCAAGCGGGCGAGAAATGATAACGCCTTGAAAACACACATGCACCGTCACATGGTCCCGGGTGCCGGGGCGACATTCGTGTCGTCGTGGTCGGATCCATGGGGTGTATGGAGGCCTAACCCGATTCAGGAGTCATCCATGGCACAAGTCAATATGCGTGACCTGCTCAAGGCAGGCGCCCACTTCGGTCACCAGACCCGTTACTGGAACCCGAAGATGAGCAAGTACATCTTCGGCGCACGTAACAAGATCCACATCATCAACCTCGAACATACTCTGCCGGCGCTGAACGACGCGCTCGCGGTGATCGAGAAGATGGTGGCGTCCAACAACAAGATCCTGTTCGTCGGCACCAAGCGCGCCGCCAGCAAGATCATCAAGGAAGAAGCCCGCCGTGCCGGTCAGCCGTTCGTCAACCATCGCTGGTTGGGCGGCATGCTGACGAATTTCAAGACCATTCGCGTTTCCATCAAGCGTCTGCGCGAACTTGAAGCCATGCACGAAGACGGCACTTTCGAGAAGCTGACCAAGAAAGAAGTCCTGATGGCCACGCGCGAGCAGGACAAGCTCGAACGCTCCGTGGGCGGCATCAAGGACATGGGCGGCCTCCCCGACGCGCTGTTCGTGGTCGATGTCGATCACGAGCGCATCGCGATCAACGAAGCCAACAAGCTGGGTATCCCGGTCATCGGCGTCGTCGACACCAACTCCAATCCGGACGGTGTCGATTACGTGATTCCGGGCAACGATGACTCCATCCGCGCTATCCAGATCTACGCCCAGGCCGTCGCCGACGTCTGCGTGCGTGCCAAGGACAACAGCGCCAGCGAGTTCGTCGAAGTGACCGAGACGAATGAGAACGAAGCCGCCGCCGAGTGATGGCGTCGGGTCCGTGCCGACGCTCGCTGCGAGCGACCAGTTTGCTAGGGCGACCCACGGGTGACCCGGCACGGACACAAAGGGGGCTGCGAGCCCCCTTTTCACCGTCCGGCGATACGACGGTGAACCGAGAAGGAATTCTTCTTTCAAAGGAAGCGCTGGTCGAGCGCCGCGCGTGCATGTCACGCCATGCCACGATCAAGCCGTGCCGGCTCGGGACAGTGTTTCCAAC
Organism: Chromohalobacter israelensis; assembly: GCA_000761475.1. Classification (GTDB taxonomy): domain Bacteria; phylum Pseudomonadota; class Gammaproteobacteria; order Pseudomonadales; family Halomonadaceae; genus Chromohalobacter; species Chromohalobacter israelensis. The sequence goes on from JQNW01000007.1 coordinate 50,112, forward strand.
AGACGTCGAACCACATTCAGAGGTATTACCATGGCAGCTATCAGCGCATCTCTGGTCAAGGAACTGCGTGAGCGCACCGGCCTCGGCATGATGGAGTGCAAGAAAGCGCTCACCGAAGCCGACGGCGATATCGAAACCGCGATCGAAAACCTGCGCAAGAACTCCGGCTTGAAAGCGGCCAAGAAGGCCGAGCGCACGGCGGCCGAAGGTGGCGTGGTCACACGCGTTGCCGAAGACGGCACCTACGGCGTGATGCTCGAAGTCAACTCCGAGACCGACTTCGTGGCACGCGACGACAACTTCACCGCCTTTGCCGAGAAGGTCGTCGGCAAGGTGTTCGAGGCCAAGAGCGATGACGTCGCCAGCCTGATGGAAGGCGAACTGGAAGAAGCTCGCGAGCAGCTGGTCCAGAAGATCGGCGAGAACATCAGCGTGCGTCGTGCGGTCGTCGTCGAGGCGCCGGCTGGCGGTGTCGTGGGCGCTTATGTCCACGGTGGCCGCATCGGTGTGCTGACCGTGCTCAAGGGCGGCAACGCCGAGGTGGCCAAGGATGTCGCCATGCACGTGGCGGCCATCAACCCGAGCGTCGCGCATCCGGAAGACATGCCGCAGGCGGAACTGGACAGCGAAAAGGCCATCATCCTGGCGCAGCCGGACATGGCCGGCAAGCCGGCGGAGATCGCCGAGAAGATGGTCCAGGGTCGTCTGAAGAAGTACCTGGCCGAAAACAGCCTGACCGAGCAGCCCTTCGTCAAGGACCCCAACCAGAGCGTGGCCGAGTACGTGAAGGCTGCGGGTGGCGAAGTGGTCGGCTTCACTCGCTTCGAAGTGGGTGAGGGCATCGAGAAGGAAGAGGTCGACTTCGCCCAGGAAGTCATGGAACAGGCACGCCGCAGCTAAGCTGTCCTGTGTCTGTGACGACGATGGCGTGCGCAACTGCGCACGCCATCGCGTATCCGGCCGTCACGCGGCCACGCCGTTCCCACCCCCTGCCGATACAGTCCGCTGAGACGAAGGAGAGTCCCGAATGTCTGCCCCTACCGATCGTAGCGCCACGCCTGCCGAGCGTAACGAGAAGTCCAAGTACAAGCGCATTCTACTGAAACTGTCCGGCGAAGCCCTGATAGGCGAGCACGAGTTCGGGATCGATCCCAAGGTGCTCGACCGCATGGCGCTGGAAATCGGCCAGCTGGTCGGGATCGGCGTGCAGGTCGGCATCGTGATCGGCGGGGGTAACCTGTTTCGTGGCGCGGCGCTGCATGCCGCGGGCATGGAGCGTGTGACCGGCGACCACATGGGGATGCTGGCGACGGTGATGAACGGCCTGGCGATGCGCGACGCGCTGGAGCGCTCCAACATCCGTTCGCGCGTGATGTCGGCGATTCCCATGAGCGGCGTCGTCGAGCATTACGACCGGCGCACCGCGATCCGGTACCTGACGTCGGGCGATGTGGTGATTTTCTCCGCCGGCACCGGCAACCCCTTCTTCACGACCGATTCGGCGGCGTGCCTGCGAGGCATCGAGATCGACGCCAATGTCGTGCTCAAGGCCACCAAGGTGGACGGCGTCTACGACAAGGATCCCGTCAAGCATGCCGATGCCGCCAAGTACGAGCGCCTGACCTATGATGACGTGCTCGATCAGAAGCTCGGGGTGATGGATTTGACCGCCATCTGCCTGGTGCGGGACCATGACATGCCGGTGCGCGTGTTCGATATGACCAAGCCGGGAGCCTTGCTCAACCTGGTAGTGGGTGGCAAGGAAGGAACGCTGGTAGACAGAGGCTGAAACCGTGATCAACGACATCAAGAAAGACGCCGACGCGCGCATGAAGAAAAGCGTCGAGGCGTTGAACGCCAATTTTCACAAGATTCGTACCGGGCGCGCGCATCCGAGCCTGCTGGATGCGGTCACCGTTGAGTATTACGGCAGCGAGATGCCGCTCAACCAGGTGGCCAGCGTCAACGTGGAAGATGCCCGCACACTGGCGGTCGTGCCCTGGGAAAAGAGCATGGTGCCCAAGGTCGAAAAGGCCATCATGACCTCCGACCTGGGCCTCAATCCCGCCGCGGCAGGCAACGTGATTCGCGTGCCCCTGCCGCCGCTGACCGAGGAAACGCGGCGCAACTACATCAAGCAGGCGCGTGGCGAGGCGGAAAACGCGCGCGTGGCGGTACGCAACGTGCGCCGCGATGCCAATGGCGATCTCAAGTCGCTTCTCAAGGAGAAGGAGATCACCGAGGATGAAGAGCGTCACGCCATCGACGAGATCCAGAAGCTGACCGACAAGTACGTCACCGAGATCGACAAGCTTCTGGAAACCAAGGAACACGACCTGCTGCAGGTCTAAGAGGGTGGCCGACGGGCAGGGCGCCCGTCGGTCTCCACGCAACGGGATCCCATGACCTCACAGCCGTTTTCCCCATCCCGCGCGGGCGAGTTGCCGCGCCACGTGGCGGTCATCATGGACGGTAACAATCGCTGGGCGCGTGCGCATGGGCTGTCCGGCATTCGCGGCCATCGTGCCGGCGTCGAGGCGGTCCGCGCCGTGATCGGCCGGGCCGCCGAACGCGGCATCGGCACGCTGACCCTGTTCGCCTTTTCCAGCGAGAACTGGAAACGGCCGGCGAGCGAGGTCAGAGCGTTGATGGAGCTGTTCCTGTGGGCGCTCAAGCGTGAAGTGAAAAAGCTCCACGCGCACGATATCCGCCTGACAGTGATCGGTGACCGCGCGGAGTTTTCCGATGCCATACAGCAGTATATCGCCCGTGCCGAAGCGTTGACCCGCGACAACCGCGGTCTTCACCTGGTCATCGCCGCCAACTATGGCGGGCGGTGGGACATCGCCCACGCTGCACGCCGGCTGGCGGAACGCGTGGCGTGTGGCGAGTTGTCGCCCGAGGCGGTCGACGAAGAATCTCTGGGGGCGGAGGTCAGCCTGGCCGACGAAGCGCCGGTCGACCTCTGCATCCGTACCAGCGGCGAGCAACGCATTTCCAATTTTCTGCTGTGGCAGCTTGCCTACGCGGAGTTCTATTTCACGCCCGAGCTGTGGCCCGACTTCGGCGCCGAGGCATTCGACGCCGCGCTGGACGCCTATGGCGCGCGTCAGCGTCGTTTCGGCATGACTCAGGAACAAATCGAGGCCCATGGTGCTTAGGCAACGTATTCTCACGGCGCTGGTCATGGCGCCGTTGGCGCTGCTCGGCCTGTTCGGGCTTTCCGGCGCCCCCTTCGCCCTGTTCACGGGGGCCGTCCTGCTGGTGGGCGCCTGGGAGTGGGCCAATCTGGCCGGCTTCATGCGCCAGGCCCCGCGTCTGGCCTTCGTCGGCTTCTGCGCCGCCGCCATGGTCCTGCTCTGGGGCACCGGCCTCGTCCACCAGTCGTGGCCCTTGTGGCTGGGCATGCTGGGCTGGCTGGCCAACCTGTACTGGGTGGTGCGCTATCCGCACCACAATACCCAGTGGCAGGGGCGCACGACGCGCCTGGCCATGGGGCTCTGGGTGCTCTTGCCATGCTGGGTCGGGTTCGTGCAGCTGCGCAGCGACGGCGCGGAGTGGCTGTTGTTCGTCCTGCTTCTGGTGTGGGTCGCCGATATCGGAGCCTACTTCGCGGGGCGCGCCTTCGGTCGCCGCAAGCTGGCCGTGCGCGTGAGTCCCGGCAAGTCCTGGGAGGGCGTATACGGCGGCATGCTGGCCGTCGTGCTGCTCGCCTGGGGGTTCGCTCAATGGCAGGGCCTCGCCGCCGCCGACACGCTTCGGCTGATGGCGCTGGCGCTGCCGGTGGTCCTGATCTCGGTATTGGGCGACTTGTTCGAAAGCATGCTCAAGCGTCAGCGAGGTCTGAAGGATTCCAGCCACCTGCTGCCCGGGCATGGCGGCGTGCTGGATCGTATCGACAGTCTGACCGCCGCGATTCCTCTCTTTGTCTTGTTGCGCCCATGGTTGGGCTGAGGTGACGAATGGATTATGCCGACTCCGCTGGGAGACAATGTGTGACCGTGCTCGGGGCCACCGGCTCCATCGGTCGCAGCACCCTCGATGTCATTGGCCGTCACCCCGAACGCTATCGGTTGCATGCCCTGACCGCCCACCGCTCCCGTGAGACGCTTCGCGATCAGTGTCTTGCGCACCGCCCCGACATCGCGGTCCTCGGCACGGAAGATGATGCCGCCTGGCTGCGTGCCGCACTCAGCGACGCCGGCCTCGACACCGAGGTGCGCGCCGGCGAGGCGGCGCTCGCCGAGGTCGCGGGAAGTCGCGACAGCGACGTGGTCATGGCCGCGATCATGGGGGCCGCCGGCTTGATGCCGACGCTTGCGGCGGTACGCGCCGGCAAGCGCGTCCTGCTGGCCAACAAGGAAGCCCTGGTGATGTCCGGCGCGTTGTTCATGGACGCCGTCGACCGGCATGGCGCGGTACTTTTGCCCATCGATTCTGAACATAATGCCATCTACCAGTGTCTACCCACGGAGCATCGTGGCGGACTGACGCGCCATGGCGTGACCCAGCTGTTGCTGACGGCGTCGGGCGGGCCGTTCCGAGGTTGGTCGCAAGCCCAGCTGGACGAGGTGACGCCCGAACAGGCTTGTGCGCATCCCAACTGGTCGATGGGCCGCAAGATCTCGGTGGACAGCGCGACCTTGATGAACAAGGGCCTCGAGTTGATCGAGGCCTGCTGGCTGTTCGACGCGCGTCCCGAACAGATCCAGGTGGTGGTGCATCCGCAGAGCGTGATTCACTCGATGGCGGCGTACAGCGATGGGTCGGTGATCGCCCAGATGGGCAATCCCGACATGCGCACCCCGATCGCCCACGGACTGGCGTGGCCCGAGCGCATCGACGCCGGCGTCGCGCCGCTGGACCTGTTCGCCGTGGCGAGGCTCGATTTCGAGGCCCCCGACGAGTCGCGTTTCCCGTGCCTGCGTCTCGCCCGCGAGGCGATGGCGGCGGGCGGTACGGCGCCGGCCACCTTGAACGCCGCCAACGAAGTGGCCGTGGCGGCGTTTCTCGAGGGGCGGTTGAAGTTTGCGCAGATCCCCGCGCTGGTGGCGGCGGTATGCGAGGCATGCGAGGTGCAGTCGGCTCACACGCTGGAGGCGGTGCTGGCGGCTGACGCCACCGCGCGGCGTGTCGCCGAGCGCGAATTGAGCCGGTTCACGTCATGATGTCAGGGCGGTGGCCCGCGCGAGGAAGGAGGACGATCCCATGGGCGTGATTGAGAACCTGCTGGCGGTCATCGTGGTTCTGGGATTGTTGATCACCTTCCACGAGTTCGGCCATTTCTGGGTCGCGCGGCGTTGCGGCGTCAAGGTGCTGCGCTTCTCGGTGGGGTTCGGCAAGCCGTTATGGTCGCGGTTCGATCGCCACGGCACGGAATTCGCCGTGGCCGCGATTCCGCTCGGCGGCTATGTCAAGATGCTCGATGAGCGCGAGGGGCCGGTGGCGCCGGAAGAGCAGGCGCATGCCTTCAACCGCAAGAGCGTATGGGCCAGGATCGCCATCGTCTCGGCCGGCCCGCTGGCAAATTTTCTGCTCGCCTTCGTCGCTTACTGGGCCCTGTTCATCTACGGCACGGCCACGGTGGCGCCGGTGATCGGCGATATCACGCCGGATTCGCCGGCCGCTCAGGGCGGTTTGCAGCGCGGCCAGGAAATCGTGGCCGTGCAGGGCGATCCGACCCCGTCGTGGGGCGAGGTCAACCTCAAGCTGGTGGCGGCCATCGGCGCCGATGGCACCCTCGACGTGACCACGCGGACGTCAGAGGACGCCACGCCGACGCAGCATCGGGTGCCGGTCAACGACTGGCTGGTACGCCAGAATCCGCCTCAGCCGCTGGCATCGCTGGGCGTGACGCCCTGGCGTCCCGAGCTGCCGGCGGTCCTCGGTGAGGTGCTGGATGACGGTCGCGCGCATCGGGCGGGGCTGCAGCGCGGGGATCGTATCGTCAGTGTCGATGGTGTGGCCGTCGACGACTGGATGGCGTTCGTCGAGCGTGTGCGCGCCAATCCGGAGACGCCCTTGACCCTGCAGGTGACGCGCGATGGCGAGCGCCGCGAGATCACGCTGACGCCCGCCGTGCGCGAACAGGAAGATGGCTCCACCATCGGTTATATCGGGGCCGGCGTGCAGCCGTCCGAATGGCCCGAGCGCTACCGTCGCGAGATTCGCTACGGCCCACTGGACGCCGTCGGCGAGGCGGTCGCCAAGACAGGGGAGATGAGCCTGCTCACGCTGGACTCGATCCGCAAGATGCTGGTGGGGCTGATTTCCCCCTCCAACCTCTCGGGGCCCGTGACCATCGCCCGCATTGCGGGGGATTCCGCACGCGATGGCGTGGAGAGCTTCATCAGCTTCCTGGCGTATCTGTCGATCAGCCTGGGGGTGCTCAATCTGTTGCCGATCCCCGTGCTCGATGGCGGGCATCTGGTCTACTACATCATCGAGGCTGTGCGCGGGCGCCCGGTGCCTGAGGCCGTGCAGGCCTTCGGTTTGCGTGTGGGCATCGCGCTGGTGGGCTCGCTGATGCTGATGGCGTTGTACTTCGACCTGATGCGTCTGTAGCCCTCATTGCGGGGCGGCCCTCGGCCGGGCTTTAATGTGGGCCGACGATGGCCTGGGTAAGCGGTCGTTGACCGCAAGGATGAGCGACCCGGGGGAACGTGGCGAGGGGAGTACGGCCTTGCCAGTCGCCCAGGGAAATGTATAAGGTGCCTGTTCCATGAGCGGGCGGACTCGAGAGAAGCGAATCGACTGCATGAAGATCAAGACCATCGGATTGGCGGCGCTGCTGCTGACCGCGGCTCCCGCGGCGCTGGCGGCCCCCTTCGAGATTTCAGACATTCGCGTGGAAGGGCTGCAGCGCGTTTCGCCGGCATCGGTGTTCAATGCCTTTCCGGTCAGTGCCCACGAGACGGTCGATGACCGTGAACTGGCAGAGGCGTCGCAGCAGCTTTTCGACACCGGCCTGTTCGACGACATCGAGCTGTTGCGCGACGGTGACGTGTTGATCGTCAATGTGGTCGAGCGCCCCACGATCGCCTCCATCGAACTCGACGGCAACTCCCAGGTGTCCGACGACGATCTGCGCAAGGGCATGACCGAGGCCGGGCTCGCCGAAGGGCAGGTGCTGCAGCGTTCGACGCTGGACGAGGTGCAGCGTGAGCTGGAACGGCTCTACCAATCCCAGGGACGTTACAGCGCCAGCATCGACACCAACGTCGAAGAACTCGACAACAATCGGGTCGAAGTCGATATCGACATCAACGAAGGGGCCGTCGCCAAGATCCAGAAGATCAACTTCGTCGGCAACCAGGATTTCGACGACGAGACCCTGCGTGATCTGTTCGCGCTGGAAGACAAGCCCGGCTGGTTCCTGGGCTGGTTCTCCGACGACGAGTACTCGCGCGACAAGCTCTCCGGCGACCTCGAGACGCTGCGCTCCTTCTACCTGGACCGGGGCTACGTCAATTTCGACATCCGCTCGTCGCAGGTGTCGATCAGTCCCGACAAGTCCAAGATCTTCATTACCATCAACGTCGACGAGGGCCAGCGCTACAAGCTCGACGAGATTCGCTTCGCCGGTGACTTGAAGATCGGTGAGGACAAGGCCCGCGAACTGGTGACGGCTACGCCCGGCGAATATTATTCGCAAAGCGCCATGACCGAATCCGCCGAGGCCCTGCGCCAGCGCCTCGGCGCCGAAGGTTTCGCCTTCGCCGAGGTCGACAGCGTGCCCGAGACCGATGCCCAGGACGGCACCGTGGACGTGACCTTCCGTGTCGAGCCGGGGCGGCGTGCCTATGTGCGACGCATCAACTTCGTCGGCAATACCACCACCCAGGACGAGGTGCTGCGCCGCGAGATGACCCAGATGGAAGGGGCGCCGGCGTCCACCGACCAGATCAGCCAGTCCCGCGAGCGTCTTGAGCGTCTCGGGTTCTTCCGTACGGTCGATGTGGAAACCCGGCCTGTCGCCGATCATCCCGACCAGCTCGATGTCACCTACAACGTCGAGGAGCAGCCCTCCGGTTCGGTGTCGGCCAGTCTGGGGTATTCGCAAAGCGCCGGTGTCATCTACGGGGCCGCCTTGTCCCAGAACAACTTCCTGGGGACCGGTAATCGCGTCAACGTGAATGCCCAGAAAGGGGATTACTTCACGAACCTCAACTTCGGGTTCACCGATCCCTACTGGACGCTGGACGGCATCTCGCGGGGCTATAACGTCTACTACCGCGAAACGGACTACGAGGACTTCGACGATATCTCGACGTACTCCTCCGACGCGCTGGGCGGCAGCATCAACTTCGGGTATCCGATCAACGAGCTCTCGCGCCTCAACTTCGGCGTCGGGGTCGAGGATCTGTCGCTCGAGACCTACCGTGATACTCCCCTAGAGATTATTCAGTACACGGAAGACGAGGGCGAGGACTTCCTGAACTACAAGCTCACCGCCCGCTGGACGCGCAACAATCTCAACCGCGGCATCATGCCGACGGCAGGGAGTTATCAGCGCTTGTCGCTGGAGACCGCCGTGCCGGGCAGTGACACGCAGTACTACAAGACTCGCTACGAGGCACAGAAACTGTTCGAGTTCCGTCCCGAGTGGTCGCTGAAATTCAGTACCAACCTGGGCTATGCGGATACAGTTGGTGACGATGCCTATCCGTTTTACGAGAACTTCTACTCGGGCGGTCTGGGCTCGGTGCGCGGTTTCTCCAGCAACACGCTGGGCCCCAACACAACGCCTGGGGGGGATGGCGACGACGATACCCTGGGGGGCAACGTGCTCGTCGAGGGCTCGGCCGAGCTGATCTATCCGTTCCCGTGGGTCGAGGACCGCCGCTCGCTGCAGACCAGCGTGTTCTTCGACGCGGGCAACACGTACCTGACCGAATGCTACGACGTGCCGGCAGGCGAGAGTTCCAACTGCAGCAGTGGCGTCGATCTGGGCGAGTTGCGTTACAGCGTGGGGCTGGGGCTGTCCTGGCTGACGCCGGTGGGGCCGTTGACCTTCAGCGTCGCCAAGCCGATCAGCGACGAAGACGGCGATGACACGCAGGTCTTTCAGTTCTCGCTGGGTCAGACCTTCTAACCAGGCTGACACAGCGTCGTGCGACCGGTGCGATGATGTGGTCATCGCACCGAGTGACCATAACGAATCAAGGAGAGGGTGTGATGCGCAAATTGACGGGTGCCCTGTGTCTCGGGGTGATGAGCGTGCTGTCCATGCCGGCCATGGCGACCGAGGTCGGCGTGCTCGACTGGCGTCAGGCCTTGCTGGATTCGGATGCTGCGCAGCGCTCGATGAACGAGCTCAAGAATCAGATCAGTTCTCAGCAGCAGCGTGCGGAGTCCCTGAGTCAGGAACTGCAGCAGCTGCAGCAACAGCTGCAGCAGGATGGCGCGGTGATGTCCGAGTCGGAACGCACCAGCGCGCAGCAGGAGCTGCGTCAGAAGGGCTCCGAGTTCCAGCAGCTGCGTCAGCAGATCCAGCGTGCGCAGCAGGAAAAGGAACAGGCGTTCATGCAGTCCGCCAAGCCCAAGCTTGATCGCGCCATCGATCAGGTCGTCGCGCAGCATGACCTGGATGTCGTCGTGGATCGCGACGCGGTGGTGTTCTCGGAAGACGGGCTCGACGTCACCGAGGAAGTCACTCGCATCTTTAACTCGCTCAACTGAGCCCACCGGGCGCCGTGAGCGCCCATGGCTAGCGATTCCAAGCGCACATGAAGACCCTTACTCCCTGCGCCTTCACGCTCGGTGAACTGGCCGAGCGTCTCAAGGCCCGCCTGGTCGGCGACAGCGACCGCCGTGTGACCGGCCTCGCCACGTTACTCGATGCAGGCCCGAACGACATTACGTTCCTGGCCAACAAGACGTATCTCAAGTACCTGCCCGACACCCGTGCCGCTGCCGTGCTGGTGCATCCCGCCCATGGCACGGACGCGCCCTGTGCGCGACTCGAGCTGGAGAACCCCTATCTGGGTTACGCCGAACTGTCGCGCTTGTTCGACCCCCTGGCGGGTCAGGCGCCCGAGGGCGTGCATCCCAGCGCGATCGTTGCCGAGAGTGCGCGTATCGGCGAGCACGTATCGGTGGGGCCGCAGTGCGTGATCGAAGCGGGCGCGGTCATCGGCGATGGCTGCGTGATCGGCGCCGGCAGCATCGTCGGTGCCGACAGTGAAATCGGCGCCGACTCCCGGCTGCATGCCAATGTCACCGTCTACCATGGCGTCAGCGTCGGCCGACGTGCCATCTTGCACAGCGGCTGCGTGATCGGTGCCGACGGTTTCGGCTTCGCGCATGACGGGCAAGGCTGGCACAAGATCGCCCAGTTGGGCGGTGTCATCGTGGGCGACGATGTCGAGATCGGCAGCTGCTCGAGCATCGACCGGGGGGCATTGGGCGATACCGTGATCGGTAACGACGTCAAGATCGACAGTCAGGTGCAGATCGCGCACAACGTGCAAATCGGCGATCACAGTGCCCTCGCGGGGTGCGTGGGCATCGCGGGCTCGACGCGCGTGGGCAGTCATTGCATGCTGGGTGGCGGCGTCGGGCTGTCGGGACATCTGACGCTGTGCGACGGCGTGCAAGTCACCGGCATGAGTCTGGTCACCAATTCCATTCACGAGCCCGGCGTGTACTCCTCGGGGACCGGCGCCATGCCCAACGGGCTGTGGCGCAAGAACGCGGTGCGTTTCAAGCAGTTGGACGAGCTCGCCAAGCGTCTGTCACGTCTGGAGCGGGGCGCCTCGGACACACCGTGAGCCGATTGGCTGCCAGCGAAGGGCTGGGCCTGTATAATCCCCGCCTTATCCAGGCAGGCGGATCATTCCGCCCTCGTGTGCCTGCCAACGCGGCAGGCACTTCGTTATTTCAGAGGTTGTATCGATGGTAATGGACATCAACGAGATCCGTGAGTATCTACCGCACCGTTATCCTTTCTTGCTGGTGGATCGTGTCACGGAGATCACGCTTGGCGAAACGATCGTCGCCTACAAGAATGTCAGTATCAACGAGCCGTTTTTCAATGGGCACTTCCCGCACCATCCGATCATGCCCGGCGTGTTGATCATCGAGGCGATGGCCCAGGCGTGCGGTATCCTGGGGTTCAAGACCGTCAACAAGCTGCCCGCCGACGGGTACGTCTATTACCTGGTGGGAAGCGACAACGTGCGTTTCAAGCGTCCGGTGATGCCGGGCGACCAGCTGCGCCTGGAAGCCAATGTCATCAGGGGCAAGCGCGGTATCTGGAAATTCGCCTGCCGTGCTACGGTCGATGGCGAGCTGGCCTGTGAAGCCGAGATCATCTGTGCCGAGAGGAAAGTCGCTTGATTCATCCCACCGCCCTCGTCGACCCCAGTGCGCGTGTGTCCGATGACGTCGACATCGGCCCGTTCTGCGTGATCGGCCCCGAGGTGGAAATCGGGGACGGCACGGTCATCGGTCCGCATGTGGTCATCAAGGGCCCCACGCGGCTGGGCAAGCGCAATCGTATCTTTCAGTTCGCCTCCGTGGGCGAGGACTGTCAGGACAAGAAGTACGCCGGAGAAGCCACCCGCCTGGAGATGGGCGACGACAACGTCGTGCGCGAAGGCGTGACGCTGCATCGCGGCACGGTGCAGGACAAGGCCGTGACCACCATCGGCTCGCGCAATCTCTTCATGGCGTACTCCCACGTCGGCCATGACTGCGTGATCGGCGACGACTGCATCCTGGCCAATCAGGCTACCCTGGCGGGGCATGTCACGCTCGGCAACTTCGCGATCCTCGGCGGACTGTCGGCGATTCACCAGTTCTGCCACATGGGAGAGCACGCCATGGCCGGCGGCGGCTCGATCATCACCAAGGACGTTCCGGCTTACGTCATCGTCAACGGCAACCCGGCGCAGACCCATGGGCTCAACCTGGTGGGGCTCAAGCGGCGCGGCTTCGAACGCGATGCGCTGCGCGCACTGGGCGACGCCTATCGCATCGTCTATCGTCAGGGCCTGACCATGGAACAGGCGATCGAACGTCTCGAAAACGATTTCGCCGTTCCCGAGGTGGAGACCTTCCTCGCGTCACTCAAGACGTCCCAGCGCGGGATCACGCGCTAAACGGAATCTGCCATGCGTATTTACCTGGTCGCGGGAGAGCTGTCGGGCGACATCCTGGGCGCCGGGCTGATGCAAGCGTTGAAACGCCGCCACCCCGATGCCGAATTTCGCGGCATCGGCGGGCCACGCATGCTGGCCGAGGGCATGCAGTCGCTTTATCCGCTGGAAACGCTGTCGGTCATGGGGCTGGTCGAGGTGCTCAAGCATCTGCCGGGTCTGATCAAGGTCCGCCGCCATCTGCGGCGTGACGCCCTGGCCTGGCAGCCGGACGTGATGATCGGCATCGATGCCCCGGACTTCAATCTGGGACTCGAGCGCCAGCTGCGCGCCACCGGCATGCGTACCGTCCACTACGTCAGTCCTTCAGTGTGGGCCTGGCGCCAGGGGCGCGTGAAGACCATCGCCCGGTCGGTCGATGCCATGCTGACCTTTCTGCCCTTCGAGGCGGCCTTCTATGCACGGCACCAGGTACCGGTGGCCTTCGTCGGGCATCCCCTGGCCGACGAGCTGCCGCTGGTCAACGACCGTCAGGCGGCGCGCACCGCATTGGGCTTGTCGTCCACTGCGCCGCTGCTGGCCGTGCTGCCGGGGTCGCGTGGCAACGAGATCCGCTTTCTGGGACCGACTTTCCTGGACAGTGCCGTCTGGCTGCGCGAGCGCGTGCCGGGCCTGCAGGTGGTGATTCCTGCGGCCTCTCCGGCACGCCGACAGGAACTCGAGGTCTTGCTCGCCACGCATCCGGCTCGCGAGTTCGTGCATCTGCGCGACGGCGAGTCGCGCCAGGCAATGACCGCGGCCGACGCGGTGCTGCTGGCTTCCGGCACCGCGGCGCTCGAAGCCATGCTATGTCATCGTCCCATGGTGGTGGCCTACAAGATGGCGGCTGCGACGCACTGGCTGGCCAAGCGCATGGTCAAGACCGAGTGGATCTCGCTGCCCAACCTGATCGCCCAGGAAACCCTGGTGCCCGAGCTGGTGCAGGAAGATGCGTCCTGTGAGGCGATCGGCGAGGCGCTGCTGACGTGGCTGGGCGACGAGACGCATCGCCAGGCCACGGAAACGCGTTTCGCTGCGCTGCACGCCACCCTCCAGCGTGGGGCCAGCGAGCGCGCCGCCGAGGCCATCGACAGCCTGGTCGTTCACGGACGCTTGCCCGAGGAGCCCACCGCATGACGGATTTTCCGCCACTGGTGATCGACTACCACGGCTCGCGCCTGGCGGGTGTCGACGAAGTCGGTCGCGGCCCCCTGGTGGGGGCCGTGGTCGCGGCCGCCGTGATCCTCGATCCGACTCGTCCCATCGAGGGGCTGGCCGATTCCAAGACCCTCAGCGAGAAACGCCGCCTGGCCCTGGCGGACGCCATCCGCGAGCAGGCCGCGGCGTGCGCGGTGGCCGAGGCGTCCGCCGAGGAGATCGATGCGCTCAATATCTTTCATGCCACGCACCTGGCCATGCGCCGGGCCATCGATGCCTTGCCGGTGACGGCGGAATATCTGCTGGTGGACGGCAATCGGATGCCGGGGCATCATGTGCCGGGGCAGTGCGTGGTCAAGGGCGACCGCCGCCATGCGGCGATCGGGGCCGCCTCGATTCTCGCCAAGGTGACGCGCGACGCCCAGATGGTCGCGCTGCACGAACGCCACCCCGAGTATGGTTTCGCGCGCCACAAGGGCTATCCTACCCGAGAGCATCTCGCGGCCCTCGAACGCCTGGGGCCGTTGGAGGAACACCGCCGCTCCTTTGCGCCGGTCAAGCAATGGCAGCTGCTGTAGTCCCACGCCGCGCCATGCCGTTATCGAATTCATTCAGGAAGGCGTCGCTTCGGCGGTGCCCTCCGCGTCGTTTCAAGAGCTCGTCATGACAACGCCTTTCGTACACCTGCGCGTCCACACCGAATATTCCCTGGTCGATGGCCTGGTACGCTTGAAGCCGTTGATCGAAGCGACGGTCGAGGGCGGCATGCCGGCCGTGGCCGTGACCGACGATTCCAATCTGTTCGGCCTGGTCAAGACCTACAAGGCGGCGCAAGGAGCGGGGCTCAAGCCGGTCATCGGGGCCGACCTGTGGATGGAAAACCCCCATGACGAAGAGCACCCCTACCGGGTCACGCTGCTGGCGATGGACAACGACGGCTACCGTCACCTGACCGAACTGATCTCGCAAGGCTGGAGCGAAGGTCAGCAGCGCGGCCAGGGCATCCTCAAGAAGGAATGGATCTTTGCCCGCAGCGCGGGCCTGATCGCGCTTTCCGGGGCCCGCGACGGCGAGATCGGCCGTTACCTGCTATCCGAGCACGGTCAGGCCGCGCGCGAGCTGTGCGAGGGCTGGAAGGCCGCCTTTCCGGGGCGCTTCTATCTGGAAGTCCAGCGTACCGGCCGCGAGCACGACGAGGAGTGCCTGCATCTGTCGGTGGCCCTGGCGGCCGAGACCGAGACGCCGGTGGTGGCGACCAACGATGTGCGCTTCCTGACCCGTGAGGACTACTGGGCCCACGAGACGCGGGTGGCGATCGGCGAGGGCAAGGCGCTCGACGACCCCAGGCGCGAGCGCCGCTACAGCGAAGAGCAGTACCTGAAGAGTCCGCAGGAGATGGCGGAGCTGTTCTCGGACCTGCCCGAGGCACTGGAAAACAGCGTGATGATCGCCGCGCGCTGCAACGTCGACGTGCCGCTGGGAGAAATCTTCCTGCCCGAGTACCCGGTGCCGGACGGCATGAGCATGGACGGCTTCTTCCGCAAGATTTCCCATGACGGCCTGACCGAGCGGCTCGACAAGCTGTTCTCCGGCGAGAACCCGATCTACCCCGGCCGCGACCTCGCCGAGTACGAACCGGCCTACCGCGAGCGTCTCGACTTCGAGCTCAATATCATCCTCGAGATGGGCTTCCCCGGGTACTTCCTGATCGTCATGGACTTCATCCAGTGGGCCAAGGACAACGACATTCCGGTGGGCCCGGGGCGCGGGTCCGGGGCGGGGTCGCTGGTCGCCTATGCGCTCAAGATCACCGACCTCGACCCGCTGGAATACGACCTGCTGTTCGAGCGCTTCCTCAACCCCGAGCGCGTGTCGATGCCCGACTTCGACGTCGACTTCTGCATGGAAAAGCGCGACCGGGTCATCGAGTACGTGGCGAGTCGCTACGGCCGCGATGCCGTCTCGCAGATCGTGACCTTCGGCACCATGGCCGCCAAGGCCGTGGTCCGCGACGTGGCGCGCGCCCAGGGCAAACCGTACTCGATGGGCGACAAGCTCTCCAAGCTGATCCCCTTCGAGGTCGGCATGACCCTGGCCAAGGCCATCGAGCAGGAGCCGGCGCTCAAGGAATACCTGGACAGCGACGAGGAGTCCCAGGAAATCTGGGACATGGCGCTCAAGCTCGAGGGCATCACGCGCGGGACCGGCAAGCACGCCGGCGGGGTGGTGATCGCGCCCACCAAGCTCACCGATTTCTCGCCGCTGCTGTGCGATGAGGACGGCAGCGGCCTGGTCGTCCAGTACGACAAGAACGACATCGAGGAAGCCGGGCTGGTCAAGTTCGACTTCCTGGGGCTGCGCACGCTGACCATCATCGACTGGGCACTGGAGATGGTCGATACGGTGCGCGCCCGCGAAGGCCAGGGGCCGCTGGACATCGCCTCGATCCCGCTGGATGACGTGCCCACCTTCGACATGCTCAAGAAGGCCGAGACCACGGCGGTCTTCCAGCTCGAATCGCGCGGCATGAAGGAGCTGATCAAGCGCCTGCAGCCCGACTCGCTGGAAGACATGATCGCCCTGGTGGCCCTGTTCCGGCCGGGGCCGCTGCAGTCCGGCATGGTCGACGACTTCATCAACCGCAAGCACGGGCGTGCCGAAGTCGCCTATCCTCATCCGGACTATCAGCATGAGCTGCTCAAGCCGGTGCTCGAGCCCACCTACGGCATCATCCTCTATCAGGAGCAGGTGATGCAGATCGCCCAGGTGCTGGCGGGCTACAGCCTGGGGCAGGCCGACATGCTGCGTCGCGCCATGGGCAAGAAGAAGCCCGAGGAGATGGCCAAGCAGCGCGCCGGCTTCATGGAAGGGTGCGCGGCCAACGGCATCGACAAGGACCTGGCCGGCAACCTCTTCGACCTGGTGGAGAAATTCGCCGGCTACGGGTTCAACAAGTCGCACTCGGCGGCCTACGGGCTGGTCTCGTACCAGACGGCGTGGCTCAAGGCGCACTATCCCGCGCCCTTCATGGCGGCGGTGCTGTCCACCGAGATGGACAACCTCGACAAGGTCGTGCCGCTGATCGAGGAATGTCGCAACCAGGGGCTGACGGTCACGCCGCCCGACGTCAACATGGGCAGCTACAAGTTCACCGTCGACGAGCAGGGACGCGTGGTCTACGGCCTGGGCGCGATTCGCGGCGTGGGCGAGGGCCCCATCGGCGCGATCGTCGAGGCGCGCGAGGCGGACGGCGCCTTCAGCGACCTGTTCGACTTCTGCCGCCGCGTCGATGCCAAGCGCCTCAACAAGCGTACCCTGGAAGCGCTGATCCGCTCCGGTGCGCTGGACAATCTCGGCCCCACCCGCGCGGTGCTGATGGCCTCGCTGGAGGCGGCGCTCAAGGCCGCCGCGCAGAGCACCACCAATGCCAACCTGGGCATGATGGACATGTTCGGCGAAGCGTTCAGCGAGCCCGAAGCCGGCGACGCCTACGCCGACTATCGCGGGGTGCGCGAATGGACCGACAAGGAGCGCCTGGCCGGCGAAAAGGACACGCTGGGCCTGTATCTGACCGGCCACCCCATCGATGAGTACGAATCCGAACTCAAGCGCTTCGTGTCGACGCGCATCGTCGACTTGAAGCCCCAGCGGGGCGAGTCGCAGCGGGTCGCGGGGCTGGTCGTGGCCATGCGCACCATGAAGTCCAAGCGTGGCGACACCATGGCGTTCATCACCCTGGATGACCGTACCGGTCGAATCGAGGCATCGCTGTTCGGCGAGATGTTCGAGCAGGTGCGCGGCAAGCTCGGCACCGACGAGGTCCTGATCATCGAAGGCGAGGTGAGCACCGACGACTACTCGGGCGGACTGCGGCTGCGCGGCAAGGAAGTCACGCCGATGGTCGACGCGCGCACCCGTTATGGCGAGGCCGTGGAACTCACCGTGGACGGAACGCGTCTCAATGGACGCTTCGCGCGCAGTCTGCACGACAGCTTGACGCCATGGTGCGATCCTCAGGGCCTGCCGGTGCGCGTGCGTTATCGCAACCCCGAGGCCAGCGGTGTGCTGGAACTCGGCGCGCCCTGGCGCGTGGCGCCCAGCGACGACCTGCTCATCGCCCTGCGCGAGGTAGAGGGGCAGGAGGCGGTCACGCTGCACTATCGAGGCTGACCGCGCAGGCTCTAACCGCGCGGGACGATGCATGGTGTCTTGCGTGACGCGTTCAGGGTGCGATAATGCCTGTTTACGGCCGGTTGGCGCCATGCCCTGTCCGTCACAGCGTCGCCTCGCGCGGCATCGGACGTGCGGCCCCGGGCTGCCCAAGACCACAAAGTAGACGCTCTATGAACCCCAATTACCTGGACTTTGAACAGCCGATCGCCGAGCTGGAAGCCAAGATCGAAGAGCTGCGCCTGGTCGGTAACGACAGCGGAATCAGCTTAAGCGACGAGATCGGCAAGCTCGAAGACAAGAATCGCAAGCTCACCGAATCGATCTTTCGCGATCTCAGTGCCTGGCAGGTGTCGCAACTCTCGCGCCACCCGCAGCGCCCGTACATGCTCGATTACGTCGAGAGCCTGTTCAGCGATTTCGACGAGCTGCACGGCGATCGGAACTTCGCCGACGACGCCGCGATCGTGGGCGGCGTGGCGCGTCTCGACGACAAGCCGGTGATGCTCATCGGCCATCAGAAGGGACGCGACGTCAAGGAAAAGGTGCGCCGCAACTTCGGGATGCCGCGTCCGGAAGGCTATCGCAAGGCGTGCCGACTGATGGAGATGGCCGAACGCTTCAAGATGCCGGTGCTGACGTTCATCGACACCCCGGGCGCCTATCCCGGCATCGATGCCGAGGAGCGCGGCCAGAGCGAGGCGATCGCCTATAACCTGGCGGTCATGTCGCGCCTCAGGACCCCGATCGTTGCCACCGTCGTGGGCGAGGGCGGTTCCGGCGGGGCGCTGGCCATCGGCGTCTGCGACGAGCTGCAGATGCTGCAGTATTCCACCTATTCGGTGATCTCTCCCGAGGGCTGCGCCTCGATTCTGTGGAAGAGTGCCGAGAAGGCGTCCGAAGCCGCTCAGGCCATGGGCATTACCGCCGAACGCCTCAAGGAGCTGGGCTTCGTCGACACGCTGATCAAGGAGCCGCTGGGAGGTGCGCATCGCAACCCCCAGAAGATGGCCGGTCATATCAAGGACGCGCTGGGTGCCAGCCTCGAGCGACTGGAGTCCATGGAAATGGACGATCTGCTGTCGCGTCGTTACGAGCGCCTGATGAGTTATGGCGCGCCCCAATAACGCATCGTCCTCCCCCGACGCCCTTGTCGATGACGCCCTGGCGATGACCTCGCCGGGGCGTTGCGTTTGGGTGGCCCTTTCCGGCGGACTGGATTCGTCGCTGCTGCTGACACTCGCAGTCGCTGCCTGCCGCCGCCATCCGCGACCGCTCTATGCGGTGCACGTCAATCACGGCCTGCAGGACGCCGCTGCCGCCTTCGAGGCGCATGCGCGGTGGCTGTGCGGCCGTCTCGGGGTGCCGTTGTTCGTGGAGCGCGCCAGGGTCGAGCGTGGTGCACGGGGACTCGAAGCTCACGCCCGCGATGCTCGGCTGGCGGCCTTTGCCAGGCGCGTCGCGCCGGGCGAGACGCTATTGCTTGCCCAGCACGCCGACGACCAGGCGGAGACCCTGTTGCTGGCGGGACTGCGAGGCAGCGGCTTGCGCGGCATGGCCGCCATGCCCGAAAGGCGCGAATGGCAGGGGCGTGTCATGGTCCGGCCCTGGCTGTCCGTGACGCGGGCGGCGCTCGCGCGCGAGGCCGAGGCGCGCGGCCTGCGCTGGATCGACGATCCGAGCAACGCCGACGAACGCTTCGACCGCAACTATCTGCGGCGTAGCGTCATGCCCGCGCTGGCGTCACGCTGGCCGGAGGCGGCGACGTCGCTGTCACGCACCGCCGAGCAGCTGGGCGAGAGCGATGCGTTACTGGAAGAGCTGGCGGGGGAAACCTTGCAGGCCCTGGGCGGCGACGCCGCCTGCTTGCCGGTGGCGGATCTCCTGGCGCTGTCCCGCCCACGCCAGCGGCTTCTCGTGCGCCACGCCTGTCGGCAACTCTCTCTGCCCACGCCGCCGCGGGCGCGTCTCGAGAGCCTGCTCGAACAGCTCGAGGCGCGCGGTGACGCACAGACCCATGTCGCCTGGCCGGGCGGGGAGGCCCGGCGCTGGCAAGGGCACCTCCATCTGCTGGCGCCGCGCGAGCCTGTCGATGTCGACTGGCAAGCCGTGTGGGATGGCGTCACTCCTCTGGAAACGCCGTCGGGCCCTCTGGACTGGCAACTGGTAGCCGAGTCGCCGCGTGATGTCCGTCTCACGCTGGGCCGGCGTCGGGGCGGCGAGACGCTGCGTGTGGCGGGACGCGGCCGGCGCGACGTCAAGCGGCTCCTGCAGGAAGCCGGGATTCCCCCCTGGCAGCGCGAACGCGTATGGCTGGTCTGGGAGGGCGAGACCCTGGTCGGGGTACTGGGCATCGCCGCCGCCGAGGGCTGGCGGCTGCGGGCGATGCCGACTAGCGGCTGAGCTCGAGCCGAAACCCGGCGTTGCGCTGATAGAGCGCTTCCTGTTCCAGGTCGGCGCTCAGCAGGGGCTGATCGCTGGCCTGGTCGAGGTCCACGTAGAGGGTCTCGCCATCGGCACGCAGCGTCACATCGCGGGGCGGCTGCTCGGGGCGTGAGTGGTTGAGGGCCACCGCCAGGCGCAGCAGGCGTGCCAGCCGTGCGTAGGTGGTACGCGCGGCGGCCGGGAGGGCGTCGAGCTCCTTGCCGGGAAACTTGCGGCGATGCGCACGCACCAGGAAGGCCAGGGCCTGCTGCTCGGGGCGCGAGAACCCGGCCAGGTCGGAGTTCTCCAGCAGGTAGGCGCCATGCCGGTGGAACTGGCTGTGGGAAATCGCCAGGCCAATCTCATGCAGTTCGGCGCCCCACGCCAGAAACTGGCATTGTTCCTGACTCAGCGACCAGTGATCGGCGACCTGCGTGACCAGATGGTCGGCGGTGGCCCGCACGTTGTTGGCCTGGCGGGCGTCCACGTCGAAGCGTCGGCGCAGGGTGAGCAGGGCCGCCGCGCGGGAGTCCTCGGTGGTGTTGCGGCCGAGGAGGTCGTAGAGCACGCCTTCGCGCAGGGCGCCGTCGGAGTAGCGCATGCGTTCCAGGTCGAAGGCCTCGAAGATGGCACACAGGATTGCCACGCCGGCCGGGAATACCCGTGCCCGGTCGCTCTTGAGCCCCTCCATGGCGACCTTGTCGAGCTTCTTGCACTTCAGCAGCCGGCCGCGCAGGTTCTTCAGCCCCTGACGCGTGATCATGCCTTCCGGCGCATCGCCGCTTGCGGCCTGCACGGCGGCGATGGCCTTGATGGTACCGCTGGACCCCACCGGGTCCTGCCAGCCAAGCTCCTGGTAGGGACGGCGAATGTTGGCCAGCTCGGAAAGCGCGGCGAGCTCGGCCGCGCGAAAGGCCTTTTCGCTGATGTCGCCGTTGGCGAAGAAACGCTGCGTATAGGCCACGCAGCCCATGTGCAGACTTTCCAGCGCCAACGGTTCGAAGCGCTCGCCGATGATGAGCTCGGTGGAGCCGCCGCCGATGTCGACGATGAGTCGTCGTCCATGCACCTCGGCCAGTGCATGCGCGGCCCCCAGGTAGATCAGGCGGGCTTCCTCGCGACCGGCAATGATCTCGATGGGGTGGCCGATCAAGGCCTCGGCGCGGTCGATCAGTGCCTGGCGGTTGCGCGCTGCGCGCAGGGCGTTGGTTCCCACGATGCGGACATCGCTGGCCGCGAGTCCGCTCAGATACGGCGCGAAGCGTTCCAGGCAGTCCAGGGCGCGCTGCATGGCGTCGTCATCGAGCCGCTCGTCTTCGTCGAGCCCCGCTGCCAGCTGCACTTTCTCGCCCAGTTTGGCGACGACCTGCAGCTGGCCGGCATAATGATTGGCGACCAGCAGGTGGAAGCTATTCGATCCCAGGTCGATGGCGGCGAGACGTCGGGGAGCCGGGTAGCGACTGCTCATGCGAGGGTCCTTTGCACAGTAATGGAGCAAGGTTGCGGGGCTGTCCGGTGCTTGTCAATTACCGCCATGTGGCGTTCGATGACAGAATACGACACAAGAGAGGGCCGACATGAGCGAGCGATTGATCGAGGTCACGGACGACACCTTCGAGGAGCGAGTCCTGGAGCCCCAGACGCCCGTCCTGGTGGCGTTCGTGGCCGCCTGGTGCGCGCCCTGTCGGGAGCTGCGGTCGCGTTTGTCCGCCCTGGCTGCCGCCCGCGACGCCCTGCAGGTGGCATTGTGCGACGTGGACCTCAACCCGGCCACGGCGGACAAGTACGGCGTACGGGGCATGCCGACCCTGGTCCTGTTCGTCGGCGCGAGCATGGAAAGTTCGCGGGTGGGGGCATTGTCCACGACACAACTCGAAGGCTGGCTCGATGCGCAACTGACGTCTTGAACCGTTGCATGCCGTGCGGTCGCGCCGGCAGGGAGCCGAAGGGGCTTGCGTTTGCCTGTCGGCTTGACTACCATCGGGTTGTTCGCCTGTTCCGAATGCTTCCTGACCGTCACGCGGCAACGCCGTCGCGGTCCTTCAAGTCGTCAGATCGCCCCAAGTATTCTTGTCTCGCCAAGCCTTCCATCAGGAGCTGGGCATGGCGTCAGGCGACGCGAACCGATCTCTCAATGCCATTTTTTCGCTTACCCCTCGCGCGGCGATGCCTTGATGCATGAATGCGACGAGTGGAAAGGATTTCCTGGGGCCCTCTGAACGCACCGCGCGGCGCACAACCGCCTCCTGTCTTTTGTCCGGCAATCCCATTGCCTCGCCGACACGAGCAATCTCTGACGAAACCGATGAATCTTACCGAACTCAAGCAAAAAACCGTTCCCGAACTGCTGGATATTGCCCGGGAAATGGGCATCGACAATCTGGCGCGTTCGCGTAAACAAGACATCATCTTTGCCATTCTCAAGAAGCACGCGAAAAGTGGCGAAGACATCTATGGCGATGGGGTGCTGGAAATCCTGCAGGACGGCTTCGGCTTTCTGCGCAGTGCCGATAGCTCCTATCTGGCCGGCCCCGACGATATCTATGTCTCGCCGTCGCAGATTCGCCGTTTCAACCTGCGCAAGGGCGACAGCATCGCCGGCAAGATCCGGCCGCCGAAGGAAGGGGAGCGCTATTTCGCGCTGCTCAAGGTCAACGAGATCAACTTCGATCGGCCGGAAAACGCCAAGCACAAGATCCTGTTCGAGAACCTGACGCCGCTGTTCCCTCAGGAACGCATGGTGATGGAGATCGGCAACGGTTCGACCGAGGATCTGACCTCGCGGGTGATCGACCTCACGTCGCCCATCGGCAAGGGCCAGCGTGGCCTGATCGTCTCGCCCCCCAAGGCGGGCAAGACGCTGATGCTGCAGAACATCGCCACGTCCATCACGCGCAACAACCCCGAGTGTCATCTGATCGTGCTGCTGATCGACGAGCGGCCCGAGGAGGTCACCGAGATGTCGCGCACCGTGCGTGGCGAAGTGGTGGCCTCGACCTTCGACGAGCCGCCCGCGCGTCACGTTCAGGTCGCCGAGATGGTCATCGAGAAAGCCAAGCGCCTGGTCGAGCACAAGCGCGACGTGGTGGTGCTGCTCGATTCCATCACGCGCCTGGCGCGCGCCTACAACACCGTGGTGCCGTCGTCCGGCAAGGTGCTGACCGGCGGTGTCGACGCGCATGCGCTCGAGAAGCCCAAGCGTTTCTTCGGGGCCGCGCGCAACATCGAGGAAGGCGGCAGCCTGACCATCATCGCCACGGCGCTGGTGGACACCGGTTCCAAGATGGACGAGGTCATCTTCGAGGAGTTCAAGGGGACCGGGAACATGGAAGCGCACCTCGACCGCAAGCTGGCCGAGAAGCGCGTCTATCCGGCGCTCAACATCCGCCGCTCCGGCACGCGTCGCGAGGACCTCATCGCCTCCGAGGAAGAAATGCAGCGCATGTGGATCCTGCGCAAGCTGCTCAATCCGATGGACGACGTGGCGGCGACGGAGTTTCTGATCGATCGTCTGAAGGATACCAAGACTAATCTGGAATTCTTCGAGGCCATGAAAAGGCGTTGATTCTGGCCTGCTGCGCTCGGCAACACGGCGTTGAACTCCGGTTCGCCATGCTCATGTACTAAAGTACACCCCGCTGGCTCGCCGGAGTTCGCCTTGTTTTGCCTTCGCTCGCTGCGGCCAGCTCTCAACGCTTGATAATATGCTGAGGCGAGTGGCGCCCAGGGGTGGAGTCATAGCGCCTTCGGAAGGCCTGCCCCGGCTGACGCGTGCAAGATATCGCCGGGCTGAAGGTCGATGGGCGGTCAATGAAAGGGGCGGCATGTTATGCTGCCCTTTTTCGCGTTCTGGCACGGAAAACCACATGAAGTATCGGGACTTGCGCGATTTCATCGCGGCGCTGGAAGCACGTGGCGAGCTCACGCGGGTGACGGCGGAGGTCGATCCCTACCTGGAGATCACCGAAATCTGCGACCGCACCCTGCGGGCCGGGGGGCCGGCGTTGCTGTTCGAGAACGTCAAGGGCCACGCCATGCCGTTGCTGGGCAACCTGTTCGGCACGCCGGAGCGGGTCGCGCTGGGCATGGGCCAGGACTCGACCGCCGCGCTGCGCGAGGTCGGCGAGCTGCTGGCGTTTCTCAAGGAGCCGGAGCCGCCCAAGGGCTTTCGCGATGCCTGGGAAAAGCTGCCGATCTTCAAGCAGGCGATGAGCATGGGGCCCAAGACGCTGCGCAAGGCGCCCTGTCAGGAAGTGATCCTGGAAGGCGACGACGTCGACCTCGACCGCCTGCCGATCCAGCATTGCTGGCCGGGCGACGTGGCGCCGCTGGTGACCTGGTCGCTGGTGGTGACCAAAGGGCCGAACAAGACGCGCCAGAACCTGGGGATATACCGCCAGCAGAAGCTGGGCAAGAACCGCCTGATCATGCGCTGGCTCTCGCACCGCGGCGGCGCGCTCGACTTCCAGGAATGGCAGAGTGCGCATCCCGGCGAGCCGTTTCCGGTCGCCGTCGCACTGGGCGCCGATCCGGCGACCATCCTGGGCGCGGTGACGCCGGTACCCGACAACCTCTCCGAGTACGCGTTCGCGGGGCTGCTGCGCGGGTCACGCACCGAGCTGGTCAAGTGCGGGCATGCCGATCTCGAGGTGCCGGCGTCCAGCGAGATCGTCCTCGAGGGCTACATCTACCCCGATGACACCGCTCCCGAAGGCCCCTACGGCGACCATACCGGCTATTACAACGAGGTCGAGACCTTCCCGGTGTTCACTGTCGAGCGGATCACCCATCGCCGCGATCCGATCTATCATTCGACCTATACCGGACGTCCGCCGGACGAGCCCGCCATTCTGGGGTTGGCGCTCAACGAAGTGTTCGTGCCGATCCTGCGCAAGCAATTCCCCGAAATCGTCGATTTCTACCTGCCCCCGGAAGGCTGCTCCTATCGCATGGCGGTGGTGACCATGAAAAAGCAGTATCCGGGGCACGCCAAGCGCGTGATGATGGGCGTATGGAGCTTCCTGCGCCAGTTCATGTACACCAAGTTCGTGATCGTCCTCGACGACGATGTCGACGCGCGCAACTGGGAGGACGTGATCTGGGCGATCACGACCCGCATGGACCCGGCACGCGATACGGTGATGGTCGAAAACACCCCCATCGATTATCTCGACTTCGCCTCGCCGACCGCGGGGCTGGGCTCGAAGATGGGGCTCGACGCGACGACCAAATGGGCGGGCGAGACCCAGCGCGAGTGGGGGACCCCCATCGTCATGGACGAGGCCGTCAAGCGGCGCGTCGATGAGCGCTGGGGGGAATACGGCATCGCCACGCCGCCACCGCCACCCCGCCATTCGCCCCCGAGCGACGAACGAGGACACGATGACGTCTAAGACACTGACCTGCCAAGTCACGTCGGTCGAGGATCTGACGCCCGACGTATTCCGCGTCCATTTGACGGGACGCCGCGAAGCCATTGCGCATGCGCCGGGGCAGTACCTGGAACTCAAGCTCGATGAGCAAACCTGGGTACCGTTTTCCATCGCCAACGCGCATGCCGATGACGGGGTCATCGAGCTGCACGTGCAGCACTGGCCGGAGCGCAGCAATTCGGCCCGCCTGCGCGAATTGCTGGTGCACGCCGCGCGACTGACGGTGCGTCTGCCCAATGGTGGCTGCGTGCTCGATACCCGCAGTCGGCGTCCCTTGACGCTGATCGCCGCCGGGACGGGATTCGCCCAGATGAAGGCGATCGTCGAGGCGGCGCTGGCCAACGATCACCCGGGGCCCATTCGGCTGTGGTGGGCGGTCAAGTCGCCCCGTGACCTGTACCTGGAAAGCCTGGCGCTCGAATGGGCCGCCACGCACCCCCACCTCGACGTGCATACCGTGGTCGAGGACAGCGAGCCCGCGCTGAGCGCGCCGGCCGGCGTGACGCGGCACATCGGCCGCATCGACGAGGTGCTTGCCGAGTACCACGGTGACATCTCCGGCGATGATGTCTACCTGTCCGGCTCGCCGGGCATGGTGTACGCCTGCATCGACACCCTGGCACCGCTGGGGCTCGACCCCGAGCGAGTGTTTTCCGATGTCTTCGCCTATGCGCCGCGCGTACCGTTGATCCCCCTGCCGGAAGAGGTTAGCGAAGAAGCTCCACTGTCACCCGGGGAACGCCGTGCGGAGGATGATGCATGAGCCAGTCGCCGATTCTCGTGACCGGGGGCGCCCAGCGCCTCGGGCGTCATTGCGTGGAGCGTCTGCTCGACGATGGCCAGCCGGTGATATTGAGCTACCGGCGCGAGCGTGAGGCACTGGACGCCTTGCGCCGGCGCGGTGCCGTGACCCTGCAGGCGGATTTCTCGAGCGAAGCGGGCATCCTCGACTTCATCGCTCGCCTGAAGGCACAGACGTCGTCGCTGCGCGCCATCGTCCACAACGCCAGCGACTGGGCGCCGGACAGTCTCGGTGATGACGCCGGTGCCAATTTCGAACGCCTGTTCCGCGTGCACATGCAGGCGCCGTACCTGATCAACCTGCATGCCCGTGAATTGCTCGACGCCTGCCAAGAGCCCCAGCGCGACATCATTCACATGACCGATTACGTCAGTCAGAAGGGATCACGCAAGCATGCCGCCTACGCGGCGACCAAGGCGGGACTGGACAATCTGACCCTGTCCTTCGCGGCGATGTACGCGCCGAGCATCCAGGTCAATGCCATCGCGCCCGCCCTGATCATGCTCAACGAAGGTGACGACGAGGCCTATGCCGAGAAGGCCAAGGCCAAGTCGCTGATGGCCAAGGTGCCGGGGCCGGGCGTGATCTATCAGACGCTGCGTTATCTGCTCGACAACGATTTCGTGACCGGTGCGATCCTGCCCGTGGACGGCGGGCGGCACTTGCGCTGAGGGGCATCGGCCGGCGTGCACTTGTCAAATGACGACAGCCGTGTAGGATGAGGCCATGTTCTGGAGTCAACCCATGCCAATAGCATCATTCACCTCGAACGCGCGTCCCCAACCGGCCCCCGTGGCCGGGAATGCGGCGTGCGCGAGTGTCGGCTTCGGCTATTGGTATTGGTTTAGCACCGGCGTGCCCGGCGCTCAGGTCTGATGGCCTGACACGCCGCGAGGCACGCCCAACCCCGGGTTGCCTCCTGCGTCTTAGAACCCCCGGTCGGCAACCCGACCGGGGGTTCTTGCGTTTAATCCACCCAACATTGATGAACGACACGGGAGCGAAACATGATCGAGTTCGGCGGCACATGGCAAGGCAAGGGCGCACTATATTATTGGCGATTTAGCGACGAACGGTCGGCCCCAGTTGCCACCTCCGACCGTGACACGCTGGGTGGCGTCCGCCGAACACGAAGTTCCGCTGTCCGCCCGTGACGGACAGCCCAGCCAAGAGACTCGACATGAACGCACCCTTGACGATGCCCCAACACCCCGACGCCACCGCGTCGCCCTCGCACCACCCATTGCCCACGCCGGGTGAGCTCAAGCAGCGCATACCGCTGGACCCGGCCCTCGAAGCCCGCATCGCGCAACAGCGCGACGCCGTCCAGGCGGTCCTCGACGGACGGGATGATCGCCTTCTGGTGGTCGTCGGCCCTTGCTCGATCCATGACCCGCAGGCGGCATTGGCGTATGCCGAGAAGCTCAGCGAGCTTGCCGCGCGTCTCGACGATCGCCTGCTGATGGTGATGCGCGTCTACATCGAGAAGCCGCGTACCACCGTGGGCTGGAAAGGCCTGGCCTACGATCCCCATCTGGATGGCAGCGACGACATGGCACATGGCCTGGAAGTGTCGCGGCGCCTGATGCGCGACATCGCCGCCCTGGGCATGCCGGTGGCCACCGAGTTGCTGCATCCGATGACGGCACCTTACCTCGAGGATCTGCTCAGTTGGATCGCCATTGG
Source organism: Chromohalobacter israelensis (assembly GCA_000761475.1). Lineage (GTDB taxonomy): Bacteria > Pseudomonadota > Gammaproteobacteria > Pseudomonadales > Halomonadaceae > Chromohalobacter > Chromohalobacter israelensis. The sequence goes on from JQNW01000007.1 coordinate 77,924, forward strand.
CGCACGTACCACCGAATCCCAGGTGCATCGCGAACTGGCCAGTGGCCTGCAGGCCGCGGTGGGATTCAAGAACGGCACCGATGGCAGCGTCGACGTGGCCATCGCCGCGATGCAGTCGGCCGCGCATCCACATCGTCATTTCGCCATCGACGATGCCGGGCGTCCGGCGATGCGCGAGACCCGGGGCAATCCGCATACCCATGTCGTGCTGCGTGGCGGTCACGGCAAGCCGAACTACGATGCGGCTTCGGTGCGCGCCTGTCGGCTGGATCTGCAGGCGGCCGGTATCACGCCGCGTTTGATGGTCGATTGCAGCCATGCCAATTCGCGCAAGGATCACCGCCGCCAGACCGAGGTCATGCTGGATGTGCTCGAACAGCGCTTGGCCGGCAATCACGACGTGATCGGCGTCATGCTCGAAAGCTATTTGCACGAGGGCAAGCAGCCGCTCAAGCCGGGCGCGTTGCGCTATGGCGTCTCCGTCACCGATGCCTGCCTGGGCTGGGAAGCGACCGAGCACTTGCTCACGCTGGCCGCCGAGCGGCTGGGCGGTGTCGCGCGTTGACCGTGTCCCGGCTTCATGGCGTTGTCACATGGCGCGGCTAGGGTAGTGCCTCACAGGAGCTTCGTGATGCGACCCCGAGCGGTCGCCGGCCCGTGAGGAGAGACCATGAGCAAGGAAATCGAAACCCAGCGCAATTTCAATCCCGGCACCAACGAACCGTTCTCGTCGGTGCTGGCGCGACATGTCTCGCGACGCGACATCATGCAGGGAGGCCTGAGTCTGGCCGCTCTGGGCATGTTGGGCGGCATCGGCGGGCTCAACCTCGCCAATGCCCAGGAAAGCGGGAGCGGCAAGACGCCGCTGGCTCTGGCGTTCGAGTCGCTGCGCGGCTCGCGCACCGATGCCGTGGTGGTGCCCGAGGGCTATACCGCTCAGGTCCTGGTCCCCTGGGGAACGCCGCTGAACGGCGCGGCGGCGGAGTGGAAGCACGACATGCGCATGACCGCCGAGGCGCAGGCCGAGCGCGTGGGCATGCATCACGATGGCATGCATGCCTTTGCGCTCGATGCGGACAATGCCTCGCGGGATTTCCTGCTCGCCCTCAACAACGAATACATCGATCAGGCGGCATTGTGGGCGCCGCAGGGCGGGCCGACGAATGCCGACAGCGGCAGGCGGCCGGCCGATGAGGTGCGCACCGAGATCAACGCGCACGGGATTACCCTGGTCAGGGTACGCAAGGACGCCGAGGGGCGCTGGACGCATGTGCCGGACGATGCCCGCAACCGGCGCTTCACCAGTGCCACGCCGATGGAGCTGGCGGGCCCCGTGGCCGGCAGCGATTACGTCAGGACGCGTTATTCCCCGGAAGGCACGCATACACGCGGCACCAACAACAACTGTGCCAACGGGTATACCCCATGGGGCACCTACCTGACCTGCGAGGAAAACTGGCCGGAGGTGTTCGTCAATACCGGCGAGCGTCACGCCGACGATGCGCGCCTGGGGCTGCCCACCGAGCGCGGACGCTACGGCTGGGAGACCGCGGCCGGCAGCGAGGGCGAGCGCGACGACGAGTTCGCGCGATTCGATGTCACCCCGCGTGGCAACGGGCCGAAGGACGACTATCGCAACGAGACGCGGACCTTCGGCTATATCGTGGAGATCGATCCGTACGACGGCCAGTCCCGCGCCGTGAAGCGCACCGCGCTGGGACGCTTCCGCCACGAGGGCTGCTGGCCGGGCAAGCTGGTCGCCGGCGAGCCGGTCGTCTTCTATTCCGGGCATGACGCCCGCAACGAGTACATCTACAAGTTCGTGTCCGACGCCAAGTGGGACCCGGCGGATGCCAACCGCCCCGGCGAGGCATATGACCGTCTCGCGCTGGGCGCCAAGTACATGGACGAGGGAACGCTTTACGTGGCGCGTTTCGATGCCGATGGCGGCGGGGAATGGCTGGCGCTCGAGCCGGACACGCGCGTGGCGGACGGCCGCACGCTGGCCGAGGCCTTGTCGCTGGCGGAAGACGACCGCGCGGGCGTCATCGTGCATACCTGCGACGCCGCCGATCTGCTCGGCGCGACACCCATGGACCGTCCCGAGTGGGGGACCGTGGACCCGAGCTCCGGCGAGGTCTACATGACGTTGACCAACAACTCCCGGCGCACCGAGGCCGACTCGGCACCGACCTTCACCAATGAAGGCGACGCCATCGAGGCGGCAGGCGTGGGTTATGCCACGGCCCCTGCCAATGCCGCCAACCCGCGCGCCGACAACGAAGCGGGGCAGGTGATCCGCTGGCGGGAGCGGGGCGACGACGCCACCCGTTTCGACTGGGAGGTGTTCGTGTTCGGCGCCGCCGCAGACGATGCCGACAACCTGTCGGGGCTGACCGAGCGCAACCAGTTCGCCAGCCCCGATGGTCTGTGGTACGACGATCGCGGTGACGGCCAGGGCATTCTGTGGATCGAGACCGACAATGGCTACGACGGTGTCGCCGAGCAGACCAACGACCAGGTGCTGGCGGTGGTGCCGGCGGCTCTGTCACGCGAGAGCGGCCAGGCGTCGGTGGTGGGGGCCGCCAACCAGCAGCAACTCAAGCGGTTTGCGGTGGGCCCCAACGACTGCGAGGTGACCGGCATCTTCGCCACGCCGGACAAGACGGCGCTGTTCATCAACATCCAGCATCCCGGCAATTGGCCGGCGGATGCCGATGCGGTGATACAGGATGCCACGAAGGCCGCCGCCGGTAGCGTGCGCCCGCGGGCCGCCACGGTCGTGATCCAGAAAGCCGACGGTGGGCAGATCGGCGTGTAGCTGAAGGCTTGAGGCGACAAGACAACCCCTCCGAGGTCATGCCTCGGAGGGGTTGGCGTTTCCGGGGAGTGGATTCCGCAAGCTGTCGACGAGCGTCGACTCAGGACTTGGCCGCGTAGGCGTAGAGCAATGTCTCCTGGGCGCTGATGGGCTCGGCGTCACCGGCATCGAGCAGTTGATAGCGGCCGTCGCTGAGCAGCTCCCAGCTCTGGCAGTTGTCCACCAGGTAGGTGGCCAGGTCCTTGCGCACCCGTTGGGCGATCTTCTTGTCGAGGAGCGGGAAGCAGGTCTCCACGCGGCGGAACATGTTGCGCTCCATGAAGTCGGCACTGGAGCACCAGGTCTCGGGCTTGCCGCCGTTGTGAAAGTGAAACACCCGCGTGTGTTCCAGAAAGCGGCCGATGATCGAGCGCACCCGGATGTTCTCGGAGACGCCCTCGACCCCGGGGCGCAGGCAGCACATGCCGCGAATGATCAGATCGCACTGCACGCCGGCGCGCGAGGCGCGGTAGAGCGCGCGAATCAACTGCGGCTCGGTCAGCGAGTTGCACTTGATGATCAGCTGCGCCTTGTGACCTTTTTCGGCCTGACGCGCTTCGCGATCGATCATGGCCACCAGGCGGTCATGCAGCACGAAGGGCGCATGCAGCAGGGTGTCGATCTGGCGCGGCTTGCCCATCCCCGAGAGTTGCTGGAAGACCATGTGCACGTCTTCACAGAGCGTTTCGTTGGCGGTGAGCAGGCTGTAGTCGGTATACAGCTTGGCGGTCTTGGAGTGGTAGTTGCCGGTGCCCAGGTGCGCGTAATAGCGCAAGGCACCGCGTTCGCGGCGTACCACATGGAGCATCTTGGCATGCGTCTTGTAGGCCATGACCCCGTAGATGACGATGGCGCCGGCTTCTTGCAGGCGCGAGGCCAGTGCCAGGTTGTCGGCCTCGTCGAAACGGGCGCGCAACTCGATGACCACGGTGACTTCCTTGCCGTTGCGCGCCGCATTGACCAGGGCGCCGACGATGGGCGAGTCCGCGCCGGTCCGGTAGAGGGTCTGCTTGATCGCCAGCACGTCGGGATCGTCGGCCGCCTCTTGAAGCCAGTCCTCGATCAGCGAGAAGGACTGGAAAGGATGATGCAGCAAGATGTCGCTCTGGGCGATCTGGGTGAACAGGCTGACATCGCTCTTGACCTGACGCGGCAACCCCGGCGTGAAGGTGCGATACAGCAGGTCGGGGCGGTCGACGTCGCTGAGTACCGACATCAAGCGCGTCAGATTGACGGGGCCGGAAACGCGGTACAGGTCCGCCTCGTCGAGTTCGAACTGGGTCAGCAGGAAACGCGAGAGTTGATCGGGGCAGTTGTCGGCGACTTCCAGACGCACGCCGCTGCCGTAGCGCCGCGCCAGCAGCTCGCCGCGCAGTGCCGAGGCCAGGTCCGAGACGTCCTCGGGGTCGACGGCCAGATCGGCGTTGCGCGTCAGGCGGAACTGGTAGCAGCCGCGCACTTCCATGCCGGGGAAGACCTCCTGGGCATGGGCGTGGATCATCGAAGAGAGAAACACGTACTCGGTGTAGCCGGACTCGCACAGCTCGCTCGGCAGGCGCATCAAGCGTGGCAGCGAGCGCGGCGCGGGCAGGATGGCCATGCCCCCCTCGCGACCGAAGGCGTCGGTGCCCTCGAGCTCGACGATGAAGTTCAGGCTCTTGTTGACCAGGCGCGGGAAGGGGTGCGAGGGGTCGAGGCCGATGGGACTGATCACCGGCATGATCTCTTCGGCGAAATACTCGCGCACCCAGGCGGCCTGCGCCTCGGTCCACTGCGTGCGGCGTCGGAAGCGCAGCCCCTGCTCCTCGAGGGCCGGGATCAGCGTCTCGTTGAGAATATGGTATTGGCGTTCGACCTGCTCATGCGTGATGCGCGAGATTTCGGCCAGTACCTGGCGTGGCGGCAGGCCGTCGGCACCGCTTTCCTCGCGCGACAGGGCAATCTGATGCTTGAGCCCGGCCACCCGAATTTCGAAGAACTCATCCAGGTTGGAGGAAAAGATCAGCAGAAACATCAACCGATTGAGCAGTGGATGCGAAGGGTCCAGGGCCTGCTCGAGCACGCGGATATTGAACTGCAGATGCGACAGCTCGCGGTTGAAATACAGCGACGGATCGTCGAGATCGGCTTCGGGAGACGGCGTGGGCTTGGCGTGAATCCCCGTGCGCGTCCGATTGACGCGCAGCGGCGGTGCCTCGCCGGTGTCCTGGGAGGCGGCGTTTTCCGTGCCGATCGGCACATCGGAAGAGCGCGTATCATCCATCTGGGGTCCCCGTCATCGCTACTGATATACCGCTGATGGGCGAGCATGTCACGTGCGTGTGACAGGCGCATGACAAGTGTTGCTCAATGTATTCAGTCTAGGCGGTCGGCAGCGGTGCGTCCTGCACGACCCGCCGCGTCAGGTGTCTGCCTCGGGATCGTGACGACGGCGTCTGACCAGGCGGCCGAAAAGAATGCCGACCTCGAAGAGCAGCCACATGGGAATCGCCAGGAGGCTTTGCGAGACGACGTCGGGGGGCGTCATCATCATGCCGATGACGAAGCAGCCGACGATGACATAGGGACGCTTCTTGCTCAGGCTCTCGACGCTGGTGGCACCGGTCCAGATCATCAGGAAGGTGGCGATGGGAATCTCGAATGCCGCTCCGAAGGCGAAGAACAGCTTGAGCACGAAGTTGAGGTATTGATTGATATCGGTCATGACCGCGACGTTTTCCGGCCCGGTGTGCACGAAGAAGTCGAACAGCAGCGGAAAGACCACGAAATAGGCGAAGGCCACACCGGCGTAGAACAGCAGGATGCTGGAGGCGAGCAGCGGAAAGGCCAGGGCCTTTTCGTGCCGGTACAGGCCCGGAGCGACGAACGCCCAGGCCTGGTACAGCACGAACGGCACGGCAATGAACAATGCCGCGAACAGCGTCAGCTTGAAGGGCGCCAGGAACGGCGATGCCACTTCGGTGGCGATCATCTGCGATCCCGCCGGCAACAGCGCCATCAGCGGGTCGGCCACGAAGCTGTAGATATCGTTGGAAAATGCGTACAGCGCCGCGAAGATGGCCAGAATGAGCACCACCGCCTTGACCAGCCGCGAACGTAGCTCGATCAAGTGTTCGATCAGGGGCGCCTGGGGCTGCTGCTCCGGTTCGCGCGGCGGTGTCTCGCTCATGGTGCGTTGGAATCCTTGGCGGAGGGGGCCGCCGGGGGCTCGGGTGTTTCCCGTGAGGCGGCGGTCGATGGCGGAGTCTCGTCAGTGTCGTCGGCGGAACGAGCCGCCGTGGGCGTCGTCCGCGAGGGGGGCGGTTGGCCACCACGAGAGGACGGCGCATCGCCATGCCGCTCGACTTCGTCACGGACCTTGCCGAGACCGGCGTCAAGCTTGCGTTGCTGCTCGTTGAGCTTCTGGCGCAGCTCTTCGGCTTCGAGCTGCGCGGAAATCTCCCGCTGCATGCCGGAGACCGTGCGTTTGATCTTGCCGACCCACAGGCCCACCGTGCGCGCCGCCGTGGGCAGTCGTTCGGGCCCCAGTACCAACAGGGCCACGACGCCGATGAGCATCAGCTCGAGAAAGCCCATATCGAACATGGTGGCTTACTTCCGCTCGGATTTTTCGTCGGCTCCGGACGACTGCGTCGCCTTCGACGAGGTGTCCAGGGGCTCCTCGTTGGTATCGTGGGCGACGCGGTGCTGAGCGGTTTCCTCGCCATCCTGCTTCTTCTGCTCTTCCTCGCCGACCGCGCTCTTGAAGCCCTTGACGGCGCCTCCCAGATCGCTGCCGAGATTGCGCAGTTTCTTGGTTCCGAAGATCAGGATGACGATGCCGAGAACGATCAGCAGTTGCCAGATACTGATTCCACCTAACATGGGAGCTCTCCTTCATGCTCGGGAACGGCCGAGCCGATTAGCGTGATTGTCGTGCCGCCTTCTCGTCCAGGCCGGAGACGCCGAAGCGACGGGCCAGCTCGTCCAGCACGGCTTGGTGATCGATGTCCAGATGCGACAGCATCACCAGGCTATGAAACCACAGGTCGGCCGTTTCGGCGACCACTGCCTGACGTGTCGCGTCGTCGCCATGTTCGGCATCCTTGGCGGCCAGCAGGGTCTCGGTGGCTTCCTCGCCGACTTTTTCCAGGATCTTGTTGAGTCCCTTGGCGTGAAGCTTGGCGACATAGGAGCTCTCGGGGTCGGCATGGCGGCGTGCGGCCAGGACGTCCGCAAGCTGGGCAAGCGTATCACTCATGATGTGACGGTCTCGTTATCGTATGGCGATGGATGGATGATAAGCAAGATGGCGCGTGATGCGGTGGTGCGTCAACGCCAGGCGATCAGTAGCAGACCGAGCGCGGCGGCGGCGAGCACCGGCCAGGGCTGGGATTGCGACCATTCCCACAGCGGTTGCCAGGCCAGGGCCAGGGCCAGCAGCAAGGCGCCAAAGCGCAAGCGCCGCGCCCGTGCGCCGGTCCCGCGCAGCCGGCGCCGCAAGGCATTGAGGGCCTCGGTCTGCTGGCGATGCTGGCGGTGGCTGTCTTCGCTGCGCGCGAGCGCCTGATGTGCCAGCACCGGCAGCTCGGGCAATTGCCGCGAGAGTTCCGGGGCATGCTTGGTCAGCGCGTCCCAGAAGCCGCGGGGTCCTGCGCGCTCCTTCATCCAGCGTTCCAGATAGGGCTTGGCGGTGCTCCACAGGTCCAGGTCCGGATAGAGCTGGCGACCCAGCCCCTCGATGTTGAGCAGGGTTTTCTGCAGCAGCACCAGTTGCGGCTGAACCTCCATGTTGAAGCGTCGCGCGGTCTGGAAGAGTCCCAGCAGGACCTGGCCGAAGGAAATGTCCTTGAGCGGCTTTTCGAGGATCGGCTCGCAGACGGCGCGAATGGCGGCGGCGAATTCATTGGCGCGGGTATCTTCTCCGACCCAGCCCGATTCGATGTGCAGCACGGCCACTTCGTAGTAGTCCTGGCGAAAGAAGGCGAGCAGGTTGCGGGCCAGATAGTCCTGGTCCTCGCGGGTCAGGCTGCCGACGATCCCGCAGTCGATGGCGATGTACTGCGGATCGTGAGGGTTCTCGGCCGACACGAAGATGTTGCCGGGGTGCATGTCGGCGTGGAAGAAATTGTCGCGGAACACCTGGGTGAAGAAGATCTCCACGCCGCGCTCGGCGAGGCGACGCAGGTCGATGCCGGCCGCTGTCAAGGCTTCGAGATCGGCGACCGGAATGCCATGGATGCGCTCCTGCACCATCACGCGCTTGCGCGTCAGCGGCCAATGGATCGACGGCGCGTAGAGCAGCGGCGAGTCGCGGAAGTTGCGCTTGAGCTGCGAGGTGTTGGCAGCCTCCTTGTGCAGATCGAGCTCGTCGAAGAGGGTCGCTTCGTAGTCGGCGACCACTTCGACGGGGCGCAGGCGTCGCGCCTCGGGAACGCGCTTGAGCAGGTGCGCGAAGGTGTACAGCAGACCGATGTCCTTGCGCATCACGCCGTCGATGTTGGGACGGATGATCTTGACCACGACATCCTCGCCGCTGTGCAGGCGCGCGCCATGCACCTGGGCGATGGAGGCGGAGGCCAAGGGATCGCGAGTGAACTCGGCGAAGGCGACGTCGATGTCCACACCGAGCTCTTCCTCGACCAGGGCGCAGGCCTGATCACCGGGAAAGGGCGGTACCTGATCCTGCAGACGCTTGAGCTCGTCGGCGATGTCGGGTGGCAGCAGGTCGCGACGCGTGGAGAGCATCTGGCCGAACTTGACGAAGATCGGGCCGAGCGCCTCGAGGGCCAGACGCAGACGCTTGCCCCGGGTATGCGGGCCGGTGGGAAGCAGGCGTAGCGGAGAGAGCTTCATCGAGAACCGCAGCACGCCGGGCAGACGCTCCACGGGAATCAGGGTGTCGAGGCGGAAGCGCGCGACCACCCAGGCGATACGAAACAGCCGCAAGCTCACGACGCGTGCTCCTCCTGTCGGCGGCGTTCGATCTCGCGCACGAGTCGCGCCAGGCGCGCTTCGACGCGGTCGGTGGCAAGCTCCAGCTGCGTCAGGTGCTCGCGCGCGATATCCCATTGGGTGCGGCTGGGCAGAAGGCGAGCTTCCTCGATGAGGTACTCGTGAACGTCACGGCGCAGCTCGTCGCGGGTGCGCAGACCGAAGCGGTTCAGTCGTCGCAGTCCCTGTGACAAGCTGTGCGCCGGCATGTCGCCCAGCCAGCGAGCCAGCTCGCCCTCCCAGTCGATCTCCAGGTCGCTCAGCAAGTCGCTGGCGCGCTCGAGCACGTGCGTGCGACCGCGCACCGAGAGGCGTCCGGCGAACAGCAGCGATTCGATGCGCTCGCCACCGAGCAACGCGCCCAGGGTTTCGACATCCAGCTCGACGACCACGTCGCTGTCGGCCTCTTCGGGCTCGTGCTGGGCAAGCAAGGTGACGCCATGGGTGTCGAAGTGTACCAACACGGCCAGCGACGGCCGTTCCAGGCGCAGCGACAGACGCTGGCCGGCCAGTTGCGCCAGGCGCGCGGGGGAGGCGGGGTCGTGCGCGAGAAGGCCGTTGATCAGGGTTTCCGCACTGGCCAGCAAGGCGCTGAACATCACCGGCATGACAGCCTCATAGTTTGATGCCGCGGTGGAGGGCCACGATGCCCCCGGTCATGTTGGTGTACTCGACACGTTCCAGCCCGGCGTTTTCCATCATCGCCTTGAGCGTTTCCTGGTCGGGGTGCATGCGAATCGACTCGGCCAGATAGCGGTAGCTGTCGCCGTCGCTGGCAACCCATTCGCCCATTCGCGGCAGGACCCGGAAGGAGTACTCGTCGTAAAGGCGCGACAGGGCGGCGCTCGAGGGCTTGGAAAACTCCAGCACCAGCAGTCGTCCGCCGGGTTTCAGCACGCGCGCCATGGAGCGCAGGGCGGCATCCTTGTCGGTGACGTTGCGCAGGCCGAAAGCGATGGTGATGCAGTCGAAGCTGTTGTCGGCGAAGGGCAGCGCCTCGGCGTTGGCCTGCACGTATTCGACGTTGTCGCCGACGCCGTTGTCGAGCAGCTTGTCGCGCCCCACGCGCAGCATCGAGCCATTGATGTCGGCGAGCACCACACGACCCCGGGAGCCGACCAGACGCGAGAACTTCAGCGCCAGGTCACCGGTGCCGCCGGCGATGTCGAGGACATGGTGGCCGGGGCGAACGCCGGCGCGTTCCAGCGTCAGACGCTTCCAGACGCGATGCACCCCGAACGACATGAGGTCGTTCATGACATCGTAGCGGGCGGCGACGGAGTGAAAGACCTGCGCCACTCGGTCGGCCTTCTCGTCGACCGGGACTTCCTGGTACCCGAAGTGGGTCGTGCGCTTGTCCATGACCTTTCCTTGGGCAGGCGTGCAGTGCCCGCGCGGTGCGTGGAAGTGGGTCTCGCATTGTAACGTCGGCCCCGGCGTTTGTCGCCACGGCCGACGTGTCTCATAACTGCTTGATGGTAATGGAGGAGGGTTCCCGCGTGGCGCCGGCTTCTTCGAGGCGCCGCAGGTAGTCGGCCCACCAGCCCGCCTGGTGCCGAGCCATTTCGTACAGGTAATCCCAGCTGTACAGGCCGCTGTCATGCCCGTCGTCGAAATGCAGCTTGAGCGCGTAACGTCCGGCCTGGGTGATGTTCTTGAGGCCGACGTCCTTCTTGCCGACCTGCAGCACGGCGGTATCCGGCCCGTGCCCCCGCACCTCGGCGGAAGGCGAGTAAACGCGCAACAGCTCGGCCGGCAGACGGTAGGAGGTCCCGTCGGCGTAGCCCAGTTCGAGTTCGCGGGCCCGCTGGTGATAGTGAATGCGTGTCGGGATGGGAGCGGACATGAGCACCTCCGGTGAGCTTGAAGCTGGAAGAGCGCCGCTGCGCGGCTGGATGCATGAAGAAAACGCTTAACTCAAGCGTGGAGAGCCACATGATGATTGTCGAGCTTCGAGCTTCGAGCTTCGAGCTTCGAGCTTCGAGCTTCGAGCTTCGAGCGGCTCGTGGCCCGAAGCCCGATGCGCATGCTCTAGAGAATGTAGCGGGACAGATCTTCGTCGGTGGCCAGTTCGCCGAGCTGCTCGTCGACATAGGCGGCGTCGATGGTCAGCGGGCTCGCCATGTCACCTCCCTGGAAGGAAGGCTCCTCGAGCAGGCGCTCCATGACCGTGTGCAGGCGACGGGCGCCGATGTTCTCGGTGCCGTCGTTGACCTGCCAGGCGATCTCGGCGATGCGCGCGATGCCCTCGTCGGTGAAGTTCACTTCCAGGCCATCGGTGGCCAGCAGCGCCTGATACTGCTTGGTCAGCGCGGCGGACGGCTCGGTGAGGATGCGCTTGAAGTCATCCGGCGTCAGCGCCTGCAGTTCGACCCGGATCGGGAGACGCCCCTGCAGCTCCGGAATCAGGTCCGACGGCTTGGAGAGGTGGAACGCCCCCGAGGCGATGAACAGGATATGGTCGGTCTTGACCATGCCGTGCTTGGTGGACACCGTCGAGCCCTCGATCAGGGGCAGCAGGTCGCGCTGCACGCCTTCGCGGGAGACGTCGCCGCCACTGCCGGAATCACCGCGCTTGGCGACCTTGTCGATCTCGTCGAGGAAGACGATGCCGTTCTGCTCGACCGCCTCGATGGCGCGGTGCTTGATTTGCTCTTCGTTGACCAGCTTGGCGGCTTCCTCGTCGTGCAGCAGGCGCCGGGCTTCCTCGACGGTGACGCGACGCGTCTCCGACTTCTGCTTGCCCATGTTGGAGAACATGCTCTGCAGCTGGCTGGTCATTTCCTCCATGCCCGGGGGCGCGGAAATGTCGAAACCGCCGCCTTGCGGCGTGATCTCGATGTCGATTTCCTTGTCGTCGAGCTGCCCTTCGCGGAGCTTCTTGCGGAAGGTCTGGCGCGTCGAGGACTCGTCACGGGCATGGTCGTATTCGCTGCCGCGCGGACGCGGCAGGAGCGCATCCAGAATGCGCTCCTCGGTGGCGTCCTCGGCCTTGTGAGCGACTTCCTCCTTGGCCTGTTCGCGCACCATCTTCATGGCCATCTCGACCAGGTCGCGGATGATCGATTCGACGTCGCGGCCGACATAGCCGACCTCGGTGAACTTGGTCGCCTCGACCTTGATGAAGGGAGCGCCGGCCAGCTTGGCGAGACGCCGGGCGATCTCGGTCTTGCCCACCCCGGTCGGCCCGATCATCAGGATATTCTTGGGGACGACCTCGCCGCGCAGCGAGTCGTCGAGTTGCATGCGGCGCCAGCGGTTGCGCAGGGCGATGGCAACGGAGCGCTTGGCTTCCTGCTGGCCGATGATGTACTGGTCCAGTGCGTGGACGATCTCGCGGGGAGTCATCTGTGTCATGACGTGGCCCTATGCTGCCCGGGAGCGTGAGCGTGCCTCACAGCTCCTCGAGGGTAATGTGATGATTGGTGAAGACGCAGATATCGCCGGCGATCTCGAGCGACTTCTCGGTGATGGTGCGTGCGTCGAGGTCGGTGTTCTCGAGCAGCGCGCGCGCCGAGGCCTGGGCATAGTGGCCGCCGGAGCCGATGGCGATGATGCCACGCTCGGGCTCGACGACGTCGCCGTTGCCGGTGAGGATCAGCGAGGCGTTCTTGTCGGCCACGGCAAGCATCGCCTCCAGGCGGCGCAGGGCGCGGTCGGTGCGCCATTCCTTGGAAAGCTCGACGGCGGCCTTGACCAGATGCCCCTGGTACTTGTCCAGCTGGGCCTCGAAGCGTTCGAACAGGGTGAAGGCGTCGGCCGTGCCGCCGGCGAACCCGGCCAGCACCTTGCCGTGGTGAATGCGGCGCACCTTGCTGGCGTTGCCCTTCATCACCGTGTTGCCGAGCGAGACCTGACCATCGCCGGCCAGTGCGACATTCTCGCCGCGGCGTACGGATACGATCGTGGTCATGGGATGAAAACTCCTTGTGGGGTGTCGGGCACCCGATGACGTGGTTGCCGAGGCGCCCGTGGCCCTTGGCGATGAACGCTGGCGGTGAACGCCATGATGCCCACCGTAATGTGGGCGGCGCGCGGGGAAATCAAGTCGCGCGCACGCCGCTCAGTTCTGCAGCTTGATCAGCAGCGGTTCGATGCCTTGCGTCACCATCAGGTCCTGGGCGCGCGACAGTTCGCGCGTGTCCTGATAGGGGCCGACCTGCACGCGATGCCAGGTCTCGTCGTTGGAGGTCTGTACCTTGGTGATGTTGGCGAGCAGGCCGAAGTCCTGCAGGCGGCTGGCCAGACGCTTGGCATCGGCGACATTGCGGAACGAGGCGGCCTGCAGCATGTACTTGAGGCCGTCGGCGGAAGGATCGGCGGCCACCTCGTCGGCACGCTCGTCATCCGCCTCGTCCGTGCTCGCACTACCGCCGGCCGCCGCCGTGGAGTCATCCACCTTGGGCGCGATGACCTCCGATTCCGGCAGCAGGGTGTAGAACTCGAACGTCGGCATGCGTGATTCGGTGGCTTCCGGCGCTGACGAGCCGGAAGCACCACCGGCATCGTCGTTGCCGGTGTCGCGGCTTTGCGAGGCGCTGTTGGTGGGCTTGGGCACCACCGTGGCGACCGGTGCCGGTGCGGACTGCTGGAAGTATTGCGCAAGCGCGAAGCCGGCGATCAAGCCGACCACGCCCCACAACCAGCCCGGCAACCCCGCGCGCGCCGGCTTGGCCTGACGCTTGCGGGTGGTGGCGCCACGCGACGCCGGGCGACGGTTGGCTTGTCCTTTTTGAGCGGGACGGCGAGCCATTTACATCTCCTCGGGTGCGCTGACGCCCATCAGGTCGAGGCCGTTGCGGATCACCTGACGCGTGGCCAGGCCCAGAGCCAGACGCGCATTGCGCAGCTCGTCATCCTCGACCATGACCTTCACCGCGTTGTAGCAAGTGTGGAAGTCGGCAGCCAGGTCCATCAGGTACTGGGCCACTTGCTGGGGCTCGCGCATCCGCGCGGCCCGTTCGACGACCTCGGGGTAGCGCGCCAGGCGATTCATCAGCTCCTTTTCCTGGGGCGCGTCGAGGCGGCCAAGGTGCTGCATGGCCAGGTCGCGGTCGAACGCTTTGCCAGCGTCCTGCGCGCGACGCATGACGCTGCACACGCGCGCATGCGCATACTGGATGTAGTAGACCGGGTTGTCGTTGGACTGCGAACGGGCCAGGTCGATGTCGAAGGTCAGCTGCGAGTCGGAGCGCCGCGCGGCGAGGAAGAAGCGCGTGGCGTCACGGCCCACTTCGTCGATGAGGTCGCGCAGTGTCACGTAGCTGCCGGCGCGCTTGGAGAGCTTGACCTCGACGCCGGAGCGCGTGACCAGCACCATCTGGTGCAGCACATAGTCCGGCCAGCCCTGCGGGATGCCGGCTTCCAGCGCCTGCAGGCCGGCGCGCACGCGGGTGACCGTGGAGTGGTGGTCGGCGCCCTGCTCGTTGATCACGGTGGTGAAGCCGCGCTGCCACTTGTCGAGGTGGTAGGCCACGTCCGGAAGGAAATAGGTGTAGCCGCCGTCCTTCTTGCGCATCACCCGGTCCTTGTCGTCACCGAAATCGGTAGTGCGCAGCCAGGTGGCGCCGTCCTCTTCATAGGTGTGACCGCCCTCGACGAGGGCCTTCACCGTGGCATCGACCTTGCCGTCGTCGTAGAGCGAGGACTCCAGGAAGTAGACGTCGAAGGCGACGCCGAAGGCCTTGAGGTCGAGGTCCTGCTCGCGGCGCAGGTAGGCGACAGCGAAGTCGCGGATGGCGTCGAGGTCGTCGGGCGCGGCGCTGGCGGTGACGTCGCGGTCGTCGGCGACCACCGTCTCGCCGGCCAGGTAGGCCTGGGCGACATCGTTGATGTAGGCACCGCGATAGCCGTCCTCGGGCCACGCGGCGTCGTCCGGCGTGAGGCCCTGAACGCGAGCCTGCACCGACAGCGCGAGATTCTGGATCTGCGCGCCGGCATCGTTGTAGTAGAACTCGCGGGTGACCTCGAAGCCGGTGGCTTCCAGCAGGCGGCACAGGCAATCGCCGATGGCGGCGCCACGGCCGTGGCCGACGTGCAGTGGCCCGGTGGGGTTGGCGGAGACGAACTCCACCTGCACTTTTTCGCCGGCACCGCTCAGGCTGCGGCCGAAGGTGTCGCCGGCATCGAGGATCGCGGGCACGACCTGGGCGGCGGCGTCGGTGGCGGCGAAGAAGTTGATGAAGCCGGGGCCGGCGATGTCGACCTGTCGAATGGCGTCGCTCGGCGGCAGTGCCGCGACCAGGGCCTCGGCGAGATCGCGTGGCTTGCGGCCGGCCGGCTTGGCGAGGGTCAGTGCCAGATTGCTGGCATAGTCGCCATGGGCCTTGTCCTTGGTCGGCTCGACCTTGACGGTCAGCGGGGCGTCCGCGGGCAGAATGCCTTGCTGCTTGAGCTGCGTGCCGGCGGTCTCGAGCAGTTCGATGATGGTCTCTTTCATGAAATTCCGATGTCCTGTGTCTGGCGCGCGACAGGCCGGCGAGCGCCAGGCTGCGCTAAGAGCGTTGGGTCGGCCATTATCGGCGATTGGCCGCCGCCTTTAAACCCAGGCGCGCCATACCCGCTGGCGGAGGCTGAGGCGCCGCCCGGAGTGGCTCAACTCAAGGTTTGCGGGTCGATGTCCAGCGAGGCGCGTACGCGCCGGCCATCGGGATGGTTCTCAAGCCACTGCACGAGCCAGGCGCAGGCGCGGTGCAGGCTGCTGCGTCGCGTGTCAGAGAGCATCACCTGCATGTGATAGCGGTTCTGGCGGCGTTCCATGGGGGCGGGCACCGGGCCCAGGCAGGTGACGGTCGATCCCTGGGCGGCCAGCCATTCACGCAGCGCCTCGGCGGCGTTGCCGGCGACCTCGGCGACGTGCGTCTCGCGTGCAGCCTCGAAGCGTGCCAGGGCGAGGTGGCGGAAGGGGGGCAGGCCGGCCAGGCGACGCTCTTCCAGCAGTTGCCCGGCAAGCGCTTCGTAGCCACTGTCGGCGAGCATGCGCAGGTTGGGGTCGTCGGGGTGCAGGGTCTGGATGAGCACACGTCCGGGGTGTTCGGCGCGCCCGGCGCGCCCGGCGACCTGTACCAGCAGCTGGGCACTCTGCTCGAGGGCGCGGAAATCGCTGGCGTAAAGGCCGGCATCGGCGTTGACCACCACGACCAGGGTGACGTGAGGCAGATGATGGCCCTTGGCAAGCATCTGCGTGCCGACCAGCAGACAGGGCTCGCCGCGGCGGATTTCGCGCAGAATCTCCTCGAAGGCTTGCTTGCGACGCGTGCTGTCGCGGTCGATGCGATGCACCGGCGTGTCGGGGAACAGCGCGGCGAGCGTCTCCTCGGTGCGTTCGGTGCCGCTGCCCAGCGGCCGCAGATCGCCGCTTTCGCAGGTCGGGCAGGCGTCCGGCAAGGCTCGATGGAAGTCGCAATGATGACAGACCAGTTCCTGAGGCTGGCGGTGCAGCGTCATGCGGGCGTCGCAATGCGGGCACTCGGCCAGCCACCCGCAGGCATGGCAGGCCAGGGTGGGGGCGAACCCACGGCGATTGATGAATACCAGTACCTGTCCGCCCGCGTTCAATGCCTGCCGAATCCCTTCGATGGCGGGCGGAATCAGGCCGCCCTGGCGCGGGCGGCCGCGCAGATCGACCATTTCCAGCCGTGCAGGGGCGTGACGGTTGGCGCGCTGCGTCAGGCGCAGATGCCGGTAGCGGCCACTGCGTGCCTGGGCGAGGGTTTCCAGCGAGGGGGTGGCGCTGCCCAGCACGATGGGAATGCCATCGCGGTGGGCGCGAGCGATGGCCAGATCGCGGGCGTGATAGCGCAGCCCTTCCTGCTGCTTGAAGGAGCCGTCGTGTTCTTCGTCGATGACGATCACGCCGGGCATGGCCAAGGGCGTGAAAACCGCCGAGCGCGTGCCGATGACGATCGGGGCCCGGCCCGTGCGCGCGGCGTCCCAGGCATCCAGGCGTTCGAGGTCGGTCAGTCCCGAGTGCAGGGCGACGACGGGTACCTGAAAGCGTTGCCGGAAGCGCGACAGGGTCTGGGGCGTCAGGCCGATCTCCGGCACCAGCACCAGCGCCTGACGGCCCCGCGCGAGAACCGCCTCGATGAGCTGCAGGTAGACTTCGGTCTTGCCGCTGCCGGTGACACCATGCAACAGACAGGGGTGGTAGCGGTCGAGCCCTTCATGGAGCTCGGCCAGCACGCCGGCTTGTTCGCGGGTCAAAGGCAGCGAGGGCTCGGCCAGCCGTGTGCTCGATGTCTCGGCGGGGGCGGCGACGGGTTCCTCCCGGCGGTCGACGAGCCGCTTGGCGAGCAGGCCTTCGAGCTGGGCGCGCGTGTACCCCTGGGCCGTGATGGCGGGCGTCATCAGCCCCCGGGGATGCTGGCGCAGCATGGCCAGCAATTCGGCCTGGCGAGGCGCGCGTCCCGGGGCGGCATCGTCGCCTTGCCGGGCGATCCAGCGTTCCTGCTGGCGTGCCTGCAGAGGCCGGCCCTGGCGCAGGGCCACGGGCAATGCCTGGGCGATGGTGTCGCCCAGCGGGTGCTGATAGTAACGCGCCGTGAACTGGCAGAGCCACCACCAGTCGGCGGGCAACGGTGCCTCGTCGAGGCAGGCGTGCACCTGCTTGAGCTGCTGCGCCGGGAGGTCGCTGTGCTCGGTGCACTCGACCACCACGCCGACGAGCTGTCGCCGTCCGAAGGGCACCTTGACGCGCAAGCCCGGGCGCCAGCCGCAGGCGGGCGCCTCGCGACAGGGGCGGTAGTCGAAGAGCCGGCGCAGCGGCGTGGGCAAGGCGACCCTGAGAAAGCGTGGCGCAGGAACGGTGCTCGTCAAGAATCCTCCGGACAGGGCAATAGGCGGCGTGCCTCATCGATGGGGCGCCATGGGGCATCTTTCCATCGGTATCGCGGCGCTGCTATAATGTGCGGCCCTCGGCAGCGGGCCACGGCATATCGCACCGGGGTCGCATGCCGAATCAATCGGTTGCATCATATCCAACCCGTGTGCGGTGCCTGGCATCGACCAGGTGGCGGCGCACCATAGCGTGAGGCATCAAAATGAAACAAGCTATTCATCCCGAATACAAGAAGGTCACGGCGACCTGCTCTTGCGGCGCGACCTTCGAGTTTGGCTCCACGGCGCGTGAAGACTTCTACGTGGATGTCTGCTCGCAGTGCCACCCGTTCTATACCGGCAAGCAGAAGCAGGCGACCACCGGTGGTCGTGTCGAGCGCTTCAACAAGCGTTTCGGTGCGGCGATCAAGCGCAACTAAGCGCTGCGTCACGCCATGCGGGCATCGCCGGATGCCTGCCGAAAGACCCGCCTCTCACGGCGGGTTTTTTTATTTTTGAAAGCCCGTGTCCAGGCTTCGATAAGCTTTGTTTTATGCCTGGAATGCCATGCATAAGATTCAACAAATGGCTGGTAAATGCTTCAAACGATCGCTTAAAAGTCTTTAATGTCGCGAACTTGGCATAAGTTGTTCGGTGGAACGTTTTTCTATATTCTGGCGGTCACGCCTCCATGCAGATGACTGGACAAAAGCTCATGAGTGACGAAAAAAGACAAGCGGCGCTGGATTATCATGCCAAGCCGATTCCCGGCAAGTTATCCGTCGAGTTGACCAAGCCGACCGAGACATCGAAGCACCTGGCGCTGGCGTATAGTCCCGGCGTGGCCGAACCCTGCCGCGAGATCGCCAAGGACGTCGAGAACGCGTACCTGTATACCGGCAAGGGCAATCTGGTCGCCGTGGTGTCCGATGGCAGCGCGATCCTGGGGCTGGGCAATCTGGGGCCGCTGGCCAGCAAGCCGGTCATGGAAGGCAAGGGCGTCCTGTTCAAGCGCTTTGCCGGCATCAATTCCGTGGACATCGAAGTCGATGCCGAAAGCCCGCAGGCCTTCATCGACACCGTGGCGCGCATCGCCGATACCTGGGGCGGCATCAACCTCGAGGATATCAAGGCGCCGGAGTGCTTCGAGATCGAGCAGGCGTTGATCGAGCAGTGCAACATTCCGGTGTTTCACGACGATCAGCACGGCACGGCCATCGTCACGGCCGCGGGGCTGCTCAATGCGCTGGATATCGCCGGCAAGCGCCTGGAAGACGCCAGGATCGTGTGCCTGGGGGCGGGGGCGGCTGCCATCGCCTGCATGAAGCTGCTGGTCTCGTGCGGTGCGCGTGCCGAGAATATCTTCATGCTCGACCGCAAGGGCGTCGTGCACAGCGAGCGCGATGACCTCAACCAGTACAAGGCGATGTTCGCCACCGAGACGTCGCGCCGCACGCTGGACGACGCCATCGAAGGGGCCGATGTCTTCGTGGGGCTCTCCGGGCCCAACCTGCTCAAGCCCGAGCAGCTCCAGCGCATGGCCGCGAACCCGGTGGTCTTCGCCTGCTCCAATCCGGACCCGGAAATCCACCCGGATGTCGCCAACGAAACGCGTGATGACGTGATCATGGCCACCGGTCGTTCCGACTATCCCAATCAGGTCAACAACGTGCTGGGCTTCCCGTTCATCTTCCGCGGAGCCCTGGATGTGCGCGCCACGCGCATCAACGAGGAGATGAAAGTGGCGGCCGTGCATGCCTTGAAGGATCTGGCTCGCGAGCCGGTGACCCGCGAGGTGCTGGATGGCTATGGCATCGAGTCGCTCGAGTTCGGGCGGGGCTATATCATTCCCACGCCGCTGGACTCGCGGTTGCTCGATCGTGTCTCCTCGGCGGTGGCGCAGGCGGCGGTGGACACCGGCGTGGCCCGCAAGCCCTATCCGGCGCACTACCCGCTGACCAGCATCAAGGACGTCTACGGCACGCCGTAAACCGCCTTGCCAGGCGCCCGCGCTCGCAAGATGCGAGGCGCCAGGAACGCACGGGCCGCTCCAAGGAGCGGCCCGTGCGTCGTTGTGGCAGTGGCGAGGTCACCAGCTGTAAAGCAGTGACATCGACGTCGTGCGATCGGTATTCGACGTGGCATCGTCGGGTGGGTTGGTGTTGTTCTTGAGTTCAAAGGACATCTTGAGTGCCAGGTGCGAGTTGAGCTGCGCGGTGAGCGACGTGATCGAGCGTGTCGTGGTGTTGCGCGTGGCGGCCTCGGTGGAGATTGCCTGCTCGAAGTAGGCGCCCTCCGACAGATCCCAGCGATAATCCAGCGCGGCATAGACCAGGCCGAGATCTTCGTCCTTGCCGTCCACGTAGGCATCGTGACGATAGCCCGGGCCGAATTCCGTCGACAGAATGTGGTCCGGCCCGGCAAGCCATTGGCGACCGTAACCGCCGATCGTGGTGAACTGGTAGTCGTAACCGCTGAAGCGGTCCTTTTCCCAGCGTCCAAAGCCGAACAGATAATGGGGGCCTTGCAGCTCGTAGCGTTCACGCCCGGCCACGAGGTATTGCTCGGTACTGGTTTCGTCGTTTTCCTGCACGCTGCGCGTCTCGCCGCGCAGCGTATGCGTGTGGCGTCCCGTCAGCCAGGTGAGGCGGCCCTTGGCGAGCAGCGTGCGGCTATTGCTGTTGCCGGAGAGATGCGTGTAGCCGAGCTCGGCCTCGCCGCTCATCTTGGGCGCGTCTTCCTGCGGGGCGGGAGGCGCATAGAACAGATCGGCATGCACGGGCAGTGCGGCGATGCCCAGCAACGCGCACAAGAGCCATCGCAAGTGGTGCGATACGAGCATGGTGGACTCCCTTTCAACAGGCGGTTCTCGGTCGGTGATGGGGGGAGCTGGCGTGCTCATGGGGTGGCCGTGACGGCCACCCCGGGTTGCGGTCTTCAGAAGATGGCATCGTAGGTGCCGGTGCCCTGTGAACCGCTGCGATCCTCAAGCTCGGGCTGGATCGAGCGCGGCTTGTAGTCGGGCAGATTGTCCTTGCGGAAGATTTCCTGCATGCCGCCCGGTTGATCGTTGTGCAGGCGCAAGCCGGTTTCCGGGTCGATGCGCACGGCGACGACGTCGTCGGGGCGCGAGGGCATGCTTTCGGGCTGCCCGTCCAGTGCCTGGCGCATGAACGCCTTCCAGATCGGCAGGGCGGCCTTCGAGCCGTACTCGCCGGTCGTGGTGTTGTCGTCCTTGCCGACCCATACCGTGGCGACCAAGTCGTCGTTGAAGCCCGAGAACCAGGCGTCGCGCTGGTCGTTGGTCGTGCCGGTCTTGCCGACGATGTCGGGCCGGTTGAGCTCCAGCGCACCCCGGCCGGTACCCTTCTCGATGACGTCGCGCATCATGTCGCGAATGATGTACATCGTCTCGGGGTCGGCCACGCGCTTGGCGATGCGTCGAGTCTCGCCGTCGATCACGGTGGTCTGCTGGTCGGGGTCGCACTCCCGGCACGCGACCACGGGGTTGGCCTGTTCAATGACCTCGTTGTCGCTGCCCCGAGTGACCGACTGGATGTACCACGGGGCCACCTGGAAGCCGCCATTGGCGAGCACCGCGTAGGCATTGGCCATTTCCAGCGGCGTCAGCGAGGCGCTGCCCAGGGCCAGTGACAGGCCGTGGGGAAGTCGTCCCTTGGCGAAGCCGAAGTTCTCCAGGAAGCTCAGGGTATTGTCCAGCCCCAGCGACTGCAGGACCCGGATGGTCACCAGGTTGCGCGATTGATAGAGCCCGACGCGCAACCGGGTGGGACCGCGGAATTCGCCCTCGGCGTTCTCGGGGCGCCAGTCGCCGCCCACGTCGGACATGACCACCGGCGCATCGTTGATGATCGTGGCGGCGGACATGCCGTTCTGCAGCGCGGCCAGATAGATGAACGGCTTGAAGATCGAGCCTGCCTGGCGCTGTGCCTGGATGGCGCGGTTGAACTTGCTGGCCGAGAAGCTGAAGCCGCCCTGCAGGCCGCGAATGGCACCGGTCTGCGGATCGATGATCACGATCGCGCCCTGGGCGCCGGGCACCTGGGAAAGGCGCCAGTCGCCGTCATCGGTGCGCATCACCCGGATCAGGTCGCCACGCTCGGCAATGGCGGCGGCGTTGGCGGGTACCTCGCCGCGCCACTCGGCACTGTTGTACTCGCGTGCCCAGTCGAGGCCGTCCCAGCCGATCGTCACCACGCCATCGTCGCGGGTAAGCACCTGCAGCTGGCGGTCGCCGGCTTCGACGACGATGCCCGGTTCGAGAGGGCCATGACGGGGCGTCCGGTCGAGGACCTTGACCCAGTTGCTGACGTCGCCGTCGACGCCCTCGATCGACTGCTCGCTGCTCTTGGCGGCCTGGCGGGCGGTTTTCATGACCTCGGGGGATTCGGACAGCTCTTCCTCGAGTCCCTGGGCATCCGTGTTTTCCTGGGCTTCCACCAGGCTCGAGGGAATGTCGGTTTCCTCCGGGCCGCGCCAGCCATGGCGGGTATCGTACTCGATCAGGCCGTTCACGAGGGCGCTACGCGCGAAGGTCTGCAGGCGACTGTCGATGGTCGTCTTGATCTGGAAATTGTCGGTATAGGCGTCATCGCCGAAGCGTTCCACCGCGTACTGGCGTGCCATTTCGGCGATGTACGGGGCGTTGACCTCGAACTGGGACTGCGCGCGGTGCGCGGTGATGGGCGCCTTGACGGCCGCCTGGTACTGGATCGGATCGATGAAGCCCAGCTCGCGCATGCGCAGCAGCACCCAGTTGCGGCGAATCAGCGACCGCTCGGGATTGTTCAGGGGGTTGAGCGCCGACGGGGCCTTGGGCAGGCCCGCCATCATGGCCAGCTGCGGCAGGTCGAGCTCGGCGAGTGGCTTGTCGTAGTAGCTTTCCGCGGCGGCACCGATACCGTAGGCGCCATTGCCCAGGTAGATCTTGTTGACGTAGAGCTCGAGGATGTTCTGCTTGTCGAGCACCTGTTCCATTTGCAGGGACAGCAGAATCTCGCGAATCTTGCGCGTGAATGTCTGGTCCAGCGTGAGCAGATAGTTGCGCGCCACCTGCATGGTGATGGTACTGCCACCCGACTGAATGTTGCCGCTCGTGGCAAGCTCGAGGGCCGCTCGCGCCAGTCCTTTGGGGTCGATGCCGGGATGCTCGAAGAAATGGGCGTCCTCGGCGGCCAGCAGGGCATCGATGAAGGACTGGGGGATGTCGTCGTAGCTGACCGGCGTGCGGCGTTGTTCGCCGAACTCGCCAATCAGCTTGTCGTCCTGGGTGTAGACGCGCAGCGGCGTCTGCAGCTCGAATCCCTGAAGTTGCCGGACATCGGGCAGTCCCGGCGCGAAATAGATACCGGCGCCCACGGTGGCCAGCACGCAGCCCAGTCCCAGGGAGACGATCAGCCATAGGATGGACGTTAACAAACGTTTGAAAAGCTTCATGAAAAGGCGTTTTCCGTCGTGTCGGGTGGCGGTCTGGCCGCAATGAATGGTGCAATCCTTTGCCAACGGCATTATAAGAACGCAGCCGCACGCGGGCTAGCGTTGATGCGGATCGACTGTCACGGCAGTATGCGTAATGTAACCTTATGCAGTACGGCATGCCTCATACGATAGTGTGGCATGCCAACGAAAAGCGGCATGCCCATGCGCCTGGCCGGCGGGGCAGAGAAGGGCGGCGTCGATGACCGCCACGCCGACAATATTCGCGGGGTATGACAGTGTGGCGGTTTAAAAAATCCCAGAAAGGGTTGGTAGGGGTGGATATCACCTCGGCGACCGTCAAGTTGATCGAACTCGAATCGTCGGGGGCGGGGCATCGCATCGCCAGTTACGCCGTGCGGCCGTTGCACGAGGGGGCGGTCGTGGAGCGGCGCATTCGCGACCTCGATGAAGTCGCCAATACGCTCACGCGAGCGGTGGAACACGCGCGGCCGCACTCCCGTCGTGCGGTGGCGGCGGTGCCGGCCAGCGCCGCCATCACCAAGACGCTGACCTACCCGGCAAGCTTGACCGACGATGAAATCGAGGCGCGGATCCAGCTCGAGTCCGAGCGCCATATCCCGTTTCCGCTCAACGAGGTGGCCTTCGATTTTCAGCGCCTGGGGCTCAACGCCCGCTACCCCGATCAGCAGGACATCCTGCTGGTCGCGTGCCGGCTTCAAGACGTCGACCGCCTGGCCGACGTGTTGCGTCGTGCGGGGCTCGAGCCCGCCGCGGTGGATGTGGAGACCTTCGCCATGGAGCGGGCGGCCGGTGAGTTACTGCTTGGGCAGGCGGCATCGCAGCCCGACGATGAGTGCGTGGCCCTGGTCGATATCGGCGCCAACATGAATGCGTTCCATGTGCTCATCGATGGACGCATCGCCTATACCCGCGACAACGTGCTGGGCGGGCGCCACCTGACCGAGGAGATTCGCAAGCGCTACGGCCTGAGCCTCGAGGAAGCGGGGCTGGCCAAGAAGCGCGGCGGCCTGCCCGAGGATTACGAGCTCGAGGTGCTGACGCCGTACATCGACATGCTGATTCAGCAGGTCGGGCGTTCGCTGCAGCTTTATTATACCTCGGGAAAACCCCGCGACATTCAGCGCCTGGTGCTGGCTGGCGGTTCGAGCGTGATTCCGGGGTTGCGTGAGCGGCTTGCCGCGCAAAGCGGCCTGGAGGTGGTGATGGCCAACCCGTTCAGCCGCATGCGTGTGGCATCGCGCGTCGATGTGCAGGCCCTGGCCAGTGACGCGCCGGCCATGCTCACCGCCTGCGGACTGGCCATGCGAGGGCGGCGATGAGCATCGAAATCAACCTGTTGCCGTGGCGGGAGGCGTATCGTCAACGGCGCACTCGACGCTTCTACATGGCACTGGCGATCGTTGCCGTCTCGGCACTGCTCTGCGGGTGGGGACTGTCGTACTGGTACCAGGCAGGCATCGATGCCGAGCGTGGTCGCCTGGCCCTGATCGAGCGCCGCACCCAGGCGCTCGATCAGGACATCGCGGCGGTCAAGGATTACCGCGAACTGCGCGGCCGGATGCTCGACCAGATCCAGTTGATCCGTGAACTGCAGTTCAGCCGACCGCAAACGGTACGGATCTTCGATCAGCTGGCGGCGACGCTGGTCGAGGGGGTGCATTACGACCGTCTGACCCGTAAGGGCGATCGACTCGACCTCAGTGGGGTGGCGCGTGCCAACCGTCGTGTCTCCGACCAGCTTCGCCAGCTGGCGTCGTCGCCGGTCTTCGCCACGCCTGAATTGGCCGACGTGCATGCAGTGGATGGGGTGCCGTCCTTGAAGCGTTTCAATCTGAGTGTCGAGACGCGCACGCCGCGTCGCGACGACGACGGGGAGTCGCCATGAGCCTGCGTACCCAGTGGCGACAGCTGCGCGAGGTCGAGTGGCGCGATCTCGACCTCAAGGAGGCCGGGAGCTGGCCTGCGTTATTGCAAGGATTGTGTCTGATCGTGCTGTTCGTGGCGGTCTTCTGGGTCGCTCAATGGTTTCTGGCCGCGCCGCGCCAGGCCACCCTGGATTCGCTGCAGGCACGCGAACGGACGTTGCTGGCGGAATACGAGACCCGAGCCTACCAGGCCGCCAATCTCGATCAGATGCGGACCCAGATGGCGGAGCTCGATGCGCGCATGCAGGCGTTGCTGGAAATGTTACCCAGCGATGCGGAAATCCCCGCCCTGCTGGACGACATCAGCGATGCCGCGCAGGATCACCAGCTCGTCATCGATTCGATCCGGCTGCGTGCGCCGGTGCCGCAGACGTTCTATATCGAGCAACCCTTCGACATCGAGGTGCGCGGCGGCTACCACGAGATCGCGGCATTTCTGGGCAGCGTGGCGGCGTTGCCGCGTATCGTCACGCTTCACGATTTCACGCTGACGCCGGTGAACGAGGGCGACACGCTGCGTCTATCGTTGCTGGCGCGCACCTACAGCTACCGCGAGGATGCCGATCCCAAGGCACGCGCCGGGAACCCGGAGGGCGGCGATGATTGATCAGGCGAAGCCGTGGCTGCGAGGGATGGCCCTGGTGGCGGGCCTGGCCGGGGTCGTCGCGATCGGCGGCTGTCGCGATGCCGACCTGGCCTCTCTGGAGGCGCATCTCGATGCCTTGCGGGAACGCCCCGAGGGCAATATCGATGCGCTGCCGCCCGCGCCGGTCTACCGTACGGCGCATTACACCCAGGCCGGTCAGCGCAGTCCGTTCCGCGCCACGCGCGAGTCGTCGGGGACCGAGTCGGCGACGGGGCAGGCCGGGCGTCCCGATCGCGAGCGTCCGCGCGAGCCGCTGGAGCAGTTTGCACTGGAGCGGCTCGAGCTGGTGGGCACCCTGACGGTGGCCGGCCGGCCCTCTGCGCTGATCCGGGCTCCCGACGGCCACGTCTACCGGGTGTTTCGAGGGCATTATCTGGGCACCGACTTCGGGCGCATCACGGCCATCGGCGACAGCGGCGTCGAGCTGATCGAGCGGGTGCGGGACGCTGGCGGTGGATGGCGTGAGCGGCACCGCACACTCAATTTCAACGATTCATCCCAAGCCGCCGAATAGACGCGCCGGGCAAGCACCACGTACAGGCATGTTGTCGGATAACGCCAAGAGCGGATGGGAACAGGCAGGGAGATCCATGATGATGCGAACGCTGCGAGGCTGGCTGAGCGGCTGGCTCTGGCTGGTTGGGGTGATCGTCTGCGCCCAGGGACAGGCGGCGACGCTGACGTCGCTGGACATCGCCCAGCGCGAGGATGGCGGCATCGATGCCATGCTCGGTTTCGACGGGCCGGCGCCTGAGGCGCACAGTTACCGCGGCGACGCGCCGGCGCAGGTGATCGTCGACCTGCCGGATACGGCCAGTGGGCTCGAGCAACGCACGGTCGAGGTCGGGCAGGGCGGGCTGCGCGACATCAGCGTCGTCGACGCTGCCGAACGCACGCGTCTGGTCTTCGGACTGACGTCGCCCCAGGCATATTCGGTCCAGCGCCAGGGCGATCGCCTGAGGGTGCGATTGGGCAGCGAGGCGACCCCGGATGGCGTGACGTCCATCCGCGATCTCGATTTTCGCCGAGGCGATGCCGGCGGCGGGCGGCTGGTGGTGACCCTCGATGCGCCCGGGGTGTCTCCGGAAACCTCGGTCGACGGCAATACCCTGACACTGACGTTGCCCGGCACGCGCTTGCCCGACGCATTGGATCGCATTCTCGATGTCAGCGACTTCGCCACACCGGTGTCGCGTATCGTGCCGAATCGCCAGGACGATGCCGTGACCCTGACGCTGGAGAATCGCGAGCCCTTTCAGCATCTGGTGACGCAGCGCGGTGATCGCCTGATCGTCGACGTGCAACCCCGCAACGAGCAGACCAGCGATGCCCGGGACGCCTCGCCGACCTATACCGGCGAGCCGATCAGCCTCAATTTCCAGAATATCCAGGTGCGTGAGGTGCTGTCGGTCCTGTCCGATTTCAGCGGGCTCAACATCGTGGCCAGCGATAGCGTACAGGGCAGCGTGACACTCAATCTCCAGCAGGTGCCCTGGGATCAGGCATTGGCATTGATCCTGCAGAGTCACGGGTTGGCCAGCCGCCGCAACGGCGACGTGATCGTGGTGGCGCCCGTCGATGAACTGGCGCAGATGGAACGTCAGACTCTGGAGAACCGCGCTCAATCCGAGCAGTTGGCCCCCCTGGTCACCGACTACGTGCAGGTGCGCTATGCCAAGGCCACCGATCTGGCGGCGATGCTGCGCGGCAGCGAAGGCTTCGGTCTGCTTTCCGAGCGCGGGCGCGTCACGGTCGATGAGCGCACCAATACCCTGCTGGTGCGTGATACCCGCGAGCAACTGGCCAGCATCCGCGGCATGCTCGAGCGGCTCGACGTGCCGGTGCGCCAGGTGCAGATCGAGGCGCGCATCGTCATCGCGCGCGACACGGCGTCCCGGGAACTGGGCGTCAACTGGGGCATCTCGCAGCGCCAGGGCGTCACCTTCGATGACGACGGCGTGGGCAGCGTGGTGGATCGCAACCCCAGTGGCGCCAACCGCGGCTCCGCCGGCTTGTCCGTGGACCTGGGCGACAGCGACGGCAGCGGCTCCACCTTCAGCTTCGGTTACCTTTCCGGCGATGTCCTGCTCGACCTGGAATTGCGCGCCCTGGAAAGCGAGGGCAAGAGTCAGACCATCTCTCAGCCCAAGGTGATCACCGCCAACCAGAAGACGGCGGTCATCAAGCAGGGACAGGAGATCCCCTACCAGGAGTCGACCTCGTCCGGTGCCACCAACGTGGAATTCAAGGAAGCCGTGCTGTCGCTGGAGGCCACACCGCAGATCACGCCCGACGGCAGTATCGTCATGGATCTGTTGATCAACAACGATACCGTCGCCGACAACAGCTATGATGGTGCACCTGCGATCGATACCAATTCCATCGAGACCCAGGTGCTCGTGGACGATGGTGCCACGGTGGTGCTGGGCGGCATCCTGACGTCCGAACAGCTGCGCAACCTCTACAAGACCCCGTTCCTCGGGGACTTGCCGTTGATCGGTTCGCTGTTCCGCTATACCCAGGAATCCAACGAAAAGGTAGAATTGCTGATCTTCATAACACCCACGATCATCGGAGACGGACAGGCGAATCGCT
Source organism: Chromohalobacter israelensis (assembly GCA_000761475.1). Taxonomy (GTDB): domain Bacteria; phylum Pseudomonadota; class Gammaproteobacteria; order Pseudomonadales; family Halomonadaceae; genus Chromohalobacter; species Chromohalobacter israelensis. The sequence goes on from JQNW01000007.1 coordinate 106,221, forward strand.
GATGCAGGGGTTGCCCACGATCATCCTCGTCGGCCCCATGGGCGCGGGGAAAAGCACGATTGGCCGTTTGCTGGCGGCCGAACTCCAGCGCGAGTTCTTCGATAGCGATCACGAGATCGAAGCGCGCTGCGGGGCGAATATCGCCTGGATCTTCGATGTCGAAGGCGAGGCCGGTTTTCGCGATCGCGAAACGGCCATGCTGCGCGAGCTGGCGAGCCTCGATGCCGTCGTGCTGGCCACCGGGGGCGGTGCGGTGATGCGTGAAGACAATCGCCAGGCGCTGCGCGAGCGCGGCACGGTGGTGTACCTGGCGACCTCCGTCGAGCAGCAGATTCGGCGCACCGCGCGCGATCGCAACCGGCCGCTGCTCCGTCAGGGCAATCCCGAGCAGGTGTTGCGCGACCTGTTCGCCAAGCGCGATCCGCTTTACCGGGCCACCGCCGATCTGGTGGTGCGGACCGATCGACGCGGTCCGCGGGCGGTGGTCAACGAGATCATTCGCCGCACCAAGCGTTTGTCCGATCCACTCGACCTCAAGGCTTGATCATGACCGCTTCGACCGCCTCGCCGTCCCAATGCCTGCACGTCGAACTCGACGCGCGGCGCTACCCCATCCATGTGGGGCCTGGTCTGCTCGACGACCCGGCCATGCTGGTGCCATATCTTGCCGGCCGGCAGGTGATGATCGTCACCAACGAAACGGTGGCGCCGCGCTATCTCGAACGTCTCAAGCGAGCGCTGGGCGGTGATGATCGCGACGTGCGCGAGATCGTGCTGCCCGATGGCGAGCACACCAAGACGCTGGCCAGCGTGGAGCGTATCTGGGATGCGCTGCTCGCCGCCGGCTTCAACCGTCGCTGTACCCTGGTGGCGCTCGGTGGCGGCGTGATCGGCGACATGGCAGGCTTCGCCGCGGCGTGCTATCAGCGCGGCGTGGCTTTCGTGCAGGTTCCCTCCACGCTGTTGTCGCAGGTGGATTCTTCGGTGGGCGGCAAGACCGGCGTCAATCATCCGCGCGGCAAGAACATGATCGGTGCCTTCTGGCAGCCCCGCGCGGTGGTGATCGATACCCAGACGCTCACCACGCTGCCGTCCCGCGAGCTGTCCGCGGGGCTCGCCGAGGTGATCAAGTACGGCCTGATCCACGATATCGAGTTCCTGGCCTGGCTGGAATCGCGCATGACGGCGCTGCGGGCGCTCGACGCCGAAGCGCTCACCGAGGCGATTCTGCGCAGCTGCGCGATCAAGGCGGAGATCGTCGCCGCCGACGAAACCGAGCAGGGGCAGCGGGCGTTGCTCAACCTCGGGCATACCTTCGGGCACGCCATCGAGGCGCACCAGGGCTATGGCAACTGGCTGCATGGCGAAGCCGTAGGGGCGGGGATGGCGATGGCCGCCGAACTCTCGCGGCGTCTCGGTTGGCTCGACGACGCCGAGGTGGCGCGCGTCGAGTCGCTCATCGTCCGCGCCGGGCTGCCGGTGACGGCCCCCGCCGCCATGAGCGGCGACGACTTTCTTGCCACCATGCGGCTGGACAAGAAAAACATCGACGCACGCTTGCGTCTGGTGTTGCTGTCGCGACTCGGCGAGGCCTGCATCCACGACGCGACGCCCCCCGACATGCTCGATGCGCTGCTCGCGGACTTCCCCCGCCACTGACGACGCTCGGTCTCGCCCGGCCCCCCTGCACGACGCCTGCCGCTCCGGCAGGCGTTTTTGGTTGTGTCACGGTCCCCGCATGCGGATTTGTGCGCTGACGAATTTCGCGCGACAATATTTCCGTATCGGCATGCCTCATGCGTAATCGGCATGGGGTAGCACAGCAAATTCGACTAAAGTCGATGTTTTTCGACGTGTCGTGGTGTTGCCGTCTAACGCGTTGACATATCAGGGGTTTTGGCGGGAAGGAATAGCTAACTCCGCGATTTTGCGCAGATTTGTGGCGTTGCGGCAGGCAGTGGAATTGCTTGAACAGGGGCCAGGGGCTATGCTGGTCGGCCTTTTTCACGTCCGATGCGCCATCGATTGACGTGCTTTTCGACCCTCAAAAATAAAAGCCAACCGGAAAGCATAACACGAATATTTCTGGACACAAGTTTCAAAAAATTGTGAGGCACGCCCATGATGAGAGGCCTTCACCAGCCTGGCGAGTTCCGTGACAACTGCGGCTTTGGTCTGATCGCCCACATGGAAGGGCAGGCGAGTCATGACCTGCTCAAGACCGCGATCGAATCCCTGACCTGCATGACCCACCGCGGCGGTATCGCCGCCGACGGCAAGACCGGCGACGGCTGCGGCCTGCTGTTCAAGATGCCCACCGACTTCATGCGGGCCGTGGCCCGCGAGGAACTGGCGGTCGAGCTTGGCGAGCGGTTCGCGGTGGGGTGCCTGTTCCTGCCTGACGACGATGCCCGCGAGGCGCGGGCCCGCGAGGTGCTCGAGACCCAGTTGCGCGAGCGTGACCTGCGCGTGAGCGGCTGGCGCGACGTGCCCACCGACGCGTCGGTCTGCGGTCCCATGGCGCTGGAATGCCTGCCCCGGATTCGTCAGGTCTTCGTCGAGGCGGAAGACGCACGCGACACCCAGGCGTTCAACGTCGATCTGTTCATGGCGCGTCGGTATGCCGAGCAGGCGCTCAAGGACGAAAACGACTTCTATATCTGTTCGCTGTCCAGCGAGGTGGTGTCCTACAAGGGACTGATGATGCCCGCGGACCTGCCGACCTTTTATCGTGACCTGGGCGATGAGCGGCTGCACACGGCGATCTGCGTGTTTCACCAGCGCTTCTCCACCAATACCGCGCCGCGCTGGCCCCTGGCGCAGCCCTTTCGGTTCATGGCCCACAACGGCGAGATCAACACCATCGAGGCCAACCGCGGCTGGGCCAATGCGCGCAAGGAAAACTTCCTGTCGCCGTTGCTGCCGGAAATCACCGAGCTCGACGAGATCGTCAACACCTCGGGCTCCGACTCCTCCAGCATGGACAACATGCTCGAGGTGTTGTTGACCGGAGGCATGGACCTTTACAACGCCGTGCGCATGATGGTGCCGCCGGCGTGGCAGAACGTCGAAACCATGGATGGCGATCTGCGCGCCTTCTATGAATACAACTCCATGCACATGGAACCCTGGGACGGCCCCGCCGGCCTGGTGATGACCGATGGCCGTCACGCGGTGTGCATGCTCGACCGCAACGGGCTGCGCCCGGCACGCTGGGTGATCACCGAGAACGGCTACATCACCCTGTCGTCCGAGATCGGCGTCTATGACTACAAGCCCGAGGATGTTGTCGCCAAGGGGCGCGTGGGCCCGGGGCAGATCCTCGCCGTGGACACCCAGACCGGCGAGGTGCTGCACACGCCCGACGTCGACGAGCGCCTGCGTTCGGCGTATCCCTACCGGCGCTGGCTCAAGGAGCACGCGCACTATCTCGAATCGGCGCTGACCGAACTGGCGCGCTTCCAGCCCATGGCGCGCGATGAACTCAACGTCTACCAGAAGATGTTCCAGGTGACGTTCGAGGAGCGCGATCAGCTGTTGCGCCCCTTGGCCGAGGGCGGCCAGGAGGCGGTGGGCTCGATGGGCGACGACACGCCCATGGCGGTACTCTCGCGCCACGGGCGCTTGCTGACCGATTACTTCCGGCAGAAGTTCGCCCAGGTCACCAATCCGGCGATCGACCCGCTGCGCGAAGCCATCGTGATGTCGCTGGAGACCTGCTGCGGTGCCGAGCTGAATGTCTTCGAGGCGACGCCCGAGCATGCGCATCGCCTGATTCTGACCACGCCGGTGCTGTCGCCTCGCAAGTTCACCGCGCTGGTGACCCAGGACGACCCGGCGTTCGCCAGCCACACGCTGAGCCTGGGCTATGACCCCGAGCGGGATACGCTCAAGCAGGCCTTGCTCGCCCTGTGCCAGCGGGCCGAGGATGCCGCCCGCGACGGCAAGGTGATCCTGGTACTGTCGGACGCCGACCTGGCCCGCGGCAAGCTGCCGGTCCATCCGGCGCTGGCGGTGGGGGCGATTCATCATCACCTGGGGCGCAAGGCGCTGCGGCCGCGGGTCAACCTGGTGGTGGAAACCGGCTACGCGCGTGACGCCCATCAGATGGCGGTGCTGTTCGGCGTGGGAGCCACGGCGGTCTATCCGTACCTGGCCTACCAGGTCATGGCGGACATGCATAACACCGGCGAGTTGACCGGCAACCCGGCGGATGCCCGCGAGAACTACCGCAAGGGTCTGCAGAAAGGGCTCTACAAGATCCTCTCCAAGATGGGGATCTCGACGCTGGCATCGTACCGCGGGTCGCAGTTGTTCGAGGCCGTGGGGCTGTCCTCCGAGGTCATGGACATGTGCTTTGCCGGCATGGCCTCGCGCATCGAGGGCACCGGCTTCGCCGAGCTGCAGCTACAGCAGGAATTGCTGGCCCGCGAGGCGTGGATTCCCCGCAAGGGCATCCGTCAGGGCGGTCTGGTGAAGTACGTGCACGACCATGAATACCACGCCTACAACCCCGACGTGGTCATGCAATTGCAAAGTGCGGTGCAGAGCGGCGACTACGCCAAGTGGAAGCAGTTCGCGAAGACCGTCAACGAGCGGTCGGTGGCCACCATTCGCGATCTGCTGGCGCTCAAGCCGGCTCCCGAGCCGCTGCCGCTCGACGAGGTGGAACCGGTCGAGAACCTGCTGCCGCGCTTCGACAGCGCCGGCATGTCGCTGGGGGCATTGTCGCCGGAGGCCCACGAGGCACTGGCGCAGGCCATGAACGAGACCGGCGGGCGTTCCAATTCCGGCGAGGGCGGCGAGGACCCGGCCCGCTACGGCACCATTCGCTCCTCCAAGATCAAGCAGATCGCGTCCGGGCGTTTCGGCGTGACGCCGGCCTACCTGGTCAATGCCGAGGTGCTGCAGGTCAAGGTCGCGCAGGGCGCCAAGCCCGGCGAGGGCGGCCAGCTGCCCGGCGGCAAGGTCAACGAACTGATCGCGCGGTTGCGCTACGCCGTGCCGGGCGTGACGCTGATCTCGCCGCCGCCGCATCATGACATCTATTCCATCGAGGATCTGGCCCAGCTGATCTTCGACCTCAAGCAGGTCAATCCGGATGCCCAGGTATCGGTGAAGCTGGTTTCCGAGCCCGGCATCGGCACCATCGCCACCGGCGTGGCCAAGGCCTACGCCGACCTGATCACCGTCTCCGGCTACGATGGGGGTACCGCGGCGAGCCCGCTGACCTCGATCAAGCATGCCGGCTCCCCGTGGGAGCTGGGGCTGCCCGAAGTGCATCAGGCGCTGCGCATCAACAGCCTGCGCGACAAGATTCGTCTGCAGACCGACGGCGGCCTCAAGACCGGCCTCGATGTGGTCAAGGCGGCGATTCTCGGCGCCGAGAGCTTCGGCTTCGGCACCGCGCCGATGGTGGCGCTGGGCTGCAAGTATCTGCGCATCTGCCACCTCAACAACTGCGCCACCGGCGTCGCGACCCAGCATCAGCATCTGCGCGACGAGCATTTCCGCGGCACCGTGGACATGGTCAAGCACTACTTCCGCTTCATCGCCGAGGAAGTGCGCGAGCTGATGGCGCTGCTGGGCGTGCGCCAGTTGACCGACCTGATCGGCCGCACCGACCTGCTCGAGATTCTCGAGGGCGAGACGGCGTCGCAGCGCAAGCTCGACTTGATGCCGCTGTTGCAGAACGACCACGTGCCCGAAGGGGCGCCGCAGTTCTGCCAGGTCGGTCGCAACGAGCCGCACGACCCCGGCGCCAAGAACCAGGAGGTGCTGGAGGCCTTGCTGCCGGCCATCGAGGCCAAGTCGGGCGGTGAGTTCAGCTTTCGGATCACCAACTGCGACCGCAGCGTGGGTGCCCGGGCATCCGGCGAGATCGCCAAGCGCTACGGCGAGGCGGGACTCGAGGAGGCGCCGATCACCGCACGCTTCACCGGCGTGGCCGGGCAGAGTTTCGGCGTGTGGAACGCACGCGGGCTGCAGCTCTATCTCGAGGGCGATGCCAACGATTACGTCGGCAAAGGCATGAACGGTGGCAAGGTGGTCATCGTGCCGCCTCGCGAGAGCCGCTTCGAAAGCCACAAGACGGCGATCATCGGCAATACCTGCCTGTACGGCGCGACCGGCGGCAAGCTGTTCGCCTCGGGCACGGCGGGCGAGCGCTTCGCGGTGCGCAACTCCGGGGTGCACGCGGTCATCGAAGGCGCCGGCGATCACTGCTGCGAATACATGACCGGCGGCCTGGTCGCGGTGCTCGGCGAGACCGGCATCAACTTCGGAGCGGGCATGACCGGCGGGTTCGCGTACGTGCTCGACGAAGATCGCACCTTCGTCGACAAGTACAACCACGAGTTGGTCGAGATTCATCGTATCAATACCGAGGTCATGGAAGCCTATCGGCGCCACCTGCGGGAGATGATCGAGGAATACGTCGCCGAAACCGGCTCCGTGCGGGGCCAGACGATCCTCGAGGACTTTTCCGGTTTCATCCGCCATTTCTGGCTGGTGAAGCCCAAGGCGGCGAGCCTCAACGGCCTGCTGGCCGAATCCCGTCGGCGGCCCGAATGAGCCGGACTTCCAGGTACCAGGAGAGACGATCATGGCAAACCGTCTGAATAACGATTTCCAGTTCATCGATGTCGGCCGTCAGGACCCGGAGAAGAAGCAAGCGCGTGCCCGCGCCCGCGAATTCGCCGAGATCTACGAGCCCTACAAGCCCAGCGAGGCGGCCAGCCAGGCGCATCGCTGCCTGCACTGCGGCAATCCGTACTGCGAGTGGAAGTGCCCGGTGCACAACTACATTCCCAACTGGCTCAAGCTGGTCAGCGAGGGCAACATCCTGGAAGCGGCGGAGATGTCTCACCGCACCAACTCGCTGCCCGAGGTCTGCGGGCGGGTGTGCCCTCAGGACCGTCTCTGCGAGGGCGACTGCACGCTCAACGACGGTTTCGGTGCGGTCACCATCGGTTCGGTGGAGAAATACATCACCGACACGGCCTTCGCCATGGGGTGGCGGCCGGACATGTCCAAGGTCGAGTGGACCGACAAGCGCGTCGCGGTGATCGGCGCCGGTCCGGCAGGGCTGGGGTGCGCCGACATTCTGGTGCGCAACGGCGTCAAGCCGGTGGTGTTCGACAAGCACCCCGAGATCGGCGGATTGCTGACCTTCGGGATTCCCGAGTTCAAGCTCGAGAAGCACGTCATGAAGCGCCGCCGCGCGGTGTTCGAGGAGATGGGCGTCGAGTTCCGCCTGGGCGTGGAGATCGGGCGCGACGTCACGCATGACGCGCTGCTCGACGAGTTCGATGCCGTCTTCATGGGCATGGGCACCTACAAGTACATGGAAGGCGGTTTTCCCGGCGAGGATCTGCCCGGTGTGCACAAGGCGCTGGATTTCCTGATCGCCAACGTCAATCACTGCCTGGGCTTCGAGACGAATCCCGACGACTACGTCTCGCTCGAGGGCAAGCGCGTCGTGGTCCTGGGCGGCGGCGATACGGCGATGGACTGCAACCGCACCTCGATTCGTCAGGGCGCGACCAGTGTGACCTGTGCCTACCGCCGCGACGAGGAGAACATGCCGGGCTCCAAGCGCGAGGTGGCCAACGCCCGCGAAGAGGGCGTGGAGTTCCTGTTCAATCGTCAGCCGGTGGCCATCGTCGGCGAAGACAAGGTCGAAGGCGTCAAGCTGGTGCGCACGCGGCTCGGCGAGCCGGATGCCAACGGCCGTCAGCGGCCCGAGGTGGTGCCGGGCTCGGAGGAAGTGTTCGCGGCCGACGCCGTGATCATCGCCTTCGGCTTCCAGCCCAGTCCCGCCGACTGGTTCGACACGGTGGGCATCGACCTCGACGAGCGCGGGCGCGTCAAGGCGCCGGCCCAGGCAAGTTTCGCCTTCCAGACCAGCCATGAAAAGATCTTCGCCGGTGGCGACATGGTGCGTGGCTCCGACCTGGTGGTCACCGCGGTCTATGAAGGCCGCCAGGCGGGCGAGGGCATCCTCGACTACCTCGGCGTCTGAGTCTCGAGCTTCGGGTGTCGGGCAGGACGGAGACATCATCCTGCCCGCAGCCCGCAGCCCGCAGCCCGCAGCCCGCAGCCCGCAGCCCGCAGCCCGCAGCCCGCAGCCCGCAGCCCGCAGCCCGCAGCCCGCAGCCCGCAGCCCGCAGCCCGCAGCCCGCAGCCCGCAGCCCGCAGCCCGCAGCTGAAATTGAGCGCCCCGCGGTATTCTGCTATTCTGGCGTCCCATCCAGGCCCGGTTCTCTCCACGGCCTTCAGATCACGTTTCGACAGGTTTTCCATGACGCGATATATCTTCGTGACCGGCGGCGTTGTGTCCTCTCTCGGCAAGGGCATCGCCTCCGCTTCCCTCGCGGCGATCCTCGAGGCGCGCGGCCTCAAGGTCACCATCCTCAAGCTGGACCCCTACATCAACGTCGATCCGGGCACGATGAGCCCGTTCCAGCACGGCGAGGTATTCGTCACCGAAGATGGCGCCGAAACCGACCTTGACCTGGGGCATTACGAGCGCTTTATCCGCACCAAGATGACCCAGGGCAACAACTTCACCACCGGGCGCGTCTACGAGCACGTGCTACGCAAGGAGCGCCGCGGTGATTATCTCGGCGGCACCGTGCAGGTGATTCCGCACATCACCGACGAAATCAAGCGCCGGGTCTACGAAGGCGGCGACGGCTTCGACGTCGCGCTGGTGGAAATCGGCGGCACGGTGGGCGACATCGAATCGCTGCCGTTTCTCGAGGCGACGCGTCAGATCCGCAGCGAGAAGGGCGCCAACCAGGCGATCTTCATGCATCTCACGCTGGTGCCCTACATCAAGACCGCCGGCGAGACCAAGACCAAGCCGACCCAGCATAGCGTCAAGGAACTGCGCTCGATCGGCATCCAGCCGGACATCCTGATCTGCCGCAGCGAGGTCGAGCTCGAGGAGAGCGAGCGGCGCAAGATCGCGCTGTTCACCAATGTCGAGGAGCGCGCCGTGGTCCCGCTGCAGGATGCCGATACCATCTATCGCATTCCGCTGATGCTGCACGAGCACGGACTGGACGACATCATCTGCGACAAGCTGCGCATCGAGGCCGACGAGGTCGACCTCGCCGAGTGGGTGCGGGTGCTGGATGCCAAGCTGAATCCGCTGAAGTCGGTCAACATCGCCATGGTCGGCAAGTACATGGAGCTGCTCGACGCCTACAAGTCGCTCAACGAGGCGTTGATCCATGCCGGTATCCAGGGACGGGTCAAGGTCAACATCGACTACATCGACTCCGAGGACATCGAGCATCACGGCACCGAACGCCTGGCCGGCAAGGATGCCATCCTGGTGCCCGGCGGCTTCGGCGAGCGTGGCGTGGAAGGCAAGATCGCCACCGCGCGTTATGCCCGCGAGAACGGCGTGCCCTATCTGGGCATCTGCCTGGGCATGCAGGTGGCGGTCATCGAATATGCCCGTCATGTCGCGGGCTGGGCGGATGCCAATTCCACCGAGTTCACTCATGACACTCAGCACCCGGTGGTGGGCCTGATCACCGAGTGGGTCAACGCCGAGGGCAAGATCGAGCTGCGCGATGCCGCCTCGGATCTGGGAGGCACCATGCGTCTCGGTGGCCAGGTGTGCCATCTCAAGCCGGGCACGCGGGCACACGAGGCTTATGGCCTGGACGAGATCACCGAGCGCCACCGGCATCGCTTCGAGGTCAACAATCAGTTCGTCGAGGCGCTCGAATCCGCCGGACTGGTGATCTCGGGCAAGAGCGCCGATCATTCGCTGGTCGAGATGATCGAGTTGCCGGAGCATCCCTGGTACGTGGCCTGTCAGTTCCACCCGGAATTCACGTCCACGCCACGCGATGGACACCCGCTGTTTTCCGGCTTCGTCAATGCCGCGCTGGCGTACAAGGCCGCGCGTGCACGTGCACAGCAGAGCTGAGGACCCAGACATGGCCGAGACATCCAAACAGATCGAATTCGCCGGCCTGAGGGCCGGCAATTCGTTGCCGCTGGCGCTGTTCGGCGGCATGAACGTGCTCGAATCCCGCGAGATGGCCCTGGAAGTGGCCGAGGCGTATGTCGAGGTCACCGGACGCCTGGGCATGCCCTATGTGTTCAAGTCCAGCTTCGACAAGGCCAACCGCAGCTCGATTCATTCGTATCGCGGCCCGGGCCTGGAGAAGGGGCTCGAATGGCTGGCCGAGATCAAGGAACGCTTCAACGTGCCGGTGATCACTGACGTGCACGAGCCCTGGCAGGCTAAGCCCGTCGCCGAGGTGGCCGACGTGATTCAGCTGCCGGCCTTCCTGGCCCGCCAGACCGACCTGGTGGTGGCGATGGCCGAGACCGGCGCGGCGATCAACATCAAGAAGCCGCAATTCATCGCGCCGCACGAGATGCGTCACATCATTCGCAAATGCGAGGAAGTCGGCAATTCGCGGCTGATACTCTGCGAACGCGGCTCGAGCTTCGGCTACAACAACCTGGTGGTCGACATGCTGGGCTTCGGGGAAATGAAGCAGACGGGATATCCGGTCTTCTTCGACGTCACCCATGCGCTGCAACGCCCCGGGGGCCGGGCCGACAGTGCCGACGGTCGTCGTGCGCAGGTCGCCGAGCTGGCGCGGGCGGGGGTCGCGGTGGGACTGGCCGGCGTCTTTCTCGAAGCGCATCCCGATCCCGACAATGCCAAGTGCGACGGTCCATGCGCGCTGCCCCTGAATCGGCTCGAAGGGTTCCTGAGCCAGCTCAAGGCGATCGACGACCTGGTCAAGGGGTTCGCCCCCCTGGAGATCGACTGAGACGCCGCCAGATGCAATAGTCGAGTACACGAAGAGCGGAGCCGCCCGTGGCGGTCCATGGACCGCCGCCCTCTCGATATGTTGAAACGACCCATCGTTAACACGAGGATGACTCGCAATGGCTGAGATCAAAGACATCCACGCCCTCGAGGTGCTGGACTCACGCGGCAATCCGACCGTTCAGGCCGATGTGGTGCTGGCCAGCGGCGTTCGCGGCACGGCCTGCGCGCCGAGCGGTGCCTCCACCGGCTCGCGCGAGGCCCTGGAGCTCCGCGACGGCGATACGTCGCGCTATCTGGGCAAGGGCGTGCTCAAGGCAGTCGAGGCCGTCAACGGCAGGATTCGCGATGCCCTGGTAGGCAAGGACGCCCTCGATCAGCGGGCCCTGGATGCCGCCATGCTCGAGCTCGACGGCACCGACAACAAGGCGGGGCTGGGCGCCAATGCCATCCTCGCGGTGTCGCTGGCCGCCGCCAAGGCCGCCGCCATCGAGAAGGGCGTGCCGCTCTACGCGCACATCGCCGATCTGTACGGTCAGTCCGGCCAGTTCCGCATGCCGGTGCCGATGATGAATATCCTCAATGGCGGCGAGCACGCGGACAACAACGTCGATATCCAGGAGTTCATGATCCAGCCGGTGGGAGCGCCCAGCTTCCGCGAGGCGCTGCGCATGGGCGCCGAGATCTTCCATGCCCTCAAGAAGGTGCTCGCCGCGCGCGGCTTGTCGACCTCGGTGGGCGACGAGGGCGGCTTCGCGCCCAATCTGGCATCCAACGCCGAGGCATTGGCGGTCATCCAGCAGGCGGTCGAGAAAGCCGGTTACGTGCTGGGCAAGGATGTGACCCTGGCGCTGGACTGTGCCTCGTCGGAGTTCTATCAGGACGGCCAGTACAACCTGTCGGGCGAAGGCAAGTCCTACGACGCGGCCGGCTTCGTCGATTACCTCGCGGCCCTTTGCGATCAGTATCCGATCGTCTCCATCGAAGATGGCATGGACGAGTCCGACTGGGCAGGCTGGAAGGCCCTGACCGAGAAGCTGGGCGACAAGGTGCAGCTGGTCGGCGATGATCTGTTCGTGACCAACACGCGTATCCTCAAGCGCGGTATCGACGAGCACATCGGCAATTCCATCCTCATCAAGTTCAACCAGATCGGCTCGTTGTCCGAGACGCTGGATGCCATCAAGATGGCGCAGGACGCCGGTTTCACCGCCGTCATTTCGCATCGCAGTGGCGAGACCGAAGATACCACCATCGCCGACCTGGCCGTGGGCACTTCCGCCGGCCAGATCAAGACCGGCTCGCTCTGTCGCAGCGACCGCGTGGCCAAGTACAACCGTCTGCTGGTCATCGAGCAGGAGCTGGAAGGCCAGGCCGTGTATCCGGGGCTGGCGGCGATCAAGGGCCAGGGCTGACGTCCTCGGGGCGCTCAGCACGGTGCGAACGCTACGGCGGCCCCCAGGGGCCGCCGTTTTGTTTGATGCCTCGTGCGGACGCTTTCCTCCCGGGGTGGTCGTGTAGGTTCTGGATTCATTGTTTGTAAGACATTTCCTACAAAAAATGCCTTCCATCGGCGATAAACAAGGGCAATAGGTGCGATGAGTATTTCTTGTTTTTGTTAGTTCATTGTTTTTAAAAGGTTTTTATATTCCCTGTCTGACGCTCTTGGGCAAGCGTCAAGGGAGGGACCCGGTTGAGGCACGTCACGGCTTCCGTAACAATGCATCTGCACAGGATGAGCAAGGCATTGCTTACCTGGAGGCAGATTGGGATGCAGCAGGGTGCGTCTGTCGTGGAGGGAGCCCAGGACAGGCATGGAGCGCACCCAGGGAGTCGAGCGGAGGGATCCGCTCAGGGATGAATGGGATGCAGCGGCCTTCGGGCCGCTTTTTTTTTTGGCCTGTCGTCGGCCTGCCTGGCGAGCGGGCAAGAAAAAACCGGCCCGCGGGCCGGTCTTGCATGTTGCGATGTGCGTGGCGTCAGCGTTCGAGATGCTGAAGCTTGTCTGTCTTGCCGTCCCATTCCTCGGCATCGGGCAGCGGGTCTTTCTTTTCGCTGATGTTGGGCCAGACCTCGGAAAGCTCGGCGTTGAGCTCGATGAAGGCCTTTTGATCGTCGGGTAATTCGTCTTCCGAATAGATCGCTTCGGCGGGACATTCCGGCTCGCACAGCGCGCAGTCGATGCACTCGTCGGGATGAATCACCAGAAAATTGGGCCCTTCGTAGAAGCAGTCCACCGGACAGACTTCGACGCAGTCGGTGTATTTACAGCGAATGCAGTTTTCGGTGACGACGAATGTCATGGGGTTCTCCTGAATCTCGGTCGCGACGGTGCCCGGAACTGACAGTAAGGTTATAAACGAGGCGGCAATTTATAATGGCATATTCTAATGGCGCCACATTTTAGTCGCGCTCCCGGCATGCGGGCAAGCGAGTGCCGCAAACGTTTTGGAATGGCCTCATAGCCAAACGCTGGCTCAGCATTGTTCGCGCCACTCGTAGAGCAAGGCCATGGCCTGGCGCGGGGATATCGCGTCGAGGTCGAGTTTTTCCAGCGCCTCGACGACCGGGTGCGGCGCGCTGGCGAACAGGTCCGCCTGCTGCGGCGCGGCAGCGTCGCTGTCACCCAGGCCGCCACGCGTGCCGGCCTGGTGAACTTCCTGTTGTTCCAGGGTGGCGAGTTTTTCGCGTGCCCGGGCGACGACCCGGGGCGGCACGCCGGCGAGTTGTGCCACCTGCAGCCCGTAGCTCTGGCTCGCCGGCCCTTCCTCGACGCGGTGCATGAAGACGATGCCGTCCCGGTGCTCGGCGGCGGTCAAGTGCACGTTGGCCACGCTGTCGTAGGGCTCCGTCAACGCGGTCATTTCGAAGTAGTGCGTGGCGAAGAGGGTGAAGGCGCGCCGTTCGACTAGGTGCTCGGCACTGGCCCAGGCCAATGAGAGGCCGTCGAAGGTGCTGGTGCCGCGCCCGATCTCGTCCATCAGCACCAGGCTGTGTTCGGTGGCATTGTGCAGGATGGTGGCCGTCTCGGTCATCTCGACCATGAAGGTCGAACGACCGCCGGCGAGGTCGTCGCTGGAACCGATGCGCGTGAAGATCCGGTCCACGGGGCCGATTTCTGCCTCGTCGGCGGGCACGCAGCTGCCGGTGTGCGCGAGCAGCGCGATCAAGGCCGCCTGGCGCATGTAGGTGGACTTGCCGCCCATGTTGGGGCCGGTGATCACCAGCAGGCGCCGCGTTTCATCGAGCATCAGGTCGTTGGGCACGAACGGGTGGTCGCTGACGTGTTCGACCACGGGATGGCGGCCTCCGCGAATGCGCAGCCCGGGCTGATCGCTCAGGCGTGGACGCACGAAATCCAGCGCCAGCGCGCGTTCGGCGAAACACGCCAGCACGTCGAGGGTCGCCAGCGCGCGCGCGGTACCCTGAAGCGCCTGGAGGTCGACGTTGAGCGTTTCCAGCAGCCCGTCGTAGAGCAGCTTTTCGCGCGCCAGCGCGCGCGACTTGGCCGACAGCGCCTTGTCCTCGAATTCCTTGAGCTCGGGGATGATGAAGCGTTCGGCGTTTTTCAGCGTCTGGCGACGGATGTACTCGGCCGGGGCTTCGCGGGCCTGGGCGCGGGGGATCTCGATGTAGTAGCCATGGACGCGGTTGTACCCCACCTTGAGGCCGACCAGGCCGGTGCGCTCGCGTTCCCGAGTCTCGAGCTCGACCAGATAGTCCCCGGCGTGCTCGGCCAGGCCGCGGTATTCGTCGAGCTCTGCGTCGAAGCCCGTGCCGATCACGCCGCCATCGCGGATCACCACGGGCGGGTTGTCGACCAGCGCCCGGCTCAGCGTCTCGGCCAATTCGGGATAGGGACGAATGTGGTGCTTGAGCGCGTCGATGGCCGTGCCCTCGTCGAGTTCGGCCAGATCGTGTTCCAGGGCGGGCAGGGCGTTGAGGGCATCGCGCAGACGGGCCAGGTCGCGTGGCCGGGCGCTGTAGAGCGCCACTCGCGCGAGGATGCGTTCGATGTCGCCGATGGCCTTGAGCGCGTCGCGCAGGGTGGCATGGCGGTCGGCGTCGATGAGGCACTGCACGGCGGCCTGGCGCGACTGGATCTGGGCGATATCGCGCAGCGGTCGGTTGAGCCAGCGCTTGAGCTGACGCGATCCCATGGCGGTGGCGGTGGTGTCGAGCACGCTGGCCAGCGTATTGTCGAAGCCGCCCCCCAGGTTGGTGTCGATCTCGAGGTTGCGGCGGCTGGCGGCATCGATCACCACCGCTTCGTCGCGTGTCTCCACGGCGATGCCGGTGACGTGCGGCAGCCGCGAGCGCTGGGTGTCGCGGGCGTAGTCGATGAGCACACCGGCGGCGGTCAGGGCCGTGGTGAGGTGAGCGCAGCCGAAGCCGCGCAGGTCGACCACGCCGAACTGGTCGCATAACAGGCGAGTGGCGCTTTCCAGATCGAACAGCCAATCGCTCTGGCGACGGAAGCCGGGGCGCTCGGCGAGTGCCGGCGGTAACGACAGGCTTTCCGCGGCAAGCAGCTCGGCGGGATCGAGACGTTGAATCTCGGAGAGCAGATCGCTCTCGCCATCGACTTCGAGCACGCTGAAGTGGCCGCTGGACAGTTCCAGCCAGGCAAGGCCCCAGCGGTCTCCCTGCGGATGCACGGCGAGGACGAGGTTGTCGCGGCGCGCGTCGAGCAGGGCCTCGTCATGGAGGGTGCCGGGCGTGACGATGCGCACGACCTTGCGCTCCACCGGGCCCTTGGCGGTGGCCGGGTCGCCGATCTGCTCGCAGATGGCCACCGACTCACCCGACTTGACCAGCCGCGCCAGATAGCTCTCCGCGCTATGATAGGGCACACCGGCCATGGGAATCGGCTGTCCCGCCGACTGGCCGCGCTGGGTGAGGGTGATGTCGAGCAGCGAGGCGGCGCGCTTGGCGTCGTCGTAGAACAGCTCGTAGAAATCGCCCATGCGATAGAAGAGCAGCACCTCGGGATGCTCGCGCTTGATCTTCAGGTACTGGGCCATCATCGGGGTATGCTGGGCAGAGGCCTGGCTCATGCGAATCCTTGTCGTGCCGGTGGCGAGTGGTGCCAAATGAAAAAGGTGACGTGGTGTCGTGCGCAACTGCCAACACCGCAAGGCGACATTCTACGCTTTCGCGCGGACGGCGTCAGTGCGGCGCCGATCGGTGCGACATTGGGGAGAGGATAGATGGCGATAACCCTGGAAGAGTGGCGTGACGTGAGCGTCGATGCCTTGGCCGAGCGCCTCGGGAAAGCGTGCCGGGCGACGGGGGCCAGCGTGACGGCGGCCGAATCCTGCACCGGGGGCGGCGTGGCCAGTGCCATCACCGACGTCGCCGGCAGTTCCGACTATTTCGAGACCGGCTACGTGACCTACGCCAACAGCGCCAAGCAACGCCTGCTCGGGGTGCGCGAGGCCACGCTTGCCACGCATGGCGCGGTCAGCGCCGAGACCGTGCGCGAGATGGTCGCCGGGGCGTGTCGCGATAGCGGCGCTACGCTGGGCGTGGCGATCAGTGGCGTGGCCGGCCCCGGTGGCGGCAGCGCGGACAAGCCCGTGGGCACGGTCTGGTTCGCCTGGGGCGATGATCGGACGCAGGACGCCGAGCGCCATCATCTGCCGGGGACGCGCGGCGAGGTGCGTCGCGCTGCGGTGCGCATGGCATTGATCGGGCTTGTTGCTAGGCTTGAGGGCGAGAGCGGGCGCGATTGAAAACGCATGCAAGTCAAAGGTAGGCGGCGCGAATTTTTTTCGTCATACTACTGGCTAGTCATACAGTATTGAGCGGACGGCGCCGAACTCATTCGGTGTCGCCGTACGAGCTTCGATGTCCTTCGATAGGAGACCTTCATGGCACAGGACGACAACCGTTCCAAGGCGCTCAACGCGGCGCTTTCCCAGATCGAGCGCCAGTTCGGCAAGGGCGCCGTGATGCGTCTTGGCGACACGCCGCGCGTGGCGACGCCGGCCATTTCCACGGGATCGCTGGGGCTGGATATCGCCCTCGGCGTGGGAGGCCTGCCGATGGGGCGCGTGGTCGAGATCTTCGGCCCCGAGTCCTCGGGCAAGACCACCATGACGCTGTCGGTGATCGCCCAGGGGCAGAAGCAAGGCAAGACCTGTGCCTTCATTGATGCCGAGCATGCGCTGGACCCGACCTATGCCGAAAAGCTCGGCGTCAACCTCGATGATCTGCTGGTGTCGCAGCCGGACACCGGTGAACAGGCACTGGAAATCTGCGACATGCTGGTCCGTTCGGGCGGCGTCGACGTGATCGTCGTCGACTCGGTCGCGGCCTTGACGCCACGCGCCGAGATCGAAGGCGAGATGGGCGATTCCCACGTCGGGCTGCAGGCGCGCCTGATGTCCCAGGCGCTGCGCAAGGTGACCGGCAACATCAAGAACGCCAACTGCATGGTGATGTTCGTCAACCAGATCCGCATGAAGATCGGGGTGATGTTCGGCAACCCCGAGACCACCACCGGCGGCAACGCGCTGAAGTTCTACTCCAGCGTACGCCTCGATATCCGGCGTACCGGCTCGGTCAAGCAGGGCGACGAGGCCATCGGCAACGAGACCCGGGTCAAGGTGGTCAAGAACAAGGTGGCGCCCCCGTTCCGTCAGGCCGAGTTCCAGATCCTCTACGGCAAGGGGATCTACCATGCCGGCGAAGTCGTCGACATCGGGGTGCAGCAGGGCCTGGTCGACAAGGCCGGTGCCTGGTACAGCTACCAGGGCAACAAGATCGGTCAGGGCAAGGCCAACGCCGCGCAGTTCCTCGAGGACAACCCGGCGATCATGGAAGAGATCGAGAACGAGATTCGCGCTCGCCTGCTGTCCACGCCCAAGCCCGAGGCCGAGTCTCAGGAGAAGGCCGCCGAAGCTCAGGACGACGATAGCCTGGTGTAACCATGAGCACGCAGGAGGCGACGCCCCGCGACGATGCCATCCGCCTGCTGGCGAGGCGCGACTACTCGCGCAGCGAGTTGATGTCGCGCCTCGCGGCGCGTGGGCATGCGCCCGACGACATCGCGTCGCTACTCGATGCCCTGGCCGATGAGGGGCTGCAGTCCGACGCTCGCTTCGCCGAGCAATTCGTGCGCTCGCGCCTGTCGCGCGGCCAGGGGGCGATGAAGATACGCGCCGAGCTGGGCGCGCGCGGCGTCACCGACGAGGTGGCACGCGAGGCACTGGAAGGCGAGGCCCCGGACTGGCATCGACTGGCATGCGAGGCGCTGGCCAAGCGCTTCGATTCCCCCGGGCACGACCCTCGTGAGCGCGCCAAGCGAGAACGTTTCCTGGCCTCGCGTGGATTCGATTTCGAGCAGGTGCGTCATGCCATGGCGCACGCCTGGGAGAACGCCCGCTAGGCCTTTGCGGGCCGCATGCCACATGCGGCCTCTCTCCCCGCCGCTGTCGCGGCACCTCTTTAGTCCCCCGCCGAACGCGTTATACTAGTGCGCCATTGCGATGGCTCGGGGCGGTCCGTTGTCCGTCATTCGCCGACTTTCGCGCTTCGCGCCCGCCGCTTGTCCGGTCGGGCCGCGCATGCCCGCAGCGCCTAACGCACACCGCCACGGAATTTCTATGAAAAGCGCAGACATCCGACAAGCCTTTCTGACGTTCTTCGAGGAGCACGGTCATACCATCGTGCCGTCGAGCTCGCTCGTGCCCGCCAACGACCCGACGCTGTTGTTCACCAACGCCGGCATGGTGCCGTTCAAGGACGTCTTCCTGGGACGCGACCCACGCCCCTACGTGCGTGCCACTTCCGCGCAGCGCTGCGTGCGTGCCGGGGGCAAGCACAATGACCTGGACAACGTCGGCTACACCGCGCGTCACCATACCTTCTTCGAAATGCTGGGGAACTTCAGCTTCGGGGATTACTTCAAGCGTGACGCCATTCGCTTTGCCTGGACGTTCCTGACCGAACGGCTGGGCCTGCCCGCCGACAAGCTGTGGGTCACCGTCCACGTCAGCGACGACGAAGCCGAGCGTATCTGGAAGGACGAAATCGGCATCGATCCGGCGCGCTTCTCCAAGCTCGACGAAGACAACTTCTGGCAGATGGGCGACACCGGCCCCTGCGGCCCTTCCTCGGAGATCTTCTTCGACCACGGCCCCGAGGTGGCCGGGGGGCCGCCGGGAAGCCCCGAAGAAGACGGCGACCGTTACATCGAGATCTGGAACCTGGTGTTCATGCAGTTCGATCGCGATAGCGCGGGAACGCTGAACCCGCTGCCCAAACCGTCGATCGATACCGGCATGGGCCTGGAGCGTGTCGCGGCCGTGCTGCAGGGGGTGCATTCCAACTACGAGATCGACCTGTTCCAGAACCTGCTGAACGCGGCGTCCGAGGCCACGGGGTACGACGATACCAGTGCGCCGTCGCTGCGCGTGATCGCCGACCACATCCGGTCCTGTGCCTTCTTGATCACCGACGATGTGCTGCCCTCCAACGAAGGGCGCGGCTACGTGTTGCGCCGTATCATCCGGCGCGCCATTCGCCACGGCCACAAGCTCGGTGCCCGTGAGCCGTTCTTCCACACCCTGGTGGCGGCGCTGGACGTCGAGATGGGGGCAGCCTATCCGGAACTGCGCAAGGCGCGTCCGCGCATCGAGAAGGTCCTGCTCAAGGAAGAAGAACAGTTCGCGCGCACGCTGGATCACGGCATGGGCCTGCTGACGGAAGCCCTGGAAACGCTGGACGGCGAGGTACTGCCGGGCGAGACCGTGTTCAAGCTTTACGATACCTACGGCTTTCCGTTCGACTTGACGGCCGACGTGTGCCGCGAGCGCGGCGTGACGCTCGACGAGGTCGGCTTCCAGCGCGAGCTCGAGGCCCAGCGCGAGCGAGCCCGCGCGGCCAGCCAGTTCGGTGCCGACTACACGGCGGCGCTCGACCTGGAGGGCGAGACGGCGTTCACCGGTTATGAGCGCCTGGAAGACGAGGCTCGCGTGACGGCCCTGGTCGACCGTGAGGGCAACGCGCTGGCGGCGCTCGAGGCCGGGCAGCACGGTGTCGTGGTGCTCGACCGTACGCCCTTCTATGGCGAATCCGGGGGGCAGGCCGGTGACACGGGATATCTGGAGGCCGACGGCATGCGCTTCCAGGTCACCGATACCCAGAAACAAAGCGGCCATCACCTGCATCACGGGGTGCTCGTCGAGGGACATCTCGACGTGGGTGCCAGCGTGACGCCACGGGTCGATGCCAGTCTGCGAGCGGCGACCATGCGCAACCACTCGGCCACCCACCTGTTGCACGAGGCGCTGAGGCAGGTGCTGGGCGAGCACGTGCAGCAGAAGGGCTCGCTGGTCACCGCCGAGCGCTTGCGGTTCGACGTGAGTCATTTCGAGGCGATGACCCGGGCGCAGCTCGACGAGGTCGAACGTATCGTCAATGCCCAGATCCTGGCCAACGCCGCGACCCGTATCGAGCACATGACGCTCGACGAGGCCAAGGCCAAGGGTGCCGCGGCGCTCTTCGAGGCCAAGTACGCCGACAGCGTGCGCGTGCTGACCATCGGTGCCGACGACTTTTCCATCGAGCTGTGCGGCGGTACGCACGTGGCGCGCAGCGGCGACATCGGTTGCTTCCACATCCTCAGCGAGGCGGGTGTCGCTGCTGGAGTGCGCCGCATCGAGGCCGTGACCGGCGAAGGGGCCCTGGCGTATTTCCGCGACCAGGAAGCCAAGGTCGCGCGTGTTGCCGAACAGCTCAAGGCCAAGCCGGAGCAAGTGGAAGCACGTCTCGAGGCGACCCTCGAGCGTAACCGCACCCTGGAAAAGGAGCTCGAGCGGCTCAAGGCCAAGTTGGCGAGTGCCACCAGCGGCGATATGCTCGCCGACGTGCGCGAGGTGGCCGGCGTCAAGCTTCTCGCCAAGCAAGTCGAGGGTGTGGGCGGCAAGGAACTGCGTGGCCTGCTCGACCAACTCAAGAACAAGCTGGGCTCGGGCGTCATCGTGCTCGGCGTCGCGGGCGACGAGAAGGTCAGCCTGATCGCCGGCGTGACCGATGACCTGACCGCACGCCTCAAGGCCGGCGACCTGGTCAAGCATGTCGCCGAGCAGGTCGGCGGCAAGGGTGGCGGCCGGGCCGACATGGCCCAGGCGGGCGGCTCACGGCCGCAGGCGCTGCCCGATGCCCTGGCGAGTGTGCCGAGTTGGGTCGAGGCCCGGCTCGGCGAGTGAGAACGTGGAAAGGGTCGTGCGCATGGCGCCGGCCCTTTTCTTCATTCATGCTTGTGAAAACCACCACGGATAGGCAGCTATGGCGCTATACGTACAGAAGTTCGGGGGGACCTCGGTGGGCTCGGTGGAGCGCATCAAGGCCGTCGCCGAAAAAGTGAAGCGATTCCGCGACGAGGGCCACCAAGTGGTCGTCGTGGTCTCGGCAATGAGCGGGGAGACCAACCGGCTGATCGATCTGGCCAGCCAGATCAACGATGAGCCCACGCCGCGCGAAATGGACATGCTGGTGTCCACCGGCGAGCAGGTGACCATTTCCCTGCTGGCGATGGCCTTGCACAAGCTGGATGTGGAGGCGACTTCCTATACGGGGGCCCAGGTGGGCATCCGCACCGACAGCGCCCACACCAAGGCGCGTATCCAGCGCATCGAGACCGATGACATCCAGGCCGATCTCGACGATGGTCAGGTCGTGGTCGTGGCCGGTTTCCAGGGGGTCGATGACGAGGGCAACATCACGACCCTCGGACGCGGCGGCTCGGACACCACCGGCGTGGCCCTGGCGGCGGCGCTCAAGGCCGACGAATGCCAGATCTACACCGATGTGGATGGCGTCTACACCACCGATCCGCGCGTGTGCTCAAAGGCGCAACGGCTATCGGCCATCACCGTCGAGGAAATGCTCGAGCTGGCGAGCCTGGGGTCGAAGGTGCTGCAGATTCGCGCCGTCGAGTTCGCCGGCAAATACAATGTACCGCTGCGCGTGCTGTCCAGCTTCGAGGACGGCCCGGGTACGCTGATCGTCGCTGAAGAAGAAGAGACCACTATGGAAGAACCGCTGATCTCCGGTATCGCCTTCACTGCCAGTGAAGCCAAGCTGACGCTGCTCAACACGCCGGACGTGCCGGGCGTGGCCTCCAAGATTCTGGGGCCCATCGCCGATGCCAATATCGAAATCGACATGATCGTGCAGAAAGTGGCCCCGGCCGGGGACTACACCGACTTCACGTTCACCGTGGCCAAGAGCGATTACAAGCAGACCAAGAGCATTCTGCAGGACCAGGTGATCCCGGCGCTGGGCGGTGGCGAACTGCGCGGCGACGACAATATCGCCAAGGTGTCGCTGGTGGGCGTGGGCATGCGCTCGCATGCCGGCGTGGCGTCCAAGATGTTCCGCGTGCTGGCTGACGAGAACATCAACATTCGCATGGTCTCCACCTCGGAAATCAAGATCTCCGTGGTCATCGACGAGAAGCAGATGGAGCTGGCCGTGCGTGCGCTGCACACTGCATTCGGACTCGATAAAGACAGCATACAAGGTGAATGAAGAAAGAATCTTGGCTTTCCGGCCCCATTCGCTTCTACGCTTGAGGGGTAGCGTCAGGACGACGCCGGAAGGCCTGGGTCGCGGCCTTTCATTCAACGAGCCTGAGGATGCTGGTACGCGTCATTGGCCCTCGGGGCAAGTATGAAGCATAATTTGCCCCCGTACTGTCGCTTGGCGGTGCACGCATCCCGTTGGAAGAAAGCCTGAGAAGGAGATCAGACATGCTCATCCTGACCCGTCGCGTCGGTGAAACACTGATGATTGGCGACGATATCACCGTCACTGTACTTGGCGTGAAAGGCAACCAAGTGCGCATTGGCGTCAATGCGCCGAAAGACGTGGCCGTCCATCGCGAGGAAATCTATCAGCGCATTCAGCGCGAGAAGACCGATAGCGAGGATGACGGTTCAAGCGTCTGAACAGTGACGCATGCGTGGAACCGTCTGGGCTGGTGAAGTCGTCCCCTTTATCGGCTCGGGCAATTCAGGATCAGGCATGCCTTCTGGATCACTTCTAACGCCAAGCACGCAGTAGCAGTCACGGTCGCTGGAAGGGTTGATAGTAAAAGATTTTCGATCTGCCCTAGACAAGACCCCAGCATAATCGGTAACATACGCGCCGTGTTGATGAGGGAGAGATGGCCGAGTGGCTGAAGGCGCTCCCCTGCTAAGGGAGTATGGGGTTTGTAGCCCCATCGAGGGTTCGAATCCCTCTCTCTCCGCCATTCAACCGGATGCATTGCATCGAAGTTTCGCGCCCGTAGCTCAGCTGGATAGAGTACCTGACTACGAATCAGGTGGTCGGAGGTTCGAATCCTCCCGGGCGCGCCACTTTTCGTTGGCGGAATCGTCACACAGCAATGCGAGAGCGAGCCGCTCTCGATGCGAAAAAACGGTATCGACCGTCATCGCTTTCAGCGCCCGTAGCTCAGCTGGATAGAGTACCTGACTACGAATCAGGTGGTCGGAGGTTCGAATCCTCCCGGGCGCGCCAAATTCCGAGCCCGCCCCTTCATGGGGCGGGCTTTTTCGTCTTGATGCAGGTTCCCCTTCCTTGACGGCTAGCCCTGTGCGCATCGGCAGGCAAGCAGTCGTTTCTGGCACGCCTGGCGTGCCATTTTTTTGCTTCGTGGCAACTGGTTCTGCGGAGACGGCGAGAGACGCCGCGTTCAGGGCGCACTCAGTCGTCGGACTTGACCTGATAATCGCCTTCGAGCACACGTGATGAACGTGCGTTGTCTCGTGTCTGTGCACCGTCCTGCGCGCCGTTGCCGCCGGCCGGGCGGGCGTGCTCGGCACGAAAGGCTTCGGCACGCTTTTTCATGCGGTGGCGCAGAAACGGCAGCATCGCCCAGCCGACGATCAGGAAAAACAGGCCGAGCAGGGTGCCGACGATCATCATGACGCCGAACAATAACCAGGTGGCGAGCAGCTTGAGCCCGCCGGCACCCTGGGAGGGGCGCGCCTGACGCGCCCGTTCCCGCCATTGCTGAGCCGCCTGCCAGGCGGCGTTGTGCTGTCGATCAGTCATGTTCCACTCCAGTGACCGTGAGTCCATTGCGTTCGAGGCGGATGTCGATCTCCTCATTCTGGGCGTCGTAGCCTTCGATATCCACATGCCCTTGCTCATCGACATCCAGTTCGGCAAAGCGTTGCATGCCAGCGTCTCGCGCGTTGTCCAGCGCCTGACGCAGCTCCTCGCCATTCAGGCTCCAGTCGGGCGTGGTGTCCTGGCGGCGTTTTTCATGCACCAGGCTGCCATCCCGGATCAGCATGTCGAGGTCGAGCTGCCAGCCATCGTCGCGCCAGCCTTCGATTTCCAGGCGGTTGCCGTCGTCGATGGCGACGTCGTCGTAATGCGTGACACCATGTTCGCCGGCCGTCGCGAGCAGCGATTCGAGCTCCCCCGGCGACAGGCTGCCGTCGTCGGCCATCACGGCCGTGGACAGGCCGCCACTGAGTACCATCGGCATCATCAGCATGTGCATCGTCTTCATGATCGTCTCCTTGCGTTGGCATCGAGGCCGGCGTGATTGCGTTACGCCAGTGATGAAGCGAGCCTAGCGGCGACGACCTTGCAGTCGCCTGAAAACGATGTTCATCTTCCGTTCATGTTCAGGCGTGCCGTCGCCGGGCTGTCACGAGGTTCGTCCGGCCGGGCTGTCGCGGAGACGAGCGCCTTGTTCATGCTGTATTCATGTCGTGTCTGGCAGGGTGTGGGCATGAAACGCTTCAATGGATGTCTCAAGGCACTCATGCTGGCGGCGGTGGGAATCATGGCCTGCCAGTCACTGGTCATGGCCGATGACGATGAGTGGCGTTCGCTGCATCGCGAGGTGCAGGAGGGGCGCGTCGTGGCCCTGCCCACGGTGCTCGACTGGCTCGAGCATCGCTATGTCGGGCAGGTGCTCGAGGTCGAACTCGAGCACGAGGACGAGGCGCCGCGCTACGAGATCGAAATGATCGGCCCGCAGGGGCAGGTGGTCGAATTCGAATTCGATGCCGCCAATGGCGAGCTGATCGGCATCGAAGGGGTCAATATCGAGGGGATGACACGTCCATGAAGGTATTGCTGGTCGAGGACGATACCGCGCTGGCGCAAGCCCTCGGCGAAGCCTTCGTCGAGGCCGGGCTGCTGTGGGAGCATGCCGCGAACGGCGAAGCCGCCGATTATCTGGTGCGGGTGGAAGCCTACGATGCCGTGATCCTCGACCTGGGCCTTCCCGATGGCGATGGCACCCGTTGGCTCGCCGCGTGGCGCGAAGACGGCATCGATCTGCCGGTGCTGGTACTGACGGCGCGCGAGCGCTGGTCGGACAAGGCGGCCGGCTTCTCCGCCGGGGCCGACGATTACGTCACCAAGCCCTTCGAGACGGCAGAAGTCCTGTTCCGTCTGCGCGCCCTGGTACGACGCAGCCACGGGCATGCACATCCGATCCTCAAGCTCGGCGAGCTGGCACTGGATACGCATACCGGCAGTGTCACCCTGGCAGGCCGTCCGATCACGCTGACGGCCCAGGAATCGCGCCTGCTGGCGTATCTGCTGCATGCCGCCCCGCGAAT
The DNA here is from genome assembly GCA_000761475.1 of Chromohalobacter israelensis. Classification (GTDB taxonomy): domain Bacteria; phylum Pseudomonadota; class Gammaproteobacteria; order Pseudomonadales; family Halomonadaceae; genus Chromohalobacter; species Chromohalobacter israelensis. The sequence continues at coordinate 131,634 of JQNW01000007.1, forward strand.
CGTGACCCGCACCGAGCTTTCAGAGCATGTCTATGACCGGGACCACGAGCCCGACTCCAACGTCATCGATGTCCAGATCAGCCGCCTGCGTCGCAAGCTGGGCAACCAGCGCATCGAGACCCTGCGCGGCCAGGGCTATCGTCTGGTGGCCCTCGAGGAGACGCCATGAGGCGACGCGCCTGGCAACAGCGCATCGCGCGTACCTCGATCCGGGCTCGGTTGCTGATCGCCTCGCTGTTGCTGGTCATGGTCGCGTTGCCACTGGCCGGCACCGGCCTGGCCTATAACTTCCGCGATGCCGTCACCACTGCCTTCGACGACCGCCTCGAGTCATTGCTCAACGTGCTGCTGGCCGGGGCGCAGCTCGATCCCCAGAGCAATGAACTGAGCATGACGCGTTCTTTGGGCGATCCGCGCTTCGAGCGCGTCTACTCGGGCTGGTACTGGCAGGTGGCAGGCGAGGGGCAGGCACTGACGTCGCGCTCGCTATGGGACCAGCGCCTGCCGACCGACGACATCCAGGGCCTGGCGGTCTCCGAAGTCGATGGGCCGCGCGGCAATCGCTTGCGGGTCATGGAACGCGACATCCGCTTGCCGGGGCATGCCGGGACGCTGCATGTCAGCGTCGCCGCTTCCCGCGAGGAGCTGGATCGCGAGGTGGCGCGTTTCGAGTGGTTGTTGAGCTTGTCGCTGCTGGCCCTGGGGGCCCTGCTGCTGGTCGGCCTGGCGGTGCAGATCCGCTGGGGGCTGGCGCCGCTGCGGCGCATGCACGCCAACTTGCGGGCCGTGGAATCCGGAGACGCCGAGAGTCTGGAGACGCGTTTTCTGCCCGACGAACTGGCACGTCTGGCAGGTGCCATGAACGGTGTGCTGGAACGCGATCGGCGGCTGATCGAACGTGGCCGACATGCCGCCGGCAATCTGGCGCATGCCCTCAAGACCCCGGTCAGCGTGCTGACGACGCTGGCGGAGCGTTTTCCCGACGAGACGCGTGACCGCGTGCAGGGCGAGCTCGGACGCATCGACGATGCCGTGCGCCACCATCTGGCGCGTGCCTCGGCGACGGGGGGCGGCGTGCTGGTCGGCAAGATCGATGTCGGGAAAACCCTCGCCCCGGTGCTCGATGGCCTGACCCGGATGGGGGAGCGGCGCGGGGTTCGGCTGGACGCCGAGCTGGCGGCCGACCTCAGTGTGCGCATGGATGCCCAGGACCTTCAGGAACTGGTCGGCAACCTGCTCGAGAATGCCCTGCGCTGGGCGTCGTCGCAGGTCTCGCTGCGTTTCTATCCACAGGGCGCGGGCGTCGTGCTGGTGATCGAAGACGACGGGCCGGGGATGAGCGAGGCCCAGCGTGAGGCTGCCCTGGCACGCGGCGCGCGTCTCGACGAACGGCGCTCCGGCTCCGGCCTGGGACTGGCGATCGTCGAGGATTTGATGACCCTCTACGGCGGCCGTCTGCAGCTCGCCGAGTCTACGCTGGGCGGACTGGCGGCGCGTGCCTGGCTACCGTCCTCGCCGGTGGCGCCGAGTGTCACCGAGTCGTGATCGCGGTGCCACCGTGCCATCGTCTCAGTTGTACGGTGCGTGCGCGGTTGCGATGATGCCCGGCATTGGCGTTCGACAGACGTGATGTTCAAGTACGTGGTCGTCCGGTAACGGGCCTTCCAGCAGGAGTAGCGGCGATGGATAAATACGAACTCAAGCGCGAGCAGGCGGCGCGCGCGGCCTGGCTCTCCTACGTCGGTGGGCGCACGCAGGACGATATCGCCCGCCTGCTGGGCGTCTCGCGGCCCGGGGTCCAGCGCTTGCTGGCCCTGGCGCGTCAGGAAGGGCTGGTCAAGGTGCATGTCGATCATCCCATCTCCCAGTGCATGGCCATGGGTGAGGCGATTCTCACGCACTTCGGATTGGATTTCTGCGATGTGGTGCCCAGCGACCCCGAGCTGCCGGAAAGCAGTCCGCGCTTTCTCGCCCAGGCCGGCGCCGAACGGCTGGCGGGACTTCTCGATCGGCAGGATCCCCTGACGCTTTCGCTGGGTACCGGGCGCTCGGTGCGTGCCACCGTGGAAGCCCTGAGCCGCCTGGATCGCTCGCAGCATCGCATCGTCTCGCTGGTGGGCAATGTCGCCCGCGACGGTTCCGCCAACCGCTACGACGGGGTGATGGTCCTGGCCGACAAGACCGGGGCGGAGCGCTTCCTGCTGCCCGCACCGGTAGTGGCCGCCTCGGTGGAAGAGAAGGAAGCGTTGCTTGCCCAGCAGCTGGTGCAGGCGGTGTTTCATATCGCCCGCGAGGCCGAAACCGGGGTCATCGGCATCGGCCGCATCGATCCGCGCGCGACCCTGTTCCAGGATCATTTCATCAGCGAGGCCGAACTCAACGAGCTGCTCGAGGCCGGTGCGGTGGGGGAACTGCTCGGCTGGCCGCTGGATATCCAGGGACGGCTCATCGACTGTCCGATCACGCGCCGCATCACCAGCCTGCCGCTCTCGGCACTGGGCGGGCAGCCGCTGATGGGCCTGGCGGGCGGGCACGACAAGGGGCCGGCCATCCTGAGCGCCCTGCGAGGCGGCTGGCTCAAGGGACTGGTGACGGACGAAGCGGCGGCTCGCTATATCGTGTCCGCATTGGGGGCTTAGGCCAAAGTCTAAGCGTGAGGGGTTTGCTTTTTTTGGCGCTGCAAATGATCATTTGAATACTCGATGAGTAGATTGATCAAAACAAATTCAATGATCTTCTCCCAGGAGCTCGCCATGCGCCTTACCTACGCTCTACCCCTGGCCGGAGCCGCGACACTGGCTTCGTTCGCCGCTCACGCCGAGACCATCACCGTGGCCACGGTGAACAACAACGACATGATCATCATGCAGGGCCTGACCGACGAATTCGAAAAGGCTCACCCGGACATCGACCTGGAATGGGTGGTGCTCGAGGAAAACGTGTTGCGTCAGCGTCTGACCACCGACATCGCCACCGACGGCGGCCAGTTCGATGTCATGACCATCGGGACGTACGAGGTGCCGATCTGGGCCAAGCAGGATTGGCTGGTCGAGCTCGACGACCTGCCCGAGAGCTACAACGAGCAGGATCTGCTCAAGCCGATCCGCGACGGCCTGAGCCAGGACGGTTCGCTCTACGCGCTGCCGTTCTACGGTGAAAGCTCGATGATGTACTACCGCACCGACCTGTTCGAGCAGGCCGGCATCGAGATGCCCGAACAGCCGACCTGGGAGCAGGTCGAGGACTGGGCGAGCCAGATCAACGATCCCGACAACGGCGTGTATGGCATCTGCCTGCGCGGCAAGCCGGGCTGGGGCGAGAACATGGCGTTCGTCAGCACCCTGGTCAATACCTTCGGCGGTCGCTGGTTCGACGAGGAATGGCATCCGGAAATCAACTCGCCGGAGTGGAAGGAAGCGGTCGGTTTCTATGTCGACCTGATGAACAACTATGGCCCGCCGGGTGCGACCTCCAACGGCTTCAACGAGAATCAGGCGCTGTTCTCCAGCGGCAAGTGCGGCATGTGGGTCGATGCCACGTCCGCCGCCGGGCGTCTCTACAATCCCGACGAGTCGCAGGTCGCCGACAAGCTCGGCTTCGCCCCGGCGCCGATCGCCGAGACCCCGAAGGGCGCCAACTGGCTGTGGTCGTGGACGCTGGCGATTCCCGCCTCGTCGGATGCCAAGGACGCCGCCAGGACTTTCATTACCTGGGCGACCTCGCAGGACTACATCGAGCTGGTAGGGGAAACCGAAGGCTGGACCAGTGTGCCGCCGGGCACCCGTGAGTCCACCTACGAGAATCCCAAGTACCAGGAAGCTGCGCCGTTCGCCGACTTCGTGCTCAACGCCATCCAGACCGCCGATCCCACCGATTCGACGCTCAAGCCGAGTCCCTACATCGGCGTGCAGACCGTCAACATCCCCGAGTTCCAGGCGGTAGGCACCCAGGTGGGACAGATGATCGGGGCTGCACTTGCCGGTCAACAGTCCGTCGATGCCGCGCTCGACCAGGCCCAGCGTTCGGTCGATCGCACCATGCGCCAGGCGGGATACTACGACTAAGCGATAGCCTCCCGCCGCGGCCGGATCGTCATGATCCGGCCGCCTTTTCCGACCTGTTTCCTTCAATGGGGCATTCCCATGCGCGAGAGAACGTCCGGACGAACCGTCGGCGGCTTCCGCAACGTGTTCCTGCAGGGACCGGCGGTAACGTTGCTGCTGCTGTGGATGCTGGTGCCACTGGGCATGACCCTGTGGTTCTCCTTCCAGCGCTATAACCTGATCAATCCCATGATTTCCGGTTTCGCCGGCTGGGATAACTATACCTATCTGCTCACCGATCCGGCCTTGTGGACGGCGATGGGCAATACCCTGCTGCTGGTCGGCTGGGTGCTGGCGATCAGCGTGATCGGCGGCACGCTGCTGGCGGTGCTCTTCCAGCAGGAATTCTTCGGTCGCGGCATCGCCCGCCTGCTGGTGATCGCACCGTTCTTCGTCATGCCCACGGTCGGTGCACTGGTGTGGAAGAACATGCTGATGCACCCGGTCAACGGCGTGTTTGCCTGGTTGAGCGACCTTCTCGGCCTGCCGGTGATCGACTGGTTCTCGTCGATGCCACTGACGTCGATCATCATCATCGTCGCCTGGCAGTGGATGCCGTTCGCCTTGCTGATCCTGCTCACCGCCATCCAGTCCCTGGACGATGACCAGGTCGAAGCGGCGCGCATGGACGGCGCCGGACCGCTGGCGATCTTCTGGTTCATCACCCTGCCGCACCTGAAGCGGGCGATCAGCGTGGTGATCATGATCGAGATGATCTTTCTGCTGACGATTTTCGCCGAGATTTTCGTTACCACCTCGGGCGGCCCGGGGCTGGCCTCGACCAATCTGGCCTATTTCATCTACATCCGCGCGTTGCTGGACTTCGACGTGGGCGGCGCCTCGGCCGGCGGTGTCATCGCCATCATCCTGGCCAACATCGTGGCGATCTTCTTGATCCGCACCGTGGCCAAGAATCTCGAGACCTGAGGCGAGGAGCACTGCATGAATCCTACGATGACCAAGAAACTGCTGCTCACGCTGCTCGCCTGGGGCATCGCGTTGATCGTGTTCTTTCCGATCTTCTGGATGGTGCTGACCGGCTTCAAGACCGAAGGCGAGGCCGTGGCGACACCGCCGAGCCTGTTCTTCGAGCCGACCCTGGCGGGCTATCACGAAGTCATGGCGCGTGCCGACTACTTGAAGTTCGCCCTGAACAGCATCGTGATCTCGTTCGGCTCGACCCTGCTGGCGCTGATCGTGGCGATTCCCTCGGCCTATTCGATGGCCTTCCTGCCGACCAAGCGTACCCGGGGCACGTTGCTGTGGATGCTGTCCACCAAGATGCTGCCGCCGGTCGGCGTGCTGATGCCGGTGTACCTGCTGTTCCGCGACATGGGCCTGCTCGACTCCCAGCTCGGTCTGACCATCGTCTACATGCTGATGAACCTGCCGATCGTGGTGTGGATGCTGTACACCTTCTTCAAGGACATTCCCAAGGACATCCTCGAAGCAGGACGCATGGACGGCGCCGGCACCCTGCAGGAAGTGCTCTACCTGCTGTTGCCGCTGACCCTGCCGGGGATCGCGTCCACCGGATTGCTGTCGGTCATCCTGAGCTGGAACGAGGCGTTCTGGAGCCTCAACCTGACGACCTCGGATGCCGCCCCGCTGACCGCTTTCATCGCTTCCTTCTCGAGTCCCGAAGGGCTGTTCTGGGCCAAGTTGTCCGCCGCCTCGACGCTGGCCATCGCGCCGATTCTGATCTTCGGCTGGTTGACCCAGAAGCAGATGGTTCGTGGTCTCACCTTCGGCGCCGTCAAATAAGGAATTCCGCCATGGCAACGCTACAACTCAACAACATCGTCAAGGACTTCGGCGGCACCCAGGTCATCAAGGGCGTCGACCTCGAGGTCAAGGACCGCGAATTCGTGGTCTTCGTCGGCCCCTCGGGCTGCGGCAAGTCGACCCTGATGCGGATGATCGCCGGGCTCGAGAGCACCACCAGCGGCGAGATCGCCATCGACGGCCAGCGCGTCAACGAGGTCGGGCCCGCCGACCGCGGCCTGGCGATGGTCTTCCAGAGCTACGCGCTCTACCCGCACATGACCGTCGAGGACAACATGGGCTTCAGCCTGCGCCTGGCCAAGGTGCCCAGGGCCGAGCGCCGCGAGAAGGTCCTCGCCGCCGCGCGCATCCTGCAGCTCGAGCCCCTGCTCGACCGCAAGCCCCGCGCGCTGTCCGGCGGCCAGCGTCAGCGCGTGGCGATCGGACGGGCGATCGTGCGCAACCCCAGCATCTTCCTGTTCGACGAACCGCTGTCGAACCTGGACGCGGCGCTGCGCGTGCAGATGCGCATCGAACTGGCGCGGCTCCACGAGGAGCTCGATGCCACCATGATCTACGTCACCCACGACCAGATCGAGGCCATGACCATGGCCGACAAGATCGTCGTGCTGCAGGACGGCGTGGTCGAGCAGATCGGCTCGCCGATGGAGCTCTACCACCACCCGCGCAACCGCTTCGTGGCCGGCTTCATCGGCTCGCCGAAGATGAACTTCCTGGAGGTCGAGGTGCGCGGTGCCGACGCCGAGGGGGTCGACGTGGCGCTGCCCGGCGGCGACTGCCGGGTGCCGGTCGCGGGCGACGGCGTCAGCGCCGGCGACACGCTGACGCTGGGCATCCGTCCCGAGCACCTGGTGCTCGACGAGGCGGGGCCGCTGACGGGCCGGATCCAGGTCATCGAACGTCTCGGCGGCGTCACCTCGCTGTATCTCGAGCACGGCGACAGCGAGTGGATCCTGGTCGCCGACGGCAACGTCGCGCATCGCGTGCACGACGAGGTGCGCTTCACCTTCGACCCGGCCTGCGCGCACCTTTTCACTGCCGATGGCCTGGCCCTGGCGCACCTGACGCGCCACCCGCTGGCCGATATCGACCGCAAGGAAAATCGCGCCTCTTCGGCATCGGACGGCCGCTGATGAAGTCGCCCATGGAGGTGCTGATCTTCGACTGCGACGGCGTGCTGGTGGACAGCGAAGCCATCGCCGAGACGGTGCTGCGCGAGCGACTGGCGGCCTGGCTGCCTGACCTGGCGATCGGTGATGAATTGCGCCGGGCACTGGGCATGACTACCCAGGCGATTCTCGATCATCTGGCTGCCCGCAGCGCGCATGCCTTGCCCGATGACGCCCTCGAACGCATCGACACGGCGATCGAGGCGCGATTGGCCGAGGAGCTCGAGGCCATGGCCGGCGTGGCGGCTGCCATCGAGGCCCTCGATCTGCCGCTGGCGATCGTCTCCAACAGCCGCCGCCGTCGCGTCGTCGCCTCGCTGGCCAACACCGGGCTCGATGCGCAACTCGGCAAGGCGCCGTTGTTCACCGCCGAGCAGGTCGCGCACCCCAAGCCGGCGCCGGATGTCTACCGCCTGGCGGCGTCGCATCTCGGTGTCGCGCCTGCCGCCTGCCTCGTCATCGAGGACAGTGTCTCGGGGACCCGGGCGGCCTGTGCCGCCGGCATGACGGTGATCGGTTTCACCGGCGCCAGTCATGTCGAGCCCGGCCATGCACAACGGCTGCGCGACGCCGGCGCCTGGCAGGTGCTCACGCACATGGCGGCGCTTGGCGAGCTGGTACAGCGCTGGCGCGGCGAGCGTCACGCCGTGCGCTGAAGACCGCCGGGGGGATATGGCCGACGGCCCGAAGCTGGCGCTTCATCATGACTTCACTCGAACAAGGAACCACAGCGATGAAACTCGACAAGCGAACGGCAGTGGTGACCGGCGGCGCGCGCGGGATCGGCCTGGCGATCGTCAAGGGCTATCTGCGGGAAGGGGCGCGCGTGGCGATCGCCGATATCGACACCGACGCCGCCGAGCAGGCGGTCGCCGAGATTCGGGCCGAGGTCGACGAGGCGCCGGTGATGGCGGTGCGGCTCGACGTGGCCGACGCCGACTCGCGCCAGGCGATGATCGCGGCCGTCGAGGCGCGTTTCGGCGGTATCGACATCCTCGTCAACAATGCGGCGGTATTCGACATGGCCCCGGTGCTCGAGGTCAGCGAGGCCAGCTATGACCGGCAATTCGGCATCAACGTCAAGGGGACCTTCTTCACCCTGCAGGCGGTGGCGGCGCATATGGTCGAGCGCGGCCAGGGCGGCAAGATCATCAACATGGCCTCCCAGGCCGGGCGCCGCGGCGAGCCCCTGGTCAGCATGTACTGCGCCTCCAAGGCCGCGGTGATCAGCCTCACCCAGTCCTGCGGCCTCGCCCTGATCAAGCACCGCATCAACGTCAACGGCATCGCCCCCGGGGTGGTCGACACCCCCATGTGGGACGAGGTCGATGCCTTGTTCGCGCGCTACGAGAACCGCCCGGCCGGCGAGAAGAAGCGCCTGGTCGGCGAGGCGGTGCCCTATGGTCGCATGGGGCGTCCCGAGGATCATGTCGGTGCGGCGGTGTTCCTGGCTTCCGCCGACAGCGACTACGTGGTGGCACAGACGCTGAACGTCGATGGCGGCAACTGGATGAGCTGATCATGAGCGCAGACCTGCCTCACTTCGATATTGTCACCGCCGGCGAGCTGCTCGCCGAATTCGTCGCCGAGCGACCCGGCCAGCGTTTCGACGTGCCGGGACGTTTCCAGGGGCCGTTTCCCAGCGGTGCGCCGGCGATCTTCGCCTCCCAGGCGGCGCGCATGGGGGCGCGGGTCGCCTATGCCGGCTGCGTGGGCAGCGATGGCTTCGGCGACCTGATCCTGGATCGGCTGACCGCCGACGGGATCGATACCGCTGCGGTGGGGCGCGATGCCGAGTATCCCACCGGCACCGCCTTCGTGCGTTATCGCGACGACGGCGACCGCGACTTCATCTTCAACCTGACGCACAGCGCAGCGGCGCGTCTCGACGTCGACGATGCCGGGCTCGAACGACTGGCGGATTGCCGGTATCTGCATGTGATGGGCTCGTCGCTGTCTTCACCCGCGGCCATCGCACTGATCGATCGGCTGGCTACACGGGTTCGCGCGCGTGGTGGCCGGATCAGTTTCGACCCCAATATTCGTGCCGAATTGATGGCCGACCCGGCGACCCGGGCGGCGGTGCTGACGCGCATCGACGATTGCGATGTCTTCCTGCCCAGCGAAGCGGACCTTGCCTGGCTCAGCCATGGCGAGCCGGAGGCCGAGACCGTGGCGAGACTGCTCGACGAACGGCGCATGTCGCTGGTGGTGCTCAAGCGTGCCGCGCGCGGCAGCGAGGCCTTCACGTCGGGTCACGCGCCCCGACGCGTGGCGGCGTATCCCGTCGATGAGCGCGACCCCACCGGAGCCGGCGACTGTTTCGGAGGCGCCCTGATGGCCGCGCTGGCGGCGGGCGAGCCGCTCGAGCGTGCCCTGCAGCTGGCCAGCGCCGCCGGTGCCCACGCGGTGACGCGTGTCGGTCCCATGGAGGGGTGCAGCGACCGCGCCACCCTCGACGCCCTGATTGCATCCCACGGAGGTGCCCGATGAGCGATCATCTGCTCGACCCTATCGTCACGGCCAACCGCGAAGGCAGCCGACGCGGCATCTACTCGGTATGCTCGGCGCATCCGCTGGTGCTCGAGGCGGCGTTTCACCAGGCACTCGAGGATGGCTCGCCGCTGCTGATCGAGGCGACCTGCAACCAGGTCAATCAGGAGGGCGGCTATACCGGCCAGACGCCGGCCGACTTCCGTGATCGGGTCGCGGCGATCGCCGAGGAATGCGGGTTCGATGCCGGGCGCTTGATTCTGGGCGGGGATCATCTGGGCCCCTCGCCGTGGCAGGATCAGCCCGCCGAGACGGCGATGGCCAAGGCCGAGGCACTGGTCGCGGCCTACGCCGCAGCGGGCTTCACCAAGCTGCACCTGGACGCCAGCATGCCTTGCGCCGACGATCCGGCGGCACTCGATGACGCGCAGGTCGCGGCACGTGCCGCGCGGCTATGCCATGCCGCGGAGCAGGCCGTCGGCGATCGCTGCGGCGAGCTGCGCTACGTGATCGGCACCGAAGTGCCCACCCCGGGCGGTGCCCACGAACACCTCGACGGCGTGGCGGTGACCACCACCGATGACCTGGCACGTACCCTCGCCACTCATCGCGACGTGTTCGAGACTCAAGGGCTGGCGGATGCCTGGGCCAGGGTGCGCGGCGTGGTCGTCCAGCCAGGGGTCGAGTTCGGTCACAGCGAGGTGGTCGATTTCGTGCCGGACGAGGCGCGCGCGTTGAGCCGCGCCATCGCCGCCTGGCCGAACATCGTCTTCGAGGCGCACTCCACCGATTATCAGACGCCCGCCGCCTATGCCGAGCTGGTGGCCGGCCATTTCGCGATTCTCAAGGTCGGGCCGGCGCTGACCTTCGCGTTGCGCGAGGCGTTGTTCGCGCTCGAGGCCATCGCCACCGAGGCGCCGGGCACCGCCGCACCGCCGCTCGGTGCCAGTCTCGAACAGGCGATGCGTGACGACCCCCGCTACTGGCAGGCCTATTACGAGGGCGATGCCGAACAGCAACGCTTCGCGCGTCGCTACAGCCTGAGCGATCGGATCCGTTATTACTGGACGCGGCCGGAGGTGGCGGCGAACGTCGAGGCGCTGTTCGACACGCTGAGCCGCCGACCGATGCCACCGACCCTGATCAGCCAATATCTGCCCGACGGCTATCGGGCGGTTCGCGAGGGGCGCCTGGCGGCCGAGCCTCGCGCGCTGGTGCGCCAGCACATCCAGCAGGTGCTCGCGGCCTATGCCCGGGCCTGCCTGCCCGAATCACGTTGAATGGCGGGAGCGAGGCGATGCGTCAACTGCACTTCGATTTCAGCGGTAGCGTGGTGTTGATCACCGGGGCGGCCAACGGCATCGGCAAACAGCTCGCCGAGCGGTTCGCGGCAGGCGGCGCCCATCTGGTGCTGGCCGACCGCAGCGAGGCGGTCGAGGCGGTCGCCCGGGCACTCGGCGACACCCACCTGGCCGCGGTGCTCGATGTCAGCGAGGAAGATGCCGTCGAGGCGATGGTCACCCAGGCCATCGAGCGCTTCGGCCACATCGACGTGCTGGTCAACAATGCCGGCATCGGCCCGCTGGCGCCCGCCGAGTCGATGGAGGCCACGCTCTGGGATGCCACCCAGGCGGTCAACCTGCGCGGCGTGTTCCTGTGTTGTCGCGCGGTGGGACGGCGCATGCGCGAGCGCGGCTACGGACGCATCGTCAATCTTGCCTCGCAGGCGGCCAGCGTCGGCCTGGAAGGGCACCTGGCCTACTGTGCCAGCAAGTCCGGCGTGCTGGGGCTGACGCGTACCCTGGCGCTGGAATGGGGGCCGTACGGAGTGACCGCCAACGCGGTGTCGCCGACGGTGGTCGACACCGAATTGGGACGCTACGGCTGGGCCGGGGAGAAGGGCGAGCGCATGAAGGCGCTGATTCCCACCCGGCGTTTCGCCACCCCCGACGAGATCGCCGACAGCATATTGTTCCTGGCTGCCCGCGAGTCGGCGATGATCAACGGCGCCGACCTGCGGGTGGACGGCGGTTATACCGCGTGCTGACGAGGGACGGGAGCCATGACGGACATCTCTGCCAACGCCGATGACGCGCTCATGATGACGCCGACGCTCGAGGCCATGGCCGAGCGGTTGCTGACGCACGCCTCGCCGGAGCGTCGCACCCTGGTGGCCATCGCCGGCCCGCCGGCGGCGGGCAAGTCGACGCTCACCCAGCGGCTCTGCGAGCGGCTCAATGTCCTGCAGCCGGGTGTGGCGGCCATCGTCCCCATGGACGGGTATCACTTCGACAACGCGGTGCTCGCGCCCCAGGGCCGGCTGGACATCAAGGGCGCGCCGGAAACCTTCGATGTCGCGGGGCTGCTGAGCGACCTGACACGCCTGCGTCGCGACGACGGCGCGGTGGCCGTACCGGTATTCGATCGCCCGCTCGACCTGGCACGCGCCGGCGGCCGCCTGATCCTGCCCGAGCATCGCCTGGTGCTGGTCGAGGGCAATTACCTGTTGCTGGACGCTCCGCCCTGGCGCGAGCTGCAAGCCTTGTTCGACCTGTCGGTGTTCATCGACGTGCCCGATAGCGTGCTGGTCGAGCGTCTGCTGTGCCGCTGGCGAGACATGGGGCAGGACCCGGCCGGCGCGCGGGCACGCACCCATGACAAGGACATGCTCAACGCACGGCTGGTCAACGATCGCTCGGCGGCGCCGGACTGGCGCTGGCAATTTCACGCTGCTATTCGACACTCGCTCGGCCCCAAGGAGTCTTCCCATGACTGAACTGACCAACGCTACCCTGGCGCGTCTCGATGCCGCCGTCGCCACGCCGAGCTACGACCGCTCGCAGCTCACCCCTGGCATCGTCCATATCGGCGTGGGCGGGTTTCACCGGGCTCATCAGGCGATGTATCTCGATGCGCTGATGAATCGGGGCGAGGCGCTCGACTGGGCCATCATCGGTGTCGGCGTGATGCCCGGCGATACGCGCATGCGCGATGCCCTGGCCGCGCAGGACCATCTCTACACGCTGGTGGTCAAGCACCCCGATGGCCGCTACGAACCGCGGGTGATCGGCTCGCTCATCGATTACCTCTTCGCGCCCGACGATCCCGAGGCGGTCATCGAGGCCATGAGCGATCCCGCGATTCGCATCGTCTCCCTGACGGTCACCGAAGGGGGCTACAACATCGATCCCGCCAACGGCGAATACGATCTCGCGACCCCCGACGTGCGCCATGACCTGGCCTCGCCCCAGGCGCCACGTACCACCTTCGGGCTGGTCATCGCGGCGCTCCAGCGGCGGCGCGAACGGGGCATCGCACCGTTCACGGTGATGTCGTGCGACAACATCGAAGGCAATGGCGATGTCGCCCGCAAGATGTTCACCGCCCATGCCCGGGCGCTGGATGCCGAATTGGGCGCCTGGGTTGAAGCCGAGGTCAGCTTCCCCAACGCCATGGTCGATCGCATCACGCCGGTGACGACCCCGGCCGATTGTCAGGCGCTGGCGGAACGCTTCGGGGTGGAAGACCAGTGGCCGGTGGTCTGCGAACCGTTCACCCAATGGGTGCTCGAGGATCATTTCTCGCTCGGCCGCCCGCCCTACGAACGGGTCGGCGTGCAGATGGTCGAGGATGTCGTGCCCTATGAGCTGATGAAACTGCGCCTGCTCAACGCCAGCCATCAGGCGTTGACCTACTTCGGCTATCTCGCCGGCTACCGCTATGCCCACGAAGTGTGCCAGGACCCGCTGTTCGTCGAGTTCCTGCTCGATTACATGCGACTCGAGGCCACGCCGACCCTGTCGCCGGTACCGGGCGTCGATCTGGCCGACTACCGGCAGACGCTGATCGAGCGTTTCGCCAACCCCGAGATCAAGGACACCCTGGCACGCCTGTGTGCCGAGAGTTCCGACCGCATCCCCAAATGGTTGCTGCCGGTGATTCGCGAGCAGCTCGCGCGCGGTGGCGATATTCACCGCAGTGCCGCCGTGGTCGCCAGCTGGGCGCGTTACGCCGAGGGCGTCGACGAGCAGGGTGAGCCCATCGAGGTGGTCGATCGGCTCAAGGAGCGCTTGATGGCGGTTGCCAGCAAGAATCGCGATCACCCCACGGCATTCATCGAGCAGACCGCGCTGTTCGGCGAGCTGGCACGCGACGCGCGTTTCCGCGATGCTTACCTGCATGCGCTGCATGGCCTGCACACCGCAGGCGCGCGTGCGACACTGCACGAGGTGGTCGAGGGTCACATGGCGTCACGCGACTAGGCAGCGGATACTCGAGGTCTTGCCCCATGCGGGCCATACACTGCAGCGCAAGGAGAGAGCATGTACGTTGGCGTGGATTGTGGAACGCAAAGCACCAAGGTGGTGATCGTCGACGTCCAGCGCGCGGCGATCCTGGGCGAGGCCAGCCGCCCGCATCATCTGATGGAAGGTGACGGCGGCCGACGCGAACAGGACGTGAACGAGTGGACGCACGCCTTGACCGAGGCGTTTCACGAGGCGGTCGCCAAGGCCGGGATCCAGGCGCGCGAGATACGCGCCATCGGCGTCTCGGGGCAGCAGCACGGCATGGTGGCCCTGGACGCCGACGGCCTTCCGTTGCACCCCGCGAAGCTGTGGTGTGATACCGAGACAGCGCTTCACAACGAGGCGTTGATCGAGCAGCTCGGTGGCCGCGAGGGCTGCCTGGACAAGCTGGGCCTGGTGCTGCAAACCGGCTACACCGCCTCGAAGGTGGCATGGCTGCGGGAGACGCATCCCGAGGCGTATCGGCGCATCGACACCTTGCTGCTGCCCCATGATTACCTCAACTTCTGGCTCACCGGCGAGCGTGTCGCCGAATGCGGCGATGCCTCGGGCACCGGCTATTTCGACACGCGAGCGCGCGAGTGGCGACTCGACGTGTTCGAGACGCTGGCGCCGGAGCTCTCGCCGACGCGGGTGCTGCCTCGTCTGATCGACTCCCGCGAGCCGGTGGGCACGGTGCGTCCCGACCTGGCCCGCGAGCTGGGGCTGGCCGATGACGTACTGGTGGCCAGCGGGGGCGGCGACAACATGATGGCGGCGATCGGTACCGGCAACATCGCGCCCGGCATGGTGACCTTGAGTCTGGGCACCTCGGGGACCGTGTATGCCCATTCGGACGCCCCGGTGGAAGCGGAGGACGCCCAGGTCGCCAATTTCTGCGCCAGCCACGGTGGCTGGCTGCCGCTGATATGCACCATGAACGTCACCTCGGCGACGACCAAGGTGCGCGAGTTGCTGGGGCTCGATCTGGAAGCCTTTGGCGAGTGCGTGGCCAGGGCGCCGCTGGGTGCCGAGGGCGTGATGGCCTTGCCGTTCTTCAACGGCGAGCGCGTGCCGGCATTGCCGCATGCCTCGGCCAGTTTCGTGGGCATGACGAGTCTCAATACCACGCGGGACAATCTGTGCCGAGCGGTAGTCGAAGGGACGACGTTCGGGCTACGCTATGGGTTCGAGCGATTGGGCGATCTGGCATCCCGGGCCAGCCAAGTGCGTCTGGTCGGTGGTGGCGCCAAGAGTCCGGTATGGCGCCAGATCGTCGCCGATGTCTTGGATGTCGACGTGATCTGTCCCCGCATCACTGAAGCCGCCGCACTGGGTGGGGCGATTCAGGCCGCATGGTGCGATACCCTGTCACGCGGGACGGGCGAGTCGCTGTCGGCGCTCACCGAGCGGCTCGTCGAGGTGGATCTCGACACCCTCACCCGCCCGCGTGGCGAACCGGTGCGCCGTTATCAGGAACTTTACCAGCGTTACCGTCAGGCGCTGGCCGAACGCTACGACGTCGCGCCATGAGACGCGACCCATGACCCTTTTCGTTACAGGACATTTGCCATGACGCAACTCGAGGCTCTCAAGCAACTTTCGATGGTGGTCGCCGATACCGGCGATCTCGAGGCGATCAAGCGCTATCAGCCGCACGATGCCACGACAAATCCTTCGCTGATCCTCAAGGCCTTCGAGCTGCCCGGCTATCAAGCACTGATCGACGAGACGCTGTCGCAGGTCAAGGCCGATATCGCAGATCCCCAGGCCCGTGTCGACGAGGCGGTGGACCGTCTGTCCGTGGCCATGGGCAGCGAGATCACGCAGCTCATTCCGGGGCGCGTGTCCACGGAAGTGGCCGCCAAGCTGTCCTTCGACCGCGAGGCGAGCATCGCGAAGGCACATCGTCTCATCGAGCTTTACGAACAGCGCGGTATCGGCCGCGAGCGCGTGCTGATCAAGCTGGCATCCACCTGGGAAGGCATCCGTGCCGCCGAGCAGCTCGAGAAGGAAGGCATTCAGTGCAACCTGACGCTGCTGTTTTCCGAGGCGCAGGCACGGGCCTGCTTCGACGCCGGGGTGTATCTGATCTCGCCCTTCGTGGGTCGCGTCACCGACTGGTACAAGCAGAAGACCGGGCAGGAATACACGCCGGAAGAAGATCCGGGCGTGGTGTTCGTGCGCAAGGTCTGCGACATCGCCAGCCGCTACCGCTACGACACCGTGGTCATGGGCGCCAGCTTCCGTACCAAGGGCCAGATCCTGGGGCTGGCCGGCTGCAATCGCCTGACCATTTCACCGGCACTGCTCGAGGAGCTCGAGAGTGAGGAAGGCGACATCGAACGCAAAATCAGCGATGTCGGGGACGCCAGCGAGCGACTCGCGCCGATCGATGAAGCCGCGTTCCGCTGGGGGCTCAATCAGGATGCCATGGCGACGGAGAAGCTCGCCGAGGGCATTCGCCGCTTCGCCGACGATCAGGCGACCCTCGAGGAGAAGCTCGCCGCGCGCCTGGGATGACGCGCCATCGCGTAGCGTGAAGACAAGAAGGCCGGCGAATGCCGGCCTTCTTGCGTTTCACAGGGGGCAATGCGGCGGATGGCCGGGCCATGGTACCGGTCCGCATCGTCGCCTAGACCGCTTGACGCTCGGCGGTCACCGCTTGGGGCCGATGCAGTAATATTGGGTTTCCAGATATTCTTCCATGCCGGCATGGGCGCCTTCGCGGCCCAGCCCCGACTGCTTCACCCCCCCGAAGGGGATGTGTGGTCCGGTGATGTCCATGGTATTCACCCCGACCATGCCGAACTCCAGATTGCGCAGGAACTTGCGGATGCGGGCATCGTCCTGGGTGTACACGTACGAGGCGAGACCGTAGATGGTGTCGTTGGCGGCGGCGATGACCTCATCGTCGTCATCGAAGGCACGGATGGCCGCCACCGGAGCGAATGCTTCCTCGACGGACACGCGCATGTCGGTCGTGAAGTCGGCCACCAGCGTGGGCATGAAAAACCGGGCGCCGGGGGCCTCGCCTTGATCGCGGCCGATGACGCGTGCGCCCTTGTCCCTCGCGTCGTCGACCAGCGCCCGGGCTTTCTCGACCGCGTCGCGGTTGATCAGCGGCCCGATCTCGTTGTCTTCATCGAAGCCGTTGCCCACGTCCATGGCATTCATGCGTTCGGCGAAGCGCTGGATGAAGTCTTCATAGCGTGAGCGATGCACGTAGATCCGGTTGGCGGCGACACAATCCTGACCGCTGGTCTGGAACTTGGCCGCGATCGCCCCGTCGACGGCGGTCTCCAGGTCGACATCGTCACAGACGATGAACGGTGCGTTGCCGCCGAGCTCCATCGCCGTGCACTTCACCGTATCCGCACTCTGACGCAAGAGTTGCCGCCCCACCTGGGTGGAGCCGGTGAACGACAGGGCGCGTACGCGATCATCGGCACACACGGTGTCGGAGAAACGCTTGCCGGCGCAGGTCAGCACATTGAACTCGCCGTTCGTCAGCCCGGCGCGTTCGGCCAATACGGCCAGGGCCAGGGCACTGAAAGGGGTCTGGCTGGCAGGGTTGACCAGCGTGGTGCAGCCTGCGGCCAGGGCGGCCCCGACCTTGCGCGTGATCATCGCCAGTGGAAAGTTCCACGGCGTGATGATGGCGGCCACGCCCACCGGCTGTCGGGTCGTGCCAATCGCGAATGCCGGGTCTTCCGGCGGCAGGGTCTCGCCGGTGGCGCGGCGTGCCTCCTCGGCGAACCAGCGCAAGAAACTTGCGGCATAGTCGACCTCACCACGGGCTTCTGCAAGTGGTTTGCCCTGCTCCAGGGTCATCAGGCGGGCAAGCGCTTCGGCATGCTCGTGCATGCCTTCGTACCATGCCAGCAGTTTGTCGGCGCGCTCGACCCCCGAGGTACAGCGCCATGTCTCGAAAGCGCGCGACGCTGCGTCGATCGCTTCTTCGACATGGGGGGATTGAAGTTCCGGTACGTGACCTATCACCTGTTCGGTCGCCGGGTCGCTGACTTCCCGACGGTCGTCATCGGGGGCGCCGGTCCAGCGGCCACCGATGAAGGCTTGTTCACGCATCAATGCTTTTTCATCGCCTTCCATAGCAATACTCCCGAAAAAACGTTGGCTGACGCTCATGACGCTACGCTCCAGGACGGCACAGGCTCAAGCGCCATCATGTATGGCCATCGTTACCAGTGAATACGTCGGTAATGAATGTCGCAACCTCGTGCACGGCACTTTTCGGTGATGGTGTGTGCACGGTTCGATTGGAGGAGGCCGGCATTCGCCGGCCTTGTTCGTTTGGCAGGTGGGTGACGGGGCTCAGCCTTTCCAGACCTCGGCGAGAATTTCGTACGAACGGCGGCGGTCCTCGTGGTCGTAGAAATCACCATTGATCATCAGTTCGTCGGCCTGGGTGTGCGCGAGCAGGTCCTCGAGTTCGTCCCGGATCGTCTCGGGACCGCCGACGATCGCCGCGCCGAGGTTCTGGCTGACCATGGCGCGTTCCTGCGGCGACCAGTCGAGCGACTCGACAGGGGGCAGGGTGCGCGTGCTCTTGCCGCGTATCAGGTTGAGGAACTTCTGCTGCTGGGTGGTGGCCAGGTAGTGCGCATGGGCGTCGTTGTCGGCGGCAACCAGGGGGATGCCCAGCATCACGTAGGGGGCGTCCAGTACCTCGGAGGGCTGGAACGTCTGCCGATAGAGGTGGACGGCTTCCAGCATGTAGCCGGGCGCGAACTGGCCGGCGAAGGCGAACGGCAGCCCGAGCTGCGCGGCGAGCCGGGCGCTGAAGTCGCTGGAGCCCAGCAGCCAGATCGGCACGTGCGTCCCCTGGCCGGGAATCGCCTTGACTCGCTGATCGGGCAGGGCGTCGCCGAGGTAGCCGCGCAGTTCGGCCAGGCGGTCGGGAAAGTCACTGACGCCGGCACGTGGATTGCGACGCATGGCCTGCATGGTCACGCCGTCGGAACCGGGGGCACGCCCCAGGCCGAGATCGATGCGCCCGGGATAGAGCGTTTCCAGGGTGCCGAATTGCTCGGCGACCACCAGCGGCGGATGGTTCGGCAGCATGATGCCGCCGGACCCCACGCGGATGCGCTGCGTCTTGCCGGCGACATGACCGATCAGCAACGACGTGGCGGCGCTGGCGATGCCGTCGATGTTGTGATGCTCGGCCAGCCAGTAGCGATTGTAGCCCAGGGTGTCGGCGAGCTGGGCGAGATCGACCGTGCGCTCGAACGTTTCGGCGGCGGTACCGTCGCGGGTGATCGGGGCCAGATCGAGAACGGACAGGGGGATTTGCGAGAGTCGGCTCATGGGAACCTCGAGGGAGAAATGAGTGAGTCGTTAGTCGGCTCAATATTCATCCACTCTTGGGGCATGGGCGCGACAACTCAACCCCGGCCACGATTCGGTCATTCCAGCGCGTCGAGACGTTGACGGATCTGCTCGCGCCGTCCCTGATCGGCGGTTTCCCGTCCCGGCCGGGACGGGGCTTTCATGGCCTTCTCCAGCGCCTGGCGGGCCGCGGCGTCGTGGCCCTGCGCGTGCAGGAAGTCGCCCCAGAAATAGAGCGGATCGATGCCGTCGGGGTCGATGGTCAGCGCCTTTTGCAGCATGGCTCTCGCCTTGTCGTCGTCACCGAAGCCGATCGGCCAGCCGGGGACCTGATAGTAGAGCGCCCCGAGACTGGTATAGGCCGAGCCGTCGAGGGCGGTGTCGTCCAGTGCCAATGCCTTTTCCAGATCGCTCTTGGCCTCCTTGGCTAGCGACAGCGCGCCCAGTCCGCCCTTGGCGCCGGCTTCGCTGCTGCGGATGATCCCGGCCCAGATGTAGAGTTCGGCGGCATCGGGGTGGGCGTCGATCAACGCCCGGGCGCGTTGGTAGAGCTGATCGAAGCCGTCGGCGCGCCGGCGCTCCGGCGTCTGGTACTGGATCTGCGCCCAGCGGCTCTGCAGTTCGTGGACACCGCCGGCGACGGCACCGCTCATCGCCGAAGCGGTGGGCGAGAGCGCCGATGTCAGGCCGATGAGGAAGATGATGGTCGCATAGCGACGCGCGTGACGAGCCATTCGGGAAGTCGCGGACATGAGCGGTCTCCGGGAGTTGTTGCCGCGCGTCAGGCGCGACCGGCGAAGCGTTGGATGGTGGCGAGCTGGCGCCGCAGTGCCCGGTCGACGACACCGGGTACCACGGCATTGAGACGCACGAAGAGTCGCTCCGGCCAGCCCAGATGGCGCTCGACGGTACGCTGCTCGACCGCGCGGAGAACCGCGTCGGCGACCTGCTCCGGGCTGTCCATGGCGTTGCCCAGTTCGGCGTTGAGGGCATTGACCGTGACGTCGTTCATCGCCGTGCGGGTGGCCCGCGGAGCGACGTAGTGCACGTGGACCCGGGTGTCGGCGAGCTCGCGACGCAGGGCCTGCGAGAAACCGCGCAGCGCGGCCTTGCTGGCGCAGTAGCTGGCGTAGCCGGGGTAACCGATGGCGCCGAAGGTCGAGCCGAGATTGACGATCCATGCCTCGTCGTCGGCCTTGAGCAACGGCAGCATGGCCTGGGTGAGCTGCAGGGTGGCGGTCACGTTGAGCGCGATCATCTCGCTCACGCTCTCTGGAGGCTGGGCGTCGAACAGCCCGAAGTGATTGACCCCGGCGGCGTTGATCAGCATGTCGATGTCGAGCTCGCGGGCGGCTTCGACCAGGCGCTGGCGGGCGTCGGTATCGCACAGGTCGACGGCTCGCCACTCGGCGGGCACCGGCAGCTCGTCGGCCAGTGCCTGCAGTGCCGTCGGCTTGCGACCTGCCAACAGCAGTCGCGCGCCCCGGCGCGCCAGGGCCAGCGCCAGGGCACGGCCGATCCCGCCGCTGGCTCCCGTGAGAAGGATGCGCCGTTCAGACCAGTGCATGGGCGAGCGCCTCCGTGGCAGGGCCTTCGCTGGTCTCCAGCCCGCGAAACATCGCCCCGTAAAGCCGGTAGACCATGTTGGCGGTGTCGATCACCGCCTGCAGGTCGCCGTCGTCGTCGAGGCGATCGATCAACCCCTCGAAGAACGCCAGATGGCCGATATCGAGATCGCCGTGGGACTCGAGATAATGGAAGGCGTCCCCGGACAGTCCGAGGCCTTCGCGGATCGCCCCGGCGGCGCGGGTGGCCAGTGCGGTGCTGGTGCCCTCGAGAACGAAGACCATGCCGAAGAACCCCACCGGATTGTCGTGGCCGATGACGTCGCGCACGTAACGCACCATCAGCTCGGTGGCCGGCGCCGGTCGGCTGGCGGCTGCGTGGTCCGGGTCGCCGCCGGCGGCGCGAATGTCGTCGAGGATCCAGCGCTGATGGCCGTACTCCTCTTCGATGTACTCGACCAGGGCGCCGCGAAGCCATTCAAGACGCTCGGGAAGCCGCGCACCGCATGCCATCATCAGCGGCACGGTGTGCTTGACGTGGTGGTATGCCTGGCCGAGAAAGGCCAGGTATTCGTCCCGGCTGATATGCCCGTTCAGGGCGCGCTGGATGATCGGGGTGTCGAGCAGCCAGGTGCGTGACTCGACGGTGGCCTGCTGGAGATGGCGATAGGCGCTCATGGTGTCTCCTTCGGGGAATGATGGACGGGAACGGGAGTGGCGATACTGTCGAGCGGGGCCTCGAGCCAGTCGCGATGACGGGCGGCCAGCGCATCGCGACGCAGCCGGCCATTGGCGGTGGTCAGATCCTCGGTGGCGGTGAAGGGGCCGGCACGGCGCCAGTGCGTGATGCGTGCGTAGTCGGGAAGGCGAGCATTGGCCGCAGCGACGGCATCCTCGAGCTGCGCAGCGTCGATATTGTCATGCGCCGGCACCAGCAGGGCGCGGTTGGCGGGCAGTGCCTCGCCGTGGACCCAAGCCTGGGCGATGGCCGGCTCGGCGGTGAGTTCGGCCTCGACCCAGGCGGGGTCGACGTTGCGCCCATAGGCGGTAATGAAGCGTTGATGGCGGCGCCCGGTCAGGACCAGACGTCCGTCTTCCCAGCGTCCCAGGTCACCGGTGGGCCAGAGCGTGGGGGGCGGCGCGGAATCGCCGAGATAGCCGAGCATCGTTGTGCCGGCGACATGGATCTCGCCATCCGCATCGAGCGTCAGGCGCGCATGGGGCAGCGGTCGGCCCACACTGCCGGGGCGGTTGTCGCCGGGGCGATTGAGGGTCACCACCGAGGCGCACTCGGAGAGACCGTACCCTTCGTAGACCGGCCAGCCGGCGTCGTGCGAGGCCTCGAGAAGGTGCGGCGAGACCCGGGCGCCGCCCACGGCGATGAAACGCGCCTCTGGAGGCGGCGAAAGGCGTGAGGTGGCGAGCAGCGCTTCCAGCAACCGCGGTACCAGGATCAGGCTGTGGGGCCGGTATGCCTCGAGCTGGCGACGGGCTCGAGCGACATCGAAACCGCTGGCGCCCTGCCAGCCGAGCGCGGCCAGCCCGGGCAGTACGCTGTGCGCACCCAGCCACAGGGGAGCGTAGAGGCCGCCGATGTTTTCCAGCAGGGTGGCCAGCGGCAGCATGGCGAGATGGCGCGTCGCACCGCACCCGGCGGCGACCTCGGCCAGGCTTTCGGCGGTGCGCAGTTGCGTCTCGGCGTTCAGGCAGACGCCCTTGGGGGCACCACTGGTCCCCGAGGTGAAGGTGATCTTGACGGTGCCGTCTGGCACCGGCGGTGCGCTGTCGATACGTCGGCGCCACAGCGTCGCATCCGGCCCGCGGGCAAAGCCCAGTGCCTGACCGAGCTCGGCTGGGCCGATCAGCGCGTCAAGCCCGGCGCGCTCGACGATGTGGGCCTGTTGCGATGCCGAGAAGAACCCGGGCAGCGGGACGTTGATGCTGCCGGCGAACAGCAGTGCCAGATCCCACAGCGCCCAGTCGATGCCGTTGTCCAGCGCCAGGCCGACGCGCCTGGCCCCCGCGGCACGCAGTCGGCTGGCACGGGTCTCGACTTCATCATGCAAGTCGGCGTAGGTGAGTCGGCGCTGCGCGCTCTCCAGGGCCACTGATGACGGCCACGAGTGCGCCAGGGTCGCCAGGTGACGATAAAAGCGTTCCGTCATCATGGTCGCGTTCATCCTCGTGCCTGCGCGATGGAGGCGGACGCCCCGCCCGAGCGCATGCCCGTCCGGCGTGCCGGGGGCAGCGTCACGATGGCCTGGTTGGGCGCACCACTGCCGAGCAGTTGCCAGGCCCGACGCAGATCACCTCCCATGACCTGCGGTGCGTGGGTGTAGTAACGGCCCCAGGCGTGACGTTGCTGGCCCAGTCGCGCCGGGTCGGCCTCGGCCAGCGGCCACGCTTCCAGGCCGAGTCTGTGAAACGCGTTGCGGACTTGTGTGGTGGCGGTAAAGGTCAGCCACTGCATCCCTTCGTCGATCAGGGTGCCGATCAGCATGACGATCAGCGGACGCAGCAGGCCGGGGCGTAGCGTGACGAGGTTGCCGACTTCTATCACTTGGTGACGTGCGATGCAGGGGACGCCCGCTACCTCGGCAAGGCGTCGCTCGATGGGGGCCTCGAGGTAGCGCTCCAGGAATAGCGATGCATGACCGGCATTGCAGAGCCCCAGTGCGGCCAGGAGCTCCTCGTCGCGCCAGAGGCCGAAAAGGCGTGGCTGGAAGTGGGTCAGGGTGGCGCCATGCTCGCGGGCATAGCCATCGGCGATGAAGGCCTCCAGCGTGGTGCGCTCGGCGATATCGGCCTCGCGCCAGACGTGGGGCGGTCGCGCGACGGTGGTGAAACGGGGGCTGCGTGGTTCGTGCATCACTTTCTACCCTCGACCAAGGAAGTCGAGGGTAGCGTTGCATCGCCACGCTTAACGCTTGCTTAACATCATGTACGACTTGCCGGCCGAAGGGCGTTTATGCCGTGACCTGCAGGTAGGCCCAGACGCCGAAGAGTGCCACCCCCAGCAGGCCGATGGGGCGTGCATGGCGTCGCCACAGGGACATGGCTGCGTCACCCGCCAGATGGACCAGGACGGCAAGACCGAAGTAGCGCAGACCTCGCGCCAGCAAGGCGGCGAGCATGAAAAGCAGGAACGGGTAGCCGCTCGAGCCGGCAGCGAGCATGGCGATCTGGAACGGGATGGGAATGATCCCCACGGCAAGGACCGCCATGAAGCCATCGCTTGCCATTCTGGCCTGGAAGGCCGCGTAGGCATCCTGTCCGCCGAACCACGGGATCAGCGTGCCTCCCCAGGTTTGCAGCGCCCATGAGCCCAGTGCATAGCCGACGGCGGCGGCGCACAGGTTGCCGGCCAGTGCCACGCCTGCCAGGCGCCATTTGCGCCGGGGCTGTGCAAGCATCCACGGGATCAGGATGGTCTCGATGGGGATCGGGACCAGCAGCGTCTCCAGCACCGAGGCCAGAAACAAGAGCGGCAGGGCGTGCCGGGAGTGCGAGAGTCGGTCGAGCCAAGCTGTGGCTGACGCCAGGCGTGTCGGTGGTGGCATAAGGCTTTTTAATGAAAATTAATGAGTTATCTGATTAAATATAAACGGAAGTTATGGTTGTGCTGTGTGGAGCATGCCATTGTCGTCGAATGGTCTCATGTTCTCGGCTTTGGTACTCACATGCATTGCAGACCTGCCGAGCACGGTGATAAGAAGCCCGAAAGGCATGGAATATCGCCTTGTGGGTGACTCAAGAGGATAGCAGCATGGCCAACAATGGAAGGCAACGCGTATTTATCGTCTCCGCCTTGATCGTCGCGGTTCTCGTCGCCATCGGGGCGGCGTTTCCCGAGCGTTTCGGCAGCGCGGCGTCGTCGGCATTATCCGGCATTTCGCACTATTTCGGGTGGTTCTACCTGTTTTCGGTGTTCGGGTTCGTGGTGTTCTTGCTGACGCTGGCGTGCAGCAAGTATGGCAAGATTCGGCTCGGCCCCCAGGACAGTTCGCCCTCCTACAGTTTCTTCTCGTGGGTCAGCATGCTGCTGGCGGCGGGGTTCGGCGTCGGCCTGGTGTTCTACGGCATGGCCGAGCCGATGACGCACTTCCTCGAACCGCCCTACGGTGATGTGGAAGGCGGTACCGAAGAGGCGGCACGCTATGCCATCCAATACAGCTTCTTCAATTGGGGCATTCATCAGTGGGCCGCGTTTTCCGTGGTGGGGCTGATCATTGCCTATTATCAGTTCCGCAAGGGCCAGGCGGGGCTGGTCTCCAACGTGCTTTCGAGCATGACCGCCAAGCGTCCCAAGATGCGCAAGCTGGGACCGGCGCTGGATGTCTTTGCCGTGGTCGCGACGGTGATGGGGGTGGCGACCTCCATCGGTCTGGCGGTGCTGCAGATCAACGGCGGCCTGCATGCGGTCTTCGGTGTCGAAGAGGGCATGACGTGGCAGTTCATCATCATGGGGGCGATGTTTTTGTGTTACATGGTCTCCACCTGGTCGGGGCTGGACAAGGGCATCAAGCGCCTTTCCAACCTCAACATGGCGCTGTGCTTCGCGTTGATGTTCTACGTGCTGTTCACGGGCCCCACCGTGGCCATTCTCGAGACCATCACCCTGGGGATCGGCGACTACCTGCAGAACATCGTGGGCATGAGCCTGCGGGTCGCGCCGTATAGCGACAACACCTGGGCCAGCAACTGGACGATCTTCTATTGGGCCTGGGTCATCGCCTGGTCGCCGTTCGTGGGCACCTTCGTGGCGCGCGTCTCGCGTGGGCGCACCATCAAGGAGTACGTGTTCGGCGTGTTGATCGTGCCGCCGCTGCTGGCCTGCCTGTGGATCGGGGTCTTCGGCGGTGCGGCGCTCAACATGGAGCTCACCGGCGACGTGGGACTGGCCTCGGCCACGGCAGACAACATCACGGTGGCGCTGTTCCGGATGTTCGAGCTGATGCCGTTCTCCAATGTGCTGTCGGTGGTGGCGCTGTCGCTGATCTTCATTTTCCTGGTGACCTCGGCGGACTCGGCGACCTATATCGTGTCGCAGATGACCGATGGCGGTTCGCTGAATCCGCCGCTGTTCAAGCGGGTGATCTGGGGGGTACTGATCGCGGCGATCTGTCTGACCCTGCTGATCGCCGGCGGACTGAATGGTCTGCAATCGGCGGCCGTACTGGCGGCGTTACCCTTCACCTTCATCCTGTATGGCATGATTGCCGTGCTGGTGAAGGAATTGCGCGCCGATCGCAAGGCGATGCTGACATCGCTTTATCATCGTCATGGGGAAACGCCGGTAGGTGCCGATGCCTTCGAGGCGGAAACGCTGGCGGAAGCCGAGCGGTACCGTCGTGCGCCGAACGTGGTCAACCGGCGCATCAATACGCGCGACGGTACCTGAGGGCCGCGCTCGATAGTGGCTAACGCCCGGCTCCGGCCGGGCGTTTTGCGTCGTCCTCTGGTGGAATCGGACCACAGCCCTTATCGTTAGTCAGATCGTTCAGCACGGAGTCACGTATGCCCATGGCCAAAGCAAGCCGGCGTCAGCGCCATGGCGCCACGCGTCGTCTGGAAGCGCGCGGCGGCGGGTGGCGTTCGCGTCGCGGTTTCGATGCCTGGCTTGACCGGCTGGTGAGCGGCGCCGTGCTAACGGCGCTGCTGGTCGGCGTCCTGGCATTGCTCGTGACGCTGATATGGGGGTGATCAGGTGCGCGTCGCCGATGCCGGCGCAATGCCGAAGTAACGCGCGAAGATCCAGGTGCCGACACCCCAGGCGCCATTGACCAGAAAGCCGATGGGGAACCCCGCAAGATTGAGACCGCGCCCCTTGAGCGGGAAGACGATGAACAGGGCCACCAGCGTCAAGGCGATACCGCCGAACACGAGGCCTTTCCACCACCCTCCGTGGCTGATGCGATAGCGCAGGAACAGCCACAGCATGACGATGCCCCACAGGCCGCCCCAGAAACTGGCCGACAGCCATTGCGGCACACCCAGCGGTGGCACCGATGTCGTGCTGTAGGGCGCGAAGGGCACGATCGCATAGGCATGCAGTAGCCCGGCCATCGGCTGGTGGAAACAGAGCACGGCGAGAAAGCCGGCGACGAAGGCGAGCGGAATCCAGCGCGGCATGGTGGCATCTCCTCGAGGATAGGGTGCATTCAGTGTCGCTCAAATTCTCGCAGTGCACCGCCACAATCGTCGCGTTGCCCGTGGCGTTCGCTACACTGGTGACGTTGCATCGACCGGGAACCCGCATGAAGCCTTCGCTTGCCACACTGGCCCTCGGTGGCGTGGTAATCGCCCTGGGCATCGCCCTGGACAAGGGGCTCTGGACGATCCCGCGTGAATGGAACCCCTTTCAACCCCTGCATCTCGAGGATCCGCTGACGCCAGTGACACAGTGGAAGCTCGGCCGCCTCGCGGAGGATCGCCAGGCATGCCTGGCCACGCTCGAGACGGCGCGACCGGGGACGCTGGCCTACACGCCGCTGGAGGATCATACCCCCGTGGCGGGGTGCCCGCTCGACAACGTGGTGCGCGTCCGGCGCGCCGGGGTCGATTTCAATGCCAGTTTCGTGGCTAGCTGCCCCCTGGCGGTGGCCTGGACGCTCTTCGAGCGACACCGCTTGCAGCCCGCCGCCCGGGACGTGTTCGGTGAGCCGGTTGCGTCGGTGCGTCACTTCGGCAGCTTCGCCTGTCGCAATATCTATCATCGCGACAACGCGCGACGCAGTCAGCATGCCACGGCGGAGGCGCTCGACGTGGCGGCCTTTCGCCTGGCGGACGGGCGGCGCATCGTCTTGCTGGACGACTGGGAGGGCGACGATTCGGCGGCCACGTTCCTGCGCCGTGTGCGCGATGGCGCCTGCGACGTCTTCGGAACCACGCTGGGGCCGGACTACAACGCGGCTCATGCCAATCATTTTCATCTGGGCATGCAAGGGATGTCGCTTTGCCGCTGATCGCGGCGAAGGCGGTATGCGGGACAGATTGGGGCGTTGCCATGTGCGCGATGGCGTATGAATGTGCCAAACTGGGTTCGATCATCTCAGCGTTACGTTTTGTCAGGAGACAGCCATGCGTATCGACGTGCAAGGCATCATCGATGGCCAGCCCATCCCGGGGCGCTTCGCGTTCGCCGTGCCCGATCCCGATCAGCACATTCGCTTCAGCGACAATCGTAACCCGGGGGTTCGCTGGCACGATGTCCCCGCCGGGACCCGCAGCCTGGTGCTGCTGGTGGTCGACACGGATGCGCCCTCGGACCCCAGCGACGTGAATCAGGAAGGGCGCAGCGTGCCTGCCGAGCTTCCCCGTAGCGACTTTTATCATTGGGTACTGATCGATATTCCTCCCGAAGTGACGGAAATCCCCGAAGGGGAGGATGCCGACGGTGTCGTGGCCAAGGGCAAGGCGCCGGGCCCAACGCCTCAGGGCGTGCGGGGCATCAACAGCTACACGGATTTCTTCATCGACGACGAACAGCTCGAAGGCATCTATGGCGGCTACGACGGACCTTGTCCGCCGTGGAACGATAGCCTGGTGCACCGCTACTATTTCACCGTCTATGCGCTGGACGTCGCCTCGCTGGAACTGCAGGGCGAGTTCACCGGCGACGAGGTTCTCGAGGCCATGCAGGGACATGTCCTCGATCAGGCCAGCGTGATGGGAACCTATACCCTCAACCCGGCGCTTGCACGCTGAGCGCCATGACAGGATGACTCACGGAATGAGACGAATACGCGCCCTGTGTGGGCTGATGCTATGGGGCGGGCTGCTGAGCGGCTGCCAGATGTTGCCGCCGGGGGAGCCGACGCAACCCGTCGAGGTCGAAGAGGCCGGGCAGCCGGCGGCGGATGTCGTCGAGCGTCAGGTGGACTTTCCCGCCGCTGAATATGCCAAGCTGGAGAAACACGGTTCCGCGACCCTCAAGGGTCGGTTGCGTTATGCCTCATCGCAATACGGCCTGGTGGCGGGCAAGGGCGAAACCGTATCGATCGCGCCGGCCACGCGCTATTCCGCCGAAGCCGCCGAGGTCGCGCTGGCGGGCAAGCGCATCGAGCCCGCCGATCCGCGGGCGCGCGAGTATACCCATTATGCCGAGACCGACGGCCAGGGATACTTCGAGGCCACCGGCATTCCCGCCGGCGTCTTCTATGTCGCCGGCAGCGTGCGTCTGCCGGACGGTTCGCGCAGCCCGCTGATCCTGAAACAGATCGAAATCGGCAAGGGCCAGACCCGCGAGATCGACCTGCGCCGCTGACGCCACCCCAGGGCGTTGCGCGATGCATGCCATGCCGACATGAAAGGGCCCTGCCGATACGGCAGGGCCTTGATGCATGTTCCACTGCCCTCGAGCGGGCACGACCCGATCACGGACGTTAGCGCGAGTGCGTGGGTGTCTTCTTGTAATGTCCGGGGACGGTGACCCGCTCGCCGTTCGGTAGATCGCGAACGTAGGTCGGAACGTAGACACGTTTGATGACACTCTTGGCTTCCGCCATGATTCGGCCTCCTGTGAGTTCGATACCTTGTACGCTACGCCGGTTGCGGATTGGAATCAATCCCATCGCCGGGGTGGCATGGTGTGACAATGGTTCTTCAGCTTGGAAACGAACCGCGTGAACGTGACTGATTCGACGCTCCGTCCCATTGACCCCATCGCCGAGCCGCCGTGGGAGACGATCGCAGCCATTCCCATTGTCGACGAGGGCGGGGCGTTGCACCCGGTCAGCCTCGCCGCGCCGATGCTGCGCACCTTGCCCCTCTACCATGCCCTGGGGGTCCCCGGGGCGGTGCCCGAATGCTGGGCGCGGGAGGCCGTCTATCGGCGGCTTCTCGAGGTGGCGCGGCACTTGCCGGACGGCCTGGGGCTGGTAGTGCTGGATGCCTGGCGACCTTACGTCGTGCAGCGCCACCTCTACGACACCCTGCTGGAAATGGTGGAAACACGCTATGCGGATCTCGACGAGTCGGATCGGCGAGCGATGACCCGGGCCTTCGTGTCGCCGCCCAGCGAGCGGGTGGATCGGCCGAGCCCGCACCTCACCGGCGGCGCGGTGGACGTGGCGCTGTGCGATGCCGATGGGCTGCTGCTGGACATGGGGTCTGCCTTCGACGAGGCGCGGGCGGCATCGCATACCGTGCATTTCGAGCATCACGCCGTTGACGCCGACACGCGCACCTATCGTGATCGGCGGCGGATTCTCTATCACGCCATGGTCGATGCCGGCTTCGCCAACCTGCCCAGCGAGTGGTGGCACTACAGCTACGGCGACCAGATGTGGGCCTGGTACCGCGGCGAACCCCGCGCGCTGTTCGGTCCCAGCGGCCCCGATAGCCTGGAGGCTCGCTGGCGGCGTTCGCTCGGGCAGGATGCCTAGCGGACTGGCGGGATGCCCAGAGACGTCAGAGCGGCATCCAGAGAACTCCGCTCGCGTTCGGCATAGAGCGTCAGCTCGTCGGTAACCGGCGCGCCCAGTGCCTCCTCGAAGGCTTCGCGGTTGGCGTGACCGGCATAGGCCTCGCTGCCGTCACCGCCGAGGTTCGATTGAAAGATGCCGGCCGCGCTGACCGGCAGGAAATCCTCGTAGGTGATCGGCCGGGCCGTGATCAGTCCCTGCTCGATCAACCGCTCGATCTCGATCTCGGTCTCGGCGATCGCGCCGGCCTCGCGTCCCGCCTCGGTCGTCCGGTATTCGAAGAAGGCCAGGCCCTGACGGTGCAGTTCGGCCTCGGTATCCGGAAAATCGGCGAAGACCTCGGCCAGCACGCGCTGGTGCGCCTCGTTGCTCAGACCGGCGGTGCGTCGGCGCGACTCGCCGAGCAGCCGGTCGTAGAGGGCGCGTCCCTTGGCCGTCAGCGCCACGCCGCGCTGTTCGATCTCGCCGAAGCGTGCGGTGTGGGTGCCCTGGCGATCGCCGGCGAAGCGGATCGGCTCCTCCAGGGCCTTGAAGCTGGTCTGGCGCAGCAGGATCGGGCAGGCGCGACGCGGGGGGCCTTCGATGACTTCCTTGGGGTTCATCCCCGCCGCCGGCATCCGCCGCTGGACCTCGTCGATGTCCAGGGTGCGCGGCGTCAGGTGATTGATGTGCGGCCCGCGGAAGCAGACCACGTCGGCGATCAGCCGGTGCTCGGCATGCAGCGCCTCGTAGGTGTCCAGATCCACCGTGGCGTCTCGGTGCCAGCGAAAGGTCTCCAGCGCCTCTTCCACGAAGCGCTCGGCCTGCTCGTCGCTCAGTCCCCCCTGTGTTTCATTGAGCGCGATCAGCTCGCGTGCGCCGGTTGTGAAGATGTCGCGCGCGGCAAGAATGCCGGCGGCACGCTCGCGCAGTTCGGGGCTTTCGATCAGTTCCAGGCGCAGCAGGGACGTGAAGACACGGAAGGGATTGCGCGCCAGGGCCTCGTCGTCGATGGGACGGAAGGCGGTGGAATGTACCGGCACGCCGGCTTCGGAGAGATCGTAGTAGCCCACCGGTGCCATGCCCATCACCGCGAACAACCGGCGCAGCATGGCGAGCTCCTCGGCGCTGCCGACACGAATGGCACCGTGCCGCTCGACGCCGAGACGATTCAGTTCGTCGTGGGCTTCGAGGCGCTCGGCCAGTTCGGTGTCGCGCTCGAGGGTCTCGCGGTTCACCTCCGCCACCAGCTCGAGCAGGGTTTCGTACTGCGGCACCTCGGCCTGATACATGGCCGACATGGCCTTGGAAAAACGGTCACGAATCTCGTGATGGGAAATGAGGGTTGTCATCGGAGGTACCTCTCAAGTCGAACAAGGGCCCAGCGCCGTTCGTGAGCGCGGTGTCCATCATGGAGGTGATGAGACCAGAGCTCCCATCGCATCGGCAAACGAAAAAAAGCGCGCTACCCATTCCTTTGACTCATGTATTGCGCTTGAATGCTTTAAATAAAGCCTGGGCATGAGATTTCAGCATGAGCGTTGCGAATTCATTCCGTCGCGGAGAAGACGCATGACGGCACGCCACCTGCCCTCGACCATCACCATGCAATGCTTCGAGGCGGCTGCACGGCATATGAGTTTCACACGTGCCGCCGACGAACTGAGCATTACCCAGAGCGCCATCAGCAAGCAAGTGGCGCAACTCGAAGCGTACCTGCAGCACAAGCTGTTCCGGCGTGTGCGCCGCACCCTGGTGCTGACGCCGGAGGGCGCGCTGTACCTTACTGAAGTACGCAAGATTCTGGCCCGGATCGAGATGTCAGCGAACGCGATCATGAGCTACAGCGGGCAGGGTGAGGTGCTGCGGGTGGCCTGCCTGCCGACCTTCGGGGCCCGCTGGCTGGCCCGCCAGTTGCCCGACTTCCTGAACGCCAATCCGCACATCGACCTCAGCGTTAGCGACCATGTCGAGCCCTTCGACCTGGATCAAACAGGTATCGACGTGGCCGTCTTCCACGGGCATGGTCGCTGGCCGAAACTGGAGTGCCACAAGTTGTTCGACGAGGAGGTGGTCGCGGTCGGTGCACCGGATTACCTGGCTAGACGGCAACCGACGAGCGCCGCCGACCTGGCTGAGTGCCGCCTGCTGCACCTCTCCACGCGCCCGGATGCCTGGCACCGCTGGTTCGCCGACCAGGGCATCACCACCGAGCGCAGTTACCATGGCACTCGCTTCGAGACCTTCCAGATGCTGATCCGCACGGCGATGAGCGGCGGTGGTCTCGCCCTGGTACCGCGTTTCTTCGTCGACACCGAGCTGGCCGAAGGCCGCCTGTCCCTGGCCTGGCCGCACGTCCTCAAGGGACCCGACGCCTACTACCTGGTGCACCCCGAGCATCTCGGCGAACTCGTGCGTGTGCGCCATTTCGTCACTCATGTGCTGACGTGTGCCGAGGTGGATGCGCCAGCCGGGGCGTCGCGCTAGTGCCTGCCGCCGGCGCTTCCGGCGGCAGGCGCCGCGGCTTTCAATCAGCGCTCACTTCGGCGGTTCGACGTGGCCGCCAAAACCGAAGCGCATGGCGGAGAGCAGCCGGTTGGCGTAGGTGCTGTCCTTGCGCGAGTTGAAACGCGCGAACAGGGCGTTGGCCAGCACCGGGGTGGCGACGCCTTGCTCGACGGCGGCGTCGATGGTCCAGCGTCCTTCGCCGCTATCGGCGACGGCGCCGGAGTAATGATCGAGCTTGGGATCGCCGGTCAGTGCCTGGGCGGTGAGGTCGAGCAGCCAGGACGAGACCACGCTGCCGCGACGCCAGACTTCGGCCACGTCGGCGAGGTTGAGGTCGAAGCGCTCGTCTTCCGGCAGGTCCGGCGACGACTTGCTCTGCATCAGCTCGAAGCCCTCGGCGTAGGCCTGCATCAGGCCGTACTCGATCCCGTTGTGCACCATTTTCACGTAATGCCCGGCGCCCACCGGCCCGGCATGGATGTAGCCGCGCTCGGCGCTGTCGTGCGGCGCGTTGCGGCCGTGGGTGCGCTCCAGGTTGCCGTAACCGGGGGCCAGGGTATCGAGCAGCGGATCGAGGTGCTCGAAGACATCGCGTTCGGCGCCGACCATCATGCAGTAGCCGCGCTCGAGGCCCCAGACGCCGCCCGAGGTGCCCACGTCCGCGTAATGGATGCCCTTGGTGGCCAGGGCCTTGGCGCGGCGGATGTCGTCCTTGTAGAAGGTATTGCCGCCGTCGATGATGATGTCGCCTGGCGCCAACCGTTCGGCGAGGGCCTGGATCGTTTCCTCGGTGGGGTCGCCGGCAGGCAGCATGACCCATACCACGCGTGGCGCTGCCAGCTTGTCGATCAAGTCGATCAGCGAGTCCGCCTGAGTGGCGCCATCCTCGATCAATGCCGAGGCGATGGATTGATCGCGGTCGTAGGCGACGACCTCGTGATCGCCACGCATCAAGCGCCGGGCGATATTGCCGCCCATACGGCCGAGTCCGATGATACCGAGTTGCATGTTCTTACCTTTCGAGGTGATCTGGGTAGGGAAGTCGGAACGGCGGCAAGCCTACCGCTAGCGAAGGCATGACGCAAAGCGGGCCATGCCGTCCGGCATGGCCCGCGGCGCACGCTCAGGCGGCGCCTCAGTCCCAGCTCAGTGCGCCGCCGACCTGGTATTCGGTGACGCGGGTTTCGAAGAAGTTCTTTTCCTTGCGCAGGTCGATGATCTCGCTCATCCACGGGAACGGGTTCTCCGCGCCGGGATACTGTTCCTTCAAGCCGATCTGCGCCAGGCGGCGGTTGCAGATGAAGTGCAGGTACTCCTCCATGATCGCCGCGTTCATGCCGAGTACGCCGCGCGGCATGGAATCGCGCGCATAGGCGATTTCCAGCTCGGTGCCCTCGATGATCATCTGCGTGACCTCGTCCTGGAATTCGGGCGTCCAGAGGTGCGGGTTCTCGATCTTGATCTGATTGATCATGTCGACGCCGAAGTTCAGGTGCATGGACTCGTCGCGCAGGATGTACTGGAACTGCTCGGCGACGCCGGTCATCTTGTTGCGCCGACCCATGGAGAGAATCTGGCTGAAGCCGCAGTAGAAGAAGATGCCTTCGGTCACGCAGTAGAAGGCGATCAGGTTGCGCAGCAGTTCCTGGTCGGTCTCCGGGGTGCCGGTGTGGAAGTCCGGACGCGCCAGCGACTGGGTGTGCTTGAGGCTCCACGCCGACTTGGCGGCGACCGAGGGCACTTCGCGATACATGTTGAAGACTTCGCCTTCGTCCATGCCCAGCGATTCCACGCAGTACTGATAGGCGTGGGTGTGGATGGCTTCCTCGAACGCCTGGCGCAGCAGGTACTGGCGGCACTCGGGATTGGTGATCAGGCGATAAAGCGCCAGCACCAGGTTGTTGGCGACCAGCGAGTCGGCGGTCGAGAAGTATCCCAGGCTGCGCTCGACGATGCGACGCTCGTCTTCGGTCAGGCCGTCATTGCTTTTCCACAGCGCAATGTCGGCATTCATGTTCACTTCCTGCGGCATCCAGTGATTGGCGCTGCCATCCAGGTATTTCTGCCAGGCCCATTCGTACTTGAAAGGCACCAGCTGGTTGAGGTCGGCGCGGGCGTTGATCATCTGCTTGTCGTCGACCTCGATGCGTGCCGCGCCCATTTCCAGCTCTTCCAGGCCGGCGGCGACGTCGAGTTCGTCCAGTGCCTTGCGCGCCCGTGTCAGGCGATCTTCATCGGCAACCTGATAACGGGAAGCGCTTTCGCGCACTTGCTCGGGTGCCGGCGCCTCGGGCGTGGCCTGCGGTGTCGGCTTGGCAGCCGGCGCGGGCTTTTGCGCCTCGGCGGCACTCTCGTCATCAACCGTGTCTTCGTGGAATTCGTCCCAGTTCAGCATGTGTCCGTCCCGTTCTCTCGCTGGCGGCGTCATGCGCTGACGCCGGTGGCTAGACTGTGTGCGCTTCGCGCGGATCGCCGCGCGAAGCGCGTGGCTGGGTTACTGACAGGCCTCGCAGCCCAGTTCGTCGATGTCGCCTGCCGAGGGCGCGCGTGAGCCGCTGCCGCTCTTGCCGGTCAGGAAATCATCGATGCCGCGTGCCTCGCCGCCGGCGTCGCTCGCCGCCGGGCTGGGGCTGGGCGAGGGAGCGGCCGCGGGTTGCGGGCTGGCGGTGCCGCCGGTATTGCCCACGGCATTGAGCTTGCCGCGATCGACGGTGGACTTCTCCACCGAAGTGGCGCCCAGCGCACGCAGGTAATAGGTGGTCTTGAGACCGCGGAACCAGGCCATGCGGTAGGTGACATCGAGCTTCTTGCCCGAGACGCCGGCGATGTAGAGGTTCAGCGACTGGGCCTGATCGATCCACTTCTGGCGCCGCGCGGCGGCTTCCACCAGCCACTTGGGCTCGACCTCGAAGGCGCTGGCATAGCGTGCCTTGAGATCGTCCGGAATCCGGTCGATGGGCTGCACGCTGCCATCGTAGTACTTGAGATCGTTGATCATGACCTCGTCCCACAGGCCGCGGGCCTTCAGGTCATTGACCATGTAGGCGTTGACCACGGTGAACTCGCCCGACAGGTTCGACTTGACGAACAGGTTCTGGTAGGTCGGCTCGATGGACTGGGTGACGCCGCAGATATTGGAGATCGTCGCGGTCGGGGCGATCGCCATGACGTTGGAGTTGCGCATGCCCTGGCGGGTGACCTTGTCGCGCAGACGCGCCCAGTCCTGGGTGGTGGACGTGTCCACCTCGATGTAATCGGCCCCGCGTTCCTCGGCCAGCTTGGCGATGGAGTCGATGGGCAGCACGCCCTTGCTCCACAGCGAGCCCTCGAAGCTCTGGTAGCGCCCGCGCTCGGTGGCCAGGTCGCTGGAGGCTTCGATGGCGTGGTAGCTGATCAGCTCCATCGAGGTGTCGGCAAACGTCACCGCGTCGTCGCTGGCATAGGCAATGCCCAACTGGTACAGGGCATCCTGGAAGCCCATCAGGCCCAGGCCCACTGGGCGATGCTTGAAGTTGGAGTTTCTGGCCTGCGGCACCGCGTAGTAATTGATGTCGATGACGTTGTCGAGCATGCGCACGGCCGTCTTCACGGTCTTCTTCAGCTTGTCGCCGTCGAGCCGTCCGTCGACGATGTGTTGCGCCAGGTTGACCGAGCCCAGGTTGCACACGGCGATCTCGTCCGCCGAGGTGTTCAGCGTGATCTCCGTGCACAGGTTGGAGCTATGCACCACGCCGGCATGGTTCTGCGGGCTGCGCAGGTTGCAGGGATCCTTGAAGGTGATCCACGGATGGCCGGTCTCGAACAGCATGGACAGCATCTTGCGCCACAGGTCCTTGGCCTTGACCCGCTTGAAGAGCTTCAGCTGTCCGTTGCGGGTCATCTCCTCGTACTCGGCGTAGCGCTTCTCGAAGGCGGCGCCATACAGGTCGTGCAGGTCCGGGCAGGTGGACGGCGAGAACAGCGTCCACTCCTCATCGTCGAAGACACGCTTCATGAACAGGTCCGGCACCCAGTTGGCGGTGTTCATGTCGTGGGTGCGGCGGCGGTCGTCGCCGGTGTTCTTGCGCAGCTCGAGGAATTCCTCGACGTCCAGGTGCCAGGTCTCGAGGTAAGCGCAGACCGCGCCCTTGCGCTTGCCGCCCTGATTGACGGCGACGGCGGTGTCATTGACCACCTTGAGGAACGGCACGACGCCCTGCGACTTGCCGTTGGTGCCCTTGATGTAGGAGCCCAGTGCGCGTACCGGCGTCCAGTCGTTGCCCAGGCCGCCGGCCCACTTGGAGAGCAGGGCGTTGTCGCGGATCGCGCTGTAGATGCCGTCCAGCTGATCCGGCACGGTGGTCAGATAGCAGCTCGAAAGCTGACTGCGCTGAGTGCCCGCATTGAACAGCGTGGGCGTGGAAGCCATGTAGTCGAAGCTGGATAGCAGTTCGTAGAACTCGATGGCCCGCGCTTCGGGATCGTCCTCGTTGAGCGCCAGCCCCATGGCGACGCGCATGAACATAACCTGCGGCAACTCGTACCGGACGTCGTCATGATGCAGGAAGTAACGGTCGTAGAGCGTCTGCAGGCCCAGATAGGTGAACTGATTGTCGCGCGTATGGTCCAGCGCCGCGCCGAGGCGGTCGAGATCGAACTCGCGAAGGCGTTCGTCGAGCTGCTCGAATTCGATGCCCTTGTCGATGTACGCCTTGAAGGCGGGGGCGTACAGCGTGGCCATCTCCTGGTAGGTCGCCTCGTCGGCGATGCCCAGGAAGGAGAGCGCCTCGCGGCGCAGGTTGTCCTGCAGCAGGCGTGCGGTCGCGTAGGTGTAGTTGGGTTCCTTCTCGACCAGCGTGCGCGCGGTCATCATCAGCGCGGTGGCCACGCCGTCGATGGGGACGCCGTCGTAGAGGTTCTTCAACGAGGCATCGACGATCTTTTGCGGCTCGACGTTGGCCAGGCCTTCGCAGGCATCGGCCACCAGGGTCTCGACCCGGCCCAGATCGAGGGGACGCACGGTGCCGTCGGCCTGGGTAACGTTGAGGCTGGGGTGCGGTTTGGCGATATCGGCGCCCTGGGGCTGGCGAGCGCGAGCATGCTCCTCGCGATACAGCACATAGGCACGGGCGACCTTCTGCTCGCCGGCGCGCATCAGTGCCAGCTCCACCTGGTCCTGGATGTCCTCGATATGCAGCGTGCCGCCGTCGGGCATGCGCCGCAGGAAGGTGTCGACGATGCTCTGGGTGGCCTCGCTGACGAATTCACGGATGCGCGACGATGCAGCGGCGTTGTCGCCTTCGGTGGCGATGAACGCCTTGGTGATCGCCACCGAGATCTTGCTGCCGTCGAAGGCCGCGACTTCACCCCCACGCTTGATGACGCGCAGTCGTTGCGGCGCGGTGATGTCCACTGACGCCTTGCCAGGGGAAATAGAGGTATCCATGACGCCTTCCTGTCGTTACGGGTCCGGGTAAGAGCTGCCGTTCGATGTCCGTATCGCGAGAAATCCCGTGATAACGTGACGATCGCCGATTTCGTCGCTTTTAGCGGCATTTTCATGCCACGAAAGTACCAATCGGGGCGAGCACGAGAAATACGAGCGTCCCTATATATGGGGGCCGTCTGTGTGATGAGCACAAGATAGAGCCGTTTTTCGGGGGTCGCAAGTGGATAAGTTGTGGATAGTCTGTGGCTCTCCTGGGGGCTGTTCTTGCGCTTCGTTAAGTTTTTCGTAACCCGCTGGCACGGGACGATTTTTCAAGATGCGTATCTATCTCTATGATGCTCGACATCTAGTCGAGAGTGATTTCGGGTATCATTGTCCGCTATCCGCTATGGTAGGGAGTGGCGACATTCAACCCCCGTCATGTCGCTCATTCCGGCCAAGCCGGAGCAGCGTGCAGACAGACAAGAAAGGCGCGCTAGACAATAAAAAAGAGGCGAAAGGAACTCGCACGACAAGGCCGAAGGTAGGCAGGGCTTCATGGCACCAATGCAAAGGGATGGATGACAGCTTGGACAGCAGCAAACATCACGATCACGTCCTGATCATAGAGGACGACGAGCGGCTGGCGCACTTGACGCGCGAATATCTCGAGGCCAACGAGTTCCGGGTCGACCTGGAATACGACGGTGCGCGTGCCGTCGAGCGCATCCTCGATGAACAGCCGGACATAGTGATTCTCGACCTCATGCTACCCGGCGAGGATGGCCTGTCCATCTGCCGCCGGGTACGCGGCCATTACGCCGGCCCTATCCTCATGTTGACCGCGCGTACCGATGACATGGACCAGGTCCTGGGGCTCGAAATGGGGGCGGACGACTACGTGCCCAAACCCGTTCAGCCACGTGTCCTGCTGGCGCGCATGCGAGCCTTGCTGCGGCGCGCCGATACACTGGATGCAGCCAGCGGGGCCACACGACTGACCTTCGGCAATCTGCTCATCGATAGCGCCACCCGCGAAGCGTGGCTCGACGACGAGCGCATCGACCTGACCAGCGCCGAGTTCGATCTGTTGTGGCTGCTGGCCGACAACGCGGGGCGTGTGCTGACCCGGGAGGAAATCTTCTCGCAGTTGCGGGGGATCAAGTACGACGGTCAGGATCGTTCGATCGACGTGCGCGTATCGCGAATCCGGCCCAAGATCGGCGACGATCCCAATCATCCGCACCGGATCAAGACCGTGCGCAGCAAGGGCTATCTTTTCGTCAGGGATAGCTGACGTTGATCCGGCGCACGCTGTCGGATAGCACCTTC
The DNA here is from genome assembly GCA_000761475.1 of Chromohalobacter israelensis. Lineage (GTDB taxonomy): Bacteria > Pseudomonadota > Gammaproteobacteria > Pseudomonadales > Halomonadaceae > Chromohalobacter > Chromohalobacter israelensis. The sequence goes on from JQNW01000007.1 coordinate 171,038, forward strand.
CTGCGTGTGTATGCGCTATTGCTGTTCGCGCTGGTGCTGACCTTCGGGCTGGCCCTGCTCGGCTATCTCGTGGTCGATCAAGTGCGCCAGGAGAACTACCGTGAACGCCTCGCCAGTGGGCCGATGCAGGTGCTCGCGCAACTCGCCGCCGAGCAGCCGGCCGCGGAACGCGACGAGTGGCTGGCGTCGATGTCGTCGACCCTGGGCGTGCCCATGACACTGCGACCCATGAACGGTGTCGCGTTGAGCTATTTCGAGCGTTCTCGCCTCGATGAGGGGCGCCCCCTGATCGAGCGTCACGACTCGGCCTGGTCGGCATTGCGCCGCCTGCCGGACACGGACTGGCTGTTGGAAGTGCGTGTCGGGGCGCTCAAGGAGATGCAGTTGCGGGGCGCCACCGAGGCGTTGCGGACCTGGCTCAGCGGGGTCTCGGAAGACGAGAGTGCCGCGCGCCTGGCGCGGCTCAAGCGTGCCTTCAAGATTCCCCTGGGGGTGGCGCCGGAGCCACCGTCGGGGGTCGACCCCATTCAACAGGCGCGGCTCGAGGGAGGCGAAGTCGTCGTGCGTCTCGAGCCGGGGCTCGGGGTGCTCTACGTGCATGCGCGTCTGGGATCGGACCGCTGGCTGACGATCGGGCCGATTCCTTCCTTCGAACCGATGCCGGTATCGCTGGCGCTCGCCTTGCTGGGGATCGTGCTGCTGGTGCTGGCCGGCACCATCTATCTCGTGGTGCGCGGCGTGGAGGGACGCGTGGAGCGTCTGGAGCGGGCGGCGACACGCATCGCCGGGGGCCACCTGGATACCCGCGTCAAGGTGGAGAGCAGCGACTTCCTGGGGCGCCTGGGCATGGCGTTCAACGGCATGGCTGCCCAGGTGCAGTCGTTGCTGCGCACCCAGCAGGAAATGATTCGCGCCGTGTCCCATGAGCTGCGTACCCCGGTGGCGCGAATTCGCTTCGCCGTGCAGATGGTCGAGGACATGACCGACGAGCCGGTGGTGCGCCGCCAGCTGCAGGATATCGACGGCGATATCGAGGAGCTCGATCAACTGGTCGACGAGATCCTGACGTACGCCCGTCTGGGCAGCGACAGTGCCCAGGGCATCCAGCTCGCCACTGAAACCACCGACTGCCGGGCCATGGCACGTCGCGTGGTCGAGACGCTGGCGCCGCTGCATCCGCACCTGACGCTGGAAGTGCTGGATGGCGAGGACGTCGACGTCGAGGCCGACCCGCGCTATCTGCAGCGTGCGCTTTCCAACCTGGTGGCCAACGCGTGCCGGCATGCGGAAGCGCGTGTCTGGGTGCGGGTGATGCGCGACCCCCGTGCGGTTCGACTGGATGTCGAGGACGACGGCGCCGGGGTGCCCGAAGCCGATCGTCTGCTGATCTTCAAGCCTTTCGCGCGGCTCGACGACAGCCGCACGCGGCGCTCCGGAGGCTACGGGCTGGGGCTGTCCATCGTGCAGAAAATCATGATCTGGCACGGCGGTAGCGTGGTGGTCGAGCGCAGCACGGAACTCGGCGGCGCGCGCTTCAGTCTGCTGCTGTCCACCGCCGGAGTGGCCCAGCACGAGCGGCGCCAGGGCAAGGCCAGGCCGTCGCACGGTGGCGAGGCCTGATGCCCGGGGCGGTGCCTACGCCGGCTTGATGCCCGCGAGGACGGCGAAGGACGTTTCCCTCGCGGTGCGCAGAAAATCCTCCATCCACGGGGCGTCGCGGCTTTCTTCGCGGATCGCCGCGAACAACGTGCTCCACACCCCCTGCTCGCCGAGATGCAGGGCGCGTACATAGCCGCGCTCCAGGTATTCGGTGAGCGCCCAGTTGGGCAGCGCACAGACGCCACGCCCGCTGGCCACCAGCTGCATCATCATGATCGTCAACTCGGCGGTGCGCACCTCGGCCGGCGTGAAGCCCGCGGGCGTCAGAAACTGCGTGAAGACATCCAGGCGCGTGTGTTCCACCGGGTAGGTGATCAGCGTTTCGCGTGCCAGTTCCTCGGGAGTCACCCAGTCGCGCCGTGCCAGAGGGTGCTGCTTGCCCACGGCCAGCAGGCCTTCGTAACGGAACAACGGCTCGTAATGAATGCCGGCCAGCGGCTGGGGGTCGGCGGTGATGACCAGGTCCAGCGACTCCCGCGCCAGCGAGGGCAGTGCATCGAAGCTGTAGCCGCTGGGAATGTCGACCTCGACTTCCGGCCAATGATCGCGGAAATGATCGATGGTCGGCATCAACCACTGAAAGCAGCTGTGGCACTCGATGGCCATGTGCAGCCGGCCCTGTTCATGACCGGCCAGGCGTGCCAGGTCGCGTTCGGCCATGCGGATCTGCGGCAGGATCTGTTCGGCCAGCGCGAGCAGGCGTTCCCCGGCACGCGTGAAGGTGACCGGACGTGTCTTGCGTAGAAACAAGGGGCTGCCCAGGCGCTCCTCGAGATCCTTGATCTGGTGCGACAGCGCTGACTGCGTGAGATGCACCCGTTCGGCGGCTTCGACGAGCGAGCCGGCGTCGCGTAGGGCGATTAGCGTGCGGAGGTGGCGAAGCTCGAGCATGTTGTATGAGTGCCGTTCATTTTGATGATTAGTTAATTTAGTTTGATTCACTCAGTGTCGCCAGCGAGACTGCTGCCAGCGCGTCACGGCACCACGACGCCGTGATACAGAAAGTCACTTATTGCTGAAAGTCACTCATTCTAGCCGGATACCGCAAGGGGAAACACGATGGCGCTGGCACACATTCTTGGCTATCCGCGCATTGGCGCGAATCGCGAACTCAAAAAGGCCGTCGAGGCTTACTGGAAGGGAGATATCGACCAGGCCGAGCTGGAGCGTCGCGGCCAGGCGTTGCGGGCCGAACACTGGCAGGCCAGCCGCGATGCGGGACTCGATTTCGTGACCGTCGGCGATTTCGCCTTCTACGACCAGGTGCTGAACGTCAGCGCGATGCTCGGCGCGGTGCCGCCGCGCTTCGGCGCCATCGACGGCGATGTCGACCTGGATACGACATTTCGCATGGCGCGTGGCCGCGCGCCGAGCGGCACCCCCGCCGCCGCCTGCGAAATGACCAAGTACTTCGATACCAATTATCACTATCTGGTGCCCGAGCTGCATGCCGGCCAGCGCTTCCGGGTGGCGTCCACGCGCTTGTTCGACGAGGTCGCCGAGGCCCAGGCCGCGGGGCATCCGGTCAAGGTGGCCCTGTTGGGGCCGGTGAGCTGGTTGTGGCTGGGCAAGGAAAAGAGTGCCGGGCTCGACCGCCTGACGCTGCTCGACGACGTATTGTCGGTCTATGGAGAAATCCTCGAGCGTCTCGCCGCGCAAGGTGTCGAATGGGTGCAGCTCGACGAGCCGGCGCTGGTGCAGGATCTGCCCCGCGATTGGCGCCAGGCGTTCGAGTCCGCCTACAACAAGCTGCAATCCGCGCCGGTCAAGCTGTTGCTGGCGACCTACTTCGGGGCGCTGGGCGACAACCTGGGCCTTGCCGCAGGGCTGCCGGTAGCCGGCCTGCATATCGACACGGTGCGGGCGCCCGAGCAACTCGACGCCGTGCTCGATCGCCTGCCCACCTACAAGGTGCTGTCCCTTGGCGCCATCGACGGGCGCAACATCTGGCGCGCCGATCTGGCAGCGCTGCGTGAGCGTCTGCAGGTAGCCCGCGCGCGTCTCGGCGAGCGCCTGTGGATCTCCGCCTCCTGCTCGTTGCTGCACGTGCCGGTGGACCTCGACGCGGAAACCGACCTCGATGCCGAGCTCAAGAGCTGGCTGGCCTTCGCGCGGCAAAAGCTCGACGAGATCGTCACGCTGGCGCATCTGCTCGACGGTCGCGCCACGCCGGAAGACACCGCACGACTGGAGGCCGCGACGGCGGCGCTCGATGCACGCCGCCAATCGCCGCGCATCCACAAGCCGGCCGTGGGCGAGCGGCTGGCGGCGGTGTCCGCCGACGATGCCGAGCGTGCAAGCCCCTACGCGACGCGTGCCAAGGCGCAGCATCGCCATCTGGACCTGCCACTGTTTCCGACCACCACGATCGGCTCCTTTCCGCAGACCCAGGACATCCGGGCCGCACGACGCGCCTTCAAGAGCGGCGAACTGAGCCGCGATGACTACGAGGCCCGCATGCGCGACGAAATCGCCCATGCCGTCGAACGCCAGGAAGCGCTGGCCATCGACGTGCCCGTGCACGGCGAGCCGGAACGTAACGATATGGTCGAGTACTTCGGCGAACTGCTGGACGGCTTTGCCTTCACGCGTTTCGGCTGGGTGCAGAGTTACGGCTCGCGCTGCGTGAAGCCGCCGGTGATCTTCGGCGATGTGAGCCGTCCCGGGCCGATGACGGTGCGCTGGAGCGAATACGCGCAATCGCTGACCGACAAGCCCATGAAGGGCATGCTCACCGGCCCGGTGACCATCCTGCAGTGGTCCTTCGTCCGCGATGACCAGCCGCGCGATGCCACCTGTCGGCAGATTGCCCTGTCCCTGCGGGACGAGGTCGCCGATCTCGAGGCGGCAGGCATCAAGATCATCCAGATCGACGAGCCGGCACTGCGTGAAGGCCTGCCGCTGCGGCAGGGTGAGTGGCAGCGGTATCTCGACTGGGCAGTGGAAAGCTTCAAGCTGAGCGCGGCGGTGGTCCGTGACGAGACACAGATCCACACGCACATGTGCTACTCGGAATTCAACGATATCATCGCGGCGATCGCGGCCCTGGATGCCGACGTCATTACCATCGAGACGTCGCGTTCCGACATGGAACTGCTCGACGCCTTTCAGGACTTCGCGTATCCCAACGAGATCGGCCCGGGGGTGTACGACATCCACTCGCCGAACATTCCCGAGGTGGAATGGATGGTGAGCCTGATGGAAAAAGCCGCCGAGAAGATCCCGGCCGAGCGGCTTTGGGTCAACCCGGACTGTGGCCTGAAAACACGCGGGTGGGCCGAAGTCGAGCCGGCGCTGGCCAACATGGTGGAGGCCGCACGGGAGTTGCGTCGCCGTTACGGCTGAGGTCGTCCGACGACGTCCTGCACGCGCCGCCGGGGCATCCCCCGGCGGCGTTTGCGTTTCTTGCGGCAGTGACGTTTCTCACGGCGAACGGGCTGTTATGCTATCGGCCGTCTTTGATTGAACGATATCGCATGGAGCATGCTCTCGATGCATGGGCATGCGCCATCCAGCAAGGAGAAGCTGAATGTTTCCCAGCGTGTCTCGACGTGCACGGCACGTCCTGTCGGGTGTGATGTGCGCGGCCGTATTGAGCGGTTGCGCGAGTTCCACAGAGCCGCCACGCGTGAGCGACGCCTCGGGAGAAGGGTTCACGCCACCGCCGCGTCTCGATGACGTGGCGGACAAGGCCGAGGATGCCCCCACGTCGCCGTTGCTGCCGAGCGCCTTCTTCGCCGATGGCGCGGAGGCGTTCGTCTCCTGGCGCTGCACGCCGGCTCAGGACCTGATCTCGGCGGCGCCCAAGGGGCATCTGCGGCTTTGGTCCGGCCAGGGCTACTACGAACTGGCGCGCACCGTCGTCGCCGAGGGCGAACGCTATGAAAAGGGCACATTGTCGTTCGTGGAGCGCGACGGGCAGGCGCATGTCGAAAGCGACAACGGCCAGCTGGCGTGCCAGCGCGACGCGCGGCGCGAGTCGACGACCCGAAAGGCGGCGCCGGGCGTGATCTTCCAGGCACGCGGCAACGAGCCTGGCTGGCTGCTCGAACTCGATCGCGAGACGTCCCGGATGACGCTCACCACGGATTACGGCGAGCGCGTGCGAACCTTGCCTTATCATGTCGCCCGGCTGGATAACGGGCATCAAGCGGCCATGACGCTGCGCGCGCATGACGATGGCGCTCCCATCACCGTCCGGCTGCGGGCACGGGCATGTTTCGACAACATGAGCGGCAAGCCCTACCCGGTGCAGGTGAGCGTCGAGCAGGGCGATCAAACGCTGGTGGGCTGTGGCCAGGGCGTGGAGCGAAGAGACTGAATCTCGGCGTCAGGTGAACTTGCGAAAGAAATGGGTCTTGTCGAACAACTCATCCAACCGCTCATAGCGATCACGAGCGTCTGGCCAGCGTTGCTCCTGGACCGAGGCGATCATGGTTTCCAGCAGCATCATGGTCGCTACGTTGGAATCCCAGCCCGAGGGAATTTCCACCCGGCAGTGAAAGGTCAAATCGGCGAGTGTCGAGATGGGGGAGCCCCACTGATCGGTGAATAGCACGATTTGCGCACCGCGCTTTTTTACTATTTCCGTCAGGCGCAGCAAGTTGGTCTCGTACCGCCGGACGTCGAAGATCAGCAAGGTGTCTCCGGGCTCCATGTCCAGCACGTAATGCGGCCAGGTGCCCGAGGATGAGGTCATATGGGTCACCCCGGGGCGCACCGCCTGGAAATGCGTGAAGGCATAATCGGCCAGCGCCTGGGTGATGCGCCCACCGACAATGTAAAGACGCTTCTCGGTATCGGCCAACTGGCGGGTCGCTTGATCGAACCGTTCGGTATCGATATGAGCGAAGGTCTGCTGCAGGTTATTCGTGACCGCCTGGGAGAACCGGTTGAGCAGATGCTTCTTGGGGGCCTCGGATGACCAGTTGTCACGCCTCTTGGTGGGCCCGACCCCCTTTGCTTCCAGCTCGCTCAACAGCGCCTTGTGGAATTCCGGGTAGCCCTTGAATCCCAGCTTCTTGACCATCCGCGCCACGGTGGGAGACGACACCCCCACGTTGCTCGCCACGATAGTGATCGAGGCGAGACCCGCCGCGGGATAGTTATCGAGTAGTGCATTGGCAAACTTGCGCTCCGCTTGCGTCAACGCCGAGTAGTACTCTCGGATCAGTTCACGCACGGTCGAGGCGGCATTGGTGGTCGCCATCACATTCTCCTTCCGAGTAGGTTCTGCGCGGTTGCTGACCGTGACATTTCAGCGTTTTCCTGGTCTTTGAAAAAATATTGACGCGTGGTCTTGGCGACGTCTATATCTTTACATAGTCGCGGAGAAATCATGATGTCCAGCGAATTAGAACAATTATCCCCGAACGTCGAGATTCTCTATCGGTACGCCAAGGGCCCGGTTCTCCTGCTGTGCGAGCACGCGTCGTACCATATCCCCGAGTGCTACCACGGGCTGGGACTGGCTCCCGCCCACCGTCGCAGTCACGCCGCCTGGGACCCTGGCGCACGCGATGTGGCCATTGCGCTGTCGGGATTGCTCAATGCTCCGCTGGTGGCAAGTCGTGTCTCGCGGCTGGTCTATGACTGCAATCGTCCTCCCGAGGCGGCCAGCGCAATGCCGGAGCGCTCCGAGATCGTCGAGGTGCCGGGTAACCGCGGGCTGACGTCAGTGCAGAGAGCCGCTCGGGTCGAGGCCGTCTACGAGCCGTTTTGCAAGGCTGTGACTCAGGTGCTGGCACAGCGCAAGGCTCACGATATCCCTACCGTGCTGATCACGGTTCACAGTTTCACGCCTACCTTTCATGGCCGGGTGCGTAAGGTCGAGATCGGCATTCTGCATGATGCCGACCGCCGTCTGGCCGATGCGATGCTGGCGAACGCCCATCGTCTGGCCCATCGATGCATTCAGCGCAACGCGCCCTATGGGCCGCAGGACGGCGTCACCCATTCGCTGGTGCGCCACGGTATCGACAATGGCCTGGCGAACGTGATGATCGAGATTCGCAACGACCTGCTGGTCACGCCGGAAGATGTTCATTCCATGGCCCGGGAGTTGATGCAGCTGATTCAGCCGGCGCTGACCGCTCTGGGAGTCGAGCTTGCTCATAGAGGGGGTAGGCACGATGCCTAGAGTCATTCTCGGTTACATCAGCGCGATCGATGCGATGAACCGTTTCATCGGGCGGATCGCGATGTATCTGATCTTCGTGCTGATCGCGGTGCTGCTGTGGTCCTCGGTCTCCAAGGTGTTTCTGACTCCCACGATGTGGACGCTGGAGACCGCACAATTCGTCATGGTGGCGTATTTCGTGCTGGGCGGACCCTACTCGATCCAAATGGGCTCGAATGTGCGCATGGATCTTTTCTACGGCGACTGGAGCCCGAAGACCAAGGCGTGGGTCGATGCCTTCACGGTCTTCTTCCTGATCTTTTACCTCGGTGTCCTGCTTTATGGCGGGTTGGTATCGACGGCCTATTCTCTCGGCTACTTCGGTAACGAGCCGTTCGACTTTCTCTTGGGCCTCGTTGGCACGTTCTTCACGGAAGGGACCGCGGCGGCCAGTGACCAGCTCGGTTTTCTGGAGCGTAGCCCGACGGCCTGGAGACCCTGGCTCTGGCCCATCAAGGTCGTGCTCTGTCTCGGTGTGCTGTTGATGATCCTTCAATCTCTTGCCGAATTTTTCCGGGATGTCGGCCGTCTGCGCGGGGTGCTCGACTGATGTCATATGAAATGATCGCCATCGTGATGTTCAGCTCGATGATGCTGATGCTGCTCACCGGACAACGTGTTTTCGGCGCCATCGGCTTCGTCGGCGCCCTGGCGGGGGTCCTGCTGTGGGGAACCGGTGGAGTGGACATTCCGTTCTCGTCCGCGATGAAGCTGATGAAATGGTACCCGCTGCTGACCCTGCCAATGTTCATCTTCATGGGGTACGTGCTCTCGGAAAGCCGTATCGCCGATGACCTCTATCGGATGTTTCATGTCTGGATGGGGCCGATCAAAGGCGGCCTGGCCATTGGCACGATCGGGCTGATGGTGTTGATCTCGGCCATGAACGGGCTGTCGGTGGCCGGTATGGCGATCGGCGCCACCATCGCCCTGCCCGAACTGCTCCGGCGCGGGTACGACAAGATCATGGTCACCGGCGTCATCCAGGCGGGGTCCAGTCTCGGCATTCTGGTGCCGCCTTCGGTGGTGCTGGTGCTGTACGCCATGATCGCGCGCCAGCCCGTAGGGCAGTTGTGGCTTGCCGGCGTGCTACCGGGGCTGATGATGGCGATGCTCTTCGTCATCTATATCTATGTGCGCTGCCGCTTTCAGCCAAGCCTGGGCCCCGTTCTTCCCGCCGAGGAGCGGAACGTGTCGCTGGCCGAGAAGCTGCGTCTGCTGAGGGCGGGGCTGCTGCCCCTGGTGATCTTTGCGGTGATGATGGTCCCCTTCGTCAAGGGCTGGACATCCCTGGTCGAAAGTTCGGCGGTCGGCGCGATGGCCGCGCTGCTGGCGGCTATTCTCAAGGGACGAATGACGCGCCAGGTCTTCGAGGTATCGGTGCGAAACACGCTGGCCATTTCCTGCATGTTCATGTGGATCATCCTGGCAGCCTTGGCCTTCGGGGCCATATTCGATGGCCTGGGGGCGGTGAAGGCCATCGAGGGCCTGTTTACCGAGCGCCTGGGGCTCTCGCCCTGGACGATTCTGATCCTCATGCAGCTCAGCTTCATCGTCATGGGGACCTTCCTCGACGACACCGCCATGCTGGTGATCGTGGCGCCACTTTACGTGCCGTTGGTCGAGGCGCTGGGGTTCGACCTGATCTGGTATGGCGTTCTCTACACGATCACGACGCAGATCGCCTACATGACGCCGCCATTCGGATACAACCTTTTCCTGATGCGTGCCATGGCGCCCCCGGAGATCGGGCTGCGTGACATCTATTTATCCATCCTCCCCTTCGTGGCAGTGATGATGGCAGCCTTGAGTCTGGTCATGGTCTTTCCGCAGATCGCCCTTTGGCTTCCAGGCTACATTTATGGGAGTTGACAGCAGCGTGACCGAGCAACGATAGCCCTGACAAGGGCCATGTCCATTCGATAGTGACACCAGGAGAGCTACAAAAATGACAACAAGACGCAAATTTCTGATCAATGCCGCAGCCGGTGCAGCCATCATGCCGCTGGCCTCGAGGGTCATGGCCCAGTCATCCTCCGAGCCGACCATCAAGTGGCGCATGCAGACCTATGCCGGGGCCGCCCTGGCCGAGCATGTGGCCAAGCCTGCCATCGACCTGTTCAACCGGATCGCCGGGGATCGCATGCAGATCGAGCTGTACAGTGCCGATCAACTGGTGCCGACCGGAGAGCTGTTCCGGGCGATGCAGCGCGGCACCATCGATGCCGTGCAGTCGGATGACGATTCGATGGCATCTCCCACCGAGGTCACCGTCTTCGGAGGGTACTTCCCCTTCGGTTGCCGTTATAGCCTCGATGTGCCGGTACTGTTCAATCAGTACGGGCTCAAGGAAATCTGGGAAGAGGAGTACGCCAAGGTCGGCGTCAAGCATGTGAGCGCCGGCGCCTGGGATCCGTGCCATTTCGCCACCAAGGAGCCGATTCGCAGCCTCAAGGACCTGGAGGGCAAGCGTGTCTTTACCTTCCCCACCGCCGGACGTTTTCTGTCCCGGTTCGGTGTCGTGCCGGTCACGTTGCCCTGGGAAGACATCGAGGTGGCCTTGCAGACCGGCGAGCTGGACGGGATCGCCTGGTCCGGCATCACCGAGGACTACACGGTCGGCTGGGCCAACGTGACCAACTACTTCCTGACCAACAACATCTCGGGTGCCTGGATCGGCCATTTCTTCGTCAATATGGAACGCTGGGAGGAGCTTCCGGAAGACCTCAGACTCCTGTTCGAGGTGTGCTGTGAGCAGTCTCACTACCATCGCCAGTACTGGTACTGGGGTGGCGAGGCCAGGCTGCGCGTCCACGGTGACAAGCTGGAGCTGACTTCCATTCCCGACGCCGAGTGGGATCAGGTAGAAACGGCGGCCCAGGAGTTCTGGGATGAAATCGCGGCGCAATCCGAGACCAAGGCCAAGGTGGTCGAAATCTTCAAGCAGTACAACGCCGATATGCGCAAGGCCGGCAGGCCCTATCGTTACGTCGATGCATGAGTCGGCCCCGTGCCCTGGCACCTGCCGGGGCACGCCGCTTGAAAGGGGACCGGCCGTGCGTCGGGCCTCGTCATGGTGATGGCTATTGGGAACCTCGGAAATGACCAACACGCTGGCTTTGGATGACCTGAAGACTAGGGTCGAGAGCGGTGAGATCGACACGGTGCTCGTATGCATTGTCGACATGCAGGGGCGCCTGATGGGCAAGCGGCTGCATGCGCGCCACTTCGTGGACCATGGCTGGGAGGAGACTCACTGCTGCAACTATCTATTGGCCACGGATCTCGAGATGGCAACGCCCGGTGGCTATGCAAGCACCTCCTGGCAGGCAGGCTACGGCGACTACATCATGAAGCCGGATCTGGCCACGCTGCGCTCCGTGCCGTGGCTGGAGGGCACGGCCATGGTGCTGTGCGATCTGCTGGATCATCGCACGCACGCGGAAGTCCCCCATGCGCCGCGTGCCATTCTCAAGCGACAGCTGGCGCGACTGGAGGCGATGGGGCTGGAGGCGATAATGGCCACCGAACTGGAGTTTTTCCTGTTCGAGAAAAGCCTCGACGAAATTCGCAAGGGAAGGTTTCGCGACCTGCAGCCGATCAGCGGGTACAACGAGGACTATCATATCTTCCAGACCACCAAGGAAGAGCATGTGTTGCGTCCGCTACGTAACCACCTGCATGCGGCGGGCATACCCGTGGAAGGCACCAAGGGGGAGGCCGGAGCGGGTCAGGAGGAGCTCAACATCCGTTGCGCGAAAGCACTCGATACGGCGGATTACCATACCATTGCCAAGCATGCGACCAAGGAGATCGCCTGGCAGCAGGGGCGGGCGGTGACTTTCCTGTCGAAATGGCACCACGCCCATGCGGGGAGTTCCAGTCATATCCACCAGTCGCTGTGGAAGCAGGGCCTGTCAGCCTTCCACGATGAGCGCGATGCGCTGGGCATGTCCGCTTTGATGAAACATTACCTGGCGGGGTTGCTGAAATACGCGCCCGACTATACCTACTTCCTGGCTCCCTACCTCAATAGCTACAAGCGCTTCCAGAAGGGCACCTTCGCACCCACGCGCACGGTCTGGTCGGTGGATAATCGTACCGCAGGGTTTCGCCTCTGCGCCGAAGGTACACGGGCGGTGCGCATCGAGTGCCGCATCGGCGGCTCGGACCTGAACCCCTATCTGGCCATGGCCGGCCAGTTGGCCGCGGGCATCAAGGGGATCGAAGAATGCCTGGCGCTGCCTCCTCCCGCCGAGGGCGATACCTACGAAGGGGGGAGTGGCCTGATACCACAGAATCTGCGCGATGCCATGGAGGCCCTGAGGGGCTCCACCATGCTGCGCGAGGCCATGGGGGAAGATGTGGTCGACCATTACGTGCGAGCCGCCGAAGTGGAGCTCGAGGACTTCCAGCGGGTGGTCTCCGACTACGAGGTGGCACGCGGTTTCGAGCGGTGTTGAGGTCAGGTCCGCAAAACGGGAAATGGCAAACGGGAGGGGATGATGGGGCATATTCTGAGATGTATCTCGCCGATCGATGGGTCGGTCTTCGCCGAGCGTGAGGCGCTGTCGCCCGAGGCTGCACGGCAGGCAGCGGATCGGGCGCGTGCGGCCCAGGCTGAGTGGGCCGCACGTCCTCTCCGGGAGCGCATCGATCTGGTGCGGGCCGGCATCGCCGCCGTGGGAGCGATGAATGACGAACTGGTGCCGGAGCTCGCGCAGATGATGGGGCGCCCGGTTCGCTACGGTGGCGAGTTCGGTGGCTTCGAAGAACGGGGTAACCATATGGCGACCATCGCCGAAGAGGCGCTGGCCGATATTGCGGTGGGCGAGGACGCCACCGTCAAACGCTACATCAAGCGCATTCCACATGGGGTGGTGCTGGTAGTGGCCCCCTGGAACTACCCCTATATGACGGCGATCAACACGGTGGCGCCGGCGCTGATCGCAGGCAACAGCGTACTGTTGAAGCATGCCACCCAGACCCTGCTGGCAGGCGAGCGGATGGCGCATGCCTTCCATTCGGCCGGCGTGCCCGAGGCAGTGATCCAGAATGTCTTTCTGGATCACGCCACCACCTCGACGCTGCTTGCCGATCGAGCGTTCGATTTCGTCAACTTCACCGGTTCCGTGGACGGTGGACGTGCCATGGAACAGGCGGCAGCCGGTACTTTTACCGGGCTAGGGCTCGAGCTGGGCGGCAAGGATCCAGGCTATGTCATGGAGGATGCCGACCTCGATGCCGCGGTGGCGGCCCTGATCGACGGCGCGATGTTCAATTCAGGCCAATGCTGCTGCGGGATCGAACGCATCTATGTGCACGAGAGCCTCTATGAAGCCTTCGTCGACAAGGCGGTAGCGATCGTCGAGGGCTACAAGCTCGGCAATCCGCTGGCCGCCGATACGGATATCGGCCCGATGGCGAACATCCGTTTTGCCAGGGAGGTTCGTAGCCAGATCGATGAGGCCTTGGCCGCCGGCGCGAGGGCCCATGTCATGCAGAAACCCGAAGATGACGGCGGCACCTACCTGAGTCCGCAGATCCTTACCGAGGTAACGCATGACATGCGTGTGATGCGCGAGGAAACCTTCGGTCCGGTGGTCGGCATCATGAAGGTGAGTGGTGATGAAGAGGCCATTCGTCTCATGAATGACAGCCGGTTCGGGCTGACCGCGAGCCTGTGGACGGCCGATATCGCGCGTGCCCAGCGAGTGGGTGATCGGGTCGAGACCGGTACCGTATTCATGAATCGTGCGGATTATCTGGATCCTGGCCTGTGCTGGACTGGCTGCAAGGAGTCGGGGCGCGGTGGTGGCTTGTCGGTGATTGGCTATCACAACCTGACACGCCCCAAGTCCTACTATATAAAGAAAACTACATAAAGAAAAACGACATGAAGAAAAAAACAACAGGCTAAAAAGGTGACGACATGTCATTGACTGGAAACTGGACGTATCCCACCGCCATCCGTTTCGGGGCGGGCCGGATCAAGGAGTTGCCCGCGGCCTGTGCCGAGGCGGGCATCACCCGACCGCTGCTGGTGACGGATCGCGGTCTGGCCGAGCTGCCTGTCACCGCTGCCGCGCTGGACATCCTGGAGGCCTCGGGGCTGGGACGGGGGCTCTTCGCCGAAGTCGATCCCAACCCCAACGAGCGCAACCTGACGGCAGGGATCGAGGCCTTTCGGGCGGGGGGGCATGACGGGGTGGTCGCGTTTGGCGGTGGCTCCGGGCTGGACCTGGGCAAGATGGTGGCCTTCATGTCTGGCCAGACGCGCCCGGTGTGGGACTTCGAGGATATCGACGACTGGTGGACGCGGGCCGATGCCGACGCGATCGCCCCCATCGTGGCCGTGCCTACCACGGCCGGGACCGGCTCGGAGGTGGGGCGGGCCAGCGTCATTACCAACGCCAAGACCCATGAAAAGAAGATCATCTTCCACCCCAGAGTCCTGCCCAGGGTGGTGATCTGTGATCCCGAACTGACGATAGGCATGCCCAGGGCGATCACCGCTGGCACCGGGCTCGATGCGTTTGCCCACTGCGTGGAAGCGTTCTCGAGCCCGCATTATCATCCGATGAGCCAAGGCATCGCACTGGAAGGGATGCGGCTGGTCAAGGAATATCTGCCACGCGCTTATGCCGACGGCACCGATATCGAGGCACGTGCGCACATGATGAGTGCGGCGATGATGGGCTCAACTGCCTTTCAGAAGGGGTTGGGGGCCATCCATGCGATGAGTCATCCCATTGGCGCGGTGTTCAATGCTCACCATGGCACCACTAATGCGATCTGCATGCCGGCGGTGCTGGCGTTCAACGCCGATAGCATCCGCGAACGGTTCGACATGGCGGCGGCCTACCTGGGGATCGAGGGCGGCTTCGACGGTTTCAGGGCATTCGTGCAAGCGCTCAACGATCAGATGGGTATCCCGCGTACGCTCTCCGAGGTCGGCGCCGATCCGGCGCGCATCGACGAGTTGGCTGCCATGGCTATCGAGGACCCCAGCTGTGGAGGGAACCCTGTGGCCCTGACCGTCGAGGATTTCAAGGTGCTGTTCCGTCGGTGCATGTGAGCATTGGGCGGCAACGCTGAAAGCGACTTACGCCCGACAGGGCCCTTCAGGACAGGGCCCTGTGGCGTGCATGTCCATCAAGAGCCTCGCGCGAAAGTGCCGAGACGTAGAAGAGAATCAGTTCATTCCATCGAATGGTTCATGGGCTTTTTTGCGTTTTTCTTTTCAAAAATGACAACGAATAATGTCGCCATGCGGACACAACCCCGTAACCCGACGAAAAGGATACTCCCATGGCCGTTCGTAACATCTTGCTGGTGACTGCCTCCATCCTCGGCGAGCACGGACAATCACGTGCGCTGGCGGCACATTTCAAGGCGCAGCTCGAACAGCGCGACGATGTCCAGCTCACCGAGCGCGATGTCGTGACGCTCGATCTTCCTCACCTCGACGGCGAGGAGATGCGCAGCTGGATGACCGATCCCGCCGAGCGCGACGCCCACCAGCACGATCTGGCGGCGCGTTCCGATACGCTGATCGAGGAACTCCTGGCGCACGATCTCATCGTGCTGGCCGTGCCGTTGTACAACCTCGGCATCCCCAGCCAGCTCAAGGCCTGGTTCGATCGTGTGCTGCGTGCCGGCAAGACATTTCGGTATACCGAGAACGGCCCGGTGGGCCTGGTGGAAGGCAAGCGCGCGCTGATACTGGCGGCGCGCGGCGGTCAATATGCGGGCACCGCGCTGGACACCCAGACCGGCCACGTCAACAGTCTGCTGGGCTTGATGGGCATCCAGGATACCGACTGGATCTATGCGGAGGGGCTCAACATGGGCGAGGCGCTGCGGGATCGGGCGATGGGCGAGGCCCGTCAGGCCGTGACGCACTACGTGACCGAGCGTCTCTGACCGCGCACCGCGGGCGCCAATCGCGTGATATCCATGCGCCGAGGCGGCTCTTCATGAGCCGCCTTTTTCATGCCTGCGCGAGGTGCGTCAGTACGCCGTGCATCAGGGCACGACCTTCGGCGTCAGGCATCGCGCCAGGCGTTCGTCCACCGGCAAGCAAGCGTTGGCCTGAGGGACGAGCAGACGCTGAAAGAGCGCGGCAAAGGCGTCGCCATCGGGGCGTGGCCCCTCGAGCCGTTCGCTGACGACGGGGCGCCAGCCATCCTCGGTGCGCTCGGCGAGCGTGAAGTTGAACATGTGATAGCCCGGAGAGCCCAGGCGCAGGTCGGTGGCCACCAATCGGGTCTCGCCCTCGCGCGAGTCGACACGGTAGCGCAGGAAGGGGCCGGCAAACCATTGCAGGCGTTGCCCGGCCGCCATGGCGAGTGCCGCGTCCTCCCATTCGGCCCCCCGCGGCAGCTGGGTCAGTGCCAGCGGTGTCTGACCGTCGAAGAGGCTCACGACCCCCTCGTAATAGGTGCCATCCTCGACCACCGTGACGCGCCACAGCAGGGTGTTGAACGGTGTCGGCTGAACCAGGCGCGGGGCCTCGTCGAGTCCCAGACTGGCGAGACTCGGGGCGATGCGTGCATTCACCGTGTTCTGCGCGGCGACCGCGAAGGTCAGATAAAAGCAGGCGATCGTCAGGCCCCAGCCCAGCAGGCGTGGCGAGTCGCCCTTGATCAGGGCCGCGACGACGCCCACCAGCAGGGGCAGCGTGAAAAGCGGGTCGATGATGAAGATGCTGTGCCAGCTCACCGGCGGCGTGGTCAACGGCCACCAGAGCTGGGTGCCATACGTGGTAAAGGCATCCAGCACGGGGTGCGTCAGCAGACAGCCGCCGAACAGCAGCCCCCAGCGCAGCGTGCCGATGGGCGGCGTGACGCGTCGCCAGCGCTCTCCCGCCCTGGCCAGCAAGGTCAGCAATAGCGCCAGGACCGCCAGCACCAGCAACGAATGGCTGAAGCCGCGATGATAGGTATAGTCCGCCACGGCATCGCCATAATCGATGACGATATCGAGATCGGGTAGCGTGCCGAGTGCGGCGCCGGCGATGACCGCCTTGCGGCCGAGACGGCGGCCCAGCACGGTGCCGCCGATGGCGGCGCCCAGGCAGGCCTGCGTCAGTGAATCCATGCGCTGTTGTCTCCCCTGGAAGCGGCATTGGGCAATTCGTGCGGGACGTCTCGATGCGCTGTCAGGTCGCGTCGCGCCACGGCGGTCGCCGTGCGATGACCTGGCGTTGCACCGGGCAATCGTCGCGATGCGCGCCCGGCAAGTAGCCGGTACTCATCAGGAACTCGTTGACGATCTCGGGGCCTGTGAACCGGAAGGTGCGTTTGAACAGGCGCACCCACTCGTCCAGCGAACGCGGATGATGTGCATCGAGCCAGGCGGCAAAGCTGCCGTGCGAGCGCTGCAATGCCAGCACCACATTGGCATTGTGAATCGCGGCATCGACCTTGCGTCGATTGCGGATGATACCTGCATCGGCGAGCAGACGCGCCCTCTGCGTGTCGTCGTAGGCGGCGACGCGTGCCACGACGAAGTCATCGAACGCCGCCGAGAAGGCCTCGCGCTTCTTGAGCACCGTCAGCCAGGAAAGGCCCGCCTGGTTGATTTCCAGAATCAGGCGCTCGAACAGTCGATCGTCGTCGCGTACGGGAAATCCGTATTCGTGGTCATGATACGGGCCATGGAACGGGTGGCCGGGGGCGTGGTCGCAATACGTCGTCATCGAGAGCCTCGTGAAAGCATGAACAAAGCGGTCCGGCGATCCAGCGTTCGCGGCAATCGCCGGGCTGGTTTACCATTGACGTTTAGCCTGCATAACATCAGGGGGAGATTACCATGCAGTACCTGCATACGATGGTTCGTGTCGCCGATCTCGACGCGTCGCTGCATTTCTATTGCGACCTGCTGGGCCTCAAGGAGGTTCGCCGCAAGGAGAACGAAAAGGGCCGCTTCACGCTGGTGTTCCTCGCCGCGCCCGACGACGAGCAGCGCTCGCAAGAGTTGAAGGCCCCCGAGCTGGAGCTGACCTACAACTGGGACCCCGAGACCTATACGGGCGGACGCAACTTCGGCCACCTGGCATATCGGGTCGAGGATATCTATGCGCTTTGCCAGCACTTGATGGACAACGGCGTGACCATCAATCGGCCCCCGCGCGACGGTCACATGGCCTTCGTCCGCTCGCCGGACGGCATCTCCGTGGAGTTGCTGCAAAAAGGCGATGCGCTGCCCGTACAGGAACCGTGGGCCTCGATGGAAAATACCGGAAGCTGGTAAGCGAGCCATGCCGCGCCCCGCGAGGAAACGATGCCGGGCGCGGCATCATCGATATTGCCTGCAAGGTGAGAAAGGAATCTCCGCATGTCGCAAGACGTAACCTTGCCACCGGCGTTACGCACGGCGTTTCGTCGCGAAGCCGACGCGCTCGAGGGCGTGGACCTCGACGTGTATCGCACTTACGATCGCGATCCGTGCGAGCCGATCATCGGTCTGGGGCCGCGTGCGGCGCCGCTCGGTTTCTTCGGGCGCGATCCCGGGCGCCGTGAAGTCGAACATGGCGAGCCCTTCGTGGGCAGCGGTGGACAGAAAGTACGCGCCGAACTCTACCGCTACCGGTACGGCGAAGCGCTGCCCGATTTCCAGGCATCGCTCGACGTGGGGCGGCAGTATTTCTGGGCCAATACCGTGCCCTACAAGCCACGTGGCAACAAGGCCTGGTCGATGGCGGTCAAGAAGCGCTTTCAGCCCTTGATGGCGGAACTTCTGATCGATCACTGGCAGGGCCGGACACTGATCACGCTGGGGCGCGAGGCCTTCCTGTGGTTTGCCATCGGACAGCCTCGCGATATCAAGCGCGAACTCGAGGCCTTCTGGGCCCGCGAGGACCGTTTCGAGGCCGTGCACACGACGCCGCTGTTCCTGCCCGACGGGCGCGGGGGCGAGTTTCGCCTGGCGCCGCTGCCGCATCCCTCGCCACTCAATCAGACCTGGTTCAAGCGTTTTCCGGCATTGCTGGCCGCGCGCCTGGCCGCCCTGGATGTCCCGCCCGAATCCTGATGGCCGGGACCGAGAGAGCGGGTCAGTCGGGATGCATCGCCAGGCGCCCGCTTCCCATGAAAGCGATCGCCAGCGCGCCGATCAGGAACAGCCCCTGCAACTCCAGCGCCCAGCCGCCCTGGGCGTTGAGCGCCAGCCATTCGTCGTGATGCACCAGCACGAACGCGACCAGCATGTTGCCGGCCATCAACAGGCCGCCGATGCGTGCCTGCCAGCCGAGAATCACCATCAAAGGTGCGACGATTTCCCCGATCAGCACGCCATACGCCAGGAAAACCGGGACGCCCATGGTATCGAGCATGTTGCCGATGTCGGTGATGCTGGCGGGGTTCAGCAGCTTGTCGATGCCATGTAGAAGTATCAACCCACCCACGGCCAGGCGCAGGAGCAATTTTCCCAGGTCGTCATGGTGTAGTAGTCGTGACATGGAGGTCGGCATCCTTGGTAGATCATGAAAGTCGGCATGCTTGCCAGCCGCCAACCTTCTCATGTTCACCCGGAAGCCACTAGTGACGCCATATGGCGACATTAGAGTAACATTAGTTTACGTTTTGCTAGCGCTCGAGCGCATATTGGCTAAGCTGACTTAGTCAATGCCGCTGGAAGCGGGCCCGAATGTAGAGGTACCTAAACTGGCGGGATGCCGTTACCTGGTGGCGATACACAACGATCCTTGCCCCGATGCCGGTTCGGAGGTGGGGACATTGCGTTGTCATTGCGCAGCGCGGCGCGGGCAGAAAGGGATATCCAAATGAACTCATGGGCCTGGCTACGGCTCTGGCAGTGGTCGTGCGATGCCCCGGGGGGGCTGCCGCTGGAGCGGCGACGCGGTTACGAGGTCATGTCGCAGATCTTCTTGATCGCGAGCTTGGGACACATGGCATATGCCTGTGTCCTGATCGGCTTGCAGATGCCTTGGGTGACCCTCCTGAACCTGGCCTGCGTGGCGGCCAACGCGGTGGCATTGATGCTGCACCGGCGCTTGCAGCTGAGACGCGCGATGACCGTCAAGATGACGGTCACGCTGGTGGTGCTGTCGCTGAGCATATTCGGGCTCGGCCCTGACGCCGGGTTCGAGTATTATTTTTTCCTGCTGCTGTGCGAAATGCTGATCAGCGACATGGGGGCGCGTTACAAGGTCGCGATGAGCGTTTCGATCGGTAGCGTCGCGGTGGCGACCCTGACGCTGGCACCGCTTGCCACTCCCTGGATGGCGGGTGGTGCTGCCTTGCACCAGGAACTGCAGATCATCAACCTGGTGGCAGTCTTCCTGGTCCTTGGGCTGATCATGTGGCGACTGCACGTGATCACCGAGCGCTGCGAACATCATTTCCGGCGCGACGCCACCCATGACTATCTCACCACCGTGCTCAACCGTCGTGCCATCTTCCACGAAGCCGACATGCTGTGGCATCAACAACGCCACTTCACGCTGCTGTTGCTCGACGCCGATCATTTCAAGCAGATCAACGACGAATACGGCCATACGGCTGGAGATGAAGTGCTGCGTCACCTGGCGAACACCCTGCGGGGTGCCTTGCGCGAGCATGATCGGCTGGGACGTGTCGGCGGAGAGGAGTTCCTGATCGTGCTGCCCGAAAGCGAACGCGAGGAGGTGCTCGCGGTGGCGGCGCACATTCGGCAGTGTCTGTCGGATCGTCCCTGCCAGCTGGATACGCTGACGCTGCCCGTCACGTTTTCCATGGGGCTTGCCGCTTCCGACGAAGCGGCCTTGCTATCCGAGGTGATCGATCTGGCCGACCGTCGCCTGTATCGCGCCAAGTCCGCTGGCCGCGATCAGTTGGTAATGGGCGAGCTGGAGTCCGTCGAGACGACGGCCTGAGCGGAACCGTGAGTCTAGTACGGATAGCCGAGCGCAACGGTGCATGCAACATGGCGTTTTGCTTATTTGGCGTTTGACGAATTTCATGCCGCAAAGTGGCTAAATTCATACACGAATCGTCCTTTTGATACGCCGAGTCTGGCTAACCTTGCTAGGGAATCGATGCAGGGGAAGGTCCGTCGCATGACGTGGCCTAACGCAATGAAAAGGGATTCGTTGATCATGCCACTACGTCTACATCGCCCATGGGGCGAAGGAGGGCCGCCGCTGCCGCCGCGCTGTCCTTTGCCACCGGAACGCCGTCGCTATTTCGACACTTTCGCCCATCTTTACGGCATGGCGCTGGTGGCCTATGCCGGCTTGATGATGCCGTTGTTTCTCTGGCTGGGACACCCATGGCCGGTGGGGATCGTGCTGGCCAGCCTGGTGGCAACGCTGGTTGCACGTGGCCTGCATCTGCGGGGCCACATGGCATGGGGCGCGGGACTGTTGTGGGCGGTGATGGTGTTGCTCATTTGCGAGGCCATCCGCCTCTATGGCGCCGGCGTCGGGTTCGAATTCTATGTCGGGCTGGCGTTGCTCGTGCTGCATATCAGCGCGCTGCCGAAATCCTGCAAGATCGTCTTGTCATGCCTGCTGGTGGGTATGGTCGGCGTCTTGCTGATGAGTGTGCACCGCGACATGCCGCCGGCGTCTCTTTCTCCGGCCATGGCCACGGGGCTGTTATGGATCAATCTGGCCATGATGGGGATGCTGTTCGGCGGTGTGCTCATGGGGCTGGAAGGCGTCACCGAGCGCCTCGAGCGCACCTACCGCCGTGAGGCGCTGCACGACATGTTGACCGGCGCGCTCAACCGGCGTGCGATCCTGTCCATCGCCGAGCGCTGGCGTCGCGCGCAGTGTCCCTTCGCGCTGGTGCTGCTGGACGTCGATCATTTCAAGCGCTTCAACGACCTGCATGGCCATGCCACGGGGGATGCAGCCCTGTGTCACCTGGTGAACTGCTTGCAGCAGGGCCTGCGAGAAGGTGACATGCTGGGCCGCTACGGTGGCGAGGAATTCATGCTGTTGCTGCCCGGCATGACGCGTGGTGCCGCCATGACGGTGGCGGAGCGTATCGCCGCGCTGGTACGCGAGCAGCCCCTGGCATTGCCCGACAAGTCGCTTGGCATGACCGTCAGCCAGGGCATCGCGGCCGAGGATGAAGCCGCGACGCTTGGCGAGATGATCGAACTGGCCGACCGACGGCTGTACGCCGCCAAGCATGCCGGGCGCGATCGCGTCATGGCATGGGACGCGTTCGAGACGCTGTCGCCGCTTCCCGATCAGCGAATCGCCGAAGGGGCGGAGGCCTGTGCGTTCTCGCCCCCTCGGCGGCATGACGATTCAGTGATCAAGGCGTGACATCAAGCGGGCGAGCCCATGCTGAAGCCGCTCGCTGAGGCGCGCGGCGCAGGCGGTGCACAGCACCCAGGGGAGCGTCAGCAGGGCGATGGCCAGGGCCCCCATGTAGACATCGCTGAACCAGTGGCCGCCACCGATGATGCGGGGTGCACTCAGCACGATCACCGCCGCGACGCTGACCAGCCCCACTCGGCGTCCGGCGAAGTGCCACATGAAGGCAGCAAACGTCATCAACATCAGGCCATGATCGCCCGGAAAACTGTTGCCGGAGGCGTCCTTGGTCGCGAAAGGCACTTCCTGGGAGAGCAGATGGACGCCGGCGTGGGTGAGGGTCGGACTGGGGTGACCGTACGTCACCAGCTTGTTGACCAGCAGGCTCACCAGACCGGCGGTGATCAGCATGGTCAGGCCGATGGCGATCCAGCGCTGCAGGCGTTGCGGGCGCGGGTCCCGACGTACCGCCCAGGTGAAGATCGCCGCCAGGATCAAGAAGCTGACGGCATCGAAGCCGCGGTTGTTGAAGATGGCGACCAAGGTCGTCCACAGCGGATGATCGGCGATCGAGAGCGTCCGGTTGAAGAGCCAGAAGACGTCGTCGTCCAGGGTCGTCCACAGCGGGAGGTGAGGCCACCACCAGCTGAGGAGCAGAACCAGCCCCAGCATATTGTAGTAGGCGATGCGCGTGATTTTCATGAGCGTGCGAACGGTGTGAGTGAGGTGAGAATTCTACCGCGCCGCCGTTATCGTGAACAGTGTTTTATAATTCGGCATCAGGCCCGTTCACCGCTCGCATCGACCCGTGGCTGAGTGTCGGTGGCAGGCGTCATTGGCCCCAGGCCGGCTAGAAAATCGACAAGCTCGGTGCGTCGCCGCAAGGCGGCGAAACGCCGGGCGGCTTCCTCGTGACGTCCGCGCATCTGGTTGAGCCACTGCTTGAGCAGCGACACCACGACCTTCTCGGGTAAATGCGCGCGCATGCGCTGGGCATAGGCATGGAGTATCTCGGCGCGGGCCGACCAGGGCGTCGCCGGGAGCATCTCGCCGTGGCGTTGCCAATGCTTGATGCGGCGTGCCAGCCAGGGGTCGGCGAGAATGCCGCGACCCAGCATCACGTCCGCGCACCCCGACAGGGTGCGAGCCTTCCAGTAATCCTCCAGTGTCCAGATATCGCCGTTGGCGATCACCGGAATCGACAGACGGGCCTGTATCCTGCCGATCCATTCCCAGTGGGCCGGCGGCCGATACCCTTCGCGACGGGTGCGGGCGTGCACGACCAGGTGGGCCGCGCCCCCGCTCTCGGCGGCCTCGGCGCAGGCCAGCGCGACATGCTTGTCGTCGAAGCCCAGGCGGATCTTGGCGGTCACGGCGATGCCCAGCGGTGCCAATGCCTCGGCAACGGCACGCACGACGGTGTGGACGCGCTCGGGCTGGCGCAGCAACGATGCTCCGCCGTCGTGGCGGTTGACGGTTTTCGCCGGGCAACCGAAGTTGAGATCGACCTGGCGTGCGCCGAGCGCCTGGGCACGCACTGCGTTCGCCGCCAGTGCTTCGGGATCGGACCCCAGCAATTGCAGGTGAACCGGGGTGCCGGAGGCAGTGGCACAAGCGGCGGTTTCCAGCTCCGGGCAGTGACGCAGGAACACCCGCGCCGGCAGACGGGTGTCGACCACGCGCACGAACTCGGTCACCGTCCAGTCGAGCGCACCGTCGGCGCTCAACAGTTCACGCGTGACCACATCGATCACCCCTTCCATCGGTGCCAGACCGATGCGCCCGCTGGCCACTTGCGTCATGTCGTCGTCATCACCCTTGGTGTCATTGCAAAATCCCGCGAATCGGGCAGGGTATTATGTCATTACCTCCGGACGATAAGGAAAACGCCAATGTCCGATTCGTTGCTGTTGCAGGAAGGCTTGAGCCTGATGGCTTTCGGCATGGGCTTCGTGTTCGTGTTCTTGACGCTGCTGGTCGCGGCGACCAGCGGCATGTCGCGGCTGGTGATGCGCTTCGCGCCGCCCGAGGCGCCCTCTCCGTCGCCAAGCGCCCGGGCACCGTCCGATGATCCCGAGCTGCTGGCGGTGATCGGCGCGGCGGTCAAGCGTTACCGCCGTCATCACGGCGATTGAGCGACCCTCTCGCCGCCGCGCATCGACACGCTTCGACAAGACCCCTCATTCTTCACAATCAGGAAGGGCCATGAGCGATACTCAACGTCCGCTGGGCATTACCGACGTGGTGCTGCGCGACGCGCACCAATCCCTCTTCGCCACGCGCATGCGCCTGGACGACATGCTGCCCATCGCCGAGAAACTCGACCGCGTGGGATTCTGGTCGCTGGAATCCTGGGGCGGCGCGACTTTCGACGCCTGCATTCGCTATCTGGGCGAGGACCCCTGGGCGCGTATTCGGGCTCTGAAGGAAGCCATGCCCAACACCCCGCAGCAGATGCTGCTGCGAGGTCAGAACCTGCTCGGCTATCGGCACTACGCCGACGACGTGGTCGATGCGTTCGTCGAGCGTGCCCGGGCCAATGGCGTGGATGTGTTCCGGGTCTTCGACGCCATGAACGACACCCGCAATCTGGAACGCGCGCTCAAGGCCGTGGTGGCTTGCGAGGGACATGCCCAGGGCACCCTGGCGTACACCGTGAGCCCCGTGCACACCCTGGAAAGCTGGCTGGACATGGCCAAGCGCATCGAGGACATGGGCGCGCACTCGCTGGCGATCAAGGACATGGCCGGTCTACTGACACCCTACATGGCGCATGAGCTGGTCTCGCGGCTCAAGCAGACCGTGGCCTTGCCCATCCATGTGCATTGCCATGCCACCACGGGGCTTTCCACCGCGACGCTGCTCAAGGCCGTCGAGGCCGGCGCCGACACCGTCGACACGGCGATCTCGTCGATGGCGATGACCTACGGCCACAGCCCCACCGAGTCCCTGGTGGCGATGCTGCGCGAGACGCCGCGCGATACCGGGCTCGACCTCGAGCTGCTCGAGGACATCGCCGCCTATTTTCGTGAGGTGCGCAAGAAATACACGGCGTTCGAAGGCTCGCTGCGCGGCATCGACTCGCGCATCCTGGTGGCGCAGGTGCCCGGCGGCATGCTCACCAACATGGAAGGCCAGCTCAAGGAGCAAGGCGCGGGAGACCGGCTCGACGAGGTGCTCGGCGAAATTCCCCGCGTGCGCGAGGACCTGGGGTACATTCCCCTGGTCACGCCCACGTCGCAGATCGTCGGGACCCAGGCGGTGATGAACGTGATGATGGGCAGCCGCTATCAGTCGATCTCCAAGGAGGTGCAGGCGCTGCTCAAGGGTGAATACGGCGCCGCGCCGGCGCCCTTCGATGCGGACTTGCAGGCGCGTGCCCTGGCGGGAGAGCAGCCGATCACCTGCCGACCCGCCGACCGTCTGGCGCCGGAGATGGAACGCCTCGCGACGGAGCTCAAGGAAAAGGCCGGGACGGACGCGGTACGTCTGGCCGAGGGCGAGCGCGAGACCGACGACGTGCTCACCTACGCGCTGTTCCCGCAGATCGGCTTCAAGTTCCTCGCCCACCGTGACGACCCCTCGGCGTTCGAGCCGGCACCGCAAGCGCCGGGGCAGACGCCGCCGCCATCCCGTGACGAGTCGCCTGCCACGGCACCGTCCGCCGCGCCCCGCGCGCCTGAA
This sequence comes from Chromohalobacter israelensis, assembly GCA_000761475.1. Taxonomy (GTDB): domain Bacteria; phylum Pseudomonadota; class Gammaproteobacteria; order Pseudomonadales; family Halomonadaceae; genus Chromohalobacter; species Chromohalobacter israelensis. Next base: position 196,834 of record JQNW01000007.1, read on the forward strand.
ACCTATACCGTCACCGTCAACGGCAAGGCCTACGTGGTCGAGGTGGCCGAGGGCGGCGAGGTCTCGCAGGTGGCTGCCCGGGCGGACGCGTCGCCCGCGCCCACGGCGGCGCCTGCGCCGGCCAGCGGCGAGGCGATCACTGCGCCGCTGGCCGGCAACATCTTCAAGGTCAATGTCGCCGCCGGCGACAGCGTCGCCGAGGGCGATGTGGTGATCATCCTCGAGGCGATGAAGATGGAAACCGAAGTGCGCGCGGCGCAAGCGGGCACCGTCTCCGCCGTCGCGGTCAAGGAGGGCGACAGCGTCGCCGTCGGTGACGAACTGATCCGTTTGTGAGGCGCGTCGCATGGATAAATTGCTAGGCCTATGGCAAGGCTCGGGCCTCTACAACATGAGCATCGGCCAGGCGGCGATGATTCTCGTCGGGCTGGTACTGCTGTTTCTGGCCATCCGCAAGGGCTTCGAGCCGCTCTTGCTGGTACCGATCGGCTTCGGGGGGATTCTCGCCAACATTCCCCAGGCGGGGCTGGCGCTGTCCGCGGCGGAGCAGGCCGTGCATCTCGGTGGCGGCGATGTGCTGCGCGCCCTGGCCGGGGCGCTCGACGTGGGGCTCACCCCGGGGGCGGGCATCGAAACCTGGCGGGCGAGCCTGACCCAGGCGCTGCACGGCGATACCGCACCGGCGGTGCTGCGCGCGGCGGGAGACGTGGCGGAAGGCGCCGGATACACCAACGGCATGCTCTACAATTTCTACAGCGTCGCCATCGCCTCCGGCGTGGCCCCGCTGGTGATCTTCATGGGCGTCGGGGCGATGACCGATTTCGGTCCGCTGCTGGCCAACCCCAAGACGCTGTTCCTGGGCGCCGCCGCCCAGTTCGGCATCTTCGCCACCCTGCTGGGCGCGGTCGCGCTATCGGCACTGGGCGTCATGGACTTCTCTCTCAAGCAGGCGGCCGCCATCGGCATCATCGGCGGTGCCGACGGACCCACCTCGATCTATGTCTCGAGCCTGCTGGCACCGGAGCTGCTCGGGGCTATCGCCGTGGCGTCCTATTCCTACATGGCGCTGGTGCCCTTGATTCAGCCGCCGATCATGCGCGCGCTGACCTCCGACAAGGAACGCCGCATCGCCATGACGCAGCTGCGTCCGGTCTCGAAGACCGAGAAGATCTTCTTTCCCCTGGTCTTGCTGATCCTGGTCGCGCTCTGCCTGCCGGATGCTGCGCCGCTGCTGGGCATGTTCTGCTTCGGCAATCTGATGCGCGAATGCGGCGTGGTCGAGCGCTTGTCGGATACCACGCAAAATGCGCTGATCAACATCACCACCATTTTCCTGGGGCTGTCCGTGGGGTCAAAGCTGGTGGCCGATCGCTTTCTCACCGTGGAGACCCTGGGCATTCTGGCGTTGGGCGTGGTGGCCTTCGGCATCGGTACCGCCTGCGGCGTCCTGATGGCCAAGCTGATGAATCGCCTGACGCGCGAGCCGATCAATCCGCTGATCGGCTCGGCCGGCGTCTCGGCGGTGCCCATGGCGGCACGGGTCTCGAACAAGGAGGGACTGCGTCACAACCCGCAGAATTTCCTGCTGATGCACGCCATGGGGCCCAACGTGGCGGGCGTCATCGGGTCGGCGGTGGCAGCGGGGGTGATGATCAAGTACCTAGGTTGAAGCATCGAGCCGGGTGAGCCGCCCCTTGAGACGCGACGTCAGCTCGCTCAGGTCGGCGTCGCGTTCGCGGGGCCAGGCCACGTCGAGCGTGACGCCATCGCCCGCGTAGTCGGCTCCCTCCACGCGCGCATCCTGGGTGGCGAACCATTCCCGGGCGATGGCCTCGCCGGCGAAATCGACGCGCACCGTCAGCGGGCGACGCTCGACGAAGGCGCGGCGCGGCAACCGTTCCAGCGCCTTGACCACCGCCTGGGTGTAGGCGCGTACCAGCCCGCCGGTGCCGAGCTTGGTGCCGCCGAAGTAGCGAATCACCACGCAGCCCACCTGGCCCATTCCCGATCCTTCCAGTGCCTGATACATGGGGCGCCCCGCGGTACCGCCGGGTTCGCCGTCGTCGGAAAAGCCGATGGCGTTCTGCTCGCCCGGGGCACCGGCGTTGTAGGCCGTGCAGTGATGGCTGGCATTGGGATGTGCCTCCCGTGCCCGTGTCAGCAGGGCCTCGAAACTGGCGGGGTCGGGCACGAACGCCGTCCAGGTGATGAAACGGCTTTTCTCGATCTCGATTTCGTGTTCCAGATGCTCGCCGGGCGCCAGGTCGGGGATTTCGTAACGCATCAGTGGCTCGTGACGGCGTGGCGCATCACGCCCATCACCAGGCCGAGCACCTGGACGTCGTCGTTCTTGAGATAAATCGGCGGCATGTCATCGTTGGCCGGCTGCAGACGCACGCCGGATTTCTCGATGAACAGCTTCTTGAGGGTGACTTCCTGATTGTTGATCAACACCACGGCGGTTTCCCCGTTCTCGGCGGATTCGAAACGCTCGATGATGATGATGTCGCCATCGAAGATGTTGCAGTCGATCATCGAATCGCCACGCACGCGCAGCGCGTAGGTGTTGCGACGAACCATGCGCGATGGCACGTGAATGGCTTCGTCGTCGCGGCAAGCCTCCATGGGCAGGCCGGCGGCAACCACGCCCAGCAGGGGAATCTCGACGAAGTCGGTGGCGTCGATTTCCTCCCAGGCGGCGTCCGACAGTGGCAGGTTCGGCAGGCGCTGCAGGTAGTGCGGCGTAACGTGCGACATGACCCTCTCCCTCGGATGATCCTTCGGCATCATAGCAAGGCGGGGCGAGGCGGCAAATCCCGGCGATGTCTCGAACGATGGGGTTTGGGCGCGAGGGGCTTGGGCCACGCCCGCGCCTCGGATAGACTGCGGGCTCTCATGGCCCGGCGCCGCCGGGCCACGACTCACTGTTTAGTTAGGAATCCTGGCTGCGCATGCGCCTCACGTCCATCAAGCTGGTCGGTTTCAAGTCGTTCGTCGATGCGGTCAATGTGCCGTTCGCCGGCAACATGACCGCCATCGTCGGCCCCAATGGCTGCGGCAAGTCGAACATCATCGACGCCGTGCGCTGGGTGATGGGCGAATCCTCCGCCAAGACGCTGCGCGGGGAGTCGATGACCGATGTCATCTTCAACGGTTCCACCGGACGCTCGCCGGTGGGCCAGGCCTCCATCGAGCTGGTATTCGACAACAGCGACGGCACCATGGGCGGCGCCTATGCCCAGTACGCCGAGATCTCGGTCAAGCGCCAGGTCACCCGCGACAGTCAGTCCAACTACTTCTTCAATGGCCAGAAGTGTCGCCGTCGCGACATCTCCGATCTTTTCCTGGGGACCGGGCTGGGGCCGCGCTCCTACGCCATCATCGGGCAGGGCATGATCTCGCGGCTGGTCGAGGCGCGTCCCGAGGAGCTGCGCTCGACGCTGGAGGAAGCGGCCGGCATTTCCAAGTACAAGGAACGCCGTCGCGAAACCGAGAACCGCCTGCGCCGCACCCAGGAAAACCTCGAGCGACTCGACGACATTCGCGAAGAGCTCGACAAGCAGCTCGAGCGCCTGAAGCGTCAGGCCGATGCCGCGCGCCGTTATCAGACCCTCAAGGACGACGAGTATCGTCTCAAGGGCGAACTGGCATTGTTGCGCGGTCGGGCGCTGCGCAGCCAGCAGGAAGGCCAGGAGCGCCAGGTACGCGAGCTGGAAACCCAGGTCGAGCGCGAGATCCTCGGTCAGCGCCAATGCGAGAGCCAACTGGAAGAGTCGCGCCTGGCGCATGATGAGATCGCCGCCGAACTGGAGGCCCACCAGGCACGTTTCTACGAGACCGGCGCCGCCATCGCGCGCATCGAGCAGTCCATCGAACACGCCCGTTCGCGCGATCAGCAACTCGCCCAGGACATCGACGACGCCCGTCGCGAGCTCACCGAGCTGGAACAGCTGGGCGCCCACGACGACGAGCGTCGCGCGGCCCTGGACGAGCGCCTGGAAAGCATCGCGCCCGAGCTGGAGGAGGCCCAGGAAACCTTGGAAATGCTCCAGGAGTCGCTGGATGCCGCCGACGAGGAAGCCACCGCCGCGCAGCAGGAGTGGGAACGCTTCAACGAAAGCGACCGCGACGTGGCGCATGGTGCCGAACGTGCCCAGGATGACGTGCGGCGCCTCGAAAACGCCATCGCCGAGCTCGACGCCCAGATCCACAAGCGTCGCCAGCAACGCGAGGAGGTGCCCGATGTCGATGCGCTGCGCGACGAGCGCAGCGAATTGCGCGAGCAGCTGACGGCACTGGATCTCGATCAGGAAGCCCTGGAAAGCCAGCGCGACGGTCTACAGCAGCAACGCGAGCAGGCCCAGGCGGGGCTCGACGATGCCGCCGCCCAGCGCGATGCCCAGCGCACGCAGTTGAGCCGCCTGCAAGGCGAGCTGGCCTCGGTGGAGGCCCTGCTCGACGCGGCGCTGGCCGACGACGATGCCGCGCTGGATGCGCACCTGGCGCAACACGGCATGCAACAGGCGCCGCGCCTGGCGGAGCGCCTGGAGGTCGCCGAACCCTGGGAGACGGCGGTGGCGTGGGTCCTGGCCCCCTGGCTCAAGGCGCGGGTGGTAGATGCCTCGGCCATGGCCGCGCTGTTGGGTACCGCGCCGCCCGCCGAACTGGCGTTGCTCGATGGCGACGCCGGTGCGCCCCGGGCCGGCACTCTGGGGGCGCAGGTCGAAGGTGCGGGCGCCCTGCAGTCCTGGCTCGACACCGTGCAGTGTGCCGACGACGAGGCGAGCGCCTGGGCGCTGCGCGACGAGTTGGCGCCGGGGGAAAGCGTGATCGCGCCGAGCGGACTCTGGCTGGGGGCCGGCTGGGTGCGTCGTCGAGGCGAGGAGGCCAGCAGCGACGGCGTACTGGTGCAGCGGCGTCGCCGCGAGACCCTGCAGGCCGACATCGCGGCGCTCGAGGCCTCGCTCGAGACCCTGGAGGAGCGCCTGCAGACGTCGCGCGAGGCCGTGGAGCGCAGCGCCGGCGAGCTCGAATCCCTGCGTCTGCGCGAGCGCGAGCTGGGCCAGCGTCGCCAGCAGGTGGCCTCGCGCGAGGCGGGGCTGGCCAGTCGCCTGGAGCAACTCGACGCACGTGCCCGCGAACTCGATGACGAGATCGCGCAATTGACCGAACGTCATGCCGAGCGGCGTCTGGAACTCGAGGAAACGCGCGAGCGCTGGCAAGCCGCCATGCACGACGTCGATGCCAACAGCCAGACCCGCGAGTCGCTGGAGAAGAAGCGTCGCGAGGCACGTGAGAAAGCCCAGTCGCTGCGCCAGCAAGTGGCGCCCGCGCGCGAGCGGCAACAGCAGCTGGCGATGGAGCGTCAGCGTTTGGAGACGGAGCGTGCCGGGCTCGAGCAGCAGACCGCGCGCTCGCACGATCAGCGCGCGCGCCTGGCCGAGAAGCTCGCCATGCTCGAAGAGCAGCGTGCCACGCTGCGCGAGCCGGAAGAGGAAACCCGCGAACGGCTCGATGAGCTGCTCGACCGTCGGGGTCGCGAGGAAGCGACGCTCAATGCCGCCCGTGACCGTGCCCATCAGCTGGCCGAGACACTGCGCGACACCGAAGCCAAGCGTCAGCAACACGAGCGCAATCTCGACGGCTTGCGCGGTCGGCTCGAGGAAGCGCGCATGCAGGTTCAGGCCCTGAAGCTGAAGGCCGATGCCGAGGATGCACAGCTCGAGGAGCTCGGGCACGATGTCGCCGGTCTTCAGGAAGGGCTCGATCCCAACGCCACCGAATCGGCCTGGCAGACCCGGCTCGACGAGATCGCCGAGAAGGTCCGCCGCCTGGGCGCCATCAACCTGGCGGCCATCGAGGAGTACGACCAGCAGGCCGAGCGCCGTGACTATCTCGAGGCCCAGCATGCCGAACTGAGCGAGGCCATCGAGACCCTGGAGAAGGCGATTCGGCGCATCGATCAGGAAACGCGAACGCGCTTCAAGCAGACTTTCGATCAAGTCAACGAAGGCTTCGGTGAACTTTTTCCCAAGGTCTTCGGCGGCGGGGCCGCGTGGTTGACACTGACCGGCGAGGATTTGTTAGAGACGGGCGTGGCCATCATGGCGCGGCCGCCGGGCAAGAAAAACACCACCATCCATCTTCTCTCCGGGGGAGAAAAAGCGCTGACGGCACTGTCGCTGGTCTTCGCGATCTTCCAGCTCAATCCGGCTCCGTTTTGCATGCTGGACGAAGTCGATGCGCCGCTGGATGATGCCAACGTGGGACGTTATGCCAAGTTGGTGAAGGAAATGTCCGAGAGTGTTCAGTTCATTTACATCACGCATAACAAGATTGCCATGGAAGCTGCCGAACGATTGATGGGCGTGACGATGCAGGAGCCCGGTGTGTCACGGCTGGTATCGGTGGGAATCGACGAGGCGGCGGCCCTGGCGGACGCATGAATGACTTGCAGAAAATCGCCAAAAGGGTTACCAACGCTTTTGGGTGAGCTTCGACAGGGATAATGAAGGGTGATTGCTCTGAGCTAAGGGAACTACTTGACATTCAAAAAAAGTGGCCCTTTTTTTGTTAATCGCGCTATGCTTCTTCACGAACGAGTTTTAATCATGGCGCCAATAGCGAACAGGCAAGACGACCCATGGAACTAAGAGAGTGGCTGATCATCCTGGGGCTGGTGCTGGTGACGACCATCGTGATCGACGGTGTCCGTCGTCTCCAGCGCCAGCGCCGCGTTCCGCGCCTCGACCAGGCGACGCACAGTCAGGGTGCCGAGGGCAGGGACGCCGAGGAGGAAGATCCGGAAAAAGCGGCCCGCGAGGCCGAAATCAACTGGGAGCTGCCCAATGGTGGGGCACGCGTCGTCGGCGACGCGACCTTCACCCGCAGCGGCGAGCGCGAACCGGTACGCCCGGAGTCGCCGTTGCGTCAGGAGCGTATTCCCGAGGAAAAACTCAGGCCCAGCGTGCTCAAGCGGGGGCATGACCGTGCGCAGGAGGAATCGGCGACCGAGAGTCGGCGGCCCGGCATGCGTGGCATGAAGGACGCCATGCGAGCGGGTGCGCAGCGCATGAGTGCGTCGGCCCAGCGTTTCACGGCATCGTTCCAGCATGACGAGCGTGACGACGCCGATGAACATCCGCATCACGAGCCGACGCTGGGGGCGGCGCCATCCGCGCACGAGCCGGAGCGCGAATCGCAGGCGCCGGCCGCCGCGTCGCCGCGTTCGGCACGCGAGGATGCCGCGCGACACCGGGAGGCACCGGCAAGGCCCGCGGCCGGCGAGGAGGCGCCAGCCTTCCGCGCCACTGCGGCTGCCGCCGACGAGGACGTACATGAGACGCAGGCGCCGCCTCACGCCGCCGAGGTCGACCCCCGTCAGCAGGACGTGGTCACCGACCATCCGGCCGTGGAGCGCGCCAAGCGCAACCCGGTGCATGCCGAACGGGCGCGCGACGCCTTGTCGGATGCCGAGGAAGTCATCGTCATCAGCGTGCTGTCACGCGACGAAGGGGGCTTCCACGGACCGGATCTGCTCAACCTGATGCTGGCCTGCGGGCTGCGCTACTGTCATGAAATGGGGGTGTTCCATCGTTTCGAGACCGAATCGGACGACAGCGCCCTGCAGTTCACGATGGTCAACGTGCTCAAGCCCGGCGTGTTCGATCTCGACGGCATGGACGACTTCGTCACGCCCGGGGTCACCTTCCTGATGCCGCTTCCCAGTGCCCATGACAGCGCGGCGGCCTTCGAGGCCATGTTCGAGACCGCCATGGTGCTGGTGCGTAATCTGGGCGGTGAGCTGAAGGACGAGAACCGCAGCGTGATGACGGCGCAGACCGTGGAATTCGCACGCCAGCGCGTGCAGGAATTCGAACGTCGCCACCGCCTGCATCGCTATCAGGCCAACTAGCGCCGCGATCTTGCCTGTTCACGACGCCGACGGGACCCCAAGGGGTCCCGTTTTTTCGTGTTCGACCCCGTGTGGCCGAGGCCGTGCCGCGACGCCGGGAGGAACCGGGCTCGCCCGCGTCCCGCTGCGGGTCAGCGGGACGCGGGCGTGTCGATGAAGGCACGCAAAGCGGGGACGTCCAGGCAGCGATAGGTGAACGAGGGGCGTCCCACCTGCCCGTAATGGAACGACTCCCCGAGCACCCCGCGCTCGGTGAGATGTTTCAGGTACTTGCGTACCGATACGCGCGACATGCCCGTCGCCGGCATCAGGCTCTCGGTGGTGAAGGTCTCGTCGTCCAGGGCGAGAATGGCCTGGGCGATTTGCGCCAGCGAGGGTGCGGTGAGTCCCTTGGGCAAGCCGTCGCCGCGAGTCGCCTGGCGCGGCCGGGCGGGCTGGAAGAGCCGGTCGAGATCGCGCTGGTCGGCTTGCTCGGGCAGGTGCGCCAGGGTGGCGCGTACGCGTCGGCAGGCCTCCACGGCGGCCTTGAAGCGCTCGAACTCGAAGGGTTTGACCAGATAGTCGCGCACCCCCAGGCGTCGGGCGGTCCGTACCGTCTCGGTCTCGCTGGCGGCGGTGATCAGGATGACGTCGATATCCCGCCCCAGACGCTGCAGGTAGCGCACGATTTCCAGTCCATTGCGGCCGCGCAGGTAGACATCGAGAAGGATGACGTCGACGTCGTCGCGTTCCAGGACATCCAGGGCGCCGGGCACATCGCCGCATTGCGCCACCAGGGTGACGTCGTCGAGGCGGTTGAGGTATTCGACGTTGAGGCGCATGACCATGGGGTCGTCCTCGACGATGAGTACGTGCAGTGGCGTATCGCTCATTCCGCGGGTCTCATTGCTCGCTGTCGGGGTGGGGCGGATACGGCAGGGCGACTTCGATCAGCGTGCCGCGCCCCGGTTCTGAATACAACGTCAGGGTACCGTCATGGGCCTCGACATGCTCGCGGACCATGGCCAGGCCGAGGCCGCGTTGACGCCCCTTGGAGGAAATGCCGCTGGTGAAGATGCGCTGGCGCATGGCCTCGGGGATGCCGGGGCCGGTATCCTGCACATGCAGTGACAGCAGGTCGCTGTCGACACCCATGGTCAGCGTGACCTGGCGGACGTCCCGCTCGTCGACGGCATCGAAGGCGTTTTCCAGCAGGTTGCCCAGCACGATGACCAGGGTGTGGATCATGGCCGGCTCCCGAGGCGGGGGGATGGCGTCCTCGACATCGATGCTCAAGGTGATGTCGCGCTCGCGGGCCTCGCTCTGCTTGCCGAGGAGAAAGCCCGCCAGCACCGGCTCGCCGATGCCCTCGACCAGCGCCGTGCCCGGCGCGACCTGATGATCCGCCACCTCGCGCAGGTAGCGTGCCAGGGCGGGGTAGGCCTCGAGCTGCACCAGCCCGAGCATGACGTGCAGCTTGTTCTTGAACTCGTGGGTCGCGGCGCGCAACGCCTCGGCGTAGCGGCGCACGCCGGTCAGCTCCTCGGCCAGCAGCCGCACCTCGCTCTTGTCGCGGAAGGTCGCCACCGCGCCGATCACCCGGCCCTGGTGGCGAATCGGCATGCGGTTGGCGAGCAGCGCCTGGCCGTTGATGAAGACCTCCTGGTCCAGCGAGGCTTGGCCGTGGCGCAGCACGGCGGGCAAGCCGCTCTGCGGCAGGTAGTCGGTGATCGGCGTGCCCAGCGTCGGCGTGTCCAGGCCTGCCTGGTCGAGCAGGGCATGGGCGGCGGTATTGGTCAGGGTGATGCGTCCGTCGACATCCACCGCGAGAATGCCTTCGTGCACCGAGCCGAGGATCGCCTGGCGTTCTTCCACCAGACGAGCGATCTGGTGCGGCTCCAGCCCCATCAGCACGCGCTTGATATAGCGTGCCAGCCAACTGGCGCCGAGGGTGCCCAGCAGCATCAACACGGCGATGCCGAGCATCACGTGCTGACGATTGTCGGCCAGTCGCGCGCCCAGCGTATCCAGCGTCACCCCCACCGAGACGGCACCGATCACCTCTCCGGTGTCGTCGACGACCGGCGAGAACCCGCGGATGCTGAGCCCCAGCGTGCCCTGTGCCCGCGAGGCATAGTGCTCGCCCTCGAGAGCCGGCCCCTCGTCGCCGCCCTGGAAATGCTCGCCGATACGCGTGCGATCGGGGTGGGTCAGACGCATGCCCCGATGATTCATGACCACGATGAAGTCCACGTCGAGGCGGCGGCGCAAGTCGTCGATGTCGCCTTGCAGGTCGCTATCGGGCGCGAACGCGGTGGCATCGCCGCGCTGCTGCAAGGCACGCGCCACATCGCGCCGCGTGGCTACCACCTGGGCGATGTCGGTGACGCGGTCGGCCTGCGCCCTGGCCTGCGTATCGCGCAGGGTGGCATCGAACAGCCACAGGGCGACGCCCAGCGTGACGATGACGGTCGCGGCCACGAGCAGCGAGATCAGAACATTGAGGCGGGGCGTGGGCAGTCGCGGGTGGCGCATCGAGGAACCATATCGGATGGGTTTCGACCTTGGTGTAATTTCCAAGCGTGGGTGTCTATGCCGCGCAAGAAACCGTCGTTTTCAATAATTTCAAAACGCTTTAAAAAGTTGGCAAAGCTTGGTTCATGGCGTGTGCCACTTATCCTCGGCAGCGTTCACGTTCTCCGCCCGCGGGCGGATTCCAACACATGGAGCACGCCAATGAACAGTGCCGCTACGCAAACCCTGGACGACACCCGGCACGCTTCGCGCGCGTGGGGTGCGTTGCACATCTTCGGCATGCCGCTGCCGATCTTTTTCATCGCTTTCGCCGTCATGGTCGTGGCCATGTTCACCGACACCCTGCCGAGCGGCATGATCGGCGCCTTGCTGGTGATGATGATACTCGGTGAACTGCTGGGCTTCATCGGCGATCGCCTGCCGATCATCAAGAGCTACCTGGGCGGGGGCGCGATCCTGGCCATCTTCGGTGCGGCCACCCTGGTCTATGTCGACTGGCTGCCCACCGACGTCTCCGAGAACGTCACCCAGTTCATGAAAGGCGGCGGCTTTCTCAATTTCTATATCGCTGCCCTGATCACCGGCAGCATCCTGGGCATGGATTCCAAGGTCCTGGTCAAGGTCGGGTCGCGTTACGCGCTGCCGTTGATCTGCGCGGTGTTCTTCGCCGGGCTGTTCGCGGTCATCGTCGGCGCCTTGATGGGCTTCTCGATGCAGGATGCCCTGGTGGTCATCACCCTGCCGATCCTGGGTGGCGGCATGGGCGCCGGCGCGGTGCCCATGAGCCAGATCTACGAACAGCTTCTCGGGCAGCCGGCAAGCTACTACATCTCCATCCTGGTGCCGGCGCTGGCCCTGGGCAACGTGTTCGCGATCATCATCGCGGGCCTGCTCAACGGCCTGGCCAAACGGTTCCCGGGACTGACCGGTGACGGCCAGATGATGCCGGGCGTGGAAATCGAGGAGCGCAAGAGCAGCTTCGATCTCGCCAAGCTGGGCATCGGCGTCGTGGCGGCGCTGACCTTCTTCACCGCCGGGCAGATTCTGGGTGGCTTCATTCCGCTGCATCCCTACGCCCTGATGATCATCCTGGTCGCTGTGCTCAAGATCGCCAACGTGGTGCCGGAGAGCGTCAACGAATCCGCCTCGCAGTGGTTCCAGTTCGTCGCCAAGAACTGGACCTTCGCGTTGCTGTTCGGGATCGGCATCGCCTACACCGACCTGGGACAGGTGATCGAGGCCATCACCCCGACCTATGTGTTGATCGTGCTCGCCGTGGTGGCCGGTGCGGCCTTCGGCGCGGGGCTGGTCGGCAAGCTGGTCGGCTTCTACCCGATCGAGTCGGCCATCACCGCCGGCCTGTGCATGGCCAACATGGGCGGCACCGGCGACGTCGCGGTGCTGTCTGCCGCCAAGCGCATGCAGCTGATGCCCTTCGCGCAGATCTCCTCGCGCTTGGGGGGCGCCTTGATCCTGCTGATCTCGAGCATCATCGTGCCGATGTTCTTCACCTGACACGCGGCTCGCCACATGCACCGCGATGCCCAAGGGCGCCACTGTGTGGCGCCCTTTTTGCGTGGCAGGGCCTGGCCTAGCCCTCTTCCTCGTCGTCGGCCAGCTCGCGCCCGAAAGCGCGCCACTGGGCGAGGGTCATGACCTCGGTGCTTTCCGTCTGTAAATCGTGCGCGATGAGCAGTTCGCCCCGTTCGAGCTGGCGCTTGAGCTCGCGCACCCAGGCGGTCATGCCTTCGCCTTCATCGGTGGTGTCGTATCCCTCGCGGGTGACGAAACCCTCCAGCAGTGCGTCCAGCGTGTCGGCCGGCAGCATGCGGTAGGGGACTTCGATGAAACGTCCGCTCATGGTGTGTCCTCCGGGGCTGTTGGCTGGGCGTCTTCCGAGGAGGCGCTTTCCCAGTGCGCCAGGCGCTGCAGGAACTCGCGCTCGTCGATGACCTCCACGCCCAGGTTCTGGGCCTTCTCCAGCTTGCTGCCGGCGGCCTCTCCGGCGACCACGCCGGCGGTCTTCTTGGAGACGCTGCCCGAGACCTTGGCGCCGAGCGCCTGCAGGCGCGCCTTGCCGTCGTCGCGGGTCATGCTTTCCAGGGTACCGGTCAGCACCCAGGTCTGGCCGGCGAGCGGCTGGGGACGGCCGGCGATCTCGACCTCTTCCCAGGTGACGCCGACCCCCTGCAGGTCCTCGAGCGTTTCCTGGTTGTGGGGCTGGCGGAAGAAGGTGTGGATATGCCGGGCGACCACCGGCCCCACGTCCTCGACCGCTTCCAGCGCCTCCAGAGACGCCTCCGACAAGGCCTGCAGAGAGCCGAAGTGGCGTGCCAGGCTCGCGGCGGTGGCCTCGCCCACTTCACGGATGCCGATGGCGTAGATGAAGCGCGCCAGGGTGGTGTGCTTGGCGGCTTCCAGCGCGTTGACCAGGTTGTTGGCGGACTTTTCCGCCAGCCGGGGCAGTTCGGCAAGCCGCTCGGCCTCGAGCCGGAACAGGTCCGCCGGTGTCTTGACCCATTCGCGCTCGACCAGCAGGTCGATCAATTTCTCGCCCAGGCCGTCGATATCCAGCGCGCGGCGGCTGGCGAAGTGCTTCAGCGCCTCCTTGCGCTGGGCCGGGCAGAACAGCCCGCCGGAGCAGCGCGCCGCGACCTCGCCTTCGAGGCGCTCGGTCTGCGAGCCGCACACCGGGCAGTGCTCGGGCATCTCGATGGCGCGTGTCGTGGCCGGTCGCTGCGACTCGACGACCCCCACGATCTGGGGGATGACGTCGCCGGCGCGCCGCACGATGACGGTATCGCCGATGCGCACGCCCAGGCGTTCGATCTCGTCCATGTTGTGCAAGGTGGCGTTGGCGACGGTGACACCGGCCACCCGGACCGGCTCGAGCTTGGCCACCGGCGTCAGCGTGCCGACACGGCCCACCTGGAAGACCACGTCGTTGAGCGTGGTGGTCTGCTCCTGAGCGGGGTACTTGTAGGCGATGGCCCAGCGCGGCGCCCGCGAGACGAAGCCCAGTTCGCGCTGATCGCGCAGGCTGTCGACCTTGATCACGGCGCCGTCGATGTCGTAATCGAGCCCGTTGCGCTGTTCGCCCAGGCGGTGGCAGAAGTCGATCACGCCGCGCTCGCCCTTGACCACGTCGAGCAGCGGGCTGATCCGAAACCCCCAAGACTTGAGCCACTTCATTTGCTCACTGTGGGGCGCATCAATATTGGCCAGGCTCTTATTTTCCCGACTCACTAGTTGATAAGCACAGAATTCCAGTGGGCGCTGAGCCGCAATCTTGGAATCCAGTTGGCGCAGGCTGCCGGCGGCGGCGTTGCGCGGGTTGGCGAACACCTTGTCGCCGTTTTCGCGGGCGCGGGCGTTGAGCGCCTCGAACCCCGAGTGGCGCATGTAGACCTCGCCGCGAACCTCGAAGAGATCTGGGTATTCTTTTCCCATTACTTTCAAAGGTATTGACCTTAAGGTACGCAGATTGAGCGTGACATCCTCGCCGGTACGCCCGTCACCGCGCGTGGCGCCCTGGACCAGTCGCCCGTTCTCGTAGACCAGCGCCACCGCCAGGCCGTCGAGCTTGGGTTCGCAGCAAAACGCGAGCGTGTCGCCGTCGCACTCGAGCTTGTCCGCGACGCGCTTGACGAAGGCCGCCAGCTCCGCGTCGTCGAAGGCGTTGTCCAGCGACAGCATGGGCACGGCATGGGTCACTTCCTCGAAACGCTCGGCGGGGGCCGCCCCGACCCGCTGCGTGGGGGAATCCGGCGTCTTCAGCTCGGGGTGCTCGGCCTCCAGTGACTGCAGCTCGCGCAGCAGGGCATCGTACTCCGCGTCGGTGATGCGGGGATCGTCCTCGACGTAGTACTGGTAGTTGGCATCGTCCAACTGCTGGTGCAGGGTATCGGCCCGCTCGCGGACCGCTTGGGGAATCTGACTCATGGCGTCTCGGTGGTGGTCGGTGACGTCTGGGCGTCATCGTTCGGCGATGACGTCGATAGTGTAGCGTTTCCGCGAATGATATCGGCGATGAGACGTCGACCGGGATGGAGATGGTCGACCAGCTCGCGTTCCAGCGGCAGGGGCTCGTCGCACAGGCGGGAGGCGATGACCTCGGCGCACAGCGGCGCGCTGGCCAGCCCCCGCGAGCCATGCGCGGCACTGACCCACAGGCCGGGATGATGGCGGCCGGTGGTGGACGGTACACGGCGGGCATCGGCCCCGAGCACGGCGTAGTCGTCGAGCCAGGCCTCGCGCACGGGCACTGGCCCGGCATAGGGCGACTTGTCGGGGCTGGCGGCGCGCAGGCTGGCACGGCCCTCGCAGGCGGCCGGGTCGAGCGTGACGCCGGCCGCGCGCAGCGCCTCGGCGAAGGCGGGCAGGGTGGCGGTGAATTCGTCCAGGTTGCGCGCATGATCCGTCGTGCGCACGGCGGTGTCGGTATCGCCGGGGGCGAAGGTCGCGCCGAGGCTGAGCACGCCCTCCATCGCCGGGGCGACATATCCGCCCGCGCAGACCACGCGTGCCAATGACGGCGCATCGGCGGGCGCCGGCACGTGGGTGAGCTGGCCGCGAATCGGCTTGAGTGGCAGACCGGCCAGAGGCGTGAAGCGCGGTGTCTCGTGGGCGGTGGCGACGACCACATGATCGGCCGTGAGCGTGCTGCCATCGGTCAGCGCGATGCGCCAGGCATCGGCGTCGGCATCGAAGTCCAGATCGTGCGCCTCGCCACGCTGCTGGGTGATCCCGGGGCTTGCGGCCAGTTGCCGGCACAACCGGTCGGGACGCACCCACCCGGCCTGGGGATAGTCGAGCCCCGGCGCGTCGAGCGGTGTGCCGGCGGCCTGGCTCGCGGTGGCGGCGTCCACGCCGTGCACCACGCGCTCGGGCAGGGCGTGATGGGCCAGGAAGCGCTGCTGGCGGGTGGCTTCCTTGGCGCCGGGCGCCAGCTGCAGCACGCCGCAGTCCTGCCACAGGTGCTGCTCGGGGTCGAGGGCGGTCAGCCAGCGCCGCGTGTACAGCAGGCCGGCGAGATAGACACGGCTCTGCGGATTGGTCTCGGCGGCGAGCTTGACGTAGAGCGCGCCCTGGCGATTGCCGGAAGCGCCCGCGCCGGGGGCGTCGCGTTCGAGCAGCGTGACCGTGACTCCGCGGCGGGCCAGGGCGGCGGCCACACTGGTTCCGGCGAGCCCCGCCCCGATGACCACCACGTGCCGGGCGGGGCGGGCGCGCGGCGGCGTGAACCAGGGCGTGGAGGCGCGTCGCCTGTCATCCGGCGGCGCGGCGATCTCGCCGCACAGCATCTCGCGCTTGCGGCCGAAGCCGGGCGTCTTGCGCCAGGTGAAGCCCGCATCGCGCAGCCCGCGCTTGACCACGCCGGCGCAGGTGAAGGTAGCGAAGGTGGCGCCGGGGCGGCTGACTTGGGCCATCGCCGCGAACAGCTCGGGCTGCCACATGTCGGGGTTCTTGGCCGGCGAGAAACCATCCAGAAACCAGGCGTCGACACGGCCATCGAGACGCGACAGGCGCTCGGCGGCATCGCCGAAGTGCAGATCCAGCACCACGCGTGACGATAGCCACAGCCGATGCACGCCGCCGACCGGCTCGGGCCACTGGTCGAGCAGGGCGCCGGCACGGGCGGCCATGTCCGGCCAGATCGCCAGCGCACGCGCCAGGGCATCATGCGGCAAGGGATATTTCTCGGTGGATACCAGGTGCAGACGGGCCTCGGCGGGCGCGTGGCGCTCGAAGCACGCCCAGGCACACAGCATGTTGAGGCCGGTGCCGAAGCCGGTTTCGCCGATCACGAACGCCCGTGTCTCGCGCCAGGCGGCGAAACGCTCGGGCAGGCGGTTGCCCTCCACGAAGACGTGACCGGTCTCGGCGCGGCCGTCGTGGCGCGAGAAATACACATCGCCATACGCGCTGGCGTAGGGCGCGTCGCTGATGTCGTCGGCACGCCATTCCAGCTCGGGCGGCGCGAGGGCGGTCAACGGCGGCAGGGGACGCGAAACGGCGGGCATGGCACTCGTTACCAGATCAAGAGCTGGTTAAAAATTGATCGAAATCGGCAAGGCGGCGTGACGACGGCCATCGAGAAAGCCGTCCGCCGCCTCTTCACAGTTTTATCCACACCTGGTGTGCACAAAAGCTTGGCGCCCAGGTGTGGATAAACGTGCCGTTACGGCAAGACCTTCTTGAACGGCTTGACGGTGACCTTGGCGTAGACGCCGGCGATCACGAAGGGATCGGCATCGGCCCACGCCTGGGCTTCCTGCAGGCTGTCGAACTCGGCGATCACCACGCTGCCGGTGAAGCCGGCCTCGCCCGGGTCCTCGGCATCCACGGCGGGGCTGGGGCCGGCGAGAACCAGGCGCCCTTCGTCGCGCAGTTTCTCGAGACGCGCCAGGTGATCCGGGCGTGCCGCCTTGCGGCGTTCCAGGCTGTCTTGCACATCGTCGCTAACGATCGAATAAAGCATCAGACGTCATCCTTCTGGTGGTCGTTCTGCGAAAGCGTATCACGGGGCATGTGCCGAGCCAGGTAGACCCCCTGGCCGAGCACGAACAGCAGGGTCAGCCCGAGCATGCCGAACAGCTTGAAGTTGACCCAGGTGGCCTCGTCGTAGGTCTTGAAGACATACACATTGATCGCGCCCAGGGCGATGAAGAACGCCACCCAGGCGAGATTGAGGCGCCGCCAGGTGGCGGCGGGCAGGGCGATGGCCTTACCCATCATGCGTTCGATCAGGGTCTTGCCGCCGAACAGCGGGGCGACCAGGAAGGCGAACGCGAACAGCCAATTGACCACCGTCGGCTTCCACTGGATGAAGGCGGCATCGTGGAAAATCACGGTGGCGCCGCCCATCACCACGACCAGGGCCAGGGTGATCAATTGCATCTTTTCCACACGCCGGTAACGCCACCAGACGAAGGCGACCTGCGCGAGCGTGGCGGGAATCAATACCAGGGTGGCGAGGAGGATATCGTCACTGAGGTGATACACCGCGAAGAACAGCGCGATGGGCAGGAAATCCACAAGCATTTTCATCGACGAGCATCCTGTGAGGTGCCGGTGAGGCCGGGAATTGACCCGGCGGCGCCCAAACGAGCACTATGGCGACCCTATTCTGACAAAGACGCCGCACCGCGTCATGCCCATGACCCAACCCTTGCCGCCCTTGCCCGAGACCTTCGAGGCCGATCTGGGGCTCGATCTGCACATGCACTCCACCGCGTCGGATGGCGCGCTCTCGCCCTGCGCCCTGGCCGAGGCCTGCCAGGCCAAGGGCGTCACGCGGTTTTGCCTCACCGACCACGATACCGTGGCAGGGGTCGCCGAGGCGCAGCGGCACGCTGACAGCCTGGGCCTGCGTTGCCTGGCGGGCAGCGAGTTATCCACCTTGTGGCGGGGCATCGGCATTCACGTGGTGGCCCTGCTGCCCAGCGGCGCGCATGGCGCCCTCGAGGCAGGGCTCGCCGCCCAGGCCCGGGCGCGCGACGCGCGCGCCGAGGAAATCGCCCACCGGCTGGAAAAGGTCGGGCTCGATGCGGCGCTGGCTCGGGCCCGGGAGCAGGCCGGCAGCGAACGCCCCCTGGGGCGGCCGGATTTCGCCAAGGCCCTGGTGGCCGCCGAGGTGGTGCCGGACATGCCCACGGCGTTCAAGAAATACCTGGGTGCCGGCAAGCCCGGTGACGTGAAGACGCATTGGCCCTATCTCAGCGAGGTGGTCGAATGGATTCGCGACAGCCAGGGCATCGCGGTGCTGGCGCATCCCTTGCGTTATCGGCTGACGCATCGCAAGCGCGGTCAGCTGCTGGATGCCTTCCGCGAGGCGGGAGGCGAGGCCGCCGAGTTGATCAGCGGCCACCAGAACGCCGACGTGGGACGCGATCTGGCCCGCCAGCTCGAGGCGCGCGATCTCATGGGCTCGCAGGGCAGCGACTTCCATTATCCCGGCGGCCCGTTGGCGCCGGGCGTGATGAGCGCGCCGCCGCGCTGCTCGGTGACCCCGGTGTGGCGGCATCCCAAGCTTGCGACATTCGCCGCGTGAGGCTATTGCTGGTCGAAGCAAGGCACGTCGTTCGGCGTCGCGCTTTCGGCCCCGCTCCAAGGAGGTAGGCATGACCCAGTTCTTTCAGATCCACCCCGACAATCCCCAGAAGCGACTCATCGATCAGACGCTGACGATACTGCGTGGTGGCGGCGTGATCGCCTACCCCACCGACTCCGGCTATGCGCTCGGCTGCTGCCTGGGCGACAAGAAGGCCATCGAGAAGATCAAGTGGCTGCGCTCGCTGGACGACAAGCACAACTTCACCCTGATGTGCTCCGACCTGTCCGAGATCGGCACCTACGCCAAGGTGGACAACGCCGTGTTCCGCCTGCTCAAGGCGCATACGCCGGGGCCCTACACCTTCATCCTCAACGCCACCAGCGAAGTGCCGCGCCTGCTGCTGCATCCCAAGCGGCGCTCGATCGGGGTGCGCGTGCCGGACCACCGCATCACCCATGCGCTGCTCGACGCCCTGGGCGAGCCGCTGATGAGCGTGACGCTGATTCCGGTGGACGAGGACCTGCCGATGACCGATCCCGAGGTGATTCGTGATCGCTTCGGCGCGCATCTCGACGCGGTCATCGACGGCGGGGCCTGCCATCTCGATCCCACCACGGTGGTGGATGTCCGCGAGATTCCGCCCACGATCGTCCGCGAGGGACGCGGGGACGTCGCGCCGTTCCAGTAAGCACGGGGCAAGGTAGAAAGCCGCGGTGACAAGCCTTCACGAGAGCGCCATGCCCCTTCCCTGGGTGCTGCATTCGTCATCCATGACGCATGATCCTCGCGCCGGCTTGTCACCGGCATGGCTCTCACGAAACGACCCTGGTTTCAGTGCCCCTACTGCGAGGCGCCATCTGCCTCGTCTCTCAGGCGGGGATCCTGGGTGTCCTCGTCGAGCCAGGTGCCGCAGCGTCGGCAGTAGCGTGAGTCGTGCTCGTGGCGATCGAGACCGCAACCGGGGCAGGCTTCGTTGGAATAACGCTGCTCGCGCAGCGAGCGAATCACCTCGGCGGAGAACACCCCGGTGGGCACGGCGATGATCGAATAACCGATCAGCATGACCATCATCGAGATGAACTGGCCCAGCGGGGTGACCGGCGTGATGTCGCCATAACCCACCGTGGTCAGGGTGACCACGCCCCAGTAGACCGCCGTGGGGATATTGGTGAAGCCCGCTTCGGGAGGCTCGATCAGATAGACCAGGCTGCTGAAGATGATCACGATCATCAGCACGCCGAACAGGAACAGCAGGATCTGGTGCCAGCTGTTCTTCAGCGCATCGATCAGCAGCCGCCCCTCGCCGACGAACTGCATCAGCCGCAGCACGCGGAAGATGCGCAGCACGCGCAGCAGCCTCACCACCAGCAGCGACTGCCCCCAGGGGAACAACAGGGCCAGCCAGGTGGGCAGGATCGACAGCAGGTCGACTACGCCATAGAACGAGGTCAGATATTTGAGAGGCCGCTCCAGGCAGTACAGGCGTACCGCCAGCTCCAATGTGAACAGCAGCGTGAAGGCCCATTCCGCCTCGTAGAAGAGCGTGCCGAACGCGCTGTGATAGCTGTCGACGCTATCCAGCATGACCACGGCCACGCTGGCCAGGATCATCAGGATCAGGCCGATATCGAAGCTCTTGGCCAGACGGCTGTCCGACTCGAAGATGATCTGGAACAAGCGGGTACGTAGGCCGACGGCGGCCGGTCGCAAATCTGCCAAGTGTTATCTCCTTGGGCGTCGCTGGTCGAGCTCGGCTCAGTGCGCATCCAGCGCGGCGAGCAGGGCCAGGCTGTGTTGTCCGAATCGTGGGGTCAGCCACTGCGGCCCGTCGAGCGCTTCGGCCAGCCAACCAGCCGGCTGACGCACGGCCGTGGTCAGGCGAGTGTCCTCGGCCAGGGACCGGAAGGCGTGCCGAGCGTGGGTCAAGAATTCGGCTTCGCCGCTATCGCCCAGTGCGTCGAGGGCGGCGATCGCTTGCTCGGCGTGGTGCCGCGGCGTGGCGTTGCGCAGCTCCGCGGCATCGCCGGGCAGCGTCCAGCCATCCTGCAGGGCCGCGCCGCGCTGAGCCTTGCTGGCGTTGGCCGGACGCAGGGCGACCTCGTCCGCCAGCGACGCGGCCAGTCGCCACAGGGCCTCGGGGCTGCCCGTCTTGAGTTCGAGTTCGAGTTCGCGAATCGGCACGTGCCGATCCCCGGCGTGGATGCTGCCGATGTCCAGGGCGACCTCGATGGTAGCGTCCGCCTCGACGATGTCCCAGCGCTCGCGGGTGAAGTCGGTGGTGAAGCGCGGCACGAGCGCGGCGAGATCCGCATCACTCAGGACGCCGGGGGCGTGCTGGCGGATGCCGTCGAGATCCAGCGCGTCGCCGGCGATCGGCCACTCCCACTCGCCGCGAGCGTGCAGGCCGCCCTGGCCGCTGCCCGCAGTCTTCAGGGTCTGCAGATGGCCGTCCGGCGTGCGCCGGATGCGCAGGGCGATGCGTGCGCGTTCCAGGGCACGTGAGGGCGTGTCGTAATAGGTGTTGGCCAGCCAGGCACGGTGCGCGGTGTGGCCGGCCAGGCGGGGATGCCGGCGCAATGCGTCGGGGCCGCTGTCGCCCAGTGCGAGCTTGAGTTCGATTTCCTGAGACATGCCGGTCCTGTTGCGTTGATGACAAGGGGATGAATTTTCCATGACGCGAAGGGGTGCAGTCACTATACTGACGCCGCCATTCCCAACGCATCGAATCTGACATTATGGTGACTTCCAATCCGTTTTCGGCGCTGTTCGGACGATCGCCTTTCGAGCCCTTGCTCTCGCATATCGTCAAGACCAGCGAGTGTGCCGAACGACTCTTGCCGTTTTTCGATGCCACGCAGGCGGGCAACTGGGACGAGGCCGCCACGCATCGCGAAGCGATCACCGAACTCGAGCACGAGGCCGATACGCTCAAGACCGAGCTGCGCCTCAACCTTCCCAATACCATGTTTCTGCCGGTCTCGCGCTCCGACCTGCTGGAGTTGATCAGCGTACAGGACAAGATCGCCAACAAGGCGCGCGACATCACCGGCATCATGCTGGGCCGCGAAATGCAGATCCCGGCCTCGCTGGCACCGGCGATGCGGGCGTATCTGGAAACCGCCATCGCCACCGTCAGCCAGGCTCGCAAGGCGCTCGAGGAACTCGAGGAGCTGCTCGAGTCCGGTTTCGGGCGCAATGTCTCGGATGTCATGCACGATTTCATCCGCGAGCTCCACGAACTCGAGCACAAAGCCGACGATCAGCAAGTGCAGATTCGTCGCCAGCTCTTCCAGCTGGAAGCCGAACTGCCGCCGGTCGACGTGATCTTTCTCTACAAGATCATCGAGTGGATCGGTGAGCTGTCCGATCGCGCCGAGCGCGTCGGCAGCCGTCTTCAAATCCTCACGGCCCGCTAAGACGGGCCGTGTGATTTTTCGTCTCACGCCAGCCAGATAGAACTTGCCTATGTCCATCATTGCGCAATACGGCGATGTCTTCATCATTCTCGCCTGCATTTTCGGTTTCTTCATGGCCTGGGGGGTAGGGGCCAACGATGTGGCCAATGCCATGGGGACCTCGGTGGGGTCCAAGGCCATTACCATCCGTCAGGCGATCCTCATCGCCGTGGTGTTCGAATTCCTCGGTGCGTGGCTGGCCGGGGGACAGGTCACCAACACCATCCGCAAGGGCATCATCGATCCCGCCTTGCTGTCCGACGATCCGCAATTGCTGATCTACGGCATGCTGGCGTCGCTGCTGGCCGCCGGGGTGTGGTTGTTCATCGCCTCCATGCGCGGCTGGCCGGTCTCCACCACGCATTCCATCGTCGGTGCCATCGTCGGCTTCGCGGTCGCCGGGCTGGGGGTCGACTCGGTGGGCTGGCCCAAGGTCGGCCAGATCGCGGCGAGCTGGGTGGTGTCGCCGCTGCTGGCGGGCTCCATCGCCTTCGTGCTGTTCAAGTCGGTGCAGTTTTTGATCTTCGAAAACCGTGACCCCTTCGCCGCCGCCAAGCGCTACGTGCCGGGCTATATCTTCCTGGTCGGCTTCGTCGTGGCGATGGTCACGCTGGTCAAGGGCCTGTCCCACGTCGGCCTGGAGATGAGCTTCGGCGACAGCCTGCTGATCGCGATCGGCATCGGCCTGGTGGTCATGGTCATCGGCATCCTGATGGAAAATCGCGTCGATCGGGCCAAGCGCCAGCGCAGCAGCTCCAGCTTCGACTTCAACAGCGTCGAGCGCGTGTTCGGCGTGCTGATGATGTTCACGGCCTGTGCCATGGCCTTCGCGCACGGCTCCAACGATGTCGCCAACGCCGTCGGCCCCCTGGCGGCGGTCATCAGCGTGGTCGACTCGCAGGGCGATGTCGGCGGCGCGGCAGCGCTGCCCTGGTGGGTACTGATTCTGGGCGGCGGCGGCATCGTCGTCGGCCTGGTGACCTATGGCCACAAGGTCATCGCCACGGTGGGTACGGGCATCACCGAGCTGACCCCGAGCCGTGGCTTCGCCGCGACCCTGGCGGCGGCGACGACCGTGGTACTGGCCTCGGGCACCGGCCTGCCGGTCTCGACCACCCAGACACTGGTCGGTGCGGTGCTGGGGGTCGGTCTGGCCCGTGGCATGGCAGCGCTCAACCTGCGCGTGCTGGGCACCATCGCGCTTTCCTGGGTGATCACCCTGCCGGCCGGGGCGCTGCTGTCGATCATGTTCTTCTTCATGTTCAAGGGCATGTTCGGCTAGCACGCGAGCCGAGCGAGTCGCCGCATCGCGAGGCGGGATCGGAGCTACCGGTCCCGCCTTTTCTATGCCTCTGATATAGTCATGATGTCTTTCCTTCCTGCAGCTGGAGCGGGCCTTGAACACGCGCTTTCCCTTCGCCGACTGGTTTCGTAATTCGTCTCCGTATATCAATGCGCATCGCGGACGCACGTTCGTGGTGCTCATCGAGGGCGAGGCCTTGGCATCCGAGCGATGGGAACCGCTGCTGCAGGACCTGGCGCTGCTGCATACCCTGGGCGTGCGCCTGGTGATGGTCTTCGGCATTCGCCCCCAGGTCGGCGAGGCGCTGGGCGCGGAGGGCATCGCACCGCGCCGGATCGACGGTCGCTGGGTCGCCGACGGGGCGATCATGCGCCATGTCGAGCGTATCGCCGCCGAGCTGCGCCTCAAGATCGAAGCGCGCCTGTCGCTGGGCCTGCCCAACACGCCCCTGCACGGTGTCGAGCTGACGGTGGTGTCCGGCAACCTGGTCACGGCGAAACCTCTGGGCGTGCGCAACGGCGTGGACTTCCACCACAGCGGTGAGGTACGCCGCGTGCGCAGCCAGGCCATCGCCGAGCTGCTGTCCCAGGAAACTCTGGTGCTGCTGCCGCCGCTGGGCTATTCGAGCACCGGCGAGGTGTTCGACC
Source organism: Chromohalobacter israelensis (assembly GCA_000761475.1). Lineage (GTDB taxonomy): Bacteria > Pseudomonadota > Gammaproteobacteria > Pseudomonadales > Halomonadaceae > Chromohalobacter > Chromohalobacter israelensis. The sequence continues at coordinate 220,724 of JQNW01000007.1, forward strand.
TGGATGCGGCCGATGTCGCCCAGCATGTCGCCATGGGGCTGGGCGCCGACAAGCTGATCCTGCTCGGCGACGCGGCGGGGCTGCACGACGCCAGCGGCTTGCTGCAGCGCCAGTTGACGCCTCAGGAAGCGGAACCCCTGCGCCGTCAGGCACCGCCCGGCAGCGAGCTGGCGCGACACCTGGGGGCGGCCTGCGAAGCGGCGCGTCACGGCGTGGCGCGCACGCACCTGCTTTCCTGGCACGATCGCGATGCCTTGCTGGGTGAGCTGTTCACCCGGGACGGGGTCGGTACCATGATCACCCAGCACCGCTACGAGCAGTTGCGCCGCGCGACGCTGGAAGACGTGGGCGGCCTGCTCGAACTGCTGCGCCCGCTCGAGGAGCGCGGCATGCTGGTGGCCCGCTCGCGGGAACGCCTCGAGCATCAGGTCGACGATTACTGGGTCATCGAACGCGACGGCATGATCATCGGCTGCGGTGCCCTGCATGCCTACCCCGACGCCTGCATGGGCGAGCTCGCCTGCGTCGCCGTGCATGGCGACTATCGGGGCGGTGCCCGGGGCGACCTGCTGTTGGCCGAGATCGAGCGCGAATCGCGTCGGCGCGGTTTCACCGCCTTGTTCGCGCTCACAACCCACACCACGCACTGGTTCCTCGAGCGCGGCTTCCGGCTCGATGGCCTGGAGGCGCTGCCGCACATGCGCCGCGATTCCTACAATCACGCGCGTCAATCCAAGGTGTTGCTCAAACCCCTCACCTGATCCTGTCTGCCCGCGCCGCTTCGCGCCCCCGTCAACGGCGCGGGCGGCGTCTCGCCCGGCCATGACCTGTCGCTTTCCCTCGACGGGTGTCTCCAAATAGAGACGTAATAAGTCATTGATTTTGTTGAGTTAAGGGGTTTGCGGCCATATTGCGTTGGGGAATGGCGACGTTATTGGCCGCCAATTTCGCCCCGTGAGCGGCAAATATCGGGAGTGGCCGCGAATGGCCCGGCTGGCATGTTTTCAAGTTATTGTTTTTAATGATTTTTCAAAAAACTGGCACGCCAATCGCAATGTATAGGGCGAGCAACGGGAAGCGGTTCAACACGGCTCGAGCCGTTTCTCGATCGATCACGCCAGGCGTTCCGGTCACAACCCTGTGCGTAAGGTCTGGCGGGATCGATCAGCGTCTGCTCCACGCGATGTGTGACTTAGGTTGCGATGAGACGGGTACCGCCTACGGGCATGGATAGGTACCAAAAGGGCAAGGATGCCCAGGCAAGGATGCCACCCCCTTCGGGGGCCTGATTTCGCCACGCCGCCTCGGCGGCATGGCACCGGACGAAGCGACGGCCAGTCCGTCAACATGGGTGCTTTTTTCCTGGCAATGTACGGCACTCATGGCTTCGTGGGCCTTCGGGCCCATCGATCACTCTCGAGAGTTCAGCCAGGTGGATGTTCGAGAGTGTTCACTTGACCCTTCAGTTCCCTGCGTACCTTGGGCCGGATTTTCCGGCCCACTTTTTTTGCGCGCCTGCTAGATGTCGCGCGTCCGCCACAGGCGACAAGCCGGGGCAAGCGAAGGGGCCATCACGAAGCGCTCGATCGGCAGGGCGACCAGAAGCCCGGCAGGCGAGTGCAACTCTGTTATCCTGTGCGGATAAGATTACATGGCATCCACCCTCTTTCTGCATAGAATCGCGCTCATGGCCACTCAGGTCTCTCGCCGCTGGCGTCCCCGTTCATTGTTGCAGTTGGTATTGCTCGCCTTCGTCATGGTGATGTTACCGATTGCCGTTCTCATGTTTCAGGCCGGTCAGGCGCTTTCCGAACTTTCGTCGCTGGCCGACGTGAGCGCACGCCAGGCGGTGGAACAAACCCGTCGTGCCCGTACCCTCAGCAATCTGGCCCTGGAGATGGAGCGCAGCGCGCGCCAGTACGCGGTGCTCGAGCAAGAAGGGCTGCTCGATATCTACAACGAGAAGGCCGAGCGCTACGCGGAACTGCTCGATGAGCACGCCCCCCTGCTGCCCGACGATCCCGACATCCCGCGGCTGCGCGAGCAACTGGGCGAACTCGAGGCCCTGCCGGACATGCCCATCGAGGAATTCCGCGAGCAACTGGCGGCGTTCGGCGACTTCTCCCAGCGCACCGACAACGTGCGCCAGGCCACCAACCAGCTCATCGACGACCGCATCGATGCCATTCGCGAGCGCGCCGGCACGGTACGCGGCCAGCTCTGGCTGCAGACTGCCGTGCTGGTGTCGGTGAGCCTGGTGCTCATGCTGTTCTTCACCTGGTTGATCATCCGCCCCATTCGTCAGCTCGAACGGCGCATCTTCAGCCTGGGCAGCGGCATGGAACCCGCCTCGTCGCAGCATATCCAGGGGCCGGCGGAGCTGGTCAGCCTGGGCGAGCGCCTGACCTGGCTCTCCGGGCGTCTCACCGAGCTGGAAGCGCAGAAGCAACAGTTCCTGCGGCATATGTCCCACGAGCTGAAGACGCCGCTGGCCAGCGTGCGCGAAGGCACGGCGCTGCTGTCCGACGGCGTGGTGGGCGAGCTGAGCGAGCGCCAGCGGGAAATCGTCGGCTTGATCGATGTCAGTGGTCAGGAACTGCAGGAGCTCATCGAACAACTGCTCGACTATAATCTCTTGCAGCACAGTCGCGGCCTCAAGGTGACGCGTTTCGATCTGGTTACGGTGATTCAGGAGGTGCTCGCCAAGCATCGCCTGGCGCTCGACAAGAAGGGCATGCGGGTCGAATGGCCGCAGCATGCGCCACTGCCCTGGCAGGCCGACCGCGAACGGACGGCCAGTATTCTGGACAACCTAGTTTCCAATGCCATCGCCTACGGCGAGGACGGCGGCTATCTGGCGCTGCGGGTTCGCCAGCATCAGGCCTCGCTGATCGTCGACGTCGCCAATACCGGCGAACCCATCGACGACGAGGATCGAGCGCATCTCTTCGAGGCATTCTATCAAGGCCGCATGCGGCGCAAGGGTGCCCTCAAGGGCTCGGGAATCGGGCTGTCGGTGGCCGCCGATTGCGCCAGGGTCCAGCAAGGGCGGCTGGAACTGGTCGAGGATGACACCTTCCCGGTCTGCTTTCGCCTGACATTGCCCGAGGTCTCGTCGTCGGAGGGAGAATCCGCCACCGATGACGCCTCCATAACGACGCCGGCCACACGAATGCCGGCGCTTGACGCAAGGAACTCGAACTCATGAACATCCGGATGCTGCTAGTGGCGCTATGCGCCAGCTCGCTATTGACCGGTTGCCAGTGGTTGACCCAGCAGCCGCCCCCGCCGGAGACCCCGGTCACTTCCTGTGACGGCGATATTCCGCAACTGGCCGACAACGTCTGCCTGGTGGATGACTGGGTGGCCTTCGGCCTGGCGGCGCAGCGCGGGGACAGCGAATGGCGCCAGACCATGCTGACGCGCCTGGACGGCGACATGCCACATCTCAAGCTGGCACGCGCCACGGTATTGGCGTGGGGAGAGCGCGATGAGTGGGAGCGCGCCTCGGAACTCTACAAGGCCGAGATCTCGGCGGCGCCGAGCCGTCTGCAGCCTCTGCTGCAGCAATGGCTCAACGAACTCGAGCGTCGCCGGGATCTGGTCGCCGAGCTGGCCACGAGTGAATCGCGCCGCCAGGCGTTGGCGCGAGAGCGCGACGAACTCGCCGAGAAACTCGACGCCCTGACGGCCATCGAACAGAGCATCAACTCGCGTCATCAGCAATCGCCATGACGGCGCGAATGAGCCCAAGGAGAAAGACGTGAAGCACGCCGCCGCGCATATTCTGCTGGTCGACGACGACCCCAGCCTGCTCAAGCTGCTGGGCATGCGCCTGGAAAGCCGAGGCTACCGCGTGACCACCGCCGAGAGCGGACGCCAGGCACTGGACTGCCTGACCGAGGACCGCCCCGACCTGGTGCTCTCCGACCTGCGCATGGACGAAATGGACGGCATGGCGCTGTTTCACGAATTGCAGCGCCGTGCGCCGGGCATGCCGGTGATCATTCTCACCGCGCACGGCTCCATCCCGGATGCGGTGAGCGCCACGCGCCAGGGGGTGTTCAGCTTTCTCACCAAGCCGGTGGACCGCGACGAGCTGTTCGCCGCCATCGAGGAAGCCATGGCACAGACGGCGAGCACCCACGGGGCCGGCGACGATGCCTGGCGTGCCGAGATCATCACCCGCAGCCCGCAGATGGAGCGCATCCTCGAGCAGGCGCGCATGGTGGCGGCCTCGGATGTCAGCGTGCTGATCACCGGGGCCTCCGGCTCGGGCAAGGAACTGCTGGCCAACGCCATCCATCAGGCGAGCGGACGCGCCGACAAGCCCTTCGTGGCGATCAACTGCGGCGCGCTGCCCGAGCAGTTGCTGGAAAGCGAGCTGTTCGGGCACGCCAAGGGCGCCTTCACCGGCGCGGTGAGCCAGCACGAGGGGCTGTTCCTCGCCGCCAACGGCGGCAGCCTGTTCCTCGACGAGATCGGCGACATGCCACTGGCCTTGCAGGTCAAGCTGCTGCGCGCGCTGCAGGAGCGCCAGATCCGCCCCCTGGGCTCGACCACTTCGGTGCCCATCGACGTGCGCATCATCTCCGCCACGCACCGCGACCTCGACCGCGCCATGCACGAGGGTGACTTCCGCGAGGACCTTTATTACCGCCTCAACGTCGTCAACCTCAAGCTGCCGGCCCTCAAGGAGCGTGCCGAGGACGTGCCGCTGCTGGCCAAGTATCTGGTGGGGCAGGCGGCCGAGCGCCACAAGCCCTTCGTCAAGGGCTTCTCGTCGGAGGCGCTCAACCTGCTGGCCTCCAGCGCCTGGCCGGGCAACGTGCGCCAGCTGGTCAACGTGGTCGAGCAGTGCGTGGCGCTGACCAGCTCGCCGATCATCCCCGAGGCCCTGGTGGCCCAGGCGCTGGCGGCCGAGGAAAACGCGCTGCCCTCGTTCAACGAGGCGCGCGCGGGCTTCGAACGCAGCTATCTCGTCAAGGTGCTGAAGATCACCGAGGGCAACGTCACCCAGGCCGCGCGCATCGCCGGGCGCAACCGCACCGACTTCTACAAGCTGCTGGCGCGCCACGACCTGGAACCGAGCAGCTTCAAGCCGAGCACCCACTCGCAGTCGGCACAGAACGACGACGCCGCGCCACGCCGCGCCCAGCGCTGAATTCGCGCAGAGACAGGTATCAGACAGTGCCTAACGCTTGAAGCGCCGCTTCACCTCCACCTTCAACCGCCCCTCGCCGAGTCGCGCGGTGAGGGTCTGGCCGGGCTGGGTGTCATGGGCGTGACGCACGATATGGCGATCGTCGTCCTCGAGGATGGCATAACCGCGACCCAGCACCGCCAGCGGGCTGACCGCGTTGAGCTCGCGGGCCAGGGCTTCGAGGCGCTCCCGGGACTGATCGAGGCGGCGCGGCAGGGCGGCATGCAGTTGACGTTCTAGCGTCGTCAGGCGTTGCCGATACGCCTCGATGGCAAGGCGCGGATCCTGGCGTTCCACGCGGCGAGTCAGCGTCTCGTGATGCTGACGCTCGCGGTCGAGACGTCGCTGCATGGCAAGCTTCAGACGCGTTTCCCAACTCTCCAGGCGCCGGCGCTGTTCGGCCAGACGCTCGCCGGGATGCCGCAATCGCGCTCGGGCATGATCGAGGCGCTGACCGTCGCGCTCCAGGCGTGCCTGCATGGCACGTGCCAGGCCGCGCTCCGCGGCCTGCAACTGCGCCCGCCACTCGCGCCAGTCGGGCACCAGCCGCTCGGCGGCGGCGGACGGCGTGGGGGCGCGCTCGTCGGCGGCGAAATCCGCCAGCGTGACATCCACTTCATGCCCCACCGCCGACATCACCGGCAGGCGGGAGTGATGGATCGCCCGCGCCAGGTGCTCGTCGTTGAACGCCCACAGATCTTCCAGGCTGCCGCCGCCACGGGTGACGAGCAGGGCATCGACGGTGTCGTCCGGCGACTGGGCGCGCTGATTGGCCTGGGCGATGGCGCGGATGATCGCCGGCGGTGCCTCGCGCCCCTGCACCGGCACCGGCAGGATCGTCACCTCCAGCGACGGCCAGCGATGGCGCAACACCGCCAGCACGTCACGAATCGCCGCGCCGGTGGGCGAGGTGATGATGGCCAGGTGGCGGGGCGGACAGGGCAGTGGCCGCGCGTTGGCGAAGACGCCCTCGGCGGAAAGCTTCGCCTTGAGCCGCTCGAACGCCGCCAGCAGTTCGCCTTCCCCGGATGCCTGCACCGCCTCGACGATCAACTGATAGTCGCCACGCGGCTCGAATACCGATACGCGCCCGCGCACCCGCAGACGGTCGCCGTCCTTGAGCGGTGTTCGCATCAAGCGCGCCCGGTTGCGGAAGAACGCGCAGCGCAACTGGGCGCGGTCGTCCTTGAGCGTGAAATAGATATGCCCCGAGGCCGGCCGCGCCACCCCCGAGACTTCCCCCTCCACCCAGCAGTCACCGAAGCCACGCTCCAGCATCAGGCGGGCCTGGCGGTTGAGTTCACTGACGGACAGGGCATTGGGGGCGCCAGTATCATCCATCGCGGGCCTCTCAAAGTTGGGTAGAGTCGGGAAAAGGGAGTCTAGCATTGTGACCACGCACCATCGCTAGCGAGAAATCCACATCCACGCTTATGCGACCAGTGTGTGGTTAGACGTGTTTGAGAGCCGTGCTCTCTAGAGGGTGAATTCCGGACTGGGAGATCCTGGGGGTGGACCCTCGAGTGCAAGGATTGCTTGATCCAGCATGGCTGTGACCTCGCGGGCGAGGAAGTCAGCAAAGCGGGGGGTTCTTATCGTTCTGTCGACTGTCTGTGTGGGCAGAAAGCGAGTCATTTCATTTCGAAAGGCGGTACCCGACACAATTTTAACCAGGCGGGATCGCATGTCTCTGGCTCGGTCAGCGTAATGCTCTACGGTATAGTCCTGAATCTTGCGCTTGATGAGCTCGAGGTTGGGAGATGCCCCCTGTTGTTTGAGCCAGGCCAGGTCCCAGATGTCACGATGCCGCACATATTTCTGTGTGTTGACCAGTGAGATCAGCTTGTCTGCCATGATCTCCTCTAGGTTTTCCGTCACGATCAGCAAGTCATCGTAGCCATCGGGCAGAAACGGGTAGTGGACCTGGAGCGCATGCGCTTCCCGCGTGTACGCCGGAAGGCTGGCCACTTCCAGTTTGATGCGCTGCTTGGGGATGTCCTTTCGAGCTGGTGCCGTCAAGACGGAAACCTGCCATTTGTCGATACGAATGTCCCGGTAGCCAGGCTCTTCGCGCAGCTCTTTCGGTTCCTTGACACTAACCTCGAGCTGGTAACGATTGCTGACATAATCCTCGATGCACTCACGGATGCGGGACAGATGTTGGCTGCTGAACTCCCAACCGCCGGCAAAATCCAAGTCTTCACTGAAGCGCGGCGAGCCCTGACACAAGCGCAGCGACGTTCCTCCCTGAAAGGTAAGCCGATCCAGGAGCCGCTCCCGTTCGAGTGCGAACAGGATATCGAGATGCAGCAGCTCTTTCTCGATGACCGGGCGCATAGCGGTTCGGCCGGGTTGTGCCATCGCGCGAGCGACCAGTTCATCGAAGTTGGCGCGTTCAGTTTGCATGCGGCAGGCTCGCTTCATCGACAAGATGGGTATTGCGCCCGACACGCTTGAGGTCTGCCCAGGCGGCTTGGGGCGTTGCCAGCCGCAAGGGACGTCCGACGTCGCGCATCCGGTCAAGCAATTGAGGTACGGATCGCTTGGTATGGGTGAATTCAATGGTGCCATAGGGGGTTCGATATTCCCCCTTGCGGCCTGTGGTCATGACCGTCAGTCGGTCGACAGGAATCTGTGAGATGGCGCCGTATTCCGAGAGGGCGGATTCGAGGCTGACATAGCTGTACTCGCCACGGCGCATGGTCTTGGCGATTCGTTCGAGAAGATCGGGGTCATGGTGCCGTGACAGCTTGTAGACATACACGCCGCGACTGACTGCCTCGAGCATGCCATGTCGACGTAGTCGATTGATTCCCTCCTGAAGCGTCTTTGGGCTGTCTTCGGGAAAGATCTTGGCCAGGTCCGAGAGAGTAAATACAGACCGGTGTTGGCGGTCCCAGTAGTCGAGACGCTCACGGGCGGTGATCTGATTCATCAAGTCTACACAAATGCTATTTATAAATAGTTTATGTGTACACTTGATGTGTGGCAAGTCGCCGACGCATTCCCGGGAGGAGGTCTAAAAAAACAAGCCCACGCATCTCGATGTCTGATGCGTGGGCTTGTTGCTTTGCCGTGTCAGGCCTGGCTGTTCAGACCTGGGCGTGTCAGGCCTTGCTGGTCCTGGCCTGCCACAGCTTGGGCAGCAGCCAGGGCAGCACCAGCAGCGCCACGGCGGCGATCCAGAGGCCGAGCGAAATGCCGGATTGCCACAGGATTCCCAGGTCGCCGCCACTGATGGACAGCGCGCGCCGCAGGTTCTGCTCCATCAGCCCGCCGAGGACGTAGCCCAGGATGACGGGCGCCAGCGAGAAGCCCAGCTTGCGCAGCAGGTAGCCGAACACGCCGATGATGAGCATCAGGTAGATGGCTGCGAGGTTGGAGTGGAGCTGATACACCCCCACGAAGGCCAGAATCGCGATGCCCGGCACCAGCACCCAGCGCGGAATCGTCAGCACGCGAGCGAAGACGCCGGCCAGGGGAAGGTTGAGCGCCAGCAGCACGAGGTTGCCGATATACAGCGAGGCGATCAGGCCGCCGGCGACTTCCGGGCGTTCGCTGAACATCATGGGGCCGGGGGTGATGTTGTAGAGCATCAACGCGCCGAGCAGCACGGCCGTGGTGCCGGAGCCGGGAATGCCCAGTGTCAGCATGGGCACGAACGAGCCCGCCGCCGAGGCGTTGTTGGCCGCTTCCGGCGCCGCCAGGCCGCGCATGTCGCCCGTGCCGAAGGTATTGTTCTTGTCGCTCAGGCGCTTCTCCGTGGTGTAGGAGACCGCGCCGGCCACCGAGGCGCCGGTGCCGGGGAGAATGCCGATGATGAAACCGATCAGGCCCGAGCGGCCCATCGTCCACTTGCAGGCCATCACTTCCTTGAGGCTGACGAAGACGCGTCCCAGCGGCGGAAGGCCCTCGTTGCCATCCTTGCGGTTGGCGTGCTCGAGCATCAACAGAATCTCGCTGATCGCGAACAGGCCGATGATCATGACCACGAAGTCGATGCCGTCGTACAGCTCGGGCAGCCCGAAGGTGTAGCGCAGCACGCCGGTGCTCGAATCGACGCCCACGGTGCCGATCAAGACCCCCAGCACGGCGCCGATGGCGGTCTTGACGGGATCCTTGCCCATCATCACGGACATGGAGGCGAAGGCGAACACCATCAGCGCGAAGAACTCGGCAGGCCCGAACATCACGGCCACTTCCGCCAGCAGCGGCGCGAACAGCGTCAGGCCGATGATGGCGATGGTCGCGCCGACGAACGAGCTGACCGCCGACAGGCCGAGCGCCGGTCCGGCCAGCCCCTTCTTGGCCAGCGGGTGGCCGTCGAGCGTGGTCATCACGGCCCCGGCATCGCCGGGCACGTTGAGCAGGATGCTCGACATGCGTCCGCCGTACTCGGCCCCCGTGTAGATGGCGGCGAGCAGGATCAACGCCGACTCGGCGGGCAGGCCGAGCGTATAGGCCAGCGGCATCAGAATCGCGATCCCGTTGATCGGACCGATGCCGGGCAGTGCCCCGAAGAGCGTGCCGAGAAGCGCGCCGAGAAAAGCCAGGCCGAGGTTCAGCGGGCTCAGCGCAACGTCGAAGCCATGAATCAGAAAATCGAACATGAGGGCGCTCCGTTATAGCAAGGGCTCGATCCAGTAACCACTGGGCAGCGAGATCCCCAATGCATGCGCAAAAAGGTAATAGCTGACGACGGCCATGAGCCCGCCGGTCAGCAGTGCCTTGCCCCATGGCGCGCCGAACATGCGCGCCAGGCTGGTGACGGCCAGCAGCGAGGTGATGATGAAGCCGAGCTTGGTGAACAGCAGGGCATAGACCAGGAGCGTGGCCAGCACCAGCAGCAACTTCACGCCGAGCTGGCGGCCGGGCCATGCCTCGTTGGTGCCGGGTTTCACAATCAACACGCTGGCCAGCGCCGCCAGCAGAATGGCAAGACCGAGCGGAAAGGCGCGGGGGCCCACGGGGTCGTAGCTGAAGGGCACTTCCAGTTGCATGGCCTGGACGGCGACGAACGCCGCCAGACCGATCAGTACGATGCCCAACAACCGGTCGGCGGCGAGTTTCATTGCTTCAGACCTACTTCTTTGGCCAGGGATTCGAACTGGTCGACCTGCTCCAGCACGTAGTCATTGAACTCGTAGCCGAAGCGCGACATCGGGAAGAGACCGCGGGCTTCGCGCAGCTCGGCGAATTCCTTGGACCGGGCGAGCTGAGACATGCGCTCTACCCACTTCTGGTAGGCCTCGTCGCTGACGTTGGGCCCCATGTAATAGCCGCGCCAGATGGGCCATTGCACGTCATAGCCTTGCTCCGCCGCGGTGGGGATGTCGGCGTAAGGGCCGCCCATGCGCTCTTCGGACAGCGCGGCGAGCACGCGGATCTTGCCGCTTTCCAGCTGCGACTTGAGCTCGGAGAGATCGCCCGTGAAGACCTGGATGTGGTCGCCCAGCAGCGCCGCCAGGGCTTCGCCGCCGCCCTCGAAGGAGACGTACTTGAGCTTGCGCGGCGAGAGATCGGCGGCCTTGGCGGTGAGCGCGGCCTTCATCCAGTCCTGGCTGCCCACGGTGCCGCCCGCCCCGAAGGCGATATCGCCCGGGTTGGCCTTGAGGTCTTCCATCAGCTCGTCGAGCGACTGCCAGGGGGCGTCGGCGTTGACCACGATGGCACCGTAGTCGACGCCCAGGGCGCCCAGCCAGCGCACGTCATCGGCGTCGTACTGGCCGAACTTGCCCAGCGCCAGGTTCACGGCCGCGCCGGTGCTGGCGGCGACGATGAGGTTGGGGTCGCTGTCGCGCACGCCGTTGACGTGGTTGTAGGCCACCGCACCGATACCGCCCGGCATGTAGCTCACGGCCATGGGCTTGTCGATCATGCCGGTCTTTTCCAGGCCGTTGGCGGCCAGGCGGCAGGTGAGGTCGTAGCCGCCGCCCGGCTTGGCGGGGGCGATGCACTCGGTAGCCTCGGACTGTGCCTGGACGTTGCCGGCGGCCAGCAGGCCACCCGCCAGCGCCAGCATGCCGGCGTACGTGGAAAGCCCTTTGTTGATCTTCATGGCGAACTCCTGTTCTCTTGTTTTGCGCTGCTTTGGAATAATGCCGATGGTGGCTGATGTCATCGCCATGGATGACGGGTATCGATGCTAGGGAGGTAACCTTTCATCAACCTGTCATCGTACGTTCGCCCACATGAGACATTGGTCGTATGCGCCTGCTCGTCATCGAAGATGATCCCCTGATTGCGCGCTCGCTGGAGCAAGCGCTCACCCCGCTGGGCAACACCGTCGACGTGTTCACGCACCACGCGCAGGCACGCGAGGCCCTGCAGAGCGGGCAGTTCGATCTGGTGCTGCTCGACCTGGGGCTGCCCGACGGCAACGGCCTGACGCTGCTGGCGGAACTGCGCCAGCGCGGCGATACCACGCCGGTGCTGATCCTGACGGCCCGCGACGGCATCGACGCGCGCGTGGAAGGGCTGGATCTCGGCGCCGACGACTACCTGGCCAAGCCGTTCTCGCTCGCCGAGCTGGAAGCCCGGGTGCGTGCCTTGCTGCGCCGCAGCCAGCAGCGCGCCGACAACCGCCTGACGTTCGGGCCGCTGGCCTTCGACGCCGCCTCGGGCGTCGCCACGCTGAACGAGACGGTGCTCGATCTGCCGCGCCGTGAGCTGCGCCTGCTGGAGAGCCTGCTGCTGCATGCCGGCAGCATCACGCCGCGCGAGACCCTGGAGAATCGCCTCTTCGGGTTCGGCGATGTCGGCTCCAACGCGCTGGAGGTGTACATCAGCCGCTTGCGCAAACGGCTCGACGGCAGCGGGCTGCGCATTCGCACCTTTCGCGGCATGGGGTATCGGCTCGAGGAAGCCGCTTCGTGATCCAGGTGGAAGGCTCGCTGAAGGCCCGCCTGGCCGTCTGGCTGGTCGTGACCGTCAGCGCGCTCGGCGTGCTGCTGCTGGTCGAGGCCTATTTCAGTTCGCAACGCGCGGCCGAGCGCGCCTATGACAGCCAGCTCGAAGCCGCCGCCCTGACCATCGCCGAGGCCGTGCAGTGGGAGGCGGGGCAGCCGGTGGTGGAGATTCCCTCGGCGGCGCTGCAGATCCTGGCGACGCGCCACCAGGAGCGGGTGTTTTACGCCGTGCTGGATGCCGACGGCCAGGCGATCTCGGGCAACCTGAACATGGCGATTCCCCGCGAATGGCAACGCCAGGTGACCTTGCAGCCGACATGGTTCAGCGAGACGCATCGCGGCACGCCCTGGCGGCTCCACGGGCGGGAGCTCGACTCCGCCGGCTGGGAAACCCAGGACCCGGTGCAGATCTGGGTCGGCCACACGATGTCGGGGCGCGACGCCCTGGCCGAGGCGCTCTTCGAACAGGCGGTCACGCGCTTCGTGATCATGGTGCTGGTGGCGGGCATCCTGATGCTGCTGGCGATGCGCGTGGCGCTCGCGCCGATGCGTCGCCTGCGCCACCAGTTGCGCCAGCGCGATGCCGACGACATGCGCCCGCTGGACACCCGGGTGCCCGAGGAAATGCGCGAAATGGCGGAAACCCTGGATTCGCTCTTCACCCGGCAGCGCGAGAGCCGGGACGCCTTGCTGCGCTTTACCGCCGATGCCAGTCATCAGCTCAAGACGCCGCTCGCCGGCCTGCAGGCCACCAGTGAACTGGCCCTGCAAAGCGAGCACCCCGAGACCTGGCGGCAGGCCCTGGCCGACGTGCACGACAGTGCCGGACGTACCAGCCGCCTGGCCGGCCAGCTGTTGAGCCTGGCACGCCTGCGCCATGCCGAGGAGGAAGGCACGGCCACGCGGCTCGATGCGGTCTCGCTGCTGCGCGAGACCGCCTTCGACTGGGCGCAGCGCGATGCGGCGCAAGGGCACGACATCGGCCTGGCCGCCTTGCCCGAGTCGCCGCAGTACATCTGCGGCGAAGACTGGGCCCTGCGCGAGCTGCTCGGCAACCTGATCGACAACGCCCTGCGTTATACACCGCCGGGGAGTGTGATTACCCTGGGCGCGGTGCGTCACGCGCAGACGCTGGAATGGTATATCGAAGACGACGGCCCCGGTGTCTCGGCGGAGGTGATGGCGCGCCTGCATCGCCCCTTCGAGCGCGGCGGCCGGCAGGACACCGAGGGCTCCGGCCTGGGGCTGGCCATCGTGGACTCGATCGTGCGTCGTCACGCGGCGCGGATGCAGGTCGAGTCGGCGGAGAAGGGCGGGCTGAGGGTCCGCCTGTTGTTTCCTTGTCTCACCCGACACGAGGAGGGGTGATGTCGATTCGTCGTGTGGTGCTCGCCTGGCTGCTGGGGGCCCTGGCGCCGAGCCTCGCCTGGGCCGACAACCCGCTCATCGTCGAGGCCGCGCTCGACAGAGAGGTCGCGGCGCCCCTGCTGGACGCCTTCGAGGCCGCCTATCCTCACATCCAGTTGACCTTCCGCGACCGCTCGACGCTCGAGGTCGACGCCCGAATCGCCGACACGAACGATCCGCCGGATGTCGTCATCAGCTCCGCCATGCCCTGGCAGATGGCGCGCGTCAACGAGGGCTACGCCCGGCGTCTCGACTCCTCGGCGGCGCGGGAGTGGCCGGCGTGGGCCAAGTGGCGCAACGAGGTCTTCGGCTTCACCTTCGAGCCCATCGTCATGGCCTATCGGCTGGACCTGGCGCGACACATGCTGCCGCCGACGACCCACGCCGACCTGCACACGCTGCTCACCCAGCAACGCGGAACGCTGCGCGACAAGGTGACGACCTATTCGCCCGTGCGCAGCGGCATCGGTTATACGCTGTTCCAGCAGGATGCCCGCTACACCACCCGGTTCTGGGACCTGGTGGCCGCAATGGGGGCGGCCGACGCCAACCTCGAGGCCAACACCCGCTCCATGCTCGAGGGGCTCAGCGAAGGGCGCTACTGGCTGGGCTACAACCTGCTCGGCTCCTACGCCATGCACTGGGCGCAATCGCATCCCGAGGTCTTCGTGCAGGTGCCGCAGGACTATTCGTTGGTGATGATGCGCATGGCGTTCATTCACCGCGACGCCCCGCACCCCGCGGCGGCCCGGGCGTTTCTCGACTTCCTGCTGGGCCGCGAGGGGCAGCGTGTCATCGCCGGCGAGACGCCGCTGTTCAGCGTGCGCTCGGATGTGGTGGGCCCTTACACCGCCCAGCGGCTGCGCGACCAGGTCGGAGAGCGCCTGTACCCCATCCCGCTGAATGCCTCGCTGCTCGCCTTCGTCGATCCCTCGCGGCGCGCGGCGTTCATGGATCGCTGGCAGCGGGAATTCCGTCGCCTGTCGCACCCTGCACCGGCCCCGAGCGCGGCCGCCACCGAACCGCGCATTGACAAACGCGCGCAACGTTGAGAGGACGGAGATAGGGGTTTATAATGGCGGATTAATCTTCCCCGCACCCGCTTTCCCCACAGGTGTCGCAACATGCTACGTATAGCGCAAGAAGCTCTTACGTTCGATGATGTATTACTCGTCCCCGGCTATTCCGACGTCCTGCCCAAAGACGTCAGCCTGAAATCCCGCCTGACTCGCGACCTTCACCTCAACATCCCGCTGCTTTCCTCCGCGATGGATACCGTGACCGAAGCCCGCCTGGCGATTGCCATGGCCCAGGAAGGCGGCATCGGGATCATTCACAAGAGCATGACCATCGCCGCGCAGGCGGCGGAAGTGCGCAAGGTGAAGAAGCACGAGAGCGTGATCGTCAAGGACCCGGTGACCGTCAGCCCCAAGGCGAAGCTGGCCGATCTGCTCGAGATGGCCGACGAGTACGGCTATTCCGGGTTTCCGGTGGTCGAGGGCGACACCCTGATGGGCATCGTCACCGGGCGCGACATGCGCTTCCGCCCCGACAAGGGCGACAGCGTCGCGGAAATCATGACGCCGCGCGAGAAGCTGGTCACCGTGCCCGAAGGCACCTCGCTGGACATCATCAAGTCCGAGCTGCAGGAGCACCGCATCGAGAAGATCCTGGTGGTCGACGATCAGTTCCGCCTGCGTGGCCTGGTGACCGTGCGTGACATCGAGAAGGCGCGCACCTATCCGCACGCCGCCAAGGACGGCGACGGCCGCCTGCTGGCCGGCGCCGCCGTGGGCACCGGGCCGGAAACGCCGGATCGCATCGCCGCGCTGGCCGAGGCCGGAGTGGACGTGATCGTGGTCGACACCGCACATGGCCATTCCCAGGGCGTCATCGAGCGCGTGCGCTGGGTCAAGGAGCATTATCCCCAGGTGCAGGTGATCGGCGGCAACATCGCCACCGCCGCCGCCGCCAAGGCGCTGGCCGAGGCCGGCGCGGACGGCGTCAAGGTCGGCATCGGCCCCGGCTCCATCTGCACCACGCGCATCGTCGCCGGGGTGGGCGTGCCGCAGATCTCCGCCGTCTCCGACGTGGCCGACGCGCTCAAGCCGTACGACATCCCGCTCGTCGCCGATGGCGGCATCCGCTTCTCCGGCGACCTGGCCAAGGCCATCGCCGCCGGCGCCAGCACGGTGATGATCGGCGGGCTGCTGGCCGGCACCGAGGAAGCGCCGGGCGAGATCGAGCTCTACCAGGGCCGGACCTACAAGGCCTATCGCGGCATGGGCTCCATGGGCGCCATGTCCCAGAGCCAGGGCTCCTCCGACCGCTACTTCCAGGACAAGAACGCCGGGGTCGAGAAGCTGGTGCCGGAAGGCATCGAAGGCCGCGTGCCCTACAAGGGCCAGATGAGCGCCATCGTCCATCAGCTGATGGGCGGCCTGCGTGCCTCCATGGGCTACACCGGCTGCCACGATATCGACGAGATGCGCACCAAGCCGGAGTTCGTGAAGATCACCGGCGCGGGCTTCGCCGAATCCCACGTGCATGACGTGCAGATCACGAAAGAGGCCCCCAACTACCGGGCGGGCTAACTCAAGCTTGATGCCGGAAGCTTGAAGCTGGAAGTGGCCATGCCGCTTCCAGCTTTCGCATTTTCGGCCCTTGTTGCTTCTCAAAGGAACGCCAGATGACCGACATTCACGCCCACAAGATCCTGATTCTCGACTTCGGCTCCCAGTACACCCAGCTCATCGCGCGCCGCGTGCGCGAGATCGGCGTCTACTCCGAAGTGCGCGCCTTCGACATCAGCGAGGAAGAGATCCGCGAGTACCGGCCCAACGGCATCATCCTCGCCGGCGGGCCGGAATCCGTCACCGAGCTGGCCTCGCCGCGCGCTCCGCAGTGCGTGTTCGAGATGGGCCTGCCGGTGCTGGGGATCTGCTACGGCATGCAGACCATGGCCGAGCAGCTGGGCGGCAAGGTCGAGGGCTCGCAGAAACAGGAATTCGGCTATGCGCAGGTGCGCATCGACGCCGACAACGCCCTGCTCAAGGACATCAAGGACCATGTCGACCATGACACCGGGCGCGCGCTGCTCGACGTCTGGATGAGCCATGGCGACAAGGTCGCCCAGGTGCCGGAGACCTTCACCGTCACCGCCTCCACCCCGAGCTGCCCGATCGCCGCCATGGCGTGGGAAGACAAGCAGTTCTACGGCGTGCAGTTCCACCCCGAGGTGACCCACACCCAGCAGGGCCAGCGCATCCTCGAGCACTTCGTGCTGGGGATCTGCCAGGCCGAGCGCCTGTGGACCCCGGCCCAGATCATCGACGACCTTTGCGTGCGCGTGCGCGAGCAGGTCGGCGACCGCCACGTGCTGCTTGGCCTCTCCGGCGGGGTGGACTCCTCCGTCGTCGCCGCGCTGCTGCACAAGGCCATCGGCGATCAGCTCACCTGCGTGTTCGTCGACAACGGCCTGCTGCGCAAGAACGAAGGCGACCAGGTGATGGAAACCTTCGCCAGCCACATGGGCGTGCGGGTGCTGCGTGTCGACGCCGAGGACGAGTTCCTCACCAAGCTGGAAGGCGAAAACGACCCCGAGGCCAAGCGCAAGATCATCGGCAACACCTTCATCGACGTCTTCGACCGTGAAGCCGCCAAGATCGAGGGCGTGGACTTCCTCGCCCAGGGCACCATCTACCCGGACGTGATCGAATCCGCCGCCAGCAAGACCGGCAAGGCGCATGTCATCAAGTCGCACCACAACGTCGGCGGCCTGCCCGAGACCATGAAGCTCAAGCTGGTCGAACCGCTGCGCGAGCTGTTCAAGGACGAAGTGCGCAAGCTCGGCCTCGAACTCGGCCTGCCCTACGACATGGTCTACCGTCATCCCTTCCCGGGACCGGGCCTCGGCGTGCGCATCCTCGGCGAAGTGAAGAAAGAATACGCCGATATCCTGCGTGAAGCCGACGCCATCTTCATCGAGGAACTGCACAACGCCGACTGGTACCACAAGACCAGCCAGGCCTTCGCCGTCTTCCTCCCGGTGAAATCCGTCGGCGTCGTCGGCGACGGCCGCCGCTACGAATGGGTCATCGCCCTGCGCGCCGTCGAAACCATCGACTTCATGACCGCAAGATGGGCCCACCTCCCGTATGAGTTGCTGGAGAAGGTCTCCAACCGCATCATCAACGAGATCAGTGGCGTATCGCGGGTGACGTATGACGTGAGCAGCAAGCCGCCTGCTACTATTGAGTGGGAGTGAGCGTCTGGATGGCTGATCGCTGAACAAGGGGAACCCGTCATTCGGCGGGTTCTCTTTTGCTGAGGGAGAGAACCTCGGTTACTTGGTACGATATTTTCTTACAAAATGTTGATTCTCGGCCACAAATGCTAATTGTTGACAGACTCCGCGGCGCGCACAAGGCTAGACGAAAATTCTATGAATGTCATCAAAGAGTCAAGCACATAACATCCTCCGGTGACTTTTGATGAAAACGCATGGGAGGTTTTTGCCAGCCCCTTATTTCCATTCAGCTTAAGTTCAGCTTGGTTATATAGACTGACTGTTGTTCTGGTCAAGTCAGAGCGGACACGTTTTCAAGCCGCAGTTGCCAGTTCGATCTCCCTCGGTGACTGGTAGCCGAGGGTCGAGTGGAGCCGGCAACTGTTGTACTCCATCTCGATATATTCGACGACATCGCGCCGTGCTGCCTGGCGGGTTCCATATCGCTGGTCAGCCAGCCACTCGCTTTTCAGTGAGCCGAAGAAGCGCTCCATGACGGCGTTGTCCCAGCAGTTTCCCTTGCGGCTCATCGAGGCCTGGAACCCATGCCGATCCAACGTGGATCGGTAGTCATGCGACGCATATTGGCTGCCGCGGTCGCTGTGATGGATCAATCCGCTCTTGGGCTGCCGGCGCCCTACGGCCATCTCCAGGGCGTCCAGAACCAACTGCGTGCGCATGTGGTCCGCCATCGCCCAGCCCACCAGCTGCCGGTCGTGGAGGTCGAGCACCGCCGCCAGATAGAGCCACCCTTCCAGCGTCCAGATGGCCGTGATATCGGCCACCCAGGCCCGGTTCGGCGCCGCCACCATGAATTGGCGGTTTAGCAGGTTGGGTGCCACTGGCAGGGTGTGCTGGCTATCGGTCGTATGACGCCAGCGTCGCCGCTGCCGTGCCTCGACGCCGGCTTCCCGCATCAGGCGGCGGGCCTGGTAACGGCCGACCTCATAGCCGCGGTGTCGCAGCGCTTTGGCCATGCGGCGGCTGCCGTAGCTGCCGCGCTTCTGGCGATGGATCTCTCTGACCTCACGGAGCAGGGCCTGTCGATGGTCATCAGGGCCACGCCGTCGCCAGGCATAGAAACCGCTCCGGCTGACCCGCATGACGCGACACAACACGGCCACGGGATAGGTGGCCTTCTCCGACTCGATGAACTGGTATCTCAGCTCGACTCTTTGGCGAAGAAGGCCGCCGCCTTTTTTAGAATATCTTTTTCAAGCTGAAGCTTACGAACCTCTTCACGGAGCTTCTTGATCTCGGCGTCGCGATCGTCCTCCTGCCGCTCCGGGGTGCCGGCGACCTGCTGACGATGCTTGCGGCACCAGCGGTCCAGCACGCTGCGCTCCACTCCCAGGCGCCGGGCTGCCTCGGATACGGAATACCCCTGCTCGGTCACCAGGCTCACCGCATCCGCCTTGAATTCATCGGAATACCGACGTCGAGTCTTCTTGGTCATGAACACCTCCATTGCCTCCATTATGAGGCTTATCGGGGTGTCCGCTCCAATTGGACCACTTCATGTTAACGAAGACCACGAGAAGCCGACTTGCCCGTTTTTTCGCTTGATCTTTGGGCTACCCGTAGGTTTTAGCCTGACACCAAGATCACTGGTGCTATGCCTTGCGCGGTTCAAAGGAGAGAGATGATGAATGAACTGGTGTACTTCATGCTCTGGGCAGGAATCATCTTCCTGATGATGCGGTTTGGCTGTGGTGCCCACATGATGGGCCATAAGCATGGCAAGCCCACACATGATGAAAAAACAGCGGAAAGGCAAGACACCGAGCACCTGCGTTGGACGCCTCCCGCCGACGACGTGGACCCCGTGTGTGGCAAGACCGTCAGCACCGAAACGGCCAAGCCCAGCGTGCATGACGGCCATGTCTACTACTTCTGCTCCCGCGACTGCCGGGAGCGCTTCGAGGCCGCACCCGAGCAATACCTCGCCATTGATGATGCCAAGCGCCCACCCACCCAACCGGAGAACGAGCATGCCTGACGTCGAGACCGCTTCGAGCATCAAGCCCAGGTCGCATCATGGCACGCCCTTGCCGGGCCAAGCCGTACCGAAGATCCCGGTGGTCGCCCTGGGGATGAGCCTGGGACTGTTTCTGGCCGTAACCTTCATCCTGTGCGTCGGTTTTGGTTTGCTGTTCCCCGACCGGGCGATGTATGAGAGCTGGTTGCGCCTGCTGCCGGGCTTCACCTGGTTGAGCTGGCCAAGCTTCTTCCTGGGCCTGGCGGAAAGCTTCGGCTACGGCTGGTACGTAGCCCTGATCTTCGGCCCGCTCTACAACTTCTTTGCCACTCGTGCCGACCGGCGTAGCGGCGCATAAGCCATCCTACGGGCTCTACCCTGCATGCCTTGCATGGCGCCAAGCACGGCGCGCCCGGGTGCAGGCACTATCAATTCTGATTCAAGATAAGGCTAAATCCTATGGATTCGGAAAGCAGCAGCCATGGCCACGCGGGGCACATGCCCACCAGCGGACCTGGCATGGCTATATCGGCTTGGCTGACAGGGATCTACTTCTTTATCGAGATGGGCATTGGCCTCTGGACCGGCTCTATCGCGGTGATCTCGGATGCCTTTCATACCTTCTCGGCCGTCGGCGGCGTGCTGGTGGCCATCATCGCCGCCCGGCTCGCGCATCGCCCCGCGGACGAGGCGCGCAGCTTCGGCTGGTACCGGGCCGAGATCGTCGGTGCGCTGGTCAATGGCGGCTTCCTGCTCGGCATGGCACTGGTCGTGATCGCGATGGGCGCCATGCGGCTCACCGATCCCATCGACTTGCCCACGGGGCCAATGCTGTGGGCGGCCGCCGGCGGCCTGCTGACCGAGTTCATCTCGCTGGGCCTGATCTGGAAGCAGAGCCGCACCGACCTCAACGTGCGCGGTGCACTCTGGCACATCATCCAAACCTTCGTGGGTAGCATTCTGATCATCGTGACCGCCCTGGTGATCCGCTATACCGGGTTTTTGCTCATCGACCCGATCCTCGGCATCGCTTTCGGCGTGGTCCTGCTCTGGGCCAGCTGGGGCATCCTGCGCGACGCCGCTCATCTGCTGATGGAGGGCACGCCCGCCGAGATTAGCCTGGCCGAGGTGACTAAAGCACTAGAGGCGCTCGACGGTGTCTCTGATGCCCACCACGTCCACGCCTGGGCGCTGACCAGCGGGCGCTACGTATTCTCGGGCCATTTGCGTGTTGTCGAGGAGGCCGACTCCCAAGACGTCCTCAGGGCCGCGCGCAACGCGCTGAAGGAAAGGTTTGGTTTCTTCTTTGTGACCTTGCAGGTGGAGCGCGGTTGCCTTGATGAATCCGGCGCCGAGGCGATCGATATCACGCGTACGGCCGGCGAGGGCTGAAATATGAAGACCTTGCTCCTACTGGCGTTGATTACAGTTTCCGAGGCAACGATCGGGGTATTCGTGAAGCTAACCGAGGGGCTAATCCCGGTTCAGACGCTGACGTTCTATGCGATGGCTTTCGCAGCCGTCTTTCTGTTCATCGCCCGCACTCTGGCGAGCGGCGAATGGCCGCGATTCCCCAAAGGCAATGTGCGAGACACGGCCCTCATTGGCGCATTGATCGCGGCTCAGGGCGGCGCCTTCAACTTCGCCATGACATTGGTGCCGATTGCCAATGCGGTGATCTTCTGGAGCATCGCGCCATTTTTTGTATTCATTTTCTCGGCGCTGTTCCTGGGCGAGAAAGCGCGTAAGAGTTACATCCTTATCTTCGCCATCGCCCTGACCGGCATCGCGATCGCCAATCCGCTTGCGGGTGGCAATATGCTGGGCAACTTTGTGGCACTTTCCACCGGTGCGATCTATGCCGCCATGGTGACCTATATGCGCTATGAGGGTAAGACCGAGACGGGTAACGATATTGCCTGGTCGTTGCTGGTCGCCGCGTTGGTGCTCTCGCCCGCGCTTCTGCTCGCCGGTCCCGGGGCCGGCGCAACCCTGGTCCCCTACTCGGCACTCGGCATGAGTCTGCCCGTCATGCTCTGGGCCCTGTGTCTGGGTGTGATCTCCACGGGCTTCGCCTACTTCGGTATCTCCATTGTGTTGAAGACAATCAACGCCAACGTCTATGCGCTTACCGATATCATCGTCTCGCCCATTGTGGCCTCCACGCTGGGCTATCTGATCTTTGCCGAAGTGCCAGGGGAAGGGATGCTTTATGGCGGTGCGATGCTGCTCGGTGCCGGGTTCTGGCTGTCATGGGAGATGTCGAAAGCGGACAAGAAACGTGCCGTTCATGCCTGCCAGGGCGCATAGGAGCGCTGTCTATGCCAGCCGCTGCCTTATTCGGCTCCTTGACCTGGTGTTGTCTCGTAGAAGGCAGCACCGGATCAGCCGATTTCAATCGATAACGTAACGAGTTTATGCCATGAACGAAACCATCAATCATACCGGAGCCTGGGGCCTTGCACTCATCGTCATCGTCTTGGTGTCCTGGTTTTTCTATCGCTATTTCGCCCCGAAGACCTGGCGCGAATGGGCCGGTGCCGGCGCAGTGCAGGCCTTCATCATCGCGCTCTACGCCGAGATGTACGGCTTCCCGCTTACCATCTACCTGCTGGTGCGCTTCTTCGGCCTGGATAGCGACTATGTCAGCGCCAGTCTCTGGTCGTCGCTGGTGGGGCTGGGAGAGACCGGCATGCTGATTTCCATGCTGCTCGGTTACGGCCTGGCGTTTATCGGCATCGGGATATTCATCCAGGGTTGGCGGCAGGTGTACAAGGCGCGACGCGAGGGCTATTTGGTGACCGGCGGCCTGTATGCCCTCGTACGCCACCCCCAATACACCGGCTTGTTTATCGCCCTGTTCGGTGAAGGCGTGGTGCATTGGCCAACGCTCTTCTCGGTCGGCCTGTTTCCGGTGATCGTGCTTGCCTATGTGTGGCTGGCCCACCGCGAGGAAAAGCAGATGCTGGCCCAGTTCGGCGACGCCTACCGTGCCTATCGGCGTCATGTGCCGATGTTCATTCCTCGCTGGGGGCAATGGCGGGAACTGGCGAGCAGCTCGCGATAAGCCTAGGCGTCATTGACATTGACGCAATTAATACATACCCCGCAGAGGCGAACGTACTGTAACGTCCAGCACACCAAACCATCCCTATCTGTGCCCCCTGTCAACTTGGATTCAACCAATAAGCGCAGCACCTGCGGTTTTCAATGCGCCTGAATATTCACCGAGAAATACTTGGGCAGGTGTCCGATAACCCAGGCGCTTCCTGGGCCGGTTGTTGAGCTTCTCTACCACGCGTCGTAGCTCGGCATCGCTCACCCTCCGGAAGTCGGTACCCTTCGGAAAGTACTGACGAATCAGCCCGTTGGTGTTTTCGTTTGTTCCCCGCTGGCTGGAACGGTAAGGGTCGCAGAAATAGACATCAGCGCTTATGGCCTGGGCCACTTGCTGATGTTCGGCGAATTCCGAGCCGTTATCCAAGGTGATGCTTTTTACGGCACCCCGGCGAGGCTTTAACAGCCGAATCATAGCCTTGGCAGTTCCCCCTGCCGCCATGTGCGGCAACCTGGCGGCCAGCAGGTAGCCACTACGGCGCTCAACCAGCGTCACCAGGCCGGAAGCTTTATGCCCCTTGAGGATCGTATCGCCTTCCCAGTGGCCGATATACAGGCGGTTCTCCACCTCGGCGGGACGATGTTCAATGCCCACCCGATCAGGGATCTTGCCGAGCCCGGCTCGTTTAGCCAGATGCCGATGATAACGACGCTGTTGAGGTAGCCGCAGCGCCTTCCAGAGATTGCCGCCATGGGCCTTGTCATCCCGAATCAGCGAATAGATCCATTCATGGCTGACTCGGATGCCATTGGCGCTGGCCATGAAACCGCTGATCTGTTCAGGGCTCCATTCGTCCCGCAGCTGTCGGGTTATCCAGCGGATCAGGCTGGGCAAGCGCTTGGTCGTCTTCCAGGCAAGCCGGCGTCGCCGGTCGCTGAGGATCTGGGCCTGCTCCGGGTCATAACCATGGCAGCCAGCGTTGCGACGGATCTCCCGACTGATCGTGCTGCTGTGAATGCCAAGCTCACTGGCGATCTGGCGCTGGCTTGCCCCGGTCTCAAGACGGGCAAATATCTGATATCGTTGCTTCTGGGTCAGCTGTCGGTATCCCATGCTCTGCTTCACTTTGGTCGGTGAGCGAGAAGGGTACCGGCGCTGGCCCTCCTGCCTCTACCGTGTGATCCAAAGTGCTGCGGTTATTCTATGAATCCAGGAACAAAGCCTCAAGTTCTTGGCATGGGGTTGGTTTATTTAAAAAGTCTTGAAGGTGAGTCTGTTAGTATCCTATATCCGTTTGCAGAGAGTTATTCTAAATCGACTAGCTCTGGGTTTTCTAAATTATGGAAGTATAGGTTCGAGTTTTGAGGCATGTATGCCTTATTTGTATATGCCTCTCACTGAGTCTTTTGTTCCCCTTCGCCGGGGCGATGGCTCGCAGCGAAAGGCTTCCGTTAACTGGACTTTAGGGAATCGCTGATCAATTCGTCTCTGAGCGGTTGAAGGGCTCAGAGTGGCACAACCATCGCGTCAGCGATCATTTTCTGACCACCTCAGGGGGGCCGTTTCCCTGCCAGGCGGATTATCCGGCTGGCAGGGCAGATTCAAGGCGCACTGGCCCCATCAACTTGGCCCTCGCATCGTGTCGCCAGCACCAGGTTGGCCAGCCCGAACAGGCTGAAGAGTTGCGCCTGGTTCTTGGCCAGCCCCTTGTAGCGCGTTTTGCGGTAGCCGAAGAGGTTCTTGATGACATGAAACGGGTGCTCGACCTTGGCACGGATGCTGGCCTTGGCCTTTTCGAATGCCAGCAGCAGCGTTTTCATGGGGCTGCCGTCCATCTTCTTGATGGCGCCGCGCTTGGCGGCCACGCAGCATTTGGAATCCGGAGCATCCTTCTCTTCGTCGAGATGTTTCCACATGCCGGTGTAGCCCGCATCGCCGTATACCCGTTTGTCATCCTCCCGGACCAGAGCGCCGGCCATGGTGACATCGGCAACGTTGGCCGAGGTCGCGGCGACGCTGTGAGTCAGTCCGGTGACGGCATCGACGCCGATATGGGCCTTCATCCCGAAGTACCACTGGTTGCCCTTCTTGGTCTGTTTCATCTCTGGATCGCGCTGCTTGATCTTGTTCTTGGTGGAAGGGGCGGCCGCCACGATGGTGGCGTCGACGATCGTGCCCTCGCGCATGAATAACCCTTTCTCGGCCAGGTGGGCGTTGATCTCCTCGAAGATCCGCTGGGTCAGGGCATGCTTCTCCAGCAAGTGGCGGAAACGCAGCAGCGTGGTCGCGTCCGGCACGCTCTCGATGGTCAAGTCGACACCCACGAAGTCGCGCATCGCCTGGCTATCGTAGATAGCATCTTCAAGTGCCTCGTCGGCGAGCGCATACCACTGCTGCATGTAATGACCCCCTGGTTTCTGCACACCCTACGCAGCTAATGCGGGGTGTGCTCGGGGTGCCACATAGTCCAGAGACTGATGTGGCCGCTCTTCGTTGTAGTACCGAATCCAGCGATCGATCACGACCCTGGCTTGGCCCAGCGATTCAAAACGGTGAAGCCAGATGCACTCCTCCTTCAAGGATCGGAAAAAGCGCTCCACGAGCCCGTTCTGTTCTGGTGTATACGGCGTCGTGAACTCCTGCGTGAGGCCATAGGCCTTCACCGTGCCCGTGTAGTGGCGACTGCTGAAAACGAGCCCGTTGTCGGAGCGAAGTGCCAGCGGCTGCTGAACGCGCCCCAGTGCCCCCAGTCGATAAATCAGTGCTTCTTCCAGGGCAGCCTCCGCTGTCTTGGTGCTGCCATTGTCCGATAATCGCCAACCGAGGATCTCACGCGTGCAACAGTCGATTATGACCGCCAGGCTGGCCCGCCGATCCTTCCCGCACCACACGTTCGTGAGATCCGTGGCCCAACGCTCATCGGGTCGTGAGGTGATCGACGGCAAGCGTCTGGCGCGAGGTCGGAAGCCTTGCGGCCGCTTGCGCACCTGCCAGCCTTTGAGTTGCAGGATGCGCTGGATCGGCTTGCGGTTCTCGCCCAGTACACACGCTAGCCGGCGATAGCCGTAACTCGGGAAGCGTTCCAGCGTCAGCTTCACCCGGGCCGTCAGATCCGTATTCACGACACGCTGCCGCGCCTTGGGCCGGTAATACAGACTGCGCCGAGGAAAACCCAGCCAGCGGCAAAGTTTGGCCAGTGAGACCACTTGCCCTTCCTGAGCCATTTCCGCCTGCAGCGACCTTACGAGTTCTCGTCCTCGTCGAGCAGGCGACGCCACTTTTGTAGTGCGTAGATCTGCAAGTGGGCCTCGCCCAGCGCCTCCTTGGTTTCCCGCAAGTCGGACTCGTATTGCTCGCGGATATCCTTGGGGCGGGCCTTGAACCCGTTCTCCATGTTGCGCTGGGCTTCATCGATCCAGCCTTCGACCTCGGAGACGGTGAGGTCATGCTGTCGCGCGACCTCAGCGACCGTGGTCTTGCCCTTGAAGATGTCCATGACCACAGACGCCTTGCGCTTCGCGGTCCATCGTTTGATGGGGGTGTCGTCGTTCATACTGTCCTCCTGATGACTGCACTATAGCCTGTGCAGCTCTGGAGGGGGTCACTTCAAATGTGCCAAGCCTAGGGAATCGCTGATCAATTCGTCTCTGAGCGGTTGAAGGGCTCAGAGTGGCACAACCATCGCGTCAGCGATCATTTTCTGACCACCTCAGGGGGGCCGTTTCCCTGCCAGGCGGATTATCCGGCTGGCAGGGCAGATTCAAGGCGCACTGGCCCCATCAACTTGGCCCTCGCATCGTGTCGCCAGCACCAGGTTGGCCAGCCCGAACAGGCTGAAGAGTTGCGCCTGGTTCTTGGCCAGCCCCTTGTAGCGCGTTTTGCGGTAGCCGAAGAGGTTCTTGATGACATGAAACGGGTGCTCGACCTTGGCACGGATGCTGGCCTTGGCCTTTTCGAATGCCAGCAGCAGCGTTTTCATGGGGCTGCCGTCCATCTTCTTGATGGCGCCGCGCTTGGCGGCCACGCAGCATTTGGAATCCGGAGCATCCTTCTCTTCGTCGAGATGTTTCCACATGCCGGTGTAGCCCGCATCGCCGTATACCCGTTTGTCATCCTCCCGGACCAGAGCGCCGGCCATGGTGACATCGGCAACGTTGGCCGAGGTCGCGGCGACGCTGTGAGTCAGTCCGGTGACGGCATCGACGCCGATATGGGCCTTCATCCCGAAGTACCACTGGTTGCCCTTCTTGGTCTGTTTCATCTCTGGATCGCGCTGCTTGATCTTGTTCTTGGTGGAAGGGGCGGCCGCCACGATGGTGGCGTCGACGATCGTGCCCTCGCGCATGAATAACCCTTTCTCGGCCAGGTGGGCGTTGATCTCCTCGAAGATCCGCTGGGTCAGGGCATGCTTCTCCAGCAAGTGGCGGAAACGCAGCAGCGTGGTCGCGTCCGGCACGCTCTCGATGGTCAAGTCGACACCCACGAAGTCGCGCATCGCCTGGCTATCGTAGATAGCATCTTCAAGTGCCTCGTCGGCGAGCGCATACCACTGCTGCAGGAAGTAGATCCGCAGCATGCGCTCCAGGCCGATGGGCGGACGGCCGCGCTTGCCCGTTGCGTTCGGGAAGTAAGACGGCGACAGCGCGTCGATGAGCCGTTGCCAAGGCACCAGCGCCTCCATCTGGGTCAGGAACCGCTCGCGGCGGGTCACCTTTTTCTTGTTCTGGTATTCGGCTTGGGCGAACGAGATCTGCTTCATCGGGTAGCTCGGTCAGGTGGTGACAGGGTAGCCAGATTCTACCCCGCCGATGGCGATCAGGCAGCTGCGGCGGGATTTATGCAGCGTTTCCCTAGGGCTCCTCTCCGGTTCCCCTGTCTGTATTCAACGAGGTTTTCGCGACGCATCGGCTCGGTCGCGTTGGACTTCGTCATGCAGCCATCGACGAAAATGTGGAAAGCAGGAATGCATAGGGCGGTGCCGCGAACGAACCAGGTAGTGGCGCTTCGGCATTCTGATCCATTGACTGGCGAGCGTGACCAGGTCGCCTCGCTCCAGCCAGGGAGCTACGTGTGTGTAACGTCCGAGCACCACTCCCATGCTGTTGACCGCCGCTTCCGTCAGCGAGCTGGTATCGTGTAGCTCTATGCTTGATCGCATAGCCTCGCCCATTACCTCGTCTCCAAACCAACTCGACCAGAGATCGTCAGGGTCGGGGAGACGAGGCCAACGTGCCGGATCTTGAGCATTCAAGCCCATTTGTGCGACCACATCTGGGCTGGCTACGGGGATTATCCACTCGTCAAAGAGCGGTTCCACCTCGATATCCGGCCAGTCTCCCCGCCCAAATCTCAGTGCGGCCGTGACATGCCCATGAGCGAGATCGCTTAGCTGACTGCTGGTCTCGATGCGAATGCGTGCGTCGGGACAGCGCAGCTGGAACCGTTTGAGGCGCGGCATCAGCCAGCTGGAAGCAAACCAGGGCATGACACTCACGGTAAGTGGCCCTTCTTGCTCCTTCTCTGGGCGCAACGCCATTTCGATGGCCTCGATCGGATCAGAGATACGGTCCTTGAATCGCTGCCCTTCACTCGTCAGCGCCATGCCATGGGGTGTTCTGCGCAACAGCTTGACCCCCAGGCGCTGCTCCAACTGGCGAAGGCGGTGGCTCACGGCACTAGGGGTTACGTGCAGCTCTTCCGCTGCCAGCGTCAGGCTGCCCGTCCTGGCGACAGCCAAAAAGCTCTGTAAGTGCACGATTTCTTTCATGTTTTGAGCCTGGTTCAAAGCTGATTGAAAAACTCTCGGTTGTTCCATAAGGGTACGTTTGTATATTTATAGGTGCCACTTAAGAAATTTCTGTATTTCCGTTATTGTGCGCTTATGGGACGGTTGTTATGAGTGAAATATTTTCAAGTTACGATGTGGGAGAGTCGTTCTTTCCTGATGCTTATGCTTCTGAAAGGTGGTGTGAAAGAGAGAAGGCTCGTTTGTTCAAGGAAAAATGGCTCATGGTGGGTAGAGAAGAGGATGTCCGTAATGACGGCGATTTTTTCTGCCTCGATATTTTGGGAGAAAGCATTTTTATAGCTACCTGAATCCGTGAGACCGGCCCCCAGGAATGCTTCTAACCTACTGAACTGCATGGCAATATAGCGAATATCGCCATTCACCCAGATAGTGCCATGCCCAACGTCAAGTTCCGCGCCAGTCGCCGCACCCTCACCAGCCACGCCGGGCTGTCCATCATCGGGCAATGCTTCGAGATCGCTGGCGTCGACAGCATCGACAGCCGCTTCCCCACCACGCTGGGCATGCGCACCAGTGACGTGATCAAGAGCTACCTGGGCCTGCTGTGTCTGGGCATGAGCGACTATGACGCTGTCGAGAACTTCCGCCGCGACAAGCCCTTCCAACAACTGCTGACCCTGCAGAAGGTGCCGAGCGCGGCGACGCTGCGACAGCGGCTGGAGAAACTTGCCGCCAACGACCTGCAGGCGCGCACCGCCACCTGGTCCACGACCCTGCTGTCACTGATCGAAGCACCGATCACCGCCGAGACGACGCACGTCTGCCTGGACATCGACACCTTCGTCATGGACAACAGCAACTCGAAGAAGGAAGGCGTCTCGCGGACCTACCAGAAGGTCGATGGCTACACCCCGATCGCCGCCTATCTGGGCAACGAAGGGTGGTGCCTGGGTCTGGAACTGCGGCCTGGCAAGCAGCACACCATGAAGGAGAGCAACGCCTTCCTGGAGCGGGTACTGCCTCGCGCCCAAGGCCTGACCAAGCAACCGATCCTGTTACGCGAGGACAGCGGCTTCGACAGCCAGGCGCACCTGGCGCTTCTCGAACAGCAACGCCAGGTCTTTGCCGACGAGGGGCGCCGGCTCGACTATGTCGTCAAATGGAACCCGCGCGGCTCGGCCACGGCGGATCAGGATACCTGGTTGGCTGTGGCGGCGGACTACTGGGAAGAGCTGCGTCCTGGCAAGCGCCAGGCGCTGTGGCCGCAGACCGTCTCGATCCACGACGACAACAAGACCGAATACGTCGTCCAACGCGTGATGCGCCTGGTAGAGCGCACCGCCGATCGCGATGGCCAGTTGCTGCTCGAACCGGACTATGAGTTGGAAGGCTGGTGGACCAGCCTGGACGAGGCGCGGGAGGCGGTGATCAAGTCGGCCTGGAGCGGGCGTGTTGTCTTTTTTGAGAAGATAGTCACCGTATGCTCTTTCGATACCAGTGATCGGAGCACGCCGGCGAGATGGTTTCCAGAACTATCTTTGGTCAGCATGGAGCACCTGCCATTTATTAAAATATTGCATCAGGAAGTTTTGCTGGGATGCAAGACGCACTCCCTGATGATTGGGTTTAGATTAATCTTATCTTTTTGTCTAATCAAAATTAACCTTTATTAATTGTTTTCGTTCCTCATGACCCTGCTGCATGGAAGCACCCAGGTCGACACTCTCCTTGTGCGCTGGCTTTTGGGCCGTAGGGACATGAGAAGGCTAGATACTGGCCGCCGATCCTGCCAGATGTTGCCCTTCAAGAGTCGTTATATCATATATGATTCAGATGGCTAGTGGTGTGCATGACTTTTCTTCACAAGGGCTGGGCGGGCGGCAGTCATCATCATTTGTCGGACATTCGCAGATGCCATTGCCGCAGGGCAGGTGCCGCTACGGGCTTGCTATCTCGCCTTGGGCTGGCTAACTCAGATAACAATATAAGTGGCGGTCTCAAGCTCCAAGCGCAACACTATTATTGAAGGGTTTGTGGCCCCGCGACTGATTTCTTAAGCACGTCTGCGTAGACCTCTAGTGGCGTGCGCCAATCGAGCGTTTTGCGGGGCCGGGTATTCATCGAATCGGCGATAGCATCGAGCTCTTCCTGGCTGTAGATAGAAAGGTCCGTCCCTTTCGGCAAATACTGACGAAGCAGGCCATTGGTGTTTTCGTTGGAGCCTCGCTGCCAGGGGCTATGCGGATCGGCAAAGTAGATCGCCGTGCCGGTCTTCTGGGTAATCTCGGCATGGTGCGCCATTTCCTTGCCCTGATCGTAGGTCATGGATAATCGCAGCTCACGTGGCACCTCGTTGAGCTTGTCACTGAAGCCGATGGAGGCCGCTGTTGCCGTGGTGCCGTCCATCTTCGCCAGGATCACCAAGCGAGTGGTGCGCTCCACCAGGGTGCCGACGGCTGACTGGTTGCCAGCCCCCATGATCAAGTCACCCTCCCAGTGCCCCGGGATGAGACGATCCTCGATCTCGGGCGGGCGCAGATGGATGCTGACCAGGTCCGGCAATTGGCCACGTCGATCCTTGCCACGACTCCGAGGCCGGCGTTTACCGTTACCCTGACGCAGACAGGCAATGAGTTCTTTCTTGAGCGTGCCGCGTGGCATCACGTAAAGCGCATTGTAGATGGCTTCATGCGATACCCGACGGCTGGAATTATCGGGAAACATATCCCTCAGTGTGCGGGCTATCTGCTCAGGTGACCAGTACTTGCGGAGCAGATACACCACCAGTTCGAACAGCTCCCCACCGGGATGCAGCTTGGGCTGGCGACGTGATCGATGACGTGCCAATCGAGCTCGCTGCCCGGCTAGACTGGCGTCGTAGCGCTGATTGGGCCTGATGGCATGCCGAGCCAGTTCCCGGGATACCGTACTGGGCGCTCGACCGATATGTCGGGCAATAGCGCGGATTGAATGGCTTGCCTGCATCAGCATGATGGCAGCTCGGTCTTCAGGGGCGAGATGGTGGTAGTAATGTGACATGGCAATACGATACCT
This sequence comes from Chromohalobacter israelensis, assembly GCA_000761475.1. GTDB lineage: Bacteria > Pseudomonadota > Gammaproteobacteria > Pseudomonadales > Halomonadaceae > Chromohalobacter > Chromohalobacter israelensis. The sequence goes on from JQNW01000007.1 coordinate 252,369, forward strand.
GATGGCTCAGGTGTTGCACTTGGTCATTGAGACCGCCAGTTCTTTTTATAATGTCTGCCCACATAGAGGAATGAAGCTTAGAGAAGGTCAGGGCAACAGTGCCAGAGTCGTTTGCCCATTTCATGGATGGGTTTTTTCCAACGACGGGGAAATTTTCTCGCATCCCGGCGTTAGGGATGGTGAGGAGGGTTTTGATAACTGTCTGCATGGTTTGAAGAAAGTCCACTGTGAAGTTGCTGGAGGCTTCGTATGGGTTAATTTTTCGAAATTCCCTGCTCCTTTGAGAGATCAGATTGGTAGCCTTGAAGAGGATGTCTTGACACCTTTTGATACTGGTGGGCTGACTTGCTATAAGAAGAAAGAATCATTTCTTCAAGCCAATTGGAAGCTTTATTTGGAAGTGGGTATGGAGAATTTGCATATCCCATTTGTACATAGGGCATCGATAGGTAAACAGGCCCTTTCTCGCGTGAAGACTTCAGGAGAGTGGCAGTGCCTGGAAATGGAAGGTGCCGGAACAGCTTCTCTGCCGAGGCATCTAAGGGGTGAGCTAACGAATATCGAGTCGCTTGACCGTAAGGTGACAAGGTTTTGCCTTGTTTACCCCAACTTATTCATCGTCGCGACCATTGATTCAGTATGGTGGGCACAAACGTGGCCCGTATCGCCCGAAAAGTGCGTCGTGAAATTCGGGTTTTGTGTACCTAAGATCTCTTTTGAACGTGATGATTTTGAAGACATCATAAAGCCCTATGAGCGCCACTGGTCTCAGGTGATAAGCGAAGACGAAGCCATCATTCAAAGGCATCAGAAAGGTCTCAAGCAAGCCAGTTCGGTTTTCTATACCCGCTATGAAAAAGAAGTGGAGAAATTTCATGGCTGGTTGAAAAGCGCCTTTGTCGAGCCCCAGTCGATATAGAGAATCTATGCAGAAAACTAAACGGGTTTATACGTTTCTGGCAGTAGCGGTGCTGGCCATATCGACGACAGCGCCGCTGGTTAAGCTGGCCGATGCCACCGCGCCAGTGATTGCCTGTTACCGGATGCTTTTCGCGACTTTCCTGGTGGCGTCTCTGGTTCTGTCCGGCCGAGACTCCTTGCTGAAAATAGATGGTAAGCGATTGGCCTATTGCGCGGTGGCTGGCTTTCTTTTGGGGCTGCATTTCATTACTTGGTTTTCCTCTCTAGATTATACGTCGGTGGCTAGCTCGGTGACCCTTGCCACCATGCAGCCTCTTTTTGCCTTCATCATTGGATACTTTCTCTACCACGAACGCCTGAACCGTGGCGCCGCGCTGGGCGCGATGGTATCGGTACTGGGAGGCATCATTATCGGTTGGGGCGACTACCGGGTGTCGGGGATTGCATTATGGGGGAATTTGCTTGCTCTTTCTGCAGCGTTTCTTGCCACTGTCTATTTTTTCGTGGGTCAGCATGCGCTGAAAAGTGTCAGCCTCAATGTCTATACTTTCTATTGTTACGGCTTTGCCGCCATTGCCATTGCCTTGTACTGTTTGGTGACGGGGAATACCCTTTCAGCCGTCAATCGAGATGACCTGCTCATCTTCTTTCTGCTCGCGCTGTTGCCGACCTTGCTCGGGCATTCCGTGCTCAATTATTGCACTCGGTTTATCAGCGTCTCCCTGGTCTCCATGGCGATGCTCTGCGAACCGGTTGGGGCTTCGGTACTGGCGTGGCTGTTGCTGGGCACATTGCCGACGGTGACTCAGCTTGTCGGTGGGGCGTTGACGGTTCTCGGAGTTCTGTACTTTCTCCGCAAACGCAGTAACTGAAATGCATGGCTTTGCTTAAGCGTGTTCAGCGGATCTAGGTTGATCGGTTTCCATCGTATGCAGCGATCATGACCGACTATCTTGAATCCTATAGGCAGCACCGAACGCCGCCCGATCGGCGGCGTTCAGTACCACGGGGGCGAGTTCACGAATCGGGGCAGGCCATGCCACGTGCATGAGGGCGCTTCCATAGCCACGCCTGCACGCCCATGCCTGATAGCGCCACGAGCCCGGCGACAATGGAGAGCGTGTCGACAGGCATCTGCAGCGCCAGGGCGAACCCACCGAGCGAGGCGCCAAGGGCGCTGCCGAGATAGAGCGCGGATTCGCTCAAGGCCACCGCGAGATTGCCGTCGCCCTGTGGTTCGCGAGCTTTCATCAATCGTTGTTCTGGGGCACCTGCAGTGCCCTGCCCACTGCACCCCAGAGTGCGATGGGGATCAGTGCCAGCCAGGGGCTGATGCCGAGTAGCAGTGGCAGGGCGATCAGCGCGGTACCCAGCAGCAGCATGATGGCGAAGGTGAGTCTGGGGCCCGAGAAGCGGTCGATCAGGCCCACCACCCCGATCAAGGCAATCAACCACATGGCAGCTTGCCAGCCCCAACGCTCTGCCAGCAGCAGACCGAGTGGCACGCCGAGCACGGTGCCGCTCGCCACACCACCCATGATGATCGAGATCGTCTTGCCGCGTGCCTCCGTCGGTGCCACGCCAACGGCCGAGTGGGCTGGTGAGCGTTTCTCCAATTTGCGACCTCCCAAATCTGTAGGTTAAGTCCTATTGCAAAATGTTACTGAGCAAGGCTAAGTTGGGTTAAACCCTAGGGTTAGTGGCCGATTGGAAGTACCAGGAGAACAACGCGTAGCGAGTCGCTGGGACAGGATGACATCCCCGGGCGGTAGTGCGGCTGGGTAAGGTAAAAGTCCGCTTTCGACCCGAAGCTGACATACCGGCAAAGGCAGCATGTGCGTTCATCCGTATTATGCCGCCCGCACAATAATCTGTGTTATACAACCGAGCTGCAATTAACTTGCATTAAATCCATTAAGTTAAGGGAAAGGAGGTTTGCGGTATAAAATTATTGAACGCGCACGTTCGCTCAAGTCAATAAGCGAGTGCGCTATCTAATACCTTTTAAATTCCACTACAACGGGGTTTTTATGAATATCGAGAAATTAGCACCAAAGCTTAAGCCATGGATGCAGGTAGATACTTGGCACACCTCTCATCCAAAGGACTCTGAGCGCTTCCATCTAGCTCTCAACTCCGCATTTTCTGAGCTTGGTAGTTCAATAAGCTATGACGATTTCAAAGAAGCAATGGAGTACCTTTCAGAGGAGCTTTCATCAGCAAAGCTTGAGGCCGAGTATCTGACTCAAGCAATTGAGGGGTATGCCTCAAGAGCAGAAACCATTTCTACGTTTTGTCTGAAAAGTTGGCCCGCATGCAGCGCTCGATGCAGGCCAGCGTGACCATGGCCCGGTAGCTACTGGCCAACTTGTCATAACGCGTACAGAGACGACGTTTTTCCTTCAGCCAACTGAACAGACGCTCCACGACATTGCGCTGACGATACTTCGGCCGGTCGAACTGATGAGGCAGGCCGCGTCGTGGACGACGGTGCATGTTGCGTCGGGCGATGATCGGCCGCATGCCATAACGGGTGCAGTAGCGACGCAGCGGATCACTGTCATAGCCCTTGTCAGCAACCACGTACTGACAGCGCTTGCGAGGGCGTCCCCGATCACCGGGCAGATGAACCCGCTCCAGCAGTTCGATGAAATGACACGAATCGGCACGATGCCCGGCTGACAGTGTGAAACTCAAGGGAAAGCCTCGGGCATCGCACAGCAGGTGCAGCTTGGTTGTCAGCCCGCCACGACTGCGGCCCAGCGCATGGTCTACCGGTTCTTCTGGGCCCCCTTTTTACCGGCACCGCCAGCGGATCGGGTCGCTCGTATGGACGTTGAATCAGCCATCCAGGTGTCAAGATCCATGAGCCCGTCCTGACGCAGGCGAAGATGCAACCGGGTCAGTATCCGGTCGAAGGTGCCATCGTCACGCCACTGGCGGAAACGCTGGTAGACGGTCTTCCAGGGCCCGTAGCGCTCCGGAAGATCCCGCCATTTGGCGCCGGAGCAGAGGATCCAGAAGATACCATTGAGCATCTGGCGATCGTCTCGCCGTGGACGCCCCATGACCTGGGGCGGGGAAACGATATCCTTGATCATGTGCCAGCGATCGTCGGAAAGTTCGTAACGTCCTGCCATACACGCCTCCCAGGTAATGACGGGATATAGCGTAGCAATCAGGACTTTTCAGACAAAACGTAGCCCCAAGGTCTTCAGTTTCGAGGTGACGGGCTCGACCTCGCCGTCATGCACGACCTTCAGCCGGCGGTTCGACAAGTCGAAGGACAGCGCCCGAATCTCCTCAAAGCCGTTCAGGGCTAGGCGAATCATTCGTTCTTCTGATGGACAGTCCATCTTCGGCACGGCATAAACACTGACCCATCTCCCTGGCGCCTCGGAGGAGGCCTGTATATCGGTATCCGCTGCGGACGTTGCATCACCGCCACAGGCGCCACCACAGGATTTGCTCATGATACGACTCCACTTGAACAATGTTGTGGTACCATTTAAAACTATAAAGCTACTATAAGGTCAATAGAGTAAAGAATCCGTTGGGGAGGAGGCTGATGCGCATTGGTCAGTTGGCGCAGTTGGTAGGGGTCGAAACACAGACGATCCGCTTCTATGAACAGCAGGGCTTGTTGCCGCCGCCTGATCGGCAGGACAACGGTTACCGTGTCTATACCGAGAAGCATGGTGAGGGGCTGGCCTTCATCCGTCGCTGCAGAATCCTGGGCCTGTCACTGGCTGAGATTCACGAACTACAGAGCTATCAGGACGACCCTCATCAGCCTTGTACCGCCGTCAACGCCTTGCTCGATGATCACATCTCTCATGTGCGGTCGCAGATAACCGCTCTGCAAGCGCTTGAGAAACAACTCGTTTCACTGAGAGCGAGTTGCAACGATGACCGGGAAGTTGAGGCGTGTGGGGTTCTTGCTGGAATTAGCGAAGGAAACATGCACCAGCAGTAGGTGAAGCATCAACCAGATAATCCGATGAGATGCCGGTCTGTCTCACTCGAGTTATTGTCAATTCTGGTGGATGGCGGTCAGGCCGCATTCCTGTCTGACTGATCGGTTACCTGCTCCCCGTCCTGGAACTTGACGTTGCTGACGACCAGCTCCAGTTTCTGGGAGTGTTTGATGCGCCTCCAGCGCTTCTGAGCGCTCTGGAGCAGCTTGAAGACCATCGCCAGGGTCGTCGCCCGGGAGCCGCAGTTTCGGCTGCGCTTGGTCCTCAGCCGGACCGTGGCGAAGGTCGACTCGATCGGGTTGGTGGTGCGGATATGCACCCAGTGCTCTGCCGGGTAGTCGTAAAACGCCAGCAGCTCGTCCCGATCCTTGGCCAGGCACGCCATCGCCTTGGGGTACTTGGCCTCGAAGCGTTGCACCGTGCGATCAAAGGCCTTGTGTGCCTCGTCGCGGGTCTCGGCCATCCAGATGTCATGAAGGTCAGCCTTGACCTTCGGCTGAACAGATTTCGGCAGCTTGTTCAGTACATTAGCAGTCTTGTGGACCCAGCAGCGTTGATGGTCGGTCGCCGGGTAAATCTTGCTCAGAGCCGCCCAGAACCCCATGGCACCGTCGCCTACCGCCAGTTTCGGGGGCGTAGTCAGGCCTCGTGCTCGTAGGCTCGTCAGCACGGTCTCCCAGCTGGCCGCCGACTCGCGGAAGCCGTCTTCGACGGCCACCAGCTCTTTGCGGCCCTGCTCGGTTACGCCGATGATCACCAGCAGGCACAGGCGGTCATCTAGGCGCACATTGCTGTAGATTCCATCAGCCCACCAGTAGACGTAGCCCCGGTCTCCCAGGTCCCGCAGCCAAGGGATCAGTTCCTCGATGCTGCGAGCCCGCTTCAAGTAGGGCGGCAGCAAGCTGCTGTTGAAGCGGGCGCCACCGCTGCTGCGGTCACGCACCTTGGGTACCTGCACGCTGACATCCCCGATCCCGGTCTGGACCGTGCGCTCAGGCAGGTAGCCGTTGCGGACCACGGCCTGGCGGCCATCGTCGAGCCGATGATCCGCATACTGCGACAGGAAGGTGGCCAACTCAGCCTCGACGGCCTTGGCGATCAGGTCACGGGCGCCTTGGCGCAGCAGCTCGTGCAGCGGGTCAGTGACTTGGGGTTCTGGTTGTGAAAGAGCCCGGAGGGTAGAATCGGTCATGGCGTATCCACTCCTGTTGATTGAGATCTTGGTCGTGATCAATCAACAGGATACGCCACCCTTCCTACCTCCTCCCGTACACCAGAAGTCACCATAGCTCGTCTCACTCTCATGCAAAGGTAAGATCAACCATTTAATCCGCTTACCCCAAAGCTATTGGAGCGCCTGGACCAGCGCCCGGTGATGCTGACGGGCGGCCTGCTGATGAGTGCCAGCCTGCTGGCGGGCTTCATGGAACCCGGCTTCGTGATGCTGCTCTTGCTGTGGTTCGTGTTGGGCGCCGGGGCCTCGATGGTGATGACCCCCACCGGCCGGCTACTGAAGCAGTCCTGCCGGGCCGAGGAGCGCCCGGCGCTGTTCGCCGCCCAGTTCTCGCTTTCCCACGCCTGCTGGCTGGTGGCCTATCCGCTGGCCGGCTGGCTGGGCAGCGCCCTGGGCATGATGCCCGCCTTCGCGGTCCTGGCCATCCTGGCCCTGGCTGCCACCCTGCTGGCCGCGAGGCTATGGCCGGCGCAAGTGACCGAAGCGCACGCCTGAGCACGCAAGGCATGCCTTGTCATCGATGGTGGAAAGGCGGGTGGAGCCGGTGGGGCCGATCACGCCGCTACAGGTAGCGGACGATGGCCTTGAAGTCCTCGATCTGGGCCTGCTGGCCCTCCGTCCTGGCACCAATGGCCGCGTCCAGGCAGTGGTCGATGTGATCCTGCACCAGGGTGCGCTTGGCCTGCTGGATGGCCTTCTCCACGGCGTGCAGCTGCTGGGCGATGTCCAGGCAGGGGCGACCTTCCTCGATCATCTGGGTGACGCTCTGCAGGTGCCCCCGGGCGCGGTTGAGCCGCTTGATGATGTCGGGGTGGCTCTCGTGGGTATGTGGTGGCATGTTTAGGCTCCCTGTCGTTGTTTCTATCCCCCTAGGGAGGATGTTAGGCTCTTGCCGGCAGCGTGCCAATGTCGCCCGTCGCGGTCCGGCACCTGCGCCCCGGTTTCCCCTTGTCATCCTGGTTGGCTATTCATGCTCCACCGGCTGCGCCATCGTCTCGGCTACCTGCTCCTGCTGCTGCTCATCGTCCCGGGCCTGGTGCTGACCAGTGCCGGCGAGTCGCGTGCCCATGGGCCGTTGAGCACGGCAGCGAGCGAGGCGGCGTACCAGGCGGTGGAAAGGGAACACCATGGGCACTCCCATGCCAATGTCCATGGCCACGACCACGGGGACGGTCGCCACCTGCATCACGAGAGTGGCAGCCACTTCCACGAGACGGCAGACCGTCTCGCGGCAGGCGTGAGTCTGGCACCGCGCTTCCGTGACGCCCTGCGGATTGGCGCCCGGCACGGCGTTCCGCTGCGCCGCGTCTATCGCCTGGAGCGCCCTCCACGGCCGGTCATCGCTGGATGACCGGAGCCGTCCACCGGACGGCCGATACCAAAGACAGACCCGTGGAGGTTTCATGTTCCCATCCCGAATGGGGGAGGCGTTCGGCGTGCCTGACAAGGCCCGACGCCATGCCCTGACCCTGCTTACGCTGCTGGTGATGCTCCTGGGAGCCAGCGGTGATGCCTTTGCCCATGCCGTCGCCGAAGGCGACAAGGGCTACATCCAGGAGATCTATGGCGTTCACCTGATCTCGTTCGTCTACCTCGGCGCCAAGCACATGGTGACCGGGTACGACCACATCCTGTTTCTGCTGGGGGTGATCTTCTTCCTCTATCGGATGCAGCACATCGCCATCTACGTCAGCCTCTTCGCCATCGGTCACTCCACGACCATGCTGCTGGGGGTGTACTTCAACATCGGCATCAACAGCTACCTCATCGATGCCATCATCGGGCTCTCCGTCGTCTACAAGGCGCTGGACAACATTGGCGCCTACCAGCGCTGGTTCGGCGTTCAGCCCAACACCAAGGCGGCGACGCTGGTCTTCGGCTTCTTCCACGGCTTCGGCCTGTCGACCAAGATCATCGAGTACGAGATCGCCTCGGATGGCCTGCTGGCCAACCTGCTGGCGTTCAACGTCGGGGTGGAGGTCGGCCAGCTGCTGGCCCTGAGTGCCATCCTCATCGTCATGGGCTTCTGGCGTCGCACCGCCGGATTCCTGCGCCACGCCTATACCGCCAACGTCGCCATGATGTGCGCCGGCTTCGTGCTGATCGGCTATCAGCTCACCGGCTATTTCGTCGCCTGATTCAGGGAGTCCACGATGTACAACACCGACCTACCCACCCGTGCCGAGCTGCCCTCGACCGGCAAGCTGATCCGCTCCACCCTGGTGGCCGCGGTGGTGGCCGCTGGCCTGCTGGTGACCGTGGTGCTGCCCGCGGAGTATGCCATCGATCCCACAGGCGCAGGGCGCCTGGTGGGCCTGACCGAGATGGGGGAAATCAAGCAGCAGCTGGCCGAGGAGGCCGAACTCGACCGGGAAGCCTCACAGGCCGCCGCAGACAAGGCGTCGCCGGTCGTTGCGGAGCAGGAGTCCCAGGCCGTGGCAGAGAGCCAAGCCACCGACGACATCTCGCCCGAGGCAACCCCAGAGCAGCCGGCGACCGCCTCAACTTCCAGCGGCGCGGCTGACCCGGTGGCCTCTTCAGCGCCTGCCCAGGAGGAGCCGCAACCCGAGGCCAGCCAGGCGGTGGCTGACGCCTCCTCGTCCCAGGAAGAGGCCTCGGAAGCTCCCGAGGCAGCAGCCACCTGGCGTGATGAGGTGAGCTTCACCCTGACCCCGGGCGAAGGCACCGAGTACAAGCTGACCATGGAAGAGGGCGCCGTCGCGACGTTCGCCTGGTCGTCCGACGGCGGACCGATCAACTTCGATACCCACGGTGATGGCAATGGCAACTCGATCAGCTACGAGAAGGGCCGTGGCGTGCCCGAGGACGAGGGCGAACTGGAGGCGGCCTTCACCGGCAACCACGGCTGGTTCTTCCGCAACCGCAACGACAACGAGGTGACCGTGGTGCTGCGCATCGGCGGTGACTACGGGGAGCTGAAGCGCATGATGTGAGACCGGGCATCGCCCATGTCGCCTCGGCCGCCAGGCCGGGGCGACGCTTTTCCTACCGTTGCTTACCGCACCAAAACGAGCATTTTACCGAAAGTACGCCCCTACCCTTGCAGCCAGTAGTCGATCCGACTCTCTGGTTTGTCAGTCTAATGATTTCAACTTCACCAGCCTAAGGCGCAGCGCATTGGCGATCACGCTCACCGAGGAGAGCGACATCGCCGCGGCGGCGATGATCGGCGACAGCAGTATGCCGGTGAAGGGATAGAGGATGCCCGCGGCAATCGGTACGCCCGCGGCGTTGTAGACGAAGGCAAAGAACAGGTTCTGGCGGATGTTGCGCATGGTGGCCCGCGACAGCCGATGCGCCTCGACGATGCCGGTCAGGTCGCCGCGCAGCAGGGTCACCCCGGCGCTCTCGATGGCCACGTCGGTGCCGGTGCCCATGGCGATGCCCACGTCGGCGGTGGCCAGGGCGGGGGCGTCGTTGACGCCGTCGCCGGCCATCACCACCACGCGCCCCTCATCGCGCAGGCGCTGCACCACGCGACCCTTGTCCTCGGGCAGCACCTCAGCCTCCACCTCGTCGATGCCCAGGCGGCGCGCCACCGCCTCGGCGGAGGTGCGGTTGTCGCCGGTGAGCATGACCACGCGAATGCCATCCGCCTGCAGCGCACGAATGGCCGCCTCGGTGGTCTCCTTGACCGGGTCGGCGATGGCCAGCAGGCCCGCCAGGCGGCCATCCACCGCGGCGAAGATCACGGTGGCGCCGTCGCCGCGCAGCCGATCGGCCTCCTCAGCTTGCTCCGAGAGGTCTACCCCTTCGCTCTCCATCAGCAGGCGATTGCCGAGCGCGATGTGGTAGCCGTCGATCTGCCCGGTCACCCCCTTGCCGTTAGGGGCGTCGAACTCCGTGGCCTCCGAGAGCGTCACGTCATCGTCCTTGGCCTTGTCGACGATCGCCTGGGCGAGGGGGTGTTCGCTGCCGCGCTCAAGCCCCGCGGCCAGTCGCAGGAGTTCCTGAGCGTCGAAACCTTCGGCCGGGCGCAATTCGGTGACCCGCGGCTTGCCCTCGGTCAGGGTGCCGGTCTTGTCGACCACCACGGTGTCGACCTTCTCCAGGCGCTCCAGCGCCTCGGCGTCGCGGATCAGCACGCCGGCCTGGGCGCCGCGTCCCACACCGACCATGATCGACATGGGAGTGGCTAGCCCCAGGGCACAAGGGCAGGCGATGATCAGTACACTGACCGCGGCGATCAGGCCGAAGGCCATGGGTGGCGCGGGCCCCCACAGCGACCAGGCGATGAAGGCCACCACGGCCACCAGGATCACCGCCGGCACGAAGACGCCGGCCACCTTGTCGGCCAGCCCCTGGATGGGCGCCCGGCTGCGCTGCGCGCTGGCCACCATCTGCACGATCTGCGACAGCATGGTGTCGCGGCCCACCTTGTCGGCACGCATGATGAACGAGCCCTGGCCGTTGATGCTGCCGCCAATTACGCTATTGCCGGCTTCCTTGCGCACCGCCAGCGGCTCGCCGGTGACCATCGACTCGTCGATGTTGGAGCGCCCCTCCAGCACCTCGCCATCCAGCGGCACCTTGTCGCCGGGGCGCACGCGCAGGCGATCGCCCACCTGGACCTTGTCGAGGGAGACTTCCTCTTCCTGGTTCTCGTCATCGAGGCGTCGCGCGGTGGCCGGGGCCAGGTCGAGCAGGGCGCGGATTGCCCCGGAGGTCTTCTCCCGGGCTCGTAGCTCCAGCACCTGCCCGAGCAGTACCAGCACCACGATCACCGCCGCCGCCTCGAAGTAGACCGCCACCGAGCCGTCGGTCTGGCGGAAGGTCTCGGGGAAGATGCCCGGCACGATGGTCGCCAGCAGGCTGTAGACCAGCGCCGCCCCGGTGCCGATGGCGATCAGGGTGAACATGTTGAGGCTGCGGCGCATGATGGAGCGCCAGCCGCGCACGAAGAAGGGCCTGCCCGCCCAGACCACCACCGGCGTGGCGAGCAGCAGCTGGATCCAGTTCGAGACTTGGGGGGCGATCAGGTGATCGAGGCCGAACACATGGCCGCCCATTTCCAGCACCAGCACCGGCAGTGCCAGGGCCAGCCCGATCCAGAAGCGCCGCGTCATGTCCTTGAGCTCCTCGGAGGGCCCGGTATCGGCGGAGACCGTCTCGGGCTCCAGCGCCATGCCGCAGATGGGACAGTCGCCCGGCCCCTCCTGGCGAATCTCGGGGTGCATCGGGCAGGTGTAGATCGTGCCGGGCGGCGCTGGCTCGGCAGGTGTGTCGTCGCCCTGCAGGTAGGCGTCAGGGTCCCTTTCGAACTTCTGCTGGCACCTGGCCGAGCAGAAGTACCAGGTCTTTCCAGCGTGTGAGGCGCGGTGGTCGGTATGGTGAGGATCGACCGTCATCCCGCAGACGGGGTCCGTGACCTCATGGGTGTGGTCCTGTGTCATGCTCCATCCTCCCTGCTGTGGCTGCCACTCGCGTCATGCGAATGAGCATGGTGGTCGGCGTCCTGGGCGGGCCGCCGGGAAAGAAAGACGTATTCCGCCACCAGGATGACGGCCATCGCGGCGGCGGCAACGTAGAGCACCAGCGGGTCGGTGGTGGCCTTGACCCAGAGGAAGCCTGCCAGCACCACCAGGTCGAGGGCGATCGCGGTCAGCAGGATGGCCGGGCGGGCCGCCACCGCATCGCGTAGATGCCGCAACACCCCCCAGTGAATGGCGATATCCATCACCAGGTAGAAGATGATGCCCAGGGCGGCGATGCGGCTCAGGTCGAAGAACGCTGTCAGCAGCAGGCCGAGCACGATGGTATAGACCAGGGTGTGCTTCTGGATGCTGCCGGGCATATGGAAATGGCGATGGGGCACCAGCTTCATCTCGGTCAGCATCGCCAGCATCCGCGACACCGCGAACACGCTGGCGATGATGCCGCCTGCCGTGGCCAGCATGGCGAGCAAGACGGTGAACCAGACGGCGGCCTCGCCCAGGGCGGGGCGTGCGGCCGCGGCCAGCGAGTAGTCCTGCGTCGCGATGATCTCCGTCAGCGACAGATTGCTGGCGACGGCGAGGCCCACCAGCGCATAGATCACCACGCACAGGGCGATCGAGACGATGATGGCCCGACCGACGTTACGGTGGGGATCGCGAATTTCGGCCCCGCTGTTGGTGATGGTGGTGAACCCCTTGAAGGCCAGGATCCCAAGCGCGGTAGCCCCCAGGAACCCGGAGACCTCGGGTGCCGGCGCCTCGGCCGTTGCCCGGATACCGATGGTGTCGGCCACCAGCACGCCCACCACGCCGAACAGGATGATGCCTCCGATCTTGATGACCCCCAGCACCGACGCCACGCCCTGGATCAGCTTGTTGGCGGAGAGATTGATGAGGAAGGCGGCGATCAGCAGGCCGACACCCAGCGCCGGCACCAGCAGCGACCGGTTACCACCATCGAACAGCTCCAGGGTATAGGAGCCGAAGGTTCTCGCCAGGAAGCTCTGGGCGATCACCATGGAAAAATACATCAGCAGCGCATGGAAGGCAGTGGGCAGCGTGGGCCCGTAGGCCTTGTGAAGGTACATGCCGATGCCACCAGCCGAAGGATAGGCATTGGACATCTTGACGTAGGAGTAGGCGCTGAAGCCGACGATCATGGCCGCCGAGAGGAAGGCCAGGGGAAACAGCTCGCCGGTCATCTCGGCCATCTGTCCGGTCAGCGCGAAGATTCCGGCACCGATCATTACCCCGGTTCCCAGGGCGATGGCTCCGACAAGGCTAAGGCTGTTCTTCTGGTACTGGGGCGATCTGTCCATGCATCTCCTTGCGTGTCGGCCTTGGTGATGGGGAAGCGATCTGCTGGGCGCGGTTGGCCATCGGCAATGTGATCACTCCTCATCCTAGAGCCCTTGTGTAACCCAAGGGTCAATCGGCACCCCTCGCCATCATCAAGGTCAATGACAGCTCCAGGGCTTCTGCTTGGCATTGTCCTTCACGTTCTGGTCGATGAAGCGGTAATAGTCCTCCTTGATCCGGTTCCAGCGTCCGGCGCCGATGTCTACGCCATGGCGTGCCAGTACCACCTCGATATCATCGATACACAATCGCTTGGCATCGTAGGCAAGGTGGAGTTTGCGATGTTCCGGGTCGTAGGACACGCGGTCGAGGCCACGCAGCGCGTCGATCTCGGTTACCGCCGCCGCGATATGCCCTGATGCACCGGGTGTTAGCTTCAGCGAGCGAGTGACCAGTGACGCTTGTGAAACGCCGGGGCGGTGATCGTGATGTGACATGCTCCACCTCCGTTCTCTACTAGCCGTGGTTCAGTTATCGTCGTCTTTGTCGTGACGGCCACCGTGGTGGCGGTGCAGGAAGAGATGCATCAGGGGGCAGGCGAGCAGCAGCAGCGGCAACGCCTGATAGAGGTGCAATCGATGGCCGGTCACCAGCAGGTAGCCGCCCACCGCGAGGATGCCCGCCAGCGGTAGCCAGACCATCATCAGGCGGTGTTGTGCTCTCTTCTCCATGGTGGCCTCCCAGTGGCTTGAGGTGTGAGGGGAATCGCATTGAGGTCACGTCGAGGGTCGGCTCGTTCTGGCCACTGCATCGAGCGGGTCTCGGCACCGAGCTGCGAGCAGCAGGAGCAGGCCAGTCACCACCATCGGCAGGGACAGCAGCTGCCCCATGGTGAGCCAGTCGAAGGCGACGAAACCCAGCTGGGGGTCGGGCAGGCGCACGAACTCGACCGCGAAGCGAAAGGTGCCGTAGAGCACCAGGAAGAGCCCCGAGACGATGCCGCGTCGGCGCGGTCGGGTGGAGACCCACCACAGCACGACGAACAGCACCACACCCTCCAGGGCAAACTCGTAGAGCGCCGACGGGTGGCGGGGCGCCGAGCCCAACCCCATCATGGACGGGAAGACCATCGCCCAGGGAACGTCGCTCACGCGTCCCGGCAACTCATGGTTGATGAAGTTACCCAGCCGCCCGGCTCCCAGGCCGATCGGCACCAGCGGTGCGATGAGGTCGGTCAGCTGGAGGAAGGCCAGGCGATGGCGGCGAGCGAACCACCAGGCGGCAACCAGCACGCCGGCAAGGCCACCATGAAAGCTCATGCCGCCTTTCCACAACATGAACGGCCACAGCGGATCGGCCGCCAGCTGATCGAGACCGTAGAAGAGCACGTACCCCAGTCGACCGCCGAGGATGATCCCCACCGCGCCGCAGAAGATCAGGTCGCCGATATCTTCATGGGTGAGGCCTAGCCGGTGGGCGCGCCGCCTGCCCAGCCACCATGCCGCGGCTAATCCCACCACGTACATCAGCCCATACCAGTGGATGCGCAGGGGGCCGACCGCCAGTGCCACCGGGTCGATCTGAGGGTAGGGGATCATGCAACGCTCCTGAGGTGACTTGGCGTCCATCGTCGATCGCGCGGCGATGGCTCCTTTGGCTCTCAGTGTGGCGGCGCTGTCTGAATCCAGGCTGAATGTGCTGCCAGAGGCGATTGATCCGTGTCAATACATGTAACGATCGCCAGAGACGACGACGCCACCGGGCGGTGGCGTCGTGAGCATGTTAAGTCAGAGGGGAGTCAGAACATCAGCCTGATGCCGGCGACGACGCCGGTATCCTCGGTGGGGTCGCCATGGTGACGGGCGATGTCGGCGGTATCGCCGTATTGTTTTTGCCAGTAGGCGCCGACATAGGGCGCGAATCGCCGCGACACTTCGTAGCCCAGGCGCATGCCGACGCGGACCGAGTTGAGCCCCTCGCCGACGCCGAACGCTTCGGCCTCGCTTGCAGCCACGGCAATCTCGGTACGCGGTTGCAGGTAAAGCCGCTGAGTCAGACGCAGGTCGTATTCGCCCTCCAGGCTCGCCGAGACGTCACCCTCGTCGCTGACCTGCAGCGCCAGGTCGACCCGGTAACCGTTGTCCTTGAGGGATTCGGCGAGGCTCTCGGCCAGCAAGTCGTCATCTTCGAGTAGCAAGAGCTTCATGCGTCGGCTCACTTGCCCAGCTGGATCTCGCCGACCATGCCGGACTCGGAGTGTCCCGGGATGTTGCAGGCATAGACGAGCGTATCCACGTCGGCGGGGGCGGTCCACACCAGCTCTGCGGTGTCGCCGGGCGCGATGGTTACCGCCGGCATCTCGCCGCCATGCGCACCTTCCGCCATGTCATGGCCGCCATGACCGTCACCATGACCACTGTCTCCCATGGCCTGCATCATCTCGCGGTGCGCTTCCTGGGCTTCGGCATCGCCGATCACGAATTCGTGTTGCAGGTTGCCGGTGTTGACTACCTGGAAGCGCACGGTCTCTCCAGCGGAGATGCTGAGTTCCTCGGGATCGAACCACATGTCGCCCGCCTCGACCCGGATGGTGCGGTCGACCTCGGCATCTGGCGCTGTAGCGTGAGAACCACCATGTTCACCGGCAGCAAGGGCGGAAGTGGCGGCCAGGCAAAGGGTGATGGCCAGCAGTGACTTGCGCATCATGGAACCTCTTTGATCGTATCAGGGGAGCATTGGTTATACCGCAGCAACCTGAAATGAGACTGAACTCGAAACCTCTTGACCCTTGTGTAACGCGCAGGTTGTAGCATCCAAGGGTCTGATGAAGGCCATGCCGAATCCCTTGTCCTGGATCATGTCGGACGACACGGCCACCAAGGCAGAATGGGGCCTCGACCATGAGGATGACCGAATGACCTGCAATGTTCGCTACCTGCTGCACACCCGAGGAGTACGCCTGATGGCGTTGCTACTTGCGGTATTGCTGCTGGTCGCCAGCCTGCCCGGTCATGCGACCATGGACGACTGCGCCGTCGACTGTGGCACATCCCAGGTCGAGATGCTCGATCATACCGTCGCCGACTGCGGCGCCTGCGCGGCATTGACCGCCACGACGATTGTCCCCCGCGTCCCTCCGGACGCTCTTGTAGACCTGGCCGACCCAGCCGTGGTCGAGTTCATCGCTGCACCACCCCGAGAACCTCCCAAGTCCTGACGTCGCTCGACTTCCCGGTAACGACGTATTGGCTCGTTATCGGCGCCCCCTTTCTTTCGTCAGGAGTCACATCATGTACGCCAACGATTGCTTTGCCCTGATGGGGTCAATGGGCTGGATGGGCTGGCTGATGCCCTTGACCGTCATGCTTCTGCTCGGTCTCGGCATTGCCGCTCTCGCCAAGTACCTCTTCACGTCTCGTCGGTCTCGGGAGGATCGCTCATGAACCGTTTTGCCCCCACTCTTGTTGTCTCCGCAGCGCTGCTGATCGGTGCCGGCACCGCACAGGCCGCTATGCCCGATGCGGCGACCCTCTACAAGAACCCCCAGTGCGGCTGCTGCGATGAATATGCCCGCCAACTCGAAGCGCTTGGCGTCGAGGTCACCATCGTCGACGACGTGCCGATCGGCCAGGTCAAGGAACGTGCCGGGCTTCCCTACGGTCTGGGCTCCTGCCACACCATCGAGATGGGTGAGTACATCATCGAAGGCCATGTGCCCTTCGAGGCAGTGGAGCGGCTCTTCGAGGAGTACCCCGATACCGACGGCATCGGCCTGGCGGGCATGCCCATCGGGACCCCGGGTATGCCTGGGCCAAAGCAGGATGACTGGAATGTCTACCAGTTTCGCGCCGGAGAAGCCCAGCCATACATGACGCTGTAACGTCTTTAGGTAATGGTAATTGCCCGGGTGATGTCTCACCCGGGCAGAAACTCATGGTGATTCTATGAATCCAGGGACCGAAAACCTCGATACCACCGCCTACTCCTGACATTCCGCGCAGCGGGCAGGCCACCTGGGTGCAGTGGTCTTGTATCACCATCGACGGCGGGACCACCTGGACGCTGACGGCCAGCGCCGAGGTGGTCCTGTCTCCCTTCTGGTGAGCGCGACTTTGGCCTTGAACTCGCTTCTGTACTGCTGACGTTTTGCCATGTCCCTCTGGTCGGCCTAAGCCGGAGCGTAGCGCTTGATCTGAAATTCGAAAGATTTCTTTACGGCTGCGGCGGGATCAGAACTCATCGCGACGCCACTCCTTTTCATATCTTTCGATGCAATCGAATGGTTAATGCTATTCAAGTCTCTTTTGTTCTAAATAGTTAGTCTATTAACATGCTCATCATCAACCCAAGAGCTTCTCTCTTCATCGAAGCAAAGGAGACACATCATGAAACTCAAGCTGACCCTTCCAGCCCTGATGATCGCTACTATCCCGATGGCCGCACAGGCCGGGCAGGCATCTGTACTCACTATGCAGTTGAACGACCCCCTGGCCACATCTCACCAGGCAGCGAGCCAGGGTAACGAAGCGCCTGTCCCGATGAGGGAGTTTACCGGCGCTATCGGGAATGGCGGAAACAGCACTGCCATGGCGAAAGCCCGCGCTACCCTGAACGCGAAACATCATCACGCCACAGTCATCGAAGTGGCGGGTGACCCTTTGAAGCCGGCTCGGGAAGCTACCAACTCATAATGAAATTATCAGCCATTATGTTGGAAACGAGTTGATTGGCATATCCGTTCATTTGGTATCAGAACTTCACCAGTCCTTAAATCAGTCTAGCTTTACAGTATTGCTGCTGGGGGATTCGTGGAAATAACTGGAATAAAGTCATGCATAGTTCCGCTATTTGTAGGGTCCCGGATGATCGGATCGCCTATAGAAGTTATCCTCTGCTAGCAGCGAGAGAGCTTCTTCAGCAATTCATCCGGGAGCAAGTTCATGGACATCAAGCTGCATAAACAAGCGACCACGACACCGAAGATCCGGGCCGAGATCCAGGCAGCGCCCTCCAGCATCACGGATAGCGAGCTGGCTCGCCAGTATGGTGTCGCCACCGCGACCATACGGCGCTGGCGCTACCGTGACGATGTCCATGATCGATCGCACACGCGTCACAACCTGCTGGCCACGCTCACGCCCGAGCAGGAGGAGGTGCTGATCGCAGCACGCGAATTCCTTCGCCTCGGCCTGGATGATCTCCTCGTCGTGGCGCGTGAGTTCCTGAACTCCCGGTTGTCTCGCTCCGGCCTGCATCGCATGCTCCAGCGGCGCGGCGTGCCGACACTGGCGGAACTGGCTCGGCAGGACATCGGAGATGACGAGAAACCGAGGCACAAGCCCTTCAAGGACTACGAACCGGGGTATGTGCACATCGACATCAAGCACCTGCCTCGGATGCCCGACGAGCAGCAGAAACGCTACCTGTACGTCGCCATCGATCGCGCCACGCGTTGGGTGTATCTGGAGATCCGAAGCAGTCAGTCCGCGAAGGATGCTCGCGCGTTCATGAAGCAGGTGGAAGAGAAGGCGCCCTTCAAGATCCAGACGGTGCTGACTGACAACGGCAAATCTTTTACCGATCGCTTCACACGTGCAGGTGAGCGCAAGCCCAGCGGCCGGCATCCGTTTGACCAGGAGTGCCAGGCACATGACATCGAACACCGCCTGATCAAGCCGGGAAAGCCGCAAACGAACGGCATGGTGGAGCGCTTCAACGGCCGCATCAGCGACGTGCTGGCGACTCGGCGCTATGCCTCAGGCGAGGACCTGGAACAGACGCTGAAACGCTATACCTGGCTGTACAATCACCACATCCCGCAGAAGGCACTGCACCATCAATCACCTATTGCGATGATGAAAGAATGGCAGACTAAACGGCCTGACTTATTTACCAGGCGGGTGGTTAATCACACGGGACCCGACAGCTATTCAAAAAGCATGCTCAACGCATGGGAGCCTCGTTCCTCTGGCGCTGCGTATCCCCGCCGGCATCATCTTCATGGCACACGGCGCCCAGAAGCTGTTCGGCTGGTTCGGCGGTTACGGCCTGGAGGGAACCGGACAGTGGCTGGCCTCCATCGGCCTGGAACCCGGTTACCTGATGGCCCTCGCGGCAGGCAGTGCCGAGTTCTTCGGCGGCATCGCGCTGTTGATCGGCCTTTTGATCCGCCCGGCGGCTTTGGCCCTGGCCGTTACCATGCTGGTGGCGATCTTCAGCGTCCATGTCGCCAATGGCCTGTTCATGAGTAACAACGGCTATGAATTTGCCCTCTCGCTGCTGGCCATCACGGTATCACTGGCCATCAGTGGTGCGGGGCGAGCCTCGCTGGATCGATATCTGACGCGCCAAGTGCAATAAGCCTCACGGATTCACAGGAGACGCTCCATGGCATCACTGACCGAGGCAATTGCCCGTTTGTTTGGAAGACCGAAAGCCCGCAGCACCACTCAGGAGGTACAACCCATGACCAAGGTACTGGTTCTCTATTACTCCATGTACGGCCATATCGAGACGATGGCAAACAGCATTGCCGACGGCGCACGCCAGGTGGACGGCGTCGAGGTGACGGTGAAGCGCGTACCGGAAACCATGGACCCTGAAGCGTTGAAGGCCGCCGGCGGCAAGTCCGACCAGCAGGCCCCGGAAGCCTCGCCCAAGGAGCTGGCTGACTACGACGCGATCATCTTCGGCACGCCCACGCGTTTCGGCAACATGGCCGGCCAGATGCGCACCTTCCTCGACCAGACGGGTGGCTTATGGGCCAACGGTGGCCTGGTGGGCAAGGTGGCCAGCGTCTTTACCTCGACCGGGACAGGAGGGGGCGAGGAAATGACCATTGCCTCGACCTGGACCACCCTGGCGCACCACGGGATGATCATCGTGCCAATCGGCTATGCCACGCCGGAACTGTTCGATATTTCCCAGGTGGGTGGTGGTACGCCCTATGGGGCGTCCACCATCGCCGGAGGAGACGGCTCTCGCCAGCCCGATGATCGTGAGCTGACCATTGCCCGCTTCCAGGGCGAGACCGTGGCCAAGGTGGCAGCCCGACTCAAGGCCAACGGTTGAGGCTCAGTATCACCTCCTGATAAGCCCCTAAAGAAATGCGTCGGCAAGGTCCTGGTCAGGGAGGGGCCTTGCCGATTTTCATGAATACCAACCCACCCACCACAGAGCGAGCTGTCTCGAAGTGACAAGACGTCTCCCGCTCTCGGGAAAGGAGGAACACATGATCCTGCGACGTGCCAATGATCGCGGCTATGCCGATCACGGCTGGCTGCGCTCCCGACACACCTTCTCGTTCGCCGACTACTTTGACCCCGACCACATGGGGTTCAGGAAGCTGCGTGTCATCAACGAAGACCGCGTCCAGGGCGGTGCGGGCTTTGGTGCCCACCCGCATCGGAATATGGAGATCATCTCCTATGTCCTGTCGGGTGCCATGGCCCACAAGGACAGCATGGGAAACGGGGCGGTCATGCGCCCTGGCGATGTGCAGCGCATGTCGGCCGGCACCGGCGTACTGCACAGCGAATTCAATCACTCATCCAGCGAGGAACTCCACTTCCTGCAGATCTGGATCGAGCCGCAGCAGCGTGGCATCACCCCCAGTTACGAACAGAAGACCTTTCCTGAGCAGGAACGACAGGGCCAGTGGCGCCTGGTCGTCTCCCAGGAGGGGCGCGACGGCTCTGTCAGCGTGAATCAGGACGTCAACCTCTATGCAGGGCTATTCGATGCCGGTGAGCAGGTGAAGACGCCGGCCCTCCGTCATGCCTGGCTGCACATGGTGCGGGGAGAGGCTGAGGTCAATGGCCAGCAGCTTTCGGCCGGCGATGCCGCCGCCTTCCAGCCGGACGAACCCATCGAGGTGGTCGGCATCGAGGCCTCGGAGATTCTCCTGTTTGATCTGGCGTAACTCACCTGTCGTGAAGCTCTAGGAAAGTACTGCCGTATCAGGCCATTCGTGTTCTCGTTGGTCCCACGCTGCCCGGAGCAGTACGGATCACAGAAGTACGTTGCCGCCGTCACCGCCTTGGACACGGCTTCGTGGTCGGCGAATTCCGAGCCATTGTCCAGCGTGATGGTCCGGACAGCGCCCCGGCGAGGCTTCAACAGACGGATCATGGCCGCTCTCGTCAGCTCCGCCGAGATCTTGGGCAGTCGTGCCGCCAGCAGATAGCCACTGCGACGCTCGACCAGCGTGACCAGGCCCGACTGCTTGTGCCCCTGGATTACGGTGTCGCCCTCCCAGTGGCCGATGAAGCGCCGGTCATCAGCCTCAGCCGGGCGGTGCTCGATGCCTACCCGGTTAGGGATCTTGCCCAGCCCAGCGCTCTTGGCCTGAGCGCGGTGCTTGCTGCGGCGTTTGGGCTGGCGGAGATGCCGCCAGAGATCGCCACCCTGTGCCTTGTCATCCCAGATCAAGGAGTAGATCCACTGATGACTGACGCCTACGCCTGCCAGGGGCGTGATGAAGCCACTGATTTGCTGTGGGCTCCACTCCTCACGCAGCCGGCCAACAACAGCGGCAATCAGGCTTGGCAGGCGCTTGGTTCGTTTCCAGGCGGTACGACGCCGGCGATCACTGAAGGTCTGGGCCTGCTCAGGATCGTAGCCACCGGAGATGGCGTTGCGCCGCAGTTCACGGCTGATCGTGCTGCTGTGGAGACCCAGCTCCCTGCCGATCTGCCGCTGGCTCATGCCCACGTCATAGCGGGCGTGTATCTGGTATCGTTGGGTCTGGGTCAGCTGTCGGTATCCCATGCTCTGCTTCACTTTGGTCGGTAAAGCAGGGAGGGTACCGGCGCTGGCCCTCCTGCCTCTACCGTGTGGCCCAAAGTGCTGCGGTTATTCTATGAATCCAGGCCCCTCTACCTGGCGACACCGGAAAATACGACAGCACCGTCACCATCCTGATGCCCTGAGCGTTCGACCCTCGCACATAGGCCTAGTAAGCTCTCATTTGCCCCCGATATCCAGGAGGATCCTCTACCATGACGAGCGCCAGAATTCTGCAGCAAGGTACGATCCACTGCTTCACCGCTGGTCTGCGGGATGAGAAAGGTAAGCTGGTCAATGCCGAGGTGTCCGCGGTGCTCTTCGACGGCGAGCGGCTGATACTGGCCAGCGACAAGCCCATCCCCGGCGAGGCGCGCTCGGCGGTGTTTGCCGTGCCGATGACGCCCCAGGGGCCCGACGACAGTCGGCTCGAGTACTTCACCACCCCGCTGATCAAGCAGGCGGTCAAGTACGAGGACCTGGCCCTCACTGCCGATGGCCGCCACGTGCTGGCCACCACGGGGTTCGATCGTATCGACGCGGAGAGCCACGCCCTCAACGACTACAACCACCTGCTGATCTGGCCGCTGGGCGAGCCGGAGCGGGTGCAGGTGGTGGACCCGGACCCGCGGGATGGCGTGGAGGGCTCGCTGGAGCTGCGAAGCAAGCTCGATCATGCCATCGGCTTTCCCTACTACAAGATCGAGGGGCTCGCCGCCATCCCCGGGGAGCGGGGCGACGGCCTGCTGCTGTTCGGGGTGCGTGAGCAGGGGCGTGCCCACGATGACTTCGCCTATGTGAGCCGGGTCGTGGGGGCCCACTACGAGATCAGCGAGGGCGGCAACCTGGTGTTCATCGACCAGCTGCGCGAACTCTATGCCTTCGAGCCTGGTGATGACCCCGCGGTTCGCTATGACTGTGGCCTCTCAAGCCTGGAGTACGACCCCTACCACGCACGCCTCTACCTGCTGAACAGCTACGAGGTCGAGGCGAATGGCGAGGAGCATATTGGTGGCTACCTGTGGGAGGTCGGCCTGGAGGACTTCCGTGCCGGGCGTCGCCCGACGCTTGTGACCACGCCGGCGGGCCTGCCGCTGGAGTTCGAGCACAAGGCGGAAGGACTGGCGGTGTTGGATCACGACCGACTCTTCGTCGCCTACGACAACGACCGCAATTATGCCCTCGGCAGCATCGACGAACGCGACGAGCGGCACGCCTGCGAGGCACCCTATAGCCTGCTTAATGTTTCCTGACTTCGGCGGTAAGGCGTTTTCTGGAGTTTGATGAAAGGGGATCCTGTTCCACACAATCAGCGACCCGACCCAGTATCGACGTCACTGTCGACCGTTCCGATAGGTGTTGGGGGCACCTTCGCTGTTTTCCGGCAACCAGGCGGGGCCATGCTCACTCAGTTCCGACCGCACGAGGCGTTTGAGCAGACGGCCCCGGTAGCACAGCATGTGCCACTCGGCGCCCAGTCGGCTGCGTATCCGGTCCCATCCGCCATCGTCGGCGTGGGTTAAGGGGCCACCTTGAGCAATGACCTGCCGATACACGGCAAGGCATCGCTCGGCACAACGGGCTTCATCATAGGTCGCGGCCGTCACCAGTGCAGACTCGCAAAGAGGAAGACGGCGCTGGGGTTCCTGCAGGCTCACCAGGGCATCGACCATCTCCTCGACATCGTCACTGCGATGCCTGTCAAGCAGACGACCGTTGTCGCCATCAATCACCACCTCGCGGATGCCGGGGGCCGACACCGCGACGACCGGCAGGCCGGCGGCCATGGCTTCGGCCACCACCATCCACTGGATCTCGCTGTGGGAAGCAAAGGCAAAGACATCCATGGTGTGGTAGGCGTCGATCAGTCCCTGGCCCTGCAGTCGACCGGTGAAGTGCAGGCGGTCGGAAACTATCGTTCTATAGCAAGGAGTAGCCTAGATATGAAATATCTAAAATCAGCATGTTATGCAACGATCTTGGTTGTCGCCGGAGGGCTGGCCAGCGCCGCCATGGGCGCAGACGCGGCGACCTATGGCTGGGTGGAGACCGCCACCGTCGAACCCTGGGGGGGCGAGGTCAAGGTAAAACTGGACACCGGTGCGCTCACTTCCTCGATGCAAGCCGAAGAGATCGAGACATTCGAACGTGACGGCGAGGAGTGGGTGCGCTTCACCGTCGAAGTCGAGGATGAGGACACGGATGAGGTAGTATCACGCACCTTCGAACGTGAAGTATTTCGTAACCTGTTGGTCAGTGGCGCCGGTGGGGAGGATCGTCGCCCCGTGGTACTGATGACGATCTGCATGGGCCAGACCCTCCATGAGGAGCAGTTCAGCCTGGAGGATCGCGATGACATGAACTATCCCGTGCTGCTCGGGCGTCGCACTATCCAGAGCCTGGGGGAGGTCGATGTCACGCGCACCTTCGTGCATGACCCCGACTGCGATGAGGATAGCCAACTTATTCGCCACGCCGACCATGATTACGACGAAGACATCGGCATCTGACGGGACGCTGTCATGCCACTCGCAACCTTTGAGGAGACGCTGTGCTGTTACCGATTCTGGCCATCATCCTGGGGATCGTGCTGCTCCTGTGGAGTGCCGACCGCTTCGTCGAGGGTGCCGCGGCCGTGGCGGGGCACCTCGGATTACCCTCCCTGGTGATCGGCATGGTCATCGTCGGGTTCGGCACTTCGGCACCGGAGATCGTGGTGTCCATCATGGCGGCCCTGGATGGCAACCCCGACCTGGCTCTCGGCAACGCGCTGGGCTCCAACATCTACAATGTTGGCTTGATCATCGGAGTGACGGCGTTGATCGTGCCGATCGCGGTGCACTCGACGATCATCCGTCGTGAACTTCCGCTGCTCTTGCTGTTTGGCGCCGTGGCCGGGGTGCTGTTCTGGAACGGCCAGCTCAGCCGACTGGAATCCTTGCTGCTGCTGCTGGGGTTCTTCGCCCTGATGGGCTGGACGATCTGGACGGCACTGCGTGGCAAGGATGACCCGCTGGTCGCGGAGACCGAACAGGAGCTCTCCTCGCATGCCATGACGCTCGGCCGGGCCATCGTCTGGCTGGTGGTCGGCCTGACGCTGCTACTGGTGAGCTCGCGGATGCTGGTGTGGGGGGCCGTCTCCGTGGCGAGTGCCTTGGGCGTGAGCGACTTGATCATCGGCCTGACCATCGTGGCCCTCGGTACCTCCCTGCCCGAGCTGGCGTCTTCGATCGCCGCGGTACGCAAAGGAGAACACGATATCGCCATGGGCAATGTCGTCGGCTCTTGCATGTTCAACCTGCTGGCGGTGGTGGGCATTGCCGGCGTCATCGCGCCGATGGAAGCCCTTTCAGCGGATATCATGCTGCGTGACTGGCCGGTAATGATGGCCATGGTCGTGAGCCTGTTCGTCATGGGCTATGGGTTCCGCGGTGAGGGGCGTATCAACCGCATCGAGGCAAGCGCCCTGCTGCTGGGTCTGGTGGCCTACAACGGTTGGTTGGTCAACGCCGTGCTGATGGCCTGATTGAACCAATCGCAGGCCAGGGGTGGATGGGGTAAGGAACTTTGCCACGTGGTCGCTGTATCAAGGGCGCTGTCATGTTTCATGCACCCGAAAGACAGGAGCCCATCGTGATATCCAAGCGCCATTCGCTCTCCTGGCTGATGAGCCTGGCCCTGCTGTTGCTGGTGGCAACGCCAGCCCTTGCCGAGTCACGACTGCCGGATTTCACGGAGTTGGTCGACAAGGCCGCGCCGGCCGTGGTCAACATCTCCACCTCCCGCGATGTCGAAAGGTCCATGACGTCCTCTCGGCAATTTGGTGGGCAGGAGGTGCCGGAGATCTTCCGCCACTTCTTCGGCGACCGCATCCCGATGCCGCCTGATGGCGGACCTAACCGAGGTGATACGCCACGCCGGTCATTGGGGTCCGGCTTCATCTTCGATGAAGACGGCTACATCATGACCAACGCCCACGTGGTCAAGGAGGCCGACGAGATCCTGGTCCGCCTCAACGACCGCCGTGAGCTCAAGGCGGAGCTGGTCGGTGCCGACGAAAAGACCGACGTGGCGGTCCTCAAGGTCGAGGCGGACAACCTGCCGACCCTGGAGCTGGGTGAGTCCACCGATCTCAAGGTCGGCCAGTGGGTCGCCGCCATCGGCTCCCCCTTCGGCTTCGATCACTCTGTGACGTCCGGGATCATCAGCGCCATCAACCGCACGCTGCCCCAGGACGTCTACGTCCCCTTCATCCAGACCGACGTGGCGATCAACCCGGGCAACTCGGGCGGGCCGCTCTTCAACCTGGATGGCGAGGTCGTGGGCATCAACTCCCAGATCCTGACTCGTAGCGGCGGCTACATGGGCCTTTCCTTCGCCATCCCCATCGACGTGGCACTGGATGTCGCCAACCAGCTTCGCGAAGAGGGTTACGTGAGCCGCGGCTGGCTCGGCGTCAGCATCCAGCCGGTGTCCAAGGACCTCGCGGAATCCTTTGGCATGGAGCAAGCCGAGGGCGCCTTGGTCGCCGAACTCGACCCCAGCGGCCCCGCGGCGGACAGTGGCCTTCAGGCAGGAGACGTCATCCTCGAAGTGAACGGCCAGGAAGTGGACCGCTCCACGACCCTGCCGCGCCTGATCGGTGAGACTGCGCCTGGCGAAGACGTTGAGCTCTCTGTGTTGCGCGATGGCCAGCGCGAGACCATTACGGTGGAAGTCGGCGAGTGGCCGAATGCCGGCCCCGAGCAATCCGATGGCGACTCGGTTCGACTCGGCATCGTGGTCCAGCCATTAACCGAGATGGAGAAGCGCCGGCTCGGTCTCGAGCACGGGGTGCGCATCGCCAAGGTCGACCCGACCGGCCACGCCGCTGCCGCCGGTATCCGCCCCGGCGATGTGCTGGTCAGATTGGGCCAGCAGCCGGTAGAGGGTCCACAACAGCTGAAGGAGATGCTGACCAGCCTGCCGGATGACCGAGCAGTGCCTGTGCTGCTCAACCGAGAGGGCCGTGCTTACTTTGTGGCCCTGCAACTGGGCCATGATGACTGATCACAGCTGAAGTGCATCTCTGCCAGTAGCGCCTCGGCGACGCGTTTCGCCGAGGCGCATTGTCATACCTTCTTGGTGTCGAATACTCTCCCGGCACCTTGCAGCTAGACATCAGTTTGTTCGGCCATGATCAACGCATCGTCGACTTCTATTCCAAGATATCTGACAGTGCTCTCCAGTTTCGTATGGCTGTCGGGTCCCGTGTGATTAACCACCCGCCTGGTAAATAAGTCAGGCCGTTTAGTCTGCCATTCTTTCATCATCGCAATAGGTGATTGATGGTGCAGTGCCTTCTGCGGGATGTGGTGATTGTACAGCCAGGTATAGCGTTTCAGCGTCTGTTCCAGGTCCTCGCCTGAGGCATAGCGCCGAGTCGCCAGCACGTCGCTGATGCGGCCGTTGAAGCGCTCCACCATGCCGTTCGTTTGCGGCTTTCCCGGCTTGATCAGGCGGTGTTCGATGTCATGTGCCTGGCACTCCTGGTCAAACGGATGCCGGCCGCTGGGCTTGCGCTCACCTGCACGTGTGAAGCGATCGGTAAAAGATTTGCCGTTGTCAGTCAGCACCGTCTGGATCTTGAAGGGCGCCTTCTCTTCCACCTGCTTCATGAACGCGCGAGCATCCTTCGCGGACTGACTGCTTCGGATCTCCAGATACACCCAACGCGTGGCGCGATCGATGGCGACGTACAGGTAGCGTTTCTGCTGCTCGTCGGGCATCCGAGGCAGGTGCTTGATGTCGATGTGCACATACCCCGGTTCGTAGTCCTTGAAGGGCTTGTGCCTCGGTTTCTCGTCATCTCCGATGTCCTGCCGAGCCAGTTCCGCCAGTGTCGGCACGCCGCGCCGCTGGAGCATGCGATGCAGGCCGGAGCGAGACAACCGGGAGTTCAGGAACTCACGCGCCACGACGAGGAGATCATCCAGGCCGAGGCGAAGGAATTCGCGTGCTGCGATCAGCACCTCCTCCTGCTCGGGCGTGAGCGTGGCCAGCAGGTTGTGACGCGTGTGCGATCGATCATGGACATCGTCACGGTAGCGCCAGCGCCGTATGGTCGCGGTGGCGACACCATACTGGCGAGCCAGCTCGCTATCCGTGATGCTGGAGGGCGCTGCCTGGATCTCGGCCCGGATCTTCGGTGTCGTGGTCGCTTGTTTATGCAGCTTGATGTCCATGAACTTGCTCCCGGATGAATTGCTGAAGAAGCTCTCTCGCTGCTAGCAGAGGATAACTTCTATAGGCGATCCGATCATCCGGGACCCTACAGTAGAGCCTCCGCCGTTCGCGCGGTCGAGGAGCCTCCACATGGCGGGCCCTGTCGGGGCGACAGTGAGCATGGCAGGGCGTCCCTAGGCTGCCCCAGCGGAGCTCACCAAGGTGAACGGCATCAGTGATGGCCGGAGGAGGCGCGTGCGAGCGGACTGTTGTGTGGGCTTGAGCCCTCTATTTAGCGCCATAAACCACATAGATCAATACTCGCGGTGTATTGACAGTCGTGGAACGACGCGCTCATATTGATTTGACGATATAACAATACCCATCAACACGCGAGACGATCATGAATAGAATAAAAGCATCGCTCCTGCCTGCCGCCCTTATGGGAACAATAGCCATCGGCAGCGGATTGGCCACGACCGCTTTCGCACAAGATCCTTATACGGTCGGTGTAGAGGCGTCTTTCCCCCCTTGGGCTTATGTGGAAGCGGGGGAATTCAAGGGGATCGCTATCGATGCTATGGAGGCGATCGCCGAGGAGGCCGGTATCGAGATCGAGTTCCAGGATATGCCATTCCCGTCGCTGATCCCGGCACTCGCGGCGGAAAAGATCGATGTTCTCGCCACCGGTCTTACAGTTACTGAAGAGCGTAGTGAGAATATCGATTTCACCATTCCTTGGTGGGAAACCAACGATGTGGTGCTGGTACCCGAGGATTCCGACCTGAATGTCTTCACCGCCGTGTGCTGCGGAGCCCGCGTAGGCGTGCAGGGCGGCTCTTCCCAGCAAGCCTGGATGGAAGAAAACGTTGTGAATTCCGGCGATATCGATGTCGAGCTGGCTAAGTACGATAATTACGTTACCGCAGTTGATGACATGGCAATCGGGCGCATCTCCTCAGTCATTGTCGACGACACCTCCGCTCAAGAATACATCAATGCCGGCAAGCCAGTGAAAATGGCGGGCAAGATCTTTATTCGTGCTCCCTTGGCACTCGCGGTGTCCAAGGGCGACCCTCAAGAGATCCTGGGCGACCTGAACCAGGGCATCCTCGCCATTTACGAATCCGGTGAGTGGGGCAAGATCGTTGAAAAGTACATACCCGGCGTCACCGTACCCGCGATTCCGGGCCATATGCCCGATTTCGTCGATACTTACCAGAAACCAGTGGCCGGTCTTCCCGAGCTCGGTAACGAATAAGTCGCTGTGACGGCGGGCGCTTTCCCGGTAGGGAAAGCGCCCGTTACGTTAGGGAAGTCGGTATGGATATCTACGATGTATTACTGCGCGATTTTCCCTTCCTGCTGAAGGGGCTTGGGGTGGCCATTGTGCTGTTGGTCGCTCTGTTGATGATCGGTTTCGTGCTGGGCCTGGGCATCTGCCTGGTCCAGCTCTATGGCCCCAGGTCTCGGCTGGTGCAGTGGCCGCTGATGCTCTACGAGCGCATCTTCCGGGGCGTGCCGATTATCATCATGCTGTTTATCTTCTTTTATGGCATCTCTGGTGTTTGGGACATCTCGGCCTTCGGTGCCGCGGTTTTGGCCATGGGATTGCGCTCGGCGGCCTACCAGTCGCAGATTTTCCGCAGCGCCTTCCAGTCGGTGCCTACCGGGCAAATGATGGCTGCCCGGGCCATGGGGATGTCCAAGATCAAGGCGATTCGCCACATCGTTTTTCCTCAGGCGGGGCGGCATGCCATCGGCCCATGGACCAACGAATTCTCCTCGCAGATCAAGGAGACCTCCCTAGCCTACGTCATCGGTGTGGTCGAGCTGACCCGTCAAGCGCATTACATCATCACCAGCACCCAGGGCAACGTGCTGACTGTGTTTGCCGTGGTGGCTCTTCTGTATTTCATCCTCAATCGGGCGGGCAACAGCCTGCTGTATGCCTTCGAACGCAAGCTGGCCGTGCCCGGTTTCGAAAAATAACGCGAGAGGAACGCCAAGAATGGCCGACGATCTGATTCTGGACGTGCAGGATATCAAGAAGGCCTACGACGGCTTGGAGGTACTCAAAGGTATTGGCTTTGGTCTGCGCAAGGGGGAAACCAAGGTGCTGATCGGGCCCTCTGGCTCGGGCAAGAGTACTCTGTTGCGCTGTATCAATTACCTCACCGTGCCGGATGCCGGGCGCATTTATCTCAATGGTGATGAGGTATTGGACACCAATATCGATGCCATGCGCGCACGCATGGGCTTCGTCTTTCAGGACTTCAACCTCTTTTCGCACCTGACGGTGCTCGACAACGTGCGTATTTGCCAGGTCAAGGTCAAAGGCACGGACAAGGCGGTGGCTACTCAGCGTGCACATCGCGAGTTGGAACGGGTCGGCCTGAGCGACAAGGCCGATGCCTACCCGGCCGAGCTATCCGGCGGCCAGCAGCAGCGTGTTTCCATCGCGCGGGCACTTGCCATGGACCCTGACGTGCTGTTGTTCGACGAACCCACCTCGGCGCTGGATCCGGAATTGACCGGCGAGGTGGTAAGGGTGATGCAGCAGTTGGCGGCCGAGGGTATGACCATGGTGGTGGTGACCCACGAAATGAGCTTCGCTCGCCAGGCTGCTGACGAGATCATTTTTATGGAGAATGGGCACATCATTGAGCAGGGCCCGCCGGAGGCCATGTTCACCGAGTCCACGCACGAGCGGACCCGGGCCTTCCTCAACGTCATAGCGGAGCACGGGTGAGCCATGTGGGAATTCATCGAATTCGGCATCGAGTGGCTGCCCGAGCTGCTCATGGGCGTGCCGGTCACGTTGTCGCTGTGGGTGATCGCGATCAGCCTGGGGTTTTTCCTCGGGCTGGTGCTTTGCTGGGCGAGGGTCTACGGAAACCGGCTCTTCTACTGGATCAGCACCGCTTACGTGGAACTATTTCGCGGTACGCCGATGCTGGTGCAGATGTTCTTCATCTACTTGGGGCTTCCTCATGTAGGCATCGTTTTTGATGCCTTCACCTCGGCGGTGATCGCCATCACCCTCAACAGCGCCGCCTACCAGGCGGAATACTTTCGGGGGTCGGTGCTGTCAGTGCCCAAGGGCCAACTGGTGGCGGCGCGATCCTGCGGCATGACCCAATGGCAAGCGATCCGCTACATCATGCTGCCCCAAGCGCTTCGCCGGGTGATTCCGCAGTGGTCTAATGAGGCGATCATCGAGCTCAAGTTCACCTCTATCGCCTACACCATCGGCGTAGTGGAGATCACTGCCATTGCCTCGGATATTGGTTCGCGAACCTTGGACTTCTTTATAGTCTTCCTCTGGGCAGGGGTGATTTACTTGGTACTCACCTCCACGGTGGCTAGTCTACTGGGGCTCCTTGAGCGACGCACCTACGTTCCCGGAGTGACCAATATATGAAGCAAATGTGTCGGGTCAGGGGCGACTGAGGCTGCCGGAGTTGGTTTGAAAAAGGAGGGGTATCATTTAAGCGTCATCGTCCGTTGATCCTATCTTCCGATGAAGCCTGGGCTCCATGCACAGTCGTCGCATCCAAGTGTGGCATGGGGCAGACCGTCATCAGCTCCGCGCGGTGGCTGCGACGGCTAAGGTGTGTTCGAGCATCAGAAACCGGGTGATCTCGTCATCTGAGACAGTCAACACGATCGCGAAGGGCGTCTCGATGGCCTTGCAAAATGATGGCCCGATCTTGTGTCCGACCCTAGGGCAGCGCGTCATCGTCGCAAGGTCCTTGAGAAGATATGGGAACCAGTGTCATGAGAGCGCCGCCGCAGGGCGTGCGAAGGCAGCCGGGGTGATGGTCGATGATACGGCGGTGACGCCTCAATAATTGAAGGGGGTGACGGCGGAGCGTGAACTAAGGCTATGACACGCCATATCGCCTCGCGGGGCTTGATATCGATGACCCCATTGACTGCTCCTGGCTAACGTGACACGATGCATCCAGTTGGTTAGCAAGTCGCATATGTCAGTTGTACTCGAATGATTCGGTAGTCTGGTTATATCCCCTTGTTTGGCCCACTTCATCTGGGGTAGTACCCGGCAATCGTAGTAAAAGCGCTTTCGCGCTAAGGAATTCGAAAATGGCAACTGGCACAGTTAAGTGGTTTAACGACGCTAAAGGTTTTGGCTTCATTTCTCCCGCCGAAGGTGGTGACGATCTGTTCGTCCATTTCTCCGAAATTCAAGCTGACGGCTTTAAATCCCTGCAGGATGGTCAACAGGTCTCGTTTGACGTGACTCAGGGCAAGAAAGGCCTTCAGGCTTCGAACGTCCAGGCTGCCTAACCTCCGGGTTAGTCTGCGCTGTCGAGCCGCAAGGCTCTGAGCACCAAAGCCCGCTTCGGCGGGCTTTGGTGTTTCTGCGTGCTAGAAACGTGAGGTTTCGCCTGACGTTGAGTTTCCAGCATCGCTATTCAACACCTGCCTCGCCCACCTTCCACCGCACATGATGAACGTTCTTCCCTGACGCCAGGCCCCTGCTGATACCGGCTAGCGCCATGACTCAAGTGCCTTGATGATGAAACCCCCGGTGAGAAAGGGCCGGCGGTGCCCTTGGGGCAAAAGTGGTCATCCACCCCGGCACAGGTAGCGAGAACGTTCATCCGATAGAAGACCGTTGAGTCAAATACCGGTTACCTGGCAAGTGCCTTGGGCTTTTTTTAATGACTATAGCGTGAGTCGCGCTAAGCTGATCTTCATCTAAGCTTGGATATGCCAAGGTGGGTTTTACAGCGCCCCACTCCCTAATGCGCTAGCACGTCGTTGAGGAGCGCTTATGTCCAAGGTGCGGAACGAGGTCTACGCCGAACCCGAAGCGGAAGGGAGTCAGGCGGTCAACGCATGCCGAAAGGTGGTGGGCCTGGTACCCGCCCCGGAGATGTCTGCTGAGATGGCCGAACAGGTCATCGACCAGTTACCTGAACTTCTGGCCAACTACGTCGATGACCGGTTGAGTTGGGAGGTGCAACTGGTCGTCGATCCGTTGGTCGGCGCTGCAGAGGCTTCCACCGATATCATCGGGAGTATTCTCGAGTACAAGCGGGATCAGCATTGGGACTACGCGGTCTGTATTACCGATTTGCCGATCGACAGGGACGGGCGCTTCGTAATCGCTGAAACCAGCACGGTGCATGGTCTCGCGCTGATCTCATTGCCTGCCTTCGGCATTACCGCGATACGCCGTCGCCTGAGCGAAGCGATTCTGCAACTGGTCAACGAGTTGCACCATGGCAGTTCGGAAGAGGACCGTGCTCGCCAAGAGCAGCGCACTCAGCAATCCGATAAAGTCCACGAGAGCCTGCGTGGCAAAGGTGCCCGGCAGCTACTGGGTAGGCACCTCTACGAGAAGCTGTTCCCGATACGACGGATAACGTTACCGGGCGAGGGAGAGTCCTTCGATGTACGCTTCATTGCCGAATCAAGGATCAACGGAAGCCTTCGCATCCTGGCAGGTATGGTGCGAGCCAACCGCCCCTGGACCATCTTTCCTGCTTTCAAGCGCGTCATCGCCGTCGCGTTTGCGACCGGCGCCTATGGTCTGGTGTTTCCCACCCTTTGGCAGCTCAGTGCCAATTATGGCCAGCCACGCCTTGTTCTGCTTATGGGAGTGGCCATGGCGGCGATGATCGCCTGGATCATCATTGCCCACACGCTGTGGGAATCGATAAAAAACGCCCAATCACCACGTCTGGTTCGCCTCTATAACACGGTCACTGTCCTGACGCTAAGTGCCGGGGTCGTATTCTATTACGTGATCCTGCTGGGCCTTTTCTGTTTCACGGTCCTCGTTTTCATTCCGGCCAACATGCTGGAAGCGCAACTCGGCCACGCGGCCAGTCTTTTCGATTACACCTCTCTTGCCTGGCTCGCGACTTCGGTTGCCACTATCGCTGGGGCCCTGGGGGCCGGACTGGAAGATGAAGAAACCGTCAGAAACGCCACTTACGGCTACCGGCAGCGACGCCGCAACCAGGAAGCGAATAGGCGCTGACAACTCTGTTTTTGTGATCAGCCGTTGTTCCTCGGTGGGGTCCACGCCGGTGCTTCGTCCTCGATTCGCCGTGCGTCTTCCCGCATGGCGTGACCCAGTGACTCTTCGAGCTTCATGAACAGCTCCCCGTAGCGCGGGCTGAAGTGGATGCCTTCCTCGATGTTGCGCCAGGCGTTGAACAGTTGGTCTGCGTTGGCTTTTTCGCTGGCGACAAAGGATTGGGTCATCCGGCGGGCGCGTTCTGGGTGGACGCCCATGGCGGTGAGAGCATCGCCGCCGAGTTCCAGAGCGGAGTAATAGGTCTCGCTCACCACATCGTCGGCGCCGGCCTCACGCAACTCGTAACCATGGCCGCGGTCGAAAGCGCGGGCCAGCACCCAGACCGCTGGGTAAAGCTGTTTGACGTGACGTACCAAACGTACGGCCCGGTCCCTGTCGTCAATGGCGACGACGAGTAGGCGTGCCTCGGCAATGCCGGCGGTTTCCAGTAGCTGGATGCGGGTGGCGTCGCCAAAGTAACTTGTCAGCTGGATCCGGCGCAGGTTTTCGATCTGCTCCAGGGCGTGGTCCAGGGCAACGCTGGGAATGTTGTTGGCGCGAAGCAACCGACAGACGATCTGCCCGAAGCGGCCGACTCCTGCCACGATCACCGGCGCCTGCTCTTCTATCTCATCCGGCTCCACTTCTTCATTGGAGGCCTTCTGGTAGCGTGGCAGCACCACCCGATCATAGACAATGAACAACAGCGGCGTCAGGAACATGGACAGAGCCACCACCAATGACAGCATCTGCGCGGTGTCCGCTGGGATCACTCGGTTCTGGGTGCTGTAGGTCAGCAGCACAAACCCGAATTCACCAGCCTGGGCGAGCCCGAGGCTGAATAGCCAGCCTTCACTGCTGCGGATACCAAAAGCGAACGCCAGGCCAACCAGAATCAGCGCCTTGCCAATGATCACCGCCAGGGCGAGAAGCAGGACGGTATGCCAAGACTCCGCCAGAACGCCGAAATTGATCCCCGCGCCCACGGTAATGAAGAACAGCCCCAGCAGCAGCCCTTTGAACGGCTCGATATTGGCTTCCAGCTCGTGCCGGAATTCGCTATTGGCCAGCACGACACCGGCCAGGAATGCGCCAAGCGCCGGCGACAGGTTGACCAGGCTCATCAGCGCCGCGATGCCGATAATCAGCATCAGGGAGGTGGCGGTAAATACTTCCCGCATGCCGGACTGCACCACGTAGCGGAACAGCGGCCGGCTCAGGTAATGGCCGCAGACAATCACCAGCACGATCGCACCGACAACGGCCAGCCCATGCGCCCAGCCCGGCAGGTTCTCAACCAGGCTGAAGTGGTCCAATTGGAGCGGACACCCCGATAAGCCTCATAATGGAGGCAATGGAGGTGTTCATGACCAAGAAGACTCGACGTCGGTATTCCGATGAATTCAAGGCGGATGCGGTGAGCCTGGTGACCGAGCAGGGGTATTCCGTATCCGAGGCAGCCCGGCGCCTGGGAGTGGAGCGCAGCGTGCTGGACCGCTGGTGCCGCAAGCATCGTCAGCAGGTCGCCGGCACCCCGGAGCGGCAGGAGGACGATCGCGACGCCGAGATCAAGAAGCTCCGTGAAGAGGTTCGTAAGCTTCAGCTTGAAAAAGATATTCTAAAAAAGGCGGCGGCCTTCTTCGCCAAAGAGTCGAGCTGAGATACCAGTTCATCGAGTCGGAGAAGGCCACCTATCCCGTGGCCGTGTTGTGTCGCGTCATGCGGGTCAGCCGGAGCGGTTTCTATGCCTGGCGACGGCGTGGCCCTGATGACCATCGACAGGCCCTGCTCCGTGAGGTCAGAGAGATCCATCGCCAGAAGCGCGGCAGCTACGGCAGCCGCCGCATGGCCAAAGCGCTGCGACACCGCGGCTATGAGGTCGGCCGTTACCAGGCCCGCCGCCTGATGCGGGAAGCCGGCGTCGAGGCACGGCAGCGGCGACGCTGGCGTCATACGACCGATAGCCAGCACACCCTGCCAGTGGCACCCAACCTGCTAAACCGCCAATTCATGGTGGCGGCGCCGAACCGGGCCTGGGTGGCCGATATCACGGCCATCTGGACGCTGGAAGGGTGGCTCTATCTGGCGGCGGTGCTCGACCTCCACGACCGGCAGCTGGTGGGCTGGGCGATGGCGGACCACATGCGCACGCAGTTGGTTCTGGACGCCCTGGAGATGGCCGTAGGGCGCCGGCAGCCCAAGAGCGGATTGATCCATCACAGCGACCGCGGCAGCCAATATGCGTCGCATGACTACCGATCCACGTTGGATCGGCATGGGTTCCAGGCCTCGATGAGCCGCAAGGGAAACTGCTGGGACAACGCCGTCATGGAGCGCTTCTTCGGCTCACTGAAAAGCGAGTGGCTGGCTGACCAGCGATATGGAACCCGCCAGGCAGCACGGCGCGATGTCGTCGAATATATCGAGATGGAGTACAACAGTTGCCGGCTCCACTCGACCCTCGGCTACCAGTCACCGAGGGAGATCGAACTGGCAACTGCGGCTTGAAAACGTGTCCGCTCTGACTTGACCAGCACAGGCTGAGGCTGCTGTGTCCGCGCTCTGCACCGATGGCGGAGATTCCGGACACGGCCAGCAGCGGGATGACGGCCAGCATGGGAATCACCGCAATGTCCTGGAAGAGCAGCACTGAGAAGGCACTCTGGCCACCTTCGGTTTTGACCAAGCCCTTTTCGTTCAGCGTCTGCAGGACAATCGCGGTTGAGGAGAGGGAGAAGAGAAACCCTACCGCCACGGCGGTTTGCCAGGCCATCCCCAGCGACCAGGCAAAACCGGTGGCGACGGCGGCGGTCAGTGTGACCTGCAGGCCGCCGAGGCCGAGCAGCCGGTTTCGCATGGCCCAGAGGGATTTGGGGTCAAGCTCCATCCCCACCAGGAACAGCATCATTACCACGCCGAACTCGGCAAAATGCTGAAGGGTGACCGTCTCCTGGCCCACCAGGCCGGTCATCGGCCCTATGACGACACCGGCTACCAGGTAACCGAGTACCGACCCCAGCCCGAACCGCCTGGCCAGTGGCACCGCGATTACCGCGGCCACCAAGTATATAAACGCCTGAACAAAGTAGTCAGTCATCAGTCATGTCCG
The DNA here is from genome assembly GCA_000761475.1 of Chromohalobacter israelensis. GTDB lineage: Bacteria > Pseudomonadota > Gammaproteobacteria > Pseudomonadales > Halomonadaceae > Chromohalobacter > Chromohalobacter israelensis. Next base: position 289,408 of record JQNW01000007.1, read on the forward strand.
TGGACCGGGAATCAGATATCGGTTCTTCTAACCCTAGATCAATGGCTGCATTTTGCTTCCGGTTTCGAAAACGGGGACAGAGCTGATTTTCGGGCCTTCGTCCTTCCCCAGGCGGCCTTTTCTCCGCTTCGCTACGTCAAGGTCGCTGCCACGCTGACTCCGGAAAAATCCTCACCCAGCCCCGTCCCTCGTATGATTCACGGGGGATGGCAGCCATGTGCTTTACTGTCGTTACCTTTTATTGATGCAGGAGGCTTCCATGATCGGCGGCTTGATAGGACTACTGGATGACATCGCCGCATTGGCGAAGTTGTCCGCAGCATCACTGGATGATGTGAGTGCTGCCGCTGGGCGTGCGACGGCGAAGGCGGCCGGGGTGGTGGTCGATGATGCGGCGGTGACCCCGCAGTACCTGCAGGGGGTAACGGCGGAGCGCGAACTCTCGCTTGTGAAGAAGATCGCGATGGGGTCGATCCGCAACAAGCTGATTTTTATCCTGCCGGTGGCCTTGCTGCTGAATCACTTCTTGCCCGGGCTATTGCCGATCATCTTGATGGTGGGGGGTACCTACCTGGCTTTCGAGGGCGCGGAGAAGGTCTGGCACAAGCTCTCCGGGGAGCAGGATGACGACAAGCCGTCGGTCGAAAAGGGGCCGGAGGCCGAGAAAAAGATCGTCAGCAATGCCATTCGGACCGACTTGATTCTGTCCGCCGAGATCATGGTGATCGCGCTTTCCGCTGTCTCCCATCAGGGATTCTGGTCACAGCTGGCGAGCCTGGTGGTGGTCGCGTTTTTCATCACCATTCTGGTGTATGGCGTGGTGGCGCTGTTGATCAGGATGGACGATCTCGGCCTGAAGCTCGCCCAGCGCGATAGTTCGGGGATGAAGAAGCTGGGCCGTAGCCTGGTGACTGCCATGCCCAAGGTACTGACGACCATCTCGGTGGTGGGCACCGTCGCCATGCTCTGGGTGGGCGGGCATATCCTGCTGGTCAACCTGGGTGCCGATGGCACGGGCTGGTTCAACGCGCCCTATGCGTGGGTACACCATGTCGAGCAGGGCATCGCCGAGGCAACCGGTGGCCTGGGCGGCATGCTGGGCTGGAGCTTCAATACGCTGTGCTCCGCGTTGATCGGCTTTCTGGTGGGCTCGGTCGTCGTGGGTGTGCTGCACTTCATGCCTAAGCGCTGAAGCCGAGCTCGGTTATCACGTATCAGCAAGGGCGACGCGAAGCAGCGCGAGTTCCAGAATATTCTCCATTCGATCGGCTTCAAGGTCAGGCCCAAGCCGTTCACCCAGTGTGCGGATGGTTCCGCCAAGGGCAATTGGGGGTGGACATCATGCTGGATGCCATCGAGTACGCGGCACATGCCGATGTGGTGGTGCTCCTGGGGCATGAGGCGAAAACAGTTCTGCTGAAAATACAGGCTCGAAATCAATGGCACTCAAAATTGTTCGACGCTTGCTTCCCGACTGGGGCACAACCTATGGGCCCCCGGGGGATGGCCCTTTTCCGGCCATCATGATACTGCATGGTTCGGAAGGAGCCTGGTCGGGTTGGAGTCATCGCAACGCCATTTTATTGGCCGCGCATGGCTTCGTGGCCTTACCATTCGGGTATTCCCAAGGCGGCAACGCCTGGAACGCTGGCAGTATCCGCGAGGTACCGCTGGATCGCAGCGTCGCAGCGCTCGATGCCTTGCGTGGCTTGGATATCACCTCGGGGCGTGTCGGGCTCTACGGCGTTTCGCGAGGAGCGGAACATGCCTTGCTGCTGACCTCGCTGATGGCGCGAGAGGGGATACCGGGTATGGCCGATGCGGTGGCCGCGCATAGCCCGCCGGACTGCATTTGTGGCGCTTTCGATGGGCGCACCTTTCGTGATCCTGGCGACCCCGGCTGGCAGGCTTGGGACAGTGCCCAGCGCGCCTGGACATGGCGGGAGTCTTCCGAAGCATTGCTGCCTACCATGGCGATCGAAATCGAGCGCTATGCTGGCCCGCTGTTTCTCAGTCATGGCACGGCGGATAGCATGTGGTCGGTTGAAATGACTCGCCGTCTCGAAGCGCGGCTGCAGGCTCACGGCCGTACGCCAGAGGTGCACTACTACGAGGGAGAGGATCATATTCTACGTAGCGAAGCCGAGAACATGCATCATGCTCACTTGATCGACTTTTTCGAGCGCCACTTGTCGCATGACAGATAGCATATCGGTAGACACCTGCAACGCTCAGCCTATGATGCACGGATCAGTGTGGTTCAGTGTCACATCACAGGAAACTCCTTTTTCTTCTTCAGAGGATAAATGGCTCAAGTGCCTGGGTGGCGGCGTAGTCCATTGAGGCCTGGCATGCCTCGGCTTCAATGACCTGCCGTATTGCGTGAGCCTTACGTTTTGTCTGAAAAGTTGGCCCGCATGCAGCGCTCGATGCAGGCCAGCGTGACCATGGCCCGGTAGCTACTGGCCAACTTGTCATAACGCGTACAGAGACGACGTTTTTCCTTCAGCCAACTGAACAGACGCTCCACGACATTGCGCTGACGATACTTCGGCCGGTCGAACTGATGAGGCAGGCCGCGTCGTGGACGACGGTGCATGTTGCGTCGGGCGATGATCGGCCGCATGCCATAACGGGTGCAGTAGCGACGCAGCGGATCACTGTCATAGCCCTTGTCAGCAACCACGTACTGACAGCGCTTGCGAGGGCGTCCCCGATCACCGGGCAGATGAACCCGCTCCAGCAGTTCGATGAAATGACACGAATCGGCACGATGCCCGGCTGACAGTGTGAAACTCAAGGGAAAGCCTCGGGCATCGCACAGCAGGTGCAGCTTGGTTGTCAGCCCGCCACGACTGCGGCCCAGCGCATGGTCTACCGGTTCTTCTGGGCCCCCTTTTTACCGGCACCGCCAGCGGATCGGGTCGCTCGTATGGACGTTGAATCAGCCATCCAGGTGTCAAGATCCATGAGCCCGTCCTGACGCAGGCGAAGATGCAACCGGGTCAGTATCCGGTCGAAGGTGCCATCGTCACGCCACTGGCGGAAACGCTGGTAGACGGTCTTCCAGGGCCCGTAGCGCTCCGGAAGATCCCGCCATTTGGCGCCGGAGCAGAGGATCCAGAAGATACCATTGAGCATCTGGCGATCGTCTCGCCGTGGACGCCCCATGACCTGGGGCGGGGAAACGATATCCTTGATCATGTGCCAGCGATCGTCGGAAAGTTCGTAACGTCCTGCCATACACGCCTCCCAGGTAATGACGGGATATAGCGTAGCAATCAGGACTTTTCAGACAAAACGTAGCCAGCAAGTTGCTGAACGGTGGCCTTTTCGTTGATGAAATCCCACCAACCATCCAGCCCATGCCCTGAAGCCGAGCTCGGTTATCACGTATCATGCAGTCAAGCCAACGCTCGCCTTTCGGGGCTGGCGCCTCACCGCCTGCCGGGGATCTCCTTGCCATGACACGCGTCGCCATCTTCGTGGATACCCAGAACGTCTACTACACCGTGCGCGAAGCCTACGGCAAACACTTCGATTACCGCCGGTTCTGGGCGAGGGTAACGGCGAATCGGGAGGTACTGGCCGCGCGCTGCTATGCCACCGACAAGGGCGACGCGAAGCAGCGCGAGTTCCAGAATATTCTTCGCTCGATCGGCTTCGAGGTCAGGCTCAAGCCGTTCATCCAGCGCGCGGATGGTTCCGCCAAGGGCGATTGGGACGTGGGCATCACGCTGGATGCCATCGAGTACGCGGCACAGGCGGATGTGGTGGTGCTGGTCTCCGGCGATGGCGACTTCGACCTGCTGGCGGAGAAGATCCGCGAGGTGCATGGCAAGCGCGTCGAGGTCTACGGCGTGCCCAAGCTCACCGCCAATTCCCTTATCAACGCCGCGAGCCAGTTCATCCCCATCGAGGGCGAGCTGCTGCTGGGGTGAGGCGCTGATGCTGAGTTGCCGGATTCGTCGGAAAGGGCGTGCTATGGTCGGTTAATCTTGAACTCACTCGAACAAGCCCGACATGAGCGAACAACCGCAGATCCTGATCTACGAGGATGCCGATAAGGCGGTCGACGTGCGTCTGGACGAAGGCCGCGAGACCGTATGGCTGACGCAGCGGCAGATGGCCGAGCTCTTTGATAAAGACGTTCGTACGGTTAATGAGCACGTGCTGAACGTTTACGAGGAAGGCGAGTTGGAGAGAGAGCCAACTATCCGGAAATTCCGGATAGTTCGCCAAGAGGGCTCGCGACAGGTCATGCGAGCCATCGAGCACTACAACCTGGATGTGATCATTTCCGTTGGCTATCGCGTCAAGTCTCAAGCAGGCACTCGCTTTCGCCAATGGGCAACGCGCGTCCTTCGTGAGCATCTCATCCAGGGCTGGACGCTGCATCAACAGCGCTTCGAGGCGAATGCTCAGGAGTTGGAGGCGGCGATGGCGCTGGTGCGCAAGGCGGCGCACAGCCCGGCGCTGAATATGCCGGGCAGTCGTGGTCTGGTGGATATCGTCGCGCGTTATGCGCAGACGTTTCTGCTGCTGCAGCGCTATGATGAAGGACTATTGAGCGATCCCGACGTGCAGGCGGGCGGTCAGCTGCCTTCGTTGGAAACGGCGAGAGCGACGCTGGACGAGTTGAAAGCCGAATTGATAGGACGGGGAGAGGCCACCGACCTGTTTGCGCGGGATCGAAGCGATGGGCTGGCCTCACTGCTTGGCAATCTCGATCAGTCCATCTTCGGCGAGCCGGCCTATCCGAGTATCGAGTCGAAAGCTGCGCACCTGCTCTATTTCGTGATCAAGAATCACCCGTTCGCCGATGGCAACAAGCGCAGTGCGGCGTTTCTGTTCGTCGACTTTCTGCACCGTAATGATCGCCTACTGTCATCGACGGGGGAGCCCGTGATCAACGATGTCGGTTTGGCCGCGCTGACGCTGCTGGTGGCGGAGTCCGACCCCGCCAACAAGGAGACGATGATCCGGCTGATCATGAACATGCTCGCCGACGATGCAGCATCCACTTGAATGGTGGGATAGTGGTTCTCCGGTGAGCCTCGCCCATCGCCCATTCCCTTATCAACGCCGCGAGCCAGTTCATCCCCATCGAGGGCGAGCTGCTGCTGGGGTGAGGTGGCCAGCCGAACCGCACTATCCGGCTGGCCCAACGGTGTCCATCTTGGAGTGTCCTGCTCAGGCAGTTGCGGACTCCGGCAGCTTGGCGATGACCTTGATTTCGAAGTGGAACCCATAGAGCCAGGTGACACCGACGGCGGTCAGCGTCGGATGAGGCGCGCTCCCCCAGAACTCGGGCACTACCTTCCAGGCTGTCTCGAAGGTCGATTCGGGGTCGACCATGAACACGGTGACATCGACCACGTCGTCGAAGGTGCACCCCGCGGCCTCCAGGATCGACGTCAGATTGTGGAAGGCGAGCCGGACCTGCGCCTCCAGGTCCGGCTCGGGGGAGCCATCCTCTCGGCTACCCACCTGGCCCGAGACGAATAGAAATCCATTGGATCGAATCGCCGGTGAATAGCGGTTCCGCTCGTAGAGCGCCTGGCGACCGGCCGGGAAAACGACGTCACGCTTGGTCATGTGCTGTCTCCGTCAGTGGGCCGCAGCGACCCGTGTCAACGATGGTGATAATTTAAGAGGCGGGCGGGCGCGGATAAACGCGCCAGCCTGGTCATCACTGTTTGTCGAGCACGAACAATCTCGAGGCACCCGGGGGCGCCATTTCGGAATCTATTTGGGAAAGCCATGGACCGTTTCGATGCAATGCGGGCGTTTGCGCGGGTGGTGGAAACCGGCAGCTTCACCAAGGCCGCCGACACCCTTCACATGAGCAGGACCAGCGTCACGCAGCTCGTGCAGCAACTGGAGGCACGCTTGCGTGTCAGGCTGCTGAACCGCACCACGCGCAAGGTCAACGTGACCGCCGACGGGGCCGCCTACTATGAGCGCGTGCTGAGACTGCTGGCCGACCTGGACGATGCCGAGACGAGCCTTTCCGGCGCTGCGAGCGAGCCGCGAGGCCGGTTGCGGGTGGACGTTCCCAGCCCGCTGGCGCGCATGATCCTGATACCGGCGCTGCCTGAGTTCCATGCCCGCTACCCGGACATCCAGCTGGACCTGGGCGTCAGCGATCGCATGGTGGACATCATCGATGAGAAGGTGGATTGCGTCGTGCGCGGTGGCGAGCTGACCGACCAATCGCTGATGGCACGGCGCATCGGCGACCTGCCGCTAGGAGTCTATGCCTCGCCAAGCTATCTGGAACGCGCCGGCTCGCCCGCGCACCCCGGCGACCTGGAGAATACCCATCACCGCGTGGTGGGTTTCCTGGGGTCCCGGCTCGGCAAGCCCTTCGCCATGCATCGCCGGGAGGAGAGCATCAAGGTACAAGGCCGCTACGTCCTGTCGACGGACGATGGCAACAGCTATCTCGCGGCGGGGCTGGCCGGCCTGGGCATCTTGTGGCTGCCGGACTACATGGCCAGGGAGCATCTCGCCTCGGGTGAGTTGGTGGCCCTTTTCGAGGATTGGCGGCTCGACCCGATGCCGCTGTACCTGGCGTATCCGCCCAACCGGCATGTCAGCGCGAAGCTGCGCGTGTTCATCGAGTGGATCGCCGAGCTGATGGCGCGGCATGCGCCCGTCATCCATCCACCTCTTTCGTGACGGGGCTGATGGCTCGAGGCCGTCGTGGTCCGGTCGGCGTCATGCTCGGTCAAGTGTCAGCCCCGGGCGGCGTGCGATCTCGTTCGTGACGCTCCGCGAGCGGAAACGGCGGCAGCCAGTGTTCACGCCGAATGGTCCATAGCTCATAGGTCGGCATGAATCGATCGGGGGCATCGAGCGTCCCCAGGTGGACTTCGACCTCGCCATCGCTCATCGAGAAGACCGACGAGCCGCAGGTGGGACAAAAGTAGCGCCCCTGGTACTCGTGCGGCTCGCCTTCGATGGTCACCGCTTCCGCGAGGTAGTCGGCGGCGGCATAGAAGAGCGCGCCGTGATGCTTGCGGCAGTCCATGCAGTGGCAGATGCCGACCCGAAGTGGTTCTCCATGCGCCGTGACTCGGATTTTGCCGCACAGACAGCCGCCAGTTGATGATTTCATGGTCGATTATCCTGATGAATCGGAAACGTTGTCGCCTCTCGGCCCCTGCTCGAATCACCGATGCACCCCGTCCAGGCGTTCGGACGCACCCTGGGTCAGTCTGCGTGGATGGGGGCATCATGGCATCGGGGTTTGAAATTCCTACATTACGCTCACTAAGGGTGAGCGAAAAATACTTTTTGTAATCGTTTTCTCGTTGGATAAGGTTTTTCAACGTCGTATTATGCTTACTATGGGTGATCAAAAAGATAAAAAGCTAAACCGCCTGCTAGCGAGCCTGGGAGACTCTGATCTCGTCTCCAGCCGCTGGTTACAGGCCCATGGCTATTCGAGAAGCCTGGTGGCGCGCTACGTCTCCAGCGGATGGCTGGTGTCGCCGGCACGAGGGGTCTATCTGAGAAAGGGGGGGCGGCTACAGTGGCAAGGCGTGTTGCGAAGTCTGCAACAGCGAGAAGGCCTGCCGTTGTACATTGGCGGGCGTTTCGCACTGGAAATGCACGGGCACGAACACTATCTGCGTCTGGGCGAAGCCGCCACGGTGACGCTTTATGGGGAGGTTCGGCCTCCAGGTTGGCTTGGTCAACTGGCACTGCCCGAGCGGTTCATGTTTTGTGGGAGGCCTCCCTTTGAGTGGCCGCTCCCCCGTTTCACGGTAGAAACACCGGACAATGTTTTACGCGATCAGGGCTTGGAGCGCCACGAGGTGCTCTCTGGCTTAGAGCCCATTGTCTGCTCCACGCCGGAGCGCGCGATACTGGAACTATGCGATGGTCCCACCGGAGCGGGGCTGGTCTATGAAGCCGATTCGATCATGCAGAGCCTGGCGACACTGCGGCCGAGGCGTGTAGCGGAGTTGTTGCGTCATTGCCGGAGCATCAAGGCCAAGCGTTTGTTTCTCGCTCTGGCGGATCGATATCAGCATGCCTGGCTGCGCAGAATCCCGCTGGACGGGGTAGACCTCGGCAGCGGTAAACGTGTCCTGGTGCCCGGCGGCCGCTTGCACCCGACTTATCAGATCACGCTACCGAGAGACCTGGATGAACACCTGGGATAAACGCTATACCAACCGTGTTCAGTTGCTGGTAGATATTCTGCCGGTGCTGGCGCAGGAGCCGCGCTTTGCATTGAAGGGCGGGACGGCGATCAACCTGTTCGAACATGACCTACCTCGGCTGTCGGTCGATATCGACCTCGCCTGGTTGCCGGTCCACAGTTTCGCCGAAGATGCTGCTTTGATCGGCCAGGCACTTGAAACGCTTGCAGAGACGCTGCGGGCGCAATCAACCATCTCGAGTGTGCAGTTGTCGGCACCTCAGGGCAGTCGGGATATAACGCGATTGATCGTCAGTCGGGGCTCGGCGCGTGTGCAGATCGAAACCACGCCGGTCATGCGCGGTACGGTGCACGCCGTACGCGAGATGGAGGTTCAGCCGGCGGTAGAGGAGGCGTTCGGCTTTGCTTCCGCACAGGTGCTCGATTTCGCTGACCTTTATGCCGGGAAACTGTCGGCGGCGCTATCGCGTCAGCATCCGCGCGACCTGTTCGATGTGGGACTGTTATTGGCGGATGACCGAGCCAATAAAAACTTGTGGCGTACGTTTCTGGTCTATCTGACCTGCAGTCCAAAGCCTGCCTGGGAAATTCTCGAACCTCAGTCGCCAAAAGATTTTGACGCCATCTTTCAAGCGCACTTTAGAGGAATGACGGCAGAGCCCGTGACTGTCGATGAATTGCTGGAGTATAGGGCGAAGCTGTTGGCACGTATCGCTGAGTGGATGGACGACACATCGCGAGCATTTCTGCTTTCCGTCGAAAATGAACAGCCGAACTTCGACCTGATCGGGCTGCCTGCCGCCCGCGAGTTGCCCGGCGTCAAACGCAAGCTGCATAACTTGGCGCGACGTTCGGCACAGAAGCGTCACGAGGACGGACTCCAACTGAATCAGGCATTGGCTCGATTTTTCGCCACCTGACAGGCTTGCTGAGATCTCGCGATGCATGGAACGCCGGCTTCACCCAGCTTACCGATGCATCTGCCCAGGCGTTCGGACGCACCCTCGCGCCATCCTCGCGGCACAGGGACTGGCCGATAGGCGTTAGTCAGCCGTCTCCTGATCTGGCGCCTCCCGTGGTTGCAGCGCTTCTTTCTGCTCCGCCCATTTCAGCAGGGCATCCAATGCCGGGCACAGGGCCTGACCCCATTCGGTCAGGCGGTATTCCACCTTGGGCGGTACCTGCGGGTAGACCTTGCGGGTCACGATGCCGTCCGCCTCCAGTTGGCGCAGTTGCTGGGCCAGCATTTTCTGGGAGATACCCGGGATCAGTTTTTCGAAGTCCGAGTAACGCTGTACCTTGCCGTCGAACAGGTGAAACAGGATGACCAGCTTCCAGCGGCCTTCCAGCAGTTTCAGCACGTCTTCGACGCCGACCGCCGCGGTCGAAGGGGTATAAACCTTTCTCATGAGTGCGTGACTTACTTTTTGGTGCGTTCTTGATGAAATGTAAGCCTAGGAAGAAGATGCCCGTAGGGCAACTTTCCTGCGACGAGGACGACCATGACATTTTCCCTGTTTCCCGCCATTGCCACCTACTTCGAGGTCAGCAACGGGCAGGACGCCACCCGCCTGACCGACTGTTTCACGGCGGACGCTGCCGTGCTGGACGAAGGCCACATCCATCAAGGGCATGACGCCATCCAGGCCTGGATGGCCGGGACGAGAAAGACCTTCGAGTACAGCGTGACACCCTCGGCGGTGACGCAAGCAGGGCGCCGGGTGATCGTTGTCGCCGAAGTCATCGGCAACTTCCCCGGTAGCCCGGTGCGACTCGAGCACCGCTTTCTGATGTCGGGTGACAGGATTCAATCCCTGGAGATTGGCTGATGGCGATGAGCCAGTGGGGCCACGTCGCATTCGCCGTACGCGACACGATTGGGTTGAAGTGCCGCTATGCACTGGTTTCGAGGAGAGCGGGCCCGATGTCCCCGTCGAGCCCGCGAAAGCCACGTATCAGCGCGCCTGTATGAACTCGAGCAGGTCGGCGTTGATCCGTTCGGGGTGCGTGGCGAACATGCCATGCGACAGGTCGGGGTAGGTCTTCAGCGTGCCGTTGGGCAGGAGCTTGACCGCCTTGTGGGTCGAGGCCTCGATCGGAACGATCTGGTCGTCCTCTCCGTGCATCACCAGCACGGGAATCGTGATCGCCTGGAGATCGTCGGTGAAGTCGGTCTCCGAGAATGCCTCGATGGGAGTCGTACTGGGCCTTGGCGCCGCCTTCCATGCCCTGTCGCCACCAGTTGTCGATCAGGCCCTGGCTGACCACGGCACCGTCGCGATTGAACCCGTAGAACGGGCCGGCGGGGATATCCTTGAAGAACTGTGCGCGATTGGCTGTCAGGGCGCTGCGAAAGCCGTCGAACACCTCCTTGGGCGTGCCTTCCGGATTGGCGGATGTCTGCAGCATCAGCGGGGTCACCGCGCCTATCAAGACGGCCTTGGCGACGCGGCCTGATTCTGCCCGGGCGACGTAGCGCGCGACGCCGCCGCCGCCGGTGGAATGGCCGATATGAACGGCGTCTTTCAGATCGAGTGCGTTCACCAGCTCTGCCGTGTCGGACGCGTAGGTGTCCATGTCGTTGCCCGTATCGGTCTGGTCCGAGCGCCCGTGCCCTCGGCGGTCGAAGGCGATGACACGGTAGCCCTGCGATAGAAAGAACAGCATCTGACTATCCCAGTCGTCCGCCGAAAGCGGCCAGCCGTGGTGAAAGACAATGGGCTGGGCGTCTTTGGCTCCCCAGTCCTTGTAGAAAACGTTCGCACCGTCTCGAGTCGTAATGGTTGCCATCTCTTTACCTTCTGTTGGTAGAAGCCGGATACCGATTTTCCAGGGGCTGGCGACTCGACAGGCGATGCTCGATTCTCGCAGTGGTTTCACCATCCCCGCTTGAACAGCCCTTGTAGATTAGCCTCCAACGACGTGACGCGGTGTGTTCAGGAACCGCTGTTCCTGCTGAAACGCAATGTTTTCGTCGACGACATGCGTTTCCTGTCCCGATCGCATTGCCATACGTCAGACGGCGGCTCTTGGGCCTGGAAGCGGAGGGAGGCGTCCGGCGCCTCGCGAGATCAACTCGGGGCTCGGTCTGCGGCTTGTGCCCGGGAGCAGCGTTCGTGCGACACCGTCCCCGGGACGAGCACTTATCGATGCACCCAGTCCAGGTGCTCGAACGCGCCCCGGGCGTGATCCTCGCGGAACATTGCGTGGTCCCGGTGCAGGCGGTCGGCGGCCTCGGTGGCGAATTCCACCATGTCCTCGGCGAACAGTGCCGGTGGGCCGATGGCGTTGAGAATCGCAGGCTCGATGTCGTAGTCGAGCTTGCCGGATTCGTCCGAGAGGGCGTGCACGGTGGCAAGCACGCCGCCGCAGATATGGGCGTATTCCTTCCATTCACTCTTGGAGAGGTCGTCGAGTTCCATGTCGTCGCGGAACGGCGCGCGCTCGCGGGATAGATAGCTGTGCCCCTCGAACGTGACGTGGCCGTAGAAAAGATCGCCGCGTATCAGGTGCACGGCCTGGGCATGGCTGATGCGTTCGGCGAGGGTGTCCATTTCGTAGGCGGAGGGCGGTACCAGGCCGGACAGGGCGGAGCGCCGGGCCTGCTTGTACTCGATGATCAAGTCGTCCGTGCCGTCGCGCCGGGGGCCTTCGATCAGCACGTAATAGCGGTTGAGCCCCAGCGAGGCGGTGCCCTGGCCGAGACGTATCGCCACGTCCTTCACGTGCATGCCATGCTTGTCTCGTCCCTTGGCGCGTGCCGGCACGTCGATCTCGTTTTCCTCGACCAGCCGGTCGGTGATCGCCTGGAATTCGTCACGGCGCGACGAGATCGGCACCAGTTTCCTGGTCGGGCGGAAGCCGCTGCGTGTCTCGTTCAGGTAGTCGTCGGCGAGCCACTCGGCACGGTCTTCATCGGCATCCTCGAACAGCTTGCGGATGAGCTTCGGCGCGTTGTCGTGACGCATTTCCTCATCCTGCTCGGTGCCTTCGCGCGCCAGCCGTTCCATCGTCTCGATGTAGCCCTGCACGAAACGACGCACGACCTTGACGCGATGCTTGTGCTTGAGCTCGCCCTCGGTTTCGGAGGCGATCATGAAGCCGACCGCGCCGCGTTTGATATCCCAGGTGAAGGGCGCGTAGTAGGCTTCGTCGAAATCGTTGACCGAGAAGATCGGCACGTTGTCCACGTTGGGCATGACGCCGAAGTTGCCGGGGTGAACGTCGCCGAGCGCGAGCACGGTGGGCATCCAGGCGTCGTCGCCAGCCATGTCGCGGTAGAACAGCAGCGCCGTGCCGCGAAAGAACGAAAACAGCGAGTCGGAGAGCTGGTCGAACTTGGCGCTGGCTTCCTCGCAACCTTCCGCGATGCGTGTCTGGTGATCCTCGCGCAGCGTCTGGCGCACGTGCCGACGACGCTCGAACCCGGTCAGTGCGCGCGGGCGCAGCACGAATTCGCCGGCCGCCACTGCCTCGGCCAGGCGCTTGAAGGTATCGAAACGCGTCGCCACCACCGGCGCGGCGGCCTTCTCGAACGACTGCCGCTCGAGCGCCGCCGCCAATTCCGCCTTGCTCATTGACGAGCGTCCCGAGATCTCCTGCTGTTGCGCTTGCTCGTAGAGTGCCTTGCGCGTCGGTTCCGATTCCTGGCTCATGCATCCCCCTGCCTGTCCTGGCTACCGTGGTGTCGTTGTCTCCTTGCCCGTCAGCATGCACGACTTGGGAGGAGGGTGCATGTGCGCTGGTTAGCTCTCGTCGAGCTCCAGGATCCGCCCACCGGCCTGCGTGAAGCGCTCGAGGTAGACTGCGGGGTCCAGCAGTTGATACGGAAAATAGAGCCCCGCGCCAACTGCTGGTTTGCCATCGAGGCCAACGAGCCTCTCGAGAAGTAGCGCGACCCCGAGCCCTGTCAGCGGCATCTGCCCTTCGGGGTGAGTCACCGCGTGGCGTGAGCGTAGCGGCTGCGCTGCCTGATCCTCGCCCTCGAGTTCGATGATGATCTCGGTGGACATCGGCTCGCCACGGCGGCGGCTCGAGCTGACACCAATGGCCAGGTTGAATTCAACGTTGGGGGCACCGGTGACGGTGGCGAGGCCGAACACGTCGTGAGGCGATAGGCCGGTCGCTTCCAGCATCGCTCCATCGGCGGCGCGGAAACGGGTCTCGAGATCGTCGCCGCTGCGCCAGACCCAGGCACCGTTGCGGCGCGCCTGGACGGCAGGAAGGGCTTTCGTCTGACGCTCCAGGTCGTCGAAGGAGGCCGGGCCGCCTTCGTCTTGCTCGTCCAGCAAGGCGCCGATGCGAATCGTGTCGATGCGACGGAATGTTTTGGCGAACTCGAGCGCGGGAATCGTCGTCGCGCCCACCAGCCATTCGGTACCCAGTATCACCGGTGCAGCCTTCGGTCGGTGCATATAGGCGGCGATGTCGGGGCCGATTTCGGTCATGGCGGGGGATACGCTGAGATAGGGCACGCCCCGGCGTTGCGCGAATTGAAGCGCCGCAGTGGTGGTGTCGGTAAAAAAGATCGCGATGGCGCTGACCGGGCGTGCGCCGAGGCCGATGTCTTGCGCGTCGAGGTCCACCGCGACGCCTTCGGCGTTGCCGATAGCGGCTGCCGCTTGCTGGGCGCTGGCGAGATCGCGTCCGCCGATCAGCAGGGGAAGTGCCGGATACGCTTCGCGCAGGAAGCGTGCCGCCTGTCGGCCGACGTTACCGGCGCCTCCAATGAGCAGGATGGGGTCGAGTGTCATGTCGGTTCTCCGGGTCAAGAGTCAACCTACTAAAGGTAGTTTTTTGAACATTAACCTACTTGTGGTAGGTTTTCAATCTGCCAGAGAGCATGGAAGAGGGGAGAACGTGAAGCGCAGTGCAAGCGAGACAGGACAGAAAACAGGCGCCCGGCGGCTCTCCGGGCCCGAGCGGCGGCACCAATTACTCGATACGGCGTTGCAGATCGTGCGCGAAGAGGGCGCGGATCGACTGACGCTGGGCCATCTGGCAGCGCGTGCCGGCGTCTCCAAGCCGGTCGCTTATGATCATTTCGGTACGCGCTCGCAGCTTCTGATCGCGTTATACAAACTGATCGACCGCCGGCAGTCGGAGGCACTTCGCGAAACGCTGACGACCGAGGGCCGGCGCTTCGAGGACACTGCGTCGCTGCTCGCGGCCGCCCACGTGCATTGCCATGCCGACACCAGCGGCGAGTGGCATGCCATTGGCGCCGCGCTGGCGGGAAGCGAAGAGAAAGAGGCGGTCTATCAGGAGTTGCTCGATGGCTACGTTCAGCTGTTCGCGGCGGTATTGCGGCCCTATTGCACGCTTGAGGAGACTGAGCTCGAACGCCGCTGTGTGGGCTTGATCGGTGCGGGTGACGCGCTGTCGGCGGCCATGGTGCGCGGTAACTGCAGCGAGGCCGACGCGGCGGAATCGTTCGCCGCACTGATCCGGGGTGGGCTTCGGGAGACGCCTTGATGCCGCATCGCAAACCTCACCTCCCCACCAAGATCTGCCCGGTGTGCCAGCGTCCCTTTGCCTGGCGCAAGAAGTGGGCGCGGGACTGGGAGAATGTCGTCTACTGCTCGGCCCGGTGTCGCCGCGAGAAGAGGGGATGATGCAAGACGCCCGGTTGGCGCGCATTGCCGTTTCAGGGCGCGTTTGCCGTGTGAGCTGCCGTCATTCCAGCAGCAGCATGCCTTGCTCGATATCCGCGGCAATCGCCTCGCAGAACGACGTCAGGTCGCCGCGCCTGAGCGCCTGTGTCACTTCGCGATGATAGTCGTCGGTGATGCTCGATGCGCCCCAGCGCGTGCAGATGTAGCGCATGCTGGGGCCGTATTGCAGCCAGAGTATCTCGACCAGTGGCAACAGCACCTGCGATTGGCTCAGGCGATAGATATGGAAGTGAAACTGGTAATTGCCGCGCATGTAACTGACCAGATCGCCCTGGGCGATGGCGTCGTTGATCTGCTCGTCGATCCGTTCCAGGGCCTCGATGTCGGCGACCCCGATATGGTCGAAG
Source organism: Chromohalobacter israelensis (assembly GCA_000761475.1). Taxonomy (GTDB): domain Bacteria; phylum Pseudomonadota; class Gammaproteobacteria; order Pseudomonadales; family Halomonadaceae; genus Chromohalobacter; species Chromohalobacter israelensis. The sequence goes on from JQNW01000007.1 coordinate 304,605, forward strand.
GCCTGGCGCGACACCTCGGTTTCCAGATTTTTTCTGGCGAACAGGATTTCATGAAACCGGTCATGGCTCAGCTCCGGGACGATGATCTTGCGGCTGTCGGAGAAGATCAGCGCACCCTCGGTCACCAGCCAGCGTATCGCCTCGCGGGCCGGCATGGTGCCGGTGCCGTATTTCGCGGCGATGCGCCGAATCGAGATCACTTCGCCGGGCGTGAAATCACCCTCGCAAAGGCGCACGCGCAGGGCCCGGTGAAGCCGGGTCGAGGCGGTGTCGGGCGAAAAAGCCGTACGACTGGCGGTTGATTCCGTGGTCATGCGATTTGCCAAAGCCTTTTACGAAATGAAAGTCCGAGCCAGGCGTTCCAGCTTAACGTAACTGGCGGGGGCAATCACGATACCGGCTTGCTTGTGGGGTCGATGGGGCTCTGCTAGTGTGATCACACATATGTGATCACACCGGACCATAACAAGATCGAGAGTCCCTATGGCGCAGATATCGCAGGCTCCGTTTGCCCGCAGCACCGACCGCCCTCACGAGGACGCGGCCACCGACCGGGTCGAAGTGCTGTGCATCGACATGAACGGCATTCCGCGCGGCAAGTGGGTGCCCGCCGAACAGCTCGACAAGGTGATGGAGGGGCAGGTGCGCCTGCCGCTCTCGACGCAGTCGCTGGATATCTGGGGCGAGGACAACGATGCGCTGACCGGGCTGTCGCAGTCGATCGGCGACCCCGACGGGGTCTGTCACGCCGATGAGCGTACCTTGACGCCACTGCCCTGGGCCAAGGGCCACCAGGTGCTCACCACCCTGCACGACTTGAACGGCACGCCGAGTTTCATGGACCCGCGCGCCATGCTCGCCGCGGTCGTCGAGCGCTTTCGTCGCCACGGCTGGACGCCGGTAGTCGCCATCGAGCTGGAGTTCTACCTGCTCGATGCCGAGGCTCGGCACGCGCTCGAGCCGAGGCCGCCCGCGCCGCTGTGTCCGGGTGGGGATCCCCGGGGGCAGCAGCTCTACGAGCTCGAGACGATGGATGCGGTGGCGCCGGTCCTCGACACCATCCGCGCGTTCGCCCGCACCCAGAACATCCCGGCGGATACGCTGATCGCCGAGTTCGGGCCGGGGCAGTTCGAGGTCAATCTCTGGCATCGCCCGGATGCCCTGGCCGCCGCCGACGATGCGCTGTACTTCAAGCGTCTCGTGGCTCAGGCCGCCCGTCATCACGGCCTGGCGAGCACCTTCATGGCCAAGCCCTACACCGATCAGGCGGGGTCGGGCATGCATCTTCACGTCAGTGTGCTCGACGAGGACGGCAACAATATCTTCGATCGCGACAACGGCGCCGGACATCTCGACGCTGCCATCGGCGGCGTGATGCACAGCTTGCTCGATGGTCAGGCGATCTTCGCGCCGCACGGCAATTCCTACCGCCGCTTTCAACCCGACAGCTTCGCGCCGATCGAGTGCAACTGGGGGCGTGATCATCGCGGTGCGGCCGTGCGCGTGCCGGAATGGCAAGGTGCCGCGGCGCGTCTGGAACATCGCGTGGCCGGCGCCGATGCCAACCCTTATCTGGTCGCCACGGCGCTGCTGGGGGGCATTCTGCATGGGCTCGAGCAACGCATCGTGCCGCCACCGGCCATCGAGGACGAAGCCCATGCGCGGCAGCGCTCCGAGCATCTCACCCATGACTGGCTCACCGCGCTCGAGCGTTTCGCCGCCTCGCCGGCCATGGCCGATATCTTCGGCACGGCGTATCGAGATCTCTACGCCAGGATCAAGCGTCACGAGGCCCGGGAGCTCATGGCCAGGGTCACCGATGTCGACCGCCAGACGTATCTTTCCCGTCTTTAAGCTCTGTCTGAAAAATCGACGAGCGATGGCCAGACAAGGCAAAAATTGTCGAAAAAACGGAGTTTACGCGGGGTAAATGAGTATTTTGAGTCGATTTTTAACGCCGTATGGGCGAGCGCAGGCATTTTTTCAGACAAAGCGTAAGGAGCAGGCATGACCCAGCAACGCTGTGCTTCCTATTACACCGCATCGATCGTCCAGGAATCCGACTATCCGCGACTGGAAGGTGAGCATCGTGTCGACGTGGCGATCGTCGGCGGCGGCTTCACCGGCGTAGCCACGGCGGTCGAGCTGGCCGAACGCGGCTATCGCGTGGCCATCGTCGAGGCCAACCGGATCGGCTGGGGGGCCAGCGGACGCAACGGCGGGCAGGTGACCGGCAGTCTCTCCGGCCAGGACGCCATGGCCCGACAAATGCGCCACACGCTGGGCGACGACGCCGAAAGCTTCGTCTGGAACCTGCGCTGGCGCGGGCATCGGATCATCAAGCAGCGGGTCGAAAAGTATGCGATCCCCTGCGATCTCAAGCACGGCCACCTGCAGGCGGCCTACAAGCCCAGCCACATCAAGGCGTTGCGACAGGATTTCGAGGCGTCGCAGCACCATGCCATCGGCGAGCATGTGCACTGGCTGGATGCCAAGGCGGTGCGCGAGGTGGTCGGTACCGAGCTCTATCACGGGGCGATCCGCAACGATTACAACATGCACCTGCACCCGCTCAACCTGTGCCTCGGGGAGGCCCGCGCGGCGGCAAGCCTGGGGACGCGGATCTTCGAGAATTCGCCGGTGGTGGATATCGAGCACGGCGATACGCCGGTGGTGGTCGGCGAGCACGGCCGGGTGACGGCCGACAGCGTGATCCTGGCCGGCAACGCCTATCACCGCCTCGAGCGCAAGCAGCTGAAGGGCAAGTTGTTTCCGGCATCGCTGGGCATCGTCACGACGGCGCCGCTATCGCCCGAACAGGTGCAGTCCATCGACCCCGAGGATCTGGCGGTCTATGACACGCGTTTCGTGCTCGACTACTACCGACTGACCGCCGACAAGCGGCTTCTCTTCGGTGGCGGCGCCAACTACTCGGGGCGCGATTCACAAGACATCGCCTCGGAGCTGCGGCCGCGCCTGGAGCACACCTTCCCGCAGCTCGAGGGCATTGCCATCGATTTTCAATGGCAAGGCATGGCGGGCATCGTCATCAATCGCATTCCCCAGCTCGGCAAGCTCTCGGACAACGTCTACTACGCTCAGGGCTACTCCGGCCACGGCATCGCCACGTCGCACATCGTCGGCGAGATCATGGCCAATGCGGTTGCCGGCACGCTCGAGGAGTTCGATGCCTTCGCCAACGTGCGGCACATCCGCATCCCGCTCGACGACCGGCTCGGCAATGCACTGCTCGCGGCCGGCATGTGGTACTACCAACTGCTCGAAAAACTCAAATAGCAATTACTTGTCGGGTCCCGTGTGATTAACCACCCGCCTGGTAAATAAGTCAGGCCGTTTAGTCTGCCATTCTTTCATCATCGCAATAGGTGATTGATGGTGCAGTGCCTTCTGCGGGATGTGGTGATTGTACAGCCAGGTATAGCGTTTCAGCGTCTGTTCCAGGTCCTCGCCTGAGGCATAGCGCCGAGTCGCCAGCACGTCGCTGATGCGGCCGTTGAAGCGCTCCACCATGCCGTTCGTTTGCGGCTTTCCCGGCTTGATCAGGCGGTGTTCGATGTCATGTGCCTGGCACTCCTGGTCAAACGGATGCCGGCCGCTGGGCTTGCGCTCACCTGCACGTGTGAAGCGATCGGTAAAAGATTTGCCGTTGTCAGTCAGCACCGTCTGGATCTTGAAGGGCGCCTTCTCTTCCACCTGCTTCATGAACGCGCGAGCATCCTTCGCGGACTGACTGCTTCGGATCTCCAGATACACCCAACGCGTGGCGCGATCGATGGCGACGTACAGGTAGCGTTTCTGCTGCTCGTCGGGCATCCGAGGCAGGTGCTTGATGTCGATGTGCACATACCCCGGTTCGTAGTCCTTGAAGGGCTTGTGCCTCGGTTTCTCGTCATCTCCGATGTCCTGCCGAGCCAGTTCCGCCAGTGTCGGCACGCCGCGCCGCTGGAGCATGCGATGCAGGCCGGAGCGAGACAACCGGGAGTTCAGGAACTCACGCGCCACGACGAGGAGATCATCCAGGCCGAGGCGAAGGAATTCGCGTGCTGCGATCAGCACCTCCTCCTGCTCGGGCGTGAGCGTGGCCAGCAGGTTGTGACGCGTGTGCGATCGATCATGGACATCGTCACGGTAGCGCCAGCGCCGTATGGTCGCGGTGGCGACACCATACTGGCGAGCCAGCTCGCTATCCGTGATGCTGGAGGGCGCTGCCTGGATCTCGGCCCGGATCTTCGGTGTCGTGGTCGCTTGTTTATGCAGCTTGATGTCCATGAACTTGCTCCCGGATGAATTGCTGAAGAAGCTCTCTCGCTGCTAGCAGAGGATAACTTCTATAGGCGATCCGATCATCCGGGACCCTACAATTACTTGAAAAACTGAAGTAGCGGCGCTTTGGCGCCCGACAATTCGGCTTCCCGTCATTCACGAAGGCACAACAACAACTCCGCTGAGGTGAGACACGATGGAAATGACAATCCCCTTGTCCTGCTGCCCACGGCAATCGTCCTGATACTGGCATTGTGGACCCGGCGGGCCCTCGAGCCCCTGGTCCTGGGGGCCTTTATCGGCACCTTGATGATCGATCCCGGCAATGCCTTGAGCAGCCTCACCGAGGATCTGCTCACAGTGATGACCAACGAGGATGTCGCCTGGGTCATCATGGTCTGCGGCCTGATGGGCAGCATCATCGCGCTGCTGCTCAAGTCCGGTTCCTCCCGCGCCTTTGCGGACAAGCTGATGCGCTATACCACCAGCAAGCCTCGCGCGCTGCTGGGCTGCTGGATCATGGGCATCATCCTGTTCGTCGACGACTACCTGAACTCCCTGGCCGTCGGTACCTCGATGCGCAAGGTCACCGACCGCTTCAAGACGTCCCGGGAAATGCTGGCCTACGTGGTCGACTCCACCGCCGCGCCCATCAGCGTGCTGATCCCGATCTCGACCTGGGCAGTCTTCTTCGGCGCGCTGCTCGAGACCAACGGCGTGGCGCAGGATGGCCAGGGGGTGTGGACTTACATTCAGGCCATTCCCTTCATGTTCTACCCCTGGGTCGCGGTGATCCTGGTGCCGCTTTTCATCTTTCGCTGGATTCCTGCCTTCGGCCCGATGAAGAAGGCCGAGCAACGTGCCGAAAAACAAGGGCAGTGCGTGCCGCCCGGTGCCGAACACATCGATGACGAAATCGCCCACCTCGAAGCGGACACCCATGCGAAAGGCAGCATCTGGTCCTTTCTGCTGCCCATGGCGTCACTGGCCTTCTTTACCTGGTGGTTCGACCTGGATTTCCTGATGGGCATCTTCGTGACCCTGGCCGGCATGATCGTGGCCTTCATCGGGTTCAAGAAGCTGTCGCCCAGCCAGACCTTCGACAATATCCTGGAAGGCTTCAAGTCGATGCTGGATGCCCTGGCCGTGCTGGTGGCCGCCTTCCTCTTCAATGAGGTCAATACCTCGCTGGGGCTCGCCGATTATGTCATCACCACGGTCGAGCCGCTGGTCAGCGCGGAAATGCTGCCCTTCATCATTTTCACCGTCATGGGCTTCGTGTCCTTTGCCACCGGGTCCAACTGGGGCGTCTTCGTGATCATCCTGCCGATCGTCGCCGTGCTGGGGCAGAATCTCGGGGCCGACATGACGCTGGTGATCGGTGCCACGCTCTCTGCCAGCACCTTCGGCAGCCATGCCTGCTTCTATTCCGATGCCACGGTGCTGACCGCTCAGGCCAGCGGCTGCACTCCCTTCCAGCACGCCTTCACCCAGTTGCCTTATGCGGCCCTCGCGGGCTGTATTGCCGCCGCGGGGTATCTGGTGCTGGGCTACATGTGATCTCGGACGAGCGAATACGCCATGCACACTGACGCGCTTAGCAATTTCTGGAGCACCACCCTGGACGAGCGGCCGGCGTCGCGCCCGCGCCTGGCCGCGCATGTCCAGGCCGACGTGGTCATCGTCGGTGCCGGCTTCACCGGGCTATGGACCGCTTATTACCTGAAGCGCCTTGCCCCCGAGCGGGAGATCGTCGTGCTCGAGGCCGAGCGTGTCGGGCATGGCGCGTCGGGGCGCAATGGCGGCTGGGTGGTGGGTAACCTCGCCGGGCTGGAGCGACACATCGGGGGCTTGTCACGCGAAGAGCGGCGAACCTGTTGCGGCGTGGTGGCCGATAACGTCGACGAGGTGGGCCGGGTACTGGCGCACGAGGGGATCGAGGCCGATTTCAACAAGGGCGGCGCGATCTATGCGGCGGCTCGCTACCGAGATCAGGTCGCCATCCAGCGCACTACCTGCAGCATCTGCATGAGCTGGGTCACAGCGAGGCGAACTGCTACTGGCTGGATGCCGAACAACTCTCGGAGAAGGCCCGGTTCAGAAACGGCCATGGCGGCATCTATCACCGCCAGGTCGCCACCGTGAACCCGGCCAAGCTGGTCGCTGGCCTGGCCGAGCGCGTCGAGCGCCTGGGCGTGACGATCCACGAGCAGAGCCGCGCCGAGACCCTGTCGCACCACAAGGTGAGCACGCGCGAAGGCAGCGTCGAATCACCGATGGTGGTGTGTGCCACCGAGGGGTACGCCGACCGGTTCCTCGATTTCAAGCGCCACGTGATTCCGGTGCAGAGCCTGGTGATCGCCACCGAGCCGCTGTCGGAGGCCCGTTGGCAGGAGGTCGGCATGGCCGAGCGTCCCGCCTTCGCGGATGCCAGCCGGTTGATCAATTACGGCCATCGCACCGCCGACGGGCGCATCGTTTTCGGCGCCCGCGGCAACTACTATCTCGGCGCCAGATCCAAGGCCGACCAGGCGATCGATGATGGGGCCATTCGCATGCGGCGGGATCTGCTGGTGGATCTCCTGCCCGCGCTGGAGGGTGTCAGGGTCGAGTATGGCTGGGGCGGTTCGTTGGGCTTGTCGCGCAACTTCCGCCCGCATGCGATCCTCGACCGCGCCAGCGGCCTTGCCACCGCGGGCGGTTACGCCGGCGAAGGGGTGGCCGCCTCGCACCTGTTCGGTCGCACCCTGGCGGAGATGATCCTCGAGCGCGATACCGAGCGGGTGCGCATGCCCTGGGCCTTCAGCGACGCCAGTCATCGTCAGCTGATAAAACGCTGGGAAGTCGAGCCGCTACGCTGGCTCGCCGCGCAAGCGATCACCTTCAGCTATGCCGGAGAAGAAGCGCTGATGCGCCGCGACAAGCCGGCGCCCCTGCTCAAGCCCGCACTCAGACGATTGAACGATCGCTTCGCCTCGATCATCGAGTAACGGTCGAGCCGGGCGCCCTGCGCCGGGGTCAGCCATCCCCGGCGTAGCCGTCCTCGGGCATCTCGGCCTCGTCTTCGGGCGGCGTGGCTTCCTCGCTGGAGGCGTCCGCTGACGCCTCGGCGGCGGGTTGCGTTGACGATGCCGCGTTGCCATCCCGTGTGACCCGCCAGATCGCGTTGGTCATGTCGTCGGCGACGATCACCGAGCCATCCGGCGCGACGGTGACGCCGACGGGGCGGCCGCGGGTCTTGCCGTCGCCGGTCAGGAAGCCGGAGACGAAGTCGACCGGGTCGCCGGCGGGCTCACCGTCCTCGAAGGGGATGAAGACCACCTTGTACCCCACGGGATCGGCACGGTTCCAGCTGCCGTGTTCGCCCACGAAGACGCCATTGGCGAATTCCCCGCCCACGGCCGGGTTGGAAAAGTCGACGCCGAGCGGCGCGCGGTGCGAGCCGAGGCTGTAGTCGGGCGCGATCGCTGATTCCACCAGCTCTGGTCTCTCCGGCTTCACACGCGGGTCGACGTGCTGGCCCCAGTAGCTGTACGGCCAGCCGTAGAAGCCGCCATCCTGGATCGAGGTGAGGTAATCCGGCACCAGGTCGGGGCCGAGTTCGTCACGTTCGTTGGCGACGGCCCAGAGCCGGTCGGTCTCCGGCTGGATGGTCAGCGCGGTGGGATTGCGAACGCCGGTGGCATAGGCGCGATGCGCCCCGGTGTCCGGATCGATCTCCCAGATTTCCGCACGGTTCACTTCCGCCGCCATGCCGCGTTCGGTGATGTTGCTGTTGGAACCGATGCCGACGTAGAGATAGTCGCCGTCCGCGCTGGCGGTCAGGGCCTTGGTCCAGTGATGATTGATCTCCGACGGCAGCGGCGTGACCAGTTCCGGTGGGCCGCTGGCTTCGGTCTGGCCTTCTTCGTAGTCGAAGCGAACGAGCGAATCTTGATTGGCCACGTAGAGATCGTCGTCCACCAGGGCGAGGCCGTAGGGCGCATTGAGGTTGTCGGCGAAGACCGTCTGTTCCTCGTATTTGCCATCATCGTCGCCGTCACGCAGCAGGGTCAGCCGGTCGCCGCCCTTGACCGAGGTGGTGCCTTGCGACTGAATCAGCCCGGCGATGAAATCCTTCGGCCGCGATTTCGGCGCGTTGCCGCCGCCTTTGCCTTCCGCTACCAGGATATCGCCGTTCGGGAGCACCAGCGTCTGACGCGGGACCTTGAGGTCGGTGGCGATGGCGGTGATCGTGTAGCCATCGGGTACCGCGGGTTTCGCGTCGCCCCAAGGGGCCTGCTCGGGCACCGTCATGTTGGGCAGAAGGCCTCGCTGCGGTTCGGGCAGTTCCGGGTCAGGACCGTACTCCTGGCCCGAGTCGGCGGCCTGGGCGCCGCCGGCGAGCAGCAGGAGCGAAAGGGGAGCGACGTAACGCATGCCAGTGGACTTGGATGTTAGCTTCATGACTGACCTCCGCGCTTGCGGCTGATGAATCCGATCCAGACGGCGATGAAAGCGAGCACGGCAATGACGATGGAGAGCGTCAGTCCCGTCGGCATCATCGCCCAGGCGTCTCTGGCGTGGACCAGCGCGTTGACGACGCCCAGGCCCCAGGTCACCAGCAGCAGCAGGAAGTAGACGACGGAAAGTCCTCGGTGGCCGGCCGAGCGAAAGATGCCGATCAGCGCGCAGATCAGCGCCAGACCGCAGAACACCAGGCCGCCGGCGTTCAGCCAGGAAGCGAAGTGGCCCCATTGAATGTGATATGTCGAGGCGTAGGCATAGTCGCTCAATGCGGCACCCAGAAAGAGTGGAAAGGCGCCCGCCAACAACATGCCATGCAGCGGGTTCGGTCCACTTCGTATCGACCTTTCGGCAGTGACCATCACGGCAAACTCCTTTTGCGGATCAGTGAAAGGCACCTCGTCACGCGAGGTCTGAAGGCGTGACGGGCGTGAGGCATCCCCGGCTGCAGTGTAGTTTGCTCATGCAGGCCCCACCAAAAGAGTCGTACTGCGGCCCCTTGCTGAGCCATGAAAGCGGGTCCTCAGGACCGGGTGCGGGAAAGGAAGACTGGACGCGGCGGTGGCCGGTGCGCTGTACTGCGAGCAACCACTAACATCTCTCGCTTTACAGGCGCGGGGAGGCCGGGTCTGGAGCGATCCGGTACCGGGTGGCCGACATGGACGACCCACGGAATCGGAAAGGGACTTATGAAGAAAAATGGCGCATGGCGACTGTGGCTGATGGCTGCGGTGGCGTTCACGATGACCGGCCTGTGTGCGGCGCAAACGCCGGAAGAGGAGCGCGAGGAGACGCGCTGGTTCGTCGTCGATTCGCTGAACGCGGGACTGGGCGAGCCACCCGAGACGGTCAAGCGCGTGACGCCACGGGAGTTGATCCGCAGCTTTCTGACGCTGACCGAGAACGAGGATTTGGCGGCGGCGGCGCACGCCCTCAATCTTTCCGAGTTGGCCCCAGCGGAACAGCGCAAGCGCGGGGGCCAATTGGCCAGGCAACTGGCCGAAGTGCTCAAGCGTGGCGAATTGCTGAAGGTTTCCGATCTCCCCGGGCGCCAGGATGCTGCCATCGAGGATCCCTCGGGCCAGCATCCCCAGGCGGGGGAGCCGCGTCGCAACCTCAAGCTGGCTTCCCTGACGGCCCAGGGCGAAACCTATGACATCCGCCTGGGGCGCTACCGGGTGGGCGATCAGGAGCCGGTCTGGCTGGTCATGCCGGACAGCGTGTCTTCGGTGCCGTTGCTTTACGAGGAATACGGCCCCTTGATGTTCGAGACGTACATCCCGGAACGCTTCAAGGCCTCGTTCGGGGCGCTCAAGATCTGGGAGTGGATCGCCATCCCGGTCTTCCTGCTGGTGGTGGGCCTGATGGGCTGGTGGGTCTACCGTCTGGTCGGGGGGCTGGCACGCTGGTTGCCGGCCGGCGCACCCAGCATCTTCACCGGTCGCATCAAGCTGCCCGTGGCGCTCGTCGTCATGTCGCTGGTGACCCAGATGCTGCTCGATTACGTGGTGTCGTTCTCGGCGGTGGCGACCTCATCGCTGCGGGTGCTGTTGATCGTCGTTCTGGCCTGGGGCGCGGGGACGGTGGCGCTGCGTTTCGTCGATACCCTGATGTTGCGACTGACGCGGCGGCTCATGGGGCAGATCGATGACTCCAAGCCCAAGGACGAACGCAAGCTGCTGACGACGCTGTACGCGTTGCGTCGGATCATCATCCTGATCACGGTCACCGTGGTATCGATCTATGTGCTGAGCCAGGTCCAGCTCTTCGAGACGCTGGGCATCACCTTGCTGGCCTCGGCCAGTGTGCTGACGGTGCTGGTGGGCATCGCCGGCCAGGCCGTGATCAGCAATATCCTGTCGTCGTTCCAGTTGTCGCTGGCGAAGCCCATCCGCATCGGCGATCTGGTGGTGTTCGAGGGCCAGTGGTGCTATGTGGAGGGAATCTTCTACACCTTCATTCGCCTGCGGGTCTGGAACGACCGTCGCCTGATCGTGCCGGTCACGTACTTCGTTTCCCGACCCTTCGAAAACCTGTCGGTCAAGAGCGCGAAGGAGTTCCGAAGCCTGGAATTGATCCTGCACTTGAGCGCCGATATCCAGTGTCTTCGGGAGAAGTTCCTGCAGTACGCGCAGGAAGAGGACAACGTCATCGAGCATCACAAACTGTCCTGTTACGTGACGGGACAGACCGAGCGGGCGCAAACGGTGGTGTGCTATCTGATGGCGTCAGATCCGTTTGCGGGTTGGGTCGCCGAGATGAATGTGCGGGAGAAGTTGATGGCCTTCATCCGGGATCATCACCCCGAGTGGTGGCCGCGGGAGGTGACGGTCATCAGCGAGCGCGACGTCGCTCTCGGCGAGCGCTCGGGGCTCCCATCCGGCCATGGCGGCGGGGCTGCTTGAGGGAGGTCTCATGGTGACGATAGTGCCGTCGCCCGGTCTCGGGCTAGCGTGCGCGGCGCCGGAAGGAGAATAGCTCGGCCAGTGGATGTTCCCGCTCCTCGACCAGGGCGCGTAACAAGGCGGCGCCGATCATGCTGTAGCTGATGCCGTTGCCGCCGTAGGCCATGGCGAAGTGGACGTGGGGGCCATATTGCGGATGCGGGCCGAAGAAGGGCAGTCCGTCGTCAGTTTCGGCGAAGGTGCCGCCCCAGGAAAACGTGGGGTTGAGCGAAAGCCGTGGGAAGAGCGCTTCCACCTGGGTGATCAGGGTTTCGGCCTTCTCGCTGACGCGCTGGTCGCGCTGCGCGGGGATATCGAGGTCGTCGTCTTCGCCACCCACCAGTAGTCGACCGTCGCCGGTGGTGCGCATGTAGAGATACGGGCGCGCGGATTCCCAGATCAGCGTCGAGGCGAGTTCGCCCAGCACGTCCGGTGCGATGGGGTCGGTGATGAAGGCGTAGCTGCTGCGGTTGGTGGCGATCCTGTCGTCGATCCAGGATTGGGCCTCGTAGCCTGCGGCGACGATGAGGTGCCGGCAGGCGAGTGAATGGCCACTGGTGGTGGTGAGCGTGACGCCGTGCGCGTGTGGCGTGGCGTTGGCGATTTCGGTGCGGTCGTATACGTGACCGCCAGCGGTGAGCACGCGGTCGAGCAGCTTGTAGGCCATGCGGTAAGGGTCGAGCCGCGCCGCCTGGGGCGTCAGGATCGCGCCTGGGGCATCGAAGCCGAAGCGCGACGCGATGGCCTCGGGCGTCAGCCAGTCGGCGTCAAAGCCGTACTGACGACGCATTTCCCACTCGCGGCGCAGGCTGTCGAGGTCGCCTTCGTCGCTGGCGTAATACAGGCTGGCTTGCCTGGCGAAATCGACATCGCCCACGGCTTCGGCCAATGCCTCGAGATTGTCGATGGCCTGAGCGCAGGCGTGATAGGCCGAGACGGCATCGGCCTTGCCGAAACGTGCGGCGAGGTCGGTCATGTGCGTGTCGATCTCGTACTGAATCAGCGCGGTGCTCGCCGCCGAGCTGCCCCAGCCCACGTCGCGGCGTTCCAGTACTGTCACCTCATGGCCGTTCTGGGCCAGCTCGTCGGCGATCAGGGCTCCGGTAATGCCGCCACCGATGACCACCACCTCGCAGATCACATCCCGATCGAGCTTGGGGAATGCCTGCATCAAGCCGTTCTTGATTGCCCAATAGGGGTAGCCGCTTTTGAGGTCCATGAGAAGCTCCGGAGGCGGGAAACGCATCTCCATGAGGATAGACGTTTCCGGCTGTCGCCGTGGCATCAAGGAGTGTGTCGCGAGGGGGCGTGCCTGGCACGTGGCACGGTGTATGTGCGATGTCGACCTTCCCGCATCAGCAGCCCGGCGGCGATCAGAGCGGCGACGAGACCGGCCGTGGTGCCGACACTCATCGCCCAGCGTGGCCCGGCGTGATCGGCCAGCCAGCCGACGATGGGGGCGCCGAGCGGTGTGCCGCCCATGGTGATCGCCATGCGCAACGCCATCACCCGGCCGCGCATCGTCGGTTCCGTCGAGAGCTGGATCAGTGCGCTGGAGGCGGTCATGAAGGTCAGTGCGGCCAGGCCGGTCAGCATCAGGGCGACGGCGAAGACGTACGGGTTGGGGGCGAGCGCCGCCAGGCCGCAGAACACGCCGAACCCCAGGGTCGAGAGGCACAGCAGCCGCGTGCGCGGGCGTTCGCGCTTGGCGGCGAGTAACGCGCCGGTGACCGAGCCGACGGCCAGGCAGGAGGAAAGCAGCCCGTACTGTCCGGCCTCGCCGTGGAACACGCGCACCGACATGGTGGAAATGTAGACCGCGAAGTTGAGACCGAAGGTGCCGATGACGAACAGCATGAGCAGGGTGGCTTTCAGGTCGGGCCGCTGCCACACGTAGCGAAAGCCCTCCGTCAGTCCGCCGACGTGGTGTCTCGGGCGTGCGGTGGAGTGCAGTTCGTCATGGCGCAGCAGGCACAGCGATCCCAGCACGGCGGCGAACGAGGCGGCGTTGATCAGAAACACCCAGCCGCTGCCGACGGCGGCGATCAACAACCCGGCGACGGCGGGGCCGATCATGCGCGCGGCATTGAAGGAGGTCGAGTTGAGGGCCACCGCGTTGGCGAGATAGGCCTCGCCCACCAGGTCGTTGACGAAGGTCTGCCTGAGCGGTGCATCGAAGGCCGTGACGCAGCCCAGTCCCAGGGCGAAGGCATAGACCTGCCACAATGTCACCGCGCCCGTGACGGTGACCAGACCCAGCCCCAGTGCCAGCAGACCGAGCAACGCCTGGGTCACGAGGATCAGCCGGCGCCGGTCGAAATGGTCGGCTGCGTATCCGGTGAGGGGCAGCAACAGCAGTTGGGGGCCGAACTGCAAGGCGATGGTGATGCCCACGGCGCTGGCGTCGTGGGCGGTGAGCACGGTCAGCACCAGCCAGTCCTGCGCCACGCGCTGCATCCAGGTGCCGATGTTGGAGATCAGGGCACCGATCGCCCACACCCGATAATTGTAGAAGCGCAGCGAACGAAAAAGACGCGTATCGCTCATGTCGCGCCCGACGTTCGGCGGGCGGAAGCGGCGGTCGCGCGGTACCTTGAGGGACGGTGCGGCAGTGTTGGTGTCGGCATGGGCAAACGGTGTCGGTCGGCGGTGTCCTGAGTGAAAGGGGCTGGCCCGGGCGAAGTGCTCGCCTTCGAACGTGTCGTGACGCCGCGACGGCGTCAACCACCGTTGTACCATGTCCTGCGCTCGCGCATGATTTAGGCCATGGTGGTAAACGCTTTTCCCATGCACACAGACGCGAGGCGATCCGATGACCGAATATGCCGTAGTCGCTTACGACTACACCGACGATGATGCCCTGAACCGCCGCCTGGCCAACCGCGAGGCGCACCTGGCGGGCGTGCGCGCGCTGGCCCGGGAGGGCTGTTTCCTGAGTGGTGGGGCGATCCTGGATGACGATGGCAAGATGATCGGCTCCAATGCGCATTTTCGATTCGCCGATCGCCAGGCCTTGCAGGCGTGGCTGGACGTCGAGCCCTACATGACCGGACGCGTGTGGGAGCATGTCGATATTCGCGAACTCAAACGCTTCGATCCCACGGCGTGAGCGCCACCATGCCCGAGACCCCGCTACCTCTGAATGTCGCCGTGCGTGAATGCCTGCAAATGGCACCGCCCACGGCGTTGCCGATGACCTACCACCGGCTTGCCGAAGCGCTCGGCTTGCAGCCGCCGCGTACCATCGCACGCGTCACCCAGGCATTGGAGACGTCGATGCGCGAGGACGCCGCCGAGGGGCGTCCCTTCATCGCCGCGCTGGTGGTCAGCCGTCGTGCCCCGCACATGCCGGCACGCGGCTTCTTCGAGTTCGCCGTCGCGCTGGGGCGATTCCCCGACGATACCGCCCTGCATGCCCAGGCGTGGCGGGACGAATACCAGCGAGCCCTGACGCAGCGTGAATAAGCGTCCGCTTGTGTTGTCTTATACCTAGGTCTACGTTGAGGGCTCGGGCCCGATACGTGCTGGGCCTGGAAATTTCTTCAGACATGGACACCACATGGAGGTGAGCATGGTTCGCAAGGTCGCGATTCACGCACAGTCCCAGACACTGCCGGGCAGCGAAGCCGAGATGGATCCGCCGGCGGAAATGATCCGTCCCGGCTATCGGGGAGCGGCGAAACTGGAAGGCAAGATCGCCTTGATCACCGGTGGTGACAGCGGCATCGGCCGCTCGGTGGCGATCCACTTCGCTCGCGAGGGCGCCGATGTGGCGGTGGTCTATCTGAGCGAGCGCGAGGATGCCGCCGAGACGCAGCGCCTGGTGGAGGCCGAAGGGCGCCGTTGTCATCTGATCGAGGGCGACCTGGCGGAGGCCGAGTTCTGCCGTCGCTGCATCGACGAGACGGTGCAGGTCTACGGAGGGCTCAATATCCTGGTCAACAACGCCGGCACCCAGTGGGTGTGCCAGGACCTGACCGAGCTTTCCGACGAGCAGTGGCGCTCGGTGTTCGAGACCAACATGCACAGCCAGTTCTATCTCGCCAAGGCGGCGTTGCCGCACCTGGGCGAGGACGACGCCATCATCAACAACGCCTCGGTGAATGCCTATATCGGGCCGGACTTCCTGGTCGACTATTCGGCCACCAAGGGGGCGATCGTCAGCTTCACGCGGAGTCTCTCGAACCAGGTGGTGGGACGCGGCATTCGCGTCAACGCCGTGGCGCCCGGGCCGGTGTGGACGCCGTTGCAGCCGGCGACGCTGGGCGCCCACGACCCGCAATGGCTGGAAGGCTTCGGCGAGGAGACGCCGATGGGGCGTGCCGGACAGCCCAGCGAGCTGGGACCGGTATTCGTCTTCCTGGCGAGCCTCGATGCTTCCTTCATCAGCGGCCAGACGATTCATCCCAATGGTGGTACCGTCGTCAATGGCTAATGACAGCCAACGTTTTGGTCACGCGAGGCGCGCAAGGCATGGCAGATGATAGGCACTCACCGGCACGGCGCTGGCTGGACGCCGACACGCATCACCACTGGCTGACCCGGGAAGGGTTGGGGCTGCTCGAGTTCCACCGACAGGCCCGCCTGTCCAGCGGCGGGGTCGCGCCGCTGGACGGCGATGGGAGGATTCCCGAAGGGGCGAGCGCGGACACCATGATCACCGGTCGCATGGCGCACAGCTATGGCTTGGCGGCGATGCAGGGCGTGCCCGGCGCGGCCGCGCTGGCCGAGCATGCCATACGTGCCTTGAGCGGCCTGCTGCGCGACGAACGAGACGGCGGCTGGCTGGCGGGGGATCCCGCCGTGATGGAGGATCGTACCAAGCAGTGCTACCTGCATCATTTCGTCGCCCTGGGGGCCGCGACGGCGACCCAGGCGGGCATTCCCGGCGCGCCGCGGCTGCTCGACGAGGTGGTCGAGGTCATCGAGACGCGCTTCTGGTCGGAGAACGAGCAGGCCTTCGTCGAGCGTTATGCGCAAGGGTGGCGCGAGCTGGCGGACTATCGCGGCGGCAACAGCAACATGCATGGCGTGGAGCTGTGCCTGGCGTTGGCCGACGTGCGCGACGAGCCGTATTGGCTGGATCGGGCGCTGGCCATCGTCGAGCGCCTGATTCATCGCCATGCCGCGCCTCGCGATTACCGCATTCTCGAGCATTTCCATGGCGACTGGGCCGAATGGCCGACGTTTCATGCCGACGAGCCGGACCACGACTTCACCCCCTACGGCGCCACGCCCGGACACGGCTTCGAATGGTCGCGCCTGATGCTGCATCTGGAGGCGGCGCTCGAGATGCGCGGACGGGAGGCGCCTGCCTGGCTGTTCGCGGACGCCGCCGCGCTGTTCGAGGCCAGCCTGCGCGATGGCTGGGCCCCCGATGGCGCGCCGGGGCTGGTGTATACCGTGGACTGGCATGGCCAGCCGAGCTCGCGCCGTCGCCGCCACTGGACCCATGCCGAGGCACTGGCCGCCGCCGGTGCCTTCCTGCAACGCACGGGCGAGGCGCACTACGAGCGCTGGTACCGCCACTTGTGGGACTTCATCGACACCACCTTCATCGACCGGAAGCGTGGCGGCTGGCAGCAGGAACTGGACCACCGCCTCGTCATCGACCCGGCGCAGGGCGACGTCAAACCCGACCTCTACCACGCCTACCAGGCCACCCTGCTGCCGCGTCTCCCCCTGGCGCCGGCACTGGCCGTGGCGGTGGCTAGACGAGGTGACTGAGTGTCAGGTAGGGGTACGCGATACCGATGCCGCCGGCGATGGCGAGCAACGCCATGCAGGCCCAGAGATAACCGGTGCGTCGTCGCTGTGCCTTGGCGTCGGCGGCTTGCCGCTGTTGCAACTGAGCAAGCTCGGTGCGCAGCGACGCGAGGGCCTGTTCGCCGTGTTTCGCGTGGTCGTCCAGCGCTCGTGTGAGCGTTGCCTGGCTTTCCTGGATGGCATGATCCAGTTGCCTTTCCCACGCGTGTCTGGTGTGAGCAAGCGTTTCGGCAAGCGAGGCGTGACGGGCCTGCACATCTGCCTTGTGGATCTCGAGTTCTCGGCGTAGCGCGTCGATCTCGTCCTGGGTCGTCTCCTCGAGCGTCGCCTTGACGCTTTCCAGACGGGAGGCCAAGGCCTCGTGCCGTTGCGCCTGCTGCTGGGCGGCGTGCTGGTGGCTGTCGGCCAGTTGGCGTTCCGAGAGGGAGAGGCGTTCTTGCAGTTCGGTGCGCGTGCGTTCGAGGGCCGTCTGCGTGCCTTCCCGCTGTTCGGCCAGGGCGGCGTCGACTTCCTGCATGCGCGCCGCGAATTCCTGCGTGAGGCGATCCCTGGCGGTCGTGACCTCTTCGGCGATGTCGATCAGCTGTTGCCCATGCTCGGCGGTGAGTCCCTGGACATTGAGCAGATTGGTGACGTATTGGCGCAACTCGGTGGCCTGACGGGAGATACTGGCCTGATGCTCTTCCAGTTTGCGCGTGTGGTCGGCGAGCGACTCGGCCTTGTCTTTCAGGTCGCGCTGCTGCCGGCCCAACTGGTTCTGTTGTGACACCAGCTGTTGCGACTGCATGGTGCTGATCATCATCAGCTGAGCCAATGTCTTCGAGAACTCCGCCTGCAGCTCGTGAGCATCGAGTTGCGCGTCCTTCAGCTCCTTGCCGTTGAACAGGCGCCCCAGGAAGCCGCGCTGTTCATGCTTGTCGCGGATATCCTTGAAGTCGTCCAGGCGCTTGAAGGTCTCGTGAAACTTTTCGTAGATGTCCTGTATGTCGATGTGCTGAAGCAGTTCTTTCGGTGGCTGGGTCTTGGCGAGCTGGGCAATGACGTTGGACATCTCATGTTTCCTTGTGAGATCGGCCGAGAAGGCGGGTGAGGGCTGCATTGACGTCTTGCTGCGTGCGCGTGGCGTTATCGAGGCTGGTGCGCGTGTCATCGTGTGTCGCACGAGTGGCTTCGGCGGCCCGGTTGGCATCGGCAAGTGCCTCGCCGGCCTCCTGCCAGTCGTGCGAGATGCTGTCGTTGAGGCCGAGCGATGCCCGGTAGCTCGCGGATAGCCGGAGTTGCACGTCGATACGCTCGGCCGTCTGGCGCATCAGCGATTGGTAGCCTTCCAAGGCATCGATCTGGCTGTTCAGGCAGGCGGTTCCCTTGTCGAGCATCCAGTCGATGATCGAATCGATGGCATACATCAGCAAGGCCGTCGCCAACCCGGTCAGCAGGCCGGTAAGGACCGGAGAGATGAAACCGGCGATTGGCGCCAGTGGCGGAATGCCGAGCAAGAAAGCGTTGAGAGACTCTTCCCACAGCATGCCGGCACCTAGCGTGAAAAGCCCGGCAACGCTTTTGGCAATGGCACGCAGCCGTGCCTCATGACTCATGCCTTCGGGTGGCCAGAGCATCATCTTCAATGCATCCCATAGCTGGTGGATGCCTTCACGGATGATGGTGACCACCTTGGCAGAGGTGGTGATGAGGTTGTTGATGAGGAAGGTGAGAAGGTTACTGATGAAGCCTTGCAGCCCGCCCTTGAAGAATTCGCCGAGGGCGTCCTTGAACTTGCTCTGTACGCGCCTGGCCACGCGCTTTATCGCGGCGGTCAAGCGTTCGAGCAGCGAGTCGGGATGCGTGCGGTCGGTGACCACCGACGCCACCTCGGAGAAGACACCGCTGACCAGTTCATGCAGCAACAGTCCCACGGCGCGCCGCATGCCCGCCTTGCCGAATTCCCGGGTGCCGGTCTTGCCGAGCTCCTTGGCATGGTAAGCGACTCGCTCACCGGTATCGGGCAGGTGAGTGTCGATGGCGGTGCGCGCTTCTTCGACGAGAGGGCCGGTGCGTGTCTCGTCGTACCCCTGCTGAGCGGAGAGCGCTTCCTCGGCGGGCGCATCGCTTTTTCTGCGATTGTTCTCCAGCGTGGTGTAGTTCAGGTTCTTGTCCTCCGAGGCGAGCGTCTGCCGCCCTTCCGGAGTGCGCATCCAGCCGCCTTCCTTATGTACCTGCTTGAGCGGAATGGTGTGATCCAGTTCCGCATTCATGGCTTGCTTGCCGTTGGACGTGGTGCGCTTGGTCGGTGCCTGTTCGCCGGTATAGGCATCCGTGAAGGTGTCGGCGTTCATCTCGCCCGCTTGCACGGCGTTGCGCTTCTTGTCTCGCTTGGCACCTTGGTAGTCGTAATCGTTCCGGTCGTATTTTTCCGAGGCCTTGGCGTAGATGTCCTGGTTGGCATTGTGCTGGGTGGTCACGTTGCCGCCGTCGATGTCATCGAACATTGCGGGCGTCAGTCCGAAGGGACCGATCAGCTGCTTCAGCGCTTCATCCCGACAGTGGTCCAGCAACGCCTGGATGCGTTGCTCCTTCAAGGCGTTGCGACGCTGCGAGGCCGAGCGATGCAAGGGGGTGTCCGACTGGCGCCGGTCGGATTCATGCGGGAAGAGTGACCAGGATGACGGCGTGACATCGTTGTCGAACGGGGCAATGTACGGCTTCTGGAACGTGGACATCGGGGCGCCTTGTGTCGGTTCTCGTGGATCGGGCGCCATGGCGCACGAACGATAATTTACCCGTGCCTTGGCGCGTTGTCATGATTTGTAACCAGGCGATCGTTTCATGTGACGGCATGCGCATTGAACCACCCGCCTCGCGTCCCAATGATTATCAGACTACCTTTCTAGGCGACTGGACGATCCCGCCGCCTGGCGAGATGAGATCCGACGCACTGACCAGGAGGCTGCATGAGCCAAGAGACTGAGTACACGCCACCCCGGGTGTGGGAACCGAAGGAAAGCGGCGGCAAGTTCGCGAGCATCAACCGCCCGGTCGCGGGGCCCACCCACGAGAAAGCACTCCCGGTGGGCAAGCATCCCTTCCAGCTGTATTCGCTGGCCACGCCCAATGGCGTCAAGGCGGGGGTGATGTTCGAGGAATTGCTGGCGCTGGGGCACCAGGGCGCCGAGTACGACGCCTGGCTGATCGATATCGGCGAGGGCGATCAATTCGGCAGCGGTTTCGTCGAGGTCAATCCGAACTCGAAGATTCCGGCGCTCATGGACCACAGCACCGACACGCCGACACGGGTGTTCGAGTCCGGCTCGATCCTGCTGTACCTCGCCGAGAAATTCGGGGAGTTCCTGCCCAAGGAGCATGCGGCACGCACCGAGGCGCTCAATTGGCTGTTCTGGCAGATGGGCAGCGCGCCGTTCCTCGGCGGCGGTTTCGGGCATTTCTACAGCTACGCGCCGGTCAAGCTCGAGTACCCCATCGACCGTTACGCCATGGAAACCAAGCGTCAGCTCGACGTGCTGAACCGGCACCTGGCGGAAAACCGCTATCTGGCCGGCGACGAGTACAGCATCGCCGACATCGCCAACTGGGCCTGGTACGGGCAATTGGTGCTGGGGCGTCTCTACGATGCCGCCGAGTTCCTGCAAGTCCACGAGTACACGCATGTCGTGCGCTGGGCCGAGGAGATCGACGCGCGTCCGGCGGTGCAGCGTGGGCGGATGGTCAACCGCACCTTCGGCGAGCCCGAGACGCAACTCCACGAACGTCACGATGCCAGTGACTTCGAGACCCGGACCGAGGACAAGCGTTAAGCCCTGCCTGCCGAGTGTCTGCACTCGGCCAGGCGGCATCAAGGGTTGCCCCGGGCGCTACTTCTCCAGCAACTCCGCGACCGAGTCGATGATCTCGCGGGGACGGAAGGGGTAGCGCTCGAGATCGCCGCGCGTGGCGATGCCGGTCATCACCAGGACCGTGTGCAGCCCGGCCTCGATGCCGGCGATGACGTCGGTGTCCATGCGGTCGCCGATCATGCCGGTCCGCTCGGAGTGCGTGCCCAGCTTGTTCATGGCCGAACGGAACATCATCGGGTTGGGCTTGCCGACGTAGTAGGGCTCGCGCTTGGTGGCGGCGGTGATCAAGGCCGCGACCGCGCCGGTGGCCGGCAGGGGGCCCTCGGGGCTGGGGCCGGTGACGTCGGGGTTGGTGGCGATGAAGCGCGCCCCCGCGTTGATCAGACGAATCGCCCGGGTGATGGCCTCGAACGAATAGCTGCGGGTTTCGCCGAGGACCACGAAGTCCGGCGCGACGTCGGTCATCACGAACCCGGCTTCGTGAATGGCCGTGGTCAAGCCGGCCTCGCCGATCACGAAGGCTGATCCGCCGGGTGTCTGATCGCGCAGGAAGGCGGCGGTGGCCAGGGCGGACGTCCACAGGCGGTCCTCGGGCACGTTGATGCCCAGGCGATTGAGTCTCGCGCTGAGGTCGCGCGGGGTGTAGATGGAGTTGTTGGTGAGCACGAGGAAGGGCGTACCGTTGGCCCGCCATTGGTCGATCAATTCGACGGCGCCGGGAAGCGCGTGATCTTCGCCGATCAATACCCCATCCATGTCCGTCAACCAGCAATCAATTGCGCGTTCGCTCATTGCCTCGTATCCCGTGTCCGAATCCATGCGCCCAGCATAATGGTAATATGACGCCGCCGCAGCCTTCGTGTCAGGCGTTGTGGCCGACATGGAGCGACACCATCATGGCCAAACACAGGGAGAAGGAGCGGTGAAAGCACTGCTGCATGCTTATTTGAATGCCTCGTTGATTCTGCGCGTCACGCTGGCGCTGATACTGGGTGTCGTGGTGGGCCTGGCAGGTGGCCAGAGCGTGGCCGACTGGCTGGCACCGTTCGGCGATCTATTGCTGCGCCTGCTGAAGTTCCTGATCGTGCCGATCGTGCTGTTCACCCTGCTGGTGGGCATCAACCAGGCCAGTGCCGGGAGCATGGGGCGCATCGGGCGCAAGGTGTTTTTCTATTACGTCGGGACCTCGGCGCTGGCGATCGTCGTGGGGCTCACGGTGGCCACGCTGCTGTCGCCCGGCAGCGGCATGATGCTGGACGGCAGCGCCGAGGTATCGGTGCCCGAGAATCCCGGCATCGCGCAGGTAGTGCTGGGCGTGGTGCCGGACAACATCATCGGTGCCTTTGCCGAGCTGAACCTGCTGGGCATCATCTTTACCGCCATCGTCTTCGGCATCGCCTTGTTGAAGCTGCGCGCGTCCGAGTCCCACGGCGCGCTGGCCGAGCAGCTGTTCCGGGTCATCGAGGCGCTCAACGAGGTCACGCTCAAGGTGATGTCGGGGGTGCTGCATTACGTGCCGATCGGGGTGTTCGCCATCGTGGCCGGCACCGTGGCCGAGCAGGGCATGACTACGCTGCTGTCGCTGGGCGACATGGTGCTGGTGCTGTACCTCGCGCTGGGCGTGCATGTCCTGCTGTATTGCGTCTTGATGGGCGTCTTCGGCGTCAAGTTGCGGGATTTCTTTCGCGAAGCGCGCACGCCGATGGCGACCGCCTTCGCCACCCAGAGCAGCTCCGGCACGCTGCCGCTGACGCTGGATGCGGCCCGGCGCATGGGGCTGTCGCGTGGGGTCTACGGTTTCAGCCTGCCGCTGGGGGCGACCATCAACATGGATGGCGCCGCCATTCGCATCGCCATTTCCGCCGTGTTCGCGGCCAACGTGATCGGCGCGCCGCTGGATTTTGCCAGCATGCTGGAAATCGTGCTGATCGGCACCCTGGTCTCCATCGGGACCGCCGGCGTGCCGGGCGCGGGCATCATCATGATCGCCACGGTGTTCTCCCAGGTGGGACTGCCCATCGAGACGGTGGCGCTGCTGACTGCCATCGATGCCCTGGTGGGCATGGGCTGCACGGCGCTCAACGTCACCGGCGACATGGTAGGGGCGTCGATCATCGGACGCAGCGAGCGGACACGGGATGCCGAGTGCGTCGATGCGCCGCAAGCGTAGCGCCCCGCGAGCCGGCGGCATCCGTTATCCTCGTGATCTGAACGCCAGGCGCGTCCGGGGGAGACGTCATGCAGCATGAAGAACAGCTCGATGCGACCGACCAGGCGGTCGGCGAGGCACGGCGCGACGTGGTCGTCGTCGGCGGCGGGGCCAGCGGCCTGGCCGCTGCCCGGGCGGCGGCCAGGCGCGGGCTCGCTGTCAGCGTGCTCGAGCGCGGGCCGCACGCGGGTGGCAATCTGCGCACCCATCGCGACGGGGCATGGCAGGTCGAGGTCGGTCCCAACACGTTGGTGATGAAGCCGCCGCTGCACACGCTGCTCGACGAGCTGGGGCTGCTCGACGAGGCCCAGCCGGCCAATCCCGATGCACGGCGTCGCTATATCGCCTTCCATGGACGCCCGGTGGCCTTGCCCACTCATGTCCTCAAGGCGCCCGCCAACCCGTTGATCGGCCTGCGCGGCAGCTGGTCCGTGCTGCGCGAGCCCTTTCGGGCGGGGCCGCCACGCGACGAGGAAAGCCTGGCGGACTTCGTCGTGCGACGGCTGGGACGCCACGTGCTCGACCATCTGGTCGACCCCTTCGTCTCAGGCGTTTATGCCGGCGATCCCGCCCGGCTCTCCGCGCAGGCGGCGATGCCCCGGCTGGTGGCGCTGGAGCGCGAGTACGGCTCGCTGGTGCGAGGCGGGCTGCGCCGGCTACGCCAGTCGCGTCGCGAGCCGCCCGCCCTGCCACGCGAGTGGCGCGGACAACTGGTGAGTTTCCCTGCCGGGCTGCAACGCCTTGCCGAGCGGCTGGCGGAGGACATCGCCGATCAGCCCGGGGCGTCGGTACAGTGCGGCTGCGAGGTCGTCGCCGTGGGCCGCGAGGCCGACGGCTGGCAGGTGGAAATGGCCGCCGGCCAGCGCATTCGCACGCGTGAACTGGTGCTGGCGGTGCCGGCCCCCACGGCGGCGGCGCTGCTGGCCCCCCTCGACGCGGCCCTGGCCGCCCCCCTGGAGGAAATCGCCTATCCACCGGTCAACGCGGTCTCGGTGGGATTTCGCCGGGCCGACGTCGACCATCCTCTCGATGGCTTCGGCATGTTGATTCCCGGGGTCGAGCGGCGGCGTACGCTGGGGGCACTGTTTTCCTCGACGCTGTTCCCCGGGCGTGCGCCGTCGGATCATGTGCTGCTGACGGCCTTTCTGGGAGGGCGGCGCCAGCCGGAGGCCGCCGTCGGCGACGATGCGGAGCAGGTTGCTCAGGTGGTGGCCGATCTCGGCGATTTGCTGGGGATTCACGCCGAGCCGGTGTGGCAATGCGTGAGTCGCTGGCCACAGGCGATTCCGCAGTACGAGCGTGGGCACCTGGCGCGGATTGCCGCCCTGGACGCGGCCCTGGAAGCGCATCCCGGCCTCTCGCTGCTCGGCAACTGGCGTGACGGCATCGCGGTGGGGGATTGCCTGGAAAACGGCCGGCGTCTCGGCGAGCGACTCGCCGAGACGCCGGATCGGCGCTGAGGGTCGGTTTACAGGCGTACCAGCATCTTGCCGGTGTTGCCGCCTTCGAAGAGCTTGAGGAAGGCATCCGGCGTGCGCTCGAGCCCGTCTTCGACCGTTTCCTTGTAGTCGAGCTTGCCCTGGGCCACCAGCGGGCCGACGTCCTTCAGGAAGGTCGGGTAGTGCTCCCAGTTCTGGGCGTCGGTGACGATGAAGCCTTCCATCCGTGCGCGGCGAATCAGCAAGCGGGACAGGTTGCTGGGGCCGGGGCTCGGCGTCTCGGCATTGTAGCCGTCGATCAGGCCGCACACCGCGATGCGTGCGCCGACACGGATATTGTCGAGCGCGGCTTCCAGGCAGATTCCGCCGACGTTCTCGTAATAGACATCGAAGCCCTCGGGGCTGGCGTCATGGAGGTCGGCGCCGAGTTGCCGGGCATTCTTGTCGCGATAGCTGACCGCGCGTACGCCGAGCGATTCCAGCCATTCGAGTTTTTCCGGTGCGCCGGCGATGCCCACGACATGGCAGCCCTTGGCCTTGGCCAGCTGCACGGCCAGGGAGCCGACGGCGCCGCTCGCCGCGCTGACCAGCACGCGCTCGCCTTCCTTGAGCTGGGCAATGCGATTGAGCCCGGTCCAGGCGGTCATGCCCGGCATGCCGAGCACGCCGAGAAAGGCCTGCGGCGGCACCTCGAGGTCGGGAAGGGCCTGCAGGCTACTGCCGGGAAGCTGGGCGACATCGCGCCAGCCGCCCATGTGGGCGACAAGGTCTCCCGGAGAGAAGCGCTCGTCGCGCGACTCGAGCACCTCGCCGATGGCGGCGCCTTCGAGCGGTTGTCCCAGTGTGAACGGCTCGACATAGGTGGTCACGCCGTCCATGCGTCCGCGCATGTAGGGGTCGACCGACAGCCAGCGATTCCGTACCCGGACCTCGCCCACCTCCAGCGCGGGTAGCGTCCGGGATTCCAGAGAGAAGAAATCCCGCGTGGGCAAGCCCTTGGGATGCGAGTGGATGGTGAAATAGCGTGATTCCATGATGCCTCCTGTGCGATGCGGCGCATCGAAACGTGGCGCCTGTGCAGACAGAGATGGGCGCGATGACGGGAAGACGCAAGGGGCAGCGACGGATCTGGTAGGCTGTCGGCGATGCCCATCATTCGAGGATCTCTCATGAAACACGCAGTCGCGAGTCTGGCCATGCTGTTCGCCGTTGCCCTCATGGCCGGGTGTGCCACGCAGGAAGGCCCCGCCACCACACGGCCGGACGAGTCCCTGGTGAACACGTACTGGAAGCTGACGGCGCTGGACGGCGAGTCGCCCGACGTGGTCGACGGCCAGCGGGAGCCGCATTTCGTCCTGCATGCCGATCCGGCACGCGTCATGGGATCGACGGGATGCAATCGCATGATGGGCAACTATCGATTGGAGGCCTCCACGCTGCGTTTCATGGCGTTGTCCAGTACGCGCATGGCATGCCCGCAAGGCGCATCGACCGAACGTCGTTTTCTCGCGGCATTGAACGCCACGACCGCGTGGCGGATTGAAGGCGAGCGCTTGTGGCTGCTGGATGCGCAGCACGAGACCCTCGCACGCTTCGAGGCGGTGCACTTGCAGTAGCCGCGAAGACCGAGATGCCGGACAGCGACCCCGACCTTGGTCGAGCGCATGATGCGGCAGTGTCGCGTGCGAGGCGGGTCGCCTGCACGGCGCATGCCGGGGCGATATCCATTGCGATATGCGGGTGTCGTGACTCGGTTATTGGTGAGACTGGTGGGCGCCGTCTAGCGTGAAGGGGCGTGGCGGTGCATGTCGCGTCGCCATGACGAGGCCCAGGAGGCGCGCACCATGTCTCGATTTTCAGGAATTTCACGCTTGGCCATGGGGGTGGGCATGACCTGCCTCGCGCTGAGCGCGGCACAGGCGAACACGATGCAAACGCAGTCCCCGTCGGTGGAAAAGGAATCTTTCGGACAGTTGCCCGATGGCCGCAAGGTCGAGGCGTACCGCCTACACAATGGCCATGGCATTGATATGAGGGTGATCACCTATGGCGGCATCATCACCTCCCTGCGCACACCGGATGCCGAGGGCGAGTGGGCCGATGTGGTTCTGGGGTTCGACAATTTGGCCGACTATCGCTCCGAGGCGTATCGCCAGTCCAACCCCTATTTCGGTGCCCTGATCGGGCGCTATGGCAACCGAATCGCCGAGGGGCGTTTCACGCTCGATGGCACGACCCATGAGCTGGCGACCAACGATGGTGACAATCACCTGCACGGTGGAGAGCGGGGCTTCGACAAACGCCTGTGGACGGCGACGCCTTTCGAGAACGACAGCGAGGTGGGCGTCGAGTTGACCTATGTCAGCGAGGATGGCGAGGAAGGTTATCCCGGGCGGCTGGAAACCCACGTGACCTACACGCTGACCGCTGACGACGAGGTGATCATCGATTATCACGCCACGACCGACAAGGCCACGCCGGTCAATCTCACGCAGCACAGTTACTTCAACCTGGAGGGCGAGGGCAGCGGCTCAATCGTCGACCATCGGCTGATGCTCAATGCCGACGCCTTCACGCCGGTGGATGACACCTTGATCCCGACCGGAGAGCTGCGCGACGTAGCGGACACGCCGTTCGATTTCCGTGAGGCCACCCCGATCAGCGCACGCATTGGCGAGGACAATACGCAACTGGCGTACGGGCAGGGCTACGATCACAATTTCGTGCTGATGCGTGATGAGATGGCGGAAGACGAACTGGTGCTGGCCGCCCGCGTCGAAGCGCCGGACAGTGGCCGCGTTCTGGAGATCGCCACGACCGAGCCCGGGATACAATTTTATTCAGGGAATTTTCTCGATGGCACGCTGATCGGCAAGGGAGGCGAAGCCTACGAGAAACGTAGTGGTTTCGCGCTGGAAACCCAGCATTTTCCGGACTCACCCAACCAGGCAGCATTCCCCTCGACGATTCTCGAGCCCGGCGAGACCTATCACTCGCGCACGGTGTGGCGTTTCTCCACACAGACACCGACGCCCTGAACCGTCGGTCACGGGCGGGCGTAATGTGACGCCCAGTCCAGCGCGTCGTCCAGCGGCAGGGCCGGGCTGTAAAGGAAGCCCTGGCCCATGTCGCATCCCATGGCCACGAGCTTTTTCTCGGTGGCGTGATGTTCGACGCCCTCGGCGATCACCCGGCGGTCGAAGCTTTTTGCCAGCGCGATGATGGCCTGAACGATCACCTGGTCCTCGGGGTCGTTCAGCATGCCGAGAATGAACGAACGGTCGATCTTGATTTCGTTGGTGGAAAACTTGCGCAAATAGCTCAGCGA
Organism: Chromohalobacter israelensis; assembly: GCA_000761475.1. Lineage (GTDB taxonomy): Bacteria > Pseudomonadota > Gammaproteobacteria > Pseudomonadales > Halomonadaceae > Chromohalobacter > Chromohalobacter israelensis. Next base: position 332,429 of record JQNW01000007.1, read on the forward strand.
GGCATAACCGGTCCCGAAATCGTCGAGCGACAGCTGCACGCCCAATTGCTGGCATGCCTTGATGTTCGAGGTGGCCAGCCCCGCATCATCGAACGCCGTACTTTCGAGAATTTCCAGCGTCAGGCGCTTGCGAAACGCCATGTCGTAACGACTCAGGGTGTTGTTCAAGTGATCCAGGAATTCGTCGTTGAGGAAGTGCGACGGACTGAGATTGATGCTGACGGTGTAAGGCAGGTCGCGTTTCTGGAAGGCCTCCAGTGTCGAGACTGCCTGGCTGATCACGCGCTTGCCGACCTCGATATCGATGTTGGTATGTTCGATATAGGGCAGGAAACGCCCCGGGTAAATCAGCTCTCCCGATGGATGATGCCATCGTATCAAGCCTTCGAAGCCTGAGACGCGGCCTGTCTTGTAATCGATTTTTGGCTGGTAATAAAGGGCTAGCTGGTCGTCGTCGAGCGCGCGCTGTATTTGCGCGCCAATGGCAAAACGCTCCTGCTGCGAATGATGACTTTCCAGATCGAAGAAATGGTAGCAGTTCTTTCCCGATTCCTTGGCCGTATACATGGCCTGATCGGCGTGCCGCAACAAGAGATCGCTATCCGAATCATCGTTCGGGTAGCGTGTAATGCCCATGCTGGCGGACAACTCGAGGGGATGACCGTGAATGTGCATGGGGCGTCGCAACTGGTCGAGAATATGTCGGTAGACCCTGGGGTGCTCGACATCGCGAAGGATGGCGACGAATTCGTCGCCGCCAAGTCGGGCGACCACGTCGTGATGCCGAACGGCGCCCCTGAGGCGATCCGCGACGCACTTGAGGACGTTGTCGCCGACGGCATGCCCCTGGCTGTCATTGATGCTCTTGAAGCCGTCCAGATCGAGAAAGCACACTGAAATCGACCCGCGCCGCTGTCGGACTGCCGCGAGTTCTTCCTGGAAAAGATCGTTCAGCAGGCGTCGATTGGGCAAGCCCGTGAGGCCGTCGATATTGATCGCCTCGTGCAGCAAGCGTTGCTTTTCCTGGTTGGCGGCATCGAGGCGCTCGCGTTCGATCAACGTCACCACGGTCTGCAGGAAGGGCGACAGGAGCGTGGCGAGCGCCTGGCTGTACCCGCCACGGCGGTTGGCCAGTCCGATGAGTCCCACCACGGCGCCCTCGGTTTGCAACGGGATCCCCAGATAAGTCCGGATGGCGTCATGGCCCTCGGGAAAGGCCGGATGGTCCGAGATGGCGGGGGTGAGCTCGCGAATCGTGATATGTCGGCAGCGATAGGGGGCGCCGATCAGCACGTCGTCCTCGTCGAGTGGCAGACAGTCCTCGTCAGTCTCGGAGGAAAGATGACGTGATGTCTGATGATGCGCCATGCTCAACGAACGGGTGAGACGCAGGTAGGGGGCGTCGTCCGCCGGCGCATGCACCTCGCCGACGAATCCCATTTCACTGCTCGTCAAACGCAGCAGTTCCGACAACAGGGTCTCGTACGCAGAGGACTTTCGATCGCCGTTCAGGAAAATGTTCTGGACGCGCTGAATGGCTTGGGTCATTTTTTGGGTATAGGCGTCGCAGGGCGTTGCAACGCTGGCGTAGGTGCTCTCCAGTGACTCTTCGAGCATTGCCGCGAGGTTGCGCAGGATGCTGAAATCCATATGTGACGCATCGCGCGGGGTGGAGTCGATCAAGCACAGCGTTCCGATCTTGAAGCCCGACGGATCGCGTACAGGAACGCCGGCATAGAAACGAATATGCGGTGTATCGGTGACGAGGGGGTTCTTGAAAAAGAGGGGATCGTTGGCGGCATCCTCCACCACGAAGACACTGTTTTGCTGGATCGTATAATCGCAAAAAGCATGTCGCCGGGGGGTGGCATCCAGGGCCAGGTTCTGTTTCGACTTGAACCATTGTCGTTTGGCATCGATCAGTGTGAATAACGTGGTATCGACTTGGTAATGTTGTTTGGCGATGCGTGTTACTCGATCGAAACGTTCTTCCGGCGGTGTATCGAGAAGTCCTGTTTCCCGTAGTGCATGGAGTCGACGCTGCTCATGTTGTTTCGGCGTCACAATGCCATCCCCCGAGGTCTATAATGTAAAACCGCTGCGTCAATTCAGTGAAAGTTCATGCGAGGAGCCTAGCCGATGTGGCGTGTCCCTGTATCATGGAACTCCATGCACGCTGCCGTTCCCGAGGATGCAGCGGAGAGGTCACGGCCATCACCCGAATATAGCACCACGGATCGGATATAAATGGGCATGGAACGTCAGCGACCGCCTCGCGTGAGTGCCGGCGATGCTGCAGCGCTTTCGTCACGAGTGCCTACCACTCGTGAGTGCCTGCAATGGGCACGTTACGCACTCGAACGGCATCTGGCATTGCCCGTGCCGTCACCGCCTGGAAGGTCTGGAAGCGCCGTTCTCGGCGTGCTGGCCATCCCCAAGATATCCCGCTGCTTGCATGTTGCTCGGTACTGAACACGTGCTCGTCTCCGTCCTGCGTTCGGTGAAGGCTGTGCGAGGTATCAGAACGCATGAAGGCAGGCTCATGAGCCATCCACTTCAGCGCACTGAATGGATAATTCAATATTAAAGTGAATAACGATTCAACGCGAATTGAATCATTGATTCAAATTCAGCTTATGAATGAAAAAACCATGTTCGCCGATCGCCTTAAAAAGGCGCTTCTCGCCGCCGGCTATGAGCCTCGACCCTCGGTACTTGAACGCGAGTTCAATCTCCGTTACTGGGGGAAGCCGATTACATTTCAAGCGGTGCGGCGTTGGCTGCGTGGTGACTCCATTCCGGCCCAGGACAAGCTTCAGGTACTTGCTGCCTGGTTGCGCATCGAGCCACACGTACTGCGCTACGGCGACGAGAACGAACGTGCAGGCCATGTGCCTCCCGGCAGCGTGGATGTGATACCGGCGGGCGGGGAGGAAGCCGAGGTGCTGAGAATTTACCGTAGTCTTTCCAGCGAGCAGCGACGAGTGCTGCGTCATGTCATTTTGACCTTCGCCAAGGCACATGTCGGCGAGAGCTCCTCGGGGTCGGGGCAGTCGTGATCCGCAGGGGAGATATCAATGCGTCGTCATGCAGGCATGAGGTAATGAAACTTCTCCATGGCGAAGATTGCAAAAAACTATCGTGGTTGGCGTCCTGATTGTTTCGCTTCGCCTGGAGGCCTCGTCATGCGGGGCCCGGCCGATGATCGGCGTCATTTCCCGTGTCGTTGGGATGGCGTGGATATCGATCACGGGAGGCAAGGGGGCCCAGGGGGGCAGGTAGACAGTGATGACGGTTGTTTCCTATACCTAACAGGGGAATTGGAGTTCCCTTCAGTCGATAGCACCATCGCGCCAGCGGTTCGTTTCCAAGGGAAGGACGTGGCGACATGCCGTGCCACATAGAAAACATGACGGGGAGAGACCATCGTGACGCAAGACAATCGTAAGCCGACGACGACAGATGCCGGGATTCCGGTCGCCAGCGACGAGCATTCGCTCTCGGTGGGCCCCGACGGGCCGCTCGTACTGCACGATCACTATCTCATCGAGCAGATGGCGAATTTCAACCGCGAACGGATTCCCGAGCGTCAGCCGCACGCCAAGGGCAGTGGCGCCTTCGGCCACTTCGAGGTGACCGAGGACGTGAGCCAGTACACCAAGGCCGCCGTTTTCCAGCCCGGTACCAAGACCGACGTGCTGATTCGCTTCTCCACGGTGGCCGGCGAGCGCGGGAGCCCCGATACATGGCGCGACCCGCGTGGGTTCTCGATCAAGTTCTACACCAGCGAAGGCAATTACGACATGGTGGGGAACAACACGCCGGTGTTCTTCATCCGGGATCCGATGAAGTTCCAGCACTTCATCCGCTCGCAGAAACGCCGCGCCGACAGCAACCTTCGCGATCATGACATGCAATGGGACTTCTGGACGCTGTCGCCGGAGTCCGCCCACCAGGTCACCTGGCTGATGGGAGACCGGGGGATTCCCAAGACCTGGCGCCACATGAACGGTTATTCCAGCCATACGTACATGTGGGCCAATGCCCAGGGCGAGAAGTTCTGGGTCAAGTACCACTTCAAGACAGACCAGGGCATCGAGTGCCTGACTCAGGAAGAAGCCGACCGGCTGGCCGGGGAAGACAGTGACTACCATACCCGTGACCTGTATGAAGCCATCGAGCGTGGCGACTATCCGAGCTGGACGCTCTACATGCAGATCATGCCGTTCGCGGATGCGGATACCTATCGCATCAATCCGTTCGACCTGACCAAGGTCTGGCCGCACGACGACTATCCCATGATCAAGGTCGGCAAGCTGCAGTTGAACCGCAATCCGACCGACAATCATGCCGAGATCGAGCAGGCGGCCTTCGAGCCCAACAACCTCGTGCCCGGCATCGGCATCAGCCCGGACAAGATGCTCATCGGCCGCGTGTTCTCCTACGCCGATGCGCACCGCGCGCGTCTCGGGGTCAACTACAAGCAGATCCCGGTCAATGCGCCGAAGGCTCCCGTGCACAGTTACAGCAAGGACGGAGCGATGCGCATCAACAAGGTGTCGGACCCGGTATATGCCCCCAACTCCAAGGGCGGTCCGGCGGCGGATGGCGAACGTTATCCCACCGATTCCACCTGGGAAGCCAACGGGCAGATGGTGCGTGCGCCCTATGCCTTGCGCAAGGACGACGATGACTACAGCCAGGCCAATGCCTTGATCAACAAGGTCATGGACGATGCCGCTCGGGATCGCCTGGTCAACAACGTGGTCGGCCATGTCTCGGGCGGGGTCAAGGAACCGGTCCTGTCGCGCGTGTTCGAGTACTGGAAGAACATCGACGCCGAGATCGGTCGCCGCATCGAAGAAGGAGTGAAAGCGAACAAGGCCGGATAACGACGTATCGCGCCTGATTCGCTGGACTGACCGCACGGCCCGCTTCCCGAGGGAAGCGGGCCGTGTTTTTGTCGGGCGTACCGGGGCGGGGCTCTCCTTGCATCGTCAGGCATGTGACGAGGCAGGGCGGCGGCCTTCAGCGCTTGGCGTCGGCCAGTTGCTGGCGACGGTAAGCGCCCTGGCGTTCGAACATCCAGCCAGGGTACTCGGCGGGCAAGGCGCTTACCGCGTCGAGTTCGGTGAGCTCCTCGGCGCTCAGTGCAACGTGCGTGGCGGCGATGTTGTCGTCGAGCTGGTCGAGGCGCTTGGCGCCCACGATCACGCTCGTCACCGCTGGCTGGTGCAGCAGCCAGGCCAGCGCGATCTGCGCCACGGAGACATCGTGCCGGGTGGCGATGCGGCGCATGACATCGACGCAGTCGAAGGCGCGGGCCTTGTCGACCGGCGGGAAATCGAAGGTGAGTCGGCGACTGCCGGCCTCGCCTTGATTGTCGCGCGTGTACTTGCCGCTGAGCAGCCCGCCCGCGAGTGGGCTCCAGACCATCAGCCCCAGGTTCTCGCTCTGGAGCATGGGGATCAGCTCGCGTTCGAGATCGCGCCCGGCAAGCGTGTAATACGCCTGCAGTGACTCGAAGCGTGCCAGGCCCAGGCGTTCGGCGATGCCGAGTGCCTTCATGATCTGCCAGGCGGCCCAGTTGGAAACCCCGACGTAACGTACGTGGCCGTGTTGCACGAGCGTATCGAGCGCGCGGACCGCCTCCTCGATGGGCGTGGCGGGATCGAAGCCATGAATCTGGTAGACGTCGAGGTGATCGAGCTGCAGGCGCTTCAAGCTGGCCTTGATGCCCTCCATGATGTGGTAGCGCGTCATGCCACGCTCGTTCACGCCGCCGCGCCCGGTTTCGCCGAACACCTTGGACGCGACGACGATCTCCTCGCGTGGCACGTTCAGGTTCTTGAGCGCCTGCCCGGTGATGATTTCGGACTGGCCCTCGGAATACACATCGGCGGTATCGATGAAGTTGATGCCGGCATCCAGCGCACGGCCGATCAAGCGCTCGGCATCGCCTTGCTGCAAGTCGCCGATCTGGCTCCAGAGTTCGCCCTGGCCACCGAACGTCATGGTGCCGAGGCACAGTTCGGAGACGAACAAACCGGTATTGCCGAATGGTTGATAACGCATGGGGGACTCCCTCCTGCAACGGCATGGACGAATTCGGGCATCGGCGCGCCTGGCGCCGACCATCCGTCAGTATGGACGTCATGACGAGGGGCGTGATGCACGATCCTGTCGAGTTCATGCCCGATACTGTGCCATCACGGGAAGGCGCTCCTGACGGTGAGGCGTATGGTCGGACATTGCGAAACGCCGGCATCGTCTATAGTGGAGCGTGCGCGATGCGGTGGTATCGCCTCTTGCATTCCAGCCGGCCAGACCGGTGCATCAGGGAGGAAACAGCGTGACAGTGGAAGCCTGCAAGTTGAACGCGCGCCGCGTGGCGTGCGGTGGCGTTATGTGGAGCACCCTGGCGGTGCTGGGTGGCTGCCAGGCATTGTCGTCGGGGACGGAAGGGCTCGAGCACGAGCGTGTCGAGACCAGTTTCGTCGAGCGCGACTGCCCGACCGGGCGTTGCGCGACCGTCGAGGTCCAGTCGTTGCGTTTTCCCGACGCGCCGCGCCTGAGCGAGCGGCTGCGTGACGAGCTGCTGACCATGGGCACGGGCATTACCGATGGCGAAAGCGAGATGCTGGCGCCGTCTTGGGAGGCGTATGCGCAGACGTTCTTCGACGAGGCCAGGGCGGCGCGCGAGCAGGTTCCCGAATTGCCGGGCTATCAGGCGCTCTTCGAGGCGGAGATCTACGACCGGCATGCCGATCTCATGACCCTCAAGCTCGACAGCTACGTGTTCACCGGCGGCGCGCATGGCATGCCGCTGACGGAATTCATGGTCATCGACGAACGCGAGCGACGGGTGGTGACGCTCGATGACATGCTGATCGACGGGCAGATGCCGGCCTATCGCGACGCCCTGACCCAAGCGCACCGGCGCTGGCTGGATGAGCAGCAGGCGGACGCCGACTTCGCCGAGACCTGGCCGCTGAGCATGAACCGCAACGTCGCACCGCTGGCGGGGGAGTGGCGCGTGCGCTACAACGCTTACGACATCGCGCCTTATGCCTACGGTCAGCCGGAGCTTCGCATTCCCGTGGAGGCCCTGGAAGGGGTCGTCAAACCTCGTTATCTGGAGCGCTGACGGGAGGCAGGGGCCACGCTATCGGTCGCCCGACGAGGCGACCGATAGCGGCGGTCACGATCGAGAATCGTGCTCGGGTTTCCCTTTCTGGCTGGTCGAGGCCATGGCCTCGAGTTCCTCCTCGCTCATCGAGTCGTACATCGACTTCGCGGCACCGTCCAGGTCGCTGGCTTTCTGCTCGCCACGCCGGGCGGCAAGCGCGGCACCGGCGGCCATCTGCTGGGCCTGGGATTTGGCAGGCATGGCGTTACCTCTTCCTTGGTGACTTCCCAGGGAAGATAGTCGGCGTGACGGGGCCCGCCAAGCTTGCGACGGTGACAATATGTGTTGGCCCCCGCAGGGCAGGGGCTCGGTATCGTGCCTCACTCCCGGCGCTGCTTGAGCTGTTCCTTCAGGGAGCCCGGTACCTGCTTGATGATCAGGCGGTCGCGTTCGGCATCGAATTCGATGCTGTTGCCCAGCAGGTGGGAATCGAAACTGATCGAGACGCCACTGGCGCGTCCCGTGAAGCGCCGAAACTGATTGAGCGTGCGCTTGTCGGGCGGGATTTCCTCGGAAAGGCCGTAATCCTGTTGGCGGATGTAGTCGTAGAATGCCTTGGGCTGCTGTTCGTCGACGAGTTCGGACAGTTCGTCGAGGGTGACCGGCTCGCCGCGCTTGGCCTGCGTACTGGCATAGTCGATCACGGCATCGGTTTTCTCGCGGCTGGCGTCGTCGGGCAGGTCTTCGTGCTCGACGTAATCGCTGAACGCCTTGAGTAGCGCACGCGTCTCGCCGCTGGCATCCACGCCTTCCTCGACGCCGAGCAGCTCGCGCAATCCCTCGGCGAACTTCTTGCCGCCGCGATCCTTGATCAGGGAGACGTATTGGCGCGAGGTGCCCCCCTGCCATTGAGCGAGATCGATGCGTGCGGCGAGCATCAACTGGCCGAGATTGAGCTGGGGCGTCTCGACCACTTCGAGGGCGCCATCGATGGCGAAGCCCTGGCGGTGATGAAGCAGTGCCACGCTCACGTACTGCCGCTCGCCATGCTGGTAATGGACGAACAGCAGGTGACCGCCCACCGACAGGTGAGCGTCGACCAGGTCGCGGATGCGTTCGGCCATCCGCGTGCTCCAGGTGACGAAGTCGGCGGTCTCGGCGAGATACTCGCTGAGGCCGGCCGCGAACGCGCTGCTGCCGGTATCGCCGAAGTGGCCCCAGGCCTTGGGCTTGGCGTGGAAGCTGTCGTTGACGCCCGCCAGCAGGGCCTCGAGCTCGGGGGTGCTGGCCAGTGCCCGCTCGGCGCAGGTCAAGGTGGCGGGCGTCTCGGCATCGGGCTTGTCGAGTCGATGGATGATGCTGGTCAGAATCGGCATGGCGGCATCTTGATGAAAACGAAAACGGGCATGGTAACGCGCGGCGCCGATGATCTCTAAGGCGAGGTGCCGTGCGGCTCAGGGCTTGATGTTGTAGCCGGTTTTGAAGATCCAGGCGACCAGCGCCAGGCTCAAGGAAAGAAACACCAGAATCATCAACAGGCTGGCACCGAGGCTGACATCGCTGATGCCGTAGAAGCTCCAGCGGAAGCCGCTGACCAGATAGACCACCGGATTGAGGAGCGTCACCGTCTGCCAGGCAGGCGGCAGCATGTCGATGGAGTAGAAGCTGCCGCCGAGGAAAGTCAGCGGCGTGATGATCAATAGCGGCACCAGCTGCAGCTTCTCGAAGCCCTCGGCCCAGATGCCGATGATGAAGCCAAGCAGGCTGAAGGTGAGCGCGGTGAGAACCAGGAACAGCAGCATCCACGCCGGATGATCGATGCGCAGGGGCACGAAGAAACTGGCGGTGACGAGGATGATGGCTCCCAGGATGAGCGACTTGGTCGCCGCCGCGCCCACGTACCCCAGGACGATCTCGACGTACGAGACCGGCGCCGAGAGCACCTCGTAAATGGTGCCGGTGAACTTGGGGAAGAAGATGCCGAACGAGGCGTTGGAGACGCTCTGGGTGAGCAGCATCAGCATGATCAGTCCGGGCACGATGAAGGCACCGTAGCTGACTCCCTCGACCTCCTGGATGCGTGAGCCGATGGCGGCGCCGAAGACCACGAAATACAACGAGGTGGAGATCACCGGCGAGACCAGGCTCTGCAGCAGCGTGCGCCACGCACGTGCCATCTCGAAATGGTAGATGGTGCCGACCGCGCGGAAATTCATGCGTCCTTCCTCACCAGGTTGACGAAGATTTCCTCCAGCGAGCTTTGCTCGGTATGGAGGTCCGTGAAGCGAATGCCCGCCGCCTGGATATCGTTGAGCAGGGCGTTGATCCCGTCGCGGTGCCTGTGCTCGTCGGAGGCGGCATAGGTGTAGACCAGTACCCGGCCGTCATCGGCAAGGGTCAGCGGATACTCGCTCAACGCGTCGGGAATCGCGGCGAGCGGCGTCTGCAGGTGCAGCGTGAGGCGCTTGCGGCCCAGCTGGCGCATCAAGGCGGCCTTCTCTTCGACCAGGACGATGTCGCCGTCGTTGATGACGCCGATGCGATCGGCCATTTCCTCGGCTTCCTCGATGTAGTGCGTGGTCAGGATGACGGTGACGCCGCTGGCGCGCAGATCGCGTACCACGTTCCACATGTCGCGACGCAAGGCGACGTCGACCCCGGCGGTGGGCTCGTCGAGAAACAGGATCTGCGGTTCGTGGGCCAGCGCCTTGGCGATCAGCACGCGGCGTTTCATGCCGCCCGAGAGGGTGATCATCTTGCTGCGCCGCTTGTCCCACAGGGACAACGATCTGAGCACCCGCTCGATGTGCGCGGGATCGGAACGCTTGCCGAACAGGCCGCGGCTGAAACTGACCGTGTTCCAGACCGTGGCGAAGGCATCGCTGGTCAATTCCTGCGGTACCAGGCCGATCTGCCGGCGTGCTGCCCGGTAGTCGTCGACGATGTCGTGGCCGTCGACCAGCACCCGGCCGGCACTGGCATTGACCAGGCCGCAGATGATGCTGATCAGCGTGGTCTTGCCGGCGCCGTTGGGGCCCAGCAGGGCGAAGATCTCGCCGTGTCGGATCTCCAGATCGACGCCCTTGAGCGCTTCGAATCCCGAGGCGTAGCGTTTGCTCAACCCCTGCACGGCGATGACCGAATCGGTGGCTTCCGACACGTCGGCGGTGGCGGCCTCGTCGAGGGTGGCGTTGGCGGTGATGTCGTGATTCATGCGATACCGGGCTCCCGTCGAGAGTCGCCGAGGCGTATCGGCACGCTGCACGCGTGGGGGCGGGCGCGCGCCGATGGGCGGCCAGATCGAATCAGCCCTGTAACTCGGCGTTGTGGTAGATGTTCTGCACGTCGTCGAGGTCGTTGAGGGTGACGAGCAGCTTGTCGAACATGGCCACGTCGTCACCGGCGACCGGCGTCATGGTCTGGGCCAGGAACTGGATCTCGTCGACCTCGAAATCGAGTTCGCCGAAGGCATCGGCGAGTGCCTGCTTGGTCTTGGCATACTCGGTATGCGGGGCGAACACGGTGATGCGGCCCGCTTCATTCTCGATGTCGGTGACATCGACATCGGCCTCCATCAGCGCCTCGAGCACCGCTTCTTCATCACTGCCGGCAAACGCCAGGATCGCGCAGTGGTCGAACATGTGGCTGACGCTGCCCGGGGTGCCGAGCTTGCTCTTGGCCTTGTTGAAGCAGGCGCGCACGTCGCCGAAGGTGCGATTGGGATTGTCGGTCAGGCACTCGACGATGACCATGCAACTGCCCGGCCCGAAGCCCTCGTAGCGTGCCAGCTCGTAGTCCTCGCCGCCGACGCCGCTGGCCTTGTCGAGCGCCTTGTCGATCACGTGGGACGGTACCTGGTCCTTCTTGGCGCGGTCGATCAGCCCACGCAGGGCGAGATTGCCCGCGGGGTCCACGCCACCGGATTTGGCGCAGACGTAAATCTCGCGTCCGTACTTGCTGTACACCTTGGTCTTGGCGTCGGCCGTCTTGGCCATGGATTCCTTGCGGTTCTGGAAAGCCCTACCCATGTCATGCCCTTTCAAGTGGTTCGCAACGTCCAGAATTCTACGCAACATCGGCGTATGAGGCAGGTTTAATTTTGCGGCGTCTGGCGCGCGCGTGAAAGTAGGGTCCCGGTGCAGACGAGGCTATGCTTAATGCGTGCCCACCTGTAAGTTGGGGGGCTCCGTCCTCGCACTCACCACCGGAAAATGCGTATGTTGCCGCGACCCATGCCTATGCCGCTCACTTCCCGCGCCGTCGTTCAGGTCACGCTGTGGCTGTGCCTCGCCCTGATGCTGACGGGCTGCGGTATCAACAACATTCCCACGCTGGACGAGAAAGTGAAGTCCGCCTGGGCGCAAGTCGAGAACCAGTACCAGCGGCGTGCCGATCTGGTGCCCAACCTGGTGGAGACGGTCAAGGGCTTCGCCGCCCAGGAGCAGGAAACGCTGACGGCCGTCATCGAGGCCCGTTCCAGGGCGACATCGATCAACATCGATGCCGACTCGCTGGACGATCCCGAGAAGCTGCAGCAGTTCCAGCAGGCGCAGGGGCAGTTGACCGGCGCGCTGAGCCGTCTGATGGCGGTGTCCGAGCGCTATCCGGAGTTGAAGTCCAACCAGAACTTCCTGGCACTGCAGTCGCAGTTGGAAGGCACGGAGAATCGCATCGCCGTGGCGCGTCGTGACTTCATTCAGGCCGTCGAGGCGTACAACACCGAGATTCGTACCTTCCCCGGGCGGCTCTGGCATGGCCTTTTGTACAGCGACATGCCGATTCGCGAAACCTTCGAAGCCACGGCCGAGAACGCCGATCAGGCGCCTGAGGTGGAGTTCCAATGAGGCAATGTATCCGTCTGACGTGCTGGCTGCTGCTGTGGGCATGCGCCTTCGGTGCGCAGGCCCAGGAGATCGAGTTTCCCGAGCTGACCGGCCGGGTGGTCGATCAGGCCGATCTGCTGGATGCCGCCGACCAACGCGAGGTGAGCGAGATGCTCGCCGCGCACGAGGAGGAAACCGGCGAGCAGGTGGTCGTGGTCACGCTGCCCGATCTGCAGGGCGCACCGATCGAGGAATACGGTTACCAGCTGGGCCGTCACTGGGGCATCGGCCAGGAGGGCGAGGACAACGGCGCTCTGCTGATCGTGTCGATGGAGGAGCGGGCCATCCGCATCGAGGTCGGCTATGGTCTCGAGGGCCGGCTGACCGATGCGCAATCGTCGGCGATCATCAACCAGGAAATCGCCCCCGCCTTCCGCGAGGGCGATTACGCCACGGGCATCGCCCAGGGTGCCGCGGCGATCGTCCGCGTGCTGGGCGGCGATCCCATGGCCGAGGCGCCGGCTGCCGGATCGGCTTCCGGACAAGATAAATCGCGCGATGTGGGCGGCGCCTCCGTGGCGTTCTTCGTCATGCTCATGATCGTCATGGCCATCGTGCGCGGCATCGGTGGTGGTGGACGCGGAGGGCGTCGTCGCGGACGCGGTGGTCTGCTCGGCGGTGTCCTGCTCGGCGGCGCCATGGGCGGCGGTTTCGGAGGCGGCGGTGGCGGCCTCGGAGGCGGCGGCTTCGGCGGCGGCGGTGGCGGTTTCGGCGGGGGCGGCGCCTCCGGTGGCTGGTAGATCAACGCAAGGTAGACAGCACCATGGCATTATTGAGCGATAGCGAGCAGCAGCAGGTGCGCGATGCGATTACGCGCATCGAGCGTGATACCGACGCCGAGTTGGTCACCGTGCTGGCGCCGCAGGCCGACGATTACACCTATATTCCGCTGCTCTGGGCGGGCATTTTGGCGCTGCTGATTCCCGGGGCGATCAATTACTTTCCGCAATGGCTGGGCGCTGCCGAGCTGCTGATCGTGCAGTGGGCGTGCTTCGCGGTGCTGGCGGTGGTGTTTCGGCTGCCGGCGGTGACGACGCGCCTGATTCCGCGCCGCGTGCGTTTCTGGCGTGCCGCCAACCTGGCGAGACGTCAGTTCCTCGAGCAGAACCTGCACCATACCCAGGACGGCACGGGGATGCTGATCTTCGTCTCCGAGGCCGAGCGCTACGTGGAGATCCTCGTCGATCGCGGCATCTCCAGTCGCCTGGGAGACGATACCTGGCAGGGGATCGTGTCGTCCTTCACCGAGCAGGTGAAACGAGGCCAGACGCTGCAGGGCTTTCTTGCCTGCATCGAGGCATGCGGCGAGCATCTCACGCGGCACGTGCCGGCCACGCACGAGCGGAACGAGCTGCCCAACCGCCTGATCGTGCTGGAATGACGATCGTCCCGCACGGCACGCCTCATGGCGTGTCGTCGCCGGTTTCCCCCTCCCAGTAATCCAGCGTGTCGTTGCGCCGTACATAAGCGGTGAGTCGCCGCCGGTCGGCATCGCCGCCCGGGGCGCTACCGCTGAAGACGCCCAGCTTGCCGGAGTCCGGATACTCGACGACGTCCGGCTCGCGCATGGAACTCACCGCCAGGTAACGCAACGGCACGGGACTGTCGGTCGCCGCGATCAACTGGTGGGCGTTCTCCTCCCCTCCCGCCGGGCAGACGACGACGTCACCGCTGGTGACGGGATAGCGATCCTCGCCCCAGCGCAGTTCGCCCGAGCCGGCGAGAATCACGAAGAGTTCATCGTTGGCGTGATGGGCGTGGTGAGGCCAGGCGCGTTTACCGGGCGGTACCTCGATGAGACGGGCGCCCAGGTGCGTCGCCCCGGCCGTGGCCGCGAAGGCGGCCTGCGCGGCCTCGAAATGGGGGCCATGGGTGTAGCGATCGAGCACGAGCTGATCGAGGGGGATGACAGGGGAGCGGGGCATGGAGGCGTCCTTATGAGCGATAAGCCACTATGCCGCGCCACGCGAGCATCGGCAATCCCGCCCGTGGAGGCAGCGGCGGGGGGCGCGAGGAGGTCGGTATCGGCGTGGCTGCCCTTGCCTCGCGATCAATCGTCACCATCATTAAGAAAGGACATTCACGATGTCGCGCCATGGCGTGGCCTCGTGGTAACGCTGGATGACCGTAAGGAGAGTGCAATGAACGTCGTGACGTTACGTCGCCCCGGTGGGCTGGACAAGCTCGAGCTCCATGAAGGCCAGGCGCCGGGCGAGCCGGGGCCCGGCGAGGTGCGTGTCCGCGTGCATGCCAGTTCGCTCAATTACCATGATTACGGCGTCGTCGCCGGGGCCATGCCCACCGAGGACGGGCGCATCCCCATGTCGGACGGCGCCGGTGTCGTCGACGCCGTGGGCGAGGGCGTCGAGGACTTCGCGGTGGGGGATCGCGTGGTTTCGACGTTCTTCCCAGGTTGGCTCGAAGGGCCGGCACGGATCGGCGACTTCACCACCACGCCTGGTGACGGTGTCGATGGCTACGCGCGCGAGCAGGTCGTGCGCCCCGCGACCTGGTTCACACACGCGCCGCGCGATTACGATCATGCCGAGGCGGCCACGTTGACCACCGCCGGCTTGACCGCCTGGCGAGCGCTGGTGGTGGACGGCAAGCTCAAGGCCGGCGATACCGTGCTGGTGCTGGGGACCGGCGGCGTGTCGATCTTCGCGCTGCAGTTCGCCAAGCTGATGGGCGCCACGGTGATCGCGACCTCGTCCTCGGACGAGAAGATCGCACGGCTCAAGGAGTTGGGTGCCGATCACACGCTCAACTACAAGACCGAGCCGGAGTGGGGCAAGCGCGTCCAGGCACTCACCGATGGACGGGGCGTGGACCACGTCATCGAGGTCGGTGGGCCGGCCACGCTGCCGCAGTCCATCGATGCCGTGCGCATCGGCGGTCACATCTCGTTGATCGGTGTGCTCACCGGGCGCGGTGGGGAGATCCCCACGGCCAAGCTGATGGCCAAGCAGGCGCGTCTGCAGGGCTTGATCGTGGGCAGCCGGCGCGACCAGATCGAGATGATCCGCGCCATCGACGCCAGCGGCATGCGGCCGGTCATCGACCGCCGGTTCGCCCTCGACGAGATCGCCGACGCGTTTCGTCACCAGGAGTCGGGGCGTCACTTCGGCAAGATCTGCCTGGAGTACTGAGCGGCAGGATGGCTTACACCGACGCGAACGGCGACGTGATCGACCATCGTCGCCATCCGGAGTGCTATCGCATCGGGCGCGGGGAGCAGGGCGTGCTCAACGTCGAGCCCTACAAGAGCGAGCTGTTGCCGCACTGGCGTTTCAAGACGCCTGACGTGGCGCAGGCGTCCGCCGATGCCCTGCTGGAGAAGTTCGCGGCGTACCGTGCGGACGACGACTTCGTGGGCATGGACATGGCGCGCAAGTTCCTGCAGATGGGCTATACCCGTGCGCGTCGCTATGCCAACCATCGCTCGGGGCGCAAATACGCCTCGCGCGATCGCTCCAGCTTGCGTGAAATCGAACCCGATGCCGAGAAGGCCGAGGCGGCGGCCATCTTCCACGCCGCCTGGACGCAAGTGAGGGAAGATGCCGCCTATCAGGCGGCCAAGGCGCGGCATCAACGGCGTTACCGACGCCGCACGCGCGCCGCCACGTGAAGGCGACGCATGGGCGAAGCGATCAGGCGCCCTGGGTGCCGTTGCCTCGTCCCCGACCGCCGCGACGACGGCGTGGGCGATTCTCGCCACCGTTGCGCTCGCGCGCGGCGGGGTTGTCGTTGCCGCCTTGCTTGCCCGAGCCGCTCTTGCGTGCGTCGCCGCCCCGGCGCTGACCGCCTCCCGAGGGCTTGCCGTTGCGCTGACCGCCGCCACCGCGGGGGCTGGTACCCTTGCCGCTGACGAGAGCTTCGCTGGGCTCGAAGCCGGCGATGGTCTGGCGTTCCAGCGTCTGGCGGATCAAGCGCTCGATGCCTGCGAGTTCCTTGCCTTCCTCCGCACAGACCAGCGAAATGGCATGGCCGCTGGCGCCAGCGCGTCCGGTCCGCCCGATGCGGTGCACGTAGTCTTCCGCGACGTTGGGCAGCTCGAAATTGACCACCTGCGGTAGCTGGTTGATATCCAGGCCCCGCGCGGCGATGTCGGTGGCGACCAGGACACGAATCTCGCCGCTCTTGAAGCCATCGAGCGCCTTGGTGCGCGCGTTCTGGCTCTTGTTGCCATGAATCGCCGCTGCCTCGATGCCGGCCTCTTCGAGGTGACGGCTCAAGCGGTTGGCGCCGTGCTTGGTTCGCATGAAGACCAGCACCTGTTGCCACTGATGTTCATGGATCAAGTGCGTCAGCAGTGCCGGCTTGCGGGCCTTGTCCACCGGGTGAATCCACTGGGTGACCGTCTCGGCGGTGGTGTTGCGCGGCGTGACCGAAATTTCCACCGGGTCGTTGACCAGGCCCTTGGCGAGTTGGCGAATTTCCTGGGAAAAGGTCGCCGAGAACAGCAGGTTCTGACGCTTGCTGGGCAGGGTCTTGAGGATCCGGCGGATATCGTGAATGAAGCCCATGTCGAGCATGCGGTCGGCTTCGTCGAGCACCAGTACGTCCAGGGCATCGAAGTTCACGGCTTTCTGGCCGTGGAGATCCAGCAAACGGCCCGGTGTCGCCACCAGGATATCCACACCCCCGCGTAGCTTGGCGATCTGTGGATTGATCTTCACACCCCCGAAGACCACTGCGCTACGCAGCGGCAGGTGCTTGCCGTACGCTTCGATGTTGGCGCCGATCTGGGCGGCGAGCTCGCGGGTCGGCGTGAGAATCAGGGCGCGAACCTGCTTGCCGGGCGCGCGCGTGCCGGCGGCCAGGCGCTCGAGAATCGGCAGCGTGAAACCGGCGGTCTTGCCGGTGCCGGTCTGCGCGGCGGCCATGACGTCGCGTCCTTCGAGGACGGCCGGAATCGCCTTGGCCTGGATCGGCGAGGGTGTCTCGTAGCCTTGCTCGGCCACGGCATCCAGAATCGGAGCGGAAAGCCCCAGGGAGGTAAAGCTCATGAAATCGTCTCGGTGGCTGCGAAGTGGGCCAGAATAGGCGGGCAGCGGGCGTGCAGCTTACCGGATATGGGTCGAACGTGCCACTTTGGCCGTATGGACACGGGCGTGTGGCGCTCGAGCGTTGGTGTCACGCGGGGCCGAGCACCCAGGCGCGAAACGCGCGCATGGGCTCGGTCAGATGGCGATGCTGGGGAGTCAGCAAAGACAGCCGTCCCCGACTGGGGAGCGTATGTGGCAGCGCTTGCACCAGGTTGTGCTGTGCCAGGTCCGCGGCGAGCAGCCGCGTCCAGCCCAGGGTCACGCCTTGGCCGGCCAGGGTCGCGTTCATGAGCAACTGGAAACTGTTGGCGCGCAGGCTGTGCTCCGGCGTGCGCCAGGCCAGGTTCTGGGCCTGATACCAGCCTTCCCAGGTCAGCCAGTCATGATAGTGATCCTCCACCACCATCAGGGTGTGGCGCGCCAGCAGATCGTCGGCATCGCGAATGTCGCCGTGTCGGGCCAGGTAGGCCGGGCTGCATACCGCGGCGACCTCCTCGTGGGAGAAAATCGCCTCGGCATCGAGGCCGGGGGGATCGACCTCGTGCGGGACGTGATAGTAGATGCCGAGGTCGAACTCGGCGAGGTCCAGGCGGTGAGGGTCCTCGACCGTCAGGATGCGGATCTCGATATGTGGATGCGCACGCTGGAAGTCGGGAAGCTGCCGCGCCAGCCAGATCGAGGCGATGGTGGGGCTGGAGGCCAGGGTGAGCTGACGATCGTCACCGCGCCGCCGCAGGCGCGCCGTTTCGTCGCGCAGGTCGCGCAACAGGCGCTGCACCACGCCGAAGTAGCGTTCGCCGGCGGGAGTCAGGCGTAGTCCCTCGTAATGACGCTCGAACAGCGGCCGGCCCAGGTCGTCCTCGAGCCGCTTGATCTGGCGGCTGACGGCGCTCTGGGTCAGGTGCAGTTCGCTGCCGGCCTGCGTGAAACTGGCATGCCGAGCGGCCGCCTCGAAGGCACGCAAGCACGCCAGCGGTGGTAACGCATCACGGGAAGACATAGACGTATCCGGGGCCATGAAACGACCCCGGAGCATAACATGCACGCTGCCGGTCAGATGGCCGTGCGTGGAATCTCGCGCTGCCACGATTTCTCGCTGACCAGCGTCTCGCCCTCGTGGGCGATCTGCTCGGCGCTGAGGTAGAAGGTGTCTTCGTCGCAGTGCAGGTGGTAGCGACTGGTCACCTCGACGGCGAACTGGCCGTCGCCTTCCTGGCGACCGGCGCGATAGACCCACTCGATATCGGCGCGGGTGCGCGTGGCATCATTCGGGTGACTGGTATAGACCTCCCTGGCCTTCTGTTCGACGCGCAGGCCGTGGTCGGTGAAGCGCACGTCGCCCATGTCGTCCTCGACGGTGACGGTCACTTCGCCGCTGCCGACATCTTCGCTGATCGTGCGCTTGGGCTGGCCGGCACGCAGCGTTTCCACGCGACAGGGCGGTGCGCTCTCCGGTGGCGCGAACGGCATCGGCAAGGCGTTGGCCTTGCAGACGGGCAGTTCCAGCGTCGGAGTGCCAGCATGAAGCGTGAGGTCCGCACGCTTTTTCGGCGACCACACCAACGGGAAGCTGGCGCTGGAAAGGGCCACGCGAAGGCGGTGTCCCTGGGGCAGGCGATAGCCGATCAGGTCCAGCGGCAGGCGTACGTTCATCGGCTCGCCGGGGACCGGCGGCGTGAGCGTGCCCGGGTCGTCGCGCAGAGTGAGGTTGAGCGTGCCGTAGGTGATCAGCGCGCTCTCGCCGTTCGGCGCCACGTCGCACAGGCGCACATGGAACTGGCCACAGTCTTCGGCACTGGCGAGCGTCACCGCCACAGTCGGTTGGCCGAGAATGTCGAGCCCCTCGAGGTAGGGCGCGGAATCGAAGGTCAGCGACAGGCCATCGTCGCGGCGCTGGTCCGGCGGGAAGTCGGCGCCGAACCAGAGCGGAATGTACTCGCCCTGCAGCGAGCCGGCGGTCAGCGGCGAGGCGATCAGGCGGTCATTGGTCAATCGACCTTCGGGTTCCAGCCCCCGATCGCCGAGACCGAGGGTCAGCGTCTCGACCTCGTCACTGGGCGCGGGCCAGCCGTGGGTGCGCACCCAATGCCCCGGGCGTTCGAGGTATTTCGGCGCGGGCGGTACGCCATCCTGCAGATAGAAGGTGCACGAGGGCTCGTCCATGATGCCGGTGTCGGTATCCTTGAGCCAATGATCCCACCAGCGCAGCGCCTCCTGCAGAAAGCCGATGGCCGGGTCGGGGATCGCAAAGTGCGGGTACTTGTGCATCCAGGGTCCGATCAGTGCCTTCTTGGGACACGACAGGTGCTCCATCATCCGCGGAATGGCGTCGATGTAGGAATCGGCCCACCCGCTGATCATATAGACAGCCGCTTCGATGCCGCCTAGCTCTTGATGATAGCCCTCGCAGATCGAACCGTGTTTCCAGTAGTCGTCGCGATGCTGGTGCTCGAGCCAGGTTTCCGCCAGCAAAGGCATGTTGTCGAGGCGATGTTTCCACATCTCGCGCCATCGATCGCCGACCAGCGCCGGGTCGGGCACGGCGGCGGAGAAACTGAGCATGGTTGCCGCCCAGCCGAGATTCTCGAGCAGCATGTTGCCGCCCTTGTAATGGATGTCGTCGGCGTAGCGGTCGTCGGTGGAGCACAATGTGATGATCGCCTTGAGCGGCTCGGGGCGCAGCGCGGCGAGTTGCAGGCTGTTGAAGCCGCCCCAGGAGATGCCCATCATGCCGAGCTTGCCGTCGCACCAAGGCTGGGCGGCGATCCAGTCGATCACCTCCAGCGCATCACGCTGTTCCTGGGGGGCGTACTCGTCCTCCATCAGCCCGTCGGACTCGCCGTTGCCACGCATGTCGACGCGCACGCAGGCGTAGCCGTGGCCGGCGAACCAGGGGTGGGTCAGCTCGTCGCGCACCGCCGTGCCGTCGCGCTTGCGGTAGGGCAGGTACTCGAGGATCGCCGGCACCGGCGTTGACTCGGCATCCTCGGGCAACCAGATGCGGGCCGCCAAGCGCGTGCCGTCGGCGAGCACGATCCATTGGTTCTCTATTTCCCGCACGCGGTGGGGGAAGTCATGCTTGATGTTCATGCGTCGTCCTTGGAGGCGTGAGAAGAGAGCGCGGGAGCCGCGAGGCGTTCGGGATGTTTCAGCCAGCGCCATAGCGAGCCGGAGGCCAGCAGGACGATCAACAGCGCCGGCAGGCCACCGAGGTTGGACAGCATCTTGACGCCGTCGATACCCACGAAACTGACCATGACCCAGGACACGATGCCCACGATGACACCCCACAGGACCTTCATCGACACGCCCGTGTTGAGGTCCGAGTCGGCGGTCAGGCCGCGTATGCACAGGTTGCCGATGGCATCGGTCTGCGAGTCCGCCGCCGTGACGTAGGAGATGTAGGCGATGAAGAGCAGCAGAGGGATCCAGAGGCCGGCGAAGGGCAGCTGGCGGAACAGCTCGTAAAGCACGTTTTCCACGCCGCGGTCGTTGAGGATGGCGTGCAGGTCGACACCGGTGTGCGCCTGGTAATAGAGCGCCGCGCCGGAAAAGATGATGACCCAGACACTGGCGAAGAGCGCCGGATACAGCAGGTTGACGCGCAGGAACTCGCGCACCGTGTAGCCGCGCGAGATCTTGCCCAGGAACAGCGCCGCCATGGGTGCCCAGGCGAACCAGACCGCCCAGTAGAAGATCGACCACCAATGCGGCCACTGATCGTCGCCGGCGGCCCCGGTGAACAGGCTCCTGGTGAAGAAGTCATCGAGATAGACGCCGAAGGATTCCACGCCCAGGGACAGCATGAAGCTCGTCGGCCCCACCACGAAGATGAATACCCCCAGGATCATCAGGAGCACGGCATTCAGCGACGACAGGCGCGCGATGCCCTTCTGGATGCCGCTGGCCGCCGAGATGACGAAGGTCACCACGATCAGGGCGATGACCACGCCCAGGCGCAGGGGGCTGGTCTCGCCGCCCAGGTACTGGCCCGCGCCGCCGGCCAGCGTCAGGGCGCCGGTACCCAGCGACGAGGCCATGCCGGCCACCAGGGCGTAGAGCGAGACGGCGTCGATCAGACCGCCGAAGCGTTTCACCCTGGGGCCGAAGAGCGGCTCCAGCATGCTCGAGATCGAGAAGCGTAGGCGCAGATTGTAGAAGGCCAGCGCGAAGATCAGCGCCGGCACGGCATAGATGGCGTAGGGCGTGAACGACCAGTGCAGGAACATGGTCGACATCGCGAACAGCATGGCATCGCTGGAGCCGGCCTCCAGGCCCAGCGATTCGGGCGGCGCCATGAAGTGATACAGCGGCTCGGCGGTGGTCCAGAACAGCACCCCGACGGCCAGCGTGGTGCACAGCGTGATCGAGAACCAGCGCAGGCGGGAGAGCAGCGGCGTGGCGTCGCGTCCGCCGATACGCACATGACCGAGCGGCGAGAAATAGACGATGACGGCCATCGCCAGCAGGTACAGGCTCCCCAGGCTGAAGAGCCACGAAAAATGCGTGAGAATGGCATCGTTGAGGGCACTGGCGGTAGCCAGGAAGGCGTCGAGGTCGACGTAACTGGCGATCACCGCGGCCAGCAGCACGAGAAAGGTCGGCCAGAATACCAAGGGCCGTAGCGACGTTTGCATCACCCTGTCTCCGTTTGTCGTTATCGTGTGGCGTCATGCGCCGATAGCATGGCATGCCACTTTACCGACACACCGGGCACCACGCTCAAACGCTGCCTGGTAATGGGGGTATGCACACGACGCATGGCACCACCCGAGTCGGCGGTCCCCCGGGTATCGCCGAAGGCACACGACGCAACGCGAGGCGCTCCGCCATGGACCCCGAGGATCTACACAAGCTCACCACCCGCACCATGCCGTTCGGCAAGTACGCAGGTCGCCCGATTGCCGATCTCCCCGGCCCCTATCTGGCCTGGTTCGCCCGGGAGGGCTTTCCGCAGGGGGAAATCGGGCGGCTGCTCGCCTTGATGCATGAAATCGACCACAACGGCCTCAACGCGCTGCTCGAACCGCTGCGCTGACGCTCATCCCGCGGTGGCAGTTCTGGCCTGCTGGCCCCGTCGCCGCGTATTGCTCAGGTAAATCAGCACCAGGGCGCCGGCGAGCAGGGCCAGGGCGGTATAGCGCGAGGCGTCCAGCGGCATGCGGGCGTTGCCCAGCCAGCCGAAGTTGTCGATCAACACGCTCATCAGCAATTGACCGGAGATCGTCGCGACCGTGGCGGCGGCGGTGCCGACGCGGGGCACGGCGAAGACGATGACGAGCATGTAGACCACGCCGAACAGGGCGCCGATCAACTGCCATTTGGGAACCGTGAACAAGGTCTCGCTGTGCGCGGGCTCGAAGAAGAACATCAACAGAAAGGTGACCAAGGCACCCGAGGCAAAGGTCAGCCAGGCGCTTTCCAGCACGCCGACATTGGCGCCGAGACGGCCGTTGATCGACGATTGCGCGGCGAGAGCCGCGCCGCCGACGAGAAGCACGAGAAAGATGAACGGCAGTAGCATGGGAGTCTCCTTACTGCATGAGCCCGAGGGCGGCGATGATCAATAGCAGGGCGAGAAGCCGGTAGCCGTCGACGGCGCGACGTTCGCTGCCCAGCAGCCCGAAGTGGTCGATGACCAGGCTGGCGGCGACCTGGCCGCTGAGAATGCCGATCATGGTCGTGCCCACGCCCACGAAGGGCGTGGCGATGGTGAGCACGACGACGTAGACCGGGCCGAGAATGCCGCCGGTCAATAGCCAGCGGGGTTGCTGGAACAACTGCCCCAGCCGGGGCCGGGCGAAGATCAAGGCCAGGGTCAGCAACAACCCGCCGACGAGAAAGATCGACAGGGTCGCCGAGAAGTGGCCGATGTCCTCGCCCAGGGGACCGAGCAGACCGGCCTCCATGGACAGGCCCATGCCGGCCAGCAGTACGGCCAGCAAGATGACGATGGTTTTCATGAGGAACCTCCGTAAAAGGAAGGCGACGATAGCGCCTTGCTCTTAGCGCTACAATGCGATGGTTTGGCATAGGTGAATTGCATTATGAGCAACTCGATCTCACTGGTGGCGCTGCGTTTGTTCGTACGCGTCGCGGCCACGGGAAGCTTTGCGGGGGCGGCGCGTCAGCAGGGGCTGCCGGCCTCGTCGGTGTCGCGCCATATCGCGGCGCTGGAAAAGGCGCTGGGTCAGCGGCTGCTCTATCGACACACGCGTGCGGTGCGGCTGACGGAAGTGGGGGAGCGGTATTACCAGCAGGTGCGCGAGATTCTGGATACGCTGGATATCGCTAGCGAGCAGGCGGCGGGCACGGCATCACAGCCCCAGGGGCTGTTGCGCATCAACGCGCCGGTGGCATTCGGCCGGCGGCATATCGCGCCACGCCTGGCGAGTTTTCAGGCCAGGTATCCGCGAATCGAGACGGAGCTGACGCTCAGCGATGCCTTCATCGACCCGGTGCAGGAAGGCGTCGATGTCGTGGTGCGGGTGGGAGCCCTGAACGATTCCAGCCTGGTGGCACGTCGACTGGCCGAGCAGCACTTCGTGGTGTGCGCCGCGCCGGATTATCTGGCGCAATGGGGAATACCTGCCACACCCGAGTCGCTGGTGGAGCACAACTGCCTGATCTACAAGGGGACGCGAGGCGTCCAGCAATGGTATTTCCGGTCCGAGGGCGCTCGCCGGTATCAGGTGCGCGAAGTGCGCGGCAACTTGCGCAGCAACAACGCCGAGAGCCTGCTGGAAGCCGCCTTGCAGGGCCAGGGCATCGTGCTGTTCCCGACATGGCTGATCCACGCCGAGCTCAAGGCCGGGCGGCTGATACCCGTGCTGTCCGATTGGGAAGCGTCCGGCGAGCCTGCCCCGCAAGGCATTCATGCGATCTTTCCGGAAAACCGCTTGCGTTCTTCCAAGGTGGCGGCGTTCCTGGAGGACCTGCAAGCGACGATCGGCGAGCCGCCGTATTGGGATGCTTGAGGCCGGTCGCCTGCGTCATGAGGGGGGCAGGTTCTCCGGTCCGAAGGAGTCGGGCAGTAACTCCTCCATGGTGTAGTGCTTGAGCGGATTGCCTTCGCCGTCGAGGACGACGATGACGGTCGCCGGGGTCGCGAATTCGCGAATGCGCTGGCGGCAGTCGCCGCAGGGCGTGCACAGGTGATGCCCGGGCCCGATGACGTAAAGCGTGACGATCTCGCGCTCGCCCTGGGCGATCATCGCGCCGATGGCACCGGCTTCGGCGCAGAGCCCCTTGAAGTTGGCGCTTTCCACGTTGCAGCCCAGGTAATGCCGGCCGCTCTCGGTGATCAGCAGGGCTCCCACCGGGTGCCGGGAGTAGGGGGCATAGGCGCTGTCGCGCACCGCGATCAACGCCCGGCGCGAGGCCTCGGAAAGAGGCGTGAAATGCGGCTCAGTCATGGGAGGTGTCCTCGTCGTCGCGCAACAGGCCCTCGAGAGTGATGGCCATCATGTCGTGAAAGCCGGTCTGGCGCGTCTGCGCATCGAGGGCTTCGCCCTTCAGGATATGATCGGAGACCGTGCACACGGTCAAGGCGCGGGCGCCGAACTCGGCGCACACGCCGTACAGGCCGGCGGCTTCCATCTCGACGCCGAGCACGCCATGGCGCTTCATGACCTCGAACATGGCCTCGTCGGGCGAGTAGAAGAGATCTGCCGAGAACAGGTTGCCGACCTTGACGGGGGTGCCGCGTGCGCTGGCGGCGTCGACGGTGTGGCGGGTCAGCGCGTAGTCGGCGATGGCGGCGAAGTCATGCCCCTTGAAGCGGGCGCGATTGACGCCGGAGTCGGTGCAGGCCCCCATGCCCACCACGATGTCGTTGACGGCCACGTCGTCGCGCACCGCGCCGCAGGAACCCACACGCACCAGGCGCTTCACGCCGTAGTCGGTGATCAGCTCCTTGGCGTAGATGGAGAGCGAGGGAATGCCCATGCCGCTGCCCATGACCGACAGGCGACGGCCGCGATAGGTGCCGGTGAAGCCGAGCATGTTGCGCACCCGGTTGACGCACTCGATGTCTTCCAGAAAGGTCTCGGCGATGAATTGGGCGCGCAGCGGGTCGCCGGGCATGAGCACGGTGTCGGCGAAGGCGCCGGCGGGGGCATCGATGTGCGGGGTCGACATGGCGTCAGTCTCCTGTCGTCGAAGCATGAGAGGATGGGCCGGTCGGCGCGACATCGAGGAAGTCGCTGCCGTGTGCCATGGGCGAGAGACCGAAATGCGTCGCCAGGCTCTGGCCGATATCGGCGAACGTCACCAGATGACCGTCATCATGGCCCAGTGGCCTGGGGGCCAGGCCGGCGCCGCTGGCAAGCACGGGGACTTGCTCGCGGGTATGGTCGGTCCCCGTCCAGGTCGGGTCGTTGCCGTGATCGGCAGTGAGGATCAGCAAGTCGTCGGGACGCAGCTTGGCGAGCACTTCCGGCAAACGCCGATCGAAGGCTTCCAGCGCCTCGGCGTAGCCATTCGGGTCGCGGCGGTGGCCATACAACGTGTCGAAGTCGACGAAGTTGGTCATCACCAGCGTCCGGTCGCCTGCTTCATCGATGGCCTCGAGGGTGGCATCGAACAGCGCGTCATGGCCGTGGGCCTTGATGACGTTCGAGACGCCGCAATGGGCGTAGATATCGCCGATCTTGCCCACGCCGAGCACCTTGCCGCCATCGTCATGCAGTTTCTGCAACACGGTGGGCGTGGGCGGCTCGATGGCGTAGTCGCGGCGGTTGCCGGTGCGCTCGAAGGTGTCCGGCGTCTCGCCGACGAAGGGGCGGGCGATGACACGGCCGATGTTGTAGGGCATCAACAGCTCGCGGGCGATTTCGCACAGTGCGTATAGGCGATCCAGGCCGAAATGGGTCTCGTGGGCGGCGATCTGGAACACCGAGTCCGCCGAGGTATAGACGATGGGCTTGCCGCTTGCGATATGGGCTTCGCCCAGCGCCTCGAGTATCGGCATGCCGGACGCATGGCAGTTGCCCAGCACGCCGGGCAACTTGGCCTGCTCGATCAAGGCCTCCAGCAGATCGGGCGGAAAGCTCTGCGTCTTGTCGGGGAAGTAACCCCATTCGAACAGTGCCGGGACGCCGGCGATCTCCCAATGCCCGGAGGGCGTGTCCTTGCCCGAGGAGATCTCGGCCGCCGCGGCGTAGGCGCCGTCGAGCGTCTCGGGGGGCGTGATGCCCTCGGCCCACTCGCCGGTGGCGAGATGGTGCGCGTGATAGAGCCCGAGGCTTGCCAGATGGGGCAGTGCCAGCGGTCGGCCGGCAGCGGCACGATGATGCGCGATATGGCCCAGGGTATCCGCGCCGGCATCACCGAACGCGGCGGCGTCCGGTGCGTTGCCGATGCCGAAGGAGTCGAGCACGAGCAGGATGGCGCGGGTCATGACGATGTCTCCTGACGCAGGGTGGCGTGGATCAGCGCGGGCGGCACGGCGTGATCCGGTTCGCCCAGAGTGAACGCCTCGCGCAGACGCCGAGAGACGGCGTCGGCCTCGGCTCGGCTGGCGGCATGCAGGCGCAGCAGGGGCTGGCCGGCCTCGACGCGCTGGCCGAGCGCGGCGATCCGCGAAAGCCCGACGCGATGGTCGATGGCATCCCCGGCGTTACGGCGGCCGCCGCCCAGTTCGACGACGCCGAGCCCAAGCGCGCGGGTGTCGATGGCGTTGACGGTACCGGCCCGAGGCGCGACGACATCGGTCGTGAAGGGAGCTGACGCGAGATAGTGTTCGGGGCGTTCGGCCAGATCGCTCGGGCCACCGAGGCCATGCACCATGCGCGAAAAGCGTTCCAGTGCCTCGCCTGAGGCCAGGGCGGTTTCCAGACGCGTCGCGGCGTCGGCGGCATCGGCGGCGAGGCCGGCTTGCACGAGCATTTCCGTGGCCAGGGCATGGGTGACCTGGTAGAGGCGGCTATCGCGCCCGTCGCCGCGCAGCTCTTTATTGCGCCCGTCGCCGCGCACTTCTTTATTGCGCCCGTCGCCGCGCAAGAGCCTCAACGCCTCGTGGACTTCCAAGGCATTGCCGGCGCAGTCGGCCAGCGGCTGGTTCATGTCGGTCAGCAGCACGCTGGTGGGCGTGCCGGCGCCGCTGCCGATGGCGACGATGGCCTCGGCCAGTTCCCGCGAGGCGTCGGGCGTGGGCATGAAGGCGCCGTTGCCGACCTTGACGTCCATGACCAGGGTGTCGAGTCCGCAGGCCAGTTTCTTGCCCAGAATCGAGGCCACGATCAATGGCAAAGACTCGACCGTGGCGGTCACGTCGCGCACGCCGTACAGACGCTTGTCGGCGGGGGCGAGGGTGCCGGTCTGACCGATGATCGCCACGCCGACGTCCTTGACCAGCCGGCGGAAGAGGTCGGCGTCGGGGGTGACGTCATAGCCGGGAATCGCCTCGAGCTTGTCCAGTGTGCCGCCGGTATGGCCGAGTCCGCGCCCGGAGATCATGGGCACGTGACCGCCGCAGGCGGCGATCCACGGCCCCAGTACCAGCGAGACGAGATCGCCCACGCCGCCGGTGGAGTGCTTGTCGAGTACCGGGCCGTCGAGGTGCAGGTCGTGCCAGCGCAGGACCTGGCCGGAATCGCGGGTGGCCTCGGTCAGCGCGATGGCCTCGTCGCGGGTCATGCCGTTGAGCACGACCGCCATGGCGAAGGCGCCGATCTGGGCGTCGCCCACGCGGCCGTCGGCGACGCCGCGCATGAAGGCGTGGATGGCGTCGGCGTCGAGGGTCTCGGCGTCGCGCTTACGGCGGATGATGTCTTGAATGAGCATGACGGTGTCCGCGTTGTTGTTGTCTGCCGTTGAATGTCGATATCTGCCGAGGCGCGTTCAGTAACCGTCGCCGGGCGCCTTGGCCTCATCGCCCTCCAGCGTGGCGAGCAGGGCATCGAGCAGCCCCGAGGCGCCGAAGCGGAAGTGCGCGGGGCTGATCCATGCCTCGCCCATGATCCGTGCGGCCAGGTCGAGGTAGGCTTTGGCGTCCTCGGTGGTGCGAATCCCGCCGGCGGCCTTGAAGCCCACGTCGCGGCCACTGTCGCGAATCGTCTCGAGCATGATCTCGGCGGCCTCCAGGGTGGCGTTGACGGCGACCTTGCCGGTGGAGGTCTTGATGAAGTCGGCGCCGGCGGCGATGGCGATGTCGGCGGCCTGGCGAATCAGCGCGGCATCCTTGAGTTCGCCGGTTTCGAGAATGACCTTCAAGGTCGCGCCACCGCAGGCGTCGCGGCAGGCCTCGACGAGCAGGCGGCCGACGTCGGGGGCGCCGTCGAGCAGAGCTCGGTAGGGAAAGACGACGTCGACTTCGTCGGCGCCGGCAGCCACCGCGAGCCGGGTTTCCCGGGCGGCGCGCTCGGCGTTGGGGGCGCCGTCGGGAAAGTTGGTCACCGTGGCGATGCGTACGCGCCGGGTCAGGCCGATGGCATCGAGCTCGCGCTGGGCGTCCTCGATGAAGGCCGGGTACAGGCACAGCGCGGCGGGATGGCCGGCGGGCGTGTCTGCACGACGGCACAGCGCCTGGATGCGGGCACTGTCATCGTCGTCGTTGAGCGAGGTGAGGTCCATCAGGGCCAGGGCCTGACGGGCAACGGGCTTGAGATCGGTCATGGGCGTGATTCCCCGAGTGGCATGCATCCGGGCGAAGCCGGGGCATGGGGAGATGAGTCGGTCGTGCTGCCGACCGTTGAGCCGGGCGGCGCGAAAGAAGTCACAGACATGGTAATGTCCTTGTATTTATCGTCGAGCCATCTTTGTTAATTTTCTAACAGAAATTTTGTGGCTAAGCTAACAAAATGTGCCGGAGAATGGCGAGCGATCTCGTCGTCCGGTATGCCGAGGGAGATGTGCACATGAATAGCCGCAGTGCGGCGCGCCTTCAATGGCTACAGGACACCCTGCGCGCGGAAGGCATGTTGCCGATTGCCGAGGCCGCCCAGCGCTGTCAGGTATCGGAGATGACCATACGCCGCGATATCGCCGCCAGCCAGGACACTATCGTCTCGCTGGGCGGGCGTTTGCTGCTGGCCGAGCATCCGCAGGTTGCCACCGGATACGACTTCGCCATTCAGCAGGACAGTTTCGCCCAGGCCAAGCAGCGAATGTGCGAGGAAGCGGCACGCATGGTCGAGGCCAACGACACGATCTTCGTGGACTGCGGGACGACGCTGATCCCGCTGTTTGCCAAGCTCGATCCCGATCTGCCGCTGACGGTGGTGACCTATGCCCTCAACGTCGCCAACGCCATCGAGCAACTCGCCTTGCCTCACGTGCGGCTGGTGTTGCTGGGCGGCCTCTATTATCCGGTGTCGCAATCCTTCGGTGGCGAGGAACTGGTCACCGCGATTCGTCGCCTGGGGATCAACAAGGCGTTCATTTCCGCCGCCGGGGTGCATGTCGACAAGGGCGTGAGCTGCTTCCATTTCCACGAGGTGGTGCCCAAGCAGGTGGCTCTGGAAACCGCCGTGCAGCGTATCCTCATTGCCGACGAGAGCAAGCTCGATCGGGTGCGGCCGGCCTTTTTCGCCGAGCTGGAGGCGTTCGACGTGATGTTGACCAGCGGCGCTGCGGGCGAGGCGCTGCGTGACACGCTGGCGACGCGTGCCGATCGCGCCTGGCCGACGGTCAAGGTGCTGTGATGGCGCAGCGATGGCGGGTGGCTGCCATCATCGTGTGCGGTAATTCACATCGGCGCGCGGATGGCAGACAGCGGACATGACGTTTCCTCTCTCGCTGGCGTTTCTGGGCGTGGTGTTCGGGACTTCCGCGCTCTCCGGTGTCTTTGGCATGGCCGGTGGCCTGATCCTGCTGGGGTTCCTGCTGGCCTGGCTGCCGGCGACGACGGCCATCGCCGTGCATGGCGTGATTCAACTGGGCGCCAACGGTTCCCGGGCCTTCCTGTCGCGGCATTACATCGATTGGCGCATCGTCGGCTGGATCGTGCTTGGCGTGATGCTGGCGGCGGGGCTGCTGGCCTGGCTGCGCTACACGCCGGACGAGCGCGTGGTGATGCTGTTGATCGGGATGCTGCCCGTACTGGTCTGGCTACCTCGGCGCTGGTTCCGGCTCGACGTATCCCGACCGCTGGATGCGGTGCTGTGCGGCTGTGTCGCCGGAGGGTTGACCATTGCCGCCGGGGTGTCGGGGCCGACCATCGACATCGGCTTCGTGCGCACGCGGCTCGATCGTCGCACGGTGGTGGCATCCAAGGCGACGATCCAGGTCATCGCGCATGCGCTCAAGGTAATGTTCTATTGGCAGGCGGCGTTGGCGCTGAGTCGCGGGGAATGGGGCTGGATTGCACTGGCGATCCCGTTGAGCTTCCTGGGAACGCGTGCCGGGAATGTCATCCTGCGACGCTTGACCGATGCGAGCTTTCGAGGCTGGACGCGCTGGCTGGTCACCCTGGTGGGCGGCTATTACATCGTGCGCGGCATCATGGCGTGGTAGCGCTCGCGGAGGCCTGCGTTGCCAGATGCGCTTCGAAGACATCGATGGGTGACGGGCGGCCGAAATAATAGCCCTGGTGGTAGTGGCAGCCTAGACGCTCCAGGAACTCGCGTTGAGCCTGTACCTCGACGCCTTCGGCGACGGACTTGAGCTGCAGGCTGTCGGCCAGCGCGACGATGGTCTTGACGATGGCTGCGTCGTTGGCATCGACGAGCACGTCGCGGACGAAGGAGACATCGATCTTCAAGGTGTTGAAGGGCAGGCGCTTGAGATAGGCCAGCGACGAGTAGCCGGTGCCGAAATCGTCCAGCGAGAAGTTCACGCCGTGCTGCTTGAGCCGTGTCATCTTGTCGATGACCCCCTCGACATTGGCCAGCAGCAGGCTTTCGGTCAGTTCCAGCGTGAGCCGCTCGGCCGGCGCCCGGTGACGTGCAATGGTGTCCAATACCCGCGAGACGAAATCGGCTTGCTGGAACTGGCGCACACTGACGTTGATCGATAATTGCAGGTGGGACGTGGCGTCGTGGCGTGACCAGGTGGCGAGCTGCTGACAGGCCGTATCCAGCACCCAGCCACCGATCTGTTCGATGAGGCCCGTTTCCTCGGCGAGGGGAATGAAGTCGCCCGGCGAAATCATGCCGCGTTCGGGGTGCTGCCAGCGAATCAGGGCCTCGGCACCGATGATCGTCCCCCGGGTATCCACCTGAGGCTGATAGAAGAGCTGCAACTGGTCGGTGGCGAGCGCCTGACGGAGTTCGGCTTCCATGCAGACGCGCACTTGAAGTGCCTGCTCCATCTCGGGGCGGAAGGCGCGACTGGCGTTGCCGCCTTCCTGCTTGGCGTGGGACATCGCCAGGCTGGCGCGCTTGACCAGCTCGTCCGCCGGCACGTCGCCGTCGCCGAAGCGGACGCCGCCCAGGCTGTGCGTCGTGGTATGAGTGAAACCGTCGAGGTCGTATACGCCGCCGATGGCTTGACGCACGGTGTCGAGGTAGCGGTTCAATGCCTC
Organism: Chromohalobacter israelensis; assembly: GCA_000761475.1. Lineage (GTDB taxonomy): Bacteria > Pseudomonadota > Gammaproteobacteria > Pseudomonadales > Halomonadaceae > Chromohalobacter > Chromohalobacter israelensis. The sequence goes on from JQNW01000007.1 coordinate 363,953, forward strand.
GTCGGCATCGTCGTGGGCACTCGGCAGGTTGGTGACCACCAGGGCGAATTCATTGCCGCCCAGGCGTGCCAGGTCATGCTCGTGACGAGCGAAACGCTTGAGGCGCCGCGCGACATGCAGAAGCAGGGTGTCGCCGACGGCATTGCCGCGGGAATCGTTGAGCGCCTTGAAGTTGTCGATATCGAGCATGATCAGCGCGCCGCCCGGTCCCTGTGCGCGACACGCGGCTTGCAGGGCATCCAGGCGCGCGTAGAGCGTCTGGCGGTTGGACAGGCCGGTGAGGGTGTCGTGATGGGCGAGCCGGTGAATCTTCGCTTGCGCTTCGCGGTGAGCGCTCAGGTCATGAAGCGTGGCGACGAAGTGATGGACATTGCCCTGGCTGTAATCGACGCGATTGACGCTGACGCGCACGGGAAAAGCCTCGCCGTTCTTGCGTCGTGCCTCGATCTCGCCTTGCCAGCGGCCGTGCTCGACGACGCAACGTTGGATGTTTCGGTACGTCCGGGCGCTTTCCTGCGAGTGCTCGAGAATCGACAGTGGCTGGTTGCGAATTTCGTCGGGGGTATAGCCGGTCAGCGTCGAGAAGGTCCGGTTGCTGAGCACGATCCGGCCCCGGTGATCGAACAGCAGGAAGGCGTCGTTGATGGCGGCGATCACTTCCATGAGCTGCTCGCGCGACATGACGGACTGGCGCTGATGGCGCTGCAGACGCCGGTCGATGAATACCCAGAGTCCGGCAGCCATCAGCAGGAGAATGACGATGCCGCTGACGCTGACGCCCAGCCAGGACGCAGGCGTCACCGCTTGTTGGGGGGCAGGCGTCGCCGTGGGCAGATAATAGGTGGCCGACATGGCGGTGTAGTGCATGCCGCTGATGGCCAGCGAAATGCAGGCGGCGATGCTGACCAGGCAGTGATCGAGACGATTGAGGCGTCGCTGCCGCGCATAGCGGCGATGGATGAGCATCGCGGCGATACCCAGCCCTATCGCGACCACCAGCGACATGACGAACAGGCCGATGTCATAGCGTACCTTCACGGGCATGCGCATGGCCTCCATGCCCAGGTAGTGCATGATGCCGATGCCCATGCCGAGCACGACGCCACCGACCAGAGAGTCACTCAAGCGCGGGAGGGGCATTGCCATGATACGCAGGGCATAGCCGCTACCGAGCATGGCGGGAACGAGGGACAGCAGTGTCAGTCCGGCGTCGTAATGCATGGGCAGGGGCAGCCGCAGCGCCAGCATGCCGGTGAAATGCATGCTCCATACGCCGAGCCCCATCATGGCGGTGCCGGCCAGTAGCCATCCCTGGCGCTGCCATTTGCCGTTGGCTTCCTGCATGCGATCGCCGATGAGCAGGCCCAGGCCTGCCGCCAGCCAGGCGACGAGACAAGACAAGGCGATGAGCTTGATGTCCCACTCTCCCTGAATGGTGTCTGGCAGGCCTTGCGATGTCAGAAATTGGGCCATGTCGTGCTTTCCTTGCCATGTCATGCCGGGAGAGGCCATCCATTCATCAGTCTGATGGTGATGAAGACGTTATCGGCATGTCGGGGCCGAAACTTCAGTACATGCCCTTTCGTGTTCATGGCAAGTTGGCGGAGCGAGACTGGCGATCGTCCAGCGGGCTCTGGCCGAAATAGCGCTTATAGTCGCGGCTGAACTGCGATGCACTCTGGTAGCCCACCTGGGTGGCGGCCTGGGCCACTTGATAGCCCTGCTGGGTGAGCAGCACGCGCGCCTTGAGCAGTCGCAAGCGCTTGAGGTACTGCATCGGTGCGAGCTGCGTGGTGCGCTTGAAGTGGTGGTGAAAGTGCGAGGCACTCATGTTGACGCGCCGCGCGAGGCTTTCCACGTTCAGGGACTGAGTGTATTGCCGGTGCAGGAAGGTCAGCGCTTCGGCGATGCGGGAATACTGACCGTGGTGGGCCACCAACTGGCGCAGCGATGCGCCCTGGGGGCCGCGCAAGGCGGCGAACAGCACCTCGCGGATGCGGCCGTCGCCCAGCGCTGCGGCCTGCTCGTGGTCGTGCAGGCAGTCGATCAGGCGCATGACGCTATCGCCCATGTCCACATCCATGTCCACGGCTGCCATGGGGGCGGGCATGCGCGTCGGGGGCGCCGTGGGCAGGCGTCGGACCAGCTCGCCGAGCATGGCCATGTCGAGACTCACCGACAGGCCCAGCAAGGGGGTCGTATCGCTGGCATGGGTCTCGCATTCGAAAGGCAGCGGCATGGCCTGAATCAGATAGTGGCCGGCACCGTAATGGATGATGCGATCCCCGAGGTAGCCGGTCTTGTTGCCTTGCACGATGATGACCAGGCTCGGCTCGTACATCAACGGAGTGCGCGCGTGGCCGCAGTGCGAGGTGATCAACTGCACGCCGGGCAAGGGAGTAGCGGCGAATCCTTCCTGGGTGGCCAGCGGGGCCAGGCGTGAGGCCAGGTGGGCTTCCAGGTCATGACCGGCAGTGGGGTTCGCGGCGAAAGGGGCTGGCAGGGGCATCGGCGTCTCCTCGACGATAGCTAACGCTGCAACAGGATAACATCGTGCATGAAATTTGCCGTACGCTAGGGTCATCTCGCCGCGAGTGAGTAGTATTCGGCAAACATCGCACAGAATCGGGCATGGCCGAGATGCCGTGGCATGCCCACACTGTTGGGGTCCGCGATCGCGTTCCTGGTGTCGTGTGAGCACGCCAGGCGATCGCATTCACCATCGAAAGGATATTCGCTATGCCACAAGCTACGGGCTATGCAATGCACTCTGCGGAGTCGGCACTCGAGCCGTTTTCCTTCGAGCGCCGCACGCCGCGCCCGGACGATGTCGCCATCGAGATCCTCTACTGCGGCGTTTGCCACAGCGATCTCCACTTCGCGCGGGATGACTGGGGCATGGCCGCCTATCCGGTGGTGCCGGGCCACGAGATCGTCGGTCGCGTGACCTCGGTGGGCAGCGACGTTGCCAATTTCAAGGAAGGCGATCTGGTCGGTGTGGGTTGCATGGTCGATTCCTGCCGCCATTGCCAGGCGTGCAACGACGGCGTGGAACAGTACTGTGCCGAAGGCTTCACCATGACCTACGGCAGCCCGGACCGCCATGACGGCAGCCTTACCCAGGGTGGCTACTCCGACAAGGTCACGGTCAGCGAGCGGTTCGTGCTGCGCATGCCGGAAGGCATCGACCTCAAGTCCGCCGCGCCGCTGCTGTGCGCGGGCATCACGACCTATTCGCCGCTCAAGCATTACGGCGTCAAGCCGGGCCACAAGATCGGCGTGATCGGCATGGGCGGCCTCGGCCACATGGGCGTCAAGCTGGCCAAGGCGCTGGGCGCCGAAGTCACGCTGTTCACGCGCTCCGAAAGCAAGGTGGCCGAGGCCAAGTCCAATGGCGTCGACCATGTGGTGGTGTCCACCGACGAGGCGCAGATGGCGGCGGTCGCCGAGACCTTCGACTTCATGCTCGACACCGTGCCCAACCAGCACGATCTGAATCCGTACCTGCAGGCGCTGAAGTACGACGGCACGCACATCCTGGTCGGGCAGATGCAGCCGCTGGAGCCGGCGGTGATGGGGGCTAACCTGATCTTCCGTCGCCGCGTGCTGGCCGGTTCGCTGATCGGGGGCATTCCCGAGACGCAAGAAGTGCTGGATTTCTGCGCCGAGAAGGGCATTACCTGCGACGTCGAGATGATCGACATCCAGGACATCAACGAAGCCTGGGAGCGCATGCAGAAAGGCGACGTGCGTTATCGCTTCGTCATCGACATGGCATCGATGAAGAACGGCTGAGGCCGCGTTTCGGTGCCGACGCGCCGATCGCGATAGACCGATCGTACTTGGGCGCGGGGACCTCCCCCGCGCCTTTTTCGTTGTGCGCCAGGCATGGCGCGCAGCGCCAGACTGGCGCTGTT
>JQNW01000008.1 GCA_000761475.1 Chromohalobacter israelensis
GTGGCGACTCGAGAGGTGCGCATTTTACCGAAACCGGCGCGACTGTCAAGCGAGACCGTTCGAGGCGAACCTGAAAATCTCAAGCAAGTCAGTCACTTGCGAACCTCTTTCACCGCTGGCCACGAGGTCCGTCGCCGGCAGCGGATGCGTACTTTACGGATCCGCCGCCGTGAACGCAAGGGGGCGAGCCAAAAATAATGCCTCGAGATCACTCGCTTGTCACACGTCCGACATCAACCTGTGCCTGCGGGCTTTTCGCCTCCAGGGGGCGGCTGACGTCATGAAGCAGATCGAGAATCGAGCGGTAGGGAATGCCGGCATGCTGGCTCAGCCCCATCTCGCAGGTGCGCGAGTTGGAGTACCCCGCCTCGCAGCCACGCACGGCATCGGCCAGCCCCCGTAGTGCCGACGCGTTCAACTCCGGCACCGTGAACCCTTTGTCGCCGGCAAACCCGCAGCACGTGATGTCCGGAGGCACCACGACGTCGTCGGCGCAACGTTTGGCCAGGGCGAGAAACTTGTCATCCAGTCCCATGCAGGTGCTCGAGCAAGTGATGTGCAACGCAATACGCGCCCGCTTCGGCGTGATCGACAGGCGCGGCAAAAGGTGGTCGTGCGCGAACGCAACGGGCTCTTGTATCTGCAGCCGTTTATCCAGCCGCTCACGCATGCGCTGCGTGCACGGACTGGTATCGCACAACACCGGATAGCGCCCATTCTGAGAGGCCAGCAACAGCTCACGGTTGAGCTCGCGCGCCTTGTGATCCGCCTCGGCGAACTGCCCCCGGGACTGAAAAGCCATGCCACAGCACAGGTGGCCGATCATCGCCGGCATGACGACCTCGAAACCAGCCTTTTCCAGCAGCGCCAACGTGGTCCGGGTCACGGCCCGGGCGTGCGCATCCTGACGCGAGGTACCGAAGACGCGTGTGGCACAGGCAGGCAGATAGACGACCTTGTCGCCCCGGCCGACGGGCGGCTTGCCGGCACGGCGCTCCAGGATGCGCACCGGTGCCGGCCCGGGAAGACTCGGCGACCATTGCGGCAAACGTGCCCCGCTCAGGTGTCGCGCCCCTTTCGACAACGCTCCCATCAAGCGTGTCCCCAGCACGCCATGGGTCAGGTCGAGGACGCGCAGTCCGCCCCGTCCCAGTCGCGTGGTCCCTGAAAAGTGGCGACCGATGAGGTGCGCCGCGGCACCGTGTTCGGCGACCTGCCGGTGCCGCCATTCACGCACGAGGTCCCCGGTATTGATCCCGACCGGACACTGCGTGGCGCACAGGCCATCGGCCGCACACGTATCGATGCCCTGATATTGGTAGGCGTCGCGCAGTGTCGCCAGGCGCGATGCGTCCTCCTGCCCACCGGAGGCTTCGAGCCGCGCCATTTCGCGCTGAATCACGATGCGCTGACGTGGTGTCAGGGTCAGCTCCCGCGACGGACATACCGGCTCGCAGAAGCCGCATTCGATGCACTTGTCCACAATGGGGTCGGCGGCAGGCAGCGGCTTGAGGTTGTGGATATGCTGCTCGGGGTCGCGACTCAACACGACATCAGGGTTGAGTACATTATCCGCGTCGAAGAGCGCCTTGATACGCCACATCAACGCATACGCCTCGGCGCCCCACTCACGCTCGACATACGGCGCCATGTTGCGCCCCGTCCCGTGCTCCGCCTTGAGCGAGCCGCCATACTCGTCGGCCACCAGGGTCGCGACGTCCTCCATCAATGCGGCATATCGCTGTATCTCGGCCGGTGTCTCGAAGCCCTGGGGAAAGACGAAGTGCAAATTGCCTTCCAGCGCATGCCCGAACAGGATGGCGCCCTCGTAGCCATGGCGCCGGAATGCCTCGGTCAAAGCCGCCACCCCGGCCTCGAGACATTCTATCGGGAAGGCGACATCCTCGATGATGACCGTGGTTCCCACGTCACGCACCGCGCCCACGGCAGGAAACAGTCCCTTGCGCACTTTCCAGTATCGCGCGTACTCCTCGGGATCGCGCGTGAAGCCCAGCGGCTCCAATGTCTTGATGCCCTCGAGCGCCGCGTGCACCGCCGACATCTGCTGTGTCAGCGTCGCCTCGTCCTCGGCACGCACATCGATGAGCAGTGCCGTGGCAGCGGCGGGCAGCGTCTTGAGGCGCTCCGGCATGCCTGGACTCCCCTCCACCGAGCGCAAGGCCGCTCGATCCATCAATTCGACCGCCGACACCGGCGCCGACTTGAGCGCAAGCGTGGCCCGACACGCCGTGGCCATGTCGGGGAAGAAGGCCAGCGCCGCCGTTTTCAGAGGCGCATCCGCCACGGTGTCGTAGGTAATGGCACTGATGAAGCCGAGCGTTCCCTCGGAGCCAATCATCAGGTGGGCGAGAATATCGAAGCCATCCTCGAAATCGACCAGACTATTGAGCGCGTAGCCGGTGGTGTTCTTGAGCCGGTACTTGTGACGAATGCGCTCGGCCAGCGGCGCGTTTTCCCGGGTCTCTCGCCCCAGCCGCTCCAATGCCTCGAGCAGCGCGGCATGCGAGTCGCGAAATGCCGCCCGGCTATCCGCATCCGCGGTATCGAGCAGCGTGCCGTCGGCGAGAATGACGCGAATGTCACGCAGCGTGCGATAACTGTTCTGAGCCGTGCCGCAGCACATGCCCGAGGCATTGTTGGCGGCGATCCCTCCGATCATGCAACTGTTGATCGATGCGGGGTCGGGACCGATCTTGCGCCCGTAAGGGGCCAGCAACTGGTTGGCGCGGGCCCCGATGATGCCGGGTTGCAGGCGGATCGCCCGTCCCGCGTCGAGGATGCGGTAATCGCGCCACCCCTGATTCAACTGAACGAGCACCGAGTCGGTCACCGCCTGCCCGGAAAGCGACGTCCCCGCCGTGCGAAACGTCACCGGCAGGCACCGACGCCGGCACTCGGCGAGCACGCCCATCAGTTCTTCTTCGCTGTCGGGGCGGACGACCAGTTGCGGGATCAATCGATAGAAGCTGGCATCGGTGCCATAGGCGAGCAATCGCAGCGGGTCGTCAATCAGGCGCTCGGCGGGCAGGATCCCGCGCAGTGCCTCGTGCAGCTCTTCGTAAGGCTTTTTCATCATGAGTCCCGATCGGTCGACAGCGAAAGCAAGACCGGGGCATCGACCGCCACCCCGTTGCGCCCTTGTCTCGGCGGCCCAGGCGCTCGCGCGACGACGGCACCCGAGCCGCGATCATTACAGGCTCGGCGAAAGCGTGCGTTCGATCGACGCCGCCGCAGACCCGGTGACCAGCGAATCCGAACCCAGCTCGGCGATGGAGCGCGCGCCGGTGAGCGTCATCGCGACCCGCATCTCCTTCTCGAACAGCTCGAGCAGGTGGGCAACGCCCGCCTCGCCGGCGGTGGCCAGCGCATAGATATAGGCACGCCCCAACAATATAGTATCAGCCCCCATGGCGATCATCCGCACGACATCGAGCCCATTGCGCACGCCGGAATCGGCCAGGATGGCCAGGTCGCCCTTGACCGCATCGGCGATCGCCGGCAGAGCACGCGCGGTGGAGGGCACACCGTCGAGCTGACGGCCGCCGTGATTGGACACGACGATGCCATCCGCGCCGAAGCGCACCGCATCGCGGGCATCCTCGGGGTCGAGAATGCCCTTGATGATCATCGGCCCGTCCCAGAACTCGCGGATCCATTCCAGATCCTTCCAGGAAATGGAAGGATCGAAGTTGTTGCCGAGCCAGGCGATGTAGTCTTCGAGCTCCGTCGGCTGGCCGCGATAATCGGACACGTTGCCCAGATCGTGCGGCCGGCCGTGAAGCCCCACGTCCCAGGCCCAGGACGGATGCGTCACGGCCTGCAGCATGCGCCGAAGGCCCCCGTGCTTGCCGCTCATGCCGGAGTGCGCATCGCGATAGCGCGCGCCGGGCACCGGCATGTCGACCGTAAAGACGAGCGTCTTGACGCCGGCGGCCTTGGCACGCTCCAGCACATGCTTCATGAAGCCCCTGTCCCGCAGTACATAGAGCTGGAACCAGAGAGGCCGCTCGATGGCCGAGGCCACCTCAGCGATGGGACACACCGATACCGTCGACAGCGTGAACGGGATGCCTTTCGAGGCCGCGGCGCGCGCCGCCTGCACCTCGCCGCGCCGGGCATACATGCCGGCCAGCCCCACGGGGGCCAGGGCGACGGGCATGGCCAGAGGTTCGCCGAACAGCTCGGTCTCCAGGGACAAATGGGACATGTCCTTCAATACGCGTTGACGCAACGCGATACCGGCAAGATCCTCGACATTGCGACGCAGCGTATGCTCGGCGTAGGCGCCCCCGTCGGCATAGTGAAAGAGAAAGGGCGGAAGGCGTCGCTTGGCGGCGTGACGGTAGTCCGTGGAAGCGGAAATGATCATGACGAACCCTGTGCAAATGAGGCGCTGGCGATGAGCGATCGCCGCGGCAACCTCTCTAGCCTCGGCGATATTGGTATTACCAATTTACAATATACATCGGATCAACTTTATGGCCGGTCATTGGCAAGGTCAACTCGCGAACAGCGGCAGACGCCGAAACCGGCTCATACTTTAGTCACTTGCTTCTGCAAATGCCCTACTGGCTCTGCATCAGCGAGACTCCACGCCCATTCGCAGGAGGCTTGGGGCAGCGCGTGCAATCGCGTAAAATTGGTAATACCATTTATCAGACGATCACTACACTGGCGATCCTACGCCCAGCAACGAGCAGCGTCCCATGGCCTATCAACGCGTCAGACAACCTCGCCTCGCCGATGTCATCACCGAACGGCTCGAAGCCATGCTCCTCGAAGGCAGCCTCAAGCCGGGGGAGAAACTGCCCCCCGAGCGTGAACTGGCCGAGCATTTCGGCGTGTCGCGCCCCTCCCTGCGCGAGGCCATCCAGAAGCTCGCGGCGCGCGGCCTGCTGACCAGCCGCCAGGGCGGCGGCACCTTCGTGTCCGAGCAACTCAACAACAGTTACAGCGATCCGCTGCTGGAAATGCTCGCCCGCCACGGCGAGTTCAATCTCGACCTGCTCGAGTTTCGCGACGCACTGGAAGGCATCGCCGCCTACTATGCCGCCCTGCGCGCCACGCCGGCCGACAAGGCCATGTTGAAAACCCGCTTCGAGGCCCTGGAGGAAAGCTACCGGCATCCCGACCGTGCCAGCGACCCGATGCGCGAGGCACGTGCCGACGCGGCCTTTCACCTGGCCATCGCCGAGGCAGGCCATAACGTCCTGCTCCTGCACACCATGCGCGGCCTGTTTCACCTGCTGGAAAAGAGCATCGTCGCCAACCTGGCCCACCTGTTCGAGAAGCCCGATTCTCGCGACCGCCTCATGGACCAACACCGCGCCCTCTACGACAGCATCATCGCCGGCCACGCCGACGAGGCCCGGACACGTGCCCACGAACACCTGATCTTCGTCGAGGAGGGGCTGCTGGAGCTCGAGCGCGCCGAAACGCGCGCCCAGCGTCGATCCCAAGGGCTTCCCGAACCCCGGGCATGAATCGTGCCCGTCAGCGAGTCGTCACGGCGAGGGCCACAAGGCCACGCCACGCCCTACCAGCTCCCACAGCGTGGCCCAGGGCGGCAGCCAGGGCGCGAGGGCGACCCCCAGCAGCAGCATCAGCACGGCATTGCCGGGTTCGCGGTAGTCGAACAGCTTGAAGGCGGTGCCGAAGGAACGCTTGAGCCGCGAACCGACCAGGTCGACGCTGTACAGCTCGTCGAGCAACAGATGAATCACCGCGCCCAGGCTCAGCGCCATGCCCTGCGCCCAGGCCATCGGCGCCGGCTGGGCCAGGAGATGAAAGCTCATCGCCGCCGTGCCCATGCCGCACAGCAGGCTCGCGAGCAGCGAGTGCCAGACGCCACGGTGCACGGTGAACCGCTTGAAGATGGCGCCGGCGAAGTAGCGTACGCCGACGTACAGCCCGCCGCAGGCCATGACCAACGGCCCCGGCGCCAGGCGCGATTGCAGCCATAACGCCCCGGCGATCACCGCCAGGACCGCCAGCAGCGTGAAGATCAGGCGGATGGCATGCGAATGGTCGGAATCGATGTCGGGCAGGATCCCGCCAAACGCCGTCAGCACCGCCAGCGGCCAGCCTTCGTTGAGACTCCACAGGCTCGCCTGCCATCCCGCATAGGCCGCCAGCGCGCCACCGCCCAGGGCAACGCCGAAATGTGTACGAAAGTTGGCCATGGCCCGCCCGAAACGCCCCTCGACAATACTGGATGAAAAACCAGATTATGCGGCTTCGCGACGAGACAAAACAATGCGTTGAACGAGAAAAGACGGACCGCGCAGGCCATGCCGGCAGCGTTACACGGAAGGCTGGGCCAAGTAGTCGTCCTTGAGCTTGACGTAATTGCCCGCCGTATACGTGAAGAACGCGCGCTCGCCCTCCTTGAGGGCGCGCAGCGGCTTCGCAGGGTTCCCGGCATAGACGTGCCCGCTTTCCAGGCGCTTGCCCGGTGTCACCACGGCTCCGGCGGCGATGATCACCTCATCCTCGACGACCACGCCATCCATGACCGTGGCGCCCATGCCCACCAGTACCCGACTGCCGATGGTGCACCCATGCAGCAGCGCCTTGTGACCCACCGTCACGTCGTCACCGAGCGTCAGCGGATAGCCCTCGGGGTTATAGTCGCTGGCATGGGTGATGTGCAGCACGCTGCCATCCTGGATGCTGCAGCGCGCACCGATGCGGATGCGGTGCATGTCGCCGCGAATCACGGTCATCGGCCATACCGAACAGTCGTCCCCCAGGGTAACGTCGCCCAGCACCACGCAGGCGGGGTCGAGGTAGACCCGTGCGCCCAGGCGCGGCGTCATTCCCTGAAACGTCCGCAGTGTCATCAGCTGTCTCCTTGTCCTGTTGTCGTTGCCAATAGGGTGACATGCCTTGCGGCGGCTCCCCTCACCAAAGCGCCGAGAGCAGTACGATCACCAGCAGTGGAATCGACACGTAGCGCACCACGCCGCGCCATAACCGGAAACCGCCGGGCCCGGCATCCAGCGCTCGCATCGCTTCGCTGGCCGGCATGACCCAGGCGGCGAAGATCGCGATCAGCAAGCCGCCGATGGGCAGGAAAATCTCGGGCGGCACCGTGGTCACCAGCTCGAAGAAGTTCATGCCCGCAACCCATGTCACATCCGACAGGGTCGAGAACGAAAACACCGACAGCAAGCCGACCATCCAGACCAGGGTGCCGATCAGCGCCGTCGCCTTGCCCCGCTTGAGGCCGGCATCGGTGAAGATCGCCACCATTGGCTCGGCCAAGTTGATCGACGAGGTCCAGGTCGCCAGCAGCAACAGCAGGAAGAAGACGCCCAGCCATAACGACCCGCCCGGCAGGTCGGAAAAGGCGATCGGCAGGGTCACGAACATCAACCCCGGTCCCTCGCCGGGATCCATGCCCTGCGAGAAGACCACCGAGAAGATCGCGATCCCCGCCAGCAGCGCCACGGTGATATCCAGCACGGCCACCGCCATCACTGCACGTGGCAGGCTCTGATGGTCGGGCATGTAGGCGCCATAGGCCATCAACGCGCAGGCGCCCACCGCCAGGGTGAAGAACGCATGTCCCATGGCATTGAGCACCACGCTCAGGGTGATGGCATCGAGGTCGGGCGCGAACAGCCATGTCATGGCGGTGCCGAAGCCATCGGTCGTCACGGCATAACCGGCCAATACCACCAGCAGGATGTAAAGAAGCGGCATCAACAGGTTGTTGAGTCGCTCCAGGCCACCGGAAATGCCCGCCGCGACCACCGACATGGTCAGCAGCATGAAGAGCGTGTGATTGAACGTCATGCGCAGCGGGTCGGCGAGGAAGGCCTCGAAACTGGCCCCGATTTCAGCCGGCGTCCGGCCACTGAAGTTGCCGTTGACCGACTCGATCAGATACTCGATCGACCACCCCGAGACCACCGAATAGAACGACAGGATGAAGAACACCGTTATGGCGCCGAACAGCCCCAGCCAGCGCCAATGCGGCGACACGCCCGCGTGACGCGCCAGGTGCGCCAACGATTGCATCGGCCCGCGACGACCGGCACGCCCCACCAGGATCTCGGCCATCATGATCGGCAGCCCCAGCACCATCACGAACGCCACGTACAGCAGCAAGAAGGCCGCTCCGCCGTTTTCGCCCGTCATGTAGGGAAAGCGCCAGATGTTGCCCAGCCCCACGGCCGCCCCGGTCACCGCGAGAATGAAGGCACGTCGCGACCCCCAGCGTTCCAGCGTTTCACTCATGGCGTTGTATCCTTCGTCGCACGACTCATGGCGCACCCGCGCCGAAAGCGCCAAGCCTAGCAGGCGCGGGGATGGCGGCCAATTGCCGCGACATTGAAAGCAGCCGGGCCCACCCCCACCTATGCTTCATTCACACGTTCATATCGAGGTGCCCATGTCACGCAACCCCTTGCTCGAATCGCATGTCCTGCCGCCGTTCGATGACATCCAGCCCGAGCATGTGGTGCCGGCCATCGAGCAGCTCCTGGCGGAGAATCGCCGTGACATCGAGGCCCTCGCCCAGCAGTCGCAGATCAGTTGGGAAAGCCTCGCCGCACCGTTGGAGGCCCTCAACGACCGGCTCTCCCAAGCCTGGTCGCCCGTGTCGCACCTCAATTCCACCATGAACAACGAGGCGCTGCGCGAGGCATATCAGGCCTGTCTCGCCATGCTGTCCGACTACAGCACCTGGCTCGGCCAGCACCAGGGACTGTTCGAGGCCTTCACGCGCCTCAAGGAAAGCGACGAATACGCACGTCTCGAGGAGGGCCAGCAGCGCTCCATCGACAATACCCTGCGCGATTTCCGTCTCGCCGGTGTCGATCTTCCCGAGGACCGGAAGCGCCGCTATGGCGAGATTCAAGCGCGCCTGTCGGAACTGGCCAACACGTTCTCCAATCATGTGCTCGACGCCACCCAGGCATGGCACCTCGACCTGACCGACGACACGCGCCTTGGGGGCCTGCCCGACAGCGCCCTGGCCACGCTCAAGGCCAATGCCGAGGCCAAGGGCGTCGACGGTTACCGCATCACGCTCGACTTCCCCAGCTTCTACCCGGTGCTCTCCTTCGCCGACGACCGCGCGCTGCGTGAAGAAGTCTATACCGCCTTCGTGACCCGTGCCTCGGACAAGGGCCCGCACGCCGGGCGTTTCGACAACGCCCCGATCATCGAGGAAACGCTGCGTCTGCGTCGCGAACTGGCCGAGCTGCTCGGCTTCGACACCTATGCCGACTATTCGCTGGCCACCAAGATGGCCGACTCGCCCCAGCAGGTACTGGGCTTCCTCGGTGACCTGGCCGATCGTGCGCACCCCCAGGCCCAGCGCGAATTCAACGAGCTGGAGGCCTTCGCCCGCGAATCGCTGGGACTCGAGACGCTGAAGCCGTGGGATATCGGCTATGCCAGCGAGAAACTGCGCGAGGCACGCTATGCCATCTCCCAGGAACAGCTGCGCCCCTACTTCCCGGCCCCCAGGGTGATCGAGGGACTGTTCCAGGTCACCGGCACGCTGTACGGCATCGATTTCGCCGAACGTGACGACGTGCCGCGCTATCACCCGGACGTGCGCTACTTCGAGATCCTCGACGGTGATACGCCCATCGCCGGCTTCTACCTCGACCTGTATGCCCGCGAAGGCAAGCGTGGCGGTGCCTGGATGGACGAATGCCGTGTGCGGCGCACCCGCGAGGACGGCAGCCTGCAGCTGCCCGTCGCCTACCTGACCTGCAACTTCACGCGCCCCGTGGGCGGCAAGCCCGCCCTGCTCACGCACGACGAGGTGCTGACGCTCTTCCACGAGTTCGGGCATGGCCTGCACCACATGCTGACGCGGCAGACCGTCGCCGATGTCTCCGGCATCAATGGCGTCGCCTGGGATGCCGTCGAGCTGCCCAGCCAGTTCATGGAAAACTTCTGCTGGGAGCGCGAGGGGCTGGACATGATCGCCGCTCATGTGGATACCGGCGAAAAACTGCCTGACGCCCTGCTCGACAAGCTGCAGGCCGCACGCAACTTCCAGTCGGCCATGGGCATGATGCGCCAGCTCGAACTGTCCCTGTTCGACTTCCGCCTGCATCATGAAAGCCAGGCGCCCAGTGCCGACGAGGTCCAGGCCCTGCTCGACGACGTGCGCGACAAGACATCCGTCACGCCGCGCGTCGACTTCAACCGTTTCCAGAACGGCTTCGGGCATATCTTCGCCGGCGGTTATGCCGCAGGCTATTACAGCTACAAATGGGCCGAAGTCCTCTCGGCAGATGCCTACAGCGCCTTCGAGGAAGCCGGCATCTTCGACACGGCGACGGGCCAGCGCTTCCGTCAGGAAATTCTCGAACGGGGCGGTTCGCGCGACGCCGCCGCCTTGTTCGAAGCCTTTCGGGGACGTGCACCGAGCATCGAACCGCTACTGCGCCATTCCGGCATCGAGAGCACCGAGGCGGCCTGACGGCGCGTTCGAGCCCAACTTTCGACCGGGCCGCACGCCCGGTCGCCGTTTCAAGAGGAGTGCGTGATGACGGCTACCCCCAAGCGTTTCATCGCCGGCGCCATCTGCCCGCGTTGCGCGGCCATGGACCGCATCCGTGCCTGGGAGCAGAACGGCATTCGCTACCGCGAATGCGTCTCCTGCGATTATCTGGAACAGCTGGCCATCGACGAAAACGGGTTCGCCACGGACCTGCCCACACGCGTCAATCAGCCGCGCAAGGAAGAGACCTCGGACGACATCCAGACCGTTCGACTGATCGACCCGAGTGACGGCAAGACGCACTGACGCCGAGCCGCGCGGCACCGTCATGGAATGAAAAAGGCTCCCGATCGGGAGCCTTTTCGCGTTGCGCCATTACCGAGGTGCCTTCACTGGGACCAGGTGCCGCAGGCGACACGCTTGCCGCCGCCGCCCAGCTTGGGTTCATCGCTGTAATTGTCCCCGCCGGCGTGCACCATCAGCGCACGGCCCTGGAGATCGGATGCTTCCAGGCGTGGCGCCAGCACCGGAGTCGTGGCATTGCCGTCGTCGTCGACCATCAAGACCGGCAGATCTCCGAGATGCCCGTCGCCGTAAGGGCCCTGGTGCGTGCCGGTGTCCTCGGGATCGTAGTGGCCGCCGGCAGCACCGCCCGGCACCGTTTCCCCGTCCTGCTCCGAAGGCTGGCAGCTCGGGTTCATGTGCACGTGGAACCCGTGCATGCCGGGTTCGAGACCTGACAGATCCGGGGTCAACAGCAGGCCGTAGTCGGTATCCTCGAGCGTGACGCTGCCGACGCTGTCGCCGGTGCCTTGCGCATTGACCTGATGCAGCTCGATGTCGTGTTGCGCTGCCTGGGCACTGCCCAGCATCAGCAAGGCGCCACCGAGGCCGAGTGCCATCTGCGAGATACGTAGCATGCCTTTCTCCTGTCCATGAGTGAGACGTCTACGTGTGTCAGGCTAGACGACAGCCGCGAACGGCGCCATGACTCAGGTATCGCAGCGCAGGTTGTCGAGCACCCGCAGCGCCGGCGTCGCCTGGTTCAGTGTATAGAAGTGCAACCCCGGCGCACCGCCATCGAGCAACCGCTGGCAGAGGCGCGTGACGACCTCGCTGCCGAACGCCTGAATGCTCTCGCTGTCATCGCCGTAGGCCTCCAGCTGCTTGCGGATCCAGCGGGGAATGTCCGCGCCGCACGCGTCGGAAAAGCGCGCCAGCTTGGTGTAATTGGTGATCGGCATGATGCCCGGCACGATCGGCGCCTCGACGCCCAGTGCCCGGGCACGCTCGACGAAGTGGAAGTAGGCGTCGGCGCTGAAGAAATACTGGGTGATGGCCAGATCGGCCCCGGCCTGCATCTTGCGCACGAAGTTCTGCAGGTCGTGCTCGTAGCTGGGGGCCTGGGGGTGGGCTTCGGGATAGGCCGCGACCGCGATCTGGAAATGGTCACCGGTTTCCTCGCGGATGAACTCGACCAGCTCGTTGGCATAGCGCAGCTCGCCCATCCCCCCCATGCCGGAAGGCAAGTCGCCGCGCAGCGCCACCAGGCTGTCGATGCCCGCCTCGCGAAAACTCGCCAGGCGCTCGCGCAACTCGCCCTTGTCGCTGCCGATGCAGGACAGGTGCGGCGCGGTGTCGATGCCGCTCTGGCGCACCGTCTGCACGGTCTCGAAGGTCCGTGCCTGCGTCGAGCCACCGGCGCCGTAGGTCACCGAAAAGAAACGCGGACGCCGCTCGGCCAGCGTGTCGCGCACGCCTTTCAGCTTTTCCCGTCCCGCCTCGGTGCTGGGTGGAAAGAATTCGAAGCTGACGCCCAGCGGATGCTCGCGAGTGCTCATCGTACAACCCTCTTCGTGACATGGCGCGACCGGCATCGGGTCACGTGACTAATGGATGCCGCGCATTCTGCCGTGCCCCACCCGCGCTGACCAATGAAAGTTTCTCGGCTTGGCATTAATCCGGATCATAGCGCGCACGAATACCGCCCCGCTCAGGGGTGCGTGGTCGACGTGACCTGGCAATCGCCACCGGTCAGGCACGCCTCGCCCTCGACCTGCAGGGTCGCGTGGCTGATCCCGAAACGCTCGTGCAGACGTGCATAGGCCGCTTTGAGCATCACCGCATGCGACATGTCATCGCGCACCACCAGATGCAGGCTGAGCAGCGGATCCTGCGGCGTCAGCCCCCAGACATGAAGATCATGCACGCCCACCACGCCCTCGATGTCCTCCAGAGCTGCGCGAATCCCGTCGACATCAATCCCCTCGGGGGTGCCTTCGAGCAGGGTGTGGCCCGAACGCCGAGCGATCTTCCAGGCGCCGCGCAGAATCAACGCCGCCGCCAGCATCGACAGCAACGGGTCGATCGGCATCCATCCGGTCGCCATGATGACCAGCGAGGCCACGATGGCCGCCACCGAGCCCAGCAGGTCGCCCATGACGTGCAGCAACGCCCCGCGCAGATTGAGATTCTCATGGTCGCCGCCATGCAGGATCCTGAAGACCACCACATTGACCAGCAGCCCCAGCACCGCGATGGCCAGCATCGGGGCAGCCATGACCTCCACCGGCTGAAAGAAGCGCTGGACGGCGGCGATCAGGATCCACACCGCGATCCCCAGCAACGTCAGCCCGTTGATGAAGGCCGCCAGCACCTGAAAACGCTGGTAGCCAAAGGTACGCCGCTTGTCCGGCGCCTTGTCGCCCATGTAGAAGGCGAACAGCGCCAGCCCCAATGAAAAGCTGTCGCTGAACATGTGCCCGGCATCGGCCAGCAACGCCAGCGAGCCCGAGATCCACCCACCGATCGCTTCCGCGAGCATGAAGCCGGCGGTCAGGTACATGGCGAGCTTGACGCGCTTGGCGCTGTCGGCGGTGACCGTCGGCGCGTGCTCGTGGTGATGGTCGTGGCCGTGGCCGTGGCCGTGGCCGTGGTCGTGGTCGTGGTCGTGGTCGTGATCATGCGGCGCATGATCGTGACCGGAAGACGAATGTCCCATTGGCGTCATGCCTCTCGGTGACTTTTCTCCAGTGTAATGTCTGGAGTGGACTTCAGGGTCAATCGTCGGAGACCGTGATACGCCGCGGCGCACGCAACCAGCCACTGCCGATCAGCATGCCCAGCGTGATCAGGCCGGCGGCCAGCACCAGCCACAGGGTCGCGGTGGCGTAACCGGCCGCGATCAGCACCAGCGTCGAGAGCAATGGCGTGAAATACGCCAGCAGCCCCAGCAGGCGAAGGTCGCCGTGCTTGACGCCCACGTCCCAGGTGAAGAATGCGCTTCCCACCGGGCCGAGGCCCAGACCGATCACGCCCAGCCAGCCGATGCCCTGCGGCCACCGGGTGGGCTCGAACCACCAGTGACACAACCCCGCCAGCACGGCCGTCACCAGGCAGAACCCGCCCACGGCCGCCGTGGGAACCGCACGAGTGGCACGCGACAGCACCGAATAGCCGCTCCACAGGAAGGCACAGGCAAAGGCAGCGACATAGCCCAGGGTGCTGCCCGAGGCGCTGACATCGCCGCCCACCAGCAAGGCCGCGCCCACAAAGCCCAGCAACGCCCCCACGATATGGCGCACGCGCAGATGCTCGCCCGGCAGCAACGCCACGAACAGCACGATCAACAGCGGCCACAGGTAGCTGATCAGCCCCGCGTTGGCCGGAGGCGCGTTCTGCTGGGCCACGAAGTACAGCGCGTGATAACCGAACAGCCCGCCCACGCCCAGCGCCCAGACGCGCGGCGGCTGGCGCAGGGGCGCGCGCAGCGACTCGCCGCGCACGCGCAGCCACACCACGAAGCACAGGAAGGCCAGACCGAAAGCCAGCGCGGTGAGCAGAAACGGCGGCACCGGCCCCGCCAATTGCGTCAACGCCGCCAGCAATGCCCAATTGAGTACCGTGGTGGCACCGATCCAGGTGGCACGGCGAGACGCGGACTCCTCGAGTGACATGTCGACTCCCCTTGCAGATACGAACGAGCGCTTAGCCTGCCATGCGCGCGGCCCGCAAACTTGTCGAATCCTGACCCGAGGACGTCCGCATTGGGTGCATTGCCAGCGCATCAGGGACAGGGCACAGCGAGGGTTTCTGGCCATGGATGGCAAACCTGGTGCCCAGGAACGGGTCTACAGCGCCCTCGCGCCGCCCCGTGGCTGAAAAAGCACCGATGAGGTAGCGCCCTTCCTTCTTTCCAGGTCTGCCCAACAAGGCGCATAACGGGCATCATGGGCGCTCATCATCAGGAATGCCGCATGTCTCACGTCGACCTTTCCCAACCGCTGTGGATGCTGCTGATCTTCGTGGCACTGGGCTGGCTCTGCACGCGCCGGCTGGCCATCGACCCACGCCCCATCGCCACGCTGTTGATCTATCTCATCGCACCGCTGACCTTCTTTCGCGGGCTTTATCTGGGCGAGCCTTCGCCGGCCTTGCTCGGTCTGACGGCCGGCATGTTCGTGCTGGCCAGTCTGCTGTGCCTGGTGACTCATGCCGTGGCGCGGCGTGGGTTCGCTCCGCAGGAGGCCGCTCTGCTGGCGTTCTCCGCGGGTACCGGCAACACCGGTTATTTCGGGCTGCCGCTGGCCATGGTGCTGCTGCCGCCAGAGGGCGTCGCCGCCTATCTGTTCTGCCTGCTCGGTATCACGCTCTTCGAGTTCACCGTGGGCTTCTACATCAGCGCACGGGGCCGATTCTCGGTACGCCAGAGCCTTGGCAAGATCGTGCGTCTGCCTCTGGTCTACGCCTTTCTGGCAGCACTCGGCGCCCATCACCTGCCATGGTCGGTGCCCGGTGCGGTGATCGAAGGGCTCGACTACTTTCGTGCCAGCTATACCGTGCTCGGCATGATGATCATCGGCATGACCCTCGGCGGTGTCTCGCTGCGCGAGTTCGATGCCCGCTTTCTCGCCGCCAGCATCGCCGCGCGCTACGTGATGTGGCCGCTGGTGATGCTCGGCCTGGTGCTCGGCCTGCAGGCGACGACAGGGCTCTCGACGACGATGACCGGCATGCTGCTGTTGCTGGGGGTAGTGCCCATGGCGGCCAATGTCGTGGTGATCGCCATGGAGCTCGACATGCGGCCCGCCAAGGGCGCGATCGCCGTTCTCGTGACGACCGTGGCCGCGCCGCTGGTGATTCCGCCCTACCTCGACATGCTGTGGCGACTCGCGGGCCTCGACTAGACACTGGACGGCTGACGTTGCCGCCACTGGCGCGGCGAGCATGCGTGGTGGGCCCGAAAGGCGTGTGCGAAGTGTGCGCTATCGTGAAACCCGCAGGCTTGTGCAATCTCGGTGAGCGTCAGCCGGGGGTTGCGCATCAGCTCACAGGCACGTTGAAGACGCCGCGCGGTCAACCAGGCGTGCGGGGCGACCCCGGTCAAATGCCGGAAACGGCGTGCGAAGGCGGCCTCCGTCATGTGACAGCGCGCCGCCCAGTCACGTATCCGCCAGGGATACGCCAGGTCGGCTTCGACCGCCGGCAACAGGTGCAGCAACCGCAGGCGTGGAGAGGCATGCCGCGTCCGGCCTTGCGCGAGCAGCGCATGCAGGCGGGCCGCCAGCTGGTCGGGACGCGCCTCGAGAAGCATATCGCCCCCGCCCAGCACTGCAGGCGGCAGGCGACGCGGCGCGATATCGGCCAGCCCGGCCGCCTCGCACCAGGCCACGGGCAGGTCCAGCACCAGGGTGCGGTTGCGTCCCGGCGCCAGATAGTGATGCTCGCTGCCGCTGGGAATGGCGACCCACTGCCCGGGTTCCACGTGCGCCCCTTCGCCGTCGGCTTCCAGCTCGACGACGCCCTCGAGCCCGATCAGCCACTGATGGAACCCGTGACGATCGGTCAAGACGCGATCCGGATATTCGCGCACCTCCACGCGCGGCA
This sequence comes from Chromohalobacter israelensis, assembly GCA_000761475.1. Lineage (GTDB taxonomy): Bacteria > Pseudomonadota > Gammaproteobacteria > Pseudomonadales > Halomonadaceae > Chromohalobacter > Chromohalobacter israelensis. Next base: position 16,379 of record JQNW01000008.1, read on the forward strand.
TGCCGCCCTCTTCCGTCATGGCATTCCCTCACTCGGCCAGGAACCCGCCGGCCGCCCCATAGACGCCGGCGCCCACCAACGTGGCCAGCCCCACGTTAGGCGTCAAACGCTGCACCAGCAACACCGCCGCCGCGCCCAGCGCCAGGCGCACCCCGCCGCGCCAGTGCGGCGCCTGCCACCATAGGTCGCTCATCGAGAGGACGATCAACGCCGCAATGGCGGCAAGCCCCAGCGCTCCGAGAAAGCGGCTCAGCCAGCCCTCGCCACGCGCCAGGCGCGTTCCGGAGAGCAGCGGCAGATACCGTATCAAGAAGGTGCCCAGGCCCGCCGCAACCACGATGCTCCACCATGTCATATCGTCGCCTCCTCGGAGCATGCGGGGCGAGGTCGACGGCTGCCCACCGCGGCTCCCGCCAGCATGCCGACCAGCATGGCGACATGCCCCGGCCACCACACCATTCCCAGCAGCGTGGCGCCGGCGGCCACCGCCACCACCGGCCATCGCGCACGACGCCACGCCTGCGCCAGCAAGGCCAGAAACAACGCCGGGAGCACGAAGTCGAGCGCCTGCGCCACGTAGCCGCCATCGCTTGCCCACCCCGCCCCGACACCGGCTCCCAGTGCCGTACCGCCGACCCAGGCCAGATAAGCGCCCGCGGCAAGCCCGAGACACCAGGCGGGGGCGAGGGGCCGGGACGCTCCTTTCGCCATCGCCGTCGCGAAGACCTCGTCGGTCAGCCCGAAGGCCAGCCAGGGCGCCAGGCGACGCGGCATCGAGGTCAGCCGCGTGGCCAGTGCCGGTCCGTAGAACAGGTGGCGCAGATTCATCATCACCACGGCCGACAATACCGTGAGTCCGCCGCTGCCCGCGGCCATCATCGCCACCATCACGAACTGGCTGGCGCCGGCGAAGACCAGCAAAGAAATCGCCACCGCCTGCCACGGCGACAGTCCCGCCTGCACGCTGATCACCCCGAACGAAAACGCGATCGGCGCATACCCCACCGCCAGCGACACGCTGTCACGCAGGCCGCGCCGGCCCGACCGCCACGCCGAGACCGCTACCGCATCATCGCTCATGCGTCCTCCCACTGCTGCGGATAGAGAATCGTCACCATCGCCTGCGTTGCGCCCAGCAAGGCTTCGTAGCGATGGTCGAGATCCGCGTCGAACTCATGCTGTTCGCCCGCGCGGCACACGGCCAGCGCCTGGGGCGTGCCCACGCGCAGTGTTCCCTCCACCACCATGACGCGCTCGCGCACGCCACGCGGATGGCCTCGCGAATGCTTGATTTCGCCCGACGCGAGCTGCATGAGATACACCTCGACCCGCGGCGATTGCCGTCCCCGGGCCACGACCTGCACCTGCCCGCCACCGGGCTCGCCGACCGTCACACCGCCTGTTTTCTCGGCCAGCAGCTCGCTGAACGTCACCCCCAGCGTATTGGCCAGGGTCCAGAGCGTTTCGATGGTGGGATTGCCGTGACCGGCCTCGAGCTGCGAGAGCGTCGACTTGCTGATCGCCGCCCGTTCGGCCAGCGCGCTCAGCGAGTAACCGCGCGCCTCGCGGAGACGACGCAGGTTGGCGACGATGACGGGAGTCGGTGATGGCATGCGGCATCCATTGAAAAGAACGGTTTCGTTCTTTTTAACGAACGACAGATCAAAAAACAAGGGCGCCCGAACAGGCTGTGTCAAAACACAGCCTCGGCTGGCACACTGCCCATCAGGTTTCCTGATGGGCAGTTTTCGTCATGGCACGCTATATCACCGGCGCGTCTCGCGAGCAGCTCGACCTGCTGCCGCCTTCTCTCGATGACCTGATTCCCGACGATCACCTCGTTCGCGTCATCGATCTTTATGTCGACTCCCTCGATCTCGATGCCCTGGGCTTCGAGCGGGCTCGGCCCGCTGCGACCGGGCGCCCGGGCTACCATCCCGCGGATATGCTGCGCCTCTACCTGTACGGCTATCTTCAGCAGATCCGCTCGTCACGCCGGCTGGAACGCGAATGTCAGCGCAATATCGAGCTGATGTGGCTGCTCAATCGGCTGACTCCCGACTTCAAGACCATCGCCGAGTTTCGGCGCAAGCATCCGCGCGCGTTTCGTCAGCTGTGCCGTCATTTCGTGCGTTTCTGCCGTGACGCCGGCTGGCTGGCGAGCCGCGAAGTGGCCATCGATGGCAGCAAATTCGGGGCCGTGGCTAGCAAGAAGCGTGTGGTGAGCCGCCAGGCGCTGGTCCGTGAGGAACAGGCGTTGAACGCGCGTATCGACGCCTGGCTGGAAGGCCTCGATGAGACCGACCACGAGGAAGCCCACCGGGATGGGCCCGACGATGACCAGCGTCGCCGTTCACTCGAACGGCTCAAGGCCCTGCGTGATCAGACCCGAGACAGCCGCGAGCGCATGGAACGGCTCGGGATCCAGCATCACGTCACCGGTGAGCCTGAGGCCCGGCTCATGCGCTCGCCACAGGGAAACCGCACCGCCTATAACCTGCAGACGGCGGTGGATACCGACACCCATCTGATCGTGCACCACGAGACGGTGCAGGACGGCGATGACAGTCGCCAGTTGCAGCCCATGGCGGAAGCGACCCAGACGGCGCTGGAAAGAGGGAATTTATCGATACTGGCCGATGCCGGCTATTCCAACGGTGAACAGCAGCAGCGCTGCGAAGAACGCAACCTGGCCTGCCATATCCCACCCCGGCGGACCGTCAACAATCAGGGAGGCGGCCAGCTCTATCAGGCCGATGCTTTTCACTACGAACCGGCCCGGGATGCCTACCGCTGTCCGGCCGATCACTGGCTGCCACTGAAGCAACGCAACGCTTCCCAGAAGGTTCTTTACTACGCCAACCCTTCGGCGTGTGCCGGTTGTAGGCTCAAGCCACGCTGTACGGCGGGGCGTTGGCGAACGGTCACCCGCCATCAGTACGAAAGCGCCTTCGAGACGTCGCGACAACGCCTGACAGAGGACCCCAAGGCGATGACACGTCGCCGCGCCACCGTCGAGCATCCCTTCGGCACGCTCAAGGACACGCTGATGGGGAATGCCGGACGTCTGCTGGTGCGTGGGCTCGATAAAGCCCGAGGGGAGATCAGTCTGGCGGTACTGGCGTACAACCTTAAGAGACTGATGCGACATATCGGGGCCGAGGCGCTGATGACCCGGCTGAGACAAGCCCCGGTCTGAGGCTGGATCCTTTATCGAGGTGACATCGACAAGGCTGCAACGACATCGCCCCGCAAAAGCGGGGCGATTTGAGCAACCTCCAGCAAGCCGTTTTGACACGGCCTGCGAAGGCGCCCTTGCCTGCCCGATCACGCCACCTTGGGCGTTTCCTGCTTGGCCAGCAGGAAGAGTCCCAGCGCGATGACCGCACCGATGACGTCGCTGATCAAGCCGGGGTAGATCAGCGTCAAGGCCCCGGCAGCCGCCAGCAGGCGCCAGAAGGGATTGAGAGGACGACGCAGGTAGCCCTCCACCGCCACGGCCAGCAGCAATACGCCGACCACGCCGGTGACGACGACCCACAGGATGTTGGCCAGCGTGGCGTCGATCATCAGCATGCTGTGCGCGAACACGAACATGTAGGGCACCACGAACCCGGCGATGGCCAGCTTCATGGCCTGGAAGCCCGTGGCATTGGGCGAGCCGCCACTGATGCCGGCACCGGCATAGGCAGCCAGGGCCACCGGCGGGGTCAGATTGGCGAACAGCCCGAAATAGAACACGAACATGTGCGCCACGAAGATCGCCGTCTCGTTGCTGCCCGCCAGCTCGCGGAACAGCGGCAGGTTGAGCAGGATCGGCGCCGCCATGGTGCTGGTGATGATATAGGTCGGGATGCTCGGCAGCCCCATGCCCAGCACGATGGACGCGATCATGGTCAGGAACAGGGTCACCAGCAGCTGCAGCATCGGAATGGGAATCTGCTGTCCCAGCGCCACCACCGCGTCGGCGGCTTCCAGCGCAATGCCGGTGAGCGTGGCGATCCCCACGATGATGCCCACCGCGCCGCAGGCCACGGCCACGGGAATGGCATTGCGCACGCCATCGTGCATCGCATCGCGGCAATCGGCGATGTCCATTTTTTCCGCCACCAGGCCGAGCTTGGCCCGCAGGGCATTGATCGCCACCGGCACGGCGATGATCACGAACAATGCCCGGCGGCTCGCCGCCATGTCGGGCTGGGCATATCCCTCGAGCAAGGCGCGCCATTGCGGCTCGAAGATCAGCAGCGCCAGAATCGCGCTGACCCCCAGGGTGACACGACGCGTCCCGCAGATCAGCACGGTCGCGGCGATCGACCAGAACGCCGCGAAGAACGGGGCGCGACCGTCGAAGAGCAACCACAGCAGTACCACCATCGGCACCAGCAGGTGGCCCCGCTTGAGCATGACGGCCTTGAGCGGCGTCAGTTCGGAACGCGGAATGCCCTCCAGTCCGTTACGCAGGGCGCGCAGATGCACCTGGAACAGGACCCCGAGGTAGAAGAGCAGCGCCGGGATGATGCCGGCCAGGATCACCTGGGTGTAGGGCACCGACAACACCTCCGCCATGATGAAGGCCGCCGCCCCCATGATCGGCGGCAGGATCTGCCCCCCGACACTGGCCGAGGCCTCGACGGCCCCCGCGAAATTCGGCTTGTAGCCGGTACGCTTCATTAACGGAATGGTGAACGCGCCGGTGGTCACGACATTGGCGATCGCCGAACCATTGATCGACCCCAGAAAGCCGCTGGCGATGACCGCCACCTTGGCTGGCCCGCCGCGGGTATGTCCTGCCACGGCAAGCGCCAGGTCATTGAACAGCTGCCCCAGCCCCGACTTGCCCAGGAAGGCGCCGAACAGGATGAACAGAATGATATAGCTGGCCGATACCCCGATGGCGGTGCCCAGCAGGCCTTCGGTGATGAACACCAGGTGCGACATCACCTGGCGGCCGGTCGCCATGATGATCGTTTCATTCAACTGTGGATAGAACGACAGCTTGGCATAGAACCCATACACCAGAAAGATCGTCGCCAGCAGGGTCAGCCCCCAGCCGGTCGCGCGCCGGGTGGCGTCGAGCACCAGCAGGATGGCCAAGAAGCCCACCAGCATGTCGATGTCGTTGATCCGCCCCGCCGAGGCGATGACGCGCTCGGACACCACCAGCATGTAGACGCCGACACCGAATGCCAGCACCGCGAGGATGGCGTCGCCCCACGGCACACGATCGCGCGCGCCCTTGCGGGTCAAGGGATAGAGGATGAACGTCAGCCCCAGCAGGGTGTAGAGGTGGATGCTGCGCTGCGCCACGTCGACCAGCGGGCCGGAAAACGACGTGTACAGGTGGAATACCGCCAGCACCACCGCCACCACGGTGACGAACTTGAGCACGAAACCGGGCAAGGCGTCGCGCACCAGGCTCTCGCGATCGAACTTTTCCAGCGCTTCCTTGACCGCCTTGTCATCCCCTTCGGCGGCCTGCGCGTATTTCTCATCGGACATGATGACCCTCGTTCCCGTCTTGCGGGAGATTACGACAACCAGGGACGTACCAAGGCCGGCAATGCCTGCCACAGGGGCGCCCTGAGAATGCTGAACGTCAATATCGGTGGGGGCTCGTCATGCGCCAGCGCGAACGTGTGGCCGGCATAACGCATGCGATAGCGCTCGGCGGCGGCAGCCTGGACGGCGAGCGGGTCGACGACGCGATCGATCCCCGTCATCACGACCCAGCCATCTTCGAGATGGGTCTCCTTGCCCGCCGAGGCCGGTACGCCCGCGCCGAAGGTCTTGAAGCGGGTACCGGTGATTTCGATGGCGCCGTCGTCGGTCACCTCGAACCACTCTTCCCAGTCTTCCTTCTCGACCGAGTGCATCCAGCGCAGCGTAAAGCGCGTACCTTCCCACCCCGGAAAGGCATACCGCCACTGGGCACCGTCGCGCACCACGAGCCAAGGCAATGGATAAGCAAGCGTGGCGACCATTACGGTCCGTATGGCCACTCATGCCTTGCAAGACGGCCATACGCCGAACGAGGGCAGGTTAAGACCCGGTGCCGGCGCTGTCCGCATCCTCGCCATCGCTCGACGCATCGTCTTCGGAGAGGGTGTCGTAGAACGCCTGTGCCCCGGGATGTACCGGCGCCACCAGGTTCTGGTTCATGGTCTCGGGATCGAACTGCTTGAGCGCACCCACGGAGACGTTCTCGGAATTGAGGTAGTCGTAGAAGCGCGCGGTCAGTTCCTCGGCGACGTCATCCCGCATGTCGCTGCCAACGATCAGCATGTTGCGGATCGCCACGGTATCGACTTCCGCATCGAGGTCGTAGCGCTCGGGAGCGCCCGCCGGCAACGTGTAGGTCTCGTAGTACGGATAGGCCTCGAGCAGCTTGTCCGCCACCTCGCCGGTGACCGGCACGAAGGTGATATCGGTGCTCTGCATCAGCCCGGTGATGCTCGAGTTGGGCACCCCGGAAGTAAAGAAGGCCGCGTCCAGGTTGCCGTTGCTCATGCCGGTCACGCTATCGGCATAGCCGGTGTGGCTGACCTGGGCCAGGTCGTCGTAGCTGAGCCCAGCGGACTCGATGACCTTGGCCGCGCTTTGCTCGACCCCGGAGCCGACCTTGCCGACACCGACGCGCTTGCCCGCGAGGTCGGAGATGCTCTCGATGCCGCTATCCTCGGTGGCCACGACCTGTACCACGTTGGGGTAGAGCCCTGCCAGCGCCTGGATATCGGCCGGCTGCCCGTCGAACTGGTTTTCGCCGTTCACGGCGTCATAGGCGACGTCGCTCATCACGATGGCGACCTGATTGAGGCCGTCGGTGATGTTGTTGATGTTCTGCACGGACGCCCCGGTCGAGACGACCTGCACATCATCGACCAGATCACTGGCCTCGAAGACGCTCTTGAGCGCGCCGCCGATGGGATAATAGGTACCGCCGGTACCGCCGGTGCCGAAGATCAGGCTGACCGCATCGGCGCTTGCAGTCTGCGTGCCGTCTTCGCCGCTCTCGCCATTGCCGTTGCCGCCATTCCCCTCGGACGCCTGTTCCTGAGAGGTCGTCTCACCGTTCTGCGTCGTCTCGTCGGCATCGCCGCTGTCGTCGCCGCAACCGGCCAGCAAGGCACCGGACAGCCCCAGCGCGGCCGCCAGCATCAAAGTACGAGTCGCCATAGCCAATCATCCCTTGGTTGTCCACGAAATCGTGGTCGTTGAAATATCGACTCCCTAGCTTACGAGGCACGACGAATGGATACCATGTCAGCACCCCACCTTACGACCAAAGTAGCATATGCTCTCGCCGTCGACGGGTTGCCATCAGGCGACGGGCGTCCTACGCAAAAGCCCCGGCGAACCGGGGCTTTGCGGATGATGGCGCGACACGCCGCTGCATGTCGCTCGATGCGTCCTCAGAGGCCTGCCGCCTGACGCAGCGCGTCGGCGCGGTCGATCTTCTCCCACGGGAACGCCGTAAAGGTCTCGACATGCTGCTTGCCGCCCACGTCGGTCCAGGTGTAACTGGTCTCGAAGGGCTCGCGGCCGAAGTGACCATAGGCGGCCGTCAGCTGATACATGGGGTGCAGCAGGTCGAGCATGCGCGTGATCGCGTTGGGACGCAGATCGAAATGCTCGCGTACCAGCTCGACGATCTTGGCATCGCTGATCTTGCCAGTACCGAAGGTATCCACCGACACGGAGGTCGGCTCGGCCACGCCGATGGCATAGGAGACCTGGATCTCGCAGCGCTCGGCCAGGCCCGCCGCGACGACGTTCTTGGCCACGTAGCGGCCAGCGTAGGCGGCGCTGCGGTCGACCTTGGAAGGATCCTTGCCGGAGAACGCGCCACCACCATGACGCGCCATGCCGCCGTAGGTATCGACGATGATCTTGCGGCCGGTCAGTCCGCAGTCGCCCACCGGCCCGCCGATGACGAAGTTGCCGGTCGGGTTGATGTGATACTTGGTGGTCTCAGTCAGCCATTCGGCGGGGATCACTTCCTCGATGATCTCGCGCTTGACCATTTCGCGCAGCTCGTCCTGATCGATGTCCGGATCGTGCTGGGTGGAGAGCACCACGGCGTCGACGGCACAGGGCTTGCCCTGCGCGTCGTAGCGGAAGGTCAACTGACTCTTGGCGTCCGGGCGCAGCCACGGCAGCAGCCCGTGCTTACGCAGCTCGGCCTGACGCTCCACCAACCGGTGCGAGTAATGAATCGGCGCCGGCATGTAGGAATCGGTTTCGTTGGTGGCATAGCCGAACATCAACCCTTGGTCACCGGCCCCCTGATCCTCGGGTTTGGAACGATCGACCCCCTGGGCGATGTCCACGCTCTGCTTGCCGATCAGGTTGAGCACGCCGCAGGTGTTGCCATCGAAGCCCACGTCCGAAGAGGTATAGCCGATATCGTTGATGACGCGACGAACCAGATCTTCCAGGTCGACCCAGGCGGAGGTCGTGATTTCGCCAGCCACGATGGCGACACCGGTCTTGACCATGGTTTCGCAGGCCACGCGTGCCTGCTTGTCGCGGGCGATGATGGCATCCAGCACCGCGTCGGAAATCTGATCGGCGATCTTGTCCGGGTGTCCCTCGGAGACGGATTCGGAAGTAAACAGGGAGTATTCGTTCATGGCGTCCTCGACTCTCTCTATCACGTGCTGGCGAGCCGGAACACGACCGCCATCGAAAGGAGATGAAACTACGCCGCAAGCCACCCGGAATGGCGGGCACGACGCATGACAGGTCCGGCGCGAGACGAAGCCGGCTCGGGGGTGCAGAGTTTACACGCTGGGTGACTAGCTGCCTAGCGATTGGCGACCGGCGGCATTTGATGCCACGCGGCTTCTCGGCGACAATACCCGACCGAATTCCCGGGGCCCGCCGAGGCGGCGTCCCCGCTCGATATCGGCGGCGCTGGAAGAAGCCCGTGCGTACCCGCGTACGGCCATCTCCCCGCGTCGCTTTACCCGATGCCGTAGGCGAGGAGCTGACCAATGCCGTCCCGTTTCGAAATGGCCAATGCCATTCGCGCCCTGTCCATGGATGCCGTCCAGAAGGCCAACTCCGGCCACCCTGGCGCCCCCATGGGCATGGCCGATATCGCGCAGGTGCTGTGGCACGATTACCTCGCGCACAATCCGGCCAACCCGCACTGGGCCAACCGCGACCGTTTCGTGCTCTCCAACGGGCATGGCTCGATGCTGCTCTACTCGCTGCTGCACCTGACCGGCTACGACATCTCGCTGGAAGACCTGCAGAACTTCCGCCAGTTGCACTCGAAGACCGCCGGCCACCCGGAACTCGGCTATGCACCGGGCATCGAGACCACCACCGGCCCGCTGGGCCAGGGGCTGGCCAACGCCGTGGGCATGGCCATCGCCGAGCGCACCCTGGCCGCCCAGTTCAATCGTCCCGGCCATGACATCGTCGACCACCACACCTACGTCTTCGTCGGCGACGGCTGCCTGATGGAAGGCATCTCGCACGAAGTGGCCTCGCTGGCCGGCACCCAGGGGCTGGGCAAGCTGATCGCCTTCTACGACGCCAACGGCATCTCCATCGACGGCGAAGTCGAAGGCTGGTTCACCGACGATACCGCCAAGCGCTTCGAGTCCTACGGCTGGCACGTGGTGCCCAACGTCGACGGTCACGACCCCGAGGCCGTCAAGGCCGCCATCGAGCTGGCCCGCACCAACGACGACAAGCCCAGCATGATCATCTGCAAGACGATCATCGGCTTCGGCGCGCCCAACAAGCAGGGCAAGGAAGAGAGCCACGGCGCGGCGCTCGGCGAGGACGAAGTCGCCGCCGCGCGCGAGCAGCTCGGCTGGTCGCATCCGCCCTTCCACGTGCCCGAAGACATCTACCAGGCCTGGGACGCCACCCAGCGCGGTCGCGAGGCCGAAGCCGACTGGGACGCGCGTTTCGCGCGCTATCAGGCGGCCTACCCGGAAGAGGCTCGCGAACTCGAACGCCGCCTCAAGGGTGAACTGCCGGCGGCGCTGACCAGTGAAAAGCTGATCGAAGAGGCCCAGGAAAAAGGCGAAAGCCTCGCATCGCGCAAGGCATCGCTGGCGTGCCTCAACGAGCTCGGCCCGCAACTGCCCGAACTGCTGGGCGGCAGCGCCGACCTTGCGCCCTCCAACCTGACCTTCTGGAAAGGCGCCAAGGCCATCACGCAGTCCGAGGCCAGCGGCAACTACCTGCATTACGGCGTGCGCGAATTCGGCATGGCCGCCATCATGAACGGTATCGCCCTGCACGGCGGCTTCGTGCCCTACGGCGCGACCTTCCTGATCTTCATGGAATACATGCGCAACGCCGTGCGCATGGCCGCCCTGATGGGGCAGCGGGTCATCCATGTCTTCACCCACGACTCCATCGGTCTGGGCGAGGACGGGCCGACGCACCAGCCCATCGAGCAGCTCACCACCCTGCGCTCGACCCCCAACCTCGCCACCTGGCGCCCCTGCGACGCCGTGGAAACCGCCGTCGCCTGGGACACGGCTCTCAAGCGCCAGGCCGGCCCCAGCGCTCTGGTGCTCTCGCGCCAGGGATTGCCGCATCAGGCTCGCAGCAAGCAGCAGCTGGCGGATATCGCGCGCGGCGGGTACATCCTGAAGGATAGCCAGGGCACGCCGGCGCTGATCCTGATCGCCACCGGCTCCGAGGTCGGGCTGGCGATGGACGCCGCCGCCGAGCTGGAAAACGCCGGCACGCCGGTGCGCGTGGTTTCCATGCCGTCCACCGACACCTTCGACGCCCAGGACGCCGACTACCGGGAAGCGGTACTGCCCCGTGCCGTCACCGCCCGCCTGGCCATCGAAGCCGGACATCGTGACTTCTGGTTCAAGTACGTGGGCCTCGACGGACGCATCGTCGGCATGACCACCTTCGGCGAATCCGCGCCGGCGGGCGATCTGTTCAAGCACTTCGGCTTCACCGTCGATAACGTCGTCGCCGAAGCCAAGGCGCTGTTGTCGTGAGCGCTGCTGCCTGGCCGCCGGCCAGGCAGTGACTCGGCACCCGTGACTGAAAACGCCCGGCAAGCATGGCTTGCCGGGCGTTTTCGTTGGGGCCGCGTGTCCGCGGCACCTCCGTCCAGATCAGTCGTCGAGATAGGCGGCATGCAGGACACGGTCGGCATGCCCCAGCCGGCTGGACGCTGTATTGTGCTGGTGCCAGTAGGGATACAGCAGCGCCGGACGGCTGACTTTCTCGATGGCGGCGATCTCGTCGGGCCCGAGCGTGAGCTCGGCGCTCGCCAGGTTGTCCTTGAGCTGCTCATCCTTGCGAGCGCCGATCACCGCAGTGGACACGCCGGACCGGGTCAGCGTCCAGGCCAGCGCCACCTGGGCGGCGGACACGCCGTGCCCGTCCGCCACCTCGACCAGCACGTCGATCAAGTCGAAGAGCCGGTCCTCGTCGTGGATCGGCGGCTCGGTCCAGCCCTGACTGAACCGCGTGCCATCGAGATGGCGCTGGTCGCGGCGATACTTGCCCGAGAGCAGGCCGCCGGCCAGCGGGCTCCAGACCATGGTGCCAAGCCCCTGGTCGACGGCCGCCGGCATCAGCTCGTACTCGGCGTCGCGAGCCTGAGCGGTGTAATGGATCTGCTGGCAGATCGGTTTGATGAAGTCGTGCCGCTCGCAGACCTGAAGCGCCTTCATGACGTGCCAGGCGGACCAGTTGGAAACGCCGTAATAGCGAATCTTGCCGTCGCGCACCAGCTGATCCATGGTGGCCAGCGTCTCTTCCAGCGGCGTGCTGCCATCCCACTGGTGCATGAGGTACAGATCGAGCCAGTCGGTCCGCAGACGCCGCAGGCTGGCCTCGCACTGGCGCAGGATATGGTGACGCGACAGCCCCTCGTCATTGGGGCCGTCCCCCATCGGGAAACGCACCTTGCTGGCCACCAGCACCGACTCGCGCCGGTCCGCGAGTACCTCGCCGAGGATCTCCTCGGAGCGTCCCTCGGAATACATGTTGGCGGTATCGAAGAAGTTCACGCCCCGCTCGGTGGCCATGTCGACCTGGCGCTTGGCACCGGCGAGATCGGTCTCGCCGACGCTGGCCATCTTGCCGACGCCGCCGAAGGTCATGGTGCCCAGCGTCAGTGATGACACGCGCAAACCGGACTGGCCGAGATGACGATACTCCATGTTGGCTCTCCTGATTGATGACGAAATGGCGACCGTCACCTGCATCTCGCGTGAAGACGGCCGCCCGGGCGACGATCAGTCCTCCCGCGCGGGAGGTGCCATGAACTCGGGGCCCACGGGATCAGTGACGTGCTCGTCGATGATGGCATCGATATCGCGCAGATCGCTGGCAGTCAGCGACCAGCCGTCAAGGGCGTCCAGGGGCGTCACCTGGTCCGGGCGCCGCGCTCCCCACAGGGCGATGGCATTGGGATGGGAGTCGAGCACCCAGCGCACCGCCAGGGCCAATACCGGCTTGTCGTGACGCTCGCGGGCGAGCTGTGTCAGCGCCTCGACCGCCGCCAGGTACTGCGTGAAACGGGGGGACTGGAACTTGGGATCGGATTGACGCAGATCGTCGCCGGTGAAGGCCGAATCCGCGTGCATCTTGCCCGTCAGCAGACCGCGGCACAGCGCACCATAGGCCAGAAAGACCAGTCCCTCGCGCCGCGCATAGGGAATGATGTCGCGCTCGGCGTCGCGCTCGAACAGGTTGAGCGGCGGCTGCACGCTGTGCAGCGGCGCCACCCGGCGAAAGGCATCGCACTGCTCGGGGCTGAAGTTGCTGACGCCGATCGCGCGGATCTTGCCGTCGCGATAGAGGCGCTGCATGGCGCTGGCGGTTTCCTCCATCGGCACACGGGGGTCCGGCCAATGGATCTGGTACAGATCGATCGCTTCGGTGCGCAGGCGCCGCAGCGAGTCTTCCACTTCCTTTTCGATACGCGCCGCCGAGGCATTGCGGACCACGCCGTCGCTGCCTTCCTGCCACTCGAGCGCCGTCTTGGTGGCGAGCACCACCTTGTCACGCTGCCCGTACTCGGCCAGCGCCCGACCGACGACCTCCTCGGAATGCCCGAACCCATAGGCCGGCGCGGTATCGATCAGCGTAATGCCGCGATCCAGCGCGGCATGAATGGTACGCACCGCATTGGCGTCATCGGCACCGCCCCATTTCCAACCACCGATGGCCCAGGTGCCGAGCCCCACTCGTGATGGCGTGAGGTCGGTCCCCGGTATGGTGATGCTTTCCATGTTGCTCTCCTTTGCCTGTCGACGGCATGCGTGCCGCTGCCTCGAAACGCTATCAAGCGTGGTCGCCGGCGGTGGCTTTGACAAGCAACGAATTCTGGCCCTAGGCTAAGCGCAACTTATCCTGGGGGAGCCGAACATGGCGCGAACGCTTCCGCCTCTGGGCGCGCTGCACTGCTTCGAGATGGCAGCGCATCACGGCAGCTTCGCGCGCGCCGCGAAGGCACTCACCCTCACACCGGCGGCCGTCAGTCAGCAGATACGCCAGCTCGAGTCACGCCTGGGCACGACACTGTTCCTGCGCCACCCACGCAGCGTCGAGCTCACGCCCGCCGGCAGGGAATACGCCACCGCCATCGGCCTGGCCCTGGATCAGATCGCCGTGGCCACCGAGCGCGTCGTCGGACACCATGCGCCGCACCGGCTGACGATTGCGACCACCCCTGCCTTTGCTGCCAAGTGGCTGGTCTCCCGCCTGATCGATTTCCAGGGCCGGTACCCGGACCTCGAGGTCCGTCTGGTCACGTCCAACTCCCTGGCCGATATGGCACGCCAGGACATCGATGTCGCGATACGTTACGGGCAGGGCCGGTGGCCGGGCCTGGAAGCCACGCCGTTGATGCATACCGATCTGTTTCCGGTATGCAGTCCTGCGCTGCTCGCTCGGGGCCCCTCGCTCATCCGACTGTCGGACCTGCGAGAACATGTCCTGCTTAGGCTCATGCACGATGAATGGTCCACCTGGCTACGCCACATGGGGATATTGGAGGGGGAAGAGCTGGAGACCGGCGAATGGCGTCCGGGCCCCCGCTATGCCGACGCGGGGCTGATGATCCAGGCGGCCCTCGCCGGCCAGGGCGTGGCGCTCGGCCAACGCGTGCTGGTGGCCGACGATCTCGCCGCGAAGCGGCTCGTGCGTCCTTTCGAGGCGACGTTGCCCAGCGCCCAAAGCTATTGGCTGGTCATGCAGCCCGGCAATGCCGGGCTGCCCAAGGTGCGCGCCTTCCAGGCATGGCTGGACGAGGCGGTCACCACGTGGCGTCTATCGATCACCGCCGATGGTGGCGCGGCTCAGAACGCCCAGTCTTCGTCCTCGGTGCGCTCCGAACGTCCGATGACGTAGGAAGAACCGGAGCCGGAGAAGAAGTCGTGGTTTTCCTCGGCTCCCGGCGAGAGCGCCGCCAGGATCGCGGGATTGACCGCTTCGGTGGCGCCGGGGAACAGCGGCTCGTAGCCCAGGTTCATCAACGCCTTGTTGGCGTTGTAATGCAAGAACGCCTTGACCTCTTCGGTCAGCCCCACGTCGTCGTAGAGCGATTCGGTGTAGTGCACCTCGTTGTCGTAGAGCTCGAGCAGCAGGTCGAAGGTGGCATCCTTGATCTCCTGCTGACGCTCGGCGCTTTCCCTGGCCAGCGCCTGCTGGAACTTGTAGCCGATATAGTAGCCGTGGACCGCCTCGTCGCGAATGATCAGGCGAATCAGGTCGGCGGTATTGGTCAGCTTGCCGCGACTGGCCCAGTACATCGGCAGGTAGAAGCCGGAGTAGAACAAGAACGACTCGAGGAAGACGCTGGCGACCTTGCGCATCAGCGGATCGTCCATGCGGTAGCGGTTGAGAATCAGCTCGGCCTTGTTCTGCAGGTGCGGATTCTCCTCGCTCCACCGGTAGGCGTCGTCGACGTCGCGGGTGGCGCACAGCGTCGAGAAGATCGAGCTGTAGGAGCGCGCGTGCACCGACTCCATGAAGCTGATGTTGGTGAACACCGCCTCCTCGTGGGGCGTCACGGCATCCTCGATCAGCGTCGGTGCGCCGATGGTTCCCTGGATGGTGTCGAGCAGCGTGAGCCCCGTGAAGACACGGATGGTCAACGTCTGCTCCTGCTCGGTCAACGTGTTCCACGCGCTCACGTCGTTGGACAGCGGCACCTTCTCGGGCAGCCAGAAATTGGCGGTGAGACGGTTCCAGACCTCGAGGTCCTTCTCGTCCTGCAGACGGTTCCAGTTGATGGCATCGACGCGCGTCAGGTGACGCGGTGTCGCGGTAGCGGTCATGGCGGTTCTCTCATTGCCGACGGCGAGGCTGGCCGGTCGCCACGCCTCGCCGATGATCGTGATGGAAGTGTCTATGGCTCGGGCACGTCGCCTGCGGTCACAGGGTGCAGGAAACGCAGCCCTCGACTTCCGTGCCTTCCAGTGCGGCCTGGCGCAGACGCACGTAGTAGAGCGTCTTGATGCCCTTGCGCCAGGCGTAGATCTGCGCCCGATTGATGTCGCGCGTGGTCGCGGTATCACGGAAGAACAGCGTCAGCGACAGGCCCTGGTCGACGTGCTGCGTCGCCTCGGCATAGGTGTCGATGATCTTCTCGGGGCCGATCTCGTAGGCGTCCTGGTAATAGTCCTGGTTGTCGTCGTTGAGATACGGCGCCGGGTAATAGACGCGTCCCAGCTTGCCTTCCTTGCGGATCTCGATCTTCGACACCACCGGATGGATGCTCGACGTCGAATGGTTGATATAGGAGATCGAACCGGTCGGCGGCACCGCCTGGAGGTTGCGGTTGAAGAGCCCATGCGCCATGACCGAGGCCTTGAGCTCGCGCCAGTCCTCCTGGGTCGGCACATGGATGCCAGCCTTGTCGAACAGCTCGCGAACACGCGCGGTACGCGGGCCCCACGCCTGCTCGGTGTACTTGTCGAAGTAGACGCCGCTGGCGTAATCCGACGCCTCGAACCCGGCAAAGGCGCGACCGCGCTCGATCGCCAGACGGTTGGAGGCACGCAGCGCATGGTAGGTCACGGTGTAGAAGTACAGGTTGGTGAAGTCCAGCCCTTCCTCGCTACCGTAGTGAATGTGTTCGCGGGCCAGGTAGCCATGCAGGTTCATCTGCCCCAGGCCGATCGCATGCGACTGCTTGTTGGCCTCGGCGATCGACGGCACCGAGCGGATGTCGCTCATCTCGGACACCGCGGTCAGCCCACGAATGGCGGTCTCGACCGTGGCCCCGAAATCGGAGGAATCCATGGTCTTGGCGATGTTCAGCGAGCCGAGGTTGCAGGAAATGTCCTCGCCGATGCGCTCGTAGCCCAGGTCCGCCTCGTAATCGGACGGCGTGTTGACCTGGAGGATCTCCGAGCACAGGTTGCTCATGTTGATGCGCCCGGCGATCGGGTTGGCACGGTTCACCGTGTCCTCGAACATCACGTACGGATAGCCCGACTCGAACTGGACCTCCGCCAGCGTCTGGAACAACTCGCGCGCGTTGATCTTGGTCTTGCGGATACGCGCATCGTCGACCATCTCGTAGTACTTCTCGGTGACGCTGATGTCGCCGAACGGCTTGCCGTAGACGTTCTCGACGTCGTAGGGCGAGAACAGGTACATCGGCTCGTTGCGCTTGGCCAGCTCGAAGGTGATGTCCGGAATCACCACGCCCAGCGACAGCGTCTTGATGCGGATCTTCTCGTCGGCGTTCTCGCGCTTGGTGTCGAGGAAACGCAGGATGTCCGGGTGGTGCGCGTTGAGATACACCGCGCCGGCCCCCTGACGCGCGCCCAGCTGGTTGGCGTAGGAGAAGGCGTCTTCGAGCATCTTCATGATCGGAATGATGCCCGAGGACTGGTTCTCGATATGCTTGATCGGCGCTCCCGCCTCGCGGATGTTGCTGAGCAGGAACGCCACACCGCCGCCCCGCTTGGAGAGCTGCAGCGCCGAATTGATGGAGCGCCCGATGGACTCCATGTTGTCCTCGATGCGAAGCAGAAAGCAGGACACCAGCTCGCCGCGCTGCTTCTTGCCGCAGTTGAGAAACGTCGGCGTGGCCGGCTGGAAACGCCCGTGGATGATCTCATCCACCAACTGCCGGGCCAGCGCCTCATCGCCCTGCGCCAGGGTCAGCGCGACCATGCAGACGCGATCCTCGAAGCGCTCCAGATAGCGCCGACCATCGAAGGTCTTGAGGGTGTAGCTGGTGTAATACTTGAAGGCGCCGAGGAAGCTCTGGAAGCGGAACTTCACGGCATAGGCGCGCTCGAACAGCGACTTGATGAAAGGAAAGTCGTACTGATCGAGCACTTCCTGCTCGTAATAGTTCTCCGCGACCAGGTACTCGAGCTTTTCCGCCAGCGTGTGGAAGAACACGGTGTTCTGATTCACGTGCTGCAGGAAATACTGGCGCGACGCTTCACGGTCCGCGTCCAGCTGCAGGCGGCCCTGATCGTCGTAGAGGTTGAGCATCGCATTGAGCGCATGGTAATCCAGCGTCTGCGTCGCCCGGCTCGCCTCGACGGCGGGTGTCTTCTCGGTGAGTTCCACGGTGTCATCCAACATCTGTCATCTCCATCGCCAGGCACGCGCGCACCTTGGCGACATCCTCGGGCGTTCCCATCAATTCGAAGCGGTGCAGCAATGGCACCTCGCACTTGTGCGCCACCACGCGACCGGCCAGGCCGAAGGCGGCACCGAAGTTGGTGTTGCCACCGGCCACCACGCCCTGAATCAAGGCGCGATTGCGGGGATCGTTCAAGAAACGGATCACCGGGCCCGGCACCGCCGTGCGTGGGTCGCCATCGCCGTACGTCGGCAAGATCAGCACATAGGGGCGTGTCACGCGCAGCGGTGCGTCGTTGCGGCTACGCGGAATGCGCTGGGCCGGCACGTCCAGCTTTTCGACGAAGCGCCGCGTATTGCCCGACTGGGTGGAAAAATACACCACGTCGCACATGTTGCCCCCCTGCATGCTCACGCCAGCTGACGAATCAACTCGGGACGAAATCCGGACCAGTGTTGCTCATCGGGCGTCACCACCACCGGCAGCTGACGATAGCCCAGCGATTCGACGGTCCGTACCGCCTCGGGGTCCACGCTGATATCCACCACCGTGTAGTCGAGTCCCTGCTTGTCGAGGGCCCGATACGTGGCGTGGCACTGCATGCAATCCGGCTTGCTGTAAATCTTGATGCTCATGAGAATGATAAGCCTTTGTTTTCGCAATAGGTGCAGAAAGAGGTAAAAAACCGCCAGGTCATGACGCGATGGCGCCTTCGGCCACCGCCTCGCAATACACCATATATGGTAGTACAAACTGGGAGGTTCGCATAGATATTGACGACGGAGCGAGAATTCGGTACGCGTCACGTCCCGTCGTCAACCAGGCGCCCGACAGGTGGGTGAGATGCCTCAGTGCCGCGCCAGATAGCCTTCCATCAGCCACTGCAGCGGCGCGATCCGACGCGCGGCGCCCAGGGCCAGGTGACGCGCCAGACGCGCCGGCGGCCGCGTATCGCCGTACAGCGCCACCAGAGCACGCGAGGCATGCCACAGCGGCACGATCGCGCGCTGGTGGTGACGCGCATAGCTCGCCAGGCCCGCCGCTGCACCGACATCTGCCGTCGTCCCGGCGTGACTCGCCAGCGCCTCGACCAGGCGACGTACGCTGGCCAGCCCCACATTGAAGCCGTGTGCCGTGACGGGATGCAGGCCCAGCGCCGCGTCGCCCACCAGGGCCACGCGATCGGCCACCAGGCGGTCGGCGTGGCTGACCGTGAGCGGATAATCGTGCAGCGCATCGAGGCACGTCATCTCGCCCACACAGCCCCGGTAAAGCCGTGTCGCCACGGCCGCGAACGCCGTCGGCGACATGGCCTCGAGACGCTCGGCATCCTCCGGGGGCAGCGTCATCACCAACGACGCTGTGTCCCCTGCCAGCGGCAGCAATGCCAGGCCGCGCTCGCCGTGGAACCATGACCATGTCGTCTGCCGATGGGGACGCTCATGCGCCATGCGACGCACCAGCAGGCGTTGACCGGTATCGTGAATCTGCGCGGAAAGCCCCGCCAGACGGCGGGTGACCGAGAGGCGACCGTCCGCGGCCACCACCAGGCGCGCCGGAATGTCGCGCTGGTCATCGAGCCGTACGCTACGCCAGTCGGCGCCACCGTTCAGCGCTTGCACGCCGTGCCCGGTGATGAGCTCGATACGGTCGACGTCTCGCACGGCCTCGAACGCGGCACGTCGAATGAGGTGATTGGCGACGAGCTGGCCGATGCCGTCCTGCGCCTCCCCCCGCGCACTGGCCAGCGTCATGCCATGGGGCGGATCGCCATTGTAGAGACGCGCCTCGCGAATCGGCGCCATGCGGTCCTCGGGAATGGCGATGCCCGCCGCCGCCAGCTGCCTGCGCGAGGCATGCGTCAGGGCGATCTCGCGTCCATCGTCATCGGGCGACGCCAGCGCCTCCCAGGGCGCCCGATCGATCACCGTCACCGTCAGGCCAAGCGCCGCCAGCTCCAGCGCCAGGCACAGTCCGACCGGCCCCGCGCCGACGATGGCGACATCCCGGGTCGCGACGTTCTCGGCAACGACATCTTGGCCAACGACATCCTTGATCGCGATACCTCCGGCAGGTTGCGGCATGCGCCCTCCGCATCGAATGAGCGTGCCCCGATCGGACACGCCGCCATCATAATCGGCACGACGCTCGCGCGACACAGGCGTGACAATGGGTCGCGACCTTACCGAAACGCGCGACGGCCCGGCAAGGCCGGGCCGTCGTCGTCAGGAAAGGCCATCGCGCATTATGCGATGGTGACCTCGGGAGAGAGGTAGACATCCTGAATGGCATTGAGCAGTTCGGCGCCCTCTTTCATGGGCTTCTGGAACGCCTTGCGGCCGGAGATCAGGCCCATGCCACCGGCGCGCTTGTTGATGACCGCCGTACGCACGGCTTCGCCCAGGTCGGAATGGCCTTTCGATCCGCCGCCGGAGTTGATCAGCCCGGCACGCCCCATGAAACAGTTCGCCACCTGATAGCGAGCCAGATCCACGGGATTGTCGCTGGTCAGCTCGTCGTAGACCTTGTCGTGGGTATGCCCGAAGCCGACCGCACGATAGCCGCCGTTGTTCTCCGGCAGCTTCTGTTTGACGATATCCGCCTTGAGGGTCGCCGCCATGTGGATCGCCTGGCCGGTCAAGTCCGAGGCGACATGGTAGTCCGTGCCCTCGTGCTTGAATGCCGGATTGCGCAGATAGGACCACAGCACGGTGACCATGCCCAGTTCATGGGCGCGCTCGAAGGCTTCGCTGATTTCCTGAATCTGGCGCCGGCTCTCGGGCGAACCGAAGTAGATGGTCGCCCCCACCGCCACGCAGCCCATGTCATGCGCCTGCTCGACCTGCGCGAACAGCGTCTGGTCGTAGATCGCCGGATAGGTCAGCGTCTCGTTGTGATTGAGCTTGAGCATGAAGGGAATCTTGTGCGCATAGCGGCGCGCCACCGAGGACAGCACGCCCAGCGTCGAGGCCACGCAGTTGCAGCCGCCCTCGATGGCCAGCTCGACGATGTTCTTGGGGTCGAAATACTGAGGGTTGGGCGCGAACGATGCCCCAGCGGAGTGCTCGATGCCCTGATCCACCGGCAGGATGCTGACATAGCCGGTGCCGGCCAGACGGCCATGATTGAACAGCGTCTGCATGTTGCGCAGCACATGCGGGCTGCGGTCGCTCTCCGCCATCACCCGGTCGATGAAGTCCGGCCCCGGCAGATACAGGTCTTCCTTGCGAAACGTCTGGCACCGGTGCTCCAGCAGTGTTTCCGCTTCGGCTCCCAGGAGCCCTGCGATATCGGTCATGTAGCTTCCTCCCTGTCATCCAAGCCTGGCAATGCGCACGGCGTGGCAGCCGACGCGGTCGTCAGGCTGGCACATGCCTGTGGAGCATAGCAATTCACGCGCGCCGCGTAATCGCAAAGGTGACGCCCGAGGGGCACGTCACGCTCTGGTATGATACGCATCAAGCTCCGACACCTTCATTCAAGGGCCCATGCGCATGCTCTCCATCCTGCGTGGTTTTCTCGGCCTGGCGGCATTCCTGCTGCTCGGCGACATCGTCGTCAGGACATTCGCTCTCCCGCTCTCCAGCGGCGTGGCGGGTATGTTACT
Organism: Chromohalobacter israelensis; assembly: GCA_000761475.1. Lineage (GTDB taxonomy): Bacteria > Pseudomonadota > Gammaproteobacteria > Pseudomonadales > Halomonadaceae > Chromohalobacter > Chromohalobacter israelensis. The sequence continues at coordinate 37,546 of JQNW01000008.1, forward strand.
GCTCACCTCATGGCTGCTGCTGTGTCGCCGGCCGGGGCACGGCCTGACCGCCGCCAGCCAGCCGTTGATCGGCATGCTGGCCCTGCTCATCATGCCCGGCGTGGTGGGCATCTTCTTTCAGGCGGGCGAATTCGCCGGACAATGGCCGACGATTTTCATCGCCTTGATCGCGGGCACGCTGCTCAGTTCGTGGACCACGCTCTGGCTGATGTGTCGCCTCGTCCCCGATACGCGGGACAATGCCCATGAGTGATCTTTTACTTCGTCTCGAGTCTCTAGCCGGCGAGCTTCCCCAGCGCACGGAAACCGCCATCGTCCTGACCCTGGCGGCCTATTTCGCCGGTCTGCGCCTGTTCGCCTGGCTGCGCTCCCCTGCCTGGTGTCCGCCGATTCTGCTGGCCTCGTGCCTGCTCGCCCTGTGGCTGGCGCTGCTGCCGCTGGACTATGCGGGATATCGACAGGGCGTGGAATGGCTGACCTGGCTGCTGGGCCCCGCCACCGTGGCCCTGGGCGTGCCGCTCTATCAGCAGGTGCATCACATTCGGGCGCTGTGGAAGCCGATCGCGCTCACCCTGCCGCCCGCCGCCATGCTCGCGGCCGGTTACGCGGTGGGCATCGCCTGGCTGCTGGACGCACCGCCTCGGATCCTGGCCTCGCTGGCGCCCAAATCGGTCACCGCGCCCATCGCCATGGGCATCACGCAAGAGCTCGGCGGCTCGGTATCGCTGCTCATGGGAGCGCTGCTGATCACCGGGGTGATGGCCACGCTCGGCATCACCTTCATGGCTCGCGGCTGGCGGCTCGAGGACGAGCGCGTCATCGGCTTCGCACTGGGCGTCAACGGGCATGCCATCGGTACCGTGCGTGCCTTCGAGATCGGCCCCACCGCCGGCGCCTTCGCCTCGCTGGGCATGAGCCTGACCGGGGTGTTCACGGCCCTGTGGTTACCCTTGATGTGGCACCTCATGGCCTGATCCCGAATCGGCCTGCCTCTTCTCTCTTCGCTTTGAAACGTCCGATGTCTTGAGCTGAATCGTGTCATGCCGCTCGGACGGCACGCGGCCTTGGGCAAGCGGGGCGTAACTGCGCTAATATCGGCGCTTTACCGTCGAACCGGGTTTCCCGAGCGTCTTTCCATGTCCTATCGCATCGCCATCAATGGTTACGGCCGCATTGGCCAGAGCGTGCTGCGTGCCCTGATCGAGCGCCAGGAAACCGCGCTGGAGATCGTGGCCATCAACGAGCTCTCGGATCTCGATACCATCGCCTACCTGACGCGCTACGACACCACCCACGGCCGTTTTCCCGGCCAGGTGGACGCCCGCGACGGCCAGTTGTACATCGACGGTCACGCCATCCGCGTGCTGTGCGAGCCGGACCCTGCGCGCCTGCCCTGGGATGAACTGGGCATAGACCTGGTGCTGGAATGCTCCGGCAGTTTCAAGGACCGCGCCACTGCGGAACAGCACCTCGCTGCCGGGGCGCAACGACTGCTCTTCTCGCAACCCGCCGAGGCCGATGTCGACGCCACCATCGTGCATGGCATCAACGACGCGGAACTGCGCGCCGACATGCGCATCGTCTCCGCCGCTTCCTGCACCACCAACTGTCTGGTGCCGCTGTTGACGGTGATCGACGAGGCCCTGGGGCTCGAGCATGGCGTGACCACCACCATTCACTCGGCAATGAACGACCAGCCGGTGATCGACGCCTATCACAAGACCGACCTGCGGCTGACGCGTTCGGCCATGCAGTCGATCATCCCCGTCGATACCGGGCTGGCACGCGGCATCGAACGCCTCATGCCGCATCTGGCGGGGCGCTTCGAATGTCTGCACGTGCGCGTGCCGACCATCAACGTCTCGGCCATGGACATGGCGCTCTCGGTGCGCCGGGCCACGACCGCCGCCGACGTCAATGCGCTGCTGCAAGCCGCCAGCCACGAACGGCTCGGTGGCTTGCTCGGTCACACCCAGGAGCCGGTGGCATCGGTCGACTTCAACCACGATCCGCGCTCGGGTATCGTGGACGCCACCCAGACCCGCGTGGCCGGCGGCCACCTGATCAAGATGCTGTGCTGGTTCGACAACGAATGGGGCTTCGCCAACCGCATGCTCGACGTCAGCCTGCGCTGGCTGGCGCTCGCTGGCGCCGACACCTCGTCCGCCGTCTCGACGCATGCGCCGTCCCGCGTGTCGCCGTTGCCGTCTGATACTCCGTCATTCAAGTGAGGAACACGCCCATGAACGTGCGCAAGATGACCGATCTGGATCTCGCCGGAAAACGTGTATTGATTCGTGAAGACCTCAACGTGCCCATCAAGGGCGACCAGGTCACCAGCGACGCGCGCCTGCGCGCCTGCCTGCCGACCATCCAGGCCGCGCTCGACGCCGGCGCCCGGGTCATGCTGATGAGCCACCTGGGGCGTCCCACCGAGGGCGATTCCGCCGACGAGTTCTCGCTGGCACCGGTGGCAGCGCGCCTGGGCCAGCTGCTGGGACGCGAAGTCCGCCTGGAGAAGGACTACCTCGACGGTCATGTGGACATCGCCGACGGCGACGTCGTCCTGCTCGAGAACGTGCGCTACAACAAGGGCGAGAAAAAGGACGACGACGCGTTGTCCAAGGACTATGCCGCACTCTGCGACGTCTACGTGATGGACGCCTTCGGTACCGCCCATCGCGCGCAGGCCTCGACCCACGGCGTGGCCCGCTACGCCCCCACCGCCTGTGCGGGCCCCCTGTTGGCGGGCGAGCTCGACGCCCTGGAAAAGGCCCTGGCCACCCCGGCGCGCCCGATGCTGGCCATCGTCGGCGGCTCCAAGGTGTCCACCAAGCTCGACGTGCTCACCGCGCTCGCCGAGAAGTGCGACCAGTTGATCGTCGGCGGCGGCATCGCCAATACCTTCATCGCCGCGGCGGGCTACAACGTCGGCAAGTCGCTCCATGAGGCCGACCTGATCGATCAGGCCAAGGCCCTCATGGCAAAGGTCGACATTCCGCTGCCCACCGATGTAGTGGTCGCCACCGAGTTCTCCGAACAGGCCGAGGCCACGGTGAAACCGGTCGACCAGGTCGGTGACGACGAGATGATTCTCGACATCGGTCCGGACACCGCCGGGCGCCTGGCCGCACTGCTCGAGAACGCCGGCACCATCCTGTGGAACGGTCCCGTCGGCGTGTTCGAGATCGACCAGTTCGGCAAGGGCACCGAGACCCTCTCGCGCGCCATCGCGGCCAGCGCGGCGTTTTCCATCGCCGGTGGCGGCGACACCCTGGCAGCCATCGACAAGTACGGCGTCGCCGACGACGTCTCCTACATTTCCACCGGCGGCGGCGCCTTCCTCGAATACGTGGAAGGCAAGCAACTGCCGGCCGTGGCGGCCCTCGAAGCCGCTTCCCGGTAACCCGAACGACTCCAACCACCATGCCACGAGCGGCGGCCTGCGGGCCGCCTTGTACTTTCAGAGGAATCACACTCCCCATGGCTCTGATCAGCCTGCGTCAACTGCTCGACCACGCCGCCGAACACGCCTACGGCGTTCCCGCGTTCAACGTCAACAATCTGGAACAGATGCGCGCCATCATGGAAGCCGCCGACCGCACCGACTCGCCGGTGATCGTGCAGGCCTCCGCGGGCGCCCGCAAGTACGCCGGTGCGCCCTTCCTGCGTCACCTGATCCAGGCCGCCGTGGAAGAATTTCCGCATATCCCGGTGGTCATGCACCAGGACCATGGCACCAGCCCCGGCGTGTGCCAGCGCTCCATCCAGCTCGGCTTCTCGTCGGTGATGATGGACGGCTCGCTCAAGGAGGACGGCAAGACGCCTGCCGACTACGCCTACAACGTCGATGTCACCCGTCGCGCGGTGGAAATGGCGCACGCCTGTGGCGTCTCGGTGGAAGGTGAGCTGGGTTGCCTGGGCTCGCTGGAAACCGGCCAGGCCGGCGAGGAAGACGGCGTCGGCGCCGAAGGCACGCTGGATCACAGCCAGCTGCTGACCGACCCCGAGGAAGCCGCCCAGTTCGTCGCCGCCACCCAGGTCGACGCCCTGGCCATTGCCATCGGCACCAGCCACGGCGCCTACAAGTTCACGCGGCCGCCGACCGGTGACATCCTCTCCATCCAGCGCATCAAGGAAATTCACGCCCGCATCCCCGACACCCACCTGGTGATGCACGGCTCCAGCTCCGTGCCGCAGGAATGGCTGGAAGTCATCAACGCCCATGGCGGCGAGATTCCCGAAACCTACGGCGTGCCGGTGGAAGAAATCGTCGAAGGCATCAAGCACGGGGTGCGCAAGGTCAACATCGACACCGACCTGCGTCTGGCCTCCACCGGCGCGGTGCGCCGCTTTTTGGCCGAAAACCCCAGCGAATTCGATCCGCGCAAGTTCCTCAAGGCGAGCGTCGCCGCCATGCGCGACGTGTGCATCGCACGCTTCGAAGCCTTCGGTACCGCCGGCCAGGCCAGCAAGATCGCCCCGATCGACCTCGAGCGCATGTTCGAACGCTACGCAAGCGGCGAGCTGAACCCGAAGGTCGCGTAAACGGTGGCTGCATGACGACACCGAGAGCGCCGGACGGCGCTCTCGGGACTTGTCAGGCGGGAGCGGGGCCTGGCTCGGCTCGAGCCAGGCCCCGGGCGGGACTTACTGCTCGAGGACGAACGGGTCGGTGTAGTCGTCGACATTGTCCGAGGTGATGAGGAAGCAATCGAACAGCTGCTTCTCGCCGTCCACCCCGGTCTCGCCGGTGGTGACGTACTTGTCGGCCATGCGGACCGCCATCTCCGAGAAGATGGCCACCGGCTGCAGCACGGTATAGTCCATCTCGCCGGCCTTCACGGCTTCGACCGCATCGGGCGAGCCATCGAAACCGCCCACGACCACATCGTCGAGCTTGCCGGCCTCCTTCAACGCCGAGATCGCCCCCAGCGCCATTTCATCGTTGCCGCTGATCACGCCATCGATGTCCGGGTTGGCCTGCAACATGCTCTGCGTCTTGTTGAACCCTTGGGTCCGATCCCAGTTGGCCACGTCGGAACCCACCTTTTCGAGACCGGGATACTGGCTGAGCACGGTTTCATAACCGTTGGAGCGCGTGGCGGCATTGTTGTCCGACGGCGCGCCCTTGAGCTCGACGTAGCGTGCCGAGTCGCCCACGCTCTTGATCCACCGCTGTGCCCCCAGCGCGGCGCCCTGTGCGTTGTTCGACACGAGCTGCGCCTCGGCCAGCCCTTGCTGGTTGATTTCCGCGTTGATGATGAAGACCGGGATGCCCGCTTCCACGGCCTTGCGTACCGCGCCGATGGAACCGTCGGCATTGGCCGGGTCGAGGATGATCGCCTCGGCCTGGTTGGTGATGGCCGTGTCGATCTGCCGGCTCTCGGTATTGGTGTCCCCCTTGTGGGAGCTCACGTCGGCTTCATAGCCCAGCTTCTCGGCCGTCTCTTCGGCAATCTTGCCTTCGGTGAACCAGTAAGGGTTCGACGTATCATTGACGATAATCGACATCAGCCCTTTATCCTGCGCCGAGGCACCGCTCGCCAGAAGCGGAACACCCACGGCCAGAGCCGCGATAAGCAGGCGTTTTCCTTTCATGAACATAGTGGACCACCTTTACTCTTATGATTGTGCACCGGCTTTGCCGGTAGTGCTTCCCGTGGCCGGCGAGCGCTCGCTGGCGCCTTCCGGTTGCGGCGAAGTCGGCTTGCCATCGGAAGCGGGCTTGCTGTTCTTCCGACCGCTGTACTGAATGCTGTTGAGCAGAACCGCGAGAATGATGACCGCCCCGGTGAACACGGTCTGCCAGTACGACGAAACCCCGATGATCACCAGCCCGTCGGAGAGAAACCCGATCACGAAGGCGCCCAGCAGGGTGCCGCGCACATTGCCGCGACCACCGGTGAGTGCCGCACCACCGATGACCACCCCCGCGATCGCGGTGAGCTCATAGGTCGTGCCGGCCGTCGGCCCCGCCGAGGTCAACTGCGAGGACAGCACCAGGCCGGCGATCGCCGCGCAGATGCCGGACAGCACATACACCGAGACCTGCACGCGCTTGACCGGCACCCCGGAAAGCTCGGCGGCCCGCGCGTTGCCGCCGGTGGAATACACCCAGCGCCCGAACGGCGTACGCGACAGCAGCAACAGGCAGGCGATCGCCACGGCCGCCAGGATCAACACGCCGACCGGGATGCCGAACAGCCGATTGAACCCCAGCCAATCGAACCCGGTATTGCCCAGCGCCTCGCTTCCACCGAGGTTGTTGTAGGTCAGGCCATCGGTCATCAGCAGCGCAACGCCACGGGCCACGTACAAGAGCCCCAAGGTCGCCACGAACGCCGGCACCTTGAAATAGGCGATGAGAACGCCGTTGATCGCTCCGACCAGGGCCCCCAGGCCACACGTCAGCACGACCACCACCCAGACGGGCGGATACACCACCACGCCAAAGACTTCGAACGAGACGCCCTGCATCAGAAATCCCGCGAACACGCCCGCCAGGCCAAGCGTGGACCCCACGGACAGATCGATGCCCCCCGTCAGGATCACGAGCAACATCCCCAGCGACAGCAACCCGAAGATGGCGACGTGCGACGACATGGTCAGAAAGTTGCTGGTCGAAAAGTAGACAGGCGACAGCAGCGAGAAGATGACGATGATCGCGATCAAGGCGAAGAAAGCGCGCCCCTCCAGCAGCATGCGCGCCACGTCGAAACGACGTCCGCCGCCTTGCGAACGCGAGCTGGAAGCGGTTTGGTTCATATTGGACATTGTTGGGAACTCCGCAACATGAATGGATCAAGCGACCACGGCTTCGCCCGAGGCCGCCATGATGTCTTCCTTGCTGGCATCGGCACCGAACTCCGCCGCGATGCGACCGCGGCTCATCACCACGATGCGGTGTGCAATGCTCAGGCATTCACCGACCTCCGAGGTCGAAAACACCACGGCCAGCCCTTCCCGAGCGGCGCCCTCGCTGAGCAACTTGAACACTTCGGCCTTGGCACCGATGTCGATCCCCCGGCTCGGCTCGTCGAGAAGCACCACCTGGGGCCGGGTCGCCAGCATCTTGCCGATCACGACCTTCTGCTGGTTCCCGCCGGACAAGGAGCCGATGGCCGCTTCCGCACCATCGGCCTTGATATGCACGTTCTCGATCGAGGCCTCGACGACATGGCGTTCGCGACGACGCGACGTCACCAACCCCTTGGTAAAGGCCCCGATGCTGGCGAGCGACAGGTTCTCGCCCACCGACATCGTCTGCACCAGGCCATCGCGTTGCCGATCCTCGGGTACCAGCACCAGCCCCTTGGCGATGCGCTCCGCGATACTCAGCCGCGAAATGTCCTCGCCGTGCAGACACACACGCCCCGCGCTCATCTCGCCACGCCCGGCGACGCTTTCCAGCAGTTCCGTGCGTCCCGCTCCCATCAGCCCGTAGATGCACACGATTTCCCCGGCGCGCACCGCCAGCGACAGGTCATCGACCACGTGGCGTCCGGGCACGGTGGCGTCGGGCACCGACACGCCCTCGAGGGAAAGCATGACCTCGCCCATGGCATAACCGCCCGGCGGCGAGCCCAGGTCGAAGTTCTCGCCCACCATGTTGCGCACGATCCATTCCAGGTCGATGTCCTCGCGGCGGGCATAGGCCGTCATCGCCCCATCGCGCAACACCACGGCGTGATCGGTAATGAGCAGCGCTTCTTCGAGATGGTGGGAAATGTAGACGATGGAGACGCCCCGGCTCTTGAGGTCGCGGATGACCCGAAACAGCACCTCGACCTCGGAAGCGCTCAATGCCGAGGTCGGTTCGTCCATGATCAGAATGCGTGAATTCACGGACAGCGCGCGGGCGATTTCGACGATCTGCTGCTGCCCGAGGCGCAGATCCTCCACCAGCGTCAGCGGATCGATGGGTTCGTCCAGTTCCTCCATCAAGCGTCGCGCCTGACGCTCCTCCTCCGCATAATCGATCCCCGTGGCACCGCGCAGCTCGCGCCCCATGAAGATGTTGTCGCGAACGCTCAGGTTGGGTGCCAGGCTCAGCTCCTGGTGAATGATCGACACCCCCAGGCGCTGCGCGTCCGTGGTCGAGGAGAAGCTGACCGGCTCGCCCTCGAGCAGAATGTCTCCGGACGACGGCCTGATGACCCCCGAGAGGATTTTCATCAGGGTCGACTTGCCCGCTCCGTTTTCGCCGAAGAGCGTGGTGACCTGCCCGTAGTGGATGTCGAAATCGACGTGCTTCAGCGCCTGAACATTGCCGAAGGACTTGGCAACATTGCGTGCCGACAGGATCACTCTTCCGACGCGTTCGTCCTGAGATGCGGCTCGTTCGTTCATCGCTCACCCCGGCTCATTGAACGTCAAACGCAACCGGCGTGATGAGCCAGTTAGCGGGATTGATCAACTGGAAAACGCCCGTCACGGTGACGTTTTTCCCCTCGAGTGCTTCCCGGTCCAGCCCCGCCAGCACCTGGGCCTTCATGGCATCGTTCAGCGCCGCGCCGGCGTTCTGATATTCGATCTGGTTCTTGAATTGCCCGAACTCGATCTCGCCCGTGGCATCGCGCAAGACCGTGCCATTGATGGCGGGCCCCGTCTGAACGCGAATCGTCAGATCGCCCGGCGCCGCGTCGGTTTCGATGACATAGGTCCCCGAACTGCCCTCACCCACGACGCCGGAGACGGTCACCGGAATGATGGGCCCGATGCCCGCCGGCACGCCGTACCGCTCGCCGGCGGCACTGCGATCTTCGTCGAGAGCACTCGCCAGCTCGCCGACGCCGACGGCACGCGCCTCGACATCGTCACGAATCTCCGGGAACGTCTCCTCGGCGAATTGCGCCAGCTTCGAGCCTTCGCCCTCGGCATCCGCCTCGATCGGCATGAGCTTGGTATCCCATGCCATGACGGCAAGCAGAACCACCACGGCACCTGCCATCAGGATGCTGCCGCGCCCCTTGCGCGATGGCTTGGCGGACATGGCGGCGGTACGTGTATTCATGGTGCGCGCCCCTGAGGTCTCGTTGGTGAATGGTCAAAAGAGATGCAGGTCCCGGCGCCCGGGCTCTGACATCAGGCGCCGGGCACGAGGATGACCTTGAGCGCGCTGCTGTCGTGCCTCATCAGCTCGATGCCCTTGTGGAAATCCTCCAGCGGCAGCTTGTGGGTCACCACGCCGTCGGTGGGGAAATCCCCGCTCTCGATGCCCTCGATCACGTGCGGATAGCAGTACGGCCCCAGGTGCGCACCGAGCACGTCCAGCTCCTTGCGATCGCTGATGATGCTCCAGTCCACGGTGACCGGATCCTTGAACACGCTGAATTCCACGAAACGTCCCAGCTTGCGAAGCATCGCCAACCCCTGCTCCACGGACTTGGGCGCGCCGGTGGCCTCGATGTAGATGTCGCAGCCATAGCCGTCGGTCATGTCCTTGACGATCTGGACCACGTCTTCCTCGCTGGGGTTGAGCACCACATCGGCCCCGAACTTGCGGGCCAGCTCCAGGCGCTCGCCGTGCAGATCCAGCACCACCAGCTTGGCAGGGCCGGACTTCTTGGCGGGACCGATCATTCCCAGCCCCAGGGTGCCGGCGCCGGAAAGGACCACCACGTCGCCCAGTTGGATCTGTGCCCGCTCCACCGCATGCATCGAGCAGGAGAACGGCTCGGTCAGCACGATGTTCTCCACCGGAACGTTTTCCGGCAGCTTGTGGTTGATGGCCTCTCGGGGAAACTTCATGTACTCGGCCATGCCACCGTTGACGTTGTTCTGGAAGCCGTAGACGTCATGCTTTTCGCACATCCAGTACTGGCCGCGATGGCAGAAACGGCAGTCCCAGCACGGCACGATCTGCTCGGAGATCACGCGGTCGCCGATGTCGAACCCCTTGACGCCAGGCCCCATCTTGACGACATGGCCGACGAACTCGTGGCCCGGGATCATGGGCGCCTTGATGTACGGCGGCTGCGTCTCGTCGCCCCAGAAGCTCGGCGCCCCCTCGTACGCCTTGAGATCACCGGCGCAGATCCCGCAGGCCTCGACCTTGATCAGAATCTCCTTTTCGCCAATCTCGGGTACCGCGACTTCTTCGAGACGATAGTCCTCCGGCGCATACGCGACGATCGCGCGCATCGTCTGCGGGATATCGGGGGACGGGGTGAGCGTATCGTTCATGACGGCCTCCACTGAGCTTGCGTGTTCTGTATCATTTGATCTTATGTTGCTCAAATGAATTAACGCTTTTCAGTATAGCCAGGTCAATGAACTCGGCGAGGTTTTCGTCTTATACTTTAGGATTGCAGCACAAGTAACTGAAAATAAAAAGGAAAAAAGAAAAGGCAGTAAAAATGGCCCATGATCTGGCACCATGATTACCCACGACAAAGACGATCACATGAACAAATTCATGTTCATGTGATCAAACTCTCTCCCTGTCATGCGACGAATGCCTCAAGACGCCTGAGAGGTCGTCGCCTCGTCCAGGCGCAGGATGGTGTGAGCGTTGGTGACGCTAGTGGCCAAGGTATCGATGACGCCCGTACGCAGGGCGCCGAGAATCCCCGCCGCCTTGGTATTCTCGCTGGCGATGGCCACGACATCGGGAATTCGCGCCAGATCGGTGATGGTCAGGCCGATGACCCGCCCCTGCATCGGCGTTTCCGAGGGGCGGCCATGCATGTCGATGAAGTCATACCCCATCATGTCGCCCACCGTGCCCGACAGGCGTGCCTCGGCGATTTCCTGCGGCGTGAACCAGCCCATGCGCACCATGTTGCTGTCCTCGCTGAGGTCGCCCACGCCGATCAAGGCGACATCCGCCCGCCGCGCGCGGTCCAGGGTCTGGCGCACGGTGGGGTTTTCATACATCGAGTCGCGCAGCGCCGGATTCTGCACGAGCGCCGGCGCATACAGCGTCTCGCTTTCCCCGCCGTACTTCATCGCCAGTCGGCGACAGATATGATCGGGATTCATGTACTCCCCGGCGCGCAGGGATCCGCCGATCGCGCAAACGAACGAGCATTTGCGCTCCCCCTGTTCGAACACGTTATCGGCCACTGCCCCTACATTGCGTCCCATGCCCACCGCCACGATCGAACCATCGTGCAGCGAACGAGAGAGATGATCCGCCACCAGGCTGGCCACGCCGGAACGCTGGGTATCCGGATCGGCGTGATCGAGCGCGATCAACGCCCGCTTGATGCCGAAACGCCGGATCAGCGCCTGTTCGAGCTCGGCGCTCACCGCCGGGTGCTGGCGCACGCGTACGTCGACGATGCCCTCGGCATGCGCGCGCTTCAACAGGCGCCCGGCCTTGACGCGCGAAATGCCCAGCCGGTTGGCAATGGCCTCCTGGGTCTCCCCCTCCACGTAATACAACGTGGCGATTTCGGTCATCAGCGCAACATCGGCGCTCTCGGCACGTTCACTCATGACTGCTCCTCACGCGATCCGCTCGAACGATGCGCACAAGATACCACAGCGAACAAGCGCGCTCTCGGCGATCAGACGCGCGGCGGATCACGAAAGGTTTCGCGCTCGTAGGCCAGGATGCGCGCCACTTTCTCGCGCGAGCCACCGCCGGCGAACTCGGTCGCCAGGAACGTCGTGACGATGGTCTTGGCCAGCTCAGGGCCCACCACGCGAGCGCCCAGCGTCACGATCTGCGCATCGTTGCTCGAGCGCGCCTTGGCGGCCGAATAGGTATCGTGCGCCTGGGCGGCACGAATGCCACGCACCTTGTTGGCCGAAATCGCCACCCCGATGCCGGTACCGCACACCAGCACCCCGCGTTCGACCTCTCCCGCCTCGATGGCACGTGCCACCTTTACCGCCACATCCGGGTACAGCACCGGCTCCGCATCATAGGTGCCGAAGTCCACCGCCTCATGTCCCAGCGCTCGGACGTGCTCGATCAGCAACGCCTTGAGCTCGTAGGCGGCCTCGTCGCCCCCCAGGGCAACGCGCACCGGGGCCGTGTGACCGACCGTGCGTGAATCTGACATGTCTCGTCTCCCTAACGAATCCTCCCACCTGCGATCGATCATCCGCTTGAATCGATCACGACATGTTCAAAATATCACCTAACGAACATTTGTAAAATTATATCGTGACCTCTGTCAGCCTTGGCGCCATGACAACGTCCTGCACGAAAAACCGCATATCCGGAATAACAAACAAAAAATCAATATCTTATGCGGACAAAAACACATTTCTCGCATATGGCACGACCAAAGTCTCACAACCTGAGCGCCGACGCGGCTTGACAGGCTCAGGCCACAAGCCTAAACATCTGATCAGTTAAAGATCATTATATACAGTCCTGTCCATGACGTGACCGCCAGCCCGTCGAAGCCCGGCCCGGCGCCGACGGCCGCAACAGCCACAACAAAGGCCACAACGAACAAGAGGAATACGCCATGCAACGCATCATCAATGACCCCGACAATGTCGTGGACGATGCGCTCAAGGGTTACTTGCGCGCCTCCCCGACGTTACTCGCTCCCACCGACCACCCGCGTGTTCTCAAGTACGCCGGCCACACCGGCGACAAGGTCGGCGTCGTGACCGGCGGTGGCTCGGGGCACGAGCCGGCGTTCTTGGGGTATGTGGGCGACGGGCTGTGCGATGCGGTGGCCGTCGGCGAAATCTTTTCCTCTCCCACCGCGGATGCCTTTCTCGAGGCCTTTCGTGTCGCGAACCGCGGCCAGGGCGTCGCCTGCCTGTATGGCAACTACGCAGGCGACACCATGAATGTGAAGATGGCCAGGCAAATGGCCGAGCTGGAGGACATCGACGTCAAGACGGTGATCGCCCGTGACGACGTTGCCTCGGCCCCGGCCACGCAGCGTGACAAACGGCGCGGCGTCGCCGGCGAGGTCATGATGTGGAAAATCGGCGGCGCGGCGGCGGCACGCGGCGATAGCCTCGACGAGGTGATACGGCTCGCGCAGAAAGCCGTCGACGCCTGCTCGAGCATCGGCGTGGGGTTGAGCAGCTGCACCATTCCCGCCAACGGCAAGCCCAACTTCTCCATCGAGCCCGGGCACATGGAGCTCGGGATCGGCCATCACGGCGAACCGGGTATCGAAGTCGCGCCACTGACCAGCGCCGACGCCATTGCCTCGGCCATGTGCGATCCCGTGCTCGCCGACCAGGACTTCGCCGGCAGCGAGGTCGCGGTGCTGGTCTCCGGGCTCGGCGCCACGCCGGTGATGGAGCTCAACCTGCTCTACGCACATGTCGCCGACCGGCTGGAGGCCGCCGGGGTGAAGGTTTACCGCACCGATATCGGCAACTATTTCACCTCGCTGGAAATGATGGGCGCCACGCTCACGCTGATGAAGCTCGACGATGAACTCAAATCGCTGCTGGATGCCCCGGCGCGTTCGCTCGCCATCACGCAGCGTTGACCGCTATCAAGGGAGACCCACATGCAATTTCTGGATGCGACCCACGGCAAGGAAATTCTCGAGGAGTTGGTCGAGGTCATCGTCGAGAACCGCAACTATCTCAGCGAAGTCGACGGTGCGATCGGCGACGGCGACCATGGCATCAACATGGCCAAGGGGTTCCGGCTCTGCGGCGAATCGATCGCCGGTCAGTCGCTGTCGCTTTCCAAGGCGCTGGGCACGCTCGCCACGACCCTGATGGGCTCGATCGGCGGGTCCATGGGGCCGCTATACGGCAGTCTCTTCATGGGCATGGCCAAGGCGGTCAAGGACAAGGACGCCATCGACGCCAAGGACTTCGGTGACATGCTGGCCGAGGGGCGCCAGTCGCTCGAGCAGATCAGTGACGCCAGCGTGGGCGACAAGTGCCTGCTCGACACCCTGGTACCCGCCATCGACGGCTACCGCCATGCTCTGGATGCCGGGGAGGATTTCCCCCAGGCACTGCAGGCGCTGCGCCACGGCGCGCAACGTGGTTGCGACTCGACCCTCGAGCTTGAAGCCAAGATCGGCCGCGCCGCACGCCTCGGGGAACGCTCGCGCGGGCACCTGGATGCCGGCGCGGTCTCCTGCTGTCTGCTGCTGACCCGCTTGGCCGACAGCACCGAGCGTCGTCTGGAAAAGGCCGCCGCCTGACCGCCGATCACGGCCGTTCGCACCTCCTTCCATTTCCCGGCCCACGGCGCTGTTCTGCCGTCGTGGGCGCCATCGCCCGCATCCAGCGGCGGAGCTCATCATGGTTTCACAACTCGACTCACTCAAGGCGCAATCCCTGGTGGTCGCCGACACCGGCGATCCCGCCGCCATCGAGCGCTATCGACCCGTCGACGCCACCACCAACCCTTCGCTGATCCTCAAGGCATTCGAACTGCCTGACTATCAGCCCCTGATCGACGAGGTGCTCGACGAGGCGCGCCGCGAAGGACGGCATGACGCCGACCAGCTGGAACGCATCGTCGACCGACTCTCGGTGGGCATCGGCAGTGAAATCGCACAACGCATTCCCGGGCGAGTCTCCACCGAGGTCGCCGCCAAGTACTCGTTCGACACCCAGGCCAGCATCCGCAAGGCCCACGAACTGGTGGAGCGCTACGATGCCCTGGGGGTCGGCCGCGACCGCGTCCTGATCAAGCTTGCCTCGACCTGGGAAGGCATCCGTGCCGCCGAAGTGCTCGAAGGCGAAGGCATTCAGTGCAATCTGACGCTACTCTTCAGTGAAGCGCAGGCGCAGGCCTGCTTCGACGCCGGCGTGTTTCTGGTCTCGCCCTTCGTGGGGCGTGTCACCGACTGGTACCAGAAGGAAACCGGACAGACCTTCGGTCCCGACGACGATCCCGGGGTCCAGTTCGTGCGCCAGGTATGCGAGCACGCCGACCGAGGCGGATACGACACCGTGGTCATGGGCGCCAGTTTCCGTACGCCCGAGCAAGTCCTGGCGCTCGCGGGCTGCCCACGCTTGACGATTTCTCCGGCCCTGCTGGAGACGCTCGACGCGCGCGAGGGCGACATCGATGCCCAGGTCCGTTTTCGTCGACCACCGGCCCGGCCTGCGCCAGCACTCGACGAAAGCACTTTTCGCTGGCGACACAATCAAGACCCCATGGCCATCGACAAGCTGGCCGAAGGCATTCGACGCTTCGCCGACGACCAGGCTTGTCTCGAGGACCTCATTGCCGATCGTCTGACCGGCTGAACCCGCTCACGGAGGAGATCACGATGCCTTCCCGCTTCACGCTGGCCAATGCCATTCGCGCCCTTTCGATGGATGCCGTGCAGGCCGCCAATTCCGGCCACCCGGGCGCCCCGATGGGCATGGCCGATATCGCCCAGGTACTGTGGTGCGATCATCTCAAGCACAACCCCGACAACCCGACCTGGCCCGACCGTGACCGCTTCGTGCTCTCCAACGGCCACGGCTCGATGTTGCTGTACTCGTTGTTGCATCTCAGTGGCTACGACCTGGCCATCGAGGACCTCAAGGCCTTCCGCCAGCTCCACTCGCGCACGCCCGGGCATCCGGAACTGGGCTACACACCGGGCGTCGAGACCACCACCGGCCCGCTGGGTCAGGGCCTGGCCAACGCCGTGGGCATGGCACTCGCCGAACGCACCCTGGCCGCGCAATACAATCGTCCCGGCCACGACATCGTCGATCACCGCACCTGGTGTTTCGTCGGCGACGGCTGCCTGATGGAAGGCATCAGCCACGAAGCATGCTCGCTGGCCGGCACCCAGGGCCTCGGCAAGCTGACGGTGTTCTACGACGACAATGGCATCTCCATCGACGGCGAGGTCGCGGGATGGTTCAGCGACGACACCGCCAAGCGCTTCGAGGCCTACGGCTGGCAGGTGATCGCCGATGTGGACGGCCACGATCCCGCCGCCATCGAGGACGCCATCATTGCCGCCAGGCGGGACACGCAGCGCCCCACCCTGATCATCTGCAAGACGGTCATCGGCTTCGGTGCACCCAGCAAGCAAGGCACCGAGGCCTGTCATGGCGCGGCCCTGGGAGAAGAGGAAGTCGCCGCCGCACGCCAGCACCTTGGATGGCCACATCCGCCGTTCCACGTCCCCGAGGAGGTCTATGCGGGCTGGAACGCCGCCGAAGCCGGCCGCGGCGCGGAAGCGCAATGGCGGCAACGATTCGCGCAATACGCCGAGGCCTATCCGGAGCTGGCCGAAGCGCTCGAACGCCGCTGGCGCGGCGAGCTGCCGGGCGACCTGGGCGGCAGCGCTCTGATCGAGAACGCCCAGCACGCCTGCGATACGCTGGCGTCACGCAAGGCCTCGCTCGGCGTGCTCAACCACCTGGGACCACGCCTGCCGGAACTGCTGGGCGGCAGCGCCGATCTCGCACCTTCCAACCTGACGATCTGGGATGGCGCTCGCGCCATCTCGGCCCAGGCGCCCGACGGCAACTACCTGCATTACGGGGTCCGCGAGTTCGCCATGGGCGCCATCATGAACGGCATCAGCATGCATGGCGGCTTCATTCCCTACGGAGCCACCTTCCTGACGTTCATGGAATACATGCACAACGCCGTGCGCATGGCGGCCCTCGCCCGGCGGCAGGTGATCTTCGTCTATACCCACGACTCGATCGGCCTGGGCGAGGACGGCCCCACTCACCAGCCCATCGAGCAGCTCAACGCCTTGCGCATCACGCCGAACCTGGCCACCTGGCGGCCCTGCGACGCGACCGAGACCGCCGTGGCATGGCTCGCCGCACTCAAGCGCCAGACCGGTCCCACGGCCCTGGTATTCTCGCGTCAGTCGCTTCCCGGCCAGCAACGCGATGTCGCCCAACTCGCCCATGTCGAACGTGGCGGCTACGTGCTCGACGATTGCGAGGGCGCGCCCGAGCTGATCCTCATCGCCACCGGCTCGGAAGTCGGTCTGGCCATGGAAGCGGCCGCCGAACTCGGCGGCCAGGGGCGTCGCGTGCGTGTCGTCTCGATGCCCTGCACCAGCGAGTTCGATACGCAAAGCGCCGACTACCAGGAAACGGTGCTGCCGGCTGCGGTCACGCGCCGCCTCGCCATCGAAGCCTCGCATCCGGATTATTGGCGCAAGTATGTGGGGCCGCAGGGACGCATCATCGGCATGTCCGGCTATGGCGAGTCGGGCAAGGCCGAGGACCTGTTCCGCCACTTCGGCTTCACCGTCGAGAACGTGGTCGAGACGGCGCTCGCCTTGCTCGATTGACCCGCCCGGCGACATGACTCGGACGGTCGTGTCGCCATCCGGTGTGCCGGGCTCGGCACTCGCTCAGGGGCGCCGCGACTCGATGGGTTGCGGCGCCCCCTTGATTCTCGTCGCGGTCATCGCAAGAAAGGGTATGAGGCCAGCAGGAACGGCTACCTCAGGAAGACTCGTCACCGACGACCCCGTTAAGGAGGATGACATGAGCCGCAAGACTCTCACCGCCGTCAACCCCGCCAATGATCAGGTACTCGGCGAGCACGAGATGCTCGACGACGCCGGATTGGCCGACAAGATGAATCAGGCCCGCGAGGGCTATGCCGAATTCCGCCATTTGCCGGTGGCGGACCGCCAGCGCCGGCTGACGGCACTGGCCGACTTGATCGACCAGCATCAGCGCGAAATGGCCGAGATCATCGCCCACGAGATGGGCAAGCCCTTCCATCAGGGGATTGCCGAAACGCAGATTTCCTCGGCCATCGTCCGCTTCTACGCCGACAATCTGGAATCCCTGCTCAAACCCCAGCCACGTCAGGTGGAAGGCGCTCAAAAGGCCGAAATCGTTCACGACCCGATGGGCGCCGTGCTCGGCGTGATGCCGTGGAACTACCCGCTCTATCAGGTGGTACGCTTCGCTGCGCCCAACCTGGCGGGTGGCAACGTCTGCCTGCTCAAGCATGCCTCCAACGTCCCCGGCTGCGCCAAGTTCATCACCAAGCTGTTTCACGATGCGGGCTTCAAGGAAGGGACCTTCACTTGGTTGCCGATCGGCTCCGACAAGGTCGAGGGCATCATCCACGACCCGCTGGTATGCGGCGTCACGCTCACCGGCAGTGAAGATGCCGGCCGTGCCGTGGCCAAGATCGCCGGCGAGGCCATCAAGCCCAGCGTGCTCGAGCTCGGCGGTATCGACCCGCTGATCGTGCTCGACGATGCCGACGTCGACAAGGCGGTGGAGCTGGCCGTGAACGGCCGCTTCGACAATACCGGGCAAAGCTGCGCGGCATCCAAGCGCCTGATCGTGGAACGCCCGATGCTGGAGCGCTTCACCGAAAAGCTCATCGACCGCGTGCAGAAGATGCGTATCGGCGATCCCATGGACGGCGACACCGAAATCGGCCCCATGTCGCGCAAGGACCTGCGCGACGACCTGCACGACCAAGTGCAGCGGGCGATCAAGCACGGTGCGCAGCTCGAGACCGGCGGCGAGGTGCTCGACCGCCCCGGCGCCTGGTATGCGCCAACGGTGCTGACCAACGTCGCGCCTGGCAACCCGGCCTTCGACGAGGAGCTGTTCGGTCCGGTGGCGTCGGTCATCGTCGCCGATGACGCCGAGCACGCCATCGAGCTGGCCAACAACTGCCGCTACGGTCTGGGCGGCACCGTGGTCGGCCAGGACGTGAAGCGCGCCGAACAGGTCGCGCGTCGCCTCGAAGTCGGCATGAGCTTCGTCAATCGCCCCACCACGCCCTTCGCCGAGCTTCCGTTCGGTGGCGTCAAGGAAAGCGGTTACGGTCGCGAGCAGAGCGAATACGGCTTCGGCGCCTTTCTCAACGTGCGCACGGTCTACATCGCCGAATAAGCGGAGTGTGAACGCACCCAACGCAAGCGCCCCCGCCCGATATGGGCGGGGGCGCTTTTTCGTTCGGCGACCGCGATGTCACGTCATGGGCAAGGCCGGCCATGCCGCGACCGGGACTCTGCTGAGCCGGGCCCTTCAGATATAGGCGCTGGACGTGCGTGCCTGAAAGCCGCGATAGGCGCTCTCGGTCATCATTCCCAGCACACGGCCTGCATGCTTGCCAAAACGCTTGAGCAGAGTCGGTCGCGCAGTCGAAATCGTCATGGATAACGTGCCTGTGTCGGTGGATATCCAGACATTATACCTTGGTCTTTAGACCTTAGTCTAATTTCTGCACCTGTAGCGCTCCCGACGTCAGGCACTTTCTGCCAACTGCCTGCTGGACGATACCGACTGAATCGTGCCTAGAAGTTGTAGTTGATGAATCCGCCCACGTAGGCCTGGGTCGCATCACCGATCTCGTCGACGATGGGACTGTCCTTGGCGTCGCCGGTCAGGCGCGACACGCCGACCAGGCCCGTGACGGACCACGTCCGCGTGAGATAATAACTGGCACTGGCATCGGCACCGAAGCGGAAATAGCCCTCGCTCGGCGAGTACGCATCCAGCCCGGAACGCCGACTCTCCCGCGCGGAAATGCCGAACATGTCCTCGGTCCAGGCGTCGCTTCCATAGGCGACGTTCGGGCCCAGCGAAACGGAGAGCCGCTGGGTCAAGCGCGAGCGCCAGTGCGCCTTGGCGCTGACATGGTAGCCATCCACGTCACCGCTCAGCGGCGTTTCCACGGCCGCGCTGTACTGCCAATGGCCCTCGGTGTATTCGGCCCGCAGGCCCGCCGTGACTCCGCCGTCGACTTCATCGAGACGATGCAGGTCATCGTCGTTGTCGCGTCCGAAGGTGTAACCGAGAAACGGCGATACCCGCCAGCCATCCCGATTGATGACGTTCCAGCCCACGCCATCGCGCGCGTTGATATACAGGCTATCGCCATAGGTCAGGTCGACCGACGGCCATACGGACGTTTCGTAGTCATCGCTTCCCAGATAATCGGGAGCATAGATCGCCCCCGCCCCCAGACTCCCTTGCCAGCCGCTGTCCTGCGCCTGGCTGGGCGTTACCACCGCCAGCATCGGTAACGCCACGGCCAACGCCGCGTATCGATATCCTGCCTGCATGTCGACCGACTCCCTGGATTCATTGCATGACCACCGGCTGACCGCCCGCCACTTGCAGGCACGCGCACCCGGCCCTTTACATACGATATCGTAGGTATCCCTGGTGCGCCAGCCGCTTGGCGACCGGGGAAAGACGAGCCTGAGCGCGCGACGTATCCAGGCACTTGAGCCTACAATGGCGTTCGTTTTGTATTTCCACTCAAGCGGTAGCTGGCAAAGTAGCCAAGGAGCGTCGCAGTGGCAGGATGGATTTACTGGCTGGACCTGGCGGGCGTGATCGTCTTTGCGCTGTCGGGCGTGATCATTGCCTGCCGCTCGAGGATGGATCCGTTCGGCATGCTGGTACTGGCCGCGATGACAGGCATCGGCGGCGGTACCCTGCGCGATCTGTTACTGGGCATTCGCCCGGTGTTCTGGGTCACCGACCCCACCTATCTATGGGTGATCATCATCACCGTCGTGTCATCGATTGTCGGCTTTCATTACATTCACCGGTTATCGCGCATCGTCCTGCCCGTACTCGATGCCTTCGGGCTCGCCATCTTCACCATCATCGGCGCTCACAAGGCATTGGCGCTGGGCCATGGAGGTACCGTCGCTGTCTTGATGGGACTCCTCACCGGTGTCGCGGGCGGCATGCTGCGCGATGTACTCGCACGGCGAGTCCCCATGGTGCTGCGCCAGGAAATCTATGCGACTGCCTCCATCGCAGGCGCCACGACATACGTCACCCTGTACACGCACCCTATCCACCCCTACGCCACTATTGCGCTGCCTATCCTGGTGATCCTGGCGCTGCGTCTCAGCGCCATCTACTGGCGTCTCTCCTTGCCGGTATTCGCCTGGATCACCTCGCCAGCCGAGCCCTCATCGCGCAGCACCATGGACAACGCGGCACCGTCGCCGAGCGAGATAGAAAAGACGCCTCGTTCTAAAGCCCGCGTGCGAATGCTTTCGCCCAAGCGACGGCGCAGATAGCCATTGCCAAGAAATTATTAGCACGCTACATTGCTGCCATCATTCCCTTCAGGAACGTTTCAATGGCATCCCCTAAGCTGTTCTCGCCGCTCACGCTCGGCCGGCTCGAATTGCCCAATCGCATCGTCATTTCACCGATGTGCCAATACTCCGCCGACGAAAACGGCAGCATGACCGACTGGCACAAGATTCATCTGGGGCATCTCGCCCTCTCCGGAGCAGGACTCTTGATCGTCGAGGCCTCCGCCGTCGCGCCGGAAGGACGCATCACCTCTGGTGACGTGGGGCTCTATTCGGACGACAACGAGCAGGCGATGGCACGTGTACTCGAGTCCGTTCGTGCCCACTCGCCGATGCCGATCGGCATCCAGTTGGGCCATGCCGGACGCAAAGCCTCCTGTCAGGCACCTTGGGAAGGCGGGGCTCAGCTAAGCCTGGAAGAGGGTGGCTGGCAGACCGTGGCGCCTTCCGCCGTGGCGTATCAGGACGGGCAGCGTCCGCCACAGGCGATGAGCCTAGATGATATCGAGCAGCTCAAGGCGAACTTCGTCGCCTCGGCCAAGCGCGCCGAGCGTCTGGGTTTCGAGCTGATCGAACTGCACGCAGCACATGGCTATTTGCTGCACGAGTTCTTGTCGCCGCTTTCGAACCAGCGCGATGACGAGTACGGCGGCAGTCTGGAAAACCGCATGCGGATCGTGCTGGAAATCTTCGATGCCGTGCGTTCGGTCTTCCCGGACGACAAGCCTGTGGGTATCCGTATCTCCGGAAGCGATTGGGTCGAAGGCGGCTGGAATCTGGAGCAAAGCGTCGAGTTGGCCAAGGCTCTCGATGCCCGCGGCTGCAGCTTCATCGACTGCTCCGGTGGTGGCCTGGACCCACGCCAGACCTTGAACGTCGGCCCCAACTATCAGGTACCGTTCGCTCGCCGCATGAAGCAGGAAGTCGCCATGCCGGTGATTGCTGTTGGCCTGATCACCGAACCGGAACAGGCAGAAGGCATCGTCTTCGGTGGCGAAGCGGACGCCGTCGCGCTGGCCCGCGGCATGCTCTACGATCCGCGCTGGCCGTGGCACGCCGCCGCCAAGCTCGGCGCGACCGTACATGCCCCGAAGCAGTATTTGCGCAGCCAGCCGCATACGCTCAAGAAGCTATTCGGCTAACGCGACATTCACGCGTCGTAGGCGTTTTTCATCTTCTGCAAGAAGCGTATGAATCTATGGATTCATACGCACCACCGGCTTGATGGTCTTGCCGGACTTGGAATCCGCGAATGCCTCTTCCAAGGCGTCGAACTCGTAAAACGTCACCAGCTTGTCGAACGGGAATTGCCCCTGGCGGTAGTAGTCGATGAGCTGGGGGATGAACACCTTGGGCACCGAGTCGCCCTCAATCACGCCCAGCATGGTCTTGCCTTCCGCCATCAGGTCATTGTGCACATCCAGCGTGACCTCCGGCGTCACCCCCACGATGGCCAGCTGGCCCAGCGGGCGCAACGCATGCAACCCCTGGCGCACCACCTGCGGCACGCCGGTCGTTTCGACGGCGTAGTGCGCCCCCGCGCCGGTCACGGCACGAATCTCCTCTACCACGTCCACCTGGCGGCCGTTGAAGACGTGCGTGGCCCCCAGCTCCTTGGCGAGCGACAAGCGATTGTCGTGCACGTCGACGGCGATGATCCGTGCGCAGCCAGCGATACGGGCCGCCATGACGGCGCTCAACCCCACCGCGCCACAGCCGTAGACCACCAGGCTGCTGCCGGAAGCAGGCTTGAGGCGATTGAGAACCGTGCCGCTCCCGGTCTGAACGCCACAGCCCAAGGGGGCCAGCAAGCCTAGGTCGAGGTCCGGATCCACCTTGACCGCGTTGCGCTCATGCACCACCGCATGGGACCCGAACGAGGACTGCCCGAAGAAGGTGGACACCGCTTCGTCGCCTCGATGCAGGTAGCAGGTCCCGTTCTCGGCACGCCCGCCGAAATTCAACTCGTTCATGCGCATGCACACGGTAGGGTGACCGGTCAGGCAATGCTCGCATGCGCCGCAATGGGCAAACGACAGCACGACATGGTCCCCCGGCGCGAACGCCGTGACCTCGCTCCCCACGGCTTCCACCACCCCGGCGCCCTCGTGCCCCAGAACGACGGGGAACGGCGTCAGTTCCAGGTCCCGGGCGACGGCATCCGTGTGGCACACCCCGGTGGCCACGATGCGCAGGCGCAACTCGCTGGCCCCCGGCTCGGTCAAGGTCAGGGTCTCCACCGAGAAGGGCCCGCCCTTGTCTCGCGTCACGGCCGCTTTGATTTGCATGGAAAGCTCCTCACGACGTTGCGGTGAACGTCCCCGGGCCATGCCTCGGCCCGGGTATCGCTCCCGCCTGCAGGTTAGAAAGGATACTGGCGCGGCTCATGCTGCAGCGTGATCCAGTGCTCCGTGGTGAACTCATCGATCGCCCAGTCGCCGTTGAAGCGGCCCAGGCCGGAGTTCTTTTCGCCGCCGAACGGCGCATGCGGCTCGTCGTTGACGGGGATGTCGTTGACATGGGTCATGCCCGCCTTGATGCCCTGCGCAAAACGCACGCCGCGTTCCAGATTGCTCGTGAAGACCGCACTCGACAGACCGAACTCGGTGCGGTTGGCCAGCTCCAGCGCATGCGCTTCGTCACGCGCGGATTGAATGCCCACCAGCGGCCCGAAAATCTCCTCGTCGGCCAGTTCCATGTCCGCCGTGACATCGCCGAACACGTGCGGCGGCAAGACATTGCCCTCGGGGTCGCCCCCGGTCAGCAAGGTGGCGCCCTCGGCATGCGCCTTGGCGATCTTGGTCTGGAGCCCCTCGAGCTGCTTGGCGTTGATGATCGGCCCGACAGCGGTTTCGGGGTCGGCGGGGTCGCCCAGGCGCAATGCCTTGACGCGTTCGACGAAGCGGGCGGTGAAGGCGTCACGCAGCGGTTCTTCGACGATGATGCGATTGATCGCCATGCAGATCTGGCCCTGATGGAGGAACTTGCCGGCCACCGCCGCATCGACCGCCTGCTCGACATCGGCATCCGCCAGCACCACGAAGGGACTGTTGCCGCCGAGTTCCAGGGCGACGTGCTTGAGGTGCTTGCCGCCGCTCGCCAGGCGACCGATATTCAGCCCCACGGGGGTGGAGCCGGTGAAGGTGATCAACGAAGGCACGGGGTGCTCGACGAAGGCATCGCCGATCTCGGAACCGGCACCGACGACGACGCTCAATACGCCCGGCGGCAGCCCCGCCTCTTCGAAGATGCGTGCCAGCAGCAGCCCGCCGGTCACCGGTGTGTCGCTGGCAGGCTTGACGACCACCGCGTTGCCCAGCGCCAGTGCCGGCGACACCGAGCGAGCGCTCAGGTTGAGCGGGAAGTTCCACGGGCTGATCACGCCCACCACGCCCAGCGGCGCCCGATAGACACGACTTTCCTTGCCGGGAATGTCAGACGGCAGGATGCGCCCGTGGGCCCGGGTCGGCATGCTCGCCGCTTCCTGGGTGATCGCCCGTGCCGCGTTCCACTCGATCCGCGCCTTGATCCGCGTACTGCCCGACTCGCGAATGATCCAGTCGATGATCTCGTCACGGCGCTCGTCGAAGATCGCCACCGCGCGCCGCATGACATCGCCACGCGCGTTCGGTCCCAGTGCCGCCCATTCGGCCTGGGCCGCCTGCGCATGGCGGTAGGCATCGTCCAGGTCATGCCGGTCGGCCATCGCCAGATCGAGCAGCGTTTCCCCGGAATATGGATTGGTCACGCTCAGGCGGCGCTCGGCACTTCCCTGGCGCCAGCGTCCCGCGATCGGCTGGGCATCCTGATCGGCAAACAGCGGTGCTTGTGTCATGTATCTCACCCTCATCGTCATGCGAAGACGCGCCTCGTTGGGCCGCGTCGTGGTCATGCGAGCCTAGCCGGGCATTTAATACGCAGACTAATAGTAATGATCAATCAGCTTGATACATCGTCTCAGACGCATGACCTAGTCCTCCAACGGCTCGTAAGGCAAGCCAAGCAGGGCATGATCCACTACGGCGTCATCTTCTTCCTGCTGGAGAAGCTCGGTGCCGTCATCGGCACGTCCAATCTCCATATCTACGCCGCCATGCGCGGCGAGAGCCTGGAGGAGTTCCAGAAGACCCGCAATCAACAGGTCACCTACTCGGTGGCCCGCCGCCGGGACACCGACGAGGCATCCTCGGCAGATACTTGATAAGATAACGTTTATTTCACCACCTTGGGAACGTTTGATGGTTCATAAAAAGGCAATCGCGTATTCAGTGGCATTTGCCGCTTTTCTAGGCCCTTTTACGCAAACCGTCTACGTTCCCATACTCCCCGAACTGCAAGACACCCTGGCCACCAGCCAGCTTCTCATCAACGCCAGCATCTCGGTGTTTACTTTCATCATCGCCTTCATGCAGATTCTCTACGGTCCGCTGACCGACAGCCTGGGGCGCAAGAAGGTCTTGATTCCCGGGATCGCACTGTACGTCGCGGCGTCGATCGGTTGTTTCTATGCCGACCACATCGCCACGCTGCTCTTCTTCCGCGTGTTCCAGGCCGTGGGCATCGCGACGGGATCGGTGGTCGCCGTGACCGTCATCGGCGACCTCTTCCAGGGCGAGGAGCGCCTCAAGGCCATGGGCACCTTCCAAACGATGGTCGCCCTCGGTCCCGTCATCGGGCCGGTGGCGGGCGGCTTCATCGCTGGACAGCTCGATTATCACTTCGTCTTTCTGGCGCTGGCCATCGCCGGGGCGCTGATCGGCATCGTCAACTGGGCATTGCTCCGGGAGACCAAGCCTGCCGGCCCCGTGCGTAGGATCGACATGGCCGAATACGTACGCATCGCGCGCGACCGACAGGGACTGACCATCGGCATTCTGGGCTTTGTGCAGTTCTACATTTACTACAATTTCCTGGTCTATCTGCCGATAATCCTCGACCAGGGCTACACGCTCTCCGTGGCCCAGAAGGGGCTGATGTTCCTGCCGCTTTCCTTGGCTTTGGTGCTGGGAAGCTTCCTGAGTAGTCGTGTGCAGAAACGCCTCTCGACGGAAAGCCTGCTGGTAATCACCGCCTTGTTGTGCGCCATCGATGTCGTGGCCTTTCTGGTCACGGCAGCGCACTCGCTGACGCTGCTCATCGCGACGACATTCTTGTTCGGGTTGCTACTGGGCCTGTCGCTGCCCGCGCAGACCACGCTGCTGACGCACGTCTTCGTCACCCACCGCGCCACCGCCGTGGGGCTCTACAACTTCTTTCGCTTCATGGGCATGGCCAGCGGGCCATTTCTCGGCGCCCTGTTGTTCGGCCTCGGCGGTCTTACGCTGCTGTTCAGCATCGCTGCCCTTTTGTTCCTGCTCATCGCACTGCTCGCTTGGCGCAACCTCATGCCCGCCCGACGCGCCTAGGCAATGACCATCTCCGAGGCACCCTTGCCCTTCAGGGACCAACCGCGCCTAGAATGAATGCATGCATCTCGCCTGTTGCCAGGCGTGGACAGTTATTCCATCGCGCACAGGAGGTCCCAATGTCATTGACGCCTTCCACCATGATCGAGCTGGGCTCACCGCTACCGGCGTTTCGGCTTCCCGATGCCGAGGGCCGGGAGGTCGACAGCGCGGATTTCGCCGGGCGTCCGGTCCTGGTCGCGTTCATCTGCAATCACTGCCCCTTCGTCAAGCACATCGCGGATGCCTTCGCCGACTTCGCCCGCGAGTATCAGGCCAGGGGGCTGACGGTGATCGCCATCAACAGCAACGACTTCCACGCCCACCCGGATGACAGCCCCGAGCGCATGCGCGAGGAAATCGACGCGCGCGGCTATACCTTTCACTACCTGGTGGATGAGAGCCAGGATGTCGCCCGCGCCTTCGAGGCGGCCTGCACCCCGGACTTCTTTCTCTTCGACCACGAGCACCGGCTGGCCTATCGAGGGCAGTTCGACGCCAGCCGCCCCAGCAAGGAGACGCCGGTCACCGGGGAGGACCTGCGCGCCGCCGCCGATGCGGTGCTCGCCGACCGCGCACCGGCAGCGCAGCAGACGCCGTCCATGGGCTGCAACATCAAATGGAAGTGAGTGATGTTCAGCATGCGCGGGAACGGATCGCCGAGGCCCTAGCGCCGACACCGCTGTTGCTCGACCCGACGCTGTCCGAGCGGCTGGGACGGCGCGTATGGCTCAAGGTCGAGTCATTTCAGCATACCGGCTCCTTCAAGGCGCGCGGTGCGCTGAACTGGCTGCGCACCGCCGGCGACGAGGAACTCGCCGGCGGGCTGGGCGCCGTGTCCGCCGGCAACCACGCCCTGGCGCTGGCCTGGGCGGCACGCCGGACAGGCGTCCCCGTGACCATCGTGATGCCCGAGAATGCCAGCCCCTTCAAGGTGGAGGGCAGCCGCGCGCTGGGCGCGGAGGTCATCCTGCACGGCGACATCAACGCGGCCTGGGCCTTGATGCATCGGTTGGTCGAGGAGCGCGGCCTGACGCTGGTGCACCCCTACGACGACCCACGCATCATCGCCGGCCAGGGCACGCTGGGCCTCGAGGTGCTCGAGCAGGCACCGGACGCCCAGGCGATCCTGTGCCCGATCGGTGGCGGCGGCCTGATCGGGGGCATCGGCGTGGCGACGTCGACGCGGCGGCCTAAGCTCTCGCTGATCGGCGTGGAACCCATCGGCGCGGCGAGCATGGCGCATGCCTGGGCCCAGGGCGGCCCCGCCAGGCTCAGTGAGGTGCAAAGCTGCGCCAAGAGTCTCGCCGCCGCCATCGTCGGCGAGCACACCTATCCGCTGAGTCGCCGGCACGTCACCGAGCTCGTCGCGGTGGACGAGGACGCCATCCACCGCGCCATGCGCCACTTGATCTACCAGACCAAGCTAGTCGCGGAGCCCGGCGCTGCCGTGGGCGTGGCCGCCCTGTTGGAAAACGCCGCCACGCTACCGCCGCAAGGCGATATCGTGGTCATCGTCACCGGCGCCAACCTGGGGCGCGATGAGCTGGCCGGCTTTTTGTGAGCGACGTCTTTGACGTACGTGCTGGAGCGACGTGCTCGGGTTACGTGCCTAGAAGTCGAAGAACACCGTCTCGCCCTCGCCCTGAAGGCGAATGTCGAAGCGATAGCGGGGCTTGCCCTCACCCTCTTCACGCGTAGCGATCAAGGTCTGGCGGCGCGTGGGAGATTCCACCGCATTAAGCACCGGGCAAGCCGCGTTGGCCTCGGCCTCATCCTCGAAGTACAACCGCGTATGCAGCTGAATATTGATGCCGCGGGCGAACACGGCGAGCGTGACGTGCGGTGCCATCAGGCGGCCATCGCGGCGCGCGACCTGGCCCGGTTTGATGGTGTGAAAGCACCACTCACCGTCGTTTTCCACCGTGGTCGCGGTGCGTCCGAAGCTGTTGAACGGCGCTTGCAGATCGAACTCGCACTGGTAGTTGCCATGAGCATCGGCCTGCCAGGCTTCCAGCAAGGCATCGCGCACCAGGTCGCCGTTGCCGTCGATGACGCGGCCCACGAGTTCGATGGCCTCGCCGTCGGCCTCCGGCGAAGCGAGCCGATTCCAGATTTCTTCCTCGCGCGGCGGCAAGCCGGCGATATCCAGGGCCAGGCCAATGTGCACGTAGGGGCCGGCCGTCTGCGACGCAGTTTCACGCAGCATGGTTGCAGCGCAGGGCTGTGAATTCGGTTGTTGCATGGTTTACCCCTGATTCTCGAAATAGGTTTGCACTTCACCGCGGATCACCAGATCGAAGCGGTAGGCCAGGCAATCCATCGAGCGACTGCGTGCCATGTCGAGACGCCCGGTCATGGTTTCCACCGCTTCGGGGTCACGCAAGGTGTGTACGATGGGACACAGCGGAATCAGCGGGTCGCCCTCGAAATACATCTGCGTGATCAAGCGCGTGGAGATCGACGGCCCCATCACCGAGACGTGGATGTGCGCCGGGCGCCAGCTATTGATGTCGTTGGGCCAGGGATACGGGCCAGGCTTGATGGTGCGGAAACGGTACCAGCCCTCGTCGTCGCTCAGGCAGCGCCCCACACCGCCGAAATTGGGGTCGAGCGGCGCCAGGTAACCGTCTTTCTTGTGGCGATAACGCCCGCCGGCGTTGGCCTGCCACATTTCCACCAGGGTGTTGGGCACCGGCTTGCCGAACTGATCGACGACACGGCCGAACACGATGACCCGCTCGCCGATGGGCAATCCGGCCTGGGCCTCGTTGTCGGCACGGAAGTTGAGCAGCAGGTCGTTATCGTGAGGCCCCATGCGCAGGCGCGTAAAATCCGGGCCGCCAAGCTCCGAGACGCTGGGCGCCTGCATGCTGACATAGGCTTGACTGGGAGAGCGCGCCACCGTCGTCTTGTAGCCCGGCGCGTAGGCCGGGGGATGCCAGTTACGGTCGCGCTCGACGAAGCGTTTATTATCGTTGCGAGGCATGCGAATCTCCTGATCGAAAGGACCGCGGCGCAAGCGAACGCCACGATGTCATGCCTCATTGTCCGCGCTGGGCTCCGGCTGCCAATTGAAATGGCCGCCCACCCCCATAACTGATTGGATATATCGGCCAAAGGTCTATTCGACCAAGGAATGAGTCACGTCGAGGGCGAGGCCATCTCGGCGACGATATCGCGCAGACAGGCGCTCAAGGCGTCGACGCCGGGATTGCGCGGCAGGGCGATATTGGTGCACACCCCAACGGAGCCGCCCCGCGATTCCAGACGCACGGGCAAGCGTGCCAGGCGGCCATCGCGGAGATCCTCGCGTACCGCATCGAGAGGCGCGACCCACAGGGCGTCGCTGGCCAGGGCGTACCGCCGGCTCAACGAGAGCGACAGGGTTTCCAGTGCGATACGCGGCGGCGCGGCTCCCTGCTCGACCCAGAAACGCTCGACCTGATCGCGCAGGGTGGTCGACGTCGGTGGGACGATCCACGCATTGGCGATCAACGCTTCAGCATCCAGTACATCCTGCCCCAACAGCGGATGCCCGGCACGCACCACCAGCACCAACGGCTCGTAATACAGATGCTCGAACTGCAGGCCGCGAATTTCGCGAGCCTCGCTCATGCGTCCGGCCACCGCGTCCAGTTCCCCCATCCGCAGGCGGGAGAGCAGATACGCACTGGGCCCCGTCACCACCTGAACGCGCCATTGCGGTGCCTGGGCATGCAGACGATGCAGCGCCCGGGGAAGCAGGCCCTCTTCGACGGTCGACAACGCGCCCAGACGCACTACCGCCTCCTGCTGAGCGGCGTCTCGCACCGCCTGGAAGCCCTCGCCCAGACTGCGCAGTGCGGGGCCGGCGTGACGCAGCAGCGTCAAACCGGCGGTGGTCAAGGTAGCGCCTTGCGGACTGCGCTCGAAAAGCGTCGTCTCGAGAATCTCTTCCAGCTCGCGAATCGTCTTGGACATCGCCGGCTGGGTAATGGAAAGTGCCTGCGCGGCCTTGGCCAGGCTCTGCAACCGCGCGACCTCTTGAAATGCCATCAAATGGCGCAGCTTGACGCGAGCGCTCAGCATCGCGGTTTCCTCACGAATCACGGGCAGGGGCGCGACGCATGTACGAGCCACGATCGCTCGCCCTCGCCAAGGTCGGCATCAGTGAGAGCACAAAGGTACCGTCGTGCTCGCCGGCAATCTGGCCATCGTCATAGAGCTTATGAAGCATGCCGGCCCCTTACAGTGCCGACGAAGCTACTCAGGCCTCCCAACTCCACTGCCGTCCCACGATAACCGAAATGCGACCGGGGCGACGTTATAGGCTATTGCCCCAGCCCAGCTTCTTGGCCATCGAAAAGGCATGGTTGGCAGCCGGAACGCCGGCATAGATCGCGACATGCATCAGCGCCTGGCGCAATTGCGCTTCGCTGAGGCCGATGCGTTGAGCGGTTTTCAGGTGGAGTTCCAGTTCCCCGTCGCGACCCAGCGCCGCCAGTACCGCCAGGGTAATCATGCTGCGCTCGGTGCGGCTCAAGTCGTCATTGCCCCACAGTTCGCCCCAGGCCATGCGCGTGATCATGTTCTGGAACGGCGCGTCGAGCGTGGTGGCATTTTCGCTGGCACGCGCCACGTGCTCGTCGCCGAGTACCTGCTTGCGCGTTTCCAGCCCGGCGGCATAGCTCACACCGTTCTCGTCGACGTGCTCATCACCCAGCCAGGCACGCAGACGCTTGGCGATCGCCTCGGGCACTTCCACGCTCGGCACGTGCGCGATGTTTT
Organism: Chromohalobacter israelensis; assembly: GCA_000761475.1. Classification (GTDB taxonomy): domain Bacteria; phylum Pseudomonadota; class Gammaproteobacteria; order Pseudomonadales; family Halomonadaceae; genus Chromohalobacter; species Chromohalobacter israelensis. Next base: position 68,684 of record JQNW01000008.1, read on the forward strand.
CGAGTACTTCGAGACGCGCGTCACCGAACTGGGAAGCAAGCGTCTTCAGGGTCTCGGGCGGCGTGGACAGATCCTCGCGCCCTCCGAGCAAGCGCACGGGCCCCGTGACACCACGCAGTTGGTCGGTGAAATCGGTCTCGGCCAGCATCTCGCAAAGCCGTGCGTAGGACTCGCCATCGGTACGCGCAAGCTGGACCTTCCAGCCCGTATAGGCCGCCGCATCGCCTTGCGCGAACGCCTCGGAAAACCAGCGCGGCACGATCTCGTCGGCCATGGCAGCCAGGCCTTCCTTGCGCACTCGCGAGGCGCGCGTGCGCCAGTTGTCCGGCGTGCCGATGATCGCGCCGGTGTTGGTCAGCACGACATCGCCGAGTCGCTCGGGGCACTGGATCAGCAACTGCTGACCGACCACGCCCCCGACCGAAGTGCCCACGAAATGAAAGCGCGCAAGGCCCAGCGCATCGGCCAGGGCCAGGGCGTCCTCGGCCAGCGCGCGGGGAGAGACCGCTTCGGTCAGGCCACTGCTCGCACCATGACCGGGCAGATCCCAGGTCACGCAACGAAAGCGACCGCGCAAGGCAGCGATAACGCCTTCCCACACGTCCTGGCTCATGCCCAGCGGATGCGCCAACAGCACCGCCGGCAGCGCGGCTTCACCGCTATCGCGATAAGCGATCGTGCGTTCCGCCACCGTCAAGAAAGCCATGCCGTTCTCCTCAAACGCGTTCGATCAAAGTGGCCACGCCCTGGCCCACACCGACACACATGGTGCAAAGGGCGTAACGCTTGTTCTGTGCATGTAGCTCGTGCGCTGCGGTCAACAGCAAGCGGGCCCCGGACATGCCCAGCGGATGTCCCAGCGCGATCGCGCCGCCATTAGGATTGACGCGCGGGTCGTCGTCGGCCACGCCCAGTTCACGCAGGCACGCCAGGCCCTGGGCGGCGAAGGCTTCGTTGAGCTCGATGATGTCGACCTCATCGATGCCGATACCCAGACGCTCGAGCAGCTTGCGCGTCGCCGGTACCGGGCCCATGCCCATGATGCGGGGTTCGACGCCGGCGGTGGCCATGCCCAGGATCCGCGCCATCGGGGTGAGACCATGGCGCGCGACGGCGGCGTCGCTGGCGACCAGCATCGCCGCCGCCCCGTCGTTGACGCCCGACGCATTGCCCGCGGTCACGCTGCCGCCATCGCGAAACGGCGTGGGCAACTTGGCCAGCTTTTCCAGCGTGGTGCCTGCGCGCGGATGCTCGTCCTGATCGACGATCAGGGGCTCCTGCTTGCGACGCGGCACCTCCACCGGCGTGATCTCCTGCGCCAGGCGCCCGGACTGCTGGGCACGCTCGGTCTTCTGCTGCGAGCGCACGGCGAAGGCATCCTGATCCTCGCGGGACACGTGGAACTGCTCGGCCACGTTCTCGGCGGTCTCGGGCATCGACTCGACGCCGAAGTGGTTCTTCATCAGCGGGTTGACGAAACGCCAGCCGATGGTCGTGTCCTCGATCGCCTGGCTACGCGAGAATGCCGTCTCGGCCTTGCCCATCACGAACGGGGCGCGCGACATGGACTCCACGCCCCCCGCCAGCGCCAGCTCGAACTCGCCCGCCTTGATGGCGCGAAATGCCGTCCCCACGGCATCCATGCCCGACCCGCACAGGCGATTCAAGGTGGTACCGGGCACGCTGGTCGGCAGCCCGGCCAGCAGTGCCGACATGCGCGCGACGTTGCGATTGTCCTCGCCGGCCTGGTTGGCGCAGCCCATGATCACTTCATCGATGGCCGCCGGATCGAGATCCGGCGCCTGGGCCAGCACAGCCCGGAAAATCGTGGCCGCCAGGTCGTCGGGGCGGACGCTGGCCAGCGAGCCGCCGAAACGTCCCACGGCGGAACGCGTGGGGTGACACAACCAAACATCGCTCATCGAATTCTCCTCATGCCTCGCCGGCATGTTTGCGTTCGGTACGCGCCTTGAGATCCCGCAGCACGTCGAGCTCATTCGCGGAAGGCATCGGCGTGGTGTCGAGCTGCTCGGCGAAACGAATCTCCCAGCCGGTCGCGTCCTGTACCTGCTCGACGGTCACGCCCGGATGCAGCGATACCACCACCAGCTCGCGGGTCTCGGGGTCGGGCTTCATCACGCACAGGTCGGTGATCACCCGAGTCGGGCCACGGCCGATGTTGGGCACCCCGTCACGCGCCTTGCCATCGCGGCCAAAGCCGAGGGTAGTGATGAAATCCACCTGATCGACGAAGGTCCGCTTGGAATGCTTGAGCGTGATGAAGACCTCGCCGGCACAGGTCGCGATTTCCGGTGCCCCGCCGCCGCCGGGCAAGCGTACTTTGGGCGCCTGATAATCGCCGATCAGCGTGGTGTTGAGGTTGCAGTAGCGATCGATCTGCGCGGTGCCCAGAAAGCCCACATCGATCTTGCCGCCCTGCAGCCAGTAGCGGAACATTTCCGGCACCGACACGGTGGTCAGCGCCGACTCGCAAAGTTCGCCGTCGCCGATGGAAAGCGGCAGCACGTCCGGCTTGGTCTGCAGGGTGCCGGATTCGTAAATCAGTACCACGTCCGGTGCATGCGTCAGGCGCGCCAGGTTGGCGGCCTCGGACGGCAAGCCGATACCCACGAAACACGTCATGCCGTTCTCCAGCGCCTTCGCCGCCGTCACGGTCATCATTTCCGCGGAGGTGTACTCGATACTCATTGGGCCTGCCCCCCTGCGTTGAAGACGTTCTCGTCGAGCCATGTCTGGAAGGTGTCACGGTCGCGCGCGATGGTATCCCACTCCTTGTAGAAGCGGTTGTTGCGCGGATAGTAACCGTGGGCATAGGAGGGATAGGCGCCCTTCTCGGCCACGGCGATGGCGTCGATGGCCCAGCCGGGGATCACGCAGGCATTGGGACCGGCCTCGAGATCGTCGACGATCTCCTCGACGGTGACGATGCTCTTGCCCGCCGCCAGAATCGCCTCCTTCTGCACGCCGATGATGCCCTCCACCAGGACATTGCCCTTGCGATCGGCCTTCTGCGCATGCACCAGGGACACGTCCGGGCGCACCGAAGGCACCGCCGCGAGGCGCTCGCCGGTGAACGGGCACTCGATGAACTTGATCTGGTCATTGACGCTGGGCAGCTCACTGCCCACATAGCCGCGCAGCACCGCCAGCGGCAGGCCCGCCGCGCCGGCCTCGAAGGCACAGGCCATGGCCGCATGACTGTGCTCGAAGATCTCCACCTTGTGCGGCCAACCTTTCTCCACCGCGTCGCGCAGGCGATGCAAGGAGCCCACCCCGGGGTTGCCGCCCCACGAGAAGATCAGCTTCTTGGCGCAGCCGGCGCCGATCAATTGGTCGTAGACCAGGTCCGGCGTCATGCGAATCAGCGTCAGGTCGCGCTTGCGCTGGCGAATGACTTCATGCCCGGCGGCGAAAGGAATCAGGTGGGTGAAGCCTTCCATGGCCACGGTCGCGCCATCCTCGACGTAGCGCGCCACAGCGTCATGCAGGCTGAGAAATTCGGCCATGCGGATTGCCTCGCAACTTGTTCGCTTGGTGAACACTGGTTTGTGATGCGAACAAAATTATCGGGATTGCGACGGCCGGTCAAACGCACAAAAGGGCAACGCAATCGCGTTGCCCCAAGGACACAAAAACAATTAACGCTTTAAAAATAGTAAATTACATGGCTTCAAACATATCCAGCACGCGCTGAACCTGCCACGGGCTACTACCAATGTATAAACCTGGATCGACACATGCCCGCAGGCGCTGCGCATCCACCTGCCTGGCTATCTCCTCGTCAGCCAGGAGCACATCGGCATAGTCACGACGCTCGTGACGCGAGGTCTCGGCGGCCTCCTTGGCAACACGCTGTGCGGCGTCTGCCCCTAGCACCTCAGCGAGAAAGCGGGCACAGATCACCGGGTTGCGTTTATGGGGCATCGACGACGAACCACCGGCACCCGGGACAGCAGGCTCGCTGACTTCCGCGACTTCGGACTGAGTCAGCAACGAGACATCGCGCCGGCCAGGGCCTGTTCGAAGGCCAGTATGACGCCGACGAAGTCCTCGTCGCGGCTGGCCATCAGAGCCCCGGGACTCATTAAGGGTGACTGGAGCATCTCGGCGGGCTTGGCAGAATCTCCGTAAGGTAAGGCGGACGACGGGGCAGGAGCCGCCACCTCTGCCCAAAGCGTGCAAGTGTTCGCTACTCGAACATTATGTTAGGTTGAGGGTGGATGGCCTAGTAACTCGATACGCAACCGCAGTGATGATGCCCTCATGCATGACGAAACCCTGACCACCGACGATCGTGACTTCGTCACCGCCCTGGCTAGCGGGCTGGAGGTGATACAGGCCTTCGACGCCGATACCCCGCGCATGACACTGAGCGAGGTGGCCACCAAGACGGGGATGAACCGGGCCCGCGCCCGCCGCTTCCTGCTGACGCTCCATGCCCTGGGTTACGTGCGCAAGCAACAGCGCCACTTCGAGCTCGCGCCCAAGGTCCTGCAGCTCGGCTATGCTTTCTTGTCGGCCAACAACTATCGCTCGGTAATCCAGCAGTACCTGGAAGACATCACCGCCGAGATCGGCGAATCCTCGTCACTTGGGGTGCTGGACGGCGACGAGGTGATGTACGTAGCCCGCTCTTCCGCTAAGCATAGACTGATGGCGATTACCCTGTCGGTCGGCACGCGGCTGCCGGCGACTTACACCTCGATGGGGCGGGTGCTGCTGGCCCAGCTCGCCGACGACGCGCTGGAGGCCTACCTGGAACGGGTGGCGCTTGAGGCCCACACCGAACGCTCGATCACCGACAGGGCGCAGTTGCGTAACTGCATCGAGCAGGTTCGCCAGCAGGGCTACAGTATCGTCGACCAAGAGCTGGACCCCGGTCTGCGCTCCCTGGCAGTGCCGGCCTTCGACGCCAACGGCAAGCTGCTCGGCGCCATCAACATCAGCACCAATGCCGCCCGCATCGACTTCGACACCCTGACGCATACCTTCCTGCCACTGCTGCAGGACAAGGTGCAGTTGATCCACACGCATGTCAGCTGAAGCACGCATGCGCGGGGCGCAACGCCCCGCGCAACCTACCTCCCCGCTCTCCTTTAGCGCCACCTTCCCGACCAAAGTCTAGGTATGTTCGATTGTCGTAATGCCCCGGTATTTCTATGATGGGGTTTTCCTATCGACGATCGCTCGACCCGTCGTGATGCCGTGCCCTCGGCAACCGCTTTTGCAGCTTCCTTCAGGATCTTTTCATGAACGATTCCACTACACCGGATATCCTGACTTTCGGTGAAGCGATGACGCTGTTCATCGCCGAAACGCCCGGCGACCTGGCCGAGGTCGAGCGCTTCCAGCGGCGCATCGCCGGCGCCGATACCAATGTCGCCATCGGCCTGGCACGGCTAGCCTTTCACGTCGCCTGGATCAGCCGCGTCGGTGACGATGGCTTCGGCCGCTTCATCCGCCACACGCTCGACGCCGAAGGGCTCGACTGCCGCTACCTGAGTACCGATACCGAGCATCCCACCGGCCTGGTCTTCAAGGAACGCGCCGAACACGGCGAGGATCCCAAAGTGGCCTATTACCGGCGCGGCAGTGCCGCTAGCCACCTGGGCGTGGCCGACGTGCGCGATCTCGACTTTCAGGGAGTGCGCCACCTACACGCCACCGGCTTGCCCCCCGCGCTCTCACCCAGTACACGCGAACTTGCCTTCCACATGCTGGAACGCGCGCGCGAGGCCGGTCTCACGATCAGCTTCGATCCCAACCTGCGGCCCTCGCTGTGGAACAGCGAAGCCGAGATGCGCGAGACCCTCAATGCGCTGGCCGCACACGCCGACTGGGTGCTACCGGGGCTCGCCGAGGGCCAGCGCCTGACCGGCCTCGATAACGCGCACGACATCGCCGGCTATTACCTCGATCAAGGCGCCAGCGGGATCATCATCAAGCTCGGTCCGGAAGGCAGCTACGTGCGCACGGCAGACGATGCCGGCATAGTGAAGGGGGTGGCCGTCTCCCGGGTCGTCGATACCGTGGGGGCTGGCGATGGTTTTGCGGTGGGTGTGATCAGCGCCTTGCTCGACGGGTGCTCGCCACGCCAAGCCGCACATCGCGGCAATCTCATCGGCGCCGAACAGGTTCAGGTCGTCGGTGACATGGAAGGCCTGCCGCACCGGGACCGACTGCGCGACCTCGAAGCCGCTCACCCCTTGGCGTGACGGCACATTCCCGCTTCATCCATGACCAGGAGCCACGCATGACCAAACGCATCGTTGCCTTTCGGCGGCTCAAGCCGCATCACCTCGAGCAGTTGCGCAACCACTTCCACGTCGATTACTTCGATACGCTGGAGGGCCCCGACGATCCGGCGTTTCGCGAAGCGCTGCGCAACGCCCACGGCCTGCTGGGCGCCAGCCTGCCGATCACGCCCGAGCTGCTCGACGACGCGCCCCACCTGGAGGCCATTTCGAGCATCTCGGTGGGGGTCGACAACTACCCGGTGGAGGAGCTCACCCGGCGCAACATCCTGCTCTGCCACACGCCGGACGTGCTCACCGAAACCACCGCGGACACCGGCTTCCTGCTGATCATGGCCAGCGCCCGCCGCGCGGTGGAACTGGCCAACATGGTCAAGCAAGGTCAATGGACGAGTGGTATCGGCGAGTCCCACTTCGGCACCGACGTCCATGGCAAGACGCTGGGCATGGTCGGCTTCGGGCGCATCGGGCAGGCCATCGCGCGGCGCGGCGCCCTGGGGTTCGGCATGTCGGTGCTCTACACCCACGCCTCGCCCAAGCCGGCGCTGGAAGCGGAACTGGGTGCGACGCACTGCGAGTTCGAGACCCTGCTCGAGCAGGCCGATTTCGTCTGCGTCAACGTTCCCCTCACCGCCGAGACCACCGGCCTGATGGACGCCGCCGTCTTCAAGCGCATGAAGTCCTCGGCGATTCTGATCAATATCGCGCGCGGCAAGGTGGTCGACGAGGAAGCCCTGATCGAGGCGCTCTCCAGCGGCGAGATCCACGCCGCCGGGCTCGATGTCTTCGCTCAGGAACCGCTGCCCGGCGACTCGCCGCTCACCCGGATGGACAACGTCGTGACCCTGCCGCACATCGGCTCGGCGACGCATGAAACGCGCGAGGCCATGGCCCAGCGCGCCATCGACAACGTCATCGCCGCCCTCGAGGGCCGCCGTCCCCCCAGTCCCTACAACGACGTCACACCGCGCGGCTGACGTCTTTCCCGTCCGCCCACGCCACGGCGTGGGCGTTTCGGATCCATTGCGCTGTGCCTCTACGACTCTGGTCGTAGTTGGACCAAAGGCGAATGGGGCCGAGACGGCGACTCTTCTAGGCTGACCTCAGATTTGGATCAATCCAAAAACGAGGCACGCCAGCATGGCCGAATCCCCCGAGACCCCGTCGTCCCCACGCGAGAGCGCGCGTCACAGCGTCACGCTGCAGGACATCGCCGCGCATGCCGGCGTGTCGCGGTCGACGGTCTCGCTGGTACTGCGTGGCAGCTCCCTGGTGGCGGACACCACCCGCACGCGTGTGCAGGCTTCCATCCAGGCCCTCGGCTACGTCTACAACCGTGGCGCAGCGGCGCTGCGCGCCAGCCGCACCTTCACCCTCGGCGTGGTGGTCTATGACATCGCCAACCCATTCTTCGGCGCCATGGTGGCGGGCATCGACTCGGTGCTGCACCGCGAGAACTATGTCTCGTTCCTGGCCAACAGCGAAGACTCTCCCCAGCGTCAGCAGCGCTTCCTGGAACGCATGCGCGAACAGCGCGTGGATGGCTTGCTGCTCTGCCCCGCCGAGGGCACCGATCCCGCGCTTGTCTCCCGGCTCGCCGACTGGAGCCTGCCCTGCGTGCAGGTGCTGCGCCATGTCGGCGAGCCCCCGTTCGATTACGCGGGCACCGATTTCGAACTCGGGGTGCGCCAGGCCGTGGACCATCTCGTGACGTGCGGCCACCGGCGGATCGTCTTCCTGGGCGGCGACGCCGAGCATTCCGCCACGCAGGCCCGCCACCGGGGCTACCACGAGGCCATGCGGGCCCACGGTCTCGACGATGTGCACCGCGTGATACGCGGCCCGGTCACGCGGCGCGCCGGCTTCGACGCCGTGCAGCGCCTGATGCAGGAAAGCCCGCGCCCCACGGCGGTGATTTGCCACAACGACCTGATGGCCCTGGGGGCCATGCTGGGCTTGCAGCGCCTGGGCCTGACGCCCGGCCAGGACTGCGCGGTCATCGGCACCGACGACATCGAGGAAGCGGCCTTGAGCCTGCCGGCGCTGAGCAGCGTCGCCACCCATCCCTATGCCATCGGCGAGGAGGCGGCGCGTCTCGCCATGCGACGCATCGCCGACCCCGACGGTACCCGCGAGCAGGTGATCCTGACCCCACGCCTGCACGTCCGCGACTCGTGCGGTCCCTGCACCGCCGACGCGACACCACCGCGACGATGCACCGACGTCGTCGACATCTGACACCATCCCTGCGCCAGCCGCCACCGGCGGACACAACAATCAACGAGGTGACATCATGACTCAGAACTGGATCGATCCAAACGCATCCCGCCGCCCCTTTGCCAAGCGCGCGCTCGGCGCCGTCGCGCTGACGCTCGGCATGACGCTGGCCGGCGGCGCCCAGGCCGTGGACCTGCGCTTCGGCCATGGCGGCACCGAGGACACCGCCTATCAGCTCGGGGCCGAACGCTTCAAGGAACTGGTCGAGGACAAGACCGACGGCGATGTCTCCGTCACCATCCTCGGCAACTCCGTGCTCGGCCACGAAACCGAGATGTTCGAACAGCAGATGGCCGGCGCGCTGGATATGTCGATCATCAACCCCGGCTTGATCACGGATTTCTCGCAGACCGCCAACGTGTTCTCGATTCCGTTCATGTATCGCGACGAGGCCCACTGGCGCCACGTGCTCGATGGCGAGGTCGGGCGCGACATCGCGGATCGCATCGAGGACGACACCGGCGTCAAGGTGCTGGCCTTCTTCGGTGGCGGCAAGCGTCAGATCGTCAGCACGCGGCCGCTGGAAAGCCTCGACGACCTGGAAGGCATGAAGCTGCGCACCAACCCGACCGAGCCGTTGATCGCCGCCTGGAAAGCCCTGGGCACCGAGCCCACCGTCATGGCCTGGAAAGAGATCTACACCGGGCTGCAGCTGGGCGCCATCGACGGCCTGCTCAACGAGGCCGAGTGGATTCATCGCATGCGCTTCCACGAAGTGGCCCCGCACATCGGGCTCTCCGAGCATGACATCACCGTGCGCCTGCTGACCCTCTCGCAAATGACCTGGGATCGCCTCGACGACGCCCAGCGCGAGGCGGTCATGGCCGCCGCCCAGGAAGCCGCGAGCTATGCCCGCAAGGTGCAGCTCGAACAGGACGCCGAAGCACTCGAGACGCTCGAGGAGGAAGGCGCCACGCTCTACCCGATGGATCGCGAGCGCATGAAGGAGATCGTCGCCGAGCCGCTGCAGAAAGTGATCGACGACATGGGCCTCACCGAGCTGCATGACCGGATCGTCAACGTCGAGTAATCCCCCGGCCGGGATGGATGCTCCATCCCGGCCCTTGTCGCCGAGGGTTTCGCCATGCCCACCCTGCTCGCCGGACTCGCCCGGCTCAATCGAGCGCTCGAGCGTCTGCTCGGCGCTGTCCTGTTGCTGCTGCTGGCGGCCTTCATCGTGTTCATCGTCTATCAGATCGTCAGCCGCAACCTCCCCATGCTGCCGCGTCTGTACTGGACCGAGGAGTTCAGTCGCTTCGCCTTTCAGTGGATGATCATGCTGGGCACCGCCATCGGCGTGCTGCATGCCGATCACTTCGTCCTCGAAGCCTTTCCCCGCGGCTCCCGGCTCGACCGGGCGACGCGCCTGATCCGTGACCTGGCCTGCCTGGCGGTCGGCGTCGTGTTCGTCTATTACGGCAAGGACTTCGCGCTCTCCGGGCTTCGCCGCAGCGCCACGGCCTCCAAGCTGCCGATGATCGCGGTGTACGTCACGTTCAGCGTGTGCGGCGTCCTGATCATCCTGTTCGCCGCGCAACGGCTCCTGCATGCGGCCCTGCATGGCCAGTCGGCCATGGAGCAGACGCTGGACACGCCCTCCGAACTCGACGAGGCCCTGGCCGATACCGCCGAGACGCCCCCCGATTCGCTCAGCGCCCCCGAGCATCGCGCCGGCGGCAAGGAGTCTTCCCGATGATGCCGATGGACTGGATGTTCCTGCTGCCCTGGCTGTTGTTCGCCGTGCTGGGGATCCTGATCGTTGCCGGCGTGCCGATCGCCATGTCGCTGGTGCTCACCTCCTTCGCGGTGATCATGCTCGACCCGCGCCTGACGCCCTGGATCATGTTTCAGCGCATGTACAACGGCATGGACTCGTTCGTGCTGCTGGCCGTGCCCCTGTTCCTGCTCGCCGGCAACCTCATGAACGCCGCGCGCATCACCGACCGGCTGATCACGCTGTGTCTGCATCTGGTGGGGCATTTCAAGGGCGCCCTGGCCCACGTCAACGTCATGGTCAGCATGCTGTTCGCCGGCGTCTCCGGCTCCTCGACGGCGGACAGCGCCGGCGTGGGCACGGTGCTGATCCCGGCCATGAAACGGGAAGGCTACCCCGCGCATTTCGCGGTGGCGGTCACGGCCGCGTCGTCGGTCATGGGCATCGTCATCCCGCCGTCGATCAACATGATCGTGTGGGGCGCGTTGACCAACACTTCGATCGCCGGCCTGTTCCTGGGCGGCATCCTGCCCGGGGTGATGATCGGCATCGCGCAGCTCTTGCTCAACCTGGGCTACGTGCGCCGCTACCAGGTGCCCGTGCGCCAGCGGGCCTCGCTCGCGCAGTTGATGCACTCGGGCAAGGACGGCCTGCTCGCGGCGGGCATTCCGGTACTGATCATCGGCGGCATCACGCTGGGCATCGTCACCCCCACCGAAGCGGCGGTGATGGCGGTGCTGTATGCCCTGGCGCTGGGTTTTCTCGTCTACCGCGAGCTGACGTTCAAGAGTGTCATGGCGGCCTCCACCTCCACCGTGCGCCTGTGTTCGCTGTCCCTGTTCAGCCTGGTCGGCGCGGCCATCTTCGGCTATCTGATCAGCTTCTATCAGATTCCGCCGTCGCTGATGAAAGGGGTCAACATCACCGACCCGACCACGCTGCTCATCGTCATGGCCATCGTCATGCTGCTGATCGGCACCTTCATGGACTCGCTGCCCGCGATGGCGATTCTCGCGCCAATCTTCCAGCCGCTGGCCATGCAGGCGGGCGTGCACCCGGTCCAGTTCGGCGTCATCAGCGTCATGGCCCTGGGGCTCGGCCTGATCACCCCGCCCTACGGTCTGTGCCTGATGATCTCGGCCAAGATCGGCGGCATTCCTCTGCTCAAGGCACTCGGCACGACGCTGCTGTACCTGGCGGTGATGCTGGTCGTGATCGCGCTGCTGATCGTCTACCCGCAGCTCATCCTGATGATCCCGCGGGCGCTGGTGCCGGACTTCGTCTAGCCGGGACGGCTCGCCCCGCGCTCCCCGGCCTTGCCATTGCGGCCGGGGAGCACTACAGTTCCCGTTAGAGTTTCAAAACGCCGTTCGCAAACTCGCCATCACGCTCAAGCCTGGGCGTGGCATGCCGATATTTGAGAAACTGTGCGGTTTCATCCATCACGCCCTCGAGGCTCCACCATCATGTCTCATTCGCTGTGCCTGCTGTTCGACTGCGATGGCACCCTGGTCGATAGCGAACCCCTGCTTGCCGACGTCATGGCCGACGTGCTGACCCGTGTCGGACTGCCTTTCGCCGCCCCCCAGTACATGGAAGAGTTTCGCGGCGTACGATTCGCCAACATCGTCGCGGAACTCGAGCGTCGCTACGGCGCCTTGGACGACGCCACGCGCGACATGGCCGAGAGCGAGATGCGGCGCAACATGCAGGCACGCATGAGTCGCGAACTGCAGCCCATCTCCGGGATCCGCGAGGCGCTGGAGCGCCTTGGGGCGTATCCCCGCTGCGTGGCTTCCAACGGCCCCGAGCACAAGATACGCCGCGCCCTCGACAGCACCGGTCTGCGCCCCTATTTCGAGGATCGCCTCTACAGCGGCTACACCATCGAGAGTTGGAAACCCGAGCCGGGGCTGTTCCTGCATGCCGCCCGTGACATGGGCTTCGCCCCCGAGCACTGCGTGGTGATCGACGATGCCGAGGTCGGCGTCGCCGCCGGTCTGGCCGCCGGGATGCGCACGATTCACATCAACCGCTTCCCCGAGCGCGAGACCACGCCGCCTGGCGCCATCGCCCTGCACCACATGCGCGACCTGCCCGACGTGGTGGCACGCCTGGCCCAGCTGGAAACCCTGCCGCACTGATTTCCTGCCGGGGACGCGCGACGCCTGGTTCGTGCATCGCGGCTCGGCGCGTTATCATTCGCGTATCGTGCCAAGCCGACGCCAGGGAGATATGCATGGCATCGTTACAGGATCAATTGCGCGGGCTGGTGTACTCCACCGAACACGGCGAGACCTGCCCCGAGTGCCGTGCCCCGCTCAGCGAGTGCCGCTGCGCCGACACGGCGGAGGAAGACCGCCTGGCGCGCCTCGACGGCATCGTCCGTCTGCGCCGCGAAACCAAGGGCCGCAAGGGCAAGGGCGTCACCCTCGTCGAGGGGGTGCCGCTCAAGAGCGAAGAGCTCAAGACATTGGCCAAGGCACTCAAGAAACGCTGCGGCACCGGCGGTGCACTCAAGGAAGGCATCATCGAAATTCAGGGCGATCACCGCGACGCACTCAAGGCGGAACTGGAAGCGCGCGGCTATCGCGTCAAACTCGCGGGCGGTTGAGCCCACGCCAACGGCGTTCTCCAGGAGAGATTCCCATGTCCCTGTCTCGTCTATCGCACCGCCTCCGTACGGCCCTGTGTGGCGCATTCCTGGCCGGGCTGGTCGGTTGCGCCAGCGGCCCCGATTTCCATACGCTCGACGCTCGTGTCGTCTTCGACACGCCACCGACCCTGTCGCCGGCAGCCACGCTCGAGGTGGCCCTCAAGGACAGCGCCGACGACACGACGCTGGCGGAAAGTCGCTACCCCCGGATCGATACCGAGGCCACCGAGGTGGCACTGCGTTACGACGCCAGCGCCATCGACGCGGCGCATCGCTATACGTTGCAGGCCGAGGTTCGCGACCAGGGGCGCATCACGTACCTCAACCGCGACGCGGTCGAGGTCCTGAACGGCGACACCGGCACCACGCCGACCATTACCCTGGTGCCGGCCTCGCGCCGCTGACGACACGGCATCCCGCGCGCCACGCACTCACGGGCGGAGCGTCGAGACCGGGCCGGCGCCCTGCGTGACGCGCGGCGGCGTCTGCGGGGAGCGGGACGCCGTCACCTCGCGTACCGCCGCTTCCAGGGTCTCGCCCACCGGCGCCTCCAGCTTGAGCGAGAACAACGCATCGGCACGAGTGCGCCCCATGTTGACGCACGCCAGCGGCTTGCCCAGTTCGGCCGCCCGCTTCGCGAAACGATAGCCCGAATAGACCATCAGCGACGAGCCCGCCACCAGCATGGCGTCGGCCTGTTCGAGCGCCGCGAATGCCGCCTCCACGCGTGGACGCGGCACGTTGTCGCCGAAAAACACCACATCGGGCTTGAAGATGCCGTCGCCGCAGCGCGCGCAGGACAGCAGCGAGAAATCGGCGAAGTTGCGACTTTCCAGATCGGCATCCCCATCCGGGCCGACCTGCGCCTCGAGCGTCGTCCAGTGGGGATTGAGCCGCGCCAGTTCGGCGTGCAAGGCATGTCGCATGCGAGTGGCGCCGCACCCCATGCACCGCACCACGTCGGCCTGGCCGTGCAGGTCGATGACGCGGCGCGAGCCTGCGCGCTGATGCAGCCCGTCGACATTCTGCGTGACCAGCCGCTCGAGGCGACCGGCCCGTTCGAGTTCGGCCAGCGCGTAATGCCCCCGCCCGGGCCGCGCCTCGCTGAGCGCCTGAAACCCGACCAGGCTGCGTGCCCAGTAACGACGGCGCGCCAGGTCGCTTTGCATGAACGCCTGGTGAGTCATCGGGGGCGAGCGCTTCCAATCGCCGCGCTCATCGCGGTAGTCGGGAATGCCGCAATCGGTGCTCATTCCCGCCCCGGTCAGCACGAACAAGCGCGGGTGCCGTGCGAGAAACGCCGCCAGCGGCGACGGTGACGTGTCGACCATCGTGACCTCCCAGAACCAGAACCGCTACCCTATGATAGAACGCGTGCCGCCCGCGGGCCCAGGGCTGTATCGCCGCCGCCCGCCAAGCTGGCTAGAATGGGCGTTCGTACATCGCCCCCGACCCGGATGACCGCTATGGCCTGGCTGGAATACGTACTGCCGCTCATCTTTCTCGCCCCCCTCGGCGCCACGGCGCTGGTGGTGCTGGCATTGCGTCACCTGGAAGACGGCGCGCTGACCTCGCCCTACGACGGCCATATCCTGCGCGAGCCGGCGCAATCGTTGCGCAACCGCCTCGACCGGGCCTATGCGGCACTGTTTCTCGACGGCGCGCTCGGCCCCATCGTCACCTTGGCGCCCTTGGTCTATGGCATGGGGCGCATGCTATTCGCCAATCGGCACAGTTGGCTGGAGTGGGCCCTGTATGGCCTGCTCACCACCCTGCTGGCATTGATCCTGTGCTTTCGCCTGATCCGCGACGTGCAGCGCATTCGGCGCCTCAAGCTAGGGCTGGCCTGCGAGCTGGCGGTCGGCCAGGAACTGGAGCGCCTGATCCGTCCCGAGGCCCATCCGTATTTCGTGTTCCACGACGTACCCACCGACAGCACCACCACCGACCATGTCGTGGTCACGCCGCACGGCATCTTCGCGGTCCAGGTCAGCGCGCGCACACCACCGCTGGACATCAAGGGCGAGCCGCGTACCACGGTCGTCGTCGCCGGCCAGCGGCTACGCTTCCCCGGATGGCGCGAACGTCAGTCGCTGGCCCATGCGCGGCTGGCGGCGGCGTGGTGCCGCCAATGGCTGGCCCACCGCTCGCTGGGCAACGTCGCCGTGCAGGGTGTCCTGGTGCTGCCCGGCTGGAACGTGGAGATCGACAAGCCACCCGGCGAGATCATGGTGGTCGACGGCCGAGGCCTCGCCGCCCTGCTCGACGACACCTCGCTGCAGCCCATGGATGACGACACTCACCAGCGCGTGGTGCAGGCCCTGGACCGGCGTGTGAAAGGCGTCACGTCAGGAGATCAAGCCCCCTGACTAGGGCGCCGTTTCACCAACGATGAGATGCGTAGTCAGGCAGTGAGACTCCATGGCGGTACGACCGAGCACCATGGAGGCCGCCAAACGCCCCTTGGCGACACTATCTTGACGTACGGTGGTCAGACGCGGCGCGCGATATTGCCCCTCGGCGATGCCATCGAAGCCGGTCATGCGTAGATCTTCAGGGATACGCAGGCCGCGCTGTTCTGCCAGCGTCAGCACGGTCAGGGCGATGCGATCGGACATGCAAAGCAGCAGGTCGGGGCGTTCATCGTCGGGCAGGTCGAGGATCTCGGCAATGACCGGCGCGCAGACATCGAAGGTATTCTCCTCGATGTTCCACATAGGTACCGTCGCCGGGTCGATGCCGTGCTCGGCGAGGGCGCGCTGGAAGCCCCGCAGGCGCAGCCGGGTGATGGTGCGTTCGGCCGGCAGCAGCTCTTGGTCGGGACCGATGCGACCGTTGCAGGGTTGACGGGGCAGCCGCAGGCCGATCACCGCCGGCCGCCGGGGCGGGGCCGTCAGGGCATGGCTGGCGATGGCGTGGCTGGCCGGCTCGTTGTCGATCTGCACCGCCGGATAGCCCGCGGGGCTGAAGTCGACGGCGACCAGCGGGCGCTGGTCGGAGTGCGGCAGGGCATCGATCATCAGCAGGCTCGGCATCAGCCCGTAGACGATGAAGCCGTCGGCCATGCTCGACGAGCCGGGGACCTGGGCGGCGTTCTGGCGGCCCGACAGCAGCAGCAGGGTGTGGCCGTGGGCGTCGAGCACCTCGGCGATGCCGGAGAGCAGCTCGTTGGCCACAGTGTCGTTGAGGCTGTAGGTCAGGCTCTCGGCGAGCACCACGGCGATGATCCGCGAACGCCCGGTACGCAGGGTCCGTGCCCTGGCGTCGGGGCCCTGATAGCCCAGGCGCTTGGCTTCGCTGAGAATCCGCTCGCGCAGCTTCGGCGACAGCTGGTCCGGCCGGTTGAAGGCGTTGGAGACCGTGGCGGTGGAGACGCCGAGCTCCACGGCCAGCTCCTTGAGGGTCAGACGACGCGGTAATGTACTCACACGGCTATCCTGCGGCTCGATCGAGAGTCAGGATACCGTCCTGCCCTCGGCGTGGACAGTATCCCGTGTCGTCGCGACGTTCAGTGCAGCGCCAGCCAGACCGCCGTGCCCGGCGCCAGGAGCAGCCGGTGTCCGGCCGCCTCCGGGACCGGCATTCCGGGCAGGGCGAGACTGTGCCAGCCAGCGAAGTCGTCTACCAGAGTGTCGGGCGCGAGCGGCGCGGGCTCGCTGTCGCGGCCGAGGTGGGCCAGGCACAGCAGACGGTGACCGTCGTGCTCGCGCAGCAGCGCGAAGATGTCTTCGGGCAGCGCGGCCGGGTCGATCAGTTGCTGATCGCCTTGGCGCAGCAAGAGACTTTCACCGCGCAACTTGAACAATTGGCGGACTCGGTTGAGCAGTGAGTCGGGGTCGGCGTCCTGGCGGTCGACGGCCAGGGGGCGGTGGGGCGATGCCACCGGCAGCCAGGGCGTGGCAGGGCTGAAGCCGGCATGCACGGTATCGGCCTTCCAGGGCATGGGGGTCCGGCAGCCGTCGCGGCCCTTGATCTCGGGCCAGAGGTTGATGCCGAACGGGTCCTGGAGGTCCTCGTAGGCCAGTTCGGCCTCGGGCAGGCCGAGCTCCTCGCCCTGGTAGAGACACAGGCTGCCACGCAGCGAGGCCAGCACGGTCAGCGCCAGCAGCGCGCGCGCCTCGCCCCAGCGGCTGGCGCTGCGTGCGACGTCGTGGTTGGAGAGCGCCCAGCACGGCCAAGTGTCGTCGCCGAAGTCGGCGAAGCGCGCCAGCACGTCGTGCAGCTGTCGGGCGTCGCCGGTGCTGCCCAGCAGGTCGAAGGTGTAGGCCATGTGCAGGCGTGAGTCGCCGGCGGTGTAGGCGGCCATGATCGTCAGCGGGTCGCTGCCGCCGACCTCGCCGACGCTGGCGGCCCCGGGAAACTCGTCGAGCAGCGTGCGGACGCGCTCGAGGAACGCCAGGTTCTCGGGCTGGTCGGTGTTGTGGCGCAGCAGTTGATGGCTGCGCGGATGACCGGCGTGTCGATACCAGTCGGGCGAGGGGGGATTGTCGGTCAGCGCCCGGTCGTGGAAGTAGAAGTTGACGACGTCGAAGCGGAAGCCGTCGACGCCCAGCTCCAGCCAGAAGCGCAGGTTGTCGAGCTGGGCCTGCTGGACCTCGGGGTGGTGGAAGTCGAGGTCCGGCTGGCTGGGCAGGAAGTTGTGCAGGTAGTACTGGCAGCGTCGCGAGTCGAAGGTCCAGGCCGGGCCGCCGAAGGCCGCCAGCCAGTTGTTGGGCGGGTTGCCGTCGGGCTTGGGGTCGGCCCACACGTACCAGTCGGCCCTGGGGTTATCGCGGTTCGCCCGGCTCTCGG
Source organism: Chromohalobacter israelensis (assembly GCA_000761475.1). Taxonomy (GTDB): domain Bacteria; phylum Pseudomonadota; class Gammaproteobacteria; order Pseudomonadales; family Halomonadaceae; genus Chromohalobacter; species Chromohalobacter israelensis. The sequence continues at coordinate 86,397 of JQNW01000008.1, forward strand.
CGAACCAGGGGTGGCGGTCGGAGCTGTGCGACAGCACCTGGTCGATGAGGACCCGCAGACCCAGGTCGTGGGCGCGGTCGATGAGTGCGCGGAAGTCGTCGAGGGTGCCGAACATCGGGTCGACGTCGCGGTAGTCGCTGATGTCGTAGCCGAAGTCGTCCATCGGCGAGGTGAAGAAGGGCGACAGCCAGATGGCGTCGACACCGAGCGAGGCGATGTGCTCGAGCCTGGCGGCGATGCCGGGCAGGTCGCCGATGCCGTCGCCGTTGGCATCCATGAAGCTGCGCGGGTAGATCTGGTAGAGGGTGGCGCCGCGCCACCAGTCGTGTCGCGTGTCGCCGCGGCGTTGAGCGAGAGTCATCCGGTTCTTCCTCCGGCGTTGGCCGGGAGAGCCTTGGCGGATCCCCCGGCGCGTGATGGGAAATGGCGTTACCAGCCGCGTCGGCCCAGGCGCTTGAGCTGCCGGCCCAGTTGCTGTACCGCCGTGGTGCCGTCGGTCTCGCCGGCCAGCACCCGGTGGGTGGCATTGAAGAAGGCGTTGGAGACCCGCGCGTAGGCGCCGCCGGTCACCGAGGCGGGACGCGCCACGCCGTTGACCAGGTTCTGGTAGACGTCGGCCATCGCCGGGTTGCTGTCCAGCACCTCCGGGTCCTGATAGAGCGACTCGATGGTCGGGTTGCGTCCCATCAGGGTGGCATGGGCCTTCTGCTGGGGCTTGGCGGTGATATAGGCGACGAGGTCGGCGGCCAGTCGGGGATGCGCGGAGTAGCGCGAGACACCGAAGTTCCAGCCACCCAGGGTCGCCTTGGGCTGGCCCTTGGGGCCGTGGGGCAGCGGGGCGATGCCGATCTTGCCCTGGACCTCGCTGCTCGAGGACTGCGCCAGCGACCAGACGTAGGGCCAATTGCGCAGGAACAGCGCATTGCCCGACTGGAAGACGCCGCGAGTCTCTTCCTCGGTGTAGTTGAGCACCCCCTCGGGGCTGATGTCGCCGATCCAGGCGGCGGCCTGGTCAAGGGCGGCGGCGGCGCGGGGATTGTCGATGGTCACCTTGCCGTCGTCGTCGACGATGGTGCCGCCGCCATGGCTGGCGACCCACTCCAGGGCGTCGCAGGTCAGGCCCTCGTAGGCGCGGCCCTGGAACACGAAGCCCCAGAAGCCGTCGTTGCCGGCCTGGCGTTCGGCGGCCTGGACCGCCTCGGCGGTGTCGGTCAACTGCTGCCAGGTCTCGGGCACCTCGTAGCCGTACTTTTCGAGCAGGTCCTTGCGGTAGTAGAGCAGTCCGGCGTCGGTATACCAGGGCATCGCCACCAGCCGCCCGTCGACGGTGTTGTTGGCGATCAGGGTCGGGAAGAAGCCGTCGGTGGCGTCGTCGGGCAGGTACTGGCGCAGGTCGACCAGGTGGTCGGCGAGCAGCCCCGGCCAGACGATGTCGATCATCAGCACGTCGATGTCGCCGGACTGGCTGCTGAGCAACTGCTGGTAGAGCGACAGCTTCTCGGTCGGGCTGTTGGGGGTCGAGATAATATTGACCTGGTTGCCGGTCTTCTCGGCCCACTGCTTGGCCAGCGTCGGGCAGTAGTCGGTGGCGTCACCCGGGCCGCAGGCGATCGACAGCTCGGCGGCCGTTGCCTGCTGAATCGTCAGGGCGGCCGAGCCGATGAGCAGGGCGCCGAGTAGCCGGCGACCGGCAGAGAGCGGGGGGACCGGAAGGGGGGGCATGGTGCGTTCCTCATATTGTCGTTATCGGGGATGGCGGCGGCTTGCGTACCGATGCCGCCGCGTTTCGAGCCAGGGTTCAGGGTGTCCAGTCATCGCCCGGCGGGCAGTGGGCGATGGCGACGCCATGGGCCGGCAGCGTCAACGTGCCGTCGTGCCAGGTGCCGTTGACCGTCGCCGGGGCGTCGTCGATAGCGCCTGCGGTGGCCGGCGCCGACAGTTCGCGCGGTTCGGCGGCGAAGTTGAGCGCCACCAGCAGACGCTGGTCCCGATAGCGGCGCTCGAGGCACAGCACCTCGTCGCGTATCGGGTGGTAGTGCACCTCGCCCTTGACCAGCACCGGCTGGCGGCGCCGCCAGGCGAGGAGGGCGCGGTAGGCGTTGAGCAGCGAGCCGGGATCGGCGTCCTGGCGGTCGACGGCCAGGGCCTGATGCGCCGTGGGGACCGGCAGCCAGGGTGTGGCGTGGCTGAAGCCAGCGTTCGGCGACTCGCTCCGCCAAGGGTGCGGCGTGCGGCAGCCGTCGCGGCCCTTATAGGTGGGCCAGAAGGTGATACCCGCCGGGTCGACCAGTTGCTCGAAGCTCAGTTCGGCCTCGGTCAGCCCCAACTCCTCGCCCTGGTAGAGGCAGACGCTGCCGCGCTGGGTGAGCAGGAAGGCCAGGTAGAGGCGCAGTGCCGCCGGGTCGCCCTCGGCGTCCCAGCGCGTGGCCAGGCGCGTCACGTCGTGATTGCCCAGTGCCCAGCACGGCCAGCCGTCGCCGATCCGCGCTTCCATGGCGGTCAGGGTGCGCTGCAGGAACGCCGGGTCGTGACGCTCGCCGAGCAGGTCGAAGGAGTAGGCCATGTGCAGGCGCTTGCCGCCCTGGGTGTATTCGGCCATCACGCCCAGCGAGTCGTCGTCGCCGATCTCGCCGACGCTGGTGGTACCGGGGTACTCGTCGAGCAGTGCGCGCAGCTTCTCGAGGAAGTCGAGGTTCTCCGGCTGGGTCTTGTCATGGATATGGCGCTGGAAGCCGTAGGGGTTGTCGGGCCGCACACCGATGAAGCCTTCGGCGAGTTCCTCGCGAGGCGGGTTGTCCCTGAGCTCGCCATGAGTGCAGAAATTGACCGCGTCGAGCCGGAAGCCGTCGACGCCACGCTCGAGCCAGAAGCGCACCTCGTCGAGAATGGCCTCGACCACTCTGGGATTGCGAAAGTTGAGGTCGGGCTGCTCGACCAGAAAGTTGTGCAGGTAGTACTGGCAACGCCGGGTGTCCCATTGCCAGGCGCTGCCGCCGAAGATCGATTGCCAGTTGGTGGGCGGCGAACCGTCGGGGCGCGGGTCGGCCCACACGTACCAGTCGGCCCTGGGGTTGTCGCGGCTGGCGCGGCTCTCGGCGAACCAGGGGTGCTGGTCCGAGGTGTGCGAGAGTACCTGGTCGATGATCACCCGGAGCCCGCGGGCATGGGCGTCCTCGACCAGGTGGTCGAAGTCGGCCAGGGTGCCGAACATCGGGTCGACGTCGCGGTAGTCGCTGACGTCGTAGCCGAAGTCCTTCATCGGCGAGGTGAAGAACGGCGACAGCCAGATGGCGTCGACACCGAGCGAGGCGATGTAGTCGAGCTTGTCGATCACGCCCTGCAGGTCGCCGATGCCGTCGTCGTTGGCGTCCATGAAGCTGCGAGGGTAGATCTGGTAGATTACCGCGCCGCGCCACCAGTCGGGATCGCGGGGGAGTCGTTGGCGAGTGCTCAAGCGAGCGTCTCCTGTGTCGATGCATGGCAGCCGGCACGCAGGCCGGCGCGGCGTGTCGGGATCAGGCGGCGGCCGGGGTGCGGCTGACCTTGAGGGCGCGATCCTGCTCGTCGAACAGGTGCACGTGCTCGAGGTCGGGGATCAGGGCGACCCGGTGCCCGACCGCCCAGCGACTGGGGGCCTCGCTGCGGTGGATCAGCAGGGTGTCGCCCTGCTTGGGTTCCAGGTAGACGTAGACCTCGTTGCCCAGGTATTCGATGTTGACGATGGTGAAGGCGTTGTCGCCGCGGGCCTCGGCCAGGCGCAGGTGTTCGGGGCGGAGGCCGAGGGTCAGCGAGGTGCCGCGGGCCAGCGCCCCGGCATCCTGGGGCAGGTCGAGCTCGCCAGGGCCGGCGGTCTGCACCCGGCAGCCGTCACGACGCCCGTCGATCAGCGTGCCGGGCAGGAAGTTCATGGTCGGCGAGCCGATGAAGCCGGCGACGAAGCGGGTCGCGGGACGCTGGTAAAGCTCCTGGGGACTACCAACCTGTTCGATTCGCCCGCCGTTCAAGACCACGATCTGGTCGGCAAGCGTCATCGCCTCGACCTGATCATGAGTGACATAAATCACCGTTGAGCCCAGACGGTGATGCAAGCGCGCAATCTCGTTGCGCATTTGCACGCGCAGCGAGGCGTCGAGGTTGGACAGCGGTTCGTCGAACAGCAGGATGCGCGGCTCGCGAGCCATCGCCCGCCCCATGGCCACGCGCTGACGCTGTCCACCGGAAAGCGCCTTGGGCTTACGATCAAGCAGTTCCTCGAGCTGCAAGATGCGCGCAGTCTCGTGAACCCGGTCGCGTACCGCCTGCTTCGTCGTTTTGGCCAACTTCAGCCCAAAAGCCATGTTTTCAAACACCGTCATGTGCGGATACAAGGCATAGGACTGGAAGACCATGCCGACTCCCCTCTCGCGAGGTGGCAAGTCGTTGACCAGCGTCTCGCCAATTTTCAGCTCGCCACCGCTGATCGACTCCAGCCCGGCGACCAGCCGCAGCAGAGTGGACTTGCCACAGCCGGAGGGACCGACGAAGACGACGAACTCGCCATCATCAATCGTGAGGTCGACATCCTTGATGATATGCGTATCGCCAAACGACTTGTTGAGCTTGTCGAGCGTAAGGCTTGCCATGGAAAGTTCTCCTGGCCGGCGCCAACAAGGCGCCAGCGGCATGTATCGTCCAAAGAAATTCAGTCAAGGCGCAGATAGGCCGCCTGATAGGCCGGCAGGGTCAAGCGGTCGTTTTCCACGTGCGCCGTGAACCCGGGAGCGTCCAGCAGGTGCCCTGGCTCGGGCAGGCAACACGCCTGCGCCTGGTCAGTCAGGTTGAACACGCACACAAGGCGTTCCTGAGCATGCTCACGAACGAAGCCAAGCAGGGCATCGCCGACATCGAGCAATCGCAGGTCACCGTCGAACAGCGCCGGGTGGTCGTGACGAAACGCGATCAGCGCCCGCACGCTGTTGAGCATGGAATCGAGACTCGCCTGCTGACGCGACACAGCACGCTGCAGGTGGCGGGCATCCACCGGCAACCAAGGCTCGACACGCGAAAAACCGCCATGAATACCGTCATGCCAGGGCATCGGCGTCCGGCAGCCGTCACGTCCCTTGAAGTCAGGCCAAAGGACCTTGCCGTAGGGGTCCTGAATACGCTCGAAAGGCACTTCGGCCTCGGGCAGACCGAGTTCCTCACCTTGATAAAGGCAAACGCTGCCGCGCAATGACAAGAGCATGGCCAACGTGACCTTGGGATACGCCTCGGCGTCTTCCTCGGCTCCCCAGCGCGTGGCGCTTCTCATCACATCGTGGTTGGACAGTGCCCAGCAAGGCCAGGCATCGCCCGCCAGTCGCTGGAAGCGTTCAATCACCTCATGAATGTAGGCCGGGGAGCGCGGTGCATTAAGCAGATCGAAGGTGTAGGCCATGTGCAGCTTGTCACCATTGGCGGTGTACTCCGCCATGCGCTCGAGTGGACTATCTTCGCTGATCTCACCGACCGTCGCCGTGCCCGGAAACTCATCCATCAACGCGCGTAATCGTTTGAGGAAGTCGAGGTTTTCGGGGCGGCTTATGTCATGGACATGGCGTTGCCACGTGTAAGGGTTGGCCTCCGGAGCACCCAGCGTCTTTGTATCGCCGGGCTCGATAGCCGGGTTGTCGCGCAGTTCGGCATCATGGAAATAGAAGTTGACGGTATCCAGGCGAAAGCCATCGACTCCAAGTTCCAGCCAAAAACGCATGTTGTCGAGCTGAGCGTCACGCACGGCCGGATTATGAAAATTAAGATCCGGCTGCTCGATCAGGAAATTATGCAGGTAATACTGACGACGTCGCGAGTCGAATGTCCACGCCGAACCGCCAAAGATAGACAGCCAGTTGTTGGGCGGCGTGCCGTCGGGCTTGGGGTCGGCCCATACGTACCAATCGGCACGAGCATTTTGTCGGTCGCGACGACTTTCCTGAAACCAGGGATGCTGGTCCGACGTATGGCTGATCACTTGATCGATGATCACCTTGAGCCCCAGAGCATGGGCGTGACTGAGCAGTGACTTGAAGTCGTCCAGGGTGCCGAACATGGGGTCGACGTCGCGATAATCGCTGATGTCGTAGCCAAAATCCGCCATCGGCGATGTAAAGAAAGGCGACAGCCAGATGCCGTCGACACCGAGCGACGCCACGTAATCGAGCTTTTCGATGATGCCCGGCAGGTCGCCGATACCGTCGCCGTTGCTGTCCAGAAAGCTGCGCGGATAGATTTGGTAGATGACACCACCGCGCCACCAGAAAGTGTTGTCCTTCATCTTGGATTCCTTGATAAATGTAGGGTCCCGGATGATCGGATCGCCTATAGAAGTTATCCTCTGCTAGCAGCGAGAGAGCTTCTTCAGCAATTCATCCGGGAGCAAGTTCATGGACATCAAGCTGCATAAACAAGCGACCACGACACCGAAGATCCGGGCCGAGATCCAGGCAGCGCCCTCCAGCATCACGGATAGCGAGCTGGCTCGCCAGTATGGTGTCGCCACCGCGACCATACGGCGCTGGCGCTACCGTGACGATGTCCATGATCGATCGCACACGCGTCACAACCTGCTGGCCACGCTCACGCCCGAGCAGGAGGAGGTGCTGATCGCAGCACGCGAATTCCTTCGCCTCGGCCTGGATGATCTCCTCGTCGTGGCGCGTGAGTTCCTGAACTCCCGGTTGTCTCGCTCCGGCCTGCATCGCATGCTCCAGCGGCGCGGCGTGCCGACACTGGCGGAACTGGCTCGGCAGGACATCGGAGATGACGAGAAACCGAGGCACAAGCCCTTCAAGGACTACGAACCGGGGTATGTGCACATCGACATCAAGCACCTGCCTCGGATGCCCGACGAGCAGCAGAAACGCTACCTGTACGTCGCCATCGATCGCGCCACGCGTTGGGTGTATCTGGAGATCCGAAGCAGTCAGTCCGCGAAGGATGCTCGCGCGTTCATGAAGCAGGTGGAAGAGAAGGCGCCCTTCAAGATCCAGACGGTGCTGACTGACAACGGCAAATCTTTTACCGATCGCTTCACACGTGCAGGTGAGCGCAAGCCCAGCGGCCGGCATCCGTTTGACCAGGAGTGCCAGGCACATGACATCGAACACCGCCTGATCAAGCCGGGAAAGCCGCAAACGAACGGCATGGTGGAGCGCTTCAACGGCCGCATCAGCGACGTGCTGGCGACTCGGCGCTATGCCTCAGGCGAGGACCTGGAACAGACGCTGAAACGCTATACCTGGCTGTACAATCACCACATCCCGCAGAAGGCACTGCACCATCAATCACCTATTGCGATGATGAAAGAATGGCAGACTAAACGGCCTGACTTATTTACCAGGCGGGTGGTTAATCACACGGGACCCGACAGATAAAGAGAGTGGAATCAGGTGCGAAAACGCAGCGAGCGATGACCAGACAAGGCAAAAGGAGGCGAAAACGCGGAGTTTACACGGCAGTAAATGAGCATTTTGAGCCTCCTTTTAACGCGGTAAGGTCGAGCGCAGCCAGTTTTCGCGCCTGATTCAGCCCTTGACGGCACCGGCGGTGAGACCCGAGACGATGCGTCGCTGAAAAATCATCACCAGAATGACCAACGGCACCGTGACAGTGACAGAAGCCGCCATGATCGGCCCCCACGGCAACTCATGCTGGCTGCCCCCGGAAATCAGCGCGATTGCCACTGGCACGGTGCGCTCCTCATTGGTGAGCGTGAACGTGAGAGCGAAGAGGAACTCGTTCCAGGCAGCGATGAAAGCCAACAGCCCCGTCGTAGCCATCGCCGGCCACATCAATGGCAGGAACACCTTGGTGATGGTGATCCAAGGGGTGGCGCCGTCCATGATCGCCGCCTCCTCCAGTTCCTGCGGCAACTGGCGCATGAAGGTGGTCAATACCCAGACGGTGAACGGCAGGGTGAAAATGGTGTAACTCAGGATCAGTCCGCCCGGACTGTTGTAGAGATTCAGCGTACGGATCACCTCGAACAGCCCCGAGAGCACCGCGACCTGGGGGAACATCGACACGCCGAGCACGATCATCATCACCGTGGTGCGGCCGCGAAAGCGCACCCGACCCAAGGCGTAGGCGGCGGTGATGCCCAGCAACAGGGCAATGGCCACCACGCTGACGGCAACGACGATCGAGTTGATGATCGCCTGGACGAAACTGCCTTGGGTAAAGATGGTGACGTAGTTACTGAAATCCACGCTGCTCAACCAATACTCGACCTGAAACAACGCACTGGAAGGTTTGAGTGAGGTGATCACCGCGTAGTAAAAGGGAAAGACGGCATAAATCAGCAACACCGCGATCAACGACCAAAACCCGATACGCTTGGCAAGAGACTTGGCGAATCTGGTATTCATTCCTCACCTCCCAGCTGACGACGCCCCAGATAGAGATAAATCACGGTGGCCAAGGCGATGATCAAAAACAGCAAGGTCGAGGCAGCACTGCCATAGCCCACATCTTGAAATTCCACCAGTTGCTGACGTGCGTATATCGACATCGTCATGGTGCTGGTGGAATTGGAAGTCAGTACGTAAATCACGTCGAACACGCGCAGTGCATCCAGCAGGCGAAAGATCACTGCCACCAGCAATGCAGGTGTGATCAAGGGTAATGTCACCCGGAAAAACACCTTGATCGGATGGATACCATCGACCTCGGCGGCTTCGTAGCAATCCCGGGGCAGCATTTGCAGTGCCGCCAGTACCAGCAGGGCAACGAAGGGAATCGTCTTCCACACATCGACGATGATCACCGCCCACATCGACAGATCGGCGTCGGCAGTCCAGGCCAGGGGGGCATCGATCAGGCCCAGCAACATCAGCAGATGGTTGATGATGCCGAACTGATCGTTGAGCATCCACGCCCACATCTTGGCCGACACGATGGTGGGAATCGCCCAGGGGATGAGCACGGCAGCACGCACCAGCATGCGTCCCTTGAACTCGGCATTGAGGATCAAGGCGACGATGATGCCGAACACCACCTCCAGCGACACTGACACGACACTAAAGAACAGCGTGTTCCAGACCGACTGCCACCAGGCGGAATCGGTCAGCAGGCCGTACCAGGCTCCCTGGTAATATCCCAGATAGTTCTCGAAGCCTATGAAGTTGGCTCCCCCCGTATCCGCCAGCGAGGCGTCGGTGAAACTGAAGTAGAACGTACGCAACAGCGGCCAGCCGGCAACCATTGCCAGGGTGACGAGCATTGGCACCAGGAACAGCCAGGCAGCTCGCACGCGCTGACGACGCACCTTGGTGCCCTGTCGGCGGCCCCGGCGCGTTGCCGACGGGGGATGGGTTGCAACAGAATTGCTAGCGGTCATGGCAGGCCTCGGGTTACCAGCGGCGGCGCTTCATGCGCTCGAGCTTGTCCTGCAGTTGCGATACCGCCCGGGCACCGTTCATGTTGCCGGCAAGCACGTTGTGGGCAGCGTTGAAGAAGGCATTGCTGACGCGGCCGTATTTGTTGCCGGTCGGTGCCGAAGGCCGTGCCACGGCATTGGTGAAGGTATCGTAGAGCTTGCCGAAGAAAGGCACGGCGGCGAGGACTTCCTTATCCTGGTAAAGCGACTTGATGGTCGGGTTGTAGGAACCCTCGAGGGCACGACGTTTCTGCTCGGCTTCGGACGTCAAGAACTTGACCAGATCGACAGCCAGCTCGGGATGCTTGCTGTATTTGGATACTGCCAGGTTCCAGCCCCCCAGGGTCGCGGCACTGCTTCCTTTGGGGCCATGCGGCAACGTGGTGACACCGACCTTGCCGCGCACGTCGCTATTCTCGCTCTGCACCAGCGACCAAGCGTAAGGCCAGTTACGCATGAAGACTGCGTTGCCGGACTGGAAGACGCCGCGGGCCTGTTCTTCGGTGTAATTGAGAACGCCTTGGGGCGAGATATGGCCGACCCACTCGGCAGCCTGATCCAGGGCAGCCGCGGCATGCGGGTTGTCGATGGTGATCTCGCCCTGTTCGTCGACGATACTGCCCCCGCCATGGCTGGCGACCCACTCCAGGGCATTGCAGGTCAGCCCCTCATAGGCACGCCCTTGGAAGACATAGCCCCACATCTCCTCATTGTCGGCCTGGCGTTCAGCCTGCTGGATGGCCTCGGCGGTCTCGGTCATCTGCTGCCAGGTCTCGGGGACCTCGCGCTCGTATTTGTCGAGCAGATCCTTGCGGTAATAAAGCACCCCGGCATCGGTGAACCAGGGCATCGCCACCAACCGCCCATCGACGGTGTTGTTATCGACGATCGTCTGGAAATGGCCATCGGCAATATCCTTCCCGCCGACCTCACGCAAATCGACCAGGTGATTGGCAAGTAGGCCAGGCCAGACCACATCGATCTGCATGACATCGATATCGCCCGACTGGGCTGACAGGATCTGCTGATAGAGCGAGAGACGCTCGGTGGACGAATTGGGCGTCGAGACGACATCGACGCTGTGGCCGGTCTTTTCCTCCCACGCGGCGACGCCCTCCTTACAGAGCGTCAGTTCGGCACCGACGGCGCCGCAGGAAATGGTCAGGTCGGCCGCATGCGCCTGGCCGACGGCGACACCAGCGAGGGCGACAAGGGGAATCAATTGACGAATCATGGCGCTTACCTCCGGGGTGGTTGTTGTTATCCAGGGAGACCGTGTCTTGCGCAGCCACGGCGATGGAGTTGCTTGTATCGCGAGCCATTCTTAAACGATTAAGCTCTGAACACATTAGCCGTCGCACCGCCCCCCAACAACCTAGACTTTGGTGTGAAAAAGCAGCGCTATCTGGCCGGCATAGACATTGGTCGAAAGAGCGTCACAGAGGCTTTGTAGAGTCAACCTTAAACGTTTAAGTTTACGCCCGGTAAACGTCATTACCTAACGTTACGACATCACCCCACAACAACCACAATGGGAGTCAAGCACATGATGCCCCTTTCACGTCGCATGACACGCACGCCGCTGGTCACCGCCATTGCCTTGGCCTCACTGAGCGTCGCCACGACGGCCAGTGCCGATATCTCGTCAGCAGAGCTCGAAGCTCGTCTGGAGGCACTCGAAAACCGTGTCGCCGAGGCCGAACAGCGCGCTGCCGCCGCCGAGCAACGTGCTCAACGCGCCAAGGCGGCCCTGGAAGCGCTCGACGATAGCGATCTCGAAAAACGCCTTGCCGATGTCGAAGCCCATGCGGAGGGAGATCTGGGCCTATCGCTCAACGCTTATGCGCGCTCCGGCCTGTTGCTCGACAGTCACGGCAAGAGCGCACCGGGTGGTCCCTACCTGACACCGGCAGGTAGCACCGGCGGTGCCGTAGGTCGTCTCGGTAACGAACCGGATACCTATGTCGAGACCACGCTCAATTACAAACAACGCTTCGACAATGGCGCTCGCTCGCATTACCGCATGATGCTGGCGGACAGCGTCACCACCAGCAACGACTAGACCGCCGAGGAATCGAACCTCAATGTTCGTCAGGCGTATGTCCAATTCAGCGAATTACCGAGTTTCACCGGCGCCTTCAAGGACGCCAAGATCTGGGCGGGCAAGCGTTTCGATCGCGATAACTTCGACATCCACTGGCTCGACAGTGACATCATCTTTCTCGCCGGTACCGGCGCGGGGGTATATGACATTCGCCTCAACGACGACTGGACCAGCAACGTGTCGCTCTACGGGCGCAGTTTCAGCGACTTTCCCATTGTCAGCCGCGAGAATCCCGGTCTTACCGGCAGCACCGACAACTTGATCTTCACGCTCAACAATCACATCGGCAACTGGCAGTGGATGCTCAACGGTCTCTCGGCCAACGACAACGATCAGCGTGATACCGGAAACGATGCCAGCGCGGCGGACACCGGTTTCCACACCATGCTGGCCTATCACGGAAACAGCTTCTTTGGCCTCGGCGAAGGCAGCTTCAAGGCAGCGGCCCTCCATGGGCAAGGACTCGGTGCCGAGGTCAAGTCACTAGGATCCGATGGTAACTTACTCGACGATGCCAAGACCACGCGGTTGGCGCTCTACGGCACGACCTACGTGGCGCCCGACTGGCGTCTGGCGCCGGCCGTGCTCGCCCAGCATAGCGCGGATCGGTATGCCCCCGGCGACAGTTATGACTGGGCAACCTTCAATGCGCGTCTGGCCAACGAGCTGACAGCGAACTTCGAGATGCAGTACGAGGCAAGCTATCAGTGGATGGATCTCGATCCGCAAGGCTACAACGGCAACAGTGCCGTCGACGGTGCCTACACCAAGCTGACCGTCGCCCCCACCTTCAAGCCCGCGGTCGGCGGCTTTTGGCAACGCCCGGAGATCCGTCTGTTTGCGAGTTGGAGCGACTGGGACGAAGAGCTCAACGGCTTCGCCAGCGGCGATGCGCTAGGCAACGACACCTTCACCGGTGGTGAATGGACCTTCGGCACGCAGATGGAAATCTGGTTCTGACACGACACCATTGCAGGCCCAGCGTCCCCAATTGGTTATCTCTTGGGGCGCTGCTTTTCTTTCCGTCCGGAGCTCAACGATTTACATGCCACTTCTTGCACCATGGTCTAAGATGGCCCAAATCATATTCAGTAACGCGCATAATCGGCTCTCAGGTTAAACGTTTAAGACGTAGGCAGGTGCCACTTGAACGCACGCAACCCCAACGAGCTGCAACCACTGATCGACGAGAAGCTTGCGCCACCACCACTGCCGCCAGTGGTGGTGGCTCGCCCCCGTCTCAATGATCATTTCATACTCAACGAGCAGGTACGCTTGCTGGTATTGCAAGCCCCGCCTGGCTACGGCAAGACCACGCTGATTGCCGAGCGGTTGCCCGCGCTGCAACAACCGGCTGTATGGCTGCGCCTGGATGATCGCGATAACGATCCCACACGCTTCACCCGCTACTTCGCGGCGGCCTTGCGAACGCTATGTCGTGTGCACTTAGACATCGAGCTGCCCAACGTCACGCCTGATTTGCCCTTCAGTGAAGCCATCGAGCATTGGCTGTCGACGCTACCTGACCGAGCCCCATCTTGTCGGCTAGTGCTTGATGAATTCGAGCACCTCGATGCTCCCGAAACCTTGGTGGGACTGCGTTACTGGCTCAAGCATCAACCGCGCTGGCTAACACTCACCGTGCTCTCGCGCATTCAGCCAGCGCTTGGTTTACCCCTATTACGCTTACGGGGCGAGCTCGAGGAGGTCACGCTTGATACCCTCGCCTTCGACCTGGAAGAAGCTCAAACCTTATGTGCAGAGCAGCTCGCCTTTCCTCCTTCTCGCGTAAGCCTTGAGCGTGCCATGCGGCGTGTCGAAGGATGGGCCATGGCGCTTAGTTGGTTAGTCGAGCGCACGACCACACGAGCCAGCTTCGACGCCTTACTCGAACGCCTCGGTGGCGACCATCCCGATTTTGTCGCCTGGTTCGACGAAATTCTCGCTGATAGCGTCGATGATGCAGATCGCCACTTATTGCTACAGCTCGGCGTATTATCCCGCTTCTCACCAGCACTCGTGGCACGATTGCTCGATGGCGGCAACCTATCGCAACGCCTGGAGGCACTGGAAAGCGCCGGGCTTTTCATTCATCGCCAGGATCTTCACGATCAGTGGCGGCATTTTCATCCCCTGTTCGCGGGCTACCTGCGCCATCGCCGTCATGAGCTTAGCGTTGCCACTCAGCGCGAGCTGCATCGTCGCGCCGGCGAGGCTTGGCTGGCGCTGGGCGAGCCGGCGCTCGCCCTCCAGCAGACGATCGAGGCCGACGAGCCCGATGCCCTCGCTACCCTGCTCGAGAGCCACGGCCCGCACCTGCTGGCCAACGGCCACTTCGCCCTGCTCGCCCAGGCATTGGGCACGCTCGGCGAGCCACGGGTCTGCGTCTCGCCCCGGCTGACGCTGATCTACGGCTGGGTCACCCACGCCCAGTACCAGTTCACCGAAACCGCCCGCGCCATCGGCTGGATCGAGGCCCAGCAGGACGAGCCCGGCTGGCGGGAGCTCGCCGCCGAATTCGCCACCCTGCGCGCCCAACTGGCGATCAACCACGGCAACGCCGGGCTTGCCGCCCCCCTGGCCAAGGATGCCCTGGCGCTGCCGGCACGCTATCTCCCAGCGACGTCGGTCTCGGCGGGTGCGATCCTCTGCGAGGCCCGTTTCGTCCAGGGTCAGCTCGAGGAATCGCTGACCCGGGTCAAGGACGTGGTGCGCGATGCCCGACGCATCGGCGATGACCAGTTGCAACTCTGGGCCCTGTGTCACCAGTCCGAGACGCTGGTCGCCCAGGGCCGATTGCAGGCCGCCTACGACATCCAGGAGCAGGCCTTCTCGCTGCTCGAGGCCTGTCGGCTCGACCGCCTCCCGGTGGCCGAGTTCCTGTATCGTATTCGCAGTCAAATACTTTGGGAATGGCATCGCCTCGACGAATCCGAGCAGGCCGCCCTGGCCGGCATCGCCGTGCTCGACAGCCAGGGCGAGCGCTGGACGCTGCAGTGTCACATCAGCCTTGCCAAGGTGGCCCAGGCGCGCGGCGACCAGGCCCAGTGCGCCGATCACATCCGCCGACTGCGCAAGATCCTCGCCGACGGCGACTACCATATCGACTGGCGCGCCAACGCCCACGCTGCCCTTCTTGCCTGGTGGCGCTCCACCGAGGACAAGGACGCGGTGGCCCGCTGGCTGGAAGAGGCCCCTCCCGTCGATCCCGACGGCGCCAGCAACCATTTCGCCCAATGCAACGGACGCAACCACGCCCGCGCGCTGACCCTGCTCGGCCATTACGCCCAGGCCCGGGAGTTGCTCGAACGGCTCGAGGTCCAGACGCAGCGCTTCGGACTGGTGACCGACGCCAATCGCAATCGCCTCTGCCTCGCCGATCTCGCCTGGCACGCCGGCGATCCCGCCGCGGCACTCGATCATCTGGCCGTCGCCCTGGAACTGGCCGGGCGGACCGCGCTCACCGGCAGTTTCCTGCGCCTTGGCCGGCCGCTGGTCGAGATGCTTCAGGCACTGCTCGCCGAACGCGAGCTCGACGCCCTGAGCCGGCCACGCGCCGAACGGCTACTCAGGCTGGCCGAACGCCAGCGCGATTTCGGCAATGCCGTGCGGCTGATGCTCGACGAGACGATGATCGCCGACATCGTCGCCCGCCCCGATGTTCCCGAACTGATCCGAACCTCGCCACTGACCCGCCGCGAATGGCAGATCCTGGGGCTGATCCACGCCGGGCTCTCCAACGAGCAGATCGCCGAGCAGCTCTCGGTCGCCCCGACCACCATCAAGACGCACATCCGCAGCCTCTACCAGAAGCAGAACATCCGCCGCCGCGACGAGGCGATCGCGCTGGCCGGCGAGCTGCTCTCACGCATCGAGGGGCAGTGATCCCCCTTGCCACCGCCCACCTCCTCCCCCCGGCTACGCCCGCCCATCCTCCGGCGGGAGGATGCCCGCCCTGCCGGCTGTCGCCACCATGAGCGTCGACGCAACGACAACGCCCTCCCGCTCAGGCGCGACGGGGCTCGACAAGGACAACGGCAAATGACAGTGACTGCAAATGGCATCGGCGGCCATGGCCAGGATTGGTGGCGCGGGGCGGTGATCTATCAGATCTACCCGCGCAGCTTCATGGATGCCAGCGGCGACGGCATCGGCGATCTTCAGGGAGTGATCGAGCGACTCGACTACATCGCCGCACTGGGTGTCGACGCCATCTGGCTCTCGCCCTTCTTCACCTCGCCGATGAAGGACTTCGGCTACGACGTCAGCGACTACCGTGGCGTCGACCCGATGTTCGGCACCCTGGCCGACTTCGACCGGCTCGTCGAAGCCGCCCATGCGCGCGGGCTCAAGGTGACCATCGACCAGGTGCTCTCGCACACCTCGGACCAGCACCCGTGGTTCCTGGAAAGTCGCGACAGTCGCGACAACCCCCGCGCCGACTGGTACGTGTGGGCCGACCCGCGGCCCGATGGTTCGCCGCCCACCAACTGGCAGTCGATCTTCGGCGGCAGCGCCTGGCAATGGGACACCCGCCGCTGCCAGTACTATCTGCACAATTTCCTGGTCGAGCAGCCCGATCTCAATTTCCGCAACCCGCGGGTGGTCGAGGCCATTCTCGGTGAGGTGCGCTTCTGGCTCGAGCGTGGCGTCGACGGCTTCCGGCTCGATGCGGTCAATTTCTGCACCCATGGCGAACTCAAGGACAACCCCCCTCGCGAGGAACTCGCCGAAGGCTTCATCGGCGTACGGCCCGACAATCCCTACGGCTTCCAGCGCCATATTTATGACAAGACCCAGCCGGAGAATCTCGACTTCCTCGAGAAGCTGCGCGCGCTGCTCGACGAGTATCCCGGCACCACCAGCGTCGGCGAGGTCGGCGACGACGACTCGCTGGCCGTGATGGCCGAGTACACCCAAGGCGGCAAGCGACTGCACATGGCCTACTCCTTCGACCTGCTCGGCGAGCGTCACGACGCGGCATTCCTGCATCGCACGCTGACCGCCATGGAAGCGCGGATCGGCGACGGCTGGCCGTGCTGGGCGCTCGGCAATCACGACGTGACACGCCTGGCCACGCGCTGGGATGCCGAAGGCGACCCGGCGGCACTGCGCCTCTACCTGGCCTTCCTGCTCACCCAGCGCGGCAGCGTCTGTCTCTACCAGGGCGAGGAACTGGGCCTTGGCGAGGCGCAGCTCGCCTTCGAGCAACTGGTCGACCCCGCGGGCATCACCTTCTGGCCGGCCTACAAAGGTCGTGATGGCTGCCGCACGCCCCAGCCCTGGCAGGCGAAAGCGCCACACGCCGGTTTCAGCCCGGCAGCGCCCTGGCTGCCGGTGCCCGCGGCGCATCAGGCACTGGCCGTCGACCGCCAGGAGGCCGACCCGGACTCGCTGCTCCACGCCTACCGGGACTTCCTGACCTTCCGCCGCAGCCAACCGGCGCTCATCAAGGGCGATATCCGCTACCATCCGGTACGCAACGGCGTGCTCTGCCTGGAGCGTCGCCTGCCCGGTGGCGGCGAGCGCCTGCTGATCGCGCTCAACTTTACCGCGCAACCGCGTGAGCTGGGGGCACCGCACTCGGCCACGGCCATCGCCTCGGCGCCGGCGTGGGTCGAAGGACGCTGGGCCGACGGCACGCTCTCCCTCCCGGCGCACGGCATCGCGATCGGCCACTGCGCAGACGACGAGGAGACGGCACCATGGGACGTCTGACCCTGGAAGGAATCGGCAAGGCCTACGATGGCGTCGAGATCTCTCGCGACATCGACCTGACCATCGAAGACGGCGAATTCGTGGTCTTCGTTGGCCCCTCGGGCTGCGGCAAGTCGACCCTGCTGCGCATGATCGCCGGTCTCGAGGACATCACTGCCGGCGAGATGCGCCTCGACGGCGAGCGCATCAACGAGATTCCGCCGCAGGAACGCGACATCGGCATGGTCTTCCAGTCCTACGCGCTCTACCCGCACATGAGCGTCGCCGAGAACATGGCCTTCGGCCTCAAGCTCTCGCGAACGCCCAAGGCCGAGATCCGCCGACGCGTCGAGCACGCCGCGGGCATCCTGCAGCTCGAGCCTCTGCTCGAGCGCAAGCCCAAGGATCTTTCGGGCGGTCAGCGCCAGCGCGTGGCCATCGGGCGTACGCTGGTCAAGGAACCGGCGGTATTCCTGTTCGACGAGCCGCTGTCCAACCTCGACGCTTCGCTGCGTGTCGAGATGCGCGTGCAGATCGCCCAGCTGCACCGGCGTCTCGGGGCGACGATGATCTACGTCACCCACGACCAGGTCGAGGCGATGACACTGGCCGACCGCATCGTGCTGCTCTCCGGCGGACGCATTGCCCAGGTCGGCGCCCCGCTGTCGCTCTATCACTTTCCCGAGAGCCTCGAGGTCGCGGCCTTCATCGGTTCGCCGCGCATCAATACCCTGCCGGTCACGGTCGTCGAGCCGGGTACTGCCACAACCACGGTGCGCCTGCCTGACGGCCAGCCGCTGGCCGTCGCGGTGGACGGCAGTGCGCTCGAGACCGGCAGCGAGGCCACGCTGGGCGTGCGCGCCGAGGACTTCGTCGCCGCCGAAACGGCCGAGGCGATCCTCGCGGCACGCCTGACGGTCGCCGAAAAGCTAGGCTACGAGACCCTGGCCCACTTCCAGGTCGACGGCGCCCACGGCCCGGTCACCCGACGTCTGGACGGCCTGGCCCGGCTCGATGAGCGACAGCCGACGCCTCTCGGACTCGCCGGCGACCACTGTCACCTGTTCGCCGAGGATGGCCGAGCCTGCCCGCGTCAGGTGGAGATCCCCGGCATCACGGGCGGCGCGAAGCACTGACGATTCAACTCCCGGAACGCCATGCCCCCCGGCCGATCGGCCGGGGGGCATGGCGTTCACGATGCGCGCCTGGCCATGGCGCTATGAAAGCGTCGCTCGCTAGCGTGATGGCTTCGCTCAGCGCTGCTCGAGCTGCTCGGCGAGCCAGGCGCGGGTACCGGCATGGCCGGGGCGAGCGCGGCACGAATCAGGCGTCGGAAGTCGATACCCTCGAGGGCTCCGGCATCGCGTGAGGGGGTACTGCCGGCCGCCATCGCCGTCTGACGCGGTGCCTCGATGACGCTGGGCGCGTCATCATCGGACAGGTCATCACCGATCAAGGGGGCCAGTATCCCCGTCGCTTCGCCCAGCGGACGCACCTCGACACGCACCTCGCCGCTAGCGCGGTGGGCAGCCTTGGGGTTGACCACCGGCGGTTCCGCCAGGTGGCGGGCCCGGGCCTCGATGCGTGCGGGATGCAGCAGTTCGGTTCGCGCCGCCAGGGCCTCGTCGCTGGTGGTGATCAGCACCCGATCGGCACCCGTGCCCGGTGACACCGCGAAGCCCAGTGTCAGCCGGTCGCCCTGAAAGCCGAGCGCCGAGTGATACTCGAACTCGCGCCAGTCGAAACGGCGCTGCACCTCCCCCCGGGCATCGAGCAGCACCACCACTGGGGCGAACACCTGCGGCTCGCCATCGGCGTCGCGCGTCACCTGGCTGGTCAAGGTAACGCGCAACGGCCCCTGGCGATGCGGCAGTGCCAACAGGTGAAACGGCGCCTTGCCGCCGGCAAAGGCATGCACCGGGGTATCGGGGCCGAAGCGCAGCGTCAGGGACTGACGGGCATCGACCGCCGTGGCAGGCAAGTCGCCGAGCCCCGCCGTGCAGCAGTCATCGGCACGCGTGAGCCAGGCATCGTCGGCGGGTGTCGAGGGGCGTTCCGCGGACGCGGCGCAGCCCGCCAGCAGGGCGGCACAAAGCGCGGTCAAGGTCAGGCGCGGGAGGAACATCGCGATCTCCTTGCGAAAAATGCCGGCCTCCGTGGAGACCGGCCAATGAACGATCGAACCGTCACTATCGGATGCAGGTAACGAACCGGACGATTACCACCAGGCTTCCATCTGCAGACCGTAGGTCAGGCCATCGTCCTCGCCGTCGTCGATCGACTCGCTGGCGGCGTTGTAGACGTCGCCATCCCAGCTCGCGTAGGTGACGAAGGCGCGAACCACCGGACGAGCGAAGGCACCGCGGCCGGCCGACCACTGCTGGGCGAAGGTGATCTTGGTCAGGTCGGCCGTCTCCTGGCTGCTATCCTGCGGGTCGACATGATCGTAGCCGAGCTCCATGGCGGTGCTCATGGTGTCGGACCAGTAGTAGGTGGGACGAATGCCTGCCGAGGTCCAGGTCTGGCCCTGACCGTTGTCGAGATCCTGATCCTCGTAGATCGTGGCATAGAGCATGTCGACGTTGGGCGAGAGGTTGACCTGACCGTGATCGATGACACGGATCATGTCCCCGTCGGGCACCGTGGAGGCGGTGTTCGACCTGCCGGAACCGCCGATGGCGCCGTCCTTGCCATACTGAACGACGAACTTGTTGAAGCCCCCGAACCAGTCGCCCTGCACGTGCTCCAGCGTCACCAAGTGTCCCTTTTCAGGGTCAACGTCGGCTTCTTCCTGCGCATCGGTGAGATTGGCCGCACCGTAGTCATAGCCAATCTCCAACTCACCACCGGGGTTCGTCTTGAGACCCGCCACTCGGATATCGAGGGTATCGTTGGCTAGATTCTGATCGCTATCCGGAAAATCCTCATCAGTACTGCTATTGCGTAGCCACGCTACGCTGAGTCGCCCGAAGCCCAGGTCGATGTTCTCGATACCGCCACCGGGGCCTGACACGTCCCAGTAGTAGAAGTCGTTCATGTGAATGTCGTGGCGCTGGTAGAAGCGCTTGCCCGCCCAGACAGTGGCGTTGGGCAGCGCCTCGATCACCCCGGTGGCCTGAACGTTCATCTGGCGCAGTGCGATGGTGTTGCCGTCACTGCCGGAACTGTCCAGGCTTTCGAAGTCGTTGCCCTGCTCGTTGACGTAGGCGACCAGGCTGTCGAAGTAGAAGCTCTTGCCATCCTGCTCGTAAAGCGTCGAGCCCAGGCCCAGCTCGGCATAGGTCTCGCACTCGTTGCCCAGGCGGTACTTGGCCGATGCGCCCGCGGCCTGGAAGCAGGCCTGGTCGCCACCGCCGGCGGTCGCCCCGACGCCCGAGCGGGCGTAACCGTGGAAGTCGACGTCGACCGCCTGTGCCGAGGCGGAAGCGCCCAGTGCCACGGCGGCCGCGAGGGTGGAGAGCGTGAATGGCGTGAAACGTGAGAGTCGCATGTCGATCCTCGTTTGTTGTTGTGCGGTTCCCTGCCCAGGCCGGATGCTGCCTCGGGCTACGGCTGAAAAATGGCGCCCTCGAGCGCTGCCCTGTCACTCTCGCGCAGATGTCGCCGCTTCAGACCCTCCCCGTCTCTCCGACACAGGGCGGGGCGAAGGGGCGTAGGTCGGGCACGCCAGGGGTGTAAGCCTTTCGTCGAGTCATGCAGACGACGCGACAAGACGCGCTCGGGCGATGCAGAGCGGATCAGGGGCGGGGCCAATCACAAAAAAAGCCCCGCACGGGGGCGGGGCAAGGGGACGAGCCAAAAGGGGGCCGGGGCTAGCCCTTGACGCCACCGGCAGTCAGGCCACCGACGATCCAGCGCTGACACAGCAGGAAGGCCACGGTGATCGGCAGCCCGGAAAGCACTGCGGCAGCCGCGAAGTCCCCCCAGCGCTGGTTGTGGTCGGACAGATACTGCTGGGCTCCCACGGCGAGCGTCAGCTTGTTCTCGTCGAGCAGCAGCACCGAGGCCATGGGGTACTCCATGATCGACATGATGAAGGCGAGGATGAAGACCACCATCAGGATCGGCACGGAGAGCGGCAGGAGGATGTGCCGAAACGCCTGCCAGGTGCTGGCGCCGTCGACCATCGCCGCCTCCTCCAGCGAGCCGTCGATCGACTCGAAATAGCCCTTGATCGTCCAGATGTGCAGGGCCACCCCGCCCAGCGAGGCGACGATCAGTGCGCCGTGGGTGTTGATACCCAGCCAGGTCACGTACTCGCCGAGACGGTCGAACAGCGCATAGAGCGCCACCAGCGAAAGCACCGGCGGAAACATCTGGAAGATCAGCATGCCCTTGAGGATCGGCGCCTTGCCGGCGAAGCGCATGCGCGCGAAGGCATAGGCGCTGGTGGTCGAGAGCAGCAGGATCAACAGCGACGAGCTGACCGCCACCTTGATCGAGTTCCACAGCCAGAGCAGTACCGGGAATGGCGGCTGCACCACACTCCCATCGGGCCGCTCCCAGGGGATGCCCAGCGCCAGCGACCAGTGCTCCAGCGAGAAGTCATGGGGGATCAGGTTGCCGGTGGCGAAGTTGCCCTGACGAAACGAGATCGAGATCACCAGCAGCAATGGAAACACCACCAGCGCGACGAAGACCAGCAAGGCCAGATGCGCGACCAGCCTGCGGCGGCGAATCGAACGGGGTTGGACCATGGGCATGGGCGTGTCTCCTAGACCTTGACCTTGGTAAGCCGCAGATTGAGCAGCGAGAGCGCCGCCACCACCACGAAGATCAGCGTGGCGATCGCCGCCGCCAGGCCGAAGTTCTGGCCGGCATCCTGGAAGGCGATGCGGTAGGTGTAGCTGACCAGCAGATCGGTGGTCCCGGCCGGCGTGCTAGCGCCGATGATGTCCGGGGCCCCGCCGGTGAGCAGGGTGATCAGCACGAAGTTGTTGAAGTTGAAGGCGAAGGCCGCGATCAGCAGCGGCGTCAGCGGCTTGATGATCAGCGGCAGCGTGATGCGGAACAGATTGGTCAGCGGCCCGCCGCCATCCACCGCCGAGGCCTCGTAGAGATCCCGCGGGATCGACTGGATCAGCCCCATGCACAGCAGCAGCATGTAGGGGTAGCCCAGCCAGGTATTGACGATCAGCAGCATGCCGCGCGCCAGCCACGGGTCGGTGAACCAGTCGGGGCTGATGCCGAACAGCGACTCCAGGATCAGGTTTATCTCGCCGTACTGCTGATTGAACATGCCCTTGAAGATCAAAATCGAGATGAACGCCGGCACCGCGTAGGGCAGGATCAGCAGCGTGCGGTAGGTGGCCTTGCCGCCCAACTGGTCCCACTGCAGCAGCGAGGCCAGCACGAAGCCCACCGTCAGGGTGAACACCACGGTCAGGGCGGCGAAGGCGAAGGTCCAGACGAAGATCTGCAGGAAGGGGCCGCGTACCGCCGGGTCGAACAGCACCCGTTGGTAGTTGTCGAGGCCCACCGCCACCGGCCAGCCCGGGGTGATGCGCTGCCCGTCGTCGGTGACGAAAAAGCCGCTCGCCGGATCCGGCGTGAGCGTGCCCCCGGTCTTGCGGTCGCTCAGCGTGCCGTCGTCGTTGGCCCGATAGCGCGACTGGATCGGCGCGAAGTCGCGCAACCCGGCCAGGCGCAGCTCGGTGCCGTCCGGGGCGACCAGGGTCAGCTCGCCCAGCGCCTGGCGGTTACGGATCACCGCACGCACGCCCAGCGGCTCGGCGTCGGGCGGCGCGCTGGCGGCTTTCAGAGGCAGCGTAGCGGGGGCCTCGTCGAGGCGGACCGGTGGGCTGATCAGGTCTTCCACCCGCGAGTCGGTGCCGTCCCCGGCCGCACGGGAGCCAGAAAGGAACAGTTGCACGCGCGAATCACCGGCGGCGAAGAGCTGGAAACTGAAGGTCTCGCCCGGCACCCGGTAGGTCTCGGCGAGCAGTTGCTCACGCACGCGCTGCTCGCTCAGCAGGTTGCTCGAGCTGTAGTTGCTGAAGCTGATGCCGATCGTGTAGAGCAGCGGAAAGATCACGAACACGCCCATTCCCGCCAGGGCAGGAAAGACATAGCGGTGACTCATCAACTGCCGCCGCGTGAAGACGATCGCCAGAGCGGCGTCGAGCACCAGAAACAGCAGCGCGAACATCCACTGGCCATTGAGGTAGAAGCCTACCACCAGCCATAGCAGCGCCAGGGTCAACAGCGCCATCAGCGCGCGCATCGCCCAGCGGGAATAGCGCTCGCCGGTATGGCGCGAGCGATGGCGCGGCAGGCCGCGCGAGGCGTTGGTCGTATACATGGAGATCACCGGACGGCGCGCCGACCAGGCGCCCCGACGGGCACCGGACCGGCGCGAACGCGGGTTATTGAATGGAAGTGCGAATGCGCTCGGCGGCGGCATCGAGCGCCGCCTGTGGCGCCTGGCGACCGCTGCCGATGTTCTGCAACGCCGGCTTCATCGCCGACCAGAACGCCCCCATCTCGGGGATATTGGGCATCGGGTCGCCCGCCTGGGCATTCGCCAGAGTGGCGGCGATCTTCGGATCGCGAGCCAGCTCCTGCTGGTAGACCTTGTTGGCCACCGCGCCCAGCGAGCCATCACTGTTGAAGGTCTTGAGCCCTTCGCGGGTGAGCAGATAGTTCTCGAGGAACTCGGTGGCCAGCAGCTTGTTCGGCGAGGCGGCGTTGATCATCGCCGTCGTCACCCCGAACATCGGCTTGGCACGCTCGTCACCCACCTTGGGCAGCAACGCCACCCCGAAGTCGATGCCGCTGCGCTCGAGATTGCCCCAGGCCCAGGGGCCGCTGATCATGGTCGCCACCTCACCCTTGTTGAACCGCGTGTCCATGATGTTGTAGTCCGTGCCTTCCGGCAGCACACCGTTCTCGATCAGTTCGCGCAACCGCTTGGCGCCCTGGACCGCACCGGGGTCGTTGACCCCGATGTCACTCACGTCATAACCCTCGGCGGTGTGCTTGAAGGGATACCCACCGTTGGCGGCGAGCAGCGGCCAGCCGTAGTAGGGTTCACCGTAGTCGAAGAGAATCGCCTTCTTGCCCTGCTTTTCGAGCCTGGCGTCGAGTTTCGCCAGCTCGTCGAAGCTCTGCGGCGGCTTGTCGACCAGGGCCTTGTTGTAGATCAGACCGATCGACTCCACCGAGATCGGATAACCGTAGCTCTGACCGTTCCAGCCGGTGGCATCCCAGGTGAAGTCGAAATAGCGGCTCTGGAATTCGTCATCCGGCTTGACCGGTGCGAGCAGGCCGCTCTGCGCCCATTCGCCCAGCCGGTCATGAGCCCACATGACGATATCCGGCCCCTGACCGCTGCCGGCCGCCTGCGGGAATCGGTCGGTCAGGTTGTCGGGATTGACGATATCGACCCTGATGCCGGTCTCGTCCTCGAACTGGCGAGCCAGCTGACGAATTCCTCCGGGCCCCTTGTTGTCGCCCATCCACACGGTCAGGGCATCGTCCTCGAAGGCCTGGGCCGGCAGCGCGACGGCGCCCAGGGCCAGCGCGAGAAGCGAAACGGCGAAACTGTGACGTGCTTGCATCGGTGAGAGCATCCTTTGTTGTTGTCCCAATCACGCCGTGTCCCGACAGCGTGCGGGCACGGCACTCCAGGCAAGAGCCTCGCCAATCCCGGGCCCGCCTTCCTCATCCCCGGCCGGGGCGTAGCCGGCGTAGGGCGATGGCGTAGCCGGGCCTGTCGCGGAAGGATTCGCCGTTCGGGCTCGCCGGCTAGCATGGTCGGACATCGATTTCCGAGGAGACATGCCATGCGCTTCGCCCTCCCCGCCCGCTGGCTCGCCAGCTCGGTGCTGGCCGGCCTGATGACCCCCGCCGTGGCCGGGTCACCACCGACCGCGACCCCGCTGGATGCGCCGGGCGCGGTGATGGTACATCTGTTCGAATGGCGTTGGGACGATGTCGCCCGCGAATGCGAACGCGTGCTGGGCCCCGCCGGCGTCAGTGCCGTGCAGGTCTCGCCGCCCAATGAACACATCGCCCTCGGTCCGGTCGATGGCGCCTGGTGGGCGCGCTACCAGCCGGTCAGCTATCGGCTCGATTCACGCAGCGGGAACCGGGCCGCCTTCGCCGACATGGTCACGCGCTGTCGCGCCGCCGGGGTGGGCGTGGTCGTCGATGCGGTGATCAACCACATGGCCGGCATCGGCGAGGGCGAAGGCATCGCCGGCACCCGCTACACGCCGTTCCAGTACGGAGCGCTGTATCGTCATGAGGACTTTCACCACTGCGGGCGCCACGGCGACGACAGCATCCGCAACTATCAGGATCGCTGGGAGGTCCAGCACTGCCACCTGGTGGGGCTCGCCGACCTCGCCACCGAGAAGCCGGCCGTTCGCGAGCGCATCCGGCACTACCTGCAGACGCTGCTCGATCTGGGCATCGCCGGCTTTCGCATCGACGCCGCCAAGCATATCCAGCCCGAGGACATCGCGGCGATTCTCGACGGCCTCGACGGCGCGCCTTACGTCTTTCAGGAAGTGATCGACATGGGCAACGAGCCGATCACGGTGCAGGATTATCTCGCCAACGGCGACGTGACCGAGTTCCGTTACGGGCCACGGCTGTCACGCGCGTTCATGAGCGGCGATCTTGCCCGCCTGCACGATCTCGGCAATGCCCAGGGCTGGGCGCCCTCGGAACGGGCCCTGGTGTTCATCGACAACCACGACACCCAGCGTGGCCATGGTGCTGGCGGCATGGTGATGACCTTCGGCAGCGGCAAGCGCTACACCCTCGGCCGGCTGTTCATGCTCGCCTGGCCCTACGGGACACCGAGGTTAATGTCGAGTTATCGCTTCGAGGACACCGATCAAGGCCCGCCGCATCTTCCCGGCAATTGGAAAACCTTGCCTGTCTATACCGCCGATGGCGCGGATCGCTGCGACAACGAGCATTGGGTGTGCGAGCATCGTCAGCCAGCGGTACTAGCCATGGTGGGATTTCGCCAAGCCGTAGGCGACGCGCCGGTGACACACTGGCAAGCTGGCGGCGAGTCGCGCATTGCGTTTTCACGCGGTGAGCGTGGCTTCATAGCTTTCAACCGAGACGACACCGACTGGACCGCGACACTCACCACTGGCCTGTCCTCCGGTACTTATCAGAATCTGCTCGGTGACGACGTGCTACGCGTTGATGATACTGGTCACGTGCACGTCACAGTCCCCGCCAATGGCGCCGTGGCATTGCGTTACGACCGACCTGCCGCTGCCAACGATAGCTGAAGCGAGACGCCCTGTGCGGCGAGTGGCGAGCACGCTCATTCGCCGCGCAGACGGCCGCCCATCTCCTGGGCCAGGTCGACGGCGTAGTGGTCGGTCATGCCGCCGATGAAATCGAGCATGCGCCGATAGCTGGCATACAGCGACCAGGACGACTTGGGCGTATTCTCGCCGATCAACGCCAGCACCCGTTGATGCTTGAAGGAGGACTGCCCACTGTAGTGCAACTCATGGGCGGCACCGATGAAGGCTTCGAGCAGGATACCCAGCGTCGTGTAGGCACCGATCTCCAGCTTGGCCTTGCGCTCGTTCTGGAAGATGCGCTCGCGGGCGATGCGCTTGGCCGTGCCCACGCCCCAGCCCAGGTCGGGGTGGCAGAGCTCGAGCAGATCCTCGCTCAGCGTACCGCCGAGCAGCGCGCTTTCATGCGCCACGAACACCGCGGCGACATCGTTCACCGCGCGCTCCATGGCCGCCCCGCGCAACGTCGCGATGCGTCGGCGCTGCGACACGCCCCGCGCGCGCATGCCGTCGTAGCCCTCGGGTGCGCCCCCGGCGATCTGGATCAGGATCTCCGCCACTTCGTCGAAGCGCAGGATGCCCATTTCCAGGCCATCCTCGAGATCCAGCAACGCATAGCAGATATCGTCGGCGGCCTCGACGAGATAGGCCAGCGGGTGCCGGCACCAGGCGGTCTCGCCGCGCGGCAACAGTCCCAGGCGCTCGGCGACCTCGCCCAGCAGCTCGCGTTCCGATTGATAACAGCCGAACTTGCCGGCCCGCGAGGCGCGCTCCACGGTCCACGGATACTTGAGCATCGTGCCCAGCGTGGCGGCGGTCAGACGCATGCCGCCGTTGAACTGGTTGTACTCGATCTGGGTGACGATGCGGAACCCCTGGGCGTTGCCCTCGTAGGTCAGCAGGTCCTCGCGCTCGGCCGGCGCCAGATCGGCCAACAGCCCGCTGCCATCCGCCTCGGCACGCTTGAACCAGTCGCGGATCGCGTACTCCCCGGCGTGCCCGAAAGGCGGATTGCCGATATCGTGCCCCAGGCAAGCCGCCTGCACGATCACCCCCAGATCGGCCGGCGTGATCCAGGCCGGCAACCGCTCGCGCAGCTGCTCGCCGACGATCATGCCCAGCGAACGCCCCACGCAGCCCACTTCCAGCGAGTGCGTCAGGCGCGTGTGAATATGATCGTTATCGGTCAGCGGGTGAACCTGTGTCTTGCGTCCCAGGCGCCGGAACGAGCCGGCGAAGACGATGCGGTCGTGATCCTTGTGGAACGGACTGCGGCCGATCTCCTCGCGCGAACCTCCGTGCTTGTCGTTGAGGCGGGTCGGGTCGAGTAGACGTTCCCACTGCATGGCACTCATCGCATTCTCCGGGTATCGGGTGGTCAACGGCCGCGAGCGGCAGGCGGCGACAGCTTGAACCACCCATGAGCGTGGCCAGCCATTCCCTGCTCGTGGCTCGTCAGCGTAACGCTACTCCTTGACGTCCATATAGTCGCGCGCCCATTCGCGGTATTCGTCGAGCGTCGAGTAGCGTGTCGCCAATTGCGAGGCGTTCAGTTCGCTGGCCGCGATGTCACGCTGCTCGCGCAGGCAATCGTAGGTCGCCTTGATGGCGGCGAAGTAGGCCGCATGGCCATTGACCACGACCCGCACTCCCAGCGCGGCCAGACGCGCGCGGTCGCGCAGCTCGGGATTGCCGTAGGTGACCAGCATCAGCGGAATGTCCAGCGGCGCGGCCAGGCGCTCGAGGTGGTCGAAATCGCGCACGCCCACCAGGCAGATGGCATCGACACCCGCCGCCTGATAGGCGCAGACGCGCTCGACGGCGGCCTCGTCGTCGAGCTGACCGGCATTGGTACGCGCGATGATCGCCATCGCCGGGTCGATGCGCGCCTCCAGGGCCGCGCGCATCTTGCCCACGCCTTCATCGAGGGGGATCAGGTCGGTGGACTTATGCCCATACTGCGCCGGCAGCAGGGTATCCTCGATGGTCAGCGCCGCCACACCGGCACGCTCGAGCTCGGTAATGGTCCGCATGACATTGAGCGCGTTGCCATAGCCGTGGTCGGCATCGGCGATCACCGGCAGGCGCGTCACTCGACCGATGCGGGTCGCCTGCTCGACGAACTCGCTCAAGGTGATCAGGGCGAAATCGGGAGCCGCCAGCACCTGCAGCGAGGCCACCGAGCCCCCCAGAATCCCCACTTCGAAGCCCAGATCGGCGGCGATGCGCGCCGACATCGGGTCGAACACCGAGGCGGTGAAGTAACACTCAGAGGACGCCAGCAAGGCGCGAAAGTCATTGCGCAGGTCATGTTGCGAGGGGGTTGCCACTAAAAACTCCTGTTATCACGCAAGCACCGCGCGCCTGGCTGGCAAGCGGCGGCACCCGGGTTGGACATGGCCAGACTGGCTGGCGGTGAACGACGACGCCTCCCGCTGACGATTACCTGTCAGAACCGACGGGAGGACTCGATTAGACCTTAGGGGGAGAAGGATATTACGCCGCCTGCCAAGATGCACGGGGCTTGGCGACGGCGCGAGGATCACATGATGGCTTGGCGCACCCGCGCCGAAACCCACTCGCTGACGAGTACCGTGGCCAGGATGACGAGCAGGATCGTCGCCACCTGCGGCCAGGCCAGCACGTTGATCGATGCCTGCAGCTTGAGACCGATGCCGCCCGCGCCGACCAGGCCGAGGATCGTGCTTTCCCGGATGTTGATGTCCCAGCGGAACAGCGCGATCGCCCAGAATGCCGGCATCACCTGGGGCACGATGGCATAGTCGAGGCGTTGCGCGGCGCTCGCGCCGGTGGCGCTGATCGCCTCGACCTGACGTGCATCGGTCTCCTCGATGGCTTCGTAGAGCAGCTTGCCGACGAAGCCGATCGAGCGCAGGGCGATCGCCACCACCCCGGCGAGCAACCCCGGCCCGAGCACGGCGACCAGCAGCAGTGCCCAGATCAGGGAGTTGATCGAGCGCGAGGTGACGATTACCCATAACGCCACCGGTCGCACCCACAGCCGCGAAGGCGTGGTATTGCGCGCGGCGAGGAATGCCACCGGCACCGCCATGATCACCCCGCCCACGGTGCCCAGGGTCGCGATGTTGAGCGTATCCCAGAGTGGCGCCAGCAGCTCGGGCAGATACGTCAGGCTCGGCGGCCACATGCGGCTGCCGAGATCGGCGGCCTGACGTGGCGCATCGGCGACGAACACCCACATCGTGTCGGCATTCATTACCCGCCAGCAGTAGACGAACAGTGCCACCAGGGCCAGCCAGCCGAACCACAGGGCCAGCCGTGCCCGGGGCGTGCGAAAGGTCCACGCGTCGGCATGACTGGCCGGCGCCCCGGCGTTCGCGGAAGTCGACTTCATTGCAGGAACCTTCTCAGGTAGCTGGACCCGTATTCCGCCACCATCACGATGGCGATGACGATCAGCAGGATGGCGCCGGCACTCCCGTATTCGTAACGGTCGATGGCGGTATTGAGGGTGGCGCCGATGCCCCCTGCGCCGACGATGCCGATCACCGCGCTTTCGCGGAAGTTGATGTCCAGCCGGTAGAGCGACAAACCGATCAGGCGCGGCATCACCTGAGGTTGAATGGCGTAGTGCAGTACCTGCCACCACCCCGCACCGGTGGCGCGAATGGCTTCCACCTGACGGGGGTCGGCCTCTTCGATGTCGTCGGCCAGCAGCTTGGCAATGAAGCCGATCGACGCGAACGACAGCGTCGCGAACCCCGCCAGCGGACCGAAGCCGAACATCGCCACCAGGAAGATCGCCACGATGATTTCCTGCAGCGAGCGGCTGACGGCGATGATCGCCCGGCAGCACCGGTATATCCACGCGGATACCAGGTTGCGCGCGGCACCGATGCCGATGGGCACCGAGATCGCCACTCCGACCACGGTGGCGGTGAGCGTCATGGTCAGGCTCTCGATGAGTCCCTGGCGGATATCGCTCCAGCGGCTGGTGAAATCGGGTTGCAGAAATCCGTGGGCGAAGCGTTGCGCGCGTGACAGCCCTTCCATCACCCGCGCCCACTCGACGTCGAAGGACCCCAGCGCCAGGACCAGGTAGGCCAGCACCGACGCCTGCACGAGCCACCGCCAGCGACGGTCATGCAGCATTCGCGCCGGTCGCCGCCAGTGCGTGGGATAGGCGGGTGTCGCCTCGTTCATCGCCCCACCTCCGCCAGGTGCCGTTCGGTGTCCTCGGACTCCCGTTCCGGAGCGGGCTCGCGGCCCGACGACGCCCAGTCCTCGGCGCCGTAGATAGTGGCGAGCACCGTCTCGTCGAGGGCCGTCGTCGCCCCGTCGAAGACCACTTCTCCCGCATGCAGACCCACCAGGCGATGCATGAACTGCTGGGCCAGCGGTACGTCGTGAATGTTGACGATGGCCGGCAAATCGCGCTCTTCGCAGACCTCGAGAATCAAGCGCATGATCTGACGGCTGGTCTTGGGGTCGAGGCTGGCGGTGGGCTCATCGACCAGCAACAGTGCCGGCTCCTGAGCCAGGGCCCGGGCGATGCCCACGCGTTGACGCTGACCGCCCGACAAGGCATCGGCACGCTTGTCGGCGTGCGCGAGCAGGCCCACGCGGTCGAGCAGACGGTAGGCGTTTTCGATATCGCGCCCCGGAAAGCGCCGCGTGAAGCTGCGCCAGAACGGCACGTACCCCAGGCGCCCCGAGAGGACGTTTTCCATCACGGTGAGCCGCTCGACCAGCGCGTATTCCTGGAAGATCATGCCGATCCGGCGCCGCTGTCGACGCAGCTCGGCACGGCCTACCGCGGCGAGGTCGACGTCGCCGAGCAGGATACGCCCGCCGCTGGGTGCCACCAGGCGGTTGATGCAGCGAATGAGCGTCGACTTGCCGGCACCGGAGGGACCGATCAGTCCCACCACCTGACCGCGCGGCACCGCCAGCGAGACCTCTCGCAACGCCGTGTCGCCGGTGGCATATGTCTTGGTGAGTCGTTGTAGTTCCAGCACATCCATCTCCCTGCCAACATGGGCCGAGCGTCGCGTGGCAACGCCCGGCCCACCCGTCGCGCACGGCTAGCCGGCGCTTACGAGCACTGGTAGTCGACGCCGTTAGCAGCGTCGATCTGGCGGATCACCGACCAGTGTTTCTTGAAGGTGATGGGAATGAACTGCGACTCGCCGTTCTTGCCGAATTCCTCGGCCAGCGCGGAGCCCTCCCAGTCGAAGCCGAAGAAGGCTTCCTTGATCGCTTCCTGCAGCTCGGGCGCGAGGTCGTGGGCCACCCCGTACGCCGTGGTCGGGAAGGTATCCGACTGGTAGATGACCTCGATCTGATCCGCGTCGATCACGTCGCGCTCGAGCATGCGCGCCTTGACCGAGTTGGCGATGGTGGCGACTTCATAGTCGTGATTGGCCACGCCCAGGATCGAGTTGTCGTGCTTGCCGGAGAAGTCGACCTCGTAATCCTCGCCGGAGGTCATGCCGAATTCCGAGGCCATCAGCGCGGTGGGCGCCTTGTAACCGGAATTGGACGTCTCCGAGGTATGGGTCAGGGTCTTGCCCTTGATGTCCTCGACCTCGTCGATGCCCGAACCGGGGTAGGTGATGATCTCCATCTCGTAGCCGAAGGAGCCATCCTCGGCGGCCATCATCGCGAAGGGCCGAAAGCCCGCGCAGGCCACCGCCAGCGGGTTGGAACCGGTGTTGAAACCGGCCACGTGCAGGCGGCCGGCGCGCATCGCCTCGATCTGCGCGGCATTGGACTGCACGGGGAAGAAGCGCACTTTCTTGCCGGTGACCTCCTCCATGTGATCCAGGAATCCGGACCACACGTCCGCGTAGACGGCAGGATCTTCCACCGGGGTATAGGCGAAGACCAGCGTGTCCGGATCGCGCCACTGGGATTCGTCTTCCGGCACGTCGGCGACGAGGTCGCCATCGGCATCGGTGTAGCGTTCACTGAGCTGGAAATCGGCCTGGGCGGTGGACACCCCGGCGACCAGGGCAGCGAAGGCAAGCCCCAGGGCGGGGCGGGTCAGAGGAAGCGTCTGCGAGAACATGCGTTGTCACCTGGTTGCGAACGAATGAGCGATGCCCATTGTTCGGTCCAGCGAATGACAATGCCGCGTCCGTTCGATGACGTTCCCGTGACGTCGGCATGACCACGCCACGACGCCCCGCGCCGTCGTGGGTCATTCGTCGGCCAGCGCCGGCAACAGCACCTTGAGCTTGCGGGTGAGAGTGTTGCGCCCCCAGCCCAGCAGCTCGGCGGCTTCGCCCTTGCGCCCGCCGGTGTGCTTGAGCGCCGTCTCGATGAGGATGCGCTCGAAATCCGGCACCGCCTCCTCGAGCAGGTGCGTATGCCCGGCGGCCAGGGCGCGATCGGCCCACTCGCGGAAGGCGCCACGCCAGTCGCCGCCGGCGCTCTCGGTGCCTTCGACATCGCGCAGCTCCGGCGGCAGGTCCTCGATCAACACCTCGCGCCCCGAGGCCATCACCGTCAGCCAGCGGCAGGTATTTTCGAGCTGGCGCACGTTGCCCGGCCACGGCAGGCGGGTGAGATGCTGCTCGGCCTCCTGGGTCAGCACCTTGGGTTCGGTGGCAAGCTCCTTGGCGGCCTCGGCGAGGAAGTGCTGGGCCAGACGCGGAATGTCCTCGCGGCGCTCTGCCAGACGCGGCAGGTGCACGCGGATCACGTTGAGGCGGTGGAACAGGTCCTCGCGGAAACGGCCGTCCTCGACCAGCCGCTCCAGATGCTGGTGGGTCGCGGCGATGATGCGAACATCGACCTTGACCGGCGTATGCCCCCCGACCCGGTAGAACTCTCCGTCGGCCAGCACCCGCAGCAGGCGGGTCTGGGTCTCGGCGGGCATGTCACCGATCTCGTCGAGGAACAGCGTGCCGCCATCGGCCTGTTCGAAACGCCCGCGCCGCTGTGAGGTCGCCCCGGTGAAGGCGCCCTTTTCATGACCGAACAGTTCCGATTCCATCAGGTCCTTGGGAATCGCCGCCATGTTGAGCGCGATGAACGGCGCGGCGTGTCGCGGGCTGTGCTGGTGCAGCGCCTGGGCGACGCGCTCCTTGCCGGTCCCCGACTCGCCGTTGATCATCACCGTGATGTGGGATTGCGAGAGCCGGCCGATGGCACGGAAGACTTCCTGCATCGCCGGCGCTTCGCCGATGATCTCTGCCGACAGTCCTTCGGGCACCGCCGCCGGCGTGCGCCGCTCGCGGGCATGCGCCACGCCGCGCCGCACCAGCGCCAGCGCCTCGTCGACGTCGAACGGCTTGGGCAGGTACTCGAAGGCACCGCCCTGATACGAGGCCACCGCGCTGTCGAGATCGGAGTGGGCGGTCATCACGATCACCGGCAGATCCGGATACTTTTCACGGATGCGCGCCATCAGGTCCAGCCCGTCCAGCCCCGGCATGCGGATATCGGTCAACAGGACATCCGGTGGCTGTCGCAGGATGCGCTCCAGGGCACTATCGGCACGCTCGAAGCTCTCGACCTCGAGGTCCGGCTGAGCCAGCGCGCGCTCCAACACCCAGCGAATGGCGCGATCGTCGTCGACGATCATGATGCGTGCGACGTCAGTCATGGGGCCTCCCAAGCCTCAATGATGGCTCTCAAGCGGAATCAACAAGCGGAATTCGGTACACCCGGGCACCGAGTCGCACTCGATCAACCCCTGGTGCTGATGCAGGATCGACTGGGCGATGGACAGCCCCAGGCCACTGCCCTCGGCACGCCCCGACACCATCGGATAGAACAGCGTCTCGCGCAGCGTCTCGGGAATGCCGGGGCCGTTGTCGAGAATGCCCAGCTCGCAGACCAGCCGGTGGCGCTCGGCGCCCAGCGTGAACTGGCGTCGCGCCCGCGTGCGCAGAATCAGCCGGGGCGCCTCGACGCCGTGTTCCTCCATGGCCTGCACGGCGTTGCGGGCGACGTTGAGCACCGCCTGAATCAGCTGCGCCTCGTCGCCTTCCAGATCCGGCAGGCTGGGGTCGTAATCGCGCACGTAGTCGATGCGCGGATGTTCGGCCTCCAGCAAGGTACGCACTCGCTCGAGCACCTTGTGAATGTTGAGCGGCTCGTGACGACTCATGCTGTTGGGCCCCAGCATGCGATCCACCAGATCGCGCAGCCGATCAGCCTCTTCGACGATGACCCGGGTGAACTCGGCGAGCTGCGGATCGGGCAGGTCCCGCTCGAGCAACTGCGCCGCACCGCGAATGCCGCCCAGCGGGTTCTTCACCTCGTGCGCCAGGCCCCGGGTGAGCACCTTGATGGTCTCCTGGCGCGCGATCAGCGCTTCCTCGCGGGAAATGCGCAACAGCCGGTCGCGCGGCTCGATCTCGATCAGCAGTT
Organism: Chromohalobacter israelensis; assembly: GCA_000761475.1. GTDB lineage: Bacteria > Pseudomonadota > Gammaproteobacteria > Pseudomonadales > Halomonadaceae > Chromohalobacter > Chromohalobacter israelensis. The sequence goes on from JQNW01000008.1 coordinate 121,234, forward strand.
CATCGGCGGACAACGGCGTGACGGTAAAGTCCACCGTGGCCGTGTCCCCCGACGGCAATACCAGCGTCGCCTCGCGCTGCGTAAAGGGATGCAGCTCGTCGCGCGCCTTGATCAACACCGCCTCGACACTGCCCTCGACGCCCGCCAGGCTCTCCAGACACTGGCCGACGACCCGCACCCGGCTGGTCGCCAGCAGCGACTCGGCCGCGGGGTTCATCCAACGCAGCCGCAGCTCGCCGTCGAGCAGTACCACGGCGGTCGTCAAATGTTCGAGCAGGCGCTGCTGTTCGAGAAACTGCTGCTGGGAAGGTTCCGGCATGGCCCGTCCATTATCCATCGTCATGTCCGTTAACAGTGCAAGAAGCGCGCCAGTCCTGATCGGCCCGGCATACGGCAGTGCAGCCGACATGGAATGACGCCACCATGCACCAAATTAGTGCAAAAGCAGCACTATCGATAGCGGCAGGCGCCAAATCGGCTCATGGGTTGCCGGAATTGCGAGGATTGTTGGGATTGGCGGGCAAGTACACGCTGGCACGTTGTACATAGAGGGTGACCGGCGCGCTACGCTGGCGCACCTGCCCCTCGGCGTCGACCAGTTCGACGCGCAGGGTATGCTCGCCGCGCTCCAGCCCGGTGAGCGAGAACGTCGTGGCTTGCTGGGGAGGCTGGCGCACCTCGTCGTCGACCACCAGGCGCAGGCGGTGCCCCTCGCGCAGCTCGGGCGAGAGCGCCACGCTGACCTGCGTGTCGCCGGCCGCGCCGGTGGGCAGCGTGGACTCGTTCGTCGGTGCGGCGATGCGCAAGCGTTCGTAGGGGGTGAAGGTAGAGGCCTCGGGCTCGCCCGCTCCGGACGCTGCCTCGTTCGCCGCGGTCTCCCTTGGCGCGGGGGCCGGCCGGCTCGGCACCGTGTTCACCGGCGCGACCTCGACCTGATCGCCGCCGGGGCGATCCGAATAGGTGACGTTCCCTTGTGAGTCGACACTGCGATAGATCGGCGTGGCCTGCGCCAACGAGACGCTCAGGCACGCGCCGACCATGAGCACTGTCCAGCCGCCGATGGGGATCAAGCCACGCATGTCGCTCTCCTTACGCCCACGATTCCTTGCGCCAACGCTTCATTGCGAACCGCCTTCCTCGCACCGAGACGCACCTCGCGCCCGTGGCGTCCCAGTGTAGCGCACGTCCGGCCCCGCGAACGACCACGTAAAAGGCCCCGTCGTCCGACGGGGCCTCGATCAGCGCTACGGCTGGGATCGGTCGCGGTCGCGCGGGATCAGCAGCTGTAGTACATGTCGAACTCGATCGGATGCGTCGCCATGCGCAGGCGGTCGACTTCTTCCTGCTTGAGCTCGAGATAGGCGTCGATCATGCTGTCGGTGAACACGTCGCCCTCGGTCAGGAAGGCGCGGTCCGCATCCAGGGCTTCCAGGGCCTGGTCGAGGCTGCTGGCGACGGTGGGAACCGACTTGCCTTCTTCCGGCGGCAGGTCATAGAGGTTCTTGTCCATCGCATCGCCGGGGTGGATCTTGTTCTTGATGCCGTCGATACCCGCCATCAGCATGGCCGAGAAGCACAGGTACGGGTTGGCGGTCGGATCCGGGAAGCGCAGTTCCACACGCTTGCCCTTGGGGCTCGCGGTGTACGGAATGCGGATGGAGGCACTGCGGTTGCGGGCACTGTAGGCCAGCATGACCGGCGCCTCGAAGCCCGGGACCAGACGCTTGTAGGAGTTGGTCGAGGCGTTGGTGAAGGCGTTCAGCGCACGGGCGTGCTTGATGATGCCGCCGATGTAGTACAGCGCGGTTTCGGACAGCCCGGCGTATTCGTCACCGGCGAACATGTTGGTGCCGTCCTTCCAGAAGGACTGGTGCACGTGCATGCCGGACCCGTTGTCACCGACCAGCGGCTTGGGCATGAAGGTCGCGGTCTTGCCGTAGGCGTGAGCCACGTTGTGGATCACGTACTTCATTTCCTGAACTTCGTCGGCCTTCTTCACCAGCGTGTTGAACTTGACACCGATTTCGTTCTGGCCGGCGTTGGCGACTTCGTGGTGATGCACCTCGACCGACTGGCCGATGGCTTCCAGGGTGTTGCACATCGCGCTGCGGATGTCGTGGAAGCTGTCCACCGGCGGAACCGGGAAGTAGCCACCCTTGACGCGCGGACGGTGCCCCAGGTTGCCGCCTTCCACGGTGGTGGAGTCGGTCGCCCAGGCGCCTTCCTCGGACGTGATCTTGTACATCGCGCCCTGGATGTCGGCATTCCAGTGCACTTCGTCGAAAATGAAGAATTCAGGTTCCGGGCCGAAGAAGGCGGTATCGCCCAGACCGGTGGACTTCAGGTACGCCTCGGCACGCTTGGCGATGGAGCGCGGGTCACGTTCGTACCCCTGCATGGTGGCCGGCTCGATGATGTCGCAGCGCAGCACCAGCGTGGCATCTTCGGTGAACGGGTCGAGGTAGCCGCTGCCGTCTTCCGGGCGCAGGATCATGTCGGACTCGTTGATGCCCTTCCAGCCGGAAATGGAGGAGCCATCGAACATCTGACCGTTCTCGAAGAACTCATCATCGACGGCGCCGGCCGGAATCGTGACGTGCTGCTCCTTGCCCTTGGTATCGGTAAAGCGCAGATCCACCCACTTGATATCGTGTTCTTCGATCAGGGCGAGGGTCTTCTCAGACATGATTTCCTCCACTATGAGCCCACGGCTCGGGTCGTTTGCTTGCGTGTTCAGCGTCGTTTGTAGCATGCCCGCCGACGACTGCCCACGGGTATGCGTTTACGTTTTGCAATGCAGAAGCTGTGCCAACCATTGATGCATTTCGGGGCAAAAACGCTAAGCGCATGATCAATCGATAAAAAATCGACCGGCGTTGTGCATGGCTCGGCACCAGGATAGCGCCCGCCCCGCCACATAAAAGTGCACGGACACCACACGGGCATCATGAAGGTGCAGCATTGCTGCCCAATGCACCATTTGGGTGCAATCGGTAACCTCATGCCATCAGGCACCGATTTTCAGTCATGCCAAGCTAGAAAAACCAGCCACGACGATGATTGCCAGGCGCCCCGCCGCCCCGCAGGCTTGAACCAGATTCCCGATTTCTTCCACGGGCTTGCACCCAAGGCATACTCGAGCGATGCGTACCTACAGCCTGCTGATCGACGCCAGCCATGCCCCCGAGCACCTGGAACGCTGCCTGAGCGCCCTGGCACGCAGCATATCCGGCTTTCGCGGACATACCGAAACGCTGGTCCAGTTGCGCACCCTTGATACGCGCACCCAGCTGCTGCTGGATCAGCGCGACATTCGTTTCGCGCTGCTGCCCCAACATGGACAGGGCGCACTGCGCCATCATGGCGCGACCCACCTCAATGGCGAGGTGCTGATCTTCCTGGATGCGGCACTGGAAGTGCCCGACGACTGGCTGGACCGTCTGGCGGAGGCGTTTCGCAAGCAAAGCGCCGATGCCGTTGTCTTCGCGCAGGCGCCGGCCGACCCGCTCGTCCCGGCGTTGGCGGACTGGTATGCCACACGCATCCGGCGCGGCTTCGGCGACCACCCCTGGGAGTGGCCCACCGGACAACTGGCCATCACCCGAGAGTGGTATGAACGCCTTGGCGGCCACGACCCACGCCTGGAGACCTGCGCCGACCTGGACATCCTGGTGCGCCTGTGGCGTTGCCATGCACGCCTGCGCTGGCAGACCTCGCCTTCGCTGATCGACCACGGTGCCCCTCGCCGGCTCGGCCCCTGGTGGCGCCGACAACGTCGCCATCAGGCCCGCTATCTGTATACCGCAAGCGCCGCGCGCCACCCACGCTTCGTGATACCCCGACTGGGCGGCACGCTGGTGCAATGGGGCAGCGTGCCACTGGCGCTCTTGCTGTGGATTCCCCCGGCGCCGACGCCCGGCGTGGCCAGTCTCGTCATCAGCGCCTGGCCGGCCACCGTCATGACTTGGCGCGACGGCATGCCACCCCGGTCCAGGGCGTGTCGCCTGGCACTCTGGCGCTGGTGTCTGCATGCCCTGCAACTGACCGCCACCGGGGCGGCATTGTTGAGCCCGCCCTGCCGGCGGCGCCTGCGGCGCGACCCGGCATGACTGGCTAAATCACCACAGCGAGATATGCTGATAGGCATCGCAACCGTCATCACAACGCCTATCAGAGGAGCCCACGAACGCCGCCCGCGACAGGACGTCCCGGCACGGCACAGTACCGACGGCATTGCGGAGGGACACGTCATGAGCCATCTCAGTCTTGCCTACGATGTCGTGCAGCGCCTGCGCGGGCACTGGCGACGCAGCCTCAGCGAACCGCTGCGCGGGCGTAGCGCGATTCTCGTACTGCCGCGCGTGCTGGCGGACGACGCCACGGCGCGCCTGCCTCACCATGCGCCCTATGCCCTGGGGCCGGAGAGCTTCCGACGGCTGCTCGACCATCTCACCGATCACGCCCAGATCGTCACCCTGGCGAATGCCCGGCGCCTGCACCGCGACCCGCTGCCGCGCATCGCGCTGACCTTCGATGGCGGCTGGCGCGACACCGCCGAGGTGGCCCTGCGCCAGCTCGAACGCCTGGCGCTGCCGGCGAGCATGTTTCTCACCACCGGCTGGGTGAACCGTGCCCGCGGCGACTGGTGGAACACGCTCGGCGACGCCCTGTGGGAAGGCACCCAGCCGGCGCGCGTGCGCGACTGCCTCGGCGATGTCGGGCTACCCCTGCCGCCAGCACGCCCCGCGCACCCCGGTACCGCCTACAGCCACGCCCTGCGCGCTTATCTCGAGGGGCTCGCTCACCACACCGATCCGCTGACGCTGACCCGGCTGGGCGACGCCCTGGGTGACGAACTCGACACCCCGCCCCAGACGCTCGACCCGTTCAGCATCCGACGCCTGGAAAGCAGCGGCCTGGTGCGCTTCGGCGCGCGCGGCGTCTCCGCCACACCGCTGGACGCGCTCGACGACGCCCAGGTTCAGTGGCAAATTCGCCAATCTCGCCGACAGCTCGGCGTGCTGTGCCGCGACCCGCTGCCCGGCTTCGCCTATCCCCAGGCGGAAGCCTCGCCACGGGTCCGCCTGCTGGCCCAGCGCTGCGGCATTCAGGAAGGCCTGCACGGGCATGCCGGCTGGCTCTCGCACCGCGACGATCCACTGGCGCTGCCGCGCTTTCCGATCACACTGCCCGTTGCCAGCAGTGCAGGGCGTCTCTATGATTGGCTGCTCGGGCAACCATAGCCCATCCGAACCGGTGCGCTTTTCCGGCGTCAGGCCACCCAGCCGACGCTGTCGACGGCGACTCGCGAGCGTGCCGCCATTTTTTTGCGTATTTCCGTCCTGCCGCACAAGCGACCCAAGTCCCTGATAGCGCCACGGTTATCGCTGCGCCAACGCGCCTTTTGACGAGCCGCGCTCATGCGCAATGGTCATCAAACTGGCAGTCGTCGGCACCCTGACCCTATAATGCGCCCCAATTTCCCAGCAGGATCCCGTCGTGATCGAGAATCTTCGCAACATTGCTATCATCGCCCACGTCGACCATGGCAAGACCACCCTGGTCGACAAACTCCTGAGTCAGTCCGGCACCCTCGACCGCAAGGCCGAAGGGCAAGAGCGCATCATGGACTCCAATGACCAGGAGAAAGAGCGCGGTATCACCATTCTGTCCAAGAACACCGCGATCCGCTGGCAGAGCCCGGACGAACGGGACTATCACATCAACATCGTCGACACCCCCGGACACGCCGACTTCGGCGGCGAGGTCGAGCGCGTGATGTCGATGGTCGACTCCGTGCTGCTGCTGGTGGATGCCGTCGACGGTCCCATGCCGCAGACGCGCTTCGTCACCCAGAAGGCCTTCGACCGTGGCCTCAAGCCGATCGTCGTGGTCAACAAGATCGACCGTCCCGGCGCGCGCCCGGACTGGGTCATCGACCAGATCTTCGACCTGTTCGACAACCTCGGCGCCACCGAGGAACAGCTCGACTTCCCGATCATCTACTGCTCGGCGCTGGACGGCGTCGCCGGTCATGAGCCGGATCAGCTGGCCGACGACATGACCCCGATGTTCAAGTCCATCGTCGACATCGTCGAACCGCCCAAGGTCGAGCTCGACGCACCGTTCCAGATGCAGATCTCCGCGCTCGACTACAACAGCTACGTCGGCGTCATCGGCCTGGGCCGCATCAAGCGCGGCAGCGTGCGTCCGGGCCAGCAGATCAGCGTGATCTCCAAGGAAGGCAACGTCCGCAAGGGCAAGGTCGGCCAGGTCATGACGCACCTCGGCCTCGAGCGCGTGCAGACCGAAGAAGCCAGCGCTGGCGACATCATCTGCATCACCGGCATCGACGACCTGGCGATCTCCGATACGCTGTGCGATCCGGCCGCCGTCGAAGCCATGCCGGCACTCACCGTGGACGAGCCCACCGTGTCCATGACCTTCCAGGTCAACGACTCGCCGTTCGCCGGCAAGGAAGGCAAGTTCGTCACCAGCCGCAACATCAAGGAGCGCCTTGAGCAGGAACTGATCCACAACGTGGCGCTGCGTGTCGAACAGGGCGACTCGCCGGAGAAGTTCACCGTCTCCGGGCGTGGCGAACTGCACCTTTCGGTGCTGATCGAATCCATGCGCCGTGAAGGCTACGAGCTGGCCGTGGGCCGTCCCGAGGTGATCATCCGCGAGATCGACGGCGTCAAGCAGGAGCCGTACGAAGAGGTCATCATCGACTGCGAAGAGCAGCACCAGGGCGCGGTGATGGAAGAGCTCGGCTACCGCAAGGGCGAGATGACCAACATGAATCCGGACGGCAAGGGTCGCGTTCGCCTGGACTTCATCATCCCCGCACGCGGGCTGATCGGCTTCCGTGGTCAGTTCCTGACGCTGACCTCCGGCACCGGCATCCTGACCAGCCGCTTCGACCATTACGGCCCGCTCAAGCCCGATGCCTCCATCGAGCGTCGCAACGGCGTGCTGGTCTCCATGGTCTCCGGCAAGGCACTGGCCTACGCGCTGTTCGCCCTGCAGGACCGTGGCAAGCTCATCGTCGAGCACGGCACCGAGGTCTACGAAGGCATGCTGGTCGGCATCAACAACCGCGCCGACGACATGGCGGTCAACCCGACCAAGGCCAAGAAACTCGACAACATGCGCGCCTCGGGCAACGACGAGAACCTCGTCCTCACGCCGCCGGTTCGCTTCACCCTCGAACAGGCCATCGAGTTCCTCGATGACGACGAGCTGGTGGAAATCACGCCCCAGCACATCCGTCTGCGCAAGAAGCATCTCACCGAAAACGAGCGCAAGCGCGCCAAGAAGAAGTAATCGCGGCAACGCTCGTACGGCCCCACGAAGCCCACCTTACGGTGGGCTTCGTCGTTTCCGGTAGCCATTCGCGAGCCTGGCGCGGCCTTCGGGGCCACTAAACCGCCAGGCGTCGATCGGCATTGACCAACATGCCTCTCCTCGGCGCCCTGCCAGCGTTCTTGTCCTGGATTAATCTTCAGGAAGATTGGCCGTATCTCTTTGATATACAACAAGCAGACGAGAGCTAAACTCAACAGGCCTCAAGCGGAAATGAAGCGGTCGCACTGATCGACGACGACGCTTGCCAATGCATTCGAGGACGCTCGCCCCAGGAAATCGTCAGGAGAGACGCCATGGCCGAATTGGGAATCTGCGCTTGCCCAGGTTGCGAAGAAGACGTCACCAGTGAGAATGCCGCGCTCAGCGAGGGCCAGGCATTCTGCTGTACCGGATGCGCCGCCGGCCACCCCGAGGGACTGCCCTGCGCCCACGAAGGCTGCCCCTGCACCGAACTCAACCGTCCCTCTTCCGGCGAACCGACGCGGGAAGGGTTCTAAGTCGTGAGCCGTCGCCCCGGTGGAAGGAGGCACATATGCAAAAGCAAGCGCGCGTGGAACCCATCTTCGACAGCGATGACCTGCAAGAGAACATCACCGGCTGGGTGGTGATCGACGAGAGCCAGCCCGACAACGAAAACGTCGTCTCCGAGCACGACACCCGGGGAGAGGCATTGCGTGCGGCCGAGCAGTTCGAGCAAGACGAGCACTGAGCCGCCCCGCCCGGCGCTACGCGGTCTGGATGGGCGTGGCCATACGTTCGCGCTCCATCCAGGCCGCGTCATGTCGGGATGCCGGTTCTCGCCTCTGACGACACGCGGCAAGAACGCCTTTCGTATCGCCCCTCGTGGAGAGCACCCCGTTCGTATCGGCAGCCAGGACGAGACTGCCGTCACCTGCTATCGACAGACATCAGTACAGGAGGTACTGACATGGCTGGAGCATTCGACAACGTCTCCCCGCCCCCGCCCGTCAGCGTGGAACGCGATTCCCTCGAACTTGCCGCATTCAGCGGCCGCCATCGGGTAGACCACCTGGACGCCACCAGCCCCGCACTGGAGGGCGACGATCCCCGAGCCTGTTGCATGGCCGGGCCGACCAGCTCGGTATCGCATCTCGGTTGCCGCCTGGAGGAGATCGTATGACGCGACTTGTCGTGATCTCCAACCGCGTTTCCGTGCCCGAACCCGGCAAGCCCCAGGCCGGCGGCCTGGCCGTCGCGATCACCGGCGCCCTCGAAGAATGCGGCGGGATGTGGTTCGGCTGGGATGGCAAGATCAGCCAAACGCCCTCCAACTACCCTGCCACCGTGCAACACGGCAACATCACCTATGCGACCCTACCGCTGCCCCAGGAGGACTACGAAGACTACTACCTGGGCTTCTCCAACGAAGTCGTCTGGCCAGTCTTTCACTTCAACCTTGGTGCCATGGACTTCCGCCTGAGTTACGCCAGGGCCTATCAACGGGTCAATGAGCACTTTGCCAGCGTTCTAAGCACGCAGCTCGAGGGTGGCGAACTGATCTGGGTACACGATTATCACCTGATACCGCTGGGCAAGGCGCTGCGCCACCAAGGGGTTCAGGACCCGATCGGGTTCTTCTTGCACATTCCTTTCCCCTGCTACGACTTGCTGCGCGCCTTGCCCGGCTACCGTGGCCTGCTCGACGACCTGCTGCACTACGATCTGCTCGGCTTCCAGACCGAAAACGACCTGCATGCCTTCCGACAAGCGGTGATCGAGACCTTCGGTGCCGTGATCGTCGACGACACCATCGAGTGCAACGGCCAGCAGGTACGCACCGGTGTTTACCCTGTGGGTGTCGACGTCGAGGAGCTGCTGGCCGAGGCCGAGCGCTCCAACCTCAACGAGCAGGCCCGCCAACTCAAGGTGGATCTCGGCGATCGCGACCTGATCCTCGGCGCCGACCGGCTCGACTACTCCAAGGGCCTGGTGCAACGTTTCAACGCCTTCGAGGCACTGCTCAGGGATTTCACGCACCGTCGCCAGCGGACGGTCTTCATTCAGATCGCCAGCCCCTCGCGCTGCGCGATCCCCGAGTACGACGAGCTGCGCCGCCAGCTCGAGGAAATGGCCGGACATATCAACGGCACTTATGCCGAACTCGACTGGATGCCGGTGCACTATTTCAACCAGACCTACCCCCGCGAAGTCCTGATCGGCCTGTTCCGTTCCGCCCGAGTCGGCCTGGTGACGCCCCTGCGCGATGGCATGAACCTGGTCTGCAAGGAGTTCGTCGCCGCCCAGAGCCCCGACGACCCCGGCGTGCTGGTGCTGAGCGAGCTGGCGGGCGCCGCTAACGAGTTGAGTGGTGCACTGCTGGTCAACCCGTATGACGAGAGCACCATCGTCAGCGCCATCGAACAAGCCCTGAACATGCCCCTGGACGAACGGCGCGAACGCTACCAGCAGATGATCAGCGTGCTCAGGCGCAACAGCCTGCTCGAATGGCGCCGACGCTTCCTGAAGCACCTTCACCAACAGCAACAGCAGGCCGCTTTCGGCAACTAGCCGGCGGCTTGCCCTCCGAGCCTGATGCGCCGTCGGCCACGGCCGCTGGCCGACGCATGCCTGGCCCTCGCCTCTGTTGCGGACGCCCGTGGCAGAGGCTCACCTCCTGTGCCACACCACAAGCGGCATGTCGGGCCCAGCGGAGTGCGACATATAACCACATTTTTTATGTGGTTATTAGGTTTAGACTTGATGCATACGAAGCGTCCCGCGCTTCTCGCTTCATCTCAAACCAAGGAGTCGTCCCATTCGCCGTGCCCTGCTCGTTTCCTCGCTTGCCCTCACCGCCGCACTCGTGCCCGCCACCTCGGCGTTCGCCTACGGCGAAGGCGACTTCTACACCCGCTTCGGTGTCGCCAAGGTTGCCCCGCAAAGCGACAACGGCAACTTCGGCGCCCCGCTCGACATGCAGGTCGACGCCGACGACGACAGCGGCTTCGCCTTCACGCTCGGCTATCGCTTCCACGACAAGTTCGGCGTGGAGCTGCTTGCCGCGCAGCGCTTCGAGCACCAGGTCGCCCTCGATGGCGACGACCTGGCGTCCATCAAGCACCTGCCGCCGACACTGACGCTGCAGTACTACCCGCTCGGTGGCACCGATGCCCGCGTGCAGCCCTACCTCGGCGCCGGGCTCAACTACACCCACTTCTCCGACGAGCATCTCGACGGCGGCAAGCTCGACCTCGACGACAGCTGGGGCGCCGCCGCCCAGCTCGGGGTCGACCTGCTTATCGACGACCATTGGGCGCTCAATGCCGCCGCCTGGTATCTGGACATCGACAGCGACGCCACCGCCACCCTCGCCGGCAACGACTACGACGCCAAGATCCACATCGACCCCATCGTCGTCATGGGCGGGCTCAGCTATCGGTTCTGAGTGGCTCGGCTAGGCGATACCCCGCACGGCGGGCTACCCTATAAGAACAAACGGATGCGACAGGAGCCCGCCAATGCATAAACACATCGACTGGGACGCCCCCGGCAATGCCAGCGTGACCCGCCATTACGCCAGCGACAAGCAGCACGAAGTTCAGCCCCATCCCGGCATGATGCTCTCCGCCCGCTACCAGGGCATGGTGGTGCGCGTCGAGGTCGAGGCCTACCGCGAAGACGATGCCCTCAGCATCGGCAAGGTCGCCGCGCTCATCGACAGCCACGGCAAGCGTCATCAGACCCACGGCGATCTCAGTGTCGGCGATTACGTCCGCCTTCCCGACGACAAGCGTGCCCTGGAGCCCGCCGTCGAGGATGAAGAAGACTGAAGGCCGCCTGGGCGACCCATTGGCAAGACCTTTGCGTCTAAAGCTTCTCTCCGCGCTTTCCGTGGAGGGTTGCGCGATACTGCACGAACCCAAGACGAGACCCTAGCGACGAGATGATGCCCGAGACTCCACCGCCGCTGCCGCGTCACGACTGGGCGCTGTTCCTGGACTTCGATGGCACCCTGGTGCCCCTCGCCGATCACCCCCGTGATACCAGCGTTTCGGAGGCACTGCGCCACCTGGTCGCCCGGCTCGCGCACGAACTCGACGGCGCAGTGGCCATCATCAGCGGTCGCCCGGTCGCCGACCTCGAAGCTCTGCTCGCCCCGCTCGACCTCCCCCTGGCCGGCGTTCACGGCCTGGAGTGGCGCGACACCTCCGGCGGCTACCACAGCGCCGTCGCACACCCCGAGCGGCTGGCCGCCTGCCGCGACGCGCTGGCCGACTTCGTCGCCGGCCACGACGGCCTGCACTACGAGGACAAGCACGTCGCGCTGGCCCTGCACTACCGCGGCGCCCCGGAGCTTGCAGACGAATGCCGTCATTTCATGGCCGAATGGCAGCAGGCGCTGGGCGACGACGTCGAGACCGTGGCCGGCAAGTGCGTCATCGAACTGCGCCCGGCCGGCGTTCACAAGGGAACCGCCGTCGCCCGGATGCTCGACGACCCGGCTTTCCAGGGCCGACGCCCCGTGTTCGTCGGCGACGACGTCACCGACGAGGACGCCTTTCGCGAGGTCAACGCGCGCGGAGGCCTTAGCGTGCGCGTCGGCGATGGGGAAACGGCCGCGACCTACTATCTTGAATCGGTAAAGAAGGTACTGACATGGCTGGAACGCCTACCATCCCGTCCAACGTGACCGAATCGACCGATATGCCATCCACTTCGCTGGAGCTTGGGCTCATCGGCAATTGCCAGATCGGCGCCCTGATCGATACCGACGGCCGCATCGTGTGGTGCTGTCTGCCGCGCTTCGACGGCGACCCCTTCTTCTCGCGTCTGATGGACACCACCGACCGGGGCTACTTCGCCATCGAGCTGCAGGATCAGGTCGAAAGCCGTCAGTACTACCAGCGCAATACCGCGATCCTGTGCACCGAACTCACCGACAAGTACGGCGGGCGCATCCGCATCACCGACTTCTGCCCGCGCTTTCGGCTCTACGACAGGACGTTTCGTCCCGAGATCTTGGTACGCCGCGTGAAATGCCTCTCCGGCACACCGGTGATCCGCATCCGCCTGCGCCCGACCACCGCCTACGGCGAGCGCGAGCCCGAGACCACTCGCGGCAGCCATCACATTCGCTACCTCGGTCAGGGCCGAGTGACACGGCTGACCACCGACGCCTCGATCACCCACGTGCTTCAAGAATCGCCGATCGTCCTCGAAGGCGAGCTCAATTTCGCACTCGGCCCCGACGAGAGCGTCACCGAGTCGGTCAACGCGATGTGCCAGCGTTTCGAGACCCAGACCACCACCTACTGGCAGGAATGGGCACGCGGCCTGGCAATACCCTTCGAGTGGCAGAATGAGGTGATCCGCGCCGCCACCACCCTCAAGCTCAGCACCTTCGAGGATACCGGTGCGGTGATCGCCGCCATGACCACCTCGGTGCCCGAGGCCGCCGACACCCAGCGCAACTGGGACTACCGCTACTGCTGGCTGCGCGACGCCTATTTCGTGGTCCACGCCCTCAACCGCCTGGGCGCGACCGCGACCATGGAGAACTACCTCAACTACATCATCAACCTGGTGGTCGGCGCCGCCGAACACGAGCTGCAGCCGCTCTACGGCATCGGCGGCGAGACGCGCATCGAGGAGAAGGAAGTCCGCGGGCTCGCCGGCTATCGCGGCATGGGACCGGTGCGGGTCGGCAACGCCGCCTACCATCAGGTGCAGCACGACGTCTACGGTGCCGTGGTGCTGGCCGCCAACCAGGCGTTCTTCGACGAACGACTGGCGCGCCCCGGCGACGAAGCGCTGTTCCGCCGTCTGACCATCCTCGGCGAGCAGGCCGCCAGGCTGTTCGACAAGCCCGACGCCGGTATCTGGGAGTATCGCGGTCGCGCCCGCGTGCACACCTACTCGTCCATCATGTGCTGGGCCGCCTGCGACCGTCTGGCACGCATCGCCGCGCATCTCGAACTCGACGAGGACGCCACCCGCTGGCGCCAGCAGGCCGACCGCATGCATGACGTGATCTGCCTCGAAGCGTGGAGCGAATCGCGCCAGGCATTCACCGAGAGCTTCGGCGGCGACACCATGGACGCCAGTCTGCTGCTGATGCACGAGCTCGGCTTTCTCGCCGCCGACGACCCGCGTTTCGTCAGCACGGTCGAGGCCATCGAGGCCGAGCTGCGCCGCGGCGACCACCTGTTCCGCTATGCCGCCGCCGACGACTTCGGCGATCCCGAGAACGCCTTCAACATCTGCACCTTCTGGTACATCGACGCGCTGTGGGCGATCGGCCGCCGCGACGAGGCTCGTCGCCTGTTCGAAAACATGCTCGAATGCCGCAACGCCCAGGGCTTGCTTTCCGAGGATCTCGACACCACCAGTCACGAACTGTGGGGCAACTTTCCGCAGACCTACAGCATGGTCGGCCTGATCAACTCGGCACTGCACCTTAGCCGAAGCTGGGAGGAAGCCGTATGACACGTCTGGTCGTAGTCTCCAACCGCGTCTCGATTCCCGAAGAAGGCAAACCCCAGGCCGGCGGCCTGGCGGTCGCCATCACCGGCGCGCTCAGCGAGCACGGTGGCCTGTGGTTCGGCTGGGACGGCCGCGTCAAGCAGGTCCCCTCGAATCGCCCCAACGTGGTCACGCGCGACAATATCGATTATGCGACGCTGTCGCTCTCCAAGCAGGACTACGACAACTACTACCTGGGCTTCGCCAACGAAGTGCTGTGGCCGGTCTTTCACTTCAACCTCGGCGCCATGGACTTCCAGCTCGACCACGTGAAGGCCTACTCGCGGGTCAACGCTCGTTTCGCCGAGGCGCTGGTCACGCTCGTGCAGGGCGACGAGCTGATCTGGGTGCATGACTACCACCTGCTGCCACTGGGCAAGGAACTGCGTGAGCGCGGCATCCGCCAGCCACTGGGTTTCTTCCTGCACATTCCCTTTCCCAGCTTCGACCTGCTGCGTGCGCTGCCCTGCTACCGCGAGCTGCTCGAGGACCTGCTGCATTACGACCTCGTCGGCTTTCAGACCGAAAACGACCGCCACGCCTTTCATGAGGCCCTGGTCGAGACCTTCGACGCGACCCTCGAGGGCGACAACGTCATCGACTGCCTCGGCCACCGCCTGCGCACCGGCGTCTACCCGGTCGGTATCGACGTCGATGAAGCCATCGCCGAGGCCGAGCACGCCATCACCCAGGCTCCGGCCTGCCAGTTCCAGGCCGACCTCGGCAAGCGCGACCTGATCATCGGCGCCGACCGGCTTGACTACTCCAAGGGCCTGGTGCAGCGCTTCAACGCCATCGAGACGCTACTCACCCACTTCAAGCACCGCCGCCAACGCACCATCTTCATGCAGATCGCCAGCCCCTCGCGCAGCGCGATCCCCGAGTACGACGAGCTACGCCGCCAGCTCGAAGGCATGGCCGGGCATATCAACGGCACCTACGCCGACATCGACTGGCTGCCGGTGCACTACCTCAACCAGACCTACGCCCACGCCGACCTGATGGGCCTGTTCCGGGCCGCACGGGTGGGCCTGGTGACCCCGCTGCGCGACGGCATGAACCTGGTCTGCAAGGAGTTCGTCGCCGCCCAGGACCCCGACGACCCCGGCGTGCTGGTGCTCAGCGACCTGGCCGGCGCCGCCCGCGAACTGAGCGGTGCCCTGCTGGTCAACCCCTACGACGTGCACGACATCACCAGCGCCATCGAACGCGCCCTGAACATGCCGCGCGACGAACGTCGCCAGCGCTACCGGGAGATGATCGACGTCCTGCGCCGCAACAGCCTGCTGACCTGGCGGCAGCGCTTCATCGACGACCTCGCCCAGCAGGCTGGTTAGGCAACACCCAAGGGCAGGAGTGCTGACAAAGCGGCGTAGTTCGTCCCCGCGCCTGCGGGGAACGGATGAAGGCAGCAGCCACCGGCAACCACCTCATCGGTTGATCCCCGCGCCTGCGGGGAACGGATTCCGAAAGGCCCGCGCCTCGCCGCCGTGCACGGTTGATCCCCGCGCCTGCGGGGAACGGAGTATCCAACCCGGCGCCAGACGTTCGCCCGACGGTTGACCCCCGCGCCTGCGGGGAACGGCCGTCGTCGTACTCGCCCCACTGCGACGTGAACGGTTGATCCCCGCGCAAGCGGGGAACGGTTTCATGATGCTCTCCGGGAAACGGTGGTGATCGGTTGATCCCCGCACATGCGGGGAACGGACGATGAACGGGTCGCCGCTGTTGAGCACGAACGGTTGATCCCCGCTCCTGCGGGGAACGGTCGGCCAGCGACATGGATCACGTCGAGATCGACGGTTGATCCCCGCGCATGCGGGGAACGGGATCACGTCGCCCAACGCAACCAGTGCAATCACGGTTGATCCCCGCGCCTGCGGGGAACGGGAGCGCCAGCTTGTACTCGATGAGGGGGTCGACGGTTGATCCCCGCGCCTGCGGGGAACGGCCATGACCCCCTTTGATCTCTTACGCACTGTCCGGTTGATCCCCGCGCCTGCGGGGAACGGCGCAGAAAGTCCGGCTGGCGGTCCCGCAGCGCCGGTTGATCCCCGCGCCTGCGGGGAACGGCGGCGGATCAGCTCGCCGAATTTCGGCGTGGCCGGTTGATCCCCGCGCCTGCGGGGAACGGACCTCCCAGGCGTGGCGGGCGATCTCGGTGAACGGTTGATCCCCGCGCCTGCGGGGAACGGAATAGCGATTGATGCTCGCGAGCTGGGTGGCGCGGTTGATCCCCGCGCCTGCGGGGAACGGGCGGGCATGGCGCTTGCCGGGGTGATCGGCATCGGTTGATCCCCGCGCCTGCGGGGAACGGATGTCCCCTGATTTCCACATCGGACGGTGGAACGGTTGATCCCCGCGCCTGCGGGGAACGGAGCCAATCGACGGCGAGGTAATTGGTCTGGGGCGGTTGATCCCCGCGCCTGCGGGGAACGGGGCGAGGACGTAATGATGCCGATCGCGCGCGACGGTTGATCCCCGCGCCTGCGGGGAACGGCTCCCCGCGCCCACGATCATCGACGAGATCGACGGTTGATCCCCGCGCCTGCGGGGAACGGGCCAGCGACAGCGCATCAACCGCCACCCGGTGCGGTTGATCCCCGCGCCTGCGGGGAACGGCTGCTCAAGGCGGTCGAGTCCGCCGATGCCGACGGTTGATCCCCGCGCCTGCGGGGAACGGTGAGCGTCGCGCTGGCAGCCCGATCCGATGCGCGGTTGATCCCCGCGCCTGCGGGGAACGGAAACGCGCAAGGCCGCCACGCTCGCCAAAAACCGGTTGATCCCCGCGCCTGCGGGGAACGGTTCTCCTGCAGCGTCTGGCGCTCAGCTTCTGCCGGTTGATCCCCGCGCCTGCGGGGAACGGATGGACGAGGAGCAGAGCGACGAAGGCATGACCGGTTGATCCCCGCGCCTGCGGGGAACGGGATCGTGCACGGCCTGGAGTGCGGCCAGGTGATGGTTGATCCCCGCGCCTGCGGGGAACGGGGAAGCGCTGGCACGGGCGGCGACTCAAGAGCCGGTTGATCCCCGCGCCTGCGGGGAACGGGTCGTCGTGTGTTGCCGTGCAGGGGTATAGCTCGGTTGATCCCCGCGCCTGCGGGGAACGGGACCATCCGCCCCGAGTTCGAGCGGGTGAGCCCGGTTGATCCCCGCGCCTGCGGGGAACGGTGCTGAAAGAGTCTGAGCGCAAAGGTGTCAGCCGGTTGATCCCCGCGCCTGCGGGGAACGGCTCGAATCGACCGCCGAGGGGCGCGAAGGGTACGGTTGATCCCCGCGCCTGCGGGGAACGGGGCATCAAGACCGAGCTCACCACCGACAAGGACGGTTGATCCCCGCGCCTGCGGGGAACGGTGCAGTCTAGCGATGCCGCGTCGGTTGATAGCCGGTTGATCCCCGCGCCTGCGGGGAACGGGTACAGGCCCAAGCCGAGGCCGCCGCCAAGCACGGTTGATCCCCGCGCCTGCGGGGAACGGAGGCTGAAAAAGGCCGAGACGCAGCGCGGCGCCGGTTGATCCCCGCGCCTGCGGGGAACGGTCTCCCCTGACCGTGATTACATCATAGGATAACGGTTGATCCCCGCGCCTGCGGGGAACGGGTTGAATCGTTCCCGGCGGCCGGCGTGGTCAACGGTTGATCCCCGCGCCTGCGGGGAACGGGCCGGCAAGAGCTACGTGATCGAAGATGCCAACGGTTGATCCCCGCGCCTGCGGGGAACGGGCCTGGGCTTTGAAGTCCGGCAGGTTGCTGGCCGGTTGATCCCCGCGCCTGCGGGGAACGGCAATTCACCCGCCTGAGCGCGGCGATGCGTATCGGTTGATCCCCGCGCCTGCGGGGAACGGGCAGCTAAGTGACATGGTTAACGCTCTCCTGGCGGTTGATCCCCGCGCCTGCGGGGAACGGTGCTCAAAATCGGGATTTTCCAGCGCGTCTACCGGTTGATCCCCGCGCCTGCGGGGAACGGTTAAAGCGGTAGGAGAAACAGAAATATGAAGACGGTTGATCCCCGCGCCTGCGGGGAACGGGGCGACAAGACGCTGATCAAGCTCCGGGAAAACGGTTGATCCCCGCGCCTGCGGGGAACGGCAAAGCGACCCGCGACACGGTGAGCATGCATACGGTTGATCCCCGCGCCTGCGGGGAACGGGTCATCAAGGTCGTCACTAGCCTTATTGAAGGCGGTTGATCCCCGCGCCTGCGGGGAACGGTCTAATCATAGACACTTGTTTATAAAGAACAAAATCGCCAGGGAAATTTCCACCAGCGATTTTGCTTAAAATTTAATCACCCTAAATTATTAAAGAGCCTTTAAAATCAGTCAATTACCTTGAGGTGGTAAAAACCGCACCAGCCTCAATCCATCATGATCGATGGGGACACGACGGTTGTCGCCATAAGTTTGGAACTCGAAGCCGGATTCGTGATTGCTGGCCCAGGCCATGGCAACGTTGCCGCCTTCCTCGGCCAGGACTTCGATCTGTTCCCAGATCATTTCGCGAATGCGTTTACTGACATCGCCGACGTAAACCCCCGCTCGGATTTCCAGCAACCACACAGCCAAACGGCCTCTAAGTCTGGGAGGTACGGCTTCGGTAACGACCACCAGCATTGCCATATCATTGACTCCGATGCCCTGCATCGCCGACGGATTCAGGCTCCGGGATCGCCGGTGGGACCGCATCCGGCGGCGGAGGTGGAGGCTCGATTTCTCCAGCGGCCAATACGTCCTCGATCATGGGGATCAACCGCTGCAATAAGCGTGTTTGCTTAAAAGCATCGCGACACGCAATGCGTACCTCCCGTTCCGGCATGGGCGGATTGCGAGCCGCTACGCGAAACGCGGCCGGCACCACCGTCTCGAATTTGACGATATCGGCGATGTCGTAAACGAAGCTCAGGGGCTTGCCGGTATGCAGAAAGCCAATCGCCGGCGCATAACCGGCTGCCAGGATGGCGGCTTCCGTGATGCCGTAAAGACAGGCGGTCGCGGCCGAGAGGCACTGGTTGGCCACATCGGAAGCATCCCATTGAGTCGGGTCATAGCGACGCCCGTGCCACTTGACGCCATATTGCTTGGCAAGAAGCTGGTATGTCTTGCGTACCCGAGCTCCTTCCATACCTCGCAATTGATCGACGCTACGCCGCGAGGGCGGCTCTTCGCCGAAACGAAGCTCGAACATCTTGCGCACGACCTTCAGCCGCAGTTTTTCATCCAGTGCCAACTGCGCTTGATAGAGCAGCTTGTCCGAACGCGCGCCGCCAGGCTGACCCGCGCTATATAGACGCACGCCGGCATCACCGACCCAAATCAATAGCGTACCCACCACTGACGCGAGTTTGACAGCAGCGTGCGACACGCGAGTACCGGGCTCGAGCAGCAAGCACACGATAGACCCCACGGGAATGTGCATGCGCTCGCCATTCACATCATCGATGACGACGAAGGCACCATCACGCACGTCGATCTGCCCCATCCCGACGAAGATCATCGACATGCGATCCTTGATCGGTATGGGCTTTAGGGGAATGAAGCTCATGAGCAGTCCTATGGCCGGCGCAACATCAGCAACCCACAGCCGAACGCTTTCGAACGACCAATACCTTGGGAAAGCGTCTCGATCAGGTGGTCCGGATCGGTCACTTCCAGCAGCCCCTCGTAATCGACGCTGGAAAAACGGATCGGCTCCCGGCGACCGGACTTCTTCAGTTCATGCTGGCGATAGGCGCCCACCTCTGGTGCCACCGGCAGTTCAAACCCAAATCGCGGCGCGCGTTCCGCCAGCCAGTCACGTGCGGCGGTCTCCATTGCATCAACGCATGCCTGGCTCGTTCGCTCACCAGGGGAGAATGGCTTTCTGGCATTCATCAGCACATCAGCGCGATGCGATCGTTGTCCCTCACCCGCGAACTTGGCAACCGTGGGATTGGCACGCAGGCGAAAAGCGAGGCGCTCGCCTTTGGCGAGTTGCGGTGCGAAAGGCTTACATTGCACATCGAGACCGGCCACGGCTTCCGGTCGACGAGTCGAATAGACATAAAACCGCGGCAGTCCCTGACTTTTTCCATTGGCCGCTTCCTCCATTTCCTGGCGGAAGAGAAAGGGTCGTTCGCCCTCTGACGTATCGGCAAACAGCGTCCAGAGCAGTTGGTGGGCCGTATAGGCCCCGCCTTCCAGCACATCGAAAAGCTGTTCTCGGGTAAGGGCGTTGAGGTCGACTCTGACACTTGAAAGATACATTAGCTCTGCCCCTCCACCGACTCGATTCGGCGGTGCTCGAGACGCGCCCCGAACTGCCAGCGGCGGCGATGCAGCGGTTCATCCCAGGTCTCGCTGGACTCCGCCATGTCGGCGTTACCGTCTAGTGCATCTGCCTCGCCTTCCCAGGCATAGAGCACCTGACCGGGCAGCCTCAGCAAGCGTAGGTCTTGTGCTTCGTTACCGATGAGCGGCAACCATGTCCTTTCGGGATCGGTTGCGCTGTCAAAGCCGTGATCCAGCGCCCCGCGCCAGTGATCCGCCTCCACGATGGCGGGCGTGAGCGGTGCCGCCAGGGGGCATGCCTTACGGCCGAGATAGAGCGTGAAGCGAGGCCTCTCCAGCGCGCTCTTGAGTTCGTCCAGTGTCCAGACCGCGTCGGGCATCAGACGCAGCGCCACGACCCACAGGCCATCACAGCGATAGTCCCGGGAAGAGAGAATGGTATTGAGGGCATCCTTGGGCACCGAAAGTTCTTCACGCCGCGAACGGTAGTTCACCTTCGATTGTGAAGGTGGCACCTGCACGGTGTGGTAGTCGCGTAGCAGCCAGCCTGGAGAGCGCTGTTTGACCGCGATGCCGAGGCTTTGCCGAAGCCTTAATTGCCCATCGTCATCGTCGCGCCGGATGCCAAGTGCCGCGCCGATCAAGCCGAGGATGGCGCCGCGCCCGGGGTACGTCGCGGTCGGCCGCGCCTCCCCTACCGCAGCTTCGCCCCAGCTCGCCATCGGCGCATAGAGCCGAAAGACCAGATGTTCCGTCATATCGCCTCCGCTTAGTCATCGCCCTTGAGGAAAGTCAGCAGGTCCTGCAGATCTCCCGTGTGGACGTCACCCTTCAGCGCAGGCTTTTCATAATCCGGCTCGGCAGAGAGAACAAAGCGACTGTCGGCGCCGGCACCATAAGCATCATCGAAAGCCTGAGCCTGGCGTTCCAGTTTGCTGATGGCCTTGATCGCTTGTCCTTCACCATTGACCGGCTGCAGGAAGGAGGCCGACAACGAGCGCGGCTGCTGATCGCCTTTTTCTGCCAGCAGATAACTGGCGTGGGCGCGAGAGCCGAAACTGTTCTGCTTGCCCTTGGGCGAAACCTTGACGGCGGACTCAACCAGCGCAGCAATGGCGCGATC
The DNA here is from genome assembly GCA_000761475.1 of Chromohalobacter israelensis. Classification (GTDB taxonomy): domain Bacteria; phylum Pseudomonadota; class Gammaproteobacteria; order Pseudomonadales; family Halomonadaceae; genus Chromohalobacter; species Chromohalobacter israelensis. Next base: position 142,470 of record JQNW01000008.1, read on the forward strand.
AGCCAAGTCCGCATTGCCTTGCAGATTCTCGACCAGCAGATCGCGATCAATGCAGAGGTAGAGATAAAACAGCCCAGCGGCAAAACCGGCCTCACCGATATGCGCCGCGCCACGATCCTCATCGCCGGTATTGAGATCGTCGACTGCGGTGAAGTAGTCGTCCTCGACCTCGGCGGCATGGACGGTAATGGCGTGCGCGACCTGGCAGGCAGCCTCGACGTTATAGCTCGGTGCCGCGGCGAGCATGCGTCCGAACAGCGCCACATCGACAGCGGTGGGCCGGCGTGCGAGCAGGTCCTTGAGCTCATCATCGGTTGGTTCACGCTTTTCGGCACTGAGCTTGTCCGCCAGCGCCTTCAGCGCAGTGAGTTCTTCCGGCCCGACGTGGACCAGCTGCTCGATCTCGTACTCGTGCTTTTTCCCTTTCTCGACCTTGCGCAGCTTGCCGAACACCTCGGCGATCTTCTCGGCACTGGCACCTGCGATTTTGTCCCCCGCTCCTGCGCTCATACGATCAAAAACGAGCTTGCCCAGCCGCTTGGTACGCGTGCCCTTGTGGCCATCGATCGCTTCCTCGAAGAGCGTCGAGGTCCGCCAATTCCGTTTGAGACTCTGGGAGGAGACGCGCAAACGGCGCGCGCCACCCATGAACGCCGTCTTGGGACGGCCCAGATCGTCGCGGTTGAGGTTGGAGGGCGGATAAGAAGTTAGTAGATGCAACTGAATGAAGTGGCTCATGAAAGGTCCCCTGCAATGGTAATGATGGGTAGTGGCCGATGGCATTCTTGGTCGAAGAATCAGTCGCTCGTTGCCATTTTCTGAGCGCGCGCCTTGAAGTAATCGTCACTCATCAAAAAGGCGAAGCGCTGGGTCGCCTCAGGCCGATACTGACCGCGCTGCTCGCGATGCCAGAGCGCCACCATATCGGCGAGGCGCACGACACTGACACCAGTGCCGTCGGCGAGCTTCAATGCCCTTCTGAAGCGGCGGATCAGCTCTTCGGGCGTATGGCAGTCGAGCAGTTGCTGGAAGCGCAGATCACTCATGCGCGGGGTATCGCTGGTATTGGGCCGGTTTTCGCCCAACCGCTTCCCAAGCGATGCATCGAAGGTCTCGGCGCGCAGTTCACTCACGATGGTGGCAATCACCGCCCAGGCTTCGAGGCGCCTATCACGCCATTGACTCGGGCCATCGCCAGGCATCTCTTTCCATACTCGCGTCTCGAGTGCCTGCCAGAGGTGGCGAAAAGCCTCGGTTAGCAGTACGGACTCGATGGCATCGCAACGGCGCAGCGCAGCACGCACCCCGCGCGGGTAAGGCCGGCGCTTGGTATAGCGCTTGAGTTCCTGTTCGTCCATGACCAGCCGCTGCCACCACAAGCGCAGCTCGAAGGCCTCATTGTTATCCAGCGCATACAGATGACTTTCCACTGCGCTCTTCCCGGCCTCGCTCGCGTCTTCGGATACCGCATCCTGCTCGATCTCACTCATGCTGCGTTCCCCTTCCGATTGCCTTCGGACTGCGGCGCCTTCAATTCGAACCCGCCGACCTGGGCAAATGCCTGAACCGTCTTGCCGATCTTTTTGCCGCTACCATTCAGATAGTCCAGCAAATAACGCCGCGCGCTCGTGATCCGCTCGAGCTGCTGCATCTTCATGCCTTCCAGTGGTCCGCTGATGGCCTGGGCATCGAAGAGTCTCAGCGCCTCACGTTTGAGCGTCAGGTACCACTGTCGGTGGATCTCTGGGGATAGCGCCGGTGTATCCCCGTCGTCGCGTAGCGTCTCGCTCATCTGGCGTAGTACATCGAAGAACGCGAGCTGGGTCGTCTCGAAAAACTGGGCATCGATCTGGCTCATATCGCCCTTGGCATCCTCGGGACGTTTGAACCAGGCCCGTTTGAGCTGATTACGCACCTGCCAGGCAACATCGCTGGCCAGATCGACGAAGCGCTTGACCCATTCGCGCAATATCTCCTGATGTGCTTCGGGGACACCCACCAGCGGCATTTCAACGCTGTACCAGCCACGAGGTTTCATGTTGTCCATGTCGTAGCCGAACACCCATAGCCGGGCGTGCCGAAACATCGCGTCGAACGCCTCGCCGTCGTCCCGCGCGGCTTCGACCATGCGATACTTGTGCAGATGATGCGTCACGACTCTCGCTGGCATCGCGCCACTGCCCGCCTCGTCTTCCAGCACCAGCCCCGGCCAGTGGCGGTAGCCCAGCCCGCCGGGCTGCCCCTTGCTGGACAGCGGTAACTCGTCGGTTTTCTTGGGATTGAGACGGCGATACGGGGTCAGTGGATGACGCCAGGGGCCATCGTAGTTGGCACCCTGCTTTTTCGAACGCAGCCGACGCACTAGTCGCGAACATTCGCGACCACAGAGATCGCAACAACCCGACTCATCCTCGAACAGCAAACGGTAGCGGCGCGGCATCGACCACAGAGCGTGCAGGGGATGGACCTGATCGGGAAACACTTCGGTGCCCTTCTTGTCGCTGACTCGAGTGTCGGTCATCCAGAAAAACAGGTCAGCGTCGTCGACCGTGGGCGGGCGCCATGTCTGCCCCGGCTGACCCACGGCATCGGCCGGCATGACGTTGGGCCAGAGGCGCTCCCACAGTGTTTTGGTCTCGTCTTCGGGCAGGATCAGCGTGGTCAGCGGCCCGCCGCCACGCAGGCCAACGCGGATGCCGGCGCCGCCGGCGGGCGCGTTGATCTGCATGGTATAGAGCGCCAGCGCCGCGCAGTCCGGGCATACGGCTTCGACCCGACCGCGTTTGACGAAGAAATCGGTATTGTTCTTGATGCCGTTGGCGCCGGGAGAATCGATCAGCAGTCCGGCAACCGGGGCGTCCTTGACGTCCTCGAGCGGATCGAGATCCTGCATAAAGCGCGGGCCCTCGCCGTCGAGTTCGAAGGCCCTCGAAAATGGCGCCAATGCCGCTTCCAATTCCTCGACACTGGGTGGCGTCTGATAGCGATCCAGCCAGGCATCAGTGTTCTTTGGCGTCATCGCCGTTTGCAGCAGTGCAATCAGAAACTGCCATGCGGCACCTTGGAAATCGGCACGGGGAAGGGCAAGGTCGAGGATATCGGGATCGGCCAGGGCCGAAGGGGGGCGATAGAGAAGACTTCCGTCTGATCTGCGGAAGGGTAACCAAGGATCAGTCAGGAGGTTCATGGGCATTCCAGGCTATTGCGGCTGATAGGACACATTCACACTAGCTTTCATAAAGAACCAGTTTGTTACAATGGCTTTTCTCCTACAAATGGATTTCGTTTTTATCGTCGTGCCATATAAACAACCGAAGCCAGAATAGCTTTTGCAGTGAACACCTATCAGGGTTTAAGACACTGGCTTTACAACGCCAGCCCATGCTGTAAGTCATCATGCTCGAAGGCGCTGGCCATACGCTCGATCTCGGCCGGACGTGCGCCAACGGCCCTGGCAGTGTTGCGCCAAGTTGCGGTTACTGACGCAACGTCCTTGATGATTCGCCGGGCATTGGCCAGCGTGAGCCCAAAATAACCGGATGCCGCCTCCAGCAGATCGACCGAGCAGGTGCTCTCGTCGAGATCGATGTTCGTGGTTAACACCCGCGCCTTGAGGTCACTGGGAACCGGGTTGAGGTCATAGGCCGGAGCAAGTGACCATCCAGCGTTCCCCAACCACAGAAAGCCGTGATTGCGCAGATGATCGTCGACATTGGAGATCATCACGCTGAAGACGACGCGCCGATACAGTGCGTGCGCGTCTGTCTTTCCTTGAGCGCCATGTGCGGTCAGAGCATCGACCATCTCGGGGTAGCTGCCAGGTTCGCCATCCCTGGCGCCCATCATTGCCATCGCGGAAAGAAACGGAATGCGGATGGTGCCATCTCGATCGAACCGTCTCGACAGCATGACGGCCCGACCGCCCACGTCGACCAGTTCGTGCTGCGGCGTCACGATGCCGGCCTGGTTGGCCAAGCGGAGCGCGATTTCTTCCCAGGTCTCCACACTGTACTCGTCGGTATCCTTCGGGAACTTGGCGATCGAGAGGTGGCCGTACTGATCGATGACCGAGGCTTTCGGGCGGGCCCCACCCAGGGACGAGCCCGGGGCAAAGATGAGCTGGAGGTCTTCATCCGTTTCCTCGTCACGCAAGACACGCTCCGTGACCTGAAGCAGTCGACCCAGCTCGACGAGAGCAGGAACGCCAGCCTGAATCGGCGCCTGAAATGACGTCTCGCCCACTCGGCGAAAACGCAGGGCACCAAGCCGAGTCTCATCAGCCACTCCCAGCAGGTAATCGCTCTCGGCAAGCGTTCGAACACTGCGACCTTCCCGCGCGGCACGCCGCCGCTCGGCACGTTGCATCAGACGACGGCCCCAGGTGTCGGGCGCCGAGTCGCCAATCGAGCCGAAGCTGGTCATCCCAGCAGGTGGAGCGAAGGCTCCCCGCGTGAGTGCAAGGGCAGGCTCCAGTGAGAAGCGATCCGGCGACGCGAGCCATTCGGCGTCGTATTCGAAAAGAATCCTCTCCGTGCCACGCACGCGATTGCACCTGGCCAGACCGACTGGAAAGGTGCTCCCACCGAGGTCGATATATACTTCGAACTCAGTCATTGTGCGAAGACCTCGGTAAGCGTTTCGATCCGACTCGCTTGGGCAGCTCGGCACTGGCAAGCGCCTGGCCAACGCTGTCATTGCCAATGTCGGCAATATCCGCGAGTCCATCGAGAAGGCCGAGCGCCTGAAGCACGCTCGCATAGATGCCGATACCGACGCTGGCGTCGCCGGCCTCGATTCTCTGCAGGGTAGAGCGCGATGTGAAGGCGCGCTCCGCAACGACGGCCATGGTAAGCCGGCGCCGACGTCGCGCATCGTGAATGTCGGCCCCGAGCTTGCGCAGCGCGCGACGCACGGCTGCCGGCGGGTTGTGAGGAGTTGCCATATGACACCTTCATGCTACATATCAAGTCATTATGTAGCACGAAGATCACATCACCGCCAGTTTCATAACCCGCAACAATCAACGCTTTTGCTCGGGTCGAGCCAATTCCACGCCCCACTGGCTATCGTAGCGGCAATCGTCATCTTCCTCGGGCAGCCAGGGCCGGGTAAACCGCAACGCCTTGTAGCGCTCCTGCAAGGCCTCCCAACTTTCGGCATCGCGTTCGGGCAACTCGGCCAGCTTCCTCACCTGGCTTTCTCGCAGCCGGCACTGGCTCAGCATATCGGCGTGATGCTCTCCATCGGCCCACAGCACCAGCGAATCATCCTGACGCTTGAGCAGCACCACGTTGACACTCGACTCGTCGCTCAGCCGCGTGCCCACATCGCGCTCTTCCTGCCATTGATCGAAGTCCTCGTTGAGCCGATAGCCGTCTTGCAGATCGAGCGTATTGTGAGTCGCCATCGATCCCACCATCTTGTTCATGCCACTGCGTTCCAGACGAGCCTGCTCCAGTGCCTCGGGAATCTCGTCGATGGAACAGGCATAGACCCGTTCGATCAGTTCGCGCGCAGCGTCTGGCATCTCGATGGCGCCCAGTTCCCGCAGCACGCGTTGCGTCAGCCAGATCAACGAGGTGTCTTGATACACCGCCTGCGTACCGCGATGAGCCCGACTGAGCCAATCCGCCTTGGGAGACTCTTCCCACTCGGGTGCCAGCACCAGAAGCCTCGGTGGCTGACGCTCACCACGCTGGTGCCGCTGCAACCGGCCGGCGCGCTGTATTAGCAGATCGATCGGGGCGATGTCGCTGATCATTCGGTCGGCGTCGCAGTCGAGGCTCTCCTGAAAAACCTGGGTGGTGATCAGCACCTGGCCTCGGCGTATAGAAGGCGTCGACGTCTTGCCGAAACGTTCGATCACATCGGACTCGATGCGGCGTCGGTCCACCATGGCAAAGCGGGCATGGAACAGCAGACAGCGCTCGGGATCGGAGTGGATATCACGAATGGCCTGCCAGGCACGGATGGCATCATCGACCGTATTGCGCACCCAGACGATGCAGTCGCCCGCTTCGATCCCCCGCGACACCTCTGCGATCGCGTCTTCCTCTTGGGTCAGCCAGCCAATCTCGACTCGCCTCATCACCTCGGGGCGGGTTGCCAGTGGCGTCTCGCGATGAGCGCCCTGACCGCTATGTGTCAGCAGCGGATAGTCGGTACTGCTCAGTGCTGCCGACTCATACCCGAGTCCTTGCTGCCAGGCGTTGACGAGGGCCTGACGCATCGCAAAAGGTAGCGTCGCGGTCAGCAGGATCGCGCATCCCCCCTGACGGGCGTGATGTGCAAGCAGTTGGTGCAGAAGTGTCTGCATGTAGTGGTCGAAGGCGTGCACCTCATCGACGATCAATACCTTGCGCGCCAGCCCCAGGAGCCGCAGCGACTGGTGCCGAAACGGCAAAAGCCCCATCAGTGCCTGATCGATTGTACCGACACCGACATCGGCCAACAGGGCCTTCTTGTTGGAGTCGGCGAGCCAGCGACTGCACTGCGTCGAGGCGCTGGCGTCGATGGCGGCGTAATCGTTGTCACCGGGCTGAGCAGCCATGACGGCACGCTCGAAATCCTCGTTCAACTGGCGAGCGCCGTGCGCCAGCACGAAAGACGGACGCGATTCTGCACTGTAAAAGCGGTAATGGAGATCCCCCAGGCGGGCATACATGGCGTTCGATGTCGCCATGGTCGGTAACGCGAAGTAGAGCCCTTCGCCATGTCCAGCGGCCAGGAGGCGTTGCGCCAGGATGCAGGCCGCTTCGGTCTTCCCCGCGCCAGTGACGTCTTCGAGGATGAACAGCTGCGGCCCCGCCTCGAGTGATATCGCCTCCGCCTTCTGCTGCAATGGCGTCGGGGTAATGTCGGCGCTGAACCACTGCGCCAAACTCTCGTAGGGGACGGGATCGGGGGACGCGGCAAAGCCGGTGGCTTGCAGCACCGATTCGGCCTGGCCGAGCGCACGAGACCAGTATTCGGACAGTGACATCGCCCGCTCGCAATATGGAAAGTACTCGCGATGGGAGCCCAGCCAATCGCTCAATGTCGCCCAACCGGCGATGGTCCAGCTCAATGTCCTGAAAACGTCTAGCCACTCTTCGTCAAGCAGCAGTTCGACCGGCCAATGCGGTTCGACCACCTTGGCCCAGTCCGCGATGAAATCGCGTGCCGCCGTGACGTCATCGACCTGTGCATCGCTGCCGTAAAAGGCTTCGACGTTTAAACGACCGGTCACGACCGGCCGGCCGTGGTGACCGAAAAAAGGTGCCATCAGGCTAGCCATTGGCTCAAGCAGCTTTCTGGCAGGCGTTTGATCATCGGGCGGCCAGTGCAGCACGCCCTCGCGACGCCATTGGCGCCACCAGGCATCCCACAGCAAGACACCCAGACGGTCATGCCGCTCCAGATAAGGCTTACCCAATGGCTTGGCCATACCCTCGAGTGTCAACTTCAGCACTTCCTGAAAGGCACGCGAGAACTTGCCGAGATCATGCAAACCGAGCAGAAATACCAGCAGTCGCCGCAGCGGTTCCGTCTCGATGCCAAGCCGTAGCGCCAGCTGCTGCGTCAGTGGGCGCTCGGGGGCCAATAAATGCCAGCCGACGGCCGCGACATCAAGGCTGTGCCAAGCCAACAGGTGGCAGCTGTCTCCCGGCTGGCCCGGCATCGCCTTGCCCGCGTAGCGGTGATAAAAAGCAATCGCGTCATTTTCTGCCGACATACTCAGTTCCTTCGATGGGGACCGGTAACGAAACCCATTGATTGGGTTCGCACCGACCAGGCCGTCCTTTACTTGGAAGACCATAAAGCGAGATGAATCCCCGCGTCTGCGGGGAACGGTTGTCGTTATGTGGTGGGCGCGGCCGGGTCGGCGGTTGATCCCCGCATCTGCGGGGAACGGACCGCCATTCTGATAGTTGCCGCGCTGATCGTCGGTTGATCCCCGCGCCTGCGGGGAACGGGCTCGGTAACGTCAAGATTCCCGCTATACGACCGGTTGATCCCCGCGCCTGCGGGGAACGGTAGCAAGCTCGCCCGTCCAGTAGTCGAGGCCGCGGTTGATCCCCGCGCCTGCGGGGAACGGCACATGGACCACTCTTTCGACCAGATACGCACCGGTTGATCCCCGCGCCTGCGGGGAACGGTCCATCTGCCCGACGAGGCGGTTGTCCTCGAGCGGTTGATCCCCGCGCCTGCGGGGAACGGTTGACGGCCTGATCGGCGGGATCGGCAATATGCGGTTGATCCCCGCGCCTGCGGGGAACGGACTGATTCAGTGCCTCCTGTTTGCTAGCCATTCGGTTGATCCCCGCGCCTGCGGGGAACGGCCGCCGTAGGCAATGACTCGTCCGGCATCGATCGGTTGATCCCCGCGCCTGCGGGGAACGGCCGTATTCGGGGCAATCACTGGTCACGCCCAACGGTTGATCCCCGCGCCTGCGGGGAACGGGCACAGATTCCACAGCCTCGGCAGTGCCGGGGCGGTTGATCCCCGCGCCTGCGGGGAACGGGGCCCAAGACAGGCGGCACCAGCGGGCGGATTCGGTTGATCCCCGCGCCTGCGGGGAACGGAACGGGGAGGCCTCACCGGCCTGGCGTGAGAACGGTTGATCCCCGCGCCTGCGGGGAACGGCGTTCCGATGCCCGCCCCGCAGCCCGGTGACACGGTTGATCCCCGCGCCTGCGGGGAACGGAGCTGCTGCACACCGCGTCGGGTCTGCGGAATCGGTTGATCCCCGCGCCTGCGGGGAACGGGCGTGCGTTCCGCCGTCTGAAGCTGGCGGGCGCGGTTGATCCCCGCGCCTGCGGGGAACGGGATGACGCCCTGTAGAGCGCGACCAGCCAGCTCGGTTGATCCCCGCGCCTGCGGGGAACGGTCCAGGGCGCTATTCTTATCCCAAAGCCTAAGCGGTTGATCCCCGCGCCTGCGGGGAACGGTGATGGCCCTAAGGGATTCACCCGAAACCAGCCGGTTGATCCCCGCGCCTGCGGGGAACGGGCCCGTATTCGAGAACAGTTCCATGGCGCGCCCGGTTGATCCCCGCGCCTGCGGGGAACGGGTTCATCTTCCGCTATCGAGCAGATTCAGGAGCGGTTGATCCCCGCGCCTGCGGGGAACGGGAATCCCTGCTCTGCATCGCCAACCTCGTGATCGGTTGATCCCCGCGCCTGCGGGGAACGGTCGTTATGTGGTGGTGTAGACGGTGATCATGGCGGTTGATCCCCGCGCCTGCGGGGAACGGATTAAGACCCGAGTGGCTGGCAAATAATTGCACGGTTGATCCCCGCGCCTGCGGGGAACGGTTACTCTCCGGCGTCCAGTCGTCGGTGCTAACCGGTTGATCCCCGCGCCTGCGGGGAACGGGGCACCATCACGGTGCAGCTCAAAAACGGCGACGGTTGATCCCCGCGCCTGCGGGGAACGGCGGATCAAGAATGCAGGCCCCGATTACGCTGGCGGTTGATCCCCGCGCCTGCGGGGAACGGTGGGGCGATTACCACTCTTCCAACGACTGATGCGGTTGATCCCCGCGCCTGCGGGGAACGGGGCTACGAATGTCGCTCCACCGAGTTCGACACCGGTTGATCCCCGCGCCTGCGGGGAACGGGGTGGCCAGGCGTTCGCGGAATTGATTGAGTGCGGTTGATCCCCGCGCCTGCGGGGAACGGTGATAGCGCCACGCCCTTGATTGATGAAGAGTCGGTTGATCCCCGCGCCTGCGGGGAACGGCAGGGGGCTCACGCTGTTGCCGCAGAATTTCACGGTTGATCCCCGCGCCTGCGGGGAACGGTTACCCATTGACCAGGACTTCGATAATCTGGTCGGTTGATCCCCGCGCCTGCGGGGAACGGACCAACATGGAGACGCTGCCCAACCCGCAGGACGGTTGATCCCCGCGCCTGCGGGGAACGGGTCAACCTAGTCAATCAGCCTGAGGCAAATGGCGGTTGATCCCCGCGCCTGCGGGGAACGGAACGTCATCTTCGGCCACAAGAAGGCGCTCACCGGTTGATCCCCGCGCCTGCGGGGAACGGACCGATTTCGGGGCCGAATTTTGGATGTTGTGCGGTTGATCCCCGCGCCTGCGGGGAACGGGTACTCGTCCATGGCGATCGCGTTGAGCTCGGCGGTTGATCCCCGCGCCTGCGGGGAACGGGCGCTCAAGCCGAGCCACATGTACCCCGACGCCGGTTGATCCCCGCGCCTGCGGGGAACGGGCCTGGAACTGCAATCAGCAGCGTGGCCACGTCGGTTGATCCCCGCGCCTGCGGGGAACGGCTGTTCGATGACGACGATGATGACGATCGTCGCCGGTTGATCCCCGCGCCTGCGGGGAACGGTCTAATCATAGACGCTTGTTTCTAAAGGACAAAATCGGCCGACATCTTTCCACCAGTGATGTCGCCTATTTTTTGATCAGCGCAATTTGTTAAAGAACCAAATAAATCAAATAGTTGGCGAAGAGCCGCAAAGAGCGCACCAACGCCGTTTGCAGTGCATCTCGGCTGACTCATTCGCTGACGGATAAAGCCTCTTGCCTGACTATGACATTACCATTCTCTGAAGAAGGCTGCTTGCAGGCGATTCTCGGCATTGGGTATTGCTCGCCCCTCCCACGCAAAAACCCCCGGCCGCATCGCGACCGGGGGCTCAAGCTTCTCAAGAAGGCCGGCCGCCTGACGGTGGCGGCTGGCCGAGCACGCCTTATGAAGGCGGCTGTTCCGGGCTGTCGGGCATGTTGATGTTGCCCGGCTCTATCCGGTTGAGGTGCAGGAACTGCATGTGCAGTTCGTACTGGTCGAGAATGTCGCCGATCACCTGATCGCGGGTGTAGCCCATCAGGTCATAACCCTGGCTACCCTCGAGCAGGTAGACCTCCAGCCGGTAGTAGCGCGAGTCGGCATGCGGGGCATGCATCGCGAACCCGGGCGTCGTGAAGCCCTGACTCCAGACCTGGTAGGTGAAGTTCTGCTCGTCCTCGAAATCGACGTTGAGCGACAGGTAGTCGTCGCCGTTCTGCACGCCTTGATTGATCTCGACGGACACGCCTTGCTCCTGCAGCGAGTCGCGCACGGCTTCCATGGCGGGCTTGCAGGTTTCCTCCATGAAGCGCCGTGCCTGCTTCTTGCCGGGGAAGCTCATGGCACGACGAAGGCGCTGCTGCCAGTTGCGCGAGTCGCGCTCGCCGCCACCGGTACGACCGGAAAGCTGGCCGGCCAGGCTCAGGCGCCGGCTGTCTTCCTTGAAGGCCTCGAGCTTCAGTGCCTTGAGCAGCCCCGCCATCATGAAGAACAGCACGATCGAGAATGGCAGTCCGGTGATCACCACCGCGCTCTGCAAGGTGGTCAGCCCCCCGGCGAGCAGCAGCGACAGGGTCAGGATGCCGATCACCGCCGACCACAGAATACGCATCCAGACCGGCGCATCGCTGTTGACGTTCTTGAGCTTCGAGGTGAAGTTCGAGAGGACCAGCGCCCCGGAATCCCCTGAGGTGATGAAGAACACGATCGCCAGGATGCTCACCGCTGCGGTGGTCAGGAGCGGCATCGGGTACGATTCGAGGAACAGATAGATCCCCGCCGGCGGATTGTTCATCACCTGCTCGCCGAACTCGCTGGCGCCGTTCATCGCCATGTCGATGGCACTGTTACCCAGCAGCGACATCCACAGGAACATGAAGATGATCGGCAGCGTCATGGTGCCGAGCACGAAGGTGCGGATGGTACGGCCACGCGAGATACGCGCCAGGAACAGCCCGACGAACGGACCCCAGGCAATCCACCAAGCCCAGAAGAACAGCGTCCAGCCGTTCAGCCAGCCGGTCGGCCGGTCGAAGGCATAGGTATTGAACGACAGGCTGATGAAGTTGGTCAGGTAGTCGCCGATGTTCATCACCAGCGCATTGAGCAGGAAGATCGTCTTGCCGGCGAACAGCACGAACAGCAGCAGCAATACCGCGAGCAGGATGTTGAACTCGGAAAGGCGGCGGATGCCACGCTCCACCCCGGTCACCGCGGAGATGGTCGCGAACAGCACAATGCCCAATACCAGCACCACCTGGGTCCAGGTGCCTTTTGGGATGCCGAACATATAGTCCAGCCCGAAGTTGAGCTGGATGACCCCGATCCCAAGGCTAGCCGCGATGCCGAATACCGTCCCCATCACGGCGGCGGTATCGACTACGTGGCCGATCATGCCGTAGATCCGGTCGCCGAAGATCGGATAGAGCGCGCTACGGATGGTCAGCGGCAGGTTGTGCCGGTAGCTGAAGAAGGCTAGTGACATGCCTACCAGGGTGTAGATACCCCAGCCGGAAAGCCCCCAGTGCAGGAAGGTCAGCTCCATCGCGTGGCGTGCCGCGGCGACTTGATCATCGGGCGCGTTGGGCGCGTTATAGAACTGCGTCAGCGGCTCGGCCAGCGCGAAGAAAATCACGCCGATGCCGATCCCCGCGGAGAACAGCATCGCTGACCACGAGAAGATATTGAAGTCCGGTCGTGAGTGTTCAGGCCCTAGGCGGATATTGCCATAGCGTGACAACCCCAGATAAATCACGAAGACCAGGTAGATCACCACCGTCAAGAAGTAGTACCAGCCGAAGGTGTTGGAGATCCAGCCAAGGATGGCATTGATGATGGTATTGGCCTGGTCGGTGGCGACCATGGCCCACAGCGAGAAGGCGACGATGCCGATCACCGAGCTGTAGAACACCGGCCCATTGAGGCGATCGCGTGTCGGCGCCTCGTTATTGGATTGTGTCGTCATAGGAGTTCCTGATGTGGTTCAGGCAAGGTTTGCGTTCACGGAAGCCGGCACACGAGCGTTTCGCGGCGCTCGTCACGGCGCAGTTACTAGCTTAGAGACAATAAGGAAAAACACCGCTTATCGATCAAGGCGTCGCAAGAAAACAATTATTTATAGAATAGTCAAGCCTCGTCACGATCGGTGGCCACTGCGTACCGGCCCGGCGCTTGCGTGCACAAGCGCTTTTTCGCCCTTCCCCACGACTCGCCGAAAACGTTATCCTATTGCGCTTTTCGAAGGTGACGGCAAAACGCTTGGCAAAAGTTTTGTTACGTTATAACCTTCTGCATGGTACCGAGGAGTCGTCATGTCACACCGTCACCGTCCGGATGGGCCTTGCCACTTTTCCCTGATGTCGATGGGCGCCGGGCGTCGCGTGCTCTTGGCACTGTTGCCGCTGGGGCTGCTTTGGCTGGCCGTGGCGTGGGCGATGGGAGCCTTTGCATGAGCCGCTTGACGCTCGACAAGCTGACCCTCGCCCAGGGCGGGCGCACGGTATTGGAGGACGTCAGCGGGACGTTCGAGGATGGCGCGATCACCGCGCTGGTCGGCGCCAACGGGGCCGGCAAGAGCACCTTGATTCAGGCGATCATGGGGTTGCTGTCGCCGCTTTCCGGCCAGGTGCATTGTTCCATGCCCAAGGAACGCCGCGCGTGGTTGCCGCAACAGCTAGCGCTGGACCTGACCTTTCCGATGAGCGTCGAGGAGCTGATGCTGACCGGACGCTGGCCCACCCACGGCACTTTCAAGCGCTATGGCCCGGACGACTATCGCCACATGCACGGCGTGATGCAGCGCCTGGGGCTGAGCGGCCTGGCACACCGCCCGCTCGGCGAGCTTTCCGGCGGCCAGCGTCAGCGAGCCCTGCTCGGTCGCACGCTGATGCAGGAAGCGGAGCTCTTGCTGCTCGATGAGCCGTTCGCCAACGTCGATACCCATACCGTGGAGATTCTCTGCGACACCCTGCGCGACATCGCCAACCAGGGTGCCACGGTCATCGTGGTCCTGCATGACATGGAGCAGCTGGCGCGCCTGGCGGATTGCGTGCTGCTGCTGGCGGGCGGTCACGCCCAATGGGTCGAACCGGAAACGCTGCTCGAACGGCATCATGCCCCCGCGCGCCGCCATGCGCATACCCAGGCGCCCTTCATTTCCCTGAACCTGCCGGACGTACCGCCATGCTCGACCTATTGACCACGCTGAATGCATGGCTCATCGCCCCGCTGACCGATTACGCCTTCATGCGCCGCGCGCTGGTGGGCGGCCTGGCGCTGTCGCTGGCCGCGCCGCCGTTGGGCGTGTTCCTGATGCTGCGCGGCATGAGCCTGGTCGGCGATGCCATGGCTCACGCGGTGCTGCCGGGCGTGGCGCTGGGCTTCGTGCTGGCGGGCTTCTCGCTGCCGGCAATGAGCCTAGGCGGCCTGGTGGCCGGGCTGCTGGTGGCCGGTCTGGCGGGCAGCGTGTCGCGCATGACCGGTCACCGAGAAGATTCGGCCATGGCCAGTTTCTATCTGATCTCCCTGGCGCTGGGGGTGATGCTGGTCTCGCTGCGCGGCAGCAGCGTCGATCTCACCCATGTCCTGTTCGGCTCGATTCTCGCCATCGACGATACCGCCCTGTGGCTGATCGCCTCGGTGACCAGCGCCACCCTGCTGGTGCTGGCGCTGATCTTTCGCGTGCTGGTGGTGGAATGCCTGGACCCGCTCTTTCTGCGCGGCCAGGGGATTCGCGGCGGCCTGGTGCATGGCACCTTCCTGGGGCTGATGGTACTCAACCTCACCGCCGGCTTTCAGACCCTGGGCACGCTGATGGCGGTGGGCCTGATGATGCTGCCCGCCACCGCCGCGCGTTTCTGGTCGCAGCGGCTCGAAGGCCTGATCGGACTGGCGATCGTCATCGCCATGCTGTCGAGCGCCGGGGGCTTGCTGCTGTCTTACCACCTCGGCCTGCCTTCCGGCCCGTGCATCATCCTGATCGCTGGCACCATCTATCTCGTCTCTGCGCTCTGCGGCCGCCATGGCAGTCTGCTGGCACGTCTGCGCCGTCGCGCCGCGCCGCTGGAAAAGAACGAAGACACCTGCACGTCGTCATGAACGCTTCATGGGCCTGACCGGCCTCGTCCATCGATAAGAGGAAGTTCGCATGTCCAAGTCTTTCACCTTACTGCTCGGTGCCGCCGCCCTGACGCTGTCCGGTGCGGCACGCGCCGAGGCCCCGATGAGCGTCGTCGCCAGCTTCAGCATTCTCGGCGACATGGTCGAGGAAGTCGGTGGCGAGCATGTCGACGTCACCACGCTGGTCGGTCCGGACGGCGACGCCCATGTCTTCTCCCCCAGCCCCACCGACGCACGCGCTGTAGGCGAGGCGGACCTGTTCGTCGTCAACGGGCTGCATTTCGAAGGCTGGCTGGACCGTCTGGTGGAAGCCAGCGGCTACGAGGGGCCGGTGGTCGTGGCAAGCCGGGGCATCGATGCCCTGAGCTTCGACGAGGAGCGCGAAGAGCACTCTTCCGATCATGAAGGTCACGACCACGCCACAGGCCACGACCACGACCACGACCACGACCACGACCACGACCACGACCACGACCACGACCACAGTGAGCATGCGGGCCACGACCACGGTCCGGAAGACCCGCACGCCTGGCAGGACCTGCAAAACGGCAAGCAGTACGTGGCCAACATCCGCGATGCGCTCGTCGCGGCAGACCCCGAACACGCCGCTGACTATCGCCGCAATGCCGAGCAATACGTCGAGGCCATGGATACGCTGGATGCCGAGGTCCATCGGCGGATCGGCGCGATTCCCGAGGCCAATCGCGTGCTGATCACCAACCACGATGCCTTCGGCTATTTCGCCAACGCCTATGGGCTGGACGTGCTCTCGCCGGTCGGCCTCTCCACGGCCGCCGAGCCCAGCGCCGCCGACATGGCCAAGCTGATCCAGCAGATTCAGAAACGCGACGTCAAAGCGCTATTTCTGGAAAACATGACCAATCCGGCACTTCTCGAGCAACTCGCGGACGAAACCGGCGTCGCCATCGGCGGCACGCTCTACGCCGGCGCCCTGGCCAGCGACGGCGAAGCCAGCACCTACCTCGGCATGTTCCGTCACAATGTCGATACGCTGACCGAGGCCTTGAAGGACTGAGCGCCATCAGCAAGCGCCATCGAAAAGGGCGGTGCCGTGGCACCGCCCTTTTGCGTTGGCTCCGCGGGGAGCAGCCTACAGGTCGAACGCTTCT
Organism: Chromohalobacter israelensis; assembly: GCA_000761475.1. Classification (GTDB taxonomy): domain Bacteria; phylum Pseudomonadota; class Gammaproteobacteria; order Pseudomonadales; family Halomonadaceae; genus Chromohalobacter; species Chromohalobacter israelensis. The sequence goes on from JQNW01000008.1 coordinate 158,513, forward strand.
TTCACCACCGGCCAGGCAGGCTCGCCGTCACGCGTGGTGACGCCATCGACAAAGCCTTCCACCTTGTCGGCGTTGTCGCGCATCCAGGCGATGGCGGCTTCGTCCTTGGGCATCCCGTCCTGATCGTAGCGACGGATCATGTCGCTCTGGTCGTCGGCGGTGAAGTCCAGTTGATCGAGCAACCTGGTGGCATTGGGGTGCGTCTCGGAGAATGTCTTCGTGACCAGGGTGCGCACGTCGCTGCGACCGCCGTCCTCTCCCCACAAGTCCTCGGGGTCGTCGAGATAGGCGATGTCGTACTTGATGTTCATCCAGTGCGGCGTCCAGCCGGCGAAGACGATCCACTCCTGGTTGTCGATGGCACTGTCGGCGGCGCCGAGCATGCCCGGCGTGGAGGTCTCGGAAAGCTCCCAGTCGCCCAGGCCGTAAGTATCGCTGGCGACGCCGGCATTGAGCTGCTCGCTCATGCCCGTGCCGGTCTCGATGGAGTAGACGGTACGCCCGAAACGCTCGGCGTTTTCCGGCGTGTCGAGATCCTCGGCGGAGGTGACGCCGGCATCGAAGACGTAGCTGGGCACCGCGAAGCCGATGCGCGCGCCATCGACGTTGTTGCCCAGATCGACCAGCTTGCCCTTTTCCATGGAGGTCTCGTACATGCCCTGCTGGGCGGGCAGCCATCCGGCGAGAAAGGCGTCCAGCTCGTTCTGGTTAAGCGCCTGGTAGGTGATGGTGGTGCCGAGCTGCTCCTGCTGCGGCGTATACCCCAGCGTCTCGAGCAACTGCGCGGCGAGTTCGGTCTTGACCGTCACGCCCGGCCACGGTGGCACGGAAAAGCGCACGTCCGCCGTGTCGTCCTGCGCCTGCGCCATGCCCAGCGGCAGGCCGGCCAGGCAGGCACCAAGCAGCGCCGCCTTGGTGCCGCGCGTCAGCGGGTGGGATGCAGTCATCATGTCGATTCTCCTGTTTTGATGATTATTTATTGTCAGAGCACATCATGATAACACTGTTTTATAGAAAGGCAGTGACCGCCGGCTGTCAGTCATCGAGCGGATGCGGCGGATGCTCGCGCTGCTCCGGCGGTGGCGGAAAGTACTGATAGAGCCAGGTTTCGCTCAGGGGGGCGCCGTCGCCCTCCAGCACCATGCGCATGTCGATGGGATCGGTCGAGGCATCCGTGGGGTACCAGTCGAAAATGACGCGAATGCCTTCGAACTCCTCGACCTGAAAGATCTGGATATCGCTGGTCCTGCCCCCCGATATCTCCAACTGCGCCATGATCGGAGGACCGTTCTTGGCAATGTTCAGGATATCGCCGCCCACGTAGTCCACGGCGAAGCGCCGCGCCCACTCCTCGGGATAGTGCTCCCCCGGGGCCCAGCCTTCGGGAAAGGCGCCCATGCCGCTGCGCGTCTCGCGAATGCGTGCCAGGTCGGGCCGCACCGGTGGCAGTGCGCTCCAGTACTGGCGATACGCAAAGGTCAACGAATCGCCGGGCTCGACGGGGGCGGCGGGTTTCCAGAAGGCCACCACGTTGTCCATGGTTTCCCCGGTGGTGGGGATCTCCATCAGTTGGATCTCCCCCTTGCCCCAGTCGCTGCGCGGCTCGATCCACAGGCTGGGGCGTTCGTGATAATTGCCGATCACGTCTTCGTAGGCCTCGAAATCGCGCTCGGTCTGCAGCAACCCGAAGCCCTTGGGCGACTCATCGGCGAAGGCGTTGTACTGCAAGACCGGCGGATTGTTGAGCGGACGACACACCCACTCCCCGTTGCCCCGCCACATCGTGAGACGGTCGGAATCGTGAATCTGCGGATGAATGGTGTCGCACATGCGGCGCTGGTGCGTACCACAGCTGAACATGCTGGTCATCGGGGCAATGCCCAGCTGCTCGATGGCCTCGCGAGGGTACAGGTGCTTTTCGATATCCATCACCACCCGCGTCGGCTGGCAGTCGATCACGAAGCGGTAGGCGCCGGCCACCTTGGGCGAATCGAGCAGGGCATAGGCGGTGAAGGTGGTGCTGTCCGGGGCGGGGGTCTCCAGCCAGAAGCGCGTATAGGTGGGGAACTCCTCGTCTTCCGACTCGGCGAAGGTATTGACCGCCAGACCGCGTGCCGAGATGCCGTACTGATAGGTATCGTCCACCGCACGGAAGTAACTCGCGCCGAGAAAGGAGACGATATCGCGCTCGGTCAGCGAGGGTACCTTGAAGACCCGGAAACCGGCGAAGCCCAGGGTGTCCTCGCCCTCGAGCTGGGCGACATCGACGTTCGCACCGTCGTAGCGAAAGATGTCGGGATCGAAGTGAATCTCGCGCGCCTGGTGCGAGTCCGGGTCGAGGGCGTACATGCGCACGGGTTGGTTGAAGCCCATGCCCACGTGGAAGAACTGCACATCGAGCTTGCCATCCAGGTCATGCCACAGCGAGTGCCCGGCATCGTAGCCGATGGCGTTGTATTGCTGGGGCGTGAGAGACGCCAGGGTCTCGGGCAGCTCGCGCATGTTGTTGCGATACGGCGCATTGGCCATTTCCCGGGCCAGACGCTGCAACCAGTCGAAACTGAAACGTTGCGCCTCGCCGTCGGCGATGGCGGGCATCTGACGCGTCGCCGCCAGCAAGGGCGCGGCGGGCAGTCCATAAAAGGCCGCCAGGGCCAGTGAGCGCTTGAGCAGGGTTCTGCGGTCCATTATCGGGGGCCTTCCTCTACCAAAGTGGGCGTTTCCTTGCCACGTGCCTTTCTCTGACGTTATCCCACACCGGCGGTTCCCGCATCATGTCCCGCTTGCGTACTTTCAACGTAACCGCGCACCTGGCGGACACGCACAAAAAACCCGGTGCCATGCGACACCGGGCGTTCGACGCTGGCCGTGCGGCGCGCCGTTATTGGCCGAGCTCCCTGGAGCGTTCCGGCTGAACGACCTCGATCCAGTAGCCGTCGGGGTCTTTGACGAACACCACGTCCTTCATCTTGCCCTCGTCGGGACGCTTCTTGAATTCGACCTGGTTGGCGTCGAACCACGCCACCGCAGCGGGCAGGTCCGGTACCGAGAAGCAGATATGCCCGAAGCCCTGAGGCTCGGCGTTACCGTCGTGGTAGGCGAAACCTTCCTGATCCTCGGTGCCCCAGTTGTGGGTCAGCTCGAGGATGCCCTTTTGCGAAAAGGTATACACATTGCGCTCGGCGGTGTCTTCCGGTACGGCGTCGTTGTCGTCCACGTTGGCCAGGAAGTACAGCGAGAACTGCATCTCCGGGAAGTCGAGCTTACGCAGCACACGCATGCCGAAGACGCGCGAATAGAACGCCAGCGAGCGCTCGGGGTCCTTCATGCGCAGCATGGTGTGGTTGAAACGAAACCCCTGGGTTTCGGCCGACGGCGTCTGCACGCCGGGATACTGTTCACCCTGAAAGCTCATGACGTCCTCCTGATCGCGAAAATATGAGTCAGTGTCTGGTCGGGAGGGAATATGAGGGCGCTCGATGAAATTTCCAGGGGGTGTCGGCGCGCGAGGGCCTGCACCATTAGACAAATGTCCCACGGACTGTGATAATTCGCAGCCTAATATTTATCTGGCTTTTTCCCTGATCGCCTCGGCCGTTCGGCCGGGGCCGGATATCGTTATGCTGCGTATTTCCACCGATCACTGGCTGCTGGCGTTACGCACGGTACTGGCCGTCTGGCTGGCCCTGTTCCTGGCGTTGCGTCTGGACTTGTACCAGCCCGCCTGGGCCATCCTCGCGGTGATGATCGTCACCCTGCAGCCGGTGATGTTCACCGGCGGCACGCCGCCCATCGGCATCATCATCGGGCGCGGCGTGGCACGTTTCTTCGGCACCCTGTTCGGCGCCGTGGCCGGGCTGGTGCTGATCGCGTTCTTCGGCCAGCAGCCGATGCTGTACCTGCTGTTCTCCGGGGCCTGGCTGGCGTTCTGCATGTACTGGGTGATGCTCGAACAGGACGAATACCTGGGCTACGTGATGATGCTCAGCGGGTATACCGCCACGCTGGTGTCGTTGACCGCCCTCGGCACGGGGGTCGAGGACATCTGGACCATCGCGCTGGGACGCTTCACGGAAACCGCGCTGGGCATCGGCTGCGGCGTCTTGATGCATCTGCTCATCGCACCGCGTTTCGGGAGTCGGGCTCTCCCCGAGGCGCTCTCGGGGTTTCTGAAAAACGCCGCCGAGGAAACCCTCGCGGCCCTGGACAGCCCACGCCCCCGCGCGACGCAGGACGCACGTCTCAAGGCGCTGCTCGGCGACTATCAGCAGTTCGAGAAGCTACGCGGTCTCACCCGCCTGGAAACCCGGCGCTTGAGCCGTTTCATTCCCGCGCTGGACCGCTTCGCCAGTGACAGCCTGGCGCTGATCACGGCCATCCGCGAACTGGAAACCGCCCTCGACTACCTGCGCGCCTGTGAGGACGGCGAGCACTGGCTGGCGCAATTGAACGCGCATGCCGCGCCGCTGCTTGCCACCATCGCCGAACAGCCGGCCGGCGAGCCGCTGGAAAAACTGACGCTGCCGGATTTCGCGTGGGACCCGGAGCGCGTGAGCCCCCGCAGCCGGGTGCGCGCCGAACTGGCCCGCCAACGTCTCGGGGAAGTGCTCGGCCTGCTCCAGCACGGTCGGCGCCTGCGCCATGCACTGAACGCGCCGGCCTCGGCCCGGGTGCATGCCCTGCCCCGCGAAAAGCGTACCCGCACCACGCACAATGAGCACTTCGTGGCTCGTTACAACGCGCTGCGCGTGTTCGTCGCCTTCGAATTGCTGGGCCTGTTCTGGATACACAGCGGCTGGCACTCCGGGTATCTCGCCATGATGCTGCTGGGGGTGTTCACCATGCTGTTCGCCAAGGCGCCCAATCCCGCCGCCGTGGTCTATCAGTTTCTGTGGGGCACGCTCGCCGCCGTCACCCTGGGCGCGGTCTTGCTGTTTCTGGTCCTGCCGGTGATCAACGGGTTCCCGTTGCTGGCCATCGCCATCGGCATACCGGTCATGGTCGGCACGCTTCTCACGCCACGTCCGCGCTGGGCGGCCATGGGCCTCTCCGGGGCCATCACGCTGATGACGCTGCTGAACCTGCACAGCACCTACACCTTTTCACCCACGACCTACATCAACGGCGGCCTCGCCTCGTTGATCGGCACCACCACGGCGATGTTCACCTATGCCCTGATGCGCCAGCGCTCGCCCGCCGAGCGCATACGCACCTTGCTCGGCGCCTACTGGCGAGGCGTGGCGCGCTTGATGTGCGAGCCCGCGTTGCCCAATCGGGCACGCCTGGAAAGCCGTCTCTACGACCGCCTGGGCCGCCTGGTGGCACTGGGCGGCTCGGACGACACGCTGCGCGAGGCGCTCGATCTGCACGCCCTCGCCTTGTGCGTGTGGCGCATTCGGCGGCTGCGCGAAGAGCTCGCGCCGCACCGCCGGGAGCTCGAGGCCTGGCTGGACGATATCGGCCAGCGCCTGGTGGCGCGGCGACACCACTCGCCCGAGGTCTGGCACGAGCTTTCCGATCAGGCCCGTCAATGGGTCGACCGCTTTTATCACGAGCCCCGGCTCTCCGTCGCCACGGCGGGGGAAATCGCCATGCTGGGGCATCTCATGCGCGAGGCGCCCGGCGTGACGCTGGAGGCCCAGGCCGACGACGCCCCGACCGCCCCGCATGACCGCCGTGCAACGCCGCCCCGACAGGAGACGCCGCATGTTCGCTGAATGGACGTTTCTCGGTTTTCTGATGCCGCCGCTGGCCGTTCCCGTCCTCGTCACGCTCGGCCTCTACCTGCTGCTGCGGCGCGTGTTCACGCGCCTGGGTGTCTATCACTGGTTCTGGCAGCCGGTGCTCGTGGACATCGCACTCTACGCCCTGTTGCTGTGGTCGGTACTCGCCCTCGCCGGTGCCTTGCCGATCGCCCACTCACAAGAAGGATGACGCCATGACGATCTCCTCGCGCGCACGCCGATACGTGCGCCCGCTGCTGACCCTGGCGATACTCGCGCTGGCCGTGATCGCCATCGCGCAGATCTGGAACCACTACATGCATGACCCCTGGACGCGCGATGGCCGCGTTCGGGCCGACATCATCAACCTCGGGACCGATGTCTCGGGCCTGGTCGAAAACCTTCAGGTCGAGGACAACGACTTCGTGCATGCCGGCGACGTGCTGTTCACCATCGACAAGCAGCGCTACGCGCTGGCGCTGTCCGAGGCCCACGCCAACCTCAACAACCTCGAGCAGCAGCGCGCGGAGGCCAAGGCCGCCAACGCCCGGCGTCAGAAGCTCGGCGACTACGCCTCGCAGGAAGACCGCGACGACGCACGCTTCGCCTACTCCAGCGCTCAGGCTCAGGTCGAGCAGGCCGAGGTCGCGGTCGAGCAGGCCAAGCTCGACCTCGAACGCGCCACCGTGCGCGCCCCGGTCGACGGTTATGTCACCAACCTGCTGCTGCGACCCGGCGAGTACGTCTCGGCCGGCGAGGACGCCGTCACCCTGGTCGATGCCGGCAGCTTTCACGTGCTCGGCTATTTCGAGGAAACCAAGCTCGACGCCATCGACATCGGCGCCCCGGCGCGCATCCAGCTGCTCGCCAGCGACACGCCGCTCTGGGGGCACGTCGACAGTATCGCACGCGGCATTTCCGACAAGAGCCTCGACAGCCAAGGCACGGGGCTGGCAAACGTCAGCACCTCCTTCGACTGGGTCCGGCTCTCGCAGCGCATCCCCGTGCGCATCGCCCTCGACGATGTCCCCGAGGACATCGACCTCGCGGCCGGGCTCACCGCCACGGTCTATCTCAACGACACGCGCAGCGAACACCGGCAGGCCCCGGACTGGCAGCGCACCCTCACCCGCTGGTGGGAGTCGCTGGTCAGCATTTGAGGCCTGTCCCGAACGACGCTTGACAGGCCTTGGGGCTGTTCTAGGTTGAAAGAGCAAACGGCTACGAAGACCGAAGGTAAACATTTGTAATTAAAGGAAATTTACTGCCTCGTGTTGAGACGGCATCGACCTTGTCTCGTCCGCGGGAGGGCGGGCAAGGCCGATGGCACGGAGTCAGTCAGCGACAAGGAGTCACTACCGTGAAAGCACTGACCTGGCACGGCACTCACGATGTTCGCGTCGATAACGTGGATGACCCCAAGATCCAGGAACCGCGCGATGCGATCATCAAGATCACCGCAACCGCGATCTGCGGTTCCGACCTCCACCTCTACAACGGCCTGATGGCGGGTATGCAGGCAGGCGACATCATCGGCCACGAGTTCATGGGCGAGGTCGTCGAAACCGGCTCGGCGGTGAACAATCTGAAAAAGGGCGATCGCGTGGTCGTACCTTTCACCATCGCCTGCGGCGATTGCTTCTTCTGCAACAAGCACTTGTATTCACTGTGCGACGAGTCCAACCCCAACGCCGACATGGCCGCCGACGCCATGGGCCATTCGCCGTCCGCGTTGTTCGGTTACTCGCACATGCTCGGCGGTATTCCCGGCGGCCAGGCCGAATATGCGCGCGTGCCCTACGCGGACGTCGGCCCGATCAAGGTCGAGTCCGACCTGCGCGACGACCAGTTGCTGTTTCTCTCGGACATCTATCCGACGGGCTATCAGGCGGTCGACAACTGCGACATGGAGCCCGGAGATACCGTGGCCATCTGGGGATGCGGACCGGTCGGCCAGTTCGCCATTCGCAGCGCCTGGATGCGTGGCGCCGGCCGTGTGATCGCCATCGACCGGGTTCCCGAGCGTCTCAAGCTGGCCAACGAGAAAGCCGGAGCGGAAGTCATCGACTTCGAACGGGACGACGTCTACAGCAAGCTGCTCGAGATGACTGGCGGACGCGGGCCGGACTGTGCGATCGACTGCGTCGGGGCCGAGGCCCATGGCCGGGGCGACCCCGAAGCCGAGCGCCGCAGCGCGGACTCGACGGAGGAGAACCATCCGACGGCGCTCAACGAGATGGTCATGTCGGTCCGCAAGGGCGGCCGCCTGTCGCTGCCGGGGGTGTATACCGACAAGGTCGACGGCTTCGCGCTCCACGCGCTGATGAACAAGTCGCTGTCGGTCAAGAGCGGACAAACCCACATGCAGCAGTATCTCAAGCCGTTGCTCAACACGGTGGAACAGGGGCTGATCGACCCTTCCTTCATCATCACTCACCGCTATCCGCTGGCCCAGGCGCCCGAGGCCTATGCCAACTTCAACGCCAAGCAGGACGGCTGCATCAAGGTGGTGATGACACCCTAGGACGGGCTGCCCGAGCGCATGGCGCCCGGGCGGGCAGGAGGCCGATGCCCCGCTGCATGTGAGCTTCTCCCGAGGGCCGAGCATCCGGCCCGGCCTTCGGGGACCCACCATGCCACGGGCGCGACGATCCGCACGCCCGCTCGTTTCAGGCGCCGTCGGTACGCTGCGCTTCCTCCTCGGCTTCCAGCGCCAGTTCCAATTGCCCTTCTTCCTGCGCGGCTTCTTCCGTCCAGGCCGTGCCCAGCGGCGTGGTGTCCGAGGCCACCATCACGTAGTGGCCCTGCTCGGGCGATTCGCTGGTGGGATAGTGACGAATGCAGTAAAGCCCGAACAGCACCATGACGATGTGCATGACGGCCAGGTCCCACAGGAAACCATCCGGCCCCAGCCATTCCATCAGCACCCCGGCGCTGGCCGGCCCCAGAATCGCGCCGATGCCCAACGCCAGGACGAGACTGGCACTGGCCGCCACGGTCTGCTGATCGGAGAGGAAGTCATTGGCGCAGGCCAGAAAGATCGAGTAGAGCGTGAGTGTCGTCGCACCCAGCAACGCCCCGAGCAGCGTCAAGGCCATCGGCGACCAGCCGCTGACGAGCGCACCGACCAGCGCCAGCATCACCGCGACCAGGGCGACGCCGACGATCACCCATTGGCGGTCGGCCTTGTCGGACAACTTGCCCAGCGGCCACTGCAGGATCGCGCCGCCAAAAATGAAGGCGCTCATGAAGACCGAGACCTGGGCGACGCTCAAGCCGCTGTTGGTGGCGAACACCGCCCCCATGCCAAACACGGCGCCATTGGTGATGCCGGTCATGAAGCAACCCACCGTGCCCAGCGGCGAGAGCCGGTACAACGCGCGCAGGCTCATCGCCTCGGGCTGACTGAGTTCGGGCTGCGGCGTGTAGCTGATCAAGATCGGCACCAGGGCGAGCGAGACCAGGATCGACACCAGCAGGAACAACGCCATGCCCGAGGGGTCGGCACTGCCCAGCAGCAGTTGCCCGCCGCCCATGCCGAGATAGCTGATCACCATATAGATCGCCAGCAGGCGCCCGCGCAGCCGGTTGGAGGCATAACCGTTCAGCCAGCTTTCGGCGACGACGTAGAGTCCGGCGTACGTGAAACCGGTGACGAAGCGCATGGCCGCCCACACCAGAGGCTCGACGAATAGGGCATGAATCAGGATCGCCACCGAAGTGATCGAGGCCAGCGCGGCGAAGACCCGCACGTGCCCGACCTCGCGCAGCTTGCGTGGCGTCAGCACCGAGCCGACCAGAAAGCCCACGAAGTAGGACGACATCACCAGTCCCGTGACCGTGTTGCCGAAATCCGCCGCCGAGGCCCGCACCCCGAGCAGCGAGCCCTGCAGACCATTGCCCATCATCAGAAGCCCGACGCCGAGCAGCAGCGTCCATAGGCTCCAGGCGGCAGACAAGGTAGTAGGGCGGCGAGCAGTAGTCGCATTCATCGCATCGATCCATGGCCAGTGAGATAGCATCACTACCTCAGGATAATTCTCTTTGCTGGCGGGGAACATGACGCGGCCATTCCCGGTTGAGCGAGGACGAAGACATGCGGTACACTAATTAGCAAACTAATTAAATTATCCGACACGAGGTTACATGAATCCCGTCATCGAACTGCTCAACGCCCACCGCTCGATCCGCCGCTTCACCGATCGCAAGATCGCGCCTGAATTGCTGCGGGAACTCATCCAGGCCGGGCAAAGCGCCGCGACGTCCAGCCATGTTCAGGCCTACAGCGTCATACACGTGAAGAATCCCGCCAACCGCGAGACCCTCGCCGAACTGGCGGGCGGACAGGACTACATCGCCACCTGTTCCGATTTCCTGGTGTTCTGCGCCGACATGAAGCGCCCCGCAGAGGCCGCCGAACGCGCCGGCGCCGACGCCACCCGCGGCATGACCGAACAGTTGTTGGTCGCCAGCGTAGACACCGCGCTCATGGCGCAGAACGTCGTCGTGGCCGCCGAATCCGAAGGGCTGGGCATCTGCTACATCGGCGGCATTCGCAATAACCCGCAGGCAGTGAGCGACCTGCTGCGCCTGCCCGAGCACGTCTATCCGGTCTTCGGCCTGTGCCTCGGGTATCCGGATCAGACCTCGGAGGTCAAACCGCGCCTGCCGGTCGAGGCCATCCTCAAGGAAGACTACTACCGTGACGATCAGGCCCAGGTCGACGCCTTCGACGCCACCATGCGCGAGTACTACCAGGCGCGCAGCAGCACGCAGAAGGACACCACCTGGTCGCAGAACCTCATGCCGCTGTTCGAGCACAAGGTGCGCCCGCACATGCGTGACTTCCTCGTCTCGCGCGGTTTCGAGATGAAATGAAGACGGCCGCGCCCGCCCTCGCGTGACACGGGCGGGCGCAACGGTCATCGGCGACTGCCTGGCTAGGCGGTCGTCGCGGCGCGCCTGGCGCCACGACGGCGTACCAGCGCATCCACCACCGCCATGACGATCATCGAGGCCCCCACCAGCGGGAAGATCACGCCGCCGATGGCGAGCAACGCCAGCACACCGCGCAAGCGACGGGGATCCCTGGGTTCGGGGGGAATCCCCAGCTTGCCGCTCGGCCGGCGCTTCCACCACATCACGCCCGACGAGACGCACAGCAGCACGATCCCCGCGCAGGCCAGCGCCAGGATCAACTGATTGGCGAGCCCGTATTGCTGCCCCATGTGCACGTTGATGCCCCACTCCAGCGACTTGCCCAGCGGGCCGTAGTCGGCGTAGCTCATGTCCAGCAGTGGCTCGCCGCTATATCGGTCCAGATGCACGACCCGCTGTCGTGAAAGATCGTCGGGGTAGATCGAGCCGGTATAGACGCCGGTAGGGCTGCTCGGCAGGCTGACGGCATACCCGGAGGCCAGCCCCAGCGCGTCGAACGCCTTCACCGCGCCGTTGAGGCCGATGCCCGGCGCGCCCTCGCGTCCAGGCGTCGATTCCGGCAGCCGCGCCTGCTCCAGCGACCAGGTGGTCATCTCCCGCTCCGCCAGGCGTTCGTCGGAGACCGGGACGTTGACGCGCACGCCATCCGGATAGCCGAAGTTGTGACCGTTGGCGAGTTCGTTGACCTTGCTGCCCCACACCGTGGACCACGGCATGCCGGTCATCGCCAGAAAGAGAATGAAACCCCCGACGAAGATGCCGGTGACGGCGTGAAGGTCACGCCAGAACAGTCGCTTCGCCGGGGTCGCACGTACCGTCATCACGCCGCCGCGTCGGCCGCGCGGCCACCACAGATAGATCCCGGTCAGCACGAGCAGGATCGACCAGCCGCCGACGATCTCGATGATCAGACTCGCCGTCTCGCCGAAGTAGCTGAGGCTGTGGATGGTGCGCACGATCCACATCACGCTGCCGCGATAGGGAATCGTGCCGGTGACCTCGCCGGTGTAAGGGTCGACGTAGACGGCTTGCTTGCCGTCGGCGGTGGTGATGTCGACCTCCGCGGCAAGGTTGGAGGCGGCAGGAGGCACGTAACGAAACGCCTCGCCGGGATGCGCCGCCATGGCCGCATCCAGCTGTTGCTGCGGCGACACCGCCGCTGACGATTGCGCCTCGACGCGCACGATGTCCGCGTTGAGCCACTGGTCGATCTCATCCTTGAACAGGTAGAGCCCGCCGGTCACCGCCAGCAAAATAAGGAAGGGAATCGCGATGAGACCCGCGTAGAAATGCCAACGCCAGACCGCCCGATAGAGGTCGCTGGCGTCACGTGAAGAACGCGCAGAAGTACGAGACATGAAGCCCCCGAATAGCGTGCCATGGCTACCGTTCGGTAGCCGAATCCATCCTGTGGCCGACGACACCGGCGCAGGCACAACGTGCAGACGCGCCACGCTCGGCGTCGAGACCGCTCATGCGTGATGGCACGCGTACGGCGGTGCGCGGGTCAGCGCGTTGGGGAAGGTGGTCGTCACCGCCTGGGACGCGAGCACTCTCGGCACGCGCGGCGCGATGACGGCGGCGTTGTCCGCCATGGAGGCGGTGGAAGCCCCCTCGAGGACCGGAAAATGGCCGAACAGGGAACAATAGAGACACTGATCGTGCAGGCCGACCGAAGCCACATGACCGCCCCGCGTGTGGTCACCGTGCCCGGCCTCTGCATGCATCATCGCGTGCGAAGGCATCGCATCGTGCCGCAGGGAAGCACTGGCCTGCCCGACCACCGGGCCGCACACCACCAGCAGCATGGCGAACAGGCTCAGCCAGGCGGTAACACGACGCAGGGACGTACGCGGGGAAAAGGGCATGGGACTCGACCGTGGGACCGTCAAACAGACGCCATGTTAGCGCAGCCACGGCGTCGGCACAGCCGGATGCGCGGCAGTGAAAAGCGTCGTCGAACGCGCTCCCCGGACGCAACCCCGGCCGAAAGCGCCCTCGCGTGCCATCATCGGGGAACGGGTGCGACAATCCGTCTCGCGTCACGCTCGCACCTCGAACGAAGCGGCCCGCCGGTCTAAGCTCGACAATGCCACGGCTTGCTTCATTCAACTACGCAAGGAGCGTGTCATCATGCGAACCATCGGTTTGCTCGGTGGAATGAGCTGGGAGTCCACCGAGAGCTACTATCGGGCGCTGAACGAAGGCGTGAAACAGGCGCTGGGCGGCTTTCATTCGGCGAAGATCGCGATGGTGAGCGTCGACTTCGCCGAGATCGAGACCCTGCAGCGCGACGGACGCTGGGACGCAGCCGGGGAGGCGCTGGCCGCCGCCGCGCGCCAGATCGAGCACGCCGGCGCGGATTTTCTGCTGATCGCCACGAACACCATGCACAAGGTGGCACCGCAGGTGGAAGCGGCCATCGACATCCCGCTGCTGCACATCGCCGACGCCACGGCCGAAAGTCTGGTCGCCGACGGCATCACTCGGGTCGGGCTGCTGGGCACGCGCTTCACCATGGAGCAGGACTTCTACAAGCAGCGCCTGAGCGAGCGCTACGGTATCGACGTGGTCGTGCCCGACGACACCCAGCGCGAATGCGTGCATCGGGTGATTTTCGAGGAGCTGTGCCTCGGGCGCATCGAATCCGCCTCGCGAGAGGCATTTCTCGCCGTGATCGACGCCTTGCATGGGCGGGGCGCACAGGCGGTGATTCTCGGCTGTACCGAAATCGCCATGTTGATCAAGGCAACCGACACTCAGGTACCGCTCTACGACACCACGGCGTTGCATGCCCAGGCCGCCGTGAAACGCGCTCTCTCCGGCTCCCCCTTGTCGGAAGACACTCAATAGCCCGGGAGGCTCCATGTCAGCAGACACCACGCAAGACCGCATCAGCCTGCACCCGCATACGCATCGCGTGCGGGTATGGAACGGCGCCACCTTGCTCGCCGACAGCACGCGCGCCGTCGAGCTGCGCGAGAAAGGGTATCCCCCGCGCCAATACCTGCCCGAAAGCGACGTGCAGATGGCGCAACTGTTGCGCTCCACCACCGTGACGCACTGCCCCTTCAAGGGCGACGCCACGTACTACCGCACTGACGACCATCCCGACATCGCCTGGCAATACGCCGAGCCACTGGCGGACATGGCGGCGATTGCCGGCCGGCTGGCATTCGACGACAGAGTGGTGACGGTGCAGGTGGACGCCGGGTAAGCGGGCACGCGCGCGTGCCATCAGCCAGTCACGAGGCCACGCAGATCGCCATTGGCACCTGGATCGGTGCTTGAATGGATACTTGGCGTCAGTGCACCACGTTGCGGATGAAGCGCAGACGCCCCGTACCCTCGTTGCGGTAACGGTGGAACTGGTCGCTGGGGTAGACGTGAAAGTCACCGGCCTCGATCGTCACCTCGCGGTCCGCGAGCTCCAGGGTCAGCGTGCCCTCGATCACCACCAGCATCTCGTACCAGCCGGTGCCATCGGCGACGGACTCGTAACTCTCTCCGGGCTCCATCGACCAGGACCACAGCTCGACCTCCTGTCGCGCCGGTTTGCTCGCCAGCAGCCGGGCGTGACTGTCGGGGAAACGCCCCACCCAGGCGACTTCGTCGATGCGCGCCGAGTCCTCGCTGCCCGGCGGCTGAACCAGGGCGTAGAATAGTACCCCCAGCGCCTCGGCGAGTCGATCCAGCGTGCTCAGGCTGACGTTGACGTCGCCCTTTTCGATATTGACCAGCATGCGCCGGCTCACGCCGGCCCGCTCGGCCAGTGCCTGCTGGCTCAGCGACGCCCCCTGGCGCAGGCGCCTCACGTTGGCGGCAACGTGCACCAGGACATCGGGACGCTCGCTAGACTTGTGCACTATATTGCCCATCCGTACAATCGCGATTCTCTCGAATGCCAGCGTCCGGCCATGTCGGCAGGATGCGACTGGCGCCGTCAGGAAGGCATCATGCCGCAGCACCAAGGAGGTGTCATGTCAGTCGCCGTGCGTGAATTCGTGGCCAAGGTCTGGCCGGTGGCCATGTTGATCGTGGCGATGTGCTCCATCCAGACCGGGGCGTCCATCGCCAAGACCTTGTTCCCGATCATCGGCGCCACCGGGACGACCTCGATTCGCCTGATCCTCGCGGCGGGATTGCTGCTGATCGTGATGCGGCCCTGGCGCCAGCGGTTCAGCCGCCGCGCCTGGAAGTCGACCGTGATCTACGGCGTCGCCCTGGGCGTCATGAACCTGCTGTTCTACCAGGCGCTGCAGACGGTACCGCTGGGGATCGCGGTGGCGCTGGAGTTCACCGGGCCGCTCGCCGTGGCGGTGCTCTCCTCACGACGCTGGCTGGATCTGCTGTGGGTGGCATTCGCCGTGCTCGGCCTGGCGTGCCTGCTGCTGCTGGGCGATGAGAGCAACGGCGCGGTCGACCCTTACGGCGCGGCCTGTGCGCTGGGAGCCGGCGTCTGCTGGGCGCTGTATATCCTGTTCGGACAAAAGGCGGGCTCGGTCAATGGCGCCCAGAGCGCCACGCTGGGCATCACCATCGCGGCGGTGGTGATCGCCCCCGTCGGTTTGATCGACGTCGGCCCGGCGATTTTCGCGCCGGAGGTCCTCCCGCTGGCACTCGCCGTCGCCGTGCTTTCCACCGCCCTGCCCTACACGCTCGAAATGGTGGCACTGCCGCGCCTGCCGACCCAGACCTTCGGCACGCTGATGAGTCTGGAACCGGCGATCGGCGCGCTCTCCGGCCTGCTGTTCCTGAGCCAGCTCCTGAGTGGCCTGCAGTGGCTGGCCATCGGCCTGATCATCGTCGCCTCGATCGGTACCACGCTGACGGTGCGCCGGCGCGACACCTTCGAGACGCCGGCGCCGGACTGACACGCCTCGGCAGCAGGCTCGACGTTCGACTGCACGAACGTTCCAGACAATGGGGCGTCATTCAGGCATGCTGACGGGATCGCGACGGCATACCGCATCGACCGTGGGGCGGGGGCAGCATGACATCGACCAACTGGATCGACCTGCAACAGGATGGCGATACGGGCATCGAGACGATCCGCGCCCATTTCGAGGGCCACGCCTACGACCCGCACTGGCACGACAGCTATCTGGTCGGCTTCACCGAACAGGGCGTGCAGCAGTTCCACTGCCGCCGAACCCGCTATCACAGCACGCCGGGGCGGCTTTTCTTCGTCGAGCCGGGGGAGATTCACGACGGCCACGCCCCAGCCAGCGGCGGTTTCACCTACTCCATGCTCTATCTCGATCCCGCTTGGCTGCAACGCGAACTGCGCCAGTTCGGCACGCCGGGCATCGCCTTGGGGGAGCCGGGCTTCGCCGCGACACTGGCCAACGACGCACCGTTGATCGCCGCCGTCGCCAACGCTTTCGCCACACTGCGTAGGCCGGGCACGCGGCTTCAGCGCGACGCCGCGCTCGACACGCTGCTGCAGGGTATGCTCCCGCATCTGGGCTGGCGGGAACGGCGTCAGGCAGACCCCCGCCTGCCTCGGGTGGCACGCCGCGCCCGCGATTATCTGCATAGCCATTACGAAGAGGATATCGGCCTGCAGGCGCTCGCCGAGCAGTGCGGCGTCGACCGCTTCCGCCTGACTCGCGCCTTCAAGGCGGCCTTCGGCCTGGCGCCCCATGCCTACCTGGTCCAACTGCGCCTGAGCCTCGCCCGCCAGCGTCTCGCCACTGGTGAGCCGCCCGCCATCGTGGCCAGCCAACTGGGGTTCGCCGACCAGAGCCACCTGGGCCGCTGGTTCCGGCGTGCCTACGGCCTGACACCGGCCGCCTATCGGCAGCGCTGC
Source organism: Chromohalobacter israelensis (assembly GCA_000761475.1). Classification (GTDB taxonomy): domain Bacteria; phylum Pseudomonadota; class Gammaproteobacteria; order Pseudomonadales; family Halomonadaceae; genus Chromohalobacter; species Chromohalobacter israelensis. Next base: position 174,986 of record JQNW01000008.1, read on the forward strand.
TCAAATCTTCCAGACTCACAAAAGCGATAACGCCATAGTGCCGACTCCACGCGATGCATGGAGTTGCTCATGGTTTCCTGGCTGCCGTTTACCCTTTTCGCTTTCGTCGCCTCGATCACGCCGGGGCCGACCAACCTGCTGATCCTGACCCAGGGCGCGCGTCGGAGCTGGCGACGCGCGCTACCCGCAGTCTTCGGTGCCAGCCTGGCGGCTGCATTGATCGTGCTGATCGTCGGCGGCGGCCTGGCGCAGACCCTGCTGGCCTATCCGCTCGTGCGCCACGCCATGGCGATGATCGGCGTCGCCTGGCTGAGCTGGCTGGCGTGGAAGCTCTATCGCAGCCCGCCGCCGACGCTGGAGAGCATGGCCGCCGATCGCCTGCCGAATTTCGGCGCCCCCCAAGCCGCCGGTTTGCAACTGGTCAATCCCAAGACCTGGATGATGGCGTTCTCGGTCGTCGGCGTGTTCACCGATGGTGCCGCCAGCGTGGCGCATGTCGCCGTGCTGGCGCTCATCTTCGGCACCGTCGCCGTGCCCTGCCTGGCGTGCTGGGCGCTGATGGGCAGCGGCGTCGGCCGGCTGTTTCGCACCTCGCGCCAGTGGCAATGGTTCAACCGGGGACTGGCCCTTCTGCTGTTGCTGGTGGCCTGGTGGAGCCTGTTGATGCCGGAGTGAGCGGAGAGGCTGCTTCAGTCGGCCAGCTTCCACGGCAGCGGCGGCGGCATGAGCCGCTCGCCCGGCCTTTGGACGGGGCAGATATCAAAGTCCTACCATAAAGAGCAGGATCGCCAATACGACCCCCAATAAGGGAACCACTACCGTTAGCTTGCCGAATGCTGGGTAGGCATCCTTGTGCGTTTCGCCAGCAATGGCCCGGATGGTCGTCACGACGTAACCGCCATGTGGTAGCGAGTCGAGCGCGCCCGAGGAAATCGCCGCAACCCGGTGCAGTGACTCTGAATTGACACCCATATCGAGGTAATGCGGTGCCAGTAAGGGCAGCGCAATGGCTTGACCACCGGATGCCGAGCCCGTAAGCCCTGCGATAACACAAATCGCGATTGCACTTCCAATCAATGGGTCTCCCGGTAGACTCGTCATCAACTGTACGGCCTGATCGAATGCGGGCGTTGCCTTGGCAACGCCACCAAAGCCGACCACCGCAGCCGTATTAGCAATCGCGATCAGGGCACCCATGGCCCCCTCGGAAAAGGCTCGCCCAATATTATCGAAGTGCTTGATGTTGATAATACAGGTCGCAATCACTCCGCTCAGAAGTGCGATGATCAACGCGGACTTTCCAAATTGATGATGAAAGAAAAAAGTAATCAGTAGCACAATCATCAACGGAATAAGACTCACAAAAGCATTGGGCATACTCTCCCGCTCAGTGGTAATGTCGTCGCTTCTGTCCTCGAAACTTTCCCCTCGGGCTACGGCTTTCTTGATCATGCGATTAAGCCATAACTGCCCGACTACCATCATAAAGAGAGCTACAATGGCGCTCACCTCCCATGCCGCGTACGGAGAGGTGTGCAGATACTCGATGGGAATCCAGTTCTGGATCTCAGGCGAACCTGCCGAGGTCATGGTGAAGGTTGTCGATCCGAACCCCAATGCCGCCGGGATAAAACGCCTGGGAAGATTTGCCTCGCGAAACAAGCTTACGGCCATCGGGTAGACGGAAAACGCAACAATGAAGAGACTGACACCACCATAAGTCAGCACAGCACAGGCGATCACGATGGCCAAGGCAGCATTTCTAAAACCCAATTTTCGAATAATCCATTTAGAAATACTTTCCGCCGCACCGCTATCCTGCATCAGCTTTCCAAATATTGCTCCCATCAGAAACATGAAGAACCAGGAGCTTATGAAGCTGGTAAAGCCGCCCATGTAGTTATGGACGTAGGAGAGATCCTCCCCGGAGATGGGAGGGAGCAGTGGCAGACCGTTCAGCGCGGCCATGAACAAGGCGGCCAGCGGCGCCGCTATCAACAGGTTGACACCGCGCATGGTCAGGATGATCAAGAGCGCGAGCCCGCCAACGAGGCCGATTAAACTGAGCATAAAACGCATCCATTGAGTGGCATGTGATCGTTATAAGTTGTGTAAAAACCGGATGAGGATAAGCAGGGAGGCGTCAGTGCGCCGTCCAACCAGCATCGACCTTGAGGGTGGTTCCTGTGATGCTGCGCGAGTGCTCGGTGGCAAGGAACCAGACCGCATCGGCGATATCCTCTGCCACCGGGAGGTCATCGAGCAGCAGCTTGTCCTGGATATGCTGGCGAAAGCTCTCCTGTGACAAGGTGGCTCGGGTCATTTCCGTTTCGACGAAGGTGGGGGCGACATTGTTGACCCTGATGCCGTAGCCCTTGAGATCGACCGCCAGCGCCTTGGTGAAACCTTCTACGGCATGCTTGCTGGCACAATAGACGGTGCGCTGAAACAAACCTGTCAGCCCGGCCTGTGACGAGATATTGACGATGCTGCCTGCCCTCTTTTCCTCGATCATCTTGGCGATGACGGCCTGGGTCAGAAAGAAAAGCGCTTTGACATTGACGGCAAAGACATCATCGAAGTCCTCGGGCTGAACTTCTAAAAAAGGCTTGGGGATGTTCAACCCCGCGTTATTGACCAGCACGTTCGGCGTGGGAATACGCTCAAGCAACTTCAGTCGCTCGTCGTGACTATTCAGGTCGACGGCGACGCCCTCTATTGAACCAGCCTCCGAACCGTTGGAAAGGCTCATCTCGTCTATCTTGCGCTGATCGCGGCTGGTGATGATGACGCGATAGCCCTGCTCGGCAAACAACTGGGCACAGGAGCTGCCGATACCCCCCAACCCGCCGGTAATGAGAGCGACCTTGCGGCCTTGGTCAGTGAGATTCATCGGGCTGCCCTCCCGCTGCTTGCTTGGCCTTGTGAGCAGCCAACGCCATGAGGCGACGATCGCGCCAACCGCGCCGCACTGCCAGTTCATCGGCGGGCAACACGTCGCGCCGCGCCTCTTCTGCCCGGGCAATCAAGTCGGTACTCCACGGCTGTAGTTCGGTACGCGACGCCGCGATCGAGTGATAGAGCGGGCCGAGCCGCTCGGCATAGTCCCGAATGCCGCCGGGCGCGTTGAGGTCGATGGTTTCGAACGGCCCCATGAAAGACCAGCGCAGCCCCAGGCCATCGCGCACCGTCTTGTCGATGTCCTCTGCGCTGGCATAGCCTTCCTCGAACAGGGCCCAGGCTTCGCGCAGCAAGACGCCTTGTAAGCGATTGAGAATGAATCCTTCGATCTCGCGCCGCACCAGCACGGGTGCCTGCCCGACCTCGTTCATCAGTGCCATGGCCCTTTCCACGGACTCGGTGGATGTCCAGGGCGCGGGCACCAGTTCGACAACCGGCACCAGATAGGGAGGATTGACGGGATGCACGACGAGATATCTTTCTCGGCTCGGCGTGTCGGCGGTAAAGGCCGAGCCCGGTATACCGGACGTCGAACTGCCAACGACAGCGTCGGCGGCAAGATGCTCGGCAATGGCCTGACTGATGTTCTTTTTGACATCCTCGCGTTCGAGGACGGACTCCTGAACGTAAAAGGCATCGGTTACCGCGTCGGCAAGCGTATCGCAGACATGGATACGCGCCAGAATGCTGTCTACGTCATCGACCAACCCATGGGATGCAAGATCACGCAGCTGCGCGGCGACGGTGTCACGCAGGGAGGCGCGAATCCGTTCATTCTCATCGAAAACGCACACCTCATGCCCGCCTCGTGCGAATACGATGGCCCAGCCGGAGCCCACGAGGCCGGCCCCCACCACGGCAATATGTCTGTCCTGGTACATAACGTTTCCCTTCAATTATCGGAAAGATGAATGAGTCGATGACCCGACTTTGGTAGTTTCACCGTCCGCCAGGCAGATCTCCGTGATACGTAGGCTCTTGTCACTGATGCGCGAGGGGAAGGTGTCCTTCAAGCGTTCTTCATGAATGGGGATGATGCGCCGCGACTCATAATCGACATGCTTCATCATTTCCTCGGTCGCCAGCAGGAGATTGGTTTGGCTGCCCACGGCCAACCCGACCGGGGTGTAGATGGTCTCGACATCCACGGCATCGCCATCGCCTTCCAGATTGGCGAAGTCATAGATCAGATCGCCGGCCAGTATCCAGCGGTCCGCCGACTGCGCCGTGCCATCATTTCTGACTTCCACCCACATGCAGCCGAAGGTATGGGTGTCGTATGCGGGATGCAGGTCGATGCCCGGAAGCACCTCCTCCATGGCACCATCGACGCATGTCAGCCGCCCCTCCTTGGCTAGATCCACGCCTCGCAGGATGTCGCTGGGGTCCATGGCAGTCATCAACCAGCGCATGCGCTCGGGCAATGACATTGCCCATATCCATTTCGCAATCTCACGCTCCTGAATATAGAAATGAGCATTCGGGAAATCTTCGACATTGCCGAAATGGTCGAAATGGGCATGGGTGACGAAGACGGTGTCGACATCTTCCGGCTTCAGCCCCACTTCAGCGAGGACATCGCGCGGAGGGTGCCAGTTGGTAACGCCGAACTTATCGCCCAGATGCTTGCCGTAATCCTTGTGGTTGTAACCGACATCCACCATGGCGACATGGCCGCCGCCCTTGATCACGACATAACAATAGGGAAGCTTCTTGAAACCCTGATTGTGAGCGCCATACACGATGCCGCTTTTGTGGTAATTCTCCACGGCACTGTATTCGAGTACCCAGATCGAGTAACTGGCCATTCTTCCTCCCGTGCTGTATCCGTTGTTATTGAGGTTGTTGAGGTGGTTATCGAGATAGGCATCAGGCTGAAGCGCCACACGAACAACAGGCGGCACTAAAGTCGGTCATGGTCATGGCAAAACGGCTATCCGACGCTTTGAGCAGCAATGGCCGAGCCGTTTTCAAATGCTGGTGAATCCGCTCCTTATCGCTATCCGTACGCACGCCTCGGCAGCGGATGAGATCGAGAGCGTGTGACAGCTGTTCCGCCACCGCGCTCATCCGTTCATAGTGCCGGCGAACGAGAGGCGGCACCCGCAAGGCCCGTAAGTGGTCATGAGCCTGTGCGAGTTGCTCGCCAGCCCGAACGACGGGTTCAAGATCGCTCAGATCCTGTCGGCGGCTGCCGTAGATCAGCACCATCATCCCCGACAGTTGCCCAAGCACGCGCTTGAGAAGTTCGTAGGCCGGACGCACCGCCAGGCCATACGCCATGAGTTCGTCGCTTGTCTGGAAGGCAAGTACCGCTTCATCGGTAACCTTGGCCGTTGACGGCACCTGCTTGAGGGCGTCGCAGCCAAGGCGATGGATACGGGCCTGCCCTTCCATCGCGTTAATCCAGGGACGTTCATTCATCGGCTTTCCTCACTGTCCCGCGCACGACCAGGTCACCCGCGATACAGACAGGCGTTGTGTCTTGCAGGCTTCCGGCGGTAATCCGGCGCACGAGATCGACTGTGGTGGAAATCATCTTTGGAACGGGCTGCCGGTAAGTCGTCAGCGCATGGGACGACCAGGACGCCATCGAGATATCGTCGAACCCGATAATCGAAACGTCTTCGGGCGTGCGCAGCCCCATCTTCCGCACCGCGTTCAGCGCCCCCAGTGCCAGCAGGTCATTGGCACAGAAAATGGCGTCTGGACGGGGTTGGCATGACATGAGCCGCTGCGTGGCGGCAAACCCGGCATCATGGGCGAAACATCCCGCTTCTTCCTTGAGCGGATTGGCCTGCCCGCGCTCTGCACAGCGCTCGGAGAATCCCTTCCAGCGATCCCGGTTGGTCGTGGCATCGGGCAGACCGCTGACGAACGCCAGTTGGCGATGGCCGCTGTCGATCAGAAAATCCGCCACTTCACGCCCGCCAAGCACATTGTCGCAAGTGACGGTGAAGGCCGGCGCGTCGGGAACATAACGATTGAAAAAGATCATGTTCGTGCCCGCTTGTGTCGCCTGCGTGGCGGCTTTCGAGGACACCGTCGCGGCCAGCACGATGAGAATGTCCGGCTGATAACGCAGCGCAAGCGACACGGCATCGTCCGATGTCTGCGTGCCGGTGCTGGTAAACAGCATGACATTGAGTTCGATATCCTGAAGCGCTTCGGTCAGGCCGGTCAGCACTTCGGGATAGAACGGGTTGGTGATATCAGAGACGACGATACCGACAATGCTTGTCTTGCGGGTGATGAGACTGCGAGCAAAAGGATTGGGGTGATAGCCCAGCGCCTCGGCACGACGCAGCACGCGTTCGCGCGTTTCGGGCGCGATAACCGCATGGGGTGAAAAGGCGCGGGAAATCGTCGATATGGAGACACCCAGCTCTTCTGCCAGTTGCTTGGCCACGACGGCTTCCCGCTTTTTCGTTTTGCTCTTGTTCTGCATCCGGATTTCCTTAGTTGAGAATGGGCGACGGCACTCTATTTACTACACGGCCAGTTACTACGCTGCCAGGCATGTCGCCCTTCCAGATCAGGAGTCGGAGGACTATTGGGATTTGGTGACAGCTGTATATGGCGGCACCTCGCGGCCACCATAGCGGCGAACCCGGATATTGGCCTGCTCGGCATGGCCGGCAAAGCCTTCGAGCATGCACAGTCGCGAGCCGTATTCACCTATCAACGCCGAGGCTTCATCGGTCAGCACACGCTGGTAGGTGTGAGTCTTGATGAACTTGCCGACCCACAGTCCCCCGGTGTAACGCGCCGCCCGCTTGGTCGGCAGAGTGTGGTTCGTACCGATGACCTTGTCGCCGAAGGCGACATTGGTCCGCGGTCCCAAAAAGAGCGCGCCATAATTGACCATGTTATCGAGGAAGTAGTCGGGATCCTTGGTCATGACCTGAACGTGCTCGAAGGCCAGGCGCTCGGCTTCAGCCAGCATTTCCTCGTCGTTCTCACAGACAATGACCTGTCCGTAATCTTGCCAAGACTTCCGTGCGACTTCGGCAGTAGGCAGGATTGCAAGCTGGCGCTCGATTTCCTTCAAGGTATCGTTAGCCAACTGCTCGGAGGTGGTCAGCAGGACCGCCGGTGAAGTAGGACCATGTTCCGCCTGCCCCAGCAGGTCGATGGCACAGATCTCGCCGTCCACGGTCTTGTCGGCGATGACCAGCGTTTCAGTCGGCCCCGCGAACAGATCGATGCCGACTCGACCGAACAGCTGGCGCTTGGCCTCCGCGACGAACATGTTACCGGGCCCGACGAGCATATCGACCGGCGCAATGCTCTCGGTGCCCAGCGCCATGGCCGCTACCGCCTGAACGCCCCCCAATACCAGGATTTCATCGGCACCGCCAAGATGCATGGCCGCCACGATAGCCGGATGGGGCGCGCCTTCATGTGGTGGCGCAGCCGCCACGATACGCTTGACGCCTGCCACCTTGGCGGTTGCAACGCTCATATGGGCCGAAGCCACCATCGGATACTTGCCGCCCGGGACATAACAACCGACCGCATTCATCGGGATGTTCTTGTGCCCCAGAATCACGCCCGGCTGCGTTTCCACTTCTAGGTCACGCAAACACTCCTTCTGCTTTTGCGCGAAGTTACGCACCTGCTCCTGGGCGAACTTGATATCGTCGAGATCCTGCTGGCTGACGCGACTCATCGCCTCTTCGATTTCCTGCTCGGAGAGCCGAAAACTTTGGGGAGACCACTTGTCGAACTTCTCGGACAGCTCGCGCACGGCCGCATCGCCCCGCTTCTCGATGTCATCAAGAATCCCCTCGACGATACCGCGCACCTTGGCATCCGCTTCGGCGACTTCGGCCTGTTCAAGGCCACTTTTCAGGTACTTAGCCATCGTTTCACCTCTCTATTCATGCAGGTTTTCATGCTTCGTCTTGTGATATTTAGGCCAATTAAAACGTTTGCATTAATAGAGGTGCAAACGTTTGCATCAAGCTTATTATTACGGTTAAACAATCGAGCCTCTTGGTCAAGAGAGAGTAGACCATTGTCTAATAGGCAAAAAGTCTATTAAACAATGGTCTTGCCTTAACGCTGTGTTCTCTTCGGAAAACGTGCGATCAATCGCCCATTCCCTGCGATCAATTTAGGATTCAATCAAGCACGACCACTGCATCGCCAATTCATCAGACTAAAGTCTATTTATTTAAAATAGCACCTCAAATCTCTGATTTTCATATAAAAAAAGAAACGCCAAATTTAGTGACATACACCTTCTCTCCCGCTGCGCTTGACACTATCCATCACGCCACATATCAAAATGAGACATGAGGTTCCATTTTCGCACAAAGCAAAAAGCATCTATCCAGCTTGGCTCAATAAAACTCTCACTCACTAGAGCCAAGACAGTCGAAAACACACATTACGGAAATGCTGCACAACAACCCAATAAAGGAGCTTTTTCAATGAGTTATATTGGACTTTTCGGAGGCCTCGCCTTACTGGTGTGGATGACGATGAGAGGAACGAACCTACTCATCGCGGGGCCTTTATCGGCACTTTTCGTTGCCATATTTAGCAGCATGTCGTTCTTCCCTCAACTGGCGACTCAGGGAGAAGCTTCCTATGTCAGTGCCTATATGGACGGATTTACAAGCTTTCTTAGCTCCTGGTTCTTCATGTTCCTGCTCGGCGCTATTTTTGGAAAGTTGATGGGAGACTGCGGCGCAGCCGAAAGTATTTCTCGGTTCATTATCAGCAAGGTAGGGGCAAGCAACGCCGCCTTTGGCATCGTTCTGGCATGCGCCATTTTGACCTATGGCGGTGTCAGCCTGTTCATCGTCGCTTTTGCCGTCTATCCCATGGCGGTGAGCCTGTTCCAAGAAGCCAATCTTCCACGACGCTTTATCCCGGCAGCCATGGGATTCGGCTCGTCCACTTTCACCATGACATCGGCCGGCTCGGTGGAAATACAGAACTGGATTCCAATGAAGTATTTGGGAACTTCGCCTTATGCAGGGTGGGGTGTCAGTGCCATAGTGGCCATCGTCATGATCGTATTGGGTTCCGTATGGCTAAAGCGCATGCTGCGTCAGGCGGTGGCCAACGGTGAATCCTTTCAGGTTCGTGACAATGACCCGGTGCCTATGAGCGAAGAGCTGCCCTCATTTGTCACCAGCCTGGCGCCTTTGATTATCGTGCTAGCGGTGTCTTTTCTGTGCCATACATGGCTGGAGGAGTCCGCTCTCATCGTCGCGCTTTTGGCGGGTATTATCGCTACGCTGGCCTTGCATTATCGCCGCTTCTCGAATCTGGGCGGGGCTTTTTCGGAAGGAGCTGTAGGCGCACTGCTTGCCATTGCCAATACTTGCGCGGTCGTTGGGTTTGGAACGGTTGCCAAGGCAACGCCAGCCTTTGCCAGCGTAGTCGATACGATGACGTCACTGCCGGGTTCACCTCTGATTGGTGCGGCAGTCGCCGTTACCGCTATTGCCGGACTAACGGGATCGGCTTCTGGAGGGTTGGCTATCGCTCTTCCCCTAATCGCGCCGCATTATCTCGGCTCGGGCGTCAACCCCGACGCTTTACACCGTGTCTCCTCGATTGCGTCTGGAGCGCTCGATTCACTGCCTCATAATGGCTATGTCGTCACCACTATCAGGGTGATTTCGGGCGAAACCCACAAGGACGCCTATTCGGCCTTCGGTAAATTGACGGTCGTCGTACCCATATTGGGTGTATTGCTGGCGATTGCACTTTTCATATTGCTCTGACCTTCAATCCAGCCAGCCGGAGCCCTCAATCAAGGCGTCGGCTGGCTCCCAACCCGCCTTCGATGGTGGCTTATCGCTGCAAGCCCAGCTCAAGGAGCTTGGGTATGCCCGTAACGGGCGAGTCGCTATTTAACCAAAGTTGCATACCTCGCCTTCATGCCTTTAATTGACTGATTTTGCTTATTTTATTGATAAATAACGGCGCCTCTTCCGCTATCTGGCACGCCGTTAAACCGCTTTGCGATTGACATCGCCATTCTCACCGAATATCAAAATAATGAGACTTCAAGTCTCATTATCAATATCTACCCGCCACTCCGAGTGGCATTCGAAAGCAGGAGGCACGCATGTCGAATCACATCCTGATGCCACGGATCATGCAGATCGGCGCAGGTGCCGTGCAGGAATTGCCCAAGGTGCTGAAGTCGCTGAACAGCAAGCGCCCGCTGATCGTCACCGACGCCATGATGGTAAAACTGGGCTATGTGCAGCGGATTCGTGAATTGCTGGAAGCCGAGGGGCTGAACCATGCCGTCTTCGCCGATACGGTGCCGGAACCCACCGAGTCATCGATCCTAGCCGGCGTGGAACAGTTGCGCGCCGGCCTGCCCGACGGCAGTGCCTTCGACAGCCTGGTCGCGCTGGGCGGTGGCAGCCCCATCGACTCCGCCAAGGCGATCGGTGTGCTCGGCACGTTCGGCGGCCAGATGCGCGATTACAAGTTTCCCAACGATGCCAGTCAGGCCGGGCTGCCGCTGGTCGCGATTCCCACCACTGCCGGCACCGGCTCGGAAGTGACCCGCTTCACGATCATCACCGACGACAGCGGTGATACGGACGAGAAACTGCTGTGCGTGGGCCTCGGTTTCATGCCAACGGCGGCGCTGGTGGATTACGAGCTGACCCTCTCGGTTCCTCCCCGAGTCACGGCGGATACTGGCATCGATGCGCTGACCCACGCCATCGAATCCTATGTCAGCCGCAAGGCCAACCCGTTCAGCGAGCAACAGTCCCTGGCCGCCATGCGCTTGATCGCACCCAACCTTCGCCGCGTCTATCACCAGCCGGACGACCGCCCGGCCCGCGAGGCGATGATGCTCGGCTCCATGCTGGCAGGCATGGCGTTCTCCAATGCCTCCGTGGCGCTGGTGCACGGCATGAGCCGGCCGGTCGGCGCCTTCTTCCACGTGCCGCACGGGCTCTCCAACGCCATGCTGCTGCCAGCGATCACCGAATTTTCGATTCCCGCCGCTGCGCAGCGCTACGCCGAGTGCGCCCGCGCCATGGGCGTGGCCGAGGTCCACGACAGCGTCGCGACGGCCACCGACAAGCTGCTGGCCGAGTTGAAGGCCCTGAACGAAGAACTGGAAGTCCCCAGTCCGGCCGCGTTCGGTATCGAGCGAGAACATTACTTCTCGCTCCTCCCGACCATGGCCGAACAAGCGATCGCCTCCGGCTCGCCGGGCAATAACCCGCGCACCCCGAATGCCGACGAGATCACCTCCCTCTACGAAAACGTCTGGAATCAGGAGTAAGTCATGCAGCGTCTCGATAACTTCATCAATAACCGCCGGGTGGCCAGCCAATCCACCCAGTTCTCCCCCGTCTTCAACCCGGTCAGCGGCGAGCAGCGCCTGGAGCTGGCCATGTCCACCGCCGACGAAACCCGCCAGGCCATCGCGGCAGCGGCGGCGGCCTTTCCGGAATGGTCGAAGAAGCCGCCCCTGACTCGGGCACGTTACCTGTTCAAGTTCAAGGAACTGCTCGAGACGCGCCGCGATGAGCTGGCCGAGTTGATCACCCTGGAACACGGCAAGGTGCTCTCCGATGCCCAGGGGGAAATCACTCGTGGGCTGGAGGTCGTCGAATTCGCCTGCGGCATTCCCCACCTCCAGAAAGGAGAGTACAGCCTCAATGTCGGTCGCGGCGTGGATGCCAACTCACTCATGCAGCCACTGGGCGTATGCGCAGGCATCTCGCCGTTCAACTTCCCGGTGATGGTACCGATGTGGATGTTCCCGGTAGCCATCGCCTGCGGCAATACCTTCGTGCTGAAGCCGTCCGAGAAGGATCCCAGCGCCTCCATGCTGATGGCCGAACTGCTGGCCGAGGCTGGGCTACCGGAGGGCGTGTTCAATGTCGTCCATGGCAACAAGGAGGCGGTGGACGTACTGCTGACCGATGAGCGCGTCCAGGCGGTCAGCTTCGTCGGCTCCACGCCGATTGCCGAATCCATCTATGCCAAGGCTTCGGCACACGGCAAGCGCTGCCAGGCGCTGGGCGGCGCCAAGAACCACATGGTCATCATGCCCGACGCCGATCCCGACCAAGTGGTCAACTCATTGATGGGGGCCGCCTACGGTTCGGCCGGGGAGCGCTGCATGGCAACCTCAGTCGCCGTTTGTGTCGGCGATGAGGTCGCCGACCATTTGATCGCGCGCCTCAAGGAGGCCATTGACGAGATGCAGATCGGCCCCGGTACCGATACCGACCCCGAGCCGCATATGGGGCCTCTGGTCACCCGCGAGCACCGCCAGAAGGTCATCGACTACATTGGCCTGGGGGTAGAAGAAGGCGCCGAGCTGGTCGTCGATGGCCGCAGCTTCACGGTGACAGGCCATGAGAACGGCTACTTCGTCGGCCCGACCCTGTTCGACCGCGTCACCGCCGACATGCGCATCTATAAAGAGGAAATCTTCGGGCCCGTGCTCGCCGTCGTACGAGCCGACAACTTCGACGACGCTCTGCGACTGGTCAACGGCCATGAATACGCTAACGGCACGTCAATCTTCACCCGCGACGGCGATACCGCCCGTCAGTTCGAGGAGCACGTGCAGGTGGGCATGGTCGGGATCAACGTACCGATCCCGGTGCCGATGGCCTTCCACTGTTTCGGCGGCTGGAAACGCTCGCTGTTCGGTCCCCTGCACATGTATGGCCCAGATGGTGTACGCTTCTTCACGCGCATGAAGAGCGTGACGCGCCGTTGGCCCAGTGGCATTCACTCCACGGCCGACTTCTCCATGCCGACCATGAAGTGACACAATCCATCGCCGGTGACGTTACTCACCGGCGTTTTCAATAACATTTCCAACGGTCTACAGGTATCGATGAGTAATACGCGCCGTGAAAAAGGCTCTTCCATTCTGCGTGTGCTGGACATCATCGAGACCATCGCCCGCGCCGAACACCCCATGCCGGCAGCCGAGCTGGCGTTTCGCCTCGACATCCCCAAGGCGACCGTCCATCGGCTGATACAGACGCTGGAGCGGGAAGGTTTCCTGCAGATCAACATGCGTGGTCACCTGATGCCAGCCCAGCGCCTGCAGGACATCGCCTTCGGCGTACTCTACTCCGGCCGCTTCAAGGCCCAGCGACAAGCCATCCTGCAGGGACTGGCCGAACAGAGCGGCGAAACCTGCGGCATCGCCATCCCCGATGGGGTCAACATGGTCTACTACGATAGAGTCCAGTCTAATTGGCCACTGCAGATCTATCTGCCAACAGGGAGTCATGTTCCACTGTGGTGTACTTCCAGCGGCAAACTCTATCTGAGCCAGCTTCCCGAGGCGGATCTGGAGCGCATTCTGCGTAACCTTCCTCTACAGCAACGTGCGCGCAATACGCTGACCGATCCCGATGCCCTCAAGCAGGCTTTGATTCCTATTCGTGAGAACCAACTCGGAACCGACAACGAAGAATTCATCGACGGCATGGTCGCCTGCTCGGTGCCCATCCGGCAGCACGGCCGGCTTCTCGCCTGCCTGTTCTGCCACGCGCCCGTGCTGCGCCAGAGCTTCGATGACATGATGGGACTGGAACCATTGCTGCGCGAAGCGGCAAGCGAACTCGAAGCCATGCTGGCACTGGTTGACGAAGAGCCATAACGCCGCATGACGTCTTCCCTCGACTACCCACCCGAGGTGAGGCAATTGCCCTCCGTGGGCGAGGGAACGGTGCCCGAATCTCAAACCGATTACACACACAACCTGTTCTTCGTGCCGCCATCGTTAATCCCGAGCCTGTAGGAAAGCCGCCGGATATTTATTCTGCGAGAAGCTGTAGTACGCCCGTATCCGCTGTTGATGCCGGGTTGAGATGCACGCCGAACCACTACGGTGCGTCGATCACCCCGAGGCCGGACAGAATGCGGTAGGCCGCTTCGACGCGAGCACCGTTGGGGTAGTTCTTGTTGGCCAGCATCACCAGCCCCGTCTGCTCACCGGGGAGCATCACGATGTAGCCGCCGAAGCCATTGGTGGAGCCGGTCTTGTTGACCCAGACATCATCGCGTGGCGCCTGCGGCGGCACGATCGTCTCGGCCGCGTTGGGTTCGAGGATCATGTCGTACCCGTTGCCGGCGCGCAGGGTATCGAGCGCTACGGGCAGCGGATACTGCTCCCAGATCAGGGCCTGGGTCATGTCGCCGACCCGGTAATGGCCCTGGCGGGTCGCATCGATGGCCTGCTGAAGCTCGGCGTCGACATCCGCGAGATGCAGGTTGGCTCGCACCAGCCCGGCCAGATCGGCGGCCGTGGTCTTGAGCCCGTAGGCTTCGTCGTCGAGCACGCCGGGCGAGACACGGATCGGCTGGCCGTCCTTGGCCTCGCCCATGGCGTAGTGCGCCATGCGCGCCTCGGGAACGTCGTACCAGGTGTCCCGCATGCCGAGCGGCGCCAGCACCTTGGCGCGCATCGTCGGCACGAATTCGCCCCCCAGGCTCGCCGCCGTCTCCAGCCCCAACAGGCCGATCCCCAGGTTGGAATAGGTACGGCTCTCGCCGATGGGCTCGCTTGGCTGCCAGTCTCGATACCAGGCCATCAGGGATGCATGGTCGGTCACTTCGTCAGGCACGAACAGCGGCAGCCCGCCGCCGGTGTGAGTACCGAGGTTGAGCCCATCGATCCTGTCGAAGGCGCTGCCTTCGAGCTCAGGCAGGTAACGGCTCACGGGCGCCTCGAGGTCGAGCTCGCCCTCGACGGCGGCCAACGAGGCCAGGGTCGCGGTCAAGGTCTTGCTGAGCGAGCCGATCTCGAACAGGGTGTCGTCGTCGACCGGTGTGCCGGTCTTGCGGTCGGCGACGCCGTAATGGGCGATCGTCGTACCCTTCGACCCGACGAGGGCGACCGCCATGCCGGGGATCTGCTGCGCCTCCATCAATGATGCGACGATGGGGTCGAGCACCTCGCGAACCTGCTTGTTCGATGCCTCGTCCTGCGCCTGCGCCACGCCACTTGCCCCCAGTAACGTCAGCGATACGCCCAGCAGCCATCCTTTCATTGTGCTTCCTGCTCCCTATCGATAAGCCAAATTCCTGAGTCGGTATCATGCTTCAAAAGCATGGCCGCTGGAACTGGCCTTCTTAAAAGTTATGTTATAACGTATTAAACGCTTTTCACTGTACTAACGCTAATTCACGCAAGGAGATCACGATGCGTCACCTATCCACTCATGCCGCTCTCGCGCTCGGCCTGCTATCGCTGGCGAGCGTGCCACCGGCCGTCGCGCAGCAGGATGACCACGACCACCATGCACATGAGCACGATCACAGCCACGATCATGGGCATAAGCATGAGCACGATCACTCCCACGATCATCACGACAGCGATATCTACGCCGGTTACTTCGATGATGATCAGGTCGAGGATCGCGCCTTGTCAGACTGGGAGGGCGACTGGCAGTCGGTCTATCCCTATCTGCAGGACGGCACGCTGGATGACGTCTTCGCGCACAAGGCCGCACAAAGCGATGACAAGACGGCTGCCGACTACAAGCAGTACTACACGACCGGCTATCGCACGGACGTCGACCGTATCGTGATCGAGGGCGATCAGGTCTCGTTCTACGGAGACGACGGCAAGCGCACGGGGGAATACACCTACGACGGCCATGAAATCCTCACCTACGAGGCGGGCAATCGCGGCGTGCGCTATATCTTCGAGCGTGACGGCGGCAGCGCCGACGCGCCTCGCTACATCCAGTTCAGCGACCACGCCATCTATCCCACGGATGCCGACCACTACCATCTTTACTGGGGCGACGATCGCGCCGCCCTGCTGGACGAGGTCACGAACTGGCCGACCTACTACCCCTCCCATCTAGACGGTGACGCCATCGCGCGGGAAATGATGGCGCATTGACCGAGCCTGTATATGCCACTCGCCCCCCCCGGCGACAGCCGCCCCGAACGGAGCGGCTGTCGTCTCAAGAACTCACCGCTCCCGGGGGACGTTTCGTCAACTGAGTAATGACGGCACTGCCCAGCACGCCCACGAAGGCGATGACCAGCGGCAGACTGAACGCGGCACGCCCCACCAGGATCAGCAGCACCGACGACATGATGGGCACGAAATACGTCAGCACGCCCAGCAACGTGGAGGAGCTTCTCAACAGGGCGTAACCCCAGGTGATGAACGCTAGCCCATAAGGGCCGACCCCAATGAGCGCCGCCACGCCCCAGTCCATCGCCGTCGCGTGCTCGGGAGCGGTTTCGAACGCACGGTGCAGCCCCCAGGATGCGACGGCGGCAGCGGCGAACAGGTGCTTGTAGTCCCCCCAGGACAAGGCGGCGCGCCCCCGGAGATAGAGGGAGAACATGATCCAGGAGGCGCCGGAGGCCATGCCCTGCATATAGCCCAGTGCCGAGGTCGATTCGCCCTGAGCGTTCGAGAGCACCAGCGGTACCAGCCCCGAAAACGCCACGGCCGACCCCAGCAAGGTACGCGCCCTGAGCCCACGCCCGGCGAGCACATCCGCGACGAGCATGAAGCCCAGCGGCCAGAGGTACGTCACGAGGGTGATCTTGGCCGGGTCGCCCTTGCCCAGGGCCGAAAAGTAGAAATACAGCGCGCCCGTCAGGCCACCGACCCCCATCAGCCAGAACTTTCCGTCGCGCCAGGCGGCCACGCCGGACGACGCACCACGCCATCCCATGAGCAGTGCCATCAGCGCAGCCGCCCCCATGGCGACGGCCGCCGTCAGCATGGGAGGCAGTGTGATCAGATCGCGCAATACCGGCAGGCTGGCCCAGAGCGTGACGGTCAGAAGGCCCGCCAGTAGCCCGGCGGAGGTACGTTTGCTGGTCATGGCCCGCTCCTGTCGACGACGAATGAACGTTGGTGGTTAACAACGCGGGCAGTCTGGGGCCACATGAATTATCATGAAAACGAAGAGTTTCGATATTTCGATCATGATTCGTGATGGTGCTGAATGGCCAACTTTCGTCCCCTGGATCTCGTGGTGCTCAACACCTTCGTCACGGTGGTAGACAAGGGCGGATTCACCGCAGCGGCAGACGCCCTGCACCTGGCGCAGTCGACGGTCAGCGCGCACATGAAGCGCCTGGAAGACACCTTCGGACAGCCCCTGCTGCAACGCGGACGCAAGACGCCCGTTCCCTCGCCGGCGGGGGAACGCCTGCTCTCGCACGCACGGCAGATGCTGCGCCAGAACGCGCTCGCCTGGCAGGATGTCAGCGAGCAACGGCTGGATGGCGTGGTACGCCTGGGAATACCCGACGATTACGTGGTCTACCTCCCCGAGGCGCTGTCCGAGTTCGAGGCCCAGTACCCGGGGGTCGAGCTGCAGGTAGACTGCGGGCTCAGCGTGGACCTGGTGCAAAGCGTGCGCGCCGGCAGCCTGGACCTGGCGATCACCACGCGTCAGCCCAAGAGCCCCGGCGGGGAAGTGCTGTGCCGAGAACCCACGGTATGGGCCGGTGCCGCCGGACACGACACCCAGCGCCGTACACCGCTGCCACTGGCGGTTTCCAAGGATGGTGTCTGCATCTTTCGGGAGCGCGCCCTGGCGGCGCTCGACGCCATGGGCATCCCCTGGCGGATCGCCTATACCAGTGCCAGTCTCTCCGGCCTCACGGCGGCGGTGCGCGCGGGGTTGGCCATCACGGTGCTCACGCCTTCCATGCTGGGCGCCGGTCTGCGCGTCATCGGCAGCGGCGAGGGCCTGCCCGAGTTGCCCATGACCGAGATCGCCCTGCACCGCAGCCCCGGCCGTCCCAACGAGGCGACACGCCAACTCGCCCTGAGCCTGCAGACCCACATCCAGGCCCGTTCGGCGACACTGCCGGGCACCGCCGCCCCAATGTCCTGACATGCCCCCGCTGGCACCCGCCAAACTCACGTTGGCGCCGCGTTTTGTCTACACTGCTGGCAATCCCACCGCCAACCACATGCCGCAAAGAGGAGCTCGCATGGGGCGTTCCCGCTCATCGTCGTCATCGCTCATTCCTGGTTCATCGCGCCACACCCTCGTGTGGGTGATCATGCTGCTGGCCCTGCTCGCCGGATGTTCGTCGAGTCAGCGCATCGCGACCCAGGACCCCGGCCCCATCGATGCCGAGAATCTCTCCATGGAACGCGCCTTGATCCTCGCCAGCGCCAAGCAAGCGCTGGGGACGCCCTACCAATGGGGCGGCAACTCCCTGGAAAGCGGCGTCGATTGCTCGGGGCTGGTGCAGATGAGTTACGCCGCGGCCGGCATTCAGGTGCCGCGCACTTCCAACCAGCAATACCAGGCGCTCGACCATCGCGACCGGGCACGTCCCGGGGATCTGCTGTTCTTCGGCGCCGGGGGGCGGGCCACGCATGTGGGGATTTACCTGGGCGACCGACGGATGATCCATGCCCCCGGCAGTGGCCGCGAGGTCACGGTCTCCTCGCTGGATATCCGCTACTGGCGCCAGCATTATCTGGGCGCCGCCGGTCCGGCTCCCTGAGCGTCACGCGAATAGCGCGCATATTCTTATAACCAAATCGTCGTTCGGGTCTTTTTCGTTATTATCGGCGAGTCGCTATAGTGGCGAACCTATCGCTTATCCCCCGGAGACTCGCCATGCGACGACTGTTTCACTGGATCGGCGCGCTCGCGCTGACCGCCCTGCTGCCGAGTACGGCCCTGGCCCAGAACGACGAAACGACGACTCTCGAGGTCGGCTACATGCCCATCCTGCCGGTCGCGCAATTGTTCGTCATGGAGGGCGCCGGCTGGACCGACGAGGCGGGGCTGGATCTCGAGTTGACGCGCTTCTCCAGCGGTCCGGCCATGGTGCAGGCGCTGGCATCCGGCAAGCTCGACGTGATGAACTTCGGCATTGGGCCGGCCATGGTCGCCCGAGCCAACGGTGTGCCGATCAAGGTGCTCGCCGCCAGCATCCAGGAGCAGATCGGGCTGATCGCCCGCGGCGAGCTCGCCAATGCCTTCGAGGGCAACGATCCGGCGACCGCCATCGCCCAGTTCACCGAGACGCAGGGCCGCAAGCCCAAGATCGCCACCTTCCCCAATGGCTCGGTGCCCTACACCGTGCTGCGCTACTGGCTGGAAGAGCAGGTCGGGGTCGACGCGGACGCCGTGGATATCGTCACCATGGGAGCCTCGAGGGTTCAACAATCGCTGCTGGCCGGCGCGGTAGATGCCGCCTCGACCCTCGAGCCGATCCTCAGCGTCGTGCAGCAACGCGATCCCGACGCTCGGGTCGTGGCGCGCGGCAACGACATGCTGCCCCACCAGCCCGGCGCGGTGCTGGCAGTGCGCGAGGCCGTGCTCGAGGAACATCCCGAGGCGATCCAGGCCCTGGTCGCGCAGCACGTCCGCGCCACCGAGATGCTCGAGAACGATCCCGCGCAGGCCGCGCCGTACGTGCGCGAGTTCGTCGGCAAGCGGCTCATCGACGAGGAAACGGTCACCGCCGCCTTGTCCTCGCCGTCGTCCAACTACCTGGCCGACCCGCACATGATCATCGACGCCACGCGTACCATGGCCGATTTCCAGCGTCGCATCGGCACGCTGAAGAAGCCCGTGGACGTGGATGCGCTCTTCGATACGTCGGTCTATGACGCCGTGATGTCCTCGACGGAGAACGCAGCGCCATGACGCGTCCCGCACGCCATCGACGCACCCTGATCAGCGCCGTCAGCCTTGCCGCCCTGGTGGCGATCTGGGAGGCGGCCCTGCGCGTGGGCTGGCTGCCGAGCAACCTGGTACCGTTGCCCTCGCAGATTCCCGGCGTCCTGTGGGCGGAAGTGCTGGACGGCATCTGGCTCGACGTCGTGTTGTCGAGCCTCTCCCATTACAGCATCGGCCTGGGGATCGGCTCGGTGCTGGGGATCGCGGTCGGCATGACCGCGGCGCTGCTGCCCCGGTTCGATGCCGCCCACAGCTGGCTGGCACGCTTGCTGCGGCCGATTCCGCCGCTGGCCTGGATTCCCTTCGCGATCATCTGGTTCGGCGTGACCGAAACCGCCGCTGCATTCATCATCAGCATCGGCGTGTTCTGGATCAATTACTTCACCAGCTACAGCGCGGTGCGCGCCATCGACGACGGCTACTACGAAGTCGCCCGGGCCTTCGGCCAGGGCGGCTTCAGCGCGCGGCTGGCCAAGATCAGTCTGCCGGCGGCGGCGCCGGGCATCCTCGGGGGACTGCGTGCCGGCCTGGGCCAAGGCTGGATGACGGTGGTCGCCGCCGAGCTGTTCGGCATTCCCGGCATCGGCCAGCGCATGATGGAAGCCTCGGGCCTGCTCGCCACCGATGTGGTGGTGGTCTACATGCTGACCATCGCCGCGCTCTACGCCCTGTTCGACTTCCTGTTCATGCGCATTCAGCGGAGGGTTCTACGGTGGCAGCAATGAATGACGCGTCCGCGCCCGTCCTGACGGCACGCGGCGTACGTCTAGGCTTTGCCGACGACGTCGTGCTCGACGACATCGACCTCGAGGTAGCCCCGCGCGAATTCGTGGCCATGGTCGGCGCTTCGGGCGTCGGCAAGTCCACCCTGCTGCGCGCCTTCGCCGGCTTGCTGGCCCCGCAGCGTGGCGACGTCCATCTCTCCACCGCCGAGGCATCGGCCAGCCGCGCCTGGTCGATGGTCTTCCAGGCGCCGCGCTTGTTTCCCTGGCGTCGCGTGCGCGCCAATGTCGAGCTGGGTCTGGAAGGCCTGGGACTATCGCGCGACGAGCGCCGTGCCCGTGCCATGGAGCCGCTGTCGCTGGTCGGGCTTGAGGAACTCGCCGAGCGCTGGCCACGCACGCTGTCCGGCGGTCAGCAACAGCGCGTGGGCATCGCCCGCGCACTGGCGGTGCGGCCTCGGGTGTTGTTCATGGACGAGCCGTTCTCCGCACTCGACGCCCTGACCCGCCAGCGCCTGCAGAGCGAACTCACCGAGCTGCGCCAGCGCAGCGACGCGGCGATCGTCTTCGTCACTCATGACATCGAGGAGGCCGTCCTCCTCGCCGATCGCGTCGTGGTACTGGCCAAACCCGACAAAGGCGCACCGGCCACGGTGCGTGATATCGTCACCATCGACCTGCCGCTCGCCCGGCGCCGCGAGCAGAGCGGCTTTCGCGAACACGTGCAGCGTCTGGAACAGCATATCGGCGTTGCCGCCACCCCCGAGGAGACGACGTCATGAGTGCCTTGCGTGTCGTATTGCATGCCCCCACCGCCGATGGCCTCGCCCGCGCCCGGCGCAATGCACTCAACCTGACCCGGGCACGGCCCGGCACCGAGGTGCTGATCGTGGCCAACGGCGCCGCCGTGGCCGCCGCCCTGGACACACCCGACCCGGCCACCGATGCCTGGCTGCGGCTGTGCCGCAATACCCTCGCGGCCCAGGCGCTGGACAACCCCGACGGCCTCGGCGAAGTCGAGGCCGCGGTGGTCACGCTCGCCGACCTGCAGGCGCAGGGCTGGGCCTATATCCGCGCTTGAGTCTCGCGCCACCCCCCTTGTGATCCCCGGGGGGCGTCACCATGTGGTGAGTAGGCAAGGGCGCGGGAAGCGCCTCGTCTGGGCAAATATCCAAGATGCATTTGCTTAGCGAAATCCATTGTTTCCCATGCCCTGGTTTGTGATGCGAAGCTCAGTGTTTCGCGCCAATCAGTGAAAGGAGGACGCCATGGCACTACAACTCGGCGATATTGCCCCGGATTTCACCCAGGACAGCACCGACGGTACGATCAACTTCCACGAGTGGGCCGGCGACAACTGGGTCATCCTGTTCTCGCATCCCAAGGATTTCACGCCGGTATGCACCACCGAGCTTGGTGAGGTGTCGCGTCTGAAGCCGGAATTCGAGAAACGCAATGCCAAGGCTATCGGGCTTTCCGTCGATCCGCTGGACGATCACAAGGCGTGGGAAGGCGATATCAAGGAAACCCAGGGCCATGGCCTGAACTTTCCGCTGCTGGCGGACGCCGACCGCAAGGTCAGCTCGCTGTACGGAATGATTCACCCCAACGCCAACGACACCCTGACGGTGCGTAGCGTCTTCATCATCGACCCCAGCAAGAAAGTGCGCCTGACGCTGACCTACCCGGCCAGCACCGGTCGCAACTTCGCGGAGATTCTGCGTGTGCTGGACAGCCTTCAGTTGACCGACAGCCAGAAGGTCGCCACGCCGGTGAACTGGACCGAAGGCGACGACTGCATCATCGTCCCCTCGGTCGACAACGAGACGGCCAAGGAACTCTTCCCGCAGGGCTGGGACGAGAAGAAGCCGTACCTGCGCATGGTCAAGCTGCAGAAATGACCTTCTGCCGATGATCCGCCTCGTCAGGCGCCATCCGGCGCCATCCGGCGCCATGACCCCATCGCCCGTGGCCTGGACCACGGGCGATTTGTTTCATGCACGTTGTTCCGCATGAGACACCCCTTGCCTACGGAGACTCACGTGGGTATCCAGGAACTGGCGAATGGTCGGGATGATCACCTCGCCATGGGTTTCCAGAGCGAAGTGCCCCGTGTCGTAAAGGCGAATGTCGGCATCGACGGCCCGAGACAGGCACGTTTCAGACAGCGGCTAGACCACGGAGGAGCGGCGTTCGGCCGACACGCGGCGCGCCGTTCGGACCATGCGCACCAGGCACGCTGCTCGATAAGCAACGAACAACAACAAGATCGCTATCTTGAACGAGGTCTTGATCCGCATCGTCGTACCCGGCTCGGCGTCTCATGGGGAAGGAGTACGACGAGTTAATCAGAAGGATGTTAAGGAATGTTGACGCCGTGGTAGCCGGCCGCACCCAATATCGACCTCCCGGGGGCAGACTTGAGTATGACCGGCAAGTTTTAATGAAAAAATCTCTGATGCAGGTCCTTGCCGCGGGTACCGACGCGGCCAGGCTTCATGCCCAGGCGGCGTGCGCCTCGACCTGGTGGTGCGCTGGCAAGGCCCGGCGGGGCGCTGCGTCACGCGACGCGGGCACTTCCTGCGACGCTTCCATGAGACGGAACCGGTGTACCACGCTGGCCAGTCGGGACGACTGATCGCGCAGCGAGGCCGCCGCGGCCGCGGACTGCTCGACCAGGGCCGCGTTCTGCTGGATCATGCGATCGATGCGCTCCACCGAGTGGTTGACCTGCTCGATACCGCTGGACTGCTCGCCGGCGGCACTGCTGATCTCGCTGATCGCGCCACTGACCCGCTGCACCCCGGCGACGATCTCCTCGATGGTCGTCCTTGTGGCTTCGGCCTGGCTCACGCCGGCGGCCACCGTCTCGCCGCTGTCGCGAATCAGCGTCTTGATCTCGTTGGCCGCCGTGGCGGAACGTCCCGCGAGATTGCGTACCTCACTGGCGACCACGGCGAAACCTCGGCCCTGGCCTCCCGCGCGGGCGGCCTCGACCGAGGCGTTCAGAGCCAGCAGATTGGTCTGGAAGGCGATGTCGTCGATCAGCCCAACGATGTCGCCGATACGCCGCTCCGCCTCGGCGATGGCATGCATGCGCGTGACCACATCCTTCACCGCTTCGCCACCGCGCACGGCCGCCTCGGCGGTATGCGTGGCCAGCTCGTCGGCTCGCTGCGCGGCCTGTGCGGTCTGCTGAATGCTCTCGGTCAACTGGGCGATGGCGGCGACGCTCTGCTGCAGGTTGCCCACCGATTGTTCGGTGCGCGTGGCGAGGTCCTGATTGCCCAGGGCGATTTCCTCACTGGCGATGGCGACGCTATCGCTGGCGTCGCGCACCTGGGCGACCATGCCGCCGAGGCCCGTCTGCATGGTGCCCAGAGCCTCCTGCAGCTCGCTGATTTCATCACGCCCCTGGCAGGCGATCGGCTGAGTGAGATCTCCCCCGGCGATGGCGGTCGCATAGTCCTTGGCCTCGCGCACCGGCGCACAGATCGCCCGCATGTTGAGCCAGGTCAGCGGCGCCACGACCAGAACCGTCACCAATCCGGCGACCACGAACAACAACAGCGAGCCCTGCGCCACCTCGGCCAGCCGCGCGGCCATGACACCCGCCTGGGTCTCCTGCACGAGCCCTTGATCCAACAACCCCAGGCTGGCGTCGTACAGGCGATACATGCCCCACACCCCGGTACCGCCCAACACGCCCAGCAACGCCAGAACGACGACGATCGCCCCCACCATGCGAACGCGCACCGAGAAACGGCGCATGAGCGACATCAACATGAGTTCCCTGCCCCTTGAATGGTCGAAAGTCATTCCATCACTGTGACAGAGCAAGCATCGCGAACCTTGATGTACGTCAACTACGCGAGGATTCGCCGGCACGGAACCTCGGGGTCAGGTCGTCGGCCGGGCCTTGATCGCCACCTGACGCTCGTACAGCGCGATGGCGACGCCGCTGCCGATGATCACGGCGGCGCCGACGAACACCCAGACATCGGGCACCTCGTCCCACAACCACCAGCCCAGCAGTACGGCCCAGACCATGGCGGTGTAATCGAAGGGCGCGGCCAGCGCCGCCGGGGCGTAGCGAAACGCCAGCGTGATGCACGACACCGCGCCCACACCGAAGATGCCGGACCCGATGAAGCCCAGCCATGCCAGACCTTCGGGCATCTTCCAGACACTGGGCAGCAGCAGGGCACTGAGGATCAGCGGCACCAGGGTGGCATAGAAGACCATCGCCCACAGGCTCTCCTTGCCACCGTAGCGCCGTGCGGTGATCATCATCAGGGCATAGCACACCGCCGCGCCGACGACGATCAATGCACCCCATTGAAAGCCCGCCGCGCCGGGACGCACCACCACCAGCACACCCGCGAAGCCGACCAGCGAGGCAATGAACGGCAGGCGTTCGACACGCTCCTTGAGCAGTGGGCCGGACAGCAGCGTCACGAACAACGGTGCGGCGAAGGCGATGGCCGTGGTTTCCGCCAGCGGCAACAGGGTCAAGCCAGTCACGAAGCAGAACATGGTGCCGGCGAAGATCATCCCGCGCAGCAGGTGTATCCCCGGCCGCCGGGTCTTGAGCTTGCGCCAGCCGCCGTTGAAGCGCGCCAGCAGCGCGATCAGCGGCAGCGAGATCAGGGTACGAAAGAAGATGATCTGGATCGGCTCGTAGGTGGCCCCCAGCCACTTGGACACGGCATCGCCCAGCGCCAGGCACAACACTCCGGCGCACATGATCAGGATACCCAGCAGCGACGACGACATACCCACCTCCAGGAAAGGTACGGGAAACGGTCAACGAATCGGCCCCTGAGCATAGCCGAATCGCAGACGCACCGCGATGGTGCAACATCGCGCCTTGAGGTTTCAGGACGCAAGCCGCACATCGGAGGTGAAACGTGCATAATCGATGTGCGCGCGCGCTCCGTGCGGACGGCACGGAGGCCCGCACGCTCGTTCATTCACTCGAGGAACTGCAGAGAGCCATGACGCTCGATACCACCGCGATCAATCAGCAAATGACCCACTTCGACGATCACGAGGCGATCTGGCTGTTCGGCTATGGTTCCTTGATCTGGAAAGCCGACTTTCCGTTTCTGGAGCGTCGTCCCGCGCATATCGTCGGCTGGACACGGCGTTTCTGGCAGGGATCGCACGACCATCGCGGCACGCCCGAGGCACCGGGGCGCGTCGCCACCTTGACCGAGTCGCCCGGGGCTATCTGCCATGGCATGGCCTATCGCATCACGCGGGACGTGCTCGGCCCACTCGATGTCCGCGAGAAAAACGGCTATCTGCGCGTGGTCACGCCATTGCACTTCGACGACAGCGGCCATGCGGAAAGTCATGAGGGCCTGGTCTATCTCGCCAGCGAGGACAACGCCGCCTTTCTCGGCCCGGCGTCGAACGCCGAGATCGCCCGGCAGATCGCCGAATCCCACGGCCCCAGCGGACCCAATCGCGATTACCTGCTCAATCTCACCGACGCCTTGCGCGAGATGGGCCACGACGATCCGCATATCTTCGCCCTGGAGCGCGAACTGCTTGCCCTTCCCAAGCAGCCGGCCTGAAAGCCGGCCGTTCACGAGGCAACCGCCACGGACATGCGCGGCGCGGCCTTATACCTCCACCTTGCCGCGCAAGGCCTTGGTCTTTCCCTTGCGAGTTTTCTTGTCGACGCGGCGACGCTTCGCGCCCTTGGAAGGCTGGGTGGGACGGCGTACCTTGCGTTGCTGCACCGCGCCCTGGATCAGGGCCTTGAGACGCGCGAGCGCCTCTTCCTTGTTGGCTTCCAGCGTGCGGTGGCGCTGCGCCTTGATGATGACCACGCCATCCTTGCTGATGCGCTGATCGGAAAGCGCCATCAGCCGCTCCTTGTAGAACGGTGGCAAGGACGAACGCGGAATGTCGAAGCGCAGGTGTACCGCCGAGGCGACCTTGTTGACGTTCTGGCCGCCGGCACCCTGCGCCCGGATCTGACTAATGTCGATTTCCCAATCGGCGAGCGCCACCGTATTGGAGATCGTCAGCATGGCGTGGCCCTCGTGACGGATGAATGAGTCCCGTCAGGCTACACCACCGGCGCCTCCCCCGGGCAATCGCGTGATATCAGGCAGCGTCGTCGTCCTGGCGATTGTCTTCGTTCAGCGTGGAGACCTTCGCCGTGGCGTCATGGACACTGACGTGTTGATTGGCTTCGCTTTCCGCGACCAGCGAGAACGGCAGCAGCGCGGAGACGACGATGGTTGCCAACATCGAGAACAGCTTGTTGAGCGCTTTCATGACCACTCCTTGAAGATGGTGGTGATGCGGCGTTTTGTCGCAATACACGATTAGCATGCTAAAAGAATTGGCGGACGTCAAGCGTTCCGTCCTCAGTCAGATTTTCTGCCACACTCATGGGATGACCGGTGCCTATATTGTTAGCCGTTAAACTATTTTGGCATCAGAGCCACAATTGCTCTGCATTTTTTACTAAAATACCCATGTGAGCTACGACCAAAGGCGTAGCCAACGGCTCATCCGTTTCGCTCACACCCTTGAGCCCGGCGCCATGTCGGACCAATGGCGGAATCAAGAGCTAGGTGATCATTCTGTCCCACACAAGGAGACAACAACGCCATGCCACAATCTCGCTCGCAAAGATTGGGCGCCATCGTGCTGCTGGTAGCCTCGCTCGTCGGGCTGGCCATCGCACTTTATGCCTATTTCATGCCGCTGACCGGTGTGACGGGCACGCTCGGCGCACTCGTCGCCATTATCGCCACCCTCATCCTGGCCGTGCTGTCGCTCGCCTTGCCCGCCTTTAAAGGGAACGGCTCTCGCAACGCCTGGCGCGTACTGATTTTCCTGGGGCTCGCCGGCACCTGTTTCGCGGGGCTCCTCCTGCAACAATGGTGGCTTTGCGTGGCCATGGTCGTCGGCCTGATCGGCTTGATTCTCGACATGGTCCTCGCCAATCGCCCTGCCCATCCCGCCCATACATGAGGAGCCGATTCATGCCGACACTCAGATTCAGCGCGCAACGCCTCGGCACCACGGCGGCGCTGGCGCTATTGTTGACCCCGACTGCCCTGCTGGCACAGGAGACGTCCGCCGAGCAGGACGCCTCGAACACGCAGAACACGAGCGCCCAGGACAACGGCGCGGCACCGGAACAGGCTCAGTCCGAGCCGGTGCCACTGGTTCCCGGCACACCGACGTGGGATAGCTTCCACGGCCAGCTCAACGCGCAGAAATACAGCCCCCTGGATCAGATCAACGCCGATAACGTCGGCGACCTGGAAAAGGTCTGGGAAGTGCATACCGGCGATGTCTCCGATGGCTCCGGCGATCTGCCGCCCACGGTATGGTCCGCGACACCGGTGTTCGCCAACGACACGCTCTATATCGGCACGCCGTTCTATCGCATCCTTGCGCTCGATCCCGCCACCGGCGAGCAGAAATGGAGCTTCGACACCGAGTCTTCTCTCGAGGCACTGACGCAACCCGCGCTCAAGAGCCGCGGCGTTGCCTACTGGGAAGCGGATGATCCGGTCGAGGGCGAGTCCTGCCAGAAAATCGTCTACCTCGGCACCATGGATGCGCAGCTCTTCGCCGTCGATGCCGACACCGGCGAGAAGTGCACGAGCTTCGCCGATAACGGCGTGCTCGACGTCAATCAGTGGAACGATACCCATGACAAATGGCCGCTCTCGCTGCTGCAGCCGCCGACCGTGGTGGGCGATCACCTGATTCTCGGCTGGGCCGGCAAGGATTGGGCGTTCGAGCAAGCGCCTCCCGGCACAGTGTTCTCCATCAACGCCCGCACCGGCGAGCGCGAATGGAGCTTCAATGCTCTCTCCGAGGAAATGCGCGAGAAGAGCGGCACCGCCAACGTGTGGACGCATATGTCCGCCGACGAGGAAAACGGCCTCGTTTATCTGCCGATCTCCTCGCCATCGCCCAACTACTGGGGCGGCAACCGCACCGAGGACGTGCCCCTGGCGACCTCGACCACCGCGCTCGACGTCGATACCGGCGAAGTCGTCTGGTCGCGTCAGTGGGTACACCACGATGTCTGGGACTATGACATCAATGCGGCGCCGACACTGATGGACATCACGGTGGACGGCGAAGAAATCCCCGCTCTGGTGCAGGCCACCAAGATGGGCTTTCTGTTCGTGGTCAATCGCCTGACCGGTGAGGACGTCTGGCCGATCGAGGAGCGCCCGGTGCCGCAAGGCGACGGTTCCGTCAAAGGCGAAGAATACGCGGACACGCAACCCTTCCCGACCAAGCCCGCGCCGCTTCTCGACCAGGCCGAGAAGCCCGAAGTCTGGGGGCTCGCCGATGCCGTCAGCTTCGGTCAGTGCTCGGCCCTCTGGGATGACCTGGCCTACGAAGGCATGTACACCCCGCCCACCACCCAGGGTGAAGGTGCACTCACCTACCCGGACAGTGCGGGCGGTGTGCAATGGGGCGGGGTCGCCTTCGATCCGCAGAGCCAGACAGCCATCGTCAATACCTCGCACATCGTGCAGTACGTGAAGCTCTACGAGCGCGAGGCCTACGAGAAGGCCGACAGCGGCTCGGGCAACGAAAGCGGTTTCGCGCCGCAGACGGGCGCGCCCTACGGCATGCGTCTCGAAGTCGCGCTCAACTGGCTCGGCATGCCGTGCTGGAAGCCGCCCTTCGGCGAGATCGTCGCCCTGGACATGAAAACGGGTGACGTGAAATGGCGCCGTCCCATCGGGGCGTCTCAGCAGTACGGCTTCTTCATGCCCGAAAGCTGGGGCTCGCCCACCATCGGCGGCCCGGCGGTCACCGCAGGCAACGTGATCTTCATCGGTGCCTCGATGGATGCCAAGCTGCGTGCCTACTCGCTCGAGACCGGCGAGGAACTGTGGGAAGACCAGGCCGAAGCGCCCGGCGTCTCGAATCCCGCGGTCTACGAGTACGAAGGCCGTGAATACGTCGCCTTCATCGCCGGCGGCAACTCGATCCTGAAGGATCAGGTCGGCGATCAGGTCGTCGTCTACGCCCTGCCGGAAGACGAGTGATTCCGACAGCGAGTGGACAGTAGCGACAGAAGGTCGTGATCAGCAGCAAGACGACGGGGTGGGCCATGAGGCCCACCCCGTTTTCATTGGCTTGCGACTTAGTGCGGATGTGGCGGGAATGCGTCGGCCTGGCGGCGGCGTCGTGGAAGCCGTCCAGACCATGGCTCCCGCGCGAAAGGGTCACGCCGACGCGAGGCCCGCCAGATGTTCGTAGAGCACGGCGATACCGATGCCGATGAGGATCAAGCCGCCCAGTATCTCGGCCCACTTGCCGACGATGGTACCAATGGCACGCCCGAGCAGCGTGCCGAGCGTGACCATCAAGGCCGTTGCCAGACCGATCGCCACCGATGCGGCGATGATGTTGATATCCGTCAGCGCCAGGGTGATGCCGACGGCCATGGCATCGATGCTGGTGGCCAGCGCCGTGAAGGCAATCAGCCATATGGAGCGATTCTCCGGCTGGGTTTCGGCCGCCTTGATCGCTGCGCAGTCTTCCTTCTTCACCCCTGCCCAGATCATGTGACCGCCCAGCAACGCCAGCATGACGAAGGCGATCCAGTGATCGACGCCGGAGACGAAACGCATCGCCACGTGGCCCAGCGCCCAGCCCAGCAAGGGCATGATCGCCTCTACCACGCCGAACACGGCGCCTATGCGCAGCGCACTCAGCAGACGCACCTTCCTCAGCTCGGCTCCCCGGCCGATGGAAGCGGCAAAGGCATCTGTCGACATGGCGAATGCCAACAGAATCAAAGAAGCAGGATTCATGTGCTCTCCATGGTGTGCGTCAGGCGGAGCTGAGGTCTCGCTTTCACTCCAGAAACCCCATTATTTTTGTCAACTTTTTCACAGCCTATACCCGGCGCCCCTGCATGGCAATAACTACCTGAAAACAAAGAAAAAATTAACCATGATTGATCAGTATCGTGATGGTTAATACTGTGAGAGCAAGCTTCGAATGACTAACCGAGGTTGAATCATCCCCCTTCGGTTACGAAGGCAAGACAAGTCCTGCGACGTTTCCGCGCAACGTCAGAAAAACCCTTGGCATATCACCGAGATATCGCCCAATCTGATACACGTTTCGATGGGCAAAGGGATATCGCCATGCGTGCATTTTCGACTCGCCACCAACTGCTGGGCCTGGTCGGCTGGCTGGTAATCAGCTTTATCACCGCCGGCATCGGCGCCATTGCCTCGGTGGATGCGACTCAGTTCTATGCCGATCTCACACAGCCCGACTGGGCCCCTCCCGCGGGCGCGTTCGGACCGGTGTGGACGACTCTTTTCGCGTTGATGGGCATCGCCGCCTGGCTGGTATGGCGGGAAGGTGGCTGGCGCCGCCACCAAGGCGCGCTGACGCTATTTCTCGTGCATCTCGCCGTCAATGCGCTGTGGAGCTGGCTGTTCTTCGTCTGGCACCTGGGGGCATTGGCCTTCGTCGAGGTCATCCTACTGTGGGGCATGATCCTCGCCACGCTCATCGCCTTCTGGCGCGTGCGCCCGTTGGCCGGGCTGCTGCTGGTGCCCTACCTCGCCTGGGTCTCGCTGGCCACGGCGCTGACCTACACCGTGTGGCAACTCAACCCGCAGTTGCTGGGATGAACGGAAGAGACAGCCATCATTGAGGCAGGCCCATGCGTCCTGCCTCATGCGAAAGCCTACTTTATCTCTCGCACGGGACCGGGCATGACTGTGCACAGGACACAACGCACAGGAGCCTGACATGCCCACCCACGCCACTACCGAATTCTGGAAGGACCTCGCTCCCATCGCCGAAAGCTTCAAGCCCGATGCCAGGCCCGAGGTCCACATCGCCAACGCCCCCACCGACGACGAGCGCTACTACGTGCCGTTCTCCGACACTGTATCCTCCCGGCCGCTGTGGATTTCGCCCTCGCAAAACCGCTGGTGCGATGTCCTCATGGCCAAGGGCGCCGGGCTGGTCAACCGCCACTACCATCCCCATGAAGTCTTCGCCTACACCATCTCCGGCAAATGGGGCTACCTGGAGCACGATTGGGTCGCCACCGCCGGCGATTTCATCTACGAAACACCCGGCGAAGGGCACACCCTCGTCGCCTACGACCACCCCGACCCGATGCGCGTCTTCTTCATCGTCACCGGTCCACTGATCTGGCTGGACGAAAACGGCGACTCCTGCGGCCACTTCGACGTGCATGACTACATCGCCCTCTGCCGCGATCATTACGACAAGGTCGGCCTCGGCGCCGACCTGGTGGACAGCCTCTTCCGCTAACCAACTCGCGACTCACCGCCGCCACGCCGAAAACTCAAGACACCGTTACAGCGTTTCTTCCAAAAGCTGGGACAGTCGCTTGTGGTGCAGGGCGTCGGCGGCTGCATCGTAGGAAGGAGCGTCCTTGGCCGTGAAGCCGTGGGCTGCGCCCTTGTAGAGTTCGGTGGTGAAATGCACGCCGGCGCCGGCGAGCGCTTCATCCATGCGGGCGATCTGGTCCGGGGGCAATAGCTCATCCTTGTCGGCATGGCCGAAATAGACACGCCCTTCGATGGCACCAACGTCGTTCACGAGACTGTTCGGATCGTTCGCCTCGGCCAGCCGCGCCGAATGGAAGCCGGCCGCAGCCGCCACACGGTCGGCGTGCTCTGCCGCCATGCGCAGCGCAAAGGCGCCCGTCATGCAATAGCCGACCACACCAACCTTGCCGTCCGCGAACTCGGTCTCGTGGTCGATACCGTCCAGCAGGGCGGCGAAGTCGCGGGATTGCGCCTCGGGCGTCAGATGGGCGGCATACTCGAGCAACGTCGGTCGCACATCCGGATCACGGAAGGACTTGCCCTCCGGCACGATGTGACCGTTTGCATCGCGGTAGTAGACGTTGGGCATCAATACGGCATAGCCGTTATTGGCGATTTGCTGGGCCTTCTCGTGGTAGCAGGGACGCAGGCCACCGATATCGGTGAACAGCACCACGGCCGGAAGAGGGCCGTCGGCGTGCTCGGGCGTGAAGATGTGCGCGTCGATGGTGCCGTCGGCGGCGGGGATTTCGATAGCACGAGACATGGCTGAGCTCCGGATTGTCGATGTCGAACGTCATTAGAGATGAATCTAACCGCAGACAGTCCCGGATGGCGAGACCGTGACGACTCTGCCTTTGCGGACCGCCGCCTCCAAGCCAGTTGCCTGAACGCCAGGCCTGGCTAGCTTCGTCGGTATTTTGAAAAACCATAGACATGCCTGAACCTCAGCGCGCCGAAGCCTAATGTCCGCCGACGCAGACCTAAGGAAACGCTGCATAAACCCCGCCGCAGCTGCCTGATCGCCATCGGCGGGGTAGAATCTGGCTACCCTGTCACCACCTGACCGAGCTACCCGATGAAGCAGATCTCGTTCGCCCAAGCCGAATACCAGAACAAGAAAAAGGTGACCCGCCGCGAGCGGTTCCTGACCCAGATGGAGGCGCTGGTGCCTTGGCAACGGCTCATCGACGCGCTGTCGCCGTCTTACTTCCCGAACGCAACGGGCAAGCGCGGCCGTCCGCCCATCGGCCTGGAGCGCATGCTGCGGATCTACTTCCTGCAGCAGTGGTATGCGCTCGCCGACGAGGCACTTGAAGATGCTATCTACGATAGCCAGGCGATGCGCGACTTCGTGGGTGTCGACTTGACCATCGAGAGCGTGCCGGACGCGACCACGCTGCTGCGTTTCCGCCACTTGCTGGAGAAGCATGCCCTGACCCAGCGGATCTTCGAGGAGATCAACGCCCACCTGGCCGAGAAAGGGTTATTCATGCGCGAGGGCACGATCGTCGACGCCACCATCGTGGCGGCCGCCCCTTCCACCAAGAACAAGATCAAGCAGCGCGATCCAGAGATGAAACAGACCAAGAAGGGCAACCAGTGGTACTTCGGGATGAAGGCCCATATCGGCGTCGATGCCGTCACCGGACTGACTCACAGCGTCGCCGCGACCTCGGCCAACGTTGCCGATGTCACCATGGCCGGCGCTCTGGTCCGGGAGGATGACAAACGGGTATACGGCGATGCGGGCTACACCGGCATGTGGAAACATCTCGACGAAGAGAAGGATGCTCCGGATTCCAAATGCTGCGTGGCCGCCAAGCGCGGCGCCATCAAGAAGATGGACGGCAGCCCCATGAAAACGCTGCTGCTGGCATTCGAAAAGGCCAAGGCCAGCATCCGTGCCAAGGTCGAGCACCCGTTTCATGTCATCAAGAACCTCTTCGGCTACCGCAAAACGCGCTACAAGGGGCTGGCCAAGAACCAGGCGCAACTCTTCAGCCTGTTCGGGCTGGCCAACCTGGTGCTGGCGACACGATGCGAGGGCCAAGTTGATGGGGCCAGTGCGCCTTGAATCTGCCCTGCCAGCCGGATAATCCGCCTGGCAGGGAAACGGCCCCCCTGAGGTGGTCAGAAAATGATCGCTGACGCGATGGTTGTGCCACTCTGAGCCCTTCAACCGCTCAGAGACGAATTGATCAGCGATTCCCTAAAGTCCAGTTAACGGAAGCCTTTCGCTGCGAGCCATCGCCCCGGCGAAGGGGAACAAAAGACTCAGTGAGAGGCATATACAAATAAGGCATACATGCCTCAAAACTCGAACCTATACTTCCATAATTTAGAAAACCCAGAGCTAGTCGATTTAGAATAACTCTCTGCAAACGGATATAGGATACTAACAGACTCACCTTCAAGACTTTTTAAATAAACCAACCCCATGCCAAGAACTTGAGGCTTTGTTCCTGGATTCATAGAATAACCGCAGCACTTTGGATCACACGGTAGAGGCAGGAGGGCCAGCGCCGGTACCCTTCTCGCTCACCGACCAAAGTGAAGCAGAGCATGGGATACCGACAGCTGACCCAGAAGCAACGATATCAGATATTTGCCCGTCTTGAGACCGGGGCAAGCCAGCGCCAGATCGCCAGTGAGCTTGGCATTCACAGCAGCACGATCAGTCGGGAGATCCGTCGCAACGCTGGCTGCCATGGTTATGACCCGGAGCAGGCCCAGATCCTCAGCGACCGGCGACGCCGGCTTGCCTGGAAGACGACCAAGCGCTTGCCCAGCCTGATCCGCTGGATAACCCGACAGCTGCGGGACGAATGGAGCCCTGAACAGATCAGCGGTTTCATGGCCAGCGCCAATGGCATCCGAGTCAGCCATGAATGGATCTATTCGCTGATTCGGGATGACAAGGCCCATGGCGGCAATCTCTGGAAGGCGCTGCGGCTACCTCAACAGCGTCGTTATCATCGGCATCTGGCTAAACGAGCCGGGCTCGGCAAGATCCCTGATCGGGTGGGCATTGAACATCGTCCCGCCGAGGTGGAGAACCGCCTGTATATCGGCCACTGGGAAGGCGATACGATCCCGGGAAAGGAGAGAGTCACGCGACGTCGAAACGGTCGGCGTTCATCACTTTCGTCCAGGCGGCGACGAAGTCGTTGACGAATTTCTCTTCATTATCGTCCTGTGCATAGACTTCCGCGTAAGAACGCAGCAGCGAGTTGGAACCGAAGACCAGATCAACGCGCGATGCTGTCCATTTGACGGCATCCGTTTCCCGGTCACGGATCTCGTACACGTTGTTGCCCGCCGGCTTCCAGGTATTGCCCATGTCGGTCAGGTTGACGAAGAAATCGTTGGTCAACTGCCCTTCACGGTCGGTGAAGACACCGTGCCTGGTGCCACCATGATTGGTGCCCAGCACTCGCATACCGCCAATCAGCACGGTCATTTCCGGCCCGGTCAGCCCCATCAACTGGGCGCGATCGAGCAGCATTTCCTCCGGCTTCACCACGTAGTCTTGCTTCTGCCAATTACGGAACCCATCGGCCAACGGTTCCAGCGGCGCGAAGGAGGCGGCATCGGTCATCTCGTCGGTGGCATCGCCGCGGCCTTTCAAGAACGGTACATGCACGTCATGGCCCGCCGCTTTTGCCGCCCGTTCGATGCCCACGCTGCCTCCCAGCACGATCACATCGGCGATGCTGGCACCGGTCTCGGCGGAGATCCGCTCATAGACGTCGAGGACCTTGGCGAGACGCTCGGGCTCATTCCCCGGCCACATCTTCTGAGGCGCCAGGCGGATGCGCGCACCGTTGGCGCCCCCCCGCATGTCGGAACCACGATACGTGCGAGCGCTGTCCCAGGCCGTACTGACCATTTCACCGATGCTCAGGCCGCTTTCCGCGATTTTCTGCTTCACGACCTCTTCGCAATAGGCGATGCTGCCCGCCGGAATCGGGTCCTGCCAGATCAGGTCATCTGCGGGTACGTCGGGGCCGATATAGCGCGCCTTCGGGCCCAGGTCGCGATGGGTAAGCTTGAACCATGCCTTGGCAAAGGTTTCAGAGAAATACTCTGGATCGTCCATGAATTTCCGGCAGATCTCGTTGTATATGGGGTCCACCTTCATCGCCATGTCCGCATCGGTCATGATCGGCATACGGCGAATCGACGGATCCTCGACATCAACCGGCATATCCTCTTCGGCGATATCGACGGGCTCCCATTGCCACGCACCCGCCGGACTCTTCTTGAGCTCCCACTCGTGGTTGAACAGCATATCGAACCAGCCCATGTCCCACTGGGTCGGGTTCTTGGTCCAGGCGCCTTCTATACCGGACACGACGGTATCGCGACCGATACCACGGCCTTTGGTATTCATCCAGCCAATGCCCTGATATTCCACATCGGCCGCTTCCGGCTCTGCACTGAGGTTCTCCGCCTCACCGTTGCCATGGCATTTGCCGATCGTGTGGCCACCGGCCGTCAGCGCCGCTGTCTCTTCATCGTTCATGGCCATGCGAGCGAAGGTCTCGCGTACCTGCTCGGCGGTTTTCTGCGGATCGGGTTGTCCGTTCACCCCCTCGGGATTGACGTAGATGAGCCCCATCTGCACCGCTGCCAGCGGATTTTCCATGGTGTCCGGCTTTTCGACATCGGCATAACGCTCGTCGGAAGGTGCCAGCCACTCCTTCTCGTCGCCCCAGTAGATGTCCTTTTCCGGATGCCAGATATCTTCACGACCGAAGGCGAAGCCGTACGTCTTCAGTCCCGCGACTTCATAGGCGATGGTGCCGGAAAGGACCATCAGGTCGGCCCATGAAATCTTGTTGCCATACTTCTTCTTGATCGGCCACAGGAGGCGGCGCCCCTTGTCGGTATTCACGTTATCCGGCCAGGAGTTGAGCGGTGCAAAGCGTTGATTCCCTGTGCCACCGCCGCCACGGCCATCCGCTAAGCGATATGACCCTGCAGAGTGCCATGCGACACGGGCAAACATGCCTACGTAGCTTCCCCAGTCCGCAGGCCACCATGCCTGACTATCCACCATCAGCTGGCGGAGATCGTTCTTCAGCGCTTGAACGTCAAGCTTCTTGACCTCCTCCCGATAGTTGAAGTCGGGGTCCATCGGATTGGTTTTACGGTCGTGCTGGTGCAGGATGTCCAGGTTGATACCTTCCGGCCACCAGTCTTTATTGGAGGTCCCCGTGGAGGTATTGCCGCCGTGCATTACCGGGCATTTTCCGCTCATGTTGCATTCCCCTTAATCGCGCTTGCGCTTGGTGATACCAACGGTATCCATGGTCGTCACCTTCAATAACGCACACGGCCTTGGGTGACGGCCGTGCGTTATCGACGTTTCCCTTTTTTAAAGCATCCCTCTCATAGTAAAAATTTGTATTTCGCTACCTATGGGATAGAAATAAATCATTACAGAGCACGCGCGGTGCCATGCCGCTGTCACGACGTTGAGCTATGGTGACTTCTGGTGTACGGGAGGAGGTAGGAAGGGTGGCGTATCCTG
>JQNW01000009.1 GCA_000761475.1 Chromohalobacter israelensis
GTTGACGCCGATCTTCGATCCGGGCTTTTCCGCATCAAGCTACGGTTATCGCCCCAAGCGTAGTGCCCAGCAGGCCGTCTCGGCCATGAAGGCCCACGTCGCCGCCGGCCACCGCTGGGTGGTCGACCTTGACTTGGAAGCCTTCTTCGACCGGGTGAACCACGACCTGCTGATGGCGCGGGTCGCGCGCCGCGTTCGCGACAAGCGGGTGCTGCGCCTGATCCGCCGCTACCTGGAAGCCGGGATGTTCCAGCATGGCCTGACCACGCCACGCCGACAGGGAACGCCCCAGGGCGGGCCACTCAGCCCGCTGCTGGCGAATATCCTGCTGGACGACGTGGACAAGGAACTGGAGCGCCGCGGTCACCGCTTCTGCCGCTACGCCGACGACATCCAGGTGTATGTCAGGAGCCGGCGTGCCGGCGAGCGCGTCATGGCCAGCCTGAGCGATTTTCTCGAGAATTCGCTCAGGCTCACGGTCAATCGCGCCAAGAGTGCGGTGGATCGGCCTTGGAGCCGAGGTTACCTGGGCTACACGCTGACCCGGCACAAGTTGCCAAGACTGACTCTTGCCAAGGCCAGTTTGCAGCGCCTGATGCAGCGTGTCCGTGAGATCCTCAAACGCGGCAGGGGGCACCACACCCGGCGAGTCATAGATGAACTGACCCCGGTCCTGCGGGGCTGGGCCAGCTACTTCTCGCTCGTCGATGTAAAGCGCCCGCTGGAAGCGCTGGATCAATGGGTACGCCGACGCTTGCGCTGCGTGATTTGGCGGCAGTGGAAACGTCCAGGCACCCGGCGTCGGAAACTCCTGGCGCTAGGGTTGGACGAGCCCCGTGCCAGGAAGTCAGCGGGGAATGGGCGAGGTCCTTGGTGGAATGCGGGCGCCTCGCACATGAATCAGGCCCTGCCACGGAAGTGGTTCGAGCAGCAGGGGCTGATCTCGGTACTCGGCACGGCAAGAGGGCTTAGCCGTTCTTCATGAACCGCCGTATACCGAACGGTACGTACGGTGGTGTGAGAGGACGGGGGAGGTGACTCCCCCTCCTACTCGATGCAGCAGGGCTTTCGTTGCAGCAGGGCTTCCGAGACAGTGGCGCGGCTTCAGGTCACCGGTTCGGGACTGGGCTGCGTGTCCACCAGCTTGAGGGTGTCGTGCGTGCGGCGGCGCACGTCGCGCAGCAGGTCGCCGTTGTCGGCCAGGGTCTCGGCACGAGCGGGCACGAGATCGTACAGGCGCTGCTGCCATGCCTGGCTGGCGAACTTCTCGGGGAAGCACTGTTCGACGAGGTTGAGCATGATCGAGGTGGCGGTGGAGGCGCCGGGCGAGGCGCCCAGCAGTGCCGCCAGCGAGCCGTCGCTGGCAGCCACGACCTCGGTGCCGAACTGCAGGATGCCGCCTTTTTGCGGGTCCTTCTTGATCACCTGGACGCGCTGGCCGGCGACTTCGAGGCGCCAGTCGTCATTCTTGGCCATGGGATAGAACGTGCGCAGCTCGTCGACGCGTTGCTCGTGTGACAGCCGTACCTGATCGATCAGGTACTTGACCAGGCTGAAGTTGTCACGCGCCACCGAGAGCATGGGGCTCAGGTTGGAGGAGCGCACGGACTTGGCCAGATCCATCACCGAACCGGTCTTCAGGAACTTGGTGGTGAAACCGGCGAAGGGGCCGAACAGCAGAGAAGGCGAGCCGTCGACGTTGCGCGTGTCGAGGTGCGGCACCGACATGGGAGGCGCACCGATGGGCGCCTTGCTGTAGACCTTGGCATTGTGGCGCGAGACGATCTCGGGCTTGTCGCAGCGCAGCCATTGACCACTGACCGGAAAGCCCGCGTAGCCCTTGCCTTCGGGAATGCCGCTCTTCTGCAGAAGATGCAGCGAGGCGCCGCCGGCGCCCAGGAACACGAAGCGTGCGTTCAGGGTACGCTGGGTGTCGTCGTTGCCCGCGACCTTGAGGCGCCAGCTGCCGTCTTCATTGCGCGTCAAGTCCTCGACCGTCTGGCCGGTGGTGATGCGCACCTGTTCGTCGGGCTTTTCCTCGAGGCGAGCGAGCAATTGGCGGGTCAGCGCGCCGAAATCGACATCGGTGCCGGTGGCCACGCGTGTCGCTGCGAGCGGTTCATCGCCTTCGCGACCGTCGAGCAGCAGCGGCGCCCATTGGCCGATGACGCTGCGATCCTCGGTGTATTCCATGCCT
The DNA here is from genome assembly GCA_000761475.1 of Chromohalobacter israelensis. GTDB lineage: Bacteria > Pseudomonadota > Gammaproteobacteria > Pseudomonadales > Halomonadaceae > Chromohalobacter > Chromohalobacter israelensis. Next base: position 2,198 of record JQNW01000009.1, read on the forward strand.
TCGAAACAGGGATGCTCGCGCATGGCGTGGTAGCGATCGCGCAGGAAGCGCACGTCGTCCTCGCCGCGCACGAAGCTCATGTGCGGAACGGGGTGCACGAAACGGCCGGGGTCGCCGAGATTGCCTTTCTCGACCAGGTAGCTCCAGAACTGCTTGGACTCTTCGAACAGGGTGTTGGTATGAATGGCCTTGTCGAGCGAGATCGAGCCGTCGTCGGCGCGGGGCGTGTAGTTGAGTTCGCACAAGCCGGCGTGACCGGTGCCGGCATTGTTCCAGGCAAATGAGCTTTCGCTGGCGGTGCTGTCGAGACGCTCGATGATCTCGATGCGGGCATCCGGTTCCAGCTCGTGAAGCAGGGTCGCGAGCGTGGCGCTCATGACGCCCGCGCCCACGAGTACAATGTCTACTGACTCATCCATATGCGTGCCAACCATTCACGTAACCCTTACACAAGGTGCGTCGGTCAGCCGGCAAGCGGCGTCTCGAACTGCGACCGGCGCGATGGAATTTGATGCATTGCATTATAACGGTTTTGGCCGGGAAATACTGCATCCCCAAGGTCGACTTTATGACTAATGATAAAGCCATAAGGAATCCCTTTGGCGACCGATAAACCGTCGCCGGGATCAATCGCGCAGGCTGAGAATGCGCCATCCGCGCTGCGTGGCGGCTTCACGCAAGGCGTCGTCGGGGTCAACCGCGACGGGGTGGTCGACACGCTCGAGCAGCGGCAGATCGTTATGCGAGTCGCTGTAGAACCAGGCGCCGTCCAGCGTGACGTCTTCCTCGGCAAGCCAGGCATCGAGACGTTCGACCTTGCCTTCGCGAAAGCTGGGCGTGCCGACCACGCGGCCGGTGTAGTGGCCGGCCTCGATCTCGGGCTCGACGGCAATCAGGTCATCGACGCCCAGGCGCTCGGCGATGGGGCCGGTGATGAAGCGGTTGGTGGCGGTGATGATCAACAGCCGATCGCCCTTGGCACGATGACGTGCCAGCAGCTCCTCGCCTCGGGTCAGGATGTGCGGCTCGATCTTGCTGGCCATGAACTGCTGATGCCAGGCGGCCAGTTGTTCGGGCGTGTTCTCGGCCAGCGGCTTAAGGGCGAGAGCCAGGTAGGCCATGATGTCGAGCGTGCCGTCCTGATACTGCTGATAGAAGCGCTCGTTGGCGTCGCGGTAGGTCGTCGCGTCGACGGCGCCTTGCTCGATGAGGAACTCGCCCCAGGCGTGGTCGCTGTCGAGGTCCAGTAGCGTGTTGTCGAGATCGAAGATCGCCAGGCTCAAGGAAGGCTCCTTGCATCGTGCAGGGTGAAGGGGACGAGTCGTGCTGTCGAAGGGAAGGGATTATCGCAGAGTTACCGAATGTTGCCCACCGCAAGGCGTATTGATGCGCTTTCTGGCTTTGTGGAAGAATGGCTTCAACGAAGATTCATTAAGGTGATGTCCGTGATCGACGCTGACGGCTTCAGGCCCAACGTTGGCATCATCATTGCCAACCGCAGCGGACAGCTGCTCTGGGCGCGTCGTGTGGGACAGAATGCGTGGCAATTTCCGCAAGGAGGGATCAAGGCGCATGAGACACCGGAACAGGCATTGTATCGGGAGCTCGAGGAAGAGATCGGCTTGACGCCGGAGGATGTCGAGATCCTGGCCTGTACGCGCGGATGGCTGCGCTACCGTCTCCCACGACGCATGGTGAGAACGCATTCGAGGCCGGTGTGCATCGGCCAGAAACAAAAATGGTTCCTGCTCAAGATCCGTTGCCGGGATAGCCGGATCTGCGTGGACTCCACCCCCAAGCCGGAGTTCGATGGCTGGCGCTGGGTGAGCTACTGGTATCCACTGGGGCAGGTCGTGCCTTTCAAGCGTGAAGTCTACCGCCGCGCCTTGCGGGAACTGGCGCCGCGCGTGCACCGCTTGGCGAACGAAGAGGGACCTTGCTAGCCGCGGGCGTGCCTCCGGCCGACGCGGCCCCGCTGGGCGGCCCCCGCCACGTTCGCCTCAGATCAACCGTCGCACGCACGCCGTGACGACAACAAGAAGAAATGCCCATGCTCGACGTTCTCCGACGCATCATTCAGGAAGTCAACGGCGCGCGTAGCCTGGAAGCCGCGCTGGCGACCATGGTGCGCCGAATTCGCAAGGCGATGCGCACCGATGTGTGCTCCGTCTATCTATTCGATGCCGAGCGCGATCGCCTGGTGCTCATGGATACCCTGGGCCTGCGTACCCAGGCGGTGGGACAGGTGAGCATGCCGCTGGGCGAAGGGCTGGTCGGGCTGGTCGGCCAGCGCGAGGAGCCTCTCAACCTCGAGGATGCACCGTCGCATCCGTATTTCCGCTATTTTGCCGAAACCGGCGAGGAGCGCTTTTCGAGCTTCCTCGGCGTGCCGATCATTCACCAGCGCCGCATGCTCGGGGTGCTGGTCGTGCAGCAGCAGGCCATGCGTCGCTTCGATGAAGGCGAGGAGGCCTTCCTGATCACCATGGCGGCCCAGCTGGCCGGCGTGCTGGCGCATGCCATGGCCACGGGCACGCTGACCCGTCCGACCGAGGCCGATGGCCAGGCGATGTTCTCGGGCATCGCGGCATCGCCCGGCATGGCGGTGGGAGAACTGGTGGTGCTGATGCCCCCGGCCGACCTGAACAGCGTGCCCGACTTGATTCCCACCGACATCGATGCCGAGATCGCGCGTCTGCACGAGGCCATCGATAACGTGCGCAAGGAGATCGGCGTCGCGGCCGCGCGCCTGGTCAAGCGTATTTCCGCCCAGGAAGTCGCCCTGTTCGATGTCTATCAGCAGATGCTGGGGGACGCTGCGCTGGGCCAGGAAGTCGAGAAGCGCATTCGCGAAGGGCAGTGGGCACCCGGCGCGCTGGCCGATGTGGTCAAGCGGCACGTGCAATACCTGGAGCGTGTCGACGACAACTACCTGCGCGAACGGGCCGCCGACATTCGCGATCTGGGGCGGCGCGTGCTGTCGCACCTGCAGGAAGACAGTCCGCGCACGCCGGATACCTTCCCCGAGCAGACCATCCTGATCGGCGATGAGCTGAGTGCCGCCTCGCTCGGCGAGGTGCCGCGCGACAAGCTGGTCGGCCTGGTGTCGATTCGCGGGTCGAGCACCTCGCATGTCGCCATCCTCGCCCGGGCAATGGGCATCCCCACGGTACTGGGGATGGTGGACTTGCCACTGCCCCGCCTCAACGGCGCGCGCGCGATCCTCGATGGCCATCGCGGGCGCTTGTTCGTACGCCCGGATGCGGAACGCGAACACCACTATCGCAACCTGATCGCCGAGGAACGCGCGCTGAGCGATGTGCTCGAGCACGAGCAGGACCGCCCCAGCGAGACACCCGACGGTCACAGCATGCCGCTGATGGTCAATACCGGACTGACGGTGGAGGCCGTGGCCTCGCTCAAGTCCCGGGTCGGCGGCGTGGGGCTTTATCGCACCGAGGTGCCGTTCATGATGAACGAGCGCTTTCCCAGCGAGCAGGAGCAGACGCGGCTGTATCGCGATCAGCTCGAGAGCTTCGCGCCGCTGCCGGTGGTGATGCGTACGCTGGATATCGGCGGCGACAAGGACTTGCCGTACTTTCCCATCGACGAGGCCAATCCGTTCCTGGGATGGCGAGGCATCCGCGTGACGCTGGATCATCCCGAGGTGTTGATGGTGCAGTTGCGGGCGATGCTGCGCGCCTCGGTGGGGCTCGACAACCTGTGCATCCTGCTGCCCATGATCTCGAGCATCGAGGAGGTCGATGCCGCGCTCAAACTCATCGACCGTGCCCTGCGCGAGCTGGCGGAGGAGGGCGTGAGCCTGGCGCGGCCGCGCATCGGGGTGATGATCGAGGTGCCGGGAACCCTGTATCAGCTGGATGCCCTGGCCGCGCGGGTCGATTTCTTCTCGGTGGGCAGCAACGACCTGACCCAGTACCTGCTGGCGGTGGATCGCAACAACCCGCGCGTGGCCAGCCTCTACGACGCCTGCCATCCGGCGGTGCTGAGCGCCTTGTCCCATCTCGCCCGCGAGTCGCGACGGCTGCGGGTGCCGGCCTCGGTGTGCGGCGAGCTGGCGGGGGACCCCGCGGGTGCCTTGCTGCTGATGGGGATGGGCTTCGAGACGCTATCCATGAATGCGCCCAGCCTGTCGCGCGTGCGTGCAGCGATTCGGCGTGTATCGCTGAAGGATGCCTGCACGCTGCTGGACGAGACCCTGCAACTGCCCACGACGGCGGCGGTGCGTGCGCATCTGCGGCAACGCCTGGGCGGCTGGAAACTCGCCCACCTCCTGCCCCCCGAGGACTGAACGACGGGCGTGACGGTCACGGCGTAGACAAGGCAAGACGTTGCTCGCTGTCTCCGTCCCGTCGGGCATCGGGGCCGAAGCGTGCTTCTTGCAGCACGATGGCGTCACGCCGCCATTCCACCAATGTCGTGGCTCGCGTGCCGTAACGCTGGCCGCGAATGAAGATCGGCGACAGGAAGCGTTCCATTTCCAGACCGACGCCGGTGTCGGGCAGCCGGTCGGCAGGGGCCGGACGGGTGTCGCGCATCAGGGCCCAGGCGTGGGCCTGCCATGACGTCTGTGCGAGGGCATGCGCGAATCCCTCGCGGGCTCTTTCCAGCTTCGGCCAGGGGGTATCCAGCGTGGCGTTGGAGACCCCGTGCACGCCGGGCGAGAGGGACGTCAGCGTCGTCGCCTCCGGGCCGTGATGCAGGTGCCACAGCGCGTTGCCATCGCAGTACAACAGGTTGAACCAGGCGTATGCTGCTGCCTCGCCGGCGGCGAGCGCCTCGAGCCACTCGCCTGGTGCCTCGTGGGTCAAGGCGCGGCAGGGCAAGGCGCCACGACTCGGCGGCGCGGCAGGGGCGGGATGAAGGGGCGCACGCACGTTGGTGACGGCGGCCAGGCGCCCGGCCGTCGACGCCGCCAGCCAGGTGCCGCCGGCCTGAAGATCTCGCCCGCCGACCAGTGACGGTGCATCTTCCCAGGGCGCCAGGGCGCGTGTCGGCCTGTCGTGGGTTTCGTCGCGGTTGGCGGCGAGACGCAGTGGTACCTCGTCCCCCGGACGCCAGTCGAAAACGATCAAGCACATGGCGTGTGCCTCTCTTTGGCTGCATGCCGCCAGCCTAACGCGCCACACCCGGCCCCGCACGCGTCATGACAGTCGATAAGCGAGCGCGTACACTCGCTGCATCGATACGGGCAGGGTAGAGAATGCACCACGCTGCGACTTCTTCGAGCGTCCATCGTTCGCGTTGGAAGGCCTTGCTGGGGCCCTTGCTGCTGGCCGAGATCGGCTTCACGCTGCTGTGTCTCGGCGCCGGTGCCTTGATCTGGCAGGCCAGCGAGCGTCGTGAAACGGAAAACGAACTGGCGCGCCTGCAGGCGTCGCACAGTGTCTACGCGCGCCAGCTGGATACACGCCTGTCGACTCAGCAGCAGCACTTGCGCATGCTGTCGCGCGCCACGCGTCGTGTACTGGTGTCAGCAGCCACGCAGACCAGACCGGCTCGCATCCTGACATCGGACCTGCCCGCGGTGTTGTCCCGCGACGATGTCGAACGCGTGATGACCACGCTGCTGGATGATTACTACGCCATGGACTCCCTGGTCAGCCGTCTGTTCGTGATGCCCGAGGGCATGCGTGCCTTCAGCGTTCCCGAGCCTCTGCACGAGACCGCCTTGCCTCCCTACCAGCGCGATGCGACACCGCAGGGGACAGACAGCGTGAGCTGGTGGCCGCGGGCGTCCTCACCGGAAGGGTATCTGGTCGCGACGCGAAATGTCATCGAAGACGGCCACTATCTCGCGAGAGTGGGGCTGGAAATCTCCATGGCCCAGTTGCAACAGCTCATTCGCGATGAAGCGGGCAGTACCGGCGAACATTGGCTGGTCGATGCCGAAGGGCGCTCGCTGATGCGTGACGAGGCCACGCGCATATTGCCCGACGCGGCGGGACGTTATGGCATGCAATGGCTGGAAGGACGGGACCAGGCACTGCTCTGGGATACCCTGCCAAGCACCGGCTGGCGGCTGGTGAGTCGTCTTCGTCTTCCCGACGACAGTGCCTGGCAGAAGGCGCTCCCATGGCTGAGCATCGGCCTGATCATGGGCAATGTGCTGATCTTCGCGGGTTTCGTGATGGTGCTCTACTGGCGCATGCAGCGCGAAGAGGAAGGCTGGCAAGCGGCCTTGGCGGGGCTGGGAGGATGGTTGACGCGGCTGGGCGAGACGCCGCCGTCTCACGAGGACACGTCGTACACGACGCTCGAGACGATGCTGGCGCGCCTCGAGCCTCACTTGCGGGAGCGGGCATCGAGCGACGACTGGGACATGGTTTCCTGGTCGGGACGCTTGCAGTTGCCGGCCCTGCTGACCGAAGGCGGCATGCTCGTCGGCCTCAACCCCACTCTGGCCGGCTTGATGGGGGAGCGTCCCGATGCCTTTCGCGGCACCACGCTGTCGGCATGGCTGGCACCGCGCCTCGTCGATGACCAGCGCCGTCGAATTCGCCTGACCGATGCGCGCGGCGATACGCGTGAATATCGGCTCGAGTGCTTGACCGTTCAAGGCGAGCATACGGTGTGGGGGCTTTTCGATCAGGCCGACATCGATGACACCCTGCATCAGCTGCGCGTGGCGCGCGATCAGGCGCGTGAGGATGCGCGGCTCAAATCCGGCTACCTCGATCATCTGCGCCAGGAACTCGAGTCGGCGCTGACGGACACGGCGGCTCGGGACGATCAGGATTCGCCTGGTACCGCGGCGTTGCGCAAACGCCTCGACGACGCGCTGATGCTGCTGGAGACCTTGACCGAACGTCCCAAGGGACCCGAGGCAGCCGCGCAAGAATCGCGGCCACGCGTGCTGGTGGTCGACGACGGTCCCGTGAATACGCTGCTGGCCTGCAGCGTGCTCGAGCGCCAGGGATGTCAGGTGGAGACCGCCACCAGTGGCGAGGAAGCCCTGGCGCTGGCCGAGCATCAGGCGTTTGACCTGGTGTTCATGGACATCTACATGCCGTCACTGGACGGCATGGAAACCAGCCGACGCTGGCGGCGTCTGGAAAGGCGGCTCGCCAGGGGACATGCCAGTGTCCTGGTGGCGCTGACCGCGAATGTCACGGAAGCCGGGCGGGAAGCCTTTCTGCAAGCTGGCATGGACGATTGTCTGGCGAAACCGTACCGGCCGGGCGATCTGGTGGCCATGGTGCGTCGCTGGCTGGGAACGGCCAACCCGTCGGACGAGTAGTCGGCGCTTCAGCGCCATCGTTGCCGCCCGGCGGCGGCTATCGTAAGGTGGCGCTCCTGCCGCCGACACGACCGTATGCAAGGAGAGCGCATGCTGACCTATCCCGATATCGATCCCGTCGCCATCGCCTTGGGGCCCTTCAAGGTGCACTGGTATGGGCTGATGTATGTCGTGGGCTTCGTGGGCGCCTGGTGGCTGGGCCGGCGGCGTGCCGATCGGCTCGGGGTTCAGCCTGATGCGATCGGGGATCTGCTGTTCTATGGGGCGCTCGGTGTAGTACTCGGCGGGCGCGTGGGGTATGCGCTGTTCTATGGCTTCGAGCGCCTCGCGGCCGATCCACTGTGGATCTTCCAGGTCTGGGATGGCGGCATGAGCTTTCACGGCGGCCTGATCGGTGTTCTGATCGCTGCCTGGCTGTTCGCACGCAAGCATCGACTGGCGTTCTTCCAGTTGACCGATTTCGTCGCTCCACTGGTGCCCCTCGGCCTGGGTGCCGGGCGTATCGGCAACTTCATCAACCATGAGCTGCCCGGTCGTGTGACCGATGTGCCCTGGGCGCTGGTGTACCCGGGACTGGGTCCCGAGGGGCGGCATCCCTCGCCGTTGTACGAGTTCGCGCTGGAAGGCGTGGTGATGTTCGTCGTGCTCTGGTGGGTCTCAAGCCGGCCGCGTCGTCGTGGTATGATATCCGGTTTGTTCCTGTTGCTTTACGCGGTTTTCCGCTTCTCGGTCGAATTCGTGCGTCGGCCCGACCCGCAACTCGGGTTCATCGCCTTCGACTGGTTGACCATGGGCCAACTCCTGACCGTGCCCATGGCGCTGGCCGGCATCGCGCTGTGCGTGTGGTCGCGGCGCCAGCCGGTCGACGACGCGCGCATGCAGGCGGCGACGTGAGCGCCGGCCACTCATTCTCGGCGCGGCCGTGCCGCGCCTTCACCGTTTAACGTTCGGACGACATGCAACCCTATCTCGACTTAATGCGCCACGTGCTCGAGAACGGCGTGGAAAAAAGTGACCGCACCGGCACGGGGACGCTCAGCGTCTTCGGCCATCAAATGCGCTTCGATCTGGCCGCGGGATTTCCGCTGGTGACCACCAAGAAGCTGCATTTGCGCTCGATCATCCACGAACTGCTGTGGTTCTTGCGCGGCGACACCAACATCGCCTATCTCAAGGAAAATCGCGTTCGCATCTGGGATGAATGGGCCGACGAGAACGGCGATCTGGGGCCCGTGTATGGCTACCAATGGCGTAGCTGGCCGCGTCCGGATGGCGGCCATGTCGATCAGATCGCCAATGTCGTCGAGCAGATCAAGCGCAACCCCGATTCCCGCCGCCTCATCGTCTCGGCCTGGAACCCGGCACTGGTCGACGAGATGGCGTTGCCGCCGTGCCACGCCCTGTTCCAGTTCTATGTCGCCGAGGGGCGGCTGTCCTGCCAGCTGTATCAGCGCAGCGCCGATATCTTCCTCGGCGTGCCATTCAACATCGCCAGCTACGCGTTGTTGACCCACATGGTGGCGCAGGCCTGTGACCTGGCGCCGGGCGAGTTCGTGCACACCCTGGGGGATGCCCACCTGTACCTCAACCATCTCGAGCAGGCACGCTTGCAATTGAGCCGCGAGCCTCGCGCGCTGCCTCGCCTGGTGCTCAATCCACGGGTCAAGGATGTGTTCGCCTTCACGTTCGATGACATCGCCATCGAAGACTACGATCCGCATCCACACATCAAGGCGGAGGTGGCCGTATGAGTGACGCGACCCCACGTACCGAGACCTCCTGTATCGAGACGGTCGTGCCCATCGCGCTGGTGGCGGCGATGTCGCGCAACCGCGTCATCGGCGTCGACAACAAGTTGCCGTGGCATCTGCCCGAGGACCTCAAGTTCTTCAAGGCCGTGACCATGAGCAAGCCGCTGGTCATGGGGCGCAAGACGTTCGAGTCCATCGGCCGGCCGCTGCCCGGGCGTCTCAACATCGTCGTCACCCGCGACCGTGGCTATGCGCATGACCATGACGGGATTCGCGTGTGCCACGATCTGGCCAGTGCCCTCGACATGGCCGATGGCCAGGCCATCATCGATGGCGTCGAGGACATCTGCGTGATCGGAGGCGGCGAAATCTTTGCCGAGGCCTTGCCCTGCGCCTCGCGGCTTTACTTGACCGAGGTCGACATCGAGGTCGAGGGCGATGCCTGGTTTCCCGCGTTCGACGCCCGCGAGTGGCAGGAAACGCAGCGCGTGCCGGGCCAGGGCGGCGAGGGCAAGCCCGAGTACGCCTTCGTGCACTACACGCGTCGTGACGATGCCGGCATCGACGCGTCCGCCCAGACCTGAGAATGCGTGACGGGCGATCGAGGTTGCCAGCGCGCCGAAGCTGGCACAGACTTACCCGATAGCCCGCATGGGCTGGGCTTGTCTGCCGATGCGACGCGCAGGCGATTCGGTGGCCCAGCGTTGTTCAAGGCAACCAGGGAGTGCACGCCTTGCTGACCGACCACGCCGACGCCCTGTTCAGGGCACTGGAACATCATGCCGAGGCTTGCCAGGCCGAACTCGAGGCGGCTCGTGGGCAACTATCGGCACTCGAAGCGGAAAATCGTGCGTTGCGTGAGCGCTTGCTGGCGCTCGCCGAGCTGGAACCTGCCGAGGCCGAGACCCCGGCCACCCAGGCGGAGCTTCCCGATGCGGGAGCGAAGGCTCGGGGGCTGGGGCCGATCGCCTTTCGCGGGCCGCGTCGCACGTCGGAAACGGCTTCCTCGTCATCCTCCAACGCCTCGATGTCGGATGCATCGCCATTGTCCACCGAGTCGGATGACGAGACGCCCCAGGCCCGTCTGGCACTGGGCGCGGAACATGAACCGCCGTCTCCCCAGGCGCTGTTGTCGCAATGGTATCGGCGCTATCCGGAAGCCTTCTTCAAGGGGCATACGCAGCCGCTCAAGACAGGCATCCACCTGGATCTCGTGGCGCGCGAGCCCTGGCCGGAAAAGCTCGTCCGTCGTGCGCTGGCCTGCTACGTGCATTTGCCGCGTTACCTAAAGGCCGTGCGCGCCGGCGTCATGCGGGTGGATCTCGACGGGCAGGCGGTGGAGGCCGTGACCGAAGGCGAAGCGCGCCACGCGCGCAAGCAACTCGACGGACTGACGCAGAAGCAGAAAAAGCAGCAGCGCCACCAGCAGGAACGCAAGGAATCCGAGCAGCTGGAGCGCAAGCTGAGTCAATTGCTGGCCAAGCACGGGCGTTGAATGTCGCGCAAGACGGTAAAATGATGAGAGGAAAAAAGGGGCATAAGCCCCTTTTTTCTTTCCATGACTCCGTCCGTTGTCAGTCGCGCGACTGAGGGGGTACGACTTTTGTCGTAAACTCGGGTGCCGTTGAAGTTTGCCTCTTGTCAGCGATGCCCTGAGTCGTAAAGATGAGAGACCGTCGATGTCACGCCGTTGTCATGTCGCAGGCGTACGTTGACGTCTGGGCCTCGCGGGGCCGGCTCGCGGTGGAGGAAGGCTTGACCGATTCGTCAGGTAACGCGGAAGGAAAACAGTGTTTTTTTCTTGTTGCGTTCTCCGAAAGACCGGTATAAGGTTTCCTTGCGAGCATTGGATAACAACAAGGCTTTACGAACTCGTCTCGTCATTGCCCAAGGCATGTCGAGAGAAAACCGGGTCGAAAGCCGACTGCATTTGCAGACACGATCGAACAGTAAGCTAGTTAAGGAACCTATCGCGATGAAAAAGACGCTCTTAGCGACTGCCGTTGCCGGTGCCCTGGGCGCCTCCGCTGGTATTGCACAGGCTGCCACTGTCTACAACCAGGACGGCACTCAGCTCGACCTGTATGGCAACATCCAGATTGCCTACCGCTCCATCGACAATTCAGACGGTGATACCGAAGACGACCTGTTCGACAACGGCTCCACCGTCGGCTTCTCCGGTCAGCACGTCATCAACCCGGGGCTGACCGGCTACTTCAAGGCCGAGTTCGAGCACAACGCCGATGAAGAAAAAATCGGTGGTGGCATCGATACTGGCGACCAGGCTTACCTGGGCATGAAGGGCAACTTCGGTGACGCCCGTGTCGGTTCCTGGGATCCGCTGATCGACGACTGGATCCAGGACCCGATCACCAACAACGAATATTTCGACGTTTCCGACTCCACCAGCGATCTCGGCAACATCTACGGCGACGACGGCCTGGATGCCAATACAGACCGTGAAGGTGACAAGATTCAGTACGTCTCGCCGTCACTGGCCGGCCTGCAGTTCGCTGTTGGTGCGCAGTACAAAGGCGATGCGGAAGATGAGTTTGGTTACAGCGATGATGATCCCACAACCCCCGATTATGAAAACCAAGGCTCCAATGCCGGTTTCTTCGGCGGTGTGAAGTATACCGCGGGTGCCTTCTCCATCGCGGGTGTCTACGACAGCCTGGATAACTACGAGCTGCGCAACACCACGACCGGTGATGAAATTTCCACCGAAGCCTATGGTGTGAACGCTCAGTACACCATGGAAGCCCTGCGTGTTTCCGCCAAGGTGGAAAACACCGACGTCGAGTACGCTGGTGAGGATGGCGACATCATGCGCTATGCCTTGGGTGCTCGCTACGGCTACGGCTTCGGTGACATCTACGGTGCCTATCAGCGCGTCGATGCCGACGAAGAAGTGGCTGCTGTCGCTAACCCCGGTGGCGTGAACGGTGCTGGTGCTTACGAAGGTGACGACAGCTTCAACGAATTCTCGTTGGGTGCTACGTACAACCTGTCTCCGGCCATGTACACCTTCGTCGAGTACGCCAAGTACGATCGTACCAACGATGAAGATGACGGCGTTGCCGTGGGTGCTGTCTACAGCTTCTAAGCTGTCGATGCCCCAGCGATCTTGAAGATCGCTCAGAAAACGAAGCCGGCTCATCGAGCCGGCTTTTTTATGTTTCGCGCACGGTGTACAGAAGTTATAAATTTTCAGTACATAACTTGTACGACAGTGAATGGGCTGCTATGTTGAAGGTGTCCGAGTGGAAAGGGTGCTAACGGCATCTTGCGCGACGGCTGGTGTGAGCCAGCGATAGTCCATCCCTGCTCTGATTGACCCCGCATCCCTGCGGGGTTTTTTTTGTCACCGACTCTGTAGGGTGGCGTGATCAGAGGGAGCTTTCTTCCTCGGCGACAGCATCGCATGCCATGGAGGTGGGGCAGGGAGCACGAGCGAGAATCCGGCGCGCATCGTCGCGTATTTCTTCGCGCCAGGTATCGGGTTTGACGACCTCCACGCTGGCCCCCATTCCCTTTAGCCACCAGAGGGTCTGCTGGTCGTCGGGCAGGGTGGCAGTGAGCCGTTGCCAATCGCCATGCGCCAAAGGCTCGAGGTGTTGCTCGTTCGACAGCGGTGTTTCGGAGAGTAGCCAGGCGACGTGTGGGGCAACGTTGGCGACCAGTTCGACATCATCGGGCGTCTGCCGATAGCCGAAGGCACCGTCGGCGATATAGGCGTCGAGGTCGAACCCTGGCGATGCGCGCCACGGACACTGGCTGATGGTCGCGTGACGTATGCGATGCAGCGCGAATTGGCGTATATCGTCGTAATCCCCCACGGTCGCCACCACATAGGTCACGCTGTACCGACTGACCAGGCCTTGTGGATGCAGGGTCAGCGTTTTATGGCTCTCGCGGCTGCGTGACAGGTAGCACACTTCGAGTGCCCGGTTTTCCAGCAGGGCCTGTGCCACGCACTGCCATACCGCATTGTCGATGGAGGCGGGCAGGAGTGCCTTGCCATTGGGAAGGGCGCGCACACGTTGTGTCCACTGGCTAAGACCATTGTCGCTCAAGTCGTCCAGAACCCGGTGGGCATCGGCGAACTGAGGCGATAGCTGGTCGACGACCACGGGCGGTAGCAGTCCCTTGAGGTGTTCTTCGGCAAGTATCAGGGTAAGCGCGCTGGGCAGGTCCAGCGCCGGCAGGTGGCTTTGAAACTGGCGGTCGAAATACCAGCGGAAGGGTTTGTGCGAGTCGTCACAGATCAACGGGAAATGCAGTGCCAGCTTGTCGCGCAGATCCCGTTGCAGCGAGCGTGCATCGACCCTGAAGCCACGCTCGCGGAGCTTTTCCAGCAGCACGGGAGTGGCGATGCGGCCGGGGCTGCGTGGAATCAGCTGCAGCAGGGTCAGGTAACGAAAGAGTGTATCGCGCACATCGGACATGACATTCTCGCCTTTGATTACGTTTAATTACATATCGTTATCGGCTATTACCTGACTTTGTTTAGCATCATGGGGTTTAGTACCGCTGAATTTGCTCGCTCAAAGCTCGCGCAGGCGTTTGGCAATCGGGATGGGCAGATGCTGGGTGCATCGATAATCGTTGGCCAGCATGCGTGTATGGGCGCGCCAGCTTTCCGTCAGCCGTCGGTCGACCGTGCCCAGTCTGAAATCGGCATCACGCCGACCGTTGCGCGATGACGGTGACGTCAGGCATTCCTGCCAGAGTCTATCTGTAGGGAGTTCCTGCTCCAGGGCGGGGTGGGTCAAAAGCCAGTCGTATACCTCGTGCGCCGGTCGCGTGACCTTGGCGAAGAACAGCACCGACGTACTGGGCAGGGCATAGCCTTGTTGCAACAGCAGGCTGTTGATTTCGTGATCCCATGCCAAATGCCAGAGAGCGTGCTCCGGGTCATCGGGCAGCAAATAGCCGAAAGCGCAGTGCCAGAGCAGATGGGCCTGCAGGTAACGGCGGCTTGCCGTATCTAGCGTAGCGCTGAAGCGAGCATCGAAGTAGAGCGCATGGCCATCGGTAGTCGCCGTGACGAGGCGGTCGTCGATCACGGGGATCAGTGGCAGGCTCGCTGCCAAGTCGGCATTCAGCGGCACCTCGTCGTTCCAGACCGCACGATCCGCCTCCCACAAGGCGAGCTGTTCATCTTTTAATGCCCAGGTTTCCTTGTCTCGAACACCGCCACGCTTGCGCGCGACATACGATGCCAGATGCGTCACCACCCCATTTTTCATGTCGACCTCCTATCGATAAAGACGAGATGGCATGAGTATTGCGCCGGGTAGCGACAAGCGGTGTCGCAAAGTGGGCAACGCCGTAGCGTGACTCATGGCGCGAAAAGCCCGCGACGAGCGCGGGCTTTTCGGGTGCTATCGATAGGGAATGCTTACAGCTGGCCCAGCAACCGCATGTCCTTGCGAAGTTCCTGGGGGACGTCTTCGGTCAGTACCAGGTTCAGCGTTTTTCCACCGTCATGGCTGGCCACGCTCTCGCCAAGGCCTGCGTCGATATCGTCCGGGCTGAGGGTGTACATGGCGCCGGTCAGCGGGTCGACGACCAGCCAGCCGATCAGGCCGCCGAACAGGATATTGCCCCCGATATACCAGCCGTTGGGGGCACTGGTGATCGAAATTGCGCGCGAGTCGTAGCCTTCTTTGCTGAGCTCGACGGTATAGCTCTTGCCACCGAAGTAAGAGCCATCGGCCTTTTTCAAGGTCACGGTCGTCGGCGTGGTGCCTTGAAAGACTTCCTGGCTATGTTCGTCGGAAATCACCACGTCCGCCTTCGAAGGCGTGCTGTTGATCGTGATCTGCTGGTCCGTATCGCCCACGATGCTGGCGCAACCTGAAAGCGATACCATCCCCGCCGCGCAAATGGCGGCTGCCGTTTTTTTGAGAGTCATGGTGTTCCCTTGCGTATATCGAATTTTAGTTAGCCCCGAAAGGCCGCGCTATCCTACCGGGGGCGAGCGCGTAGCTCAACGCAAATGTCTCATGGCTTAATTAGCGAGATAATGGCGTCATCATGCCCGCAAGACCCTGATTGATTCCATCGGATGCGGCGAAAATACCGGCAGCCGATGTAGCCCCAGACGCGTTGACGGCGGTTCCGGAGTGGCCATCCGATGACCGATGAAACGTAGGGTGCTGACGGACGAACGGCAGAGTGAAAATCGCAGTGTCGAGGGCATGCGATGGGACCCGATTGGATTCGAGATTCATTTATCGGCTCGGGCCTGATCGGACGGGCGGAGTGTCGACAGCGCATCGGGAGTGTTGGCCGCACCGGGGAAATGACGTAGGAGTGGCTATAATCGCCACACGCTAGGCGAGAGCGGTCTTGCTTACCAGAACCACGCCGAAGGCGATCAGCATCAGCAGGACCACTCGGCGGAATGTGGCGGCGTCCATGCGCTGGCGCACGATGCCGCCGACCCTGGTGCCGGCATAAACCGGTATCAGCCCCAGCAACGAGATCCAGGCCGATTCGACCGTCATGAGGCCGAGCTTTGCCAGGCCCACCGCCATGATGACGCTCGACAGGCTGAAAGAGATGTTGATCGCCTGGATGAACCGCTTGGGATCGAGCCGGAGCGCGAGCAGGAACGGCAATACCGGCATCACTTGCGAGCCGGTCATGCCATTGACCAGCCCCGTGAGGAAGCCGGAGACCGGCGCAAGCGTTCGGCCCAGGGCGTCCGGCATCGGCCGCCCTGGGCGAAGCAGCGTGAAGGCCCCGTATCCGATCAGGACGACGCCAAGTACCGCGCCGGCAACGAGGCTGTCGATAAGGTCCAGCACGACGAGGCCCAGCAGCAAGCCAGGAATGGTGGCGAGAAACATGGGCCAGAAGCGCCGGATCGTCTCGCCGAAATGCCCCGCCTGCTTCATCACGATGGCATTGCTGACCAGGGACGGGATGATGACGAGCGGCATGGCGGATTTCAGGCCCAGGCCCAGCGCGAGGATGGGCAGCGCGGAAGTCGAGAATCCCAGGCCGGTTGCCCCCTTGACGAAGGCAGCGACGAAATAGGCACAGGCGATGATGACAACCGTCTCGATACTCACAAGGTAACCATACTCGAATGGGAATCAGATGAGAGTGTGCGGCGACGTCAACGGTCTGGCAATTATTCCCTGCGGCCGATCAAACGGCGATCAAAGCAATACTGGATGCCTCGGACGCCCTTCTAAGAGTCAAGTAGCGATTGTCGCCTGGTTGATTTCTTGGTGACGATGACGCAGCACATAGTATACCTCTCGGGCGATGTAGCGTTTCAGACAGCGAATAGCTTCCAGCTTGGAGTGCCCCTCCGTCACTCTCCGGGTGACATACGCTTGGGTTGTCGCATCCAGACGCAGTCGCCCGATGGCGATGATATGCAGAGCACTATTGGCGGCTCGATCGCCACCCCGGTTAAGCCTGTGGCGCTGTGTCTTGCCTGAGGAGGCTGGTATGGGACTGACGCCACATAGCGCCGCAAAACTGGCTTCTGAACCAAGACGATCCGGATTGTCACCCGCCGTGATCAGCAACTGGGATGCCGACTCATAACCCACCGCCATTCGCGACACCAGCGCTGGTGCAAGCTCATCGACGATGGCCTTGATCATGACATCAAGGTCAGCGACCTCGTCATGCAGCTCCAGGTAGCGGCGAGCGAGGGATTTCAAAGCGATGCGGTAGGCCATTGTGACGTCCCGATATCCACTCAAATCGGGGCGCCATGCGGCCAACGTACGAATCAACTGCATCCGCGTCATGTTCCTCAACTGATCGCGGAGCTCCTCGGGAGCTGAGATCACCTGGGTCTGGATCATCTGAAGCGCCACACGGCGAGCAGCCACGGCAGTCTTCCGGCAGACCTTCAGCACGCGCAAGGCTTCGATCATGCCGTCACGGGTCTTTGGGGTGACGGTACGGATGCCCGCATACGCCGCATGGGCAGCATTCTCCGCATCAATAGTATCGTCCTTGCCACGCTTTCGGCGGACAGTCTTGTCGGGGGTGGTGACCTCCAGAACAGTGATCCCGTTGCGCTGCAAGTAACGCAGCAAACCAGCCCCATAGGTCCCGGTGCACTCGATGCCCACTCGGCTGAGCTCACCGAAGCTACGCATCCAGGCCAGCATGGTCTTGTAGCCATGTCGGGTGGTCGGAAAACTGGCGACACCAAGCACCCGGTCATGAGTATCCACGACAGCGGCCACATGGAGATCCTTGTGGGTGTCGACGCCACCGAAAATGTCAGGGCGATCACTGTGATGCTGAGTCATGACGTTTCTCCAGGCTATCAGTGCAAGGTGGCTTCACCGAGTGCGATAGCCTGGACACGACAGTAATGAGACAGGCACCGAGCGTCAGGCCCTTCTTGAGTCACATGCATCGACGAGGTGAGCCCTCGCCGTCAGGTGTTCCCGGATCACCGACAGGTCCGTGGAAAGACACACTACCCGGGTCGATCAGAGTGGGAGTCAGGAGATCCGAGAACCCTTACGGCACCAGGTCTTTCAGCATAGGTCGATCGCTGTGTGAGTCAGGTCAACCCCGGAACACCTGGCATCTCTCAGTATTACTGTCTGAGTGATGAATCAGTGGTTGATGCCCCGGCCCCTGGCGCGCAGTGTCTGGAACAGACGATCACGCCCCAGATGCAGGCTCACGCCAGCCTGCTTGTGCAACAGATAACGGAGCTTGCGAACACCGATCCAGTACTGGCAAATGCAGCTCTTGCGGACAAAAACGATCACTCTCAGATCCCGGTCTGCACGCTTTTTGCGACGTCCGCCACCCCCCCTGATACCAGGCCTGGCGGCTGATACCCAGAAAGCGGCATGCCGTGCTGATGGTCAACCCGATAACGCTTTCTTGCGTGAGGACCTGGTGGACCGCTTTCGCCAGCGCCCGGCCGGGCGCTGGCCGTTGTGCTGGTCAAGAGGTGAATGGCGGCGGGTATCGGATAGGAATCGGTTGCAGCGATTCAGTTGGTGGTCTAAGGAATCGCTGATCAATTCGTCTCTGAGCGGTTGAAGGGCTCAGAGTGGCACAACCATCGCGTCAGCGATCATTTTCTGACCACCTCAGGGGGGCCGTTTCCCTGCCAGGCGGATTATCCGGCTGGCAGGGCAGATTCAAGGCGCACTGGCCCCATCAACTTGGCCCTCGCATCGTGTCGCCAGCACCAGGTTGGCCAGCCCGAACAGGCTGAAGAGTTGCGCCTGGTTCTTGGCCAGCCCCTTGTAGCGCGTTTTGCGGTAGCCGAAGAGGTTCTTGATGACATGAAACGGGTGCTCGACCTTGGCACGGATGCTGGCCTTGGCCTTTTCGAATGCCAGCAGCAGCGTTTTCATGGGGCTGCCGTCCATCTTCTTGATGGCGCCGCGCTTGGCGGCCACGCAGCATTTGGAATCCGGAGCATCCTTCTCTTCGTCGAGATGTTTCCACATGCCGGTGTAGCCCGCATCGCCGTATACCCGTTTGTCATCCTCCCGGACCAGAGCGCCGGCCATGGTGACATCGGCAACGTTGGCCGAGGTCGCGGCGACGCTGTGAGTCAGTCCGGTGACGGCATCGACGCCGATATGGGCCTTCATCCCGAAGTACCACTGGTTGCCCTTCTTGGTCTGTTTCATCTCTGGATCGCGCTGCTTGATCTTGTTCTTGGTGGAAGGGGCGGCCGCCACGATGGTGGCGTCGACGATCGTGCCCTCGCGCATGAATAACCCTTTCTCGGCCAGGTGGGCGTTGATCTCCTCGAAGATCCGCTGGGTCAGGGCATGCTTCTCCAGCAAGTGGCGGAAACGCAGCAGCGTGGTCGCGTCCGGCACGCTCTCGATGGTCAAGTCGACACCCACGAAGTCGCGCATCGCCTGGCTATCGTAGATAGCATCTTCAAGTGCCTCGTCGGCGAGCGCATACCACTGCTGCAGGAAGTAGATCCGCAGCATGCGCTCCAGGCCGATGGGCGGACGGCCGCGCTTGCCCGTTGCGTTCGGGAAGTAAGACGGCGACAGCGCGTCGATGAGCCGTTGCCAAGGCACCAGCGCCTCCATCTGGGTCAGGAACCGCTCGCGGCGGGTCACCTTTTTCTTGTTCTGGTATTCGGCTTGGGCGAACGAGATCTGCTTCATCGGGTAGCTCGGTCAGGTGGTGACAGGGTAGCCAGATTCTACCCCGCCGATGGCGATCAGGCAGCTGCGGCGGGATTTATGCAGCGTTTCCCTAATGCAAGTTCGAGAGGTTTCGTTCTTCTAACAATCAGGGGTGTCACATGAACACTTTTTGGCCGGTGGGTGCTGTGATCGTGACCATGGCGATTTCCTTCGTCTCGGCGCCTGACAGCGCCGCTGATATCGAATGCAGTCGGGATGGCATTCGATCATCGATGATGGAGAAACGAGCCTCTTTCCTGGCGTTTCTGGAGGGGGTCGATGACCCAGAGTCGGTTCTCGAAAAGTATCGGAGCGAGTTCGAGGCACTTCGTGAGCGATATGACTACGAGAGCATCTACGCGGAGCTAGAAAGCTTGGAAGAGAATCCCGAGCAGCAGCCATCACCTGAGCTCTGTGAAAGGGTTCAGGAGTCCGGCAAGGTCGTTGATAGCTTCATCAAGTCCCACTCCGATTAATCCTTGTCAGAAAGCGCCTGGCGCAAAGCCGGGCGACGTCCGCAGGGAACCAACGCGATGCGTTTCCGCATCGGCAAACTGCGTTCTGCTGGCCTTCGACTGCCGGAGCTGGCCTCGGTCTTGGCTGGGGGCGAGGGCAGGTGGAGCGGAGCCTATCAAGATGAGGAGACATGCGGTATTGGCGTGCCTTGCGATGGCGCCCCCGATAGGATTCGAACCTATGACCTATCCCTTAGGAGGGGATTGCTCTATCCAGCTGAGCTACGGGGGCGTGATCGGGTGGGCATTATAAGCGCCCGGGCGCCTGGGATAAACCCGCGTTTTGCCTGGATTCTGCGAGAAGCGCCAGCGGATAGAGCGGCTCTGCGTCCTCGGCGAGATAGTGAGCTTCGAGTTCCTGGCTGGGCAGGGGATGGCCGATGAGAAAGCCCTGTACCATGTCGCAGCCCAACTGCCGCAGTACATCCAGTTGTTCGACGCTTTCGACGCCTTCGGCCAGGACGACGCGCTGCATGGCATGGGCCATGTCGATGATGCCGCTGACGTAGCGGCGTTGCTGGGGACGCTCGGCGAGGTGGCGAATCACCGTCTGGTCGATCTTCACGATGTCGATGGGGAGCTGGTTGGCATATGTCAGCGAGGATACGCCGGAGCCGAAGTCGTCGAGGGCGATTTGCGCGCCGAGTCGACGGGCATGCTGAAGCTGGTTGTACGCCAGGTCGATGTCGTGGAACTGGGCGGTTTCCACCACTTCCACGTTGAGAAAGGGCGAAGCGAGGGCGTGACGTTCGCGAGCCTGTGCCATGTCGTCGGCGAGCTGGCCGGATTCGACCTGGTCGCGCGTCACGTTGATGCTGACGGTCACCGCCATGTCGCGTGCCTGAAAGCGCTGTACGGTATGCGCGGCCTGGTTGACCAGCCAGGCGCTATAGGCACGCTCCAGGGACGAGTGATTGACGATATCGATGAAATGATGCGGTGCGAGCAAGCCCTGCTCGGGGTGGTACCAGCGCACCAGGGCCTCGAAGCTGACGATGCGCCCGTCGTTCAACGAGAGAATCGGCTGATAGAAAAGGGCCAGCTCACCGTCGTCCAGCGCGGTCTGTAGTCGGGTGTAGAGGTCGTCGCCGTTGGCTTGCTGATGCTCGGTGATGGCGACCTGATTCTTGCCACGACTCTTGGCTTCGTACATTGCACTGTCGGCGGCGGCGATCAGGGCGTCCGGGGCAAAGCGGCTGTCGTCGGTATAGGCGATGCCCACCGAGGCGGAAAGCGTGATGGCATGTTCGCCGCGCAGCGCGATGGGGCTGATCAGATCATCGAGAATCTTGAAGGCGACCTTTTCGGCCTTTTCCGCGCTGCGCATGCCTGCCAGTGCGATGACGAATTCGTCGCCGCCCAGACGGGCGACCAGATCGGTGCTGCGCGTCTGTTGCTTGAGCCGTTGGGCGATGGTCACGAGAGCGTCATCGCCGGCGGCATGGCCATAGGTGTCATTGACCGGCTTGAAGTCGTCGAGGTCGATGAACAGGACGGCGATTCCGATGCCGGTGTAGGAAAGCCCGGAGAGCAGGTTTTCCAGTGCATCGCCGAAGTGTTCGCGATTGAACAGGCCCGTGAGCGGGTCGTAAATCGCGCGTCGTTCCAGGCGTGCCTGTTTCAGGTGCTTTTGGGTGATGTCGCGAAAGACGGCGATATAGTGCGTGATGGTGCCGTCGGCATCGTGGATCGCCGAAATGGTGGCGTTTTCGATCAACTGGCGGCCATCCTTGCGCACATTCCAGATATCGCCTGTCCAGTAGCCTTGCTGATGCACCGTGGCGAACAGGTTGTGGTAGAAGTTCGCATCGTGCTTGCCCGAGGACAGCAGGTGCGGCTTGCGTCCCAGGGCTTCGTCGGCACTGTAGCCGGTGAGCTTCGTGAACGCGGGATTGACGTCGATGATGCGCTTGTCGGCATCGGTCACGAGGATGCCGTCGTGGGTGCTGTCGAAGACCGTTTCGGCCAGCGCCATGCGCTCCGTGGCGAGCTTGCGTGCAGTGACGTCGGTCGTGTAGCCGTGCCACAGCGTGCCGCCGTTGGACAAGCGGGTGGGCACGGCGGAGCATTCCAGCCAGCGTAGCCCGCGAGTGGGATGATGATAGCGAAAGACGACCTGGCATAACCGCAGCGAGGTGGCGGAGGATGTCAGCGAGCCACGCAGTCGCGTGCGATCGTCGTCCTCGATCCGGGAGAAGAAGCATTCGGCGTCGTGCGTCAATGCCATGCGCTCGAGGCCGCAGTAATCGGCCAGGCGTTCACTGACGTGAGGGAAGTCACCGCGACCGTCGGGGGCTTGCCGGTAGTGGAACAGCACACCGGGCACCTGGGCGTTGAGTCGATCGAGCAGGCGGTTCTGGTGTCGCCAGCGCGTTCGCGGGCGCAGCCGTTGGCTGACATCGCGCTGCACGCCGACCAGATAGCAGTGACCGTCGCGGCTGTACAAGGGCGCCAACGTGAGCTCGTTATCGTATCGCGAGCCATCCTTGCGACGGTTTTCATGGGTCATCGTCACCGGGGTGCGGTGTTCGATGGCGCGACGCAGGCAATGACTCGCCTCGGGGGCGAGGTCGACCGTCTGCAGCAGGCGGCATGAGCGTCCCAGCACTTCCTCGCGCGTATAGCCTGTCAGCTGTTCGAACCCCTTGTTGGCGAACACCAGCGGACAGCCGGGCAGGTCGCCATCGGCAATCGTGAGGGCGATGCCAGGGACTTCCAGCAGCTCGGTCAGTGACGGCGGCAAGGTGTGTGGAGCCAAGGGTCTCGTGTCCTATGCGTTCTCCACGCGGCGGCGTGGTGATGGCGTGGTTTCACCGGTCGAAGGCCGGGCCGCGATACAATGACTTGCCGTGGCATGCGCTGGCGGGCCCGGTACCGGTCGCCATGCACGAAAGCCCCGGGTGCTCTGGGCTGGAGGCGACCCCCCAGCAACGCTAGACTACCCGTTTTTGGTATTCCGGCGCCAGACATTGCCCCGAAAAGTGTCGGCAAATGCCGACATTTTATAACGTTTGCATGATAGGTGAGGTCAGTGGGCAGAGCGAAGCACGAGGAGACGGCCGATGATGCCACCAAGCGCGATCGGGTCTTCGACGGCCTGGCCGACAAGTTCGCCGCCGGCTTGTACGGCACGCCGCGTGGCGCGATTCGCCTGGCGGTGCTCGAGCATGTCCTGCCCCGTGAGTTGCCCGCCGACGCTCGTCCGGCGCTGGACGTGGGTGCCGGTCTGGGGCAGATGAGCGAGTGGCTGGCCCGGCGCGGGCATGCCGTGACCCTGGTCGAGCCCTCCCGGGACATGCGCGAACGTGCCATGGCCAGGGTGGCGGGGCTGGCGGTCACGCCGCTGGATGCCACCTGGCAAACGCTGGCCGAGCGTGCCCCCGGTCCCTGGGGGCTGATCATCTGCCATGCGGTACTGGAATGGCTGGCCGAGCCGCGTGACGCCTTTGCGCGCCTGGCGTCGCTGCTGGCGCCTGGCGGGTACTTGTCGGTGATGGTCTTCAATCGCGATGCGCTGCGCTTTTCCAATGTGGTCAAGGGCAATCTCGCCAAGGCGCTCGACGACCGTCTGGAGGGGCTGGGCAAGCGCCAGCGCCTGACGCCGATCTCACCGCTCACCGATGCCCAGGTGCGCGCGTGGAGCCAGGAGGCGGGGCTGTCGCTGGTCTCGGTCACGGGAGTGCGTATCTTCCACGACTATCTGGCCGACCGCGATGTCTCGCCCGAAAAGCTCGATCAGCTCATCGAGCTCGAGTGTCGTTACTGTCAGCAAGACCCTCACTGGCGGCTGGGCCGTTATCTGCATTACACATTGTTCAAACCGGAGACTGCGTCATGAGCGCCGAGACGCCCCCTTGTCAATTGCTCGAGCGTCAGTCGGAGGCGTATCGCGACTGGTTGTGGGTCGCGCCCCCCCACGATGCGTGGCTGCACACCATGGGCGGCAGCGTCTGGAGTGCCGATGCCGCGATTTGCCAGGCCTGGCGCGCGCGCGGACGTCCCGTGCATGCTGATCTGGCACCGACCTTGACCGCACCGGTGCCCGGCGCCGTGCTGTTCTGGCCCAAGGCGCATGCGCTGGGCGAGTGGTGGCTGCTGGCGCTGTGTGCCGCGCTTCCCGAGGGGACGCCGCTGCAAGTGGTCGGCGAGCACCAGGGTGGGGTCAAGCGCGTGCTCAAGTCGCTGGCGGCGCTGGGCCTGGGGTGCCGCAAGGTGGACAGCGCTCGACGCTGCACCTTGTACGCCACGCGCACCGCGCGGTTGGCGTTGTCGCCGGAGGCGGCCTGGACACGCTTCGAGGCGGCGGGACTGACCCTGGAAAGTCATCCCGGCGTCTTCGGTCATGGCAAGCTGGATGACGGCACGCGACAACTGCTTGAAGTGCTGCCCACGGCATTGGGCGATCCCGCGGGACAACGTGTGCTCGATGTGGGCTGCGGCGACGGCATTCTCGGCGCATGGCTCGGCGTACGGGGCGCGCAGGTCGCGGCGGTGGATCTCGACGCCTTCGCGGTGGCGGCGACGCGGCGCACCTTTCAGGCCAACGGGGTCGCGGGCGAGGCCTGGCAAAGCGATGTCTTCGGTGACGTCTCGGGCAGCTACGACGCCATCGTCAGCAACCCGCCGTTCCATCAGCAGCGCGCCATCGACTACGGCCCCGCGGAGCGTCTGATCCGCGAAGCGCCGGCCCGGCTCGTGCCCGGCGGACGCCTGGTGCTGGTGGCCAATGCCTTCCTGCCGTACCCACGCTGGCTGGAAGACGCCTTCGGCGAGTTCACGGTGCTGGCCGATGATCGGCGTTTTCGGGTCTACCAGGCGGTGAAGACGAGACGCTGACGCTGCACCAGGCCCGGCTCAGGCCTCGGGGTCGTAGGCGATGTCCGTGATGATGTAGGCGGTGTCGCCGCCCGGCGCGTTGACGGTGACGTCCTCGTCGAGTCCCTTGCCGAGCAGGGCTTGGGCGAGCGGGGCGTCGACACTGATCCAGCGCTTGTCGGTATCGGTTTCGTCGTGACCGACGATGCGGATCGTCATTTCCTCGCCGTCGTCATCCTCCAGCGTCACGTAGGCGCCGAAATAGACGCGTGAGGTATCCGCGGGCAGGCGATCGACGACCTGGAGTTCGTCGAGGCGCTTGCCCAGGTAGCGAATACGCGCAATGACGCGATTGAGTTCCTTCTTGTTGTAGGTGTAGTCGGCGTTTTCGCTACGGTCGCCGAGCGCGGCCGCCTCACCGACCTTGGTGGAGAGGGCGGGACGCTTGACGCGGGAAAGGTGCTCGTGGATGCCCTTGAGCCGGGCATAGCCCCGTGCCGTGATCAATGAGCTTTTCTTTTCCTGGCGTGGATCCTTGGCCGGATCGCGCCAGCGAGTCATGTTGCGGCCTTTCATGCCTACCTCCAGAGCGTGGAGTGATTACCCTACGCAAGCCTCGACGGTACGCCAAGCCCGATGTCGGGCCATGAACGTGGCCACTACGACGAATCGACGTCGCGATTGAGTCAAACGTTCGTTACATTTCTGGAGGTATCGATCACGCCCCATGGGGCAACACGCTGGAGGTCGTCATGAAAGCTCGTCTTGTCACGTCGTATTGCGCAGCGCGTCGTCGCGCGTCGCGAAAAGTGGGGGCTGTCTTGCTGGTCGCGTTACTGGGGGCGGGGCTCGGTGCGCCGGCCTGGGGCGAAAGCGCCGGAGATGGGGTGTATCCGTTGATGTCCCGCTGGGGCAACGTGGAGTACACCATGCAGGGCGCGGCGCAGGAAAAGGCCTTCGCACGCCTGGCGGAGGATGCCGAGGCACTGTCCGAGGCGCATCCCGATAGCGCACGCGTGTTGACCGCCAAGGGCGTGGTGCTGGCGTCGTACGCCAAGGCGAAAGGCGGACTGGGCGCCCTGGACCTGGCCAAGCGAGCACGCCGAGCGCTGGAGCGCGCCATCGAGCTCGACCCGCGTGGCGACGATGCTTCGGCCTATGTGACGCTGGGCGCGCTCTACGACCGTGCGCCGGGGTGGCCGGTGGCGTTCGGCGATGATGACAAGGCGGAGACCTTGCTGCGCCGTGCCGTGGACATCCGCGGCGATGGCATCGACACGCATTACTTCTATGCGACCTATCTGCGCGACGAGGGCCGCCTCGACGAGGCGCGTCGGCATGCGCGTCTCGCGGTGGAGGGCAAGGCCCGCGACGGCCGTGCCTCGGACGAAGCGCTGCGCGAGCGGGCGCGGCAACTATTGAAGGAATTGTCGTAATACATGAGCCGCGCGGTTGGCATTGCCGCGCGGCGTCGGGATAATGAGGCGCATTGTGCCGTGCATCGGGACGAAGCGCCTGCGGGCCGTTTCGCCTCCCCACGGCCTCACTGTCAGGAGGCGTCATGGCCGAACAGTCTCATCCCCACGCGCCACGTTACGCGCACGAGGCCGTCGAGGCGCGCCACGACGAGCCCTTGCAAGCGGGGTTTTTCCGGCTCGAGCGGCGGCATTACCGGCATCGCCGCTTCGACGGCAGCTGGAGCGAGCGGGTGGTCCGCGAAGTGCATGTTCGCCACGACGCGGTGGGCGTGCTGCTCTACGACCCCGGGCGGGACAACGTGGTGCTCGTCGAGCAGATCCGCGCCGGTGCGCTGGACGATCCCTGCAGTCCCTGGAAGCTCGAACCAGTGGCCGGTCTGGTCGATCCCGGCGAGACCACGGCCGAAGTCGCACGACGTGAAGCGCAGGAAGAAGCCGGTTGCGAGATCGACGAGCTGATCGAACTGCACACCTATTACCCGAGCCCCGGGGCCTGCACCGAACGCGTCACGCTGTATTGCGGTCTGATCGACAGTCAGGGCCTCGGCGGCGTGCACGGCCTCGCGGAAGAACACGAAGACATCCTGGTCCACGTCATGGCATTTGCCGAGGCGTGGGCGTTACTCGAACGGGGCGCCATCGACAACGCGATGGCGCTGATCGGCATGCATTGGCTGGTGCGCGAACGGCCATCCCTGCGGGCAAGGAGGTAGACGATGGCGAAAACGGCATATGTCAATGACCTCAAGTCGCTCCAGGGGGAGTGCACCGCCAACTATCTGCGCCTGAGCCGTCTGCTCGGCGACCTGGAGGCAGGGGAAACCCGCGAGGTCGCCCTGGCCGGCGAGCACCGTCGCTTCGGTTCGCTGTGGCTGGAAGTCCTTGAGTGCGCGCCTTATACGACGATTTGTCGTGTCTCGCAAAGCGGCGTGCTGGACGGGATCATCGAGTCACCGCGCATGCGCGTGCATCTGTATCACGATGCGCGCATGGCTGAAGTCACCGACTTTCAGCGCCAGCGCCATTTCCAGGGACGCTACCGCTATCCCAACGCACGCATGCACCAACCCGACGAGAAACTGCAGCTCAACCGGTTCCTGGGCGAATGGCTGGAACATGGCCTGGCCCATGGGTTGACCGCGGACGTGCCGGAGCTGCCGTGATGCGTCTGGTCCAGATCAGCGACTGCCACCTGTGTGCCAATCCGGAAGCCCGTTCGCGCATCGGCTATCCCCTGCATCAGTTGCGTGCCGTCGTCGCGCGGGCGCGGCAGTTGCGCCCGGACATCGTGCTGGTCACCGGCGACATCAGCCAGGACGAGTCGCCCGCTGCATACCGCCACGCCTACGAGGTGTTCTCGGCGTTCGAATGCCCCTGGTTCTGGATGACCGGCAACCACGACCATCCCGAATTCATGGCGGAGCTGCACCCGTTTCACGACGAGCTCGACCTGGGCGAGTGGCGACTGCTGTTGCTCGACTCCCGCGTGCCGGGGCAGGCGGCCGGCGAGCTCGGACAAGGCCCCCTGCAGGATCTGGCCGCGCGCCTCGAGGAAGACGACCGGCCCACCTTGCTGGCCATGCACCATCCCCCGCTGGAAATCGGCTCGGCTTGGATGGATGCTCTGGGCCTGGCGGACCGCGAAGCGCTATGGCAGACCCTGGCCGCCTATGGCCAGGTGCGCGCGATTCTATGCGGGCATATCCACCAGGCCTTCGCCGCACGGCATGCGTCGTCGCAAGGCGAGATCGCCGTGTACGGCTGTCCCGCCACGGCGGACCAGTTCCTGCCGCGACAGGCGGACTTCACCCTGGACGAGGCCTCGCGTCCCGGGTTCCGGGTGATCGATCTGGAAGGCGAACGGCTCTCGGCCTGGGTCGAACGCGTCGATCCGTGAGCGTGACGGTCGCAGCCCTTTATGCCTTTGTGTACTTAAAAGATAGTCCTTAATTCTTTGACGTTATCATGTGTCTCTGGGTAACGTGGCCGCCATGATCGGTCCCCGTGGTGTGAGCAGACGTGCTGTGAGCAGGCACGCGGGGCTTTACTCGTTTCCGCCGCCATGTGGCATGTCTCGCGCCATGCGGCGGCCGTGTTCAAGAGAGGTTGCCGAATCGCGATGCTTTCTCCCGAGCGACAGACCCACCTCAAGCAGCTTGAGGCGGAATCGATCCATATCATCCGCGAAGTGGCCGCCGAATTCGCCAACCCGGTGATGCTGTACTCCATCGGCAAGGATTCGTCGGTGATGCTGCATCTGGCCCGCAAGGCGTTCTATCCCGGCACGCCGCCGTTCCCGCTGATGCACGTCAACACCACCTGGAAGTTCAAGGAAATGATCGAGTTTCGCGACCGCATGGCCGCGGAGGTCGGGATGGAGTTGATCGAGCACATCAACGAGGAAGGCCGGGCCGCCGGCATCAATCCCTTCGATCACGGCAGCGCCAAGTACACCGACGTGATGAAGACCCAGTCGCTCAAGCAGGCGCTGGACAAGTACGGCTTCGATGCCGCCTTCGGCGGCGCGCGCCGCGACGAGGAAGCCTCGCGCGCCAAGGAGCGCGTCTACTCCTTCCGTGACAAGCACCACCGCTGGGACCCCAAGAACCAGCGCCCGGAGCTGTGGAACATCTACAACGGCAAGGTGCAGAAGGGCGAGTCGATTCGCGTCTTCCCGCTCTCCAACTGGACCGAGCTGGACATCTGGCAGTACATCTACCTCGAGTCGATCCCCATCGTCCCGCTGTACTACGCCGCCCCGCGCCCGGTGGTCGAGCGCGACGGCATGCAGATCATGGTCGACGACGAGCGCCTGCCGCTCGAAGACGGCGAGGTCCCCGAGGAGAAGTGGGTGCGCTTCCGCACGCTCGGCTGCTACCCGCTCACCGGGGCCGTGGAATCCACCGCCGCCACGCTGCCCGAGATCATCCAGGAAATGCTGCTCACCCGCACCAGCGAGCGCTCCGGCCGCGCCATCGACCACGACCAGGCCGGCAGCATGGAGCGCAAGAAGCGCGAGGGATACTTCTAATGTCACACCAGTCATCGCTCATCGCCGAGGATATCGAGTCCTACCTGCAGGAACACGAGCAGAAAGACCTGCTGCGCTTCATCACCTGCGGGAGCGTCGACGACGGCAAATCGACCCTGATCGGGCGCCTGCTGCACGACTCCAAGATGATCTACGAGGATCAGCTGGCAGCGATCACCCAGGCCTCCAGGACCAGCGGCACCACCGGCGACCAGGTCGACCTGGCGCTGCTCGTCGACGGCCTGCAGTCCGAGCGCGAGCAGGGCATCACCATCGATGTCGCGTACCGGTACTTCTCCACCGACAAGCGCAAGTTCATCATCGCCGACACCCCCGGGCACGAGCAGTACACCCGCAACATGGCCACCGGCGCCTCCACGGCCAGCCTCGCGGTGATCCTGATCGACGCCCGTCACGGCGTGCAGACCCAGACCCGGCGGCACAGCTTCATCGCCGACCTGCTGGGCATCCAGCACCTGGTGATCGCGGTCAACAAGATGGACCTGGTCGACTACTCCCAGGCGCGCTTCGACGAGATCGTCGCCGAGTACCGCGAATTCGCCGCCAAGCTCAACGCCCCGGACATCCACTTCGTGCCGCTGTCCGCGCTGGAAGGCGACAACGTCGTCAACAAGAGCGAGGCCATGAGCTGGTACGAGGGCCCGGCGCTGCTCCATCTGCTGGAGACCGTCGAGGTCACGCACGACAAGAACCTCACGGACCTGCGGCTGCCGGTGCAGTACGTCAACCGCCCGCATCTGGACTTCCGCGGCTACTGCGGCACGCTCGAGGCCGGCATCCTGCGGCCCGGTCAGCGCGTCAAGGTGCTGCCCTCGGGCAAGGCCTCCACGGTGGCTCGCATCGTCACCTTCGACGGCGACCTCGAGGAGGCCTATCCGGGGCAGGCGATCACCGTCACGCTCGACGACGAGATCGACATCTCGCGGGGGGACTGGCTGGTCGCCGAGGACGCCGAGGTACCGCTGGCCGACGCCTTCGAGGCGGACATCGTGTGGATGCACGACACCGCGCTGGAGCCCGGCCGGCTGTACGACCTCAAGCTCGCCACGCGGGACCTGGCGGGCAAGATCACGCGGATCGACTACCAGACCGACGTCAACACGCTCGAGCACCACGCCGCCGAACGGCTGGCGCTCAACGCCATCGGCCGCTGCCGCGTCGAGGTGGCGGGCACGCTGCCGGTGGACGACTACCGCGTGAGCCCGGGCACCGGCAGCTTCATCGTCATCGACCGCATGACCAACGTGACCGTCGGCGCGGGCATGGTGCGCGGCGCGGCGGAAGGCGCCGGCAACACCGGCGAAGTGGACTGGCAGGCCTTCGAAATCGAGTTCAATGCCTTGATCCGCAAGCATTTCCCGCATTGGGAAGCAAAAGACGTACGTTCGCTTTTCGGTCAGTGATCACGGGCTGAACGCGTTCTTCCATGCCCTTCCCGCGCTCGTGGGGAGGGCATTTTTCATGCAGGCTGCGAGGACGCGACAAGGTCGCACTCGACCATGAGTCGGCTTATCATGAGTCTTTCGCAACCATTGATGACACGGTGAGGGTATGCATAACGTCGATTGGCAGCTTGATGAAATCGTGACGCAACTGAGGGCCACCCGTGAAACCTGGCGCGAGCGTCATGGGCGTTCACGCGAGCGTGGCTGTCGCGAACTGCCGTCGCGAAGCGCCATTCGTGCGATTACCGACGACCTGATCGGCGCGCTGTTTCCGATGCGCCTGGGGCCGAGCGATCTGCGTCGCGAGAGCGAGGATTTCTATGTCGGCCACACGCTGGATGCCACCCTCAACGCGCTATGTCACGAGGTCTGCCTGGAGCTGAAGTACATCGCCCGGCAACTGGGGCGTGATGCCGGCGACACCCAGGCGCGTGCGGTGGAGGTCGTGCAGGGGTTCGCGGCCGGCCTGCCCGAGCTGCGTCGTCAACTCGATGCCGACGTGATGGCCGCCTACCACGGCGATCCCGCGGCGCGCAGCGTCGATGAGGTGCTGCTGTGCTATCCGGGCGTGCATGCGGTGATTCACCACCGTATCGCCAATTACTTCTATCAGGCGGATCTTTCGCTGCTGGCGCGCATGATTGCGGAAATCGCGCATTCCGACACGGGCATCGACATTCACCCGGGCGCGACCATCGGCGAAGGGTTCTTCATCGACCACGGCACCGGCGTGGTCATCGGCGAGACCGCGATCATCGGCAACAACGTGCGTCTCTATCAGGCGGTGACGCTGGGCGCCAAGCGCTTCCCGGCGGACGAGCGTGGCCACCTCGAAAAAGGCCTGCCGCGCCACCCGGTGGTCGAAGACGACGTGGTCATCTACGCCGGCGCCACGATCCTCGGGCGCATCACCATCGGCAAGGGCTCGATCATCGGCGGCAACGTCTGGCTGACACGCGACGTGGAGCCGGGCAGCAACGTGACCCAGGCCAACCTGCAAAGCGGTCCCTGCCCGTGACACGGCAGGGGCAGACAGGTATCGCGACGCGCGGCTTCGGCCGCGCGTCGTCGTTCGTGGGCCCCCGTTCCCTGCGCTGATGCGCCGTTTCCCCGACGCCCTCCTTTCCTTATCGGTCTTCCAGTTAGTCCGCTAACGTATCGCCAGTGGCCCTCGAGATCGGTATAGTGTGCGCGTTTACCAGATCGAGATGACAAATGTATAACGATTCCGTGACGATATCGCGCTGGCAGCACTGGCGCGAATTGAACCGTCAGCTCTGGCGTCTGGGCCTGATCGGCGTGGCGACACTGACACTGATGCGCGCGCTGTTGCTGTGGGTCAATGCCCCGACGCCCCTGGATGCATCTCAGGGGGAGGTGTTCGATGCGTTCTGGATGGGGCTGCGCTTCGACGCCAAGATCATGGCGGTCTTGCTGGGGCCGTGGTTACTGATCGCGACGGCATTGCTGCCGCTGCCACGGTATTTGATCGCCGCCTGGCGCCGTGTATGGCTGGCCTGGGCCGTCGCGATCATGGCGCTGGTCAATGTGCTGGCGCTGATCAATCATTTCTTCTTCGGCTTCTACCAGGGGCCCATCAACGCGCTGATCTTCGGGTTGTTCGAGGATGACACCCAGGCCGTGCTGGAAACGGTGTGGAACGATTACCCGCTGGTGCCTCTCGTCGTGGTGCTCGTCGGCATGACGGGCACCCAGATCGCGCTGATGCGCCGGGGTCGCCGGCGTGCAAGGGCGCCGTTGGGACCTGCCCGCGCGACGCTGCTGGTCGTGGTGTCGCTGGTCGCGCTGATCGGGTTGGGCCGCGGCACCCTGGGCACCTTCCCGCTGCGCGAGATGCACATGTCGGTGTCCGGCAATGCCTTCGTCAATGACCTGGTGCCCAGCGGCCCCCAGGCGTTGTATCTGGCATGGAAAGAACGTGGCGTGGATGCCATCGGCAGCGACGACCCGGAGTCCGGATTGACGCGTTTCGGTTTCGCGTCTCCCCAGGCCGCCGCACGCGCGCTGGGCTGGTCGCAGGTCGATACGCCCGGCGAGGTGCGCGAGCGGATGCAGCGGACCACGCCCGAACGTCCCGCGGCGGCTGCTCGACCGCCGCACGTCGTGGTGAGCGTGATGGAAAGCTGGGGACGACGACCGATGGATTTCGACGACCCCGCGCACAATGACCTTCTGGGGCATCTGCGCCCCTGGGTGGAAGACAAGGCGGACTATTTTCCGCATGCGCTATCGGCGGAGAATGGCACGCATCCCAGCCTAGAAGGCATGCTGCTGGATACCCCGATCAGCCCGCTGACCCAGAGCCGGCACGGGTATCATCGCTTCTCCACCTCCGTCGCGCTGCCGTATGAACGCGCCGGGTATCGCACCGTGTTCCTCACCGCCGGCTCGACGCAATGGCGCAACCTCGACGATGCCTTGAAGCGCCAGGGCTTCGATGAGGTGCTGGGTGAAAACGCCATTCGCGAACGCTTCCCCGAGGCTCGGGGCAGCACCTGGGGGCTCTATGACGAGTGGATGTTCCGCTATGGCGAGGCGTTGCTGCAGGAAGCCGAGGCCAACGGCGAGAAGGTGATGCTGGTGATGCTCTCGATCACCAATCACCCGCCTTACCGGATTCCCGAGCATTACGATCCCGCGCCGCTGGATGTCTCGCGCCTTGGCGATGCCCTGGCCGTGTCGCCGGCATTCGGGACCTCGATTCTCGAGACGTACCAGTATGCCAACGACAGCATGGGTCGCTTCCTGAACCGTCTCGAGGACGCTGGCTTGATGGATCACACTCTGTTCGCGGCCACCGGCGATCACAATTCGCGCTCGTTGATTCGTTACCCCGACGCCCATGACTTGTTCGATCAATTCGGCGTGCCGATATTGATGTGGATTCCGCCGCGCTATCGCGGGCAGGGCGAGGCTCGAACCGAGGACTGGGCCAGCCATCGCGACATCTTCCCCACGCTATGGGCGCATTCGCTGTCCGCCGCCGAGGTGCCATGGATGGGGCGCGACCTGTACGCGCCGGCGACCTCGCCGATGGCGTTGACGTTCAATCGGCAGGATGGTGGCCAGGGGCTGGCGATCGGCGCGGCGGGCGCGGTGACGCATCTCGCCGATCCGACTTTCTACCGCTGGTCGCAGGGCGTGCTGCATGCCGACGATTCGCCCTCGCCGGCGTTGCGCGATCAGGCGCGGCATGCGCGCGCACGCATGGCGCTGGAAGACTGGCGCATTCGACGCGAGGCCTTGCAGGCCGAACACACCGAGACTCACTGAGTCGTCGGGGGCGAGTCATGGCGCCGCGTCATTGGGGGGTGGTGCGTTCGGCCGGGTACGCTCGGCCGAGGAGACCTGCACGCGCAGGACGTGGCGGACCGACGGCGACAGGTCGGCACGGCGCGACCCGCCATCCATCCACCAGACGCGATCGCAATGCGCAAGGCTGGCATCGCAGGGGCTGACCACCGGTACGATGCAGAGCCGGTGGCGCCGTGAGGCGGCGCCCAGATCGGCCAGCAGGCGCTGCTCCTGATCGTGTGCCAGGGGCTCCAGGTCGAGCAGCAGGATGCCGTTGTCGCGGCGCTGCCGGCAGGGGCAGTAGGGCGCCGCCGCGACCTGGCACAGTGCCCGCGCGATCATGGCTCGCTGGGCGTTGACGGCGTCGAGCGTCCCCAGGCGTCGGTCGCTCACGCCCTGCAGGTCGAGTGCCGCGAGCGCCGTCTCCACCGCCACCGGCAGGCAGGGAGGCGAAGCGGCGCCTTGCTGCACGACGCGCGAGCAGCTCTCCAGCAGCCCGAGTCCCACCAGGTCGCGCACACGCCAGTCGGCAAGACTTTGCGGAGGGGCGATGACATGCGCGATGCGCTGGGCGCGATAGGCGCTGGGCCAGCAGTGCAGCGGCTGGCCATCGAGGCAGATGCTGCCCCGCGTGGGTCGATAGAGGCCGGCGAGCAGGCCGATCAGGGTGCTCTTGCCGGCGCCGTGCGGCCCGCAGATACCGAGCAGCTCGCCGGGCACCAGGCGATCGCTGAACGGCCTCAGGCTTGGGGTGCCCTCGAGAGCCGTATTGAAGAGCGACAGCATGAGGAGTCTCCTTCGACGACGATAATGATAAATATTATCGTTCGCATGTCGAATAAGGGCAAGTCACTCCGGCTTGCGTGCCACCAGAACGGCCCGTCGAGGCGCCGGGTAGCCTTCGAGCGTCAGTGTCGCATCCTCGGGGTCGAGAAAGTCGGCCAGCGAGTGGAAGGTCATCCACTCGGTGCTGCGCTGTTCTGCCAGCGATGTCGGGGCCTCGTCGACGACGCGGACGTCCTCGAAACCGCTGCGCTCGAGCCAGTGCGCTAGGGCCTTCGACGAGGGCAGGAAATATACGTTGGGCATGGCGGCATAGCGTTCGCCGGGCATGAAGACCGTGTTCGCCTCGCCTTCGACCACCAGGGTCTCGAGGACGAGCTCGCCCCCCGGGCGCAGGGTGTCGCGGAGCTGCATCAGATGCTCCAGGGGAGAGGGCCGATGGTAGAGCACACCCATTGAAAAGGTGGTGTCGAACGCTTCCAGCTTCGGCGGTACCGCCTCGATGCCGACCGGCAGGAAATGCGTGCGCCAGCCATCGGTATCGCCGACGAAATGGCGCACGGCCTGGAATTGATAGTAGAAACGCGGCGAGGGGTCGACGATCAGCACGAAGGCCGCGCCTGCGCCCACCATGCGCCAGCCGTGGTAACCGTTGCCGCCGCCGACGTCCAGCACGCGACGTCCCTCGAGCGGGGACAGGTGCGGTGCCACGCGTTGCCATTTCCAGTCCGAGCGCCACTCGGTATCGATGTGGATGCCGCCCAGGGTGTAGGGTCCCTTGCGCCAGGGCATCAACTTGCGCAGCAGGTTCTCGCACTGACGTTGCTGGCTCTCGGTGAGTGCGAGGTCGACACGCACGCTGTCGCTGTCGAGCGCGACATCACGCGCCTCGGGCAGCGTGGGCAGCTTGGCGACGGCCTTCTCCCAGGCGGGCAGGTCGCCGAAGCGCTTGCGGTCCAGGCCATCGGCGAGTTGCGCGGGCAGGCGGGCGACCCATTTGCTCAAGCCGTGATCGAGCAGGGCATCGAACAGGGCCCGCTGGGCAGGGGGCAGAGAGTGATCAGGCATCCTTGAAGGCGACCATCGAGGCGAAGTTGAGATACTGGAACCAGGTGCTGACACGGGTGAAGCCGGCCTCGTGCAGGCGCTCATGGTGCGCGTCGAGGGTGTCCGGTACCAGCACGTTTTCCAGCGCGGTGCGCTTCTGGCTGATTTCCATGTCGCTATAGCCGTTGGCGCGCTTGAAATCGTGGTAGCGTTCCACCAGCCAGGCGTTTTCCTGCTCGTCGGGCAGCACGATCTTCTCGGAAAGCACCAGCACGCCGCCGGGCTCGAGGGCGGCGTACAGGCGCTCGATGACCGCGCGACGGTCCTCGGGGGGCAGGAACTGCAACGTGAAGTTGAGCACGATCATGCCGGCGGGTCGGTAGTCGACATGGCGGATATCGCCCTCGACGATATCGATGCGATGATCGGGGCATTCCTCGCCGAGCGTTTCACGCGCCCGGGCGACCATCGTCGGCGACAGGTCGACGCCGGTCAGGGTGAAGGCCTCCGGCGGCAAGCGTCCGGCGAGCGCCAGGGTCACGGCGCCCAGCGAGCAGCCCAGGTCATAGACGTGAGCGCCGAAGCGCAGGTGGCGTTCGGCGATCAGGCCCAGCATGCCCAGGATCTGACCATAGCCGGGTACCGAGCGGCGAATCATGTCGGGAAAGCAGGCGACGACCTTTTCATCGAAGGAAAAATTGGCCACCCGGTCCAGGGGTGTCGAAAAGATTGCGTCACGGTAAGATGCGTCACTCATGAGCCAGTCAATCGCGTCGAGGCGTGGCCGAGGCCACAGGAAGTGGCGATATTGTACGCGCCGCGTCATGGCTCTGCATCCGCAGGGCCCACTCGCGGCATCCGCGGGCCGTCAGCGAGCTTGTCAAGGAGAGCACGAGTCATGTCCCAGTCAACCATGATCCATCATTCAGAGGCCTGGCAGGCACTCACGCAGCATGCCGACGGCATGCGCAACGTGCACCTCAAGTCTCTGTTCGCCGAGGCCCCCGGCCGCCATGCCCGCTTTACCCGGCGTGGCGCCGGCTTGACGCTGGATCTCTCCAAGCACCGCTGGCGCGACGAGACACTGACGAAATTGCTCGCGCTGGCACGCGAGGCGAATCTCGAGCGTGCCATCGAGCGTCTGCAGAACGGCGAGCGCGTCAATCTCTCCGAGGATCGTCCGGCGCTGCACACCGCGCTGCGCTTGCCGCCGGAGGCCAGTCTGGTGGTCGAGGGCGAGGACGTGGTGCCCGATGTGCATGAAACGCTGGCCCGCATGCAGGCGATGGTCGAGAAGTGCCATGCCGGCCAATGGCGAGGTGCCACCGGCAAGGCGATCACCGACGTGGTGAATCTCGGCGTGGGCGGCTCCGACCTGGGGCCGCTGATGGTCACCCATGCCCTGGCCGATTACCGCCCGCGGGACGTGCACCAGGTCGACATCCACTTCGCCTCGACCATGGACGGCTCGCAGCTCGCCGATTATCTGACCCGCTTCAATCCCGCCACGACGCTGTTCGTGCTGTCGTCGAAGTCGTTCACCACCATCGATACGCTGTCCAACGCCTCTACCGCACGCGACTGGCTGATGACGCGGCTGGCCGACGGCGGTCGTGATGCCGGCATGCGCGAGGTGGTGATGCGCCAGCATTTCATCGGCGTCTCGGCCAAGCCCGAGCGCATGAGCGAGTGGGGGATCGACCCGCGCCATCAGCTGCGCTTCTGGGAGTGGGTCGGCGGGCGTTATTCGCTATGGGGCGCCATCGGGTTGCCCATCGCCCTGGCCGTAGGGATGGAAAACTTCCGCGAGCTGCTGGCGGGGGCCCACGAGATGGACCGTCATTTCCGTGACACGCCGCTCGAAGACAACTTGCCGGTGCTGCTGGCGCTGGCGGGGATCTGGAACGTGAACTTCCTCGACGTGCGTGCGCATTCGATTCTGCCCTACGATGGCCGGCTCGAGTATTTCGCCAGCTATCTCGAACAACTGGAGATGGAATCCAACGGCAAGTCGGTCACCAATGACGGCGAGATCACGCCTTATTCCACCTGCCCGGTGTTGTGGGGGCAGCTCGGCCCCAATGCGCAACATGCCTTCTATCAGCTGCTGCACCAGGGGACCCAGGCGGTGGAGTGCGATTTCATCGCGCCGGTACGTCGTTATGACCGGGTGGAAGATCCCGCCACGCGCGCCCACCTCAAGGCCCAGCATCGCCTGACGCTGGCCAATTGCATCGCCCAGTCGCGGGTCTTGATGCTGGGCGACGAGGCCTTGCCCAGCGATGCCCCGCGCCCCAGCCACAAGCGCTATCGCGGCAACCAGCCCTCGACCACGTTGCTGCTCGACCGCCTGACGCCGCGTACGCTGGGGGCGCTGATCGCGCTCTACGAGCACAAGGTGTTCGTGCAGGCCACGATCTGGGACATCAACCCCTTCGACCAGTGGGGCGTGGAGCTGGGCAAGCAGATCGCCTCCGAAACCGAGCAGATTCTGGCCTCGCGGCGTGGCGCCGAGACCCTGGACGATTCCAGTCGTGGACTGCTCGATGTCGTCTGGCAGGCTCAGGACGCGACATGATGCTGGTTGTTTGTACAGGTTTTGCGGTATGCTGGTGGCACCCGTGGCAAACATGACGCCCGTGACCAGCATCCTGTATCTGCACGGTTTCAACAGCGGCGCGGCATCGCCCAAGGCGCAGCTGATTGCGGCGACCTGCGAGCGTCTGGCGTCCGACGGCGCCACGCCACCGAGGTGCGTGGCGCCTCAGTTGCCGCATCGTCCGGACGACGCCCTGGCATGTGCCGAGCGCGAATTGCATGACCTGGGCGACGACACCCTGTTGATCGGCAGTTCGATGGGCGGGTTTCTTGCCACCTGCCTGGCCGAACGCGCCGGGCTGCGTGCAGTGTTGATCAATCCCGCGGTGCGACCGGCGCGCCTGGTGGCGCAATGGGAAGGGGCGGCGTTCGAGAACCCCTACACCCATGAACGCTTCACCATCGACGCGCAACACGGTGCCGCGCTCGAGGCGATGACCCCGAGTGGCATCATCGCGCCGCACCGTTATCGGCTGCTGCTGGGCAGCGCCGACGAGACGCTGGATTGCCGTGATGCGCTGGCGTTCTACGCCGGTGCGCCGACGCTCGTGCATCCCGGCGGCGACCACGGCTTCAGCGCGCTGGCCGATTATCTGCCAGCCATTTTCGCGCACGGGGGTTGGACGCTACCCCCACGATCGCCAACGCGCTCTGACGAATCCACATAATGGACAACGCATGACGCAATACAGTGCCAGTTCCATCGAGGTCCTGTCGGGACTCGATCCGGTGCGCAAGCGCCCCGGAATGTACACCGATACCAGTCGACCCAATCACCTCGCCCAGGAAGTCATCGACAACAGCGTCGACGAGGCGCTGGCCGGCCACGCGAGCCACATCCGCGTGCGCCTGCATGACGACGGCGGCATCGAGGTCAGCGACGACGGGCGTGGCATGCCCATCGACATGCACCCCGAGCACGGGGTCTCCGGCGTCGAGCTGATCCTGACCCGGCTGCACGCGGGCGGGAAGTTCTCGCAGTCGAGCTATCGCTTCTCGGGAGGGCTGCACGGGGTCGGGGTGTCGGTGGTCAACGCCCTGTCCCGGCGCCTGGAAATCGAGGTCTGTCGCGACGGCGACCGGCATGGCATGGCCTTCGCCCACGGCGACAAGGTGGAAGACCTCACCGTCATCGGGACCTGCCCCAAGAAGGCCAAGGGAACGGTGGTGCGGTTCTGGCCGGACGAGAGCTATTTCGATAGCCCCAGGCTGGCGTTGCCGCGTCTCAAGCACTTGTTGCGCGCCAAGGCGGTCCTCTGCCCCGGGCTCGAGGTCACGCTGATCGAGGCGGATGGTACCGAGAGCGTGTGGCAGTACGCGGATGGGTTGCGCGACTACCTGGCCCAGGCCACCGACGATGTCGAGACGTTGCCTGCCTCGCCGTTTCTCGGTCACTTCGAGGACGAGGACCAGGGCGTCGACTGGGCCATCCAGTGGCTGCCGGAAGGCGGTGAGTTGCTGCAGGAATCCTACGTCAATCTGATCCCCACGCCGCTCGGCGGCACGCACGTCAACGGTCTGCGCTCCGGGCTGCTCGACGCGCTGCGCGAGTTCTGCGAATACCGCAGCCTGTTGCCACGCGGGGTCAAGCTGACCGGCGACGACCTGTGGGAGCGCGTCTCGTTCGTGCTGTCGGTGAAGCTGCTCGACCCGCAGTTCGCCGGGCAGACCAAGGAGCGGCTATCCTCGCGGGTGGTGGCCGGGTTCGTCTCCGGTGTGGTCAAGGATGCCTTCTCGCTGTGGCTCAATCACCATGTCGACCAGGCCGAGGCCCTCGCCGAGCTGGTGATCAATGCCGCGCAGCGGCGTCAGAAGAGCGCCAAGAAGGTCGCCCGCAAGAAAGTGACCTCCGGTCCCGCGTTGCCCGGCAAGCTGGCCGACTGTTCGGGGCAGGACCCGGCGGCGTCCGAGCTGTTTCTGGTCGAGGGCGACAGTGCCGGCGGCAGTGCCAAGCAGGCCCGCAATCGCGAGACACAGGCGATCCTGCCGCTGCGCGGCAAGATCCTCAATACCTGGGAGGTCGAGGCGCACGATATCTATGGCTCCCAGGAGGTCCACGACATCGCGGTTGCCATCGGCATGGACCCCGGCAGCGACGATCTCTCCAAGCTGCGTTATCACAAGATCTGCATTCTCGCCGATGCCGACTCCGACGGCCTGCACATTGCCACGCTGCTGTGCGCGCTGTTCGTGCGTCATTTTCCGGCGCTGGTTGATGCCGGGCACGTGTTCGTGGCCATGCCGCCGCTGTATCGCATCGACCTGGGCAAGGAGGTGCACTACGCCCTCGACGAAAGCGAGAAGACCGCCATCCTGAAGCGCCTCGAGGGCAAGCGCGGCACGCCCAACGTGCAGCGCTTCAAGGGCCTCGGCGAGATGAGTCCGCTGCAGCTGCGCGAGACGACGATGGCCGCCGACACCCGGCGCCTGGTCCAGCTGACCCTGACCGTGGGCGACGGCACGCGCGAGATGATGGACATGTTGCTGGCGAAAAAGCGCGCCGGTGACCGCAAGAACTGGCTCGAGGACTACGGCAACCTCGCCGATATCGAGGTGTAAGCAGGAAGACGGAAGAGATAAGGGCGAAGAACCAAGACGGCAGACGTGAGAGGGATGGGGAACGATGCGTTCATCTCCCTCTCGAGGCGCGAAGCGCCGTTCTTCTCTCTTCAGGCTATGTTTCGTGCGGGCGCGGTCCGCGAAGTTTCCATCGATGGTAGAAGGGCGTTGAACCCATGACCATGGATATCCATGTCGAGGAAGGCGACGTCGAACGTCTCTCCCTCAAGGAATACACCGAGAAGGCGTACCTCGATTATTCGATGTACGTGATTCTCGACCGTGCGCTGCCGCATATCGGCGATGGCATGAAGCCGGTGCAGCGCCGCATCGTCTATGCCATGCGCGAGTTGTCGCTGACGGCGAGCGCCAAGTACAAGAAGTCGGCACGTACCGTCGGCGACGTGCTGGGCAAGTTCCACCCGCATGGCGACAGCGCCTGTTACGAGGCGATGGTGCTGATGGCGCAGTCGTTCAGCTATCGCTATCCGTTGATCGACGGCCAGGGCAACTGGGGCAGCCCCGACGATCCCAAGTCGTTCGCGGCGATGCGCTACACCGAGGCGCGACTGTCGAAATTCTCCGAAGTGCTGCTCTCCGAACTCGGCCAGGGCACGGTCGACTGGACGCCCAACTTCGATGGCACCCTCGACGAGCCGGCCGTGCTGCCCGCGCGTCTGCCGCATGTGCTGCTCAATGGCGCCACCGGCATCGCGGTGGGCATGGCCACCGACATTCCGCCGCATAACGTGCGCGAAGTCGTGGACGCGACCTGCCACCTGCTGCGCCATCCCCAGGCCACTGTCAGCGACCTGATGGCTTACGTGCCGGCGCCGGATTTCCCCACCGAGGCCGAAATCATCAGCCCGTCGAGCGACCTCGCCAAGCTCTACGAGAGCGGGCGCGGCTCGGTGAAGCTGCGCGGGCGCTATACGCTGGAGGAGGGCAATGTGGTGGTCACCGCGCTGCCCTATCAGGTCAGCGGCGCCAAGGTGCTGGAACAGATCGCCGCGCAGATGCAGGCCAAGAAGCTGCCCATGGTGGCGGATCTGCGCGACGAGTCGACTCACGAGACGCCCACGCGGCTGGTAATCGTGCCGCGCTCCAACCGGGTGGATGTCGAGGCGCTGATGGCGCACCTGTTCGCGACCACCGACCTCGAGAAGAACGTGCGCGTGAACCTCAACGTCATTGGGCTGGACGGTCGCCCGCGGGTCATGGCGCTGAATGCCATCCTCGATGAATGGCTGCGCTTTCGTCGGGCGACGGTCCGGCGGCGGCTCGAGCATCGGCTGGGCAAGGTCGAGGATCGCCTGCACATCCTCGAAGGCCTGCTCACGGCGTATCTCAACATCGACGAGGTCATCCGCATCATCCGCGAGGAGGATGTGCCCAAGACCGCCTTGATCGAGGCCTTCGGGCTCAGCGAGCGCCAGGCGGAGGCGATTCTCGAATTGCGTCTGCGCCACCTGGCCAAGCTCGAGGAGTTCAAGATTCGCGGCGAGCAGGACGAATTGCTCGCCGAGCGTGAGCGGCTCAAGGAATTGCTGGGCAACGATGCCGCCTTGACCGATCTAATCGAGCGGGAATTGCGCCAGGACGCCGACGATTACGGCGATGCGCGGCGTGCGCCGCTGGTCGAGCGCGGGGAGGCCAAGGCGCTCTCCGAGGTCGAGCTGATCGGTGCCGATCCGATCACCGTGGTGTTGTCCGAGAAGGGCTGGATTCGCAGCGCCAAGGGGCACGAGATCGATCCCGCCGGCCTGTCCTACAAGGCGGGCGACCGCTTTCACCTGGCCGCGCGTGGCAAGTCCAATCAGCCTCTGGTGCTGCTCGACGACGCGGGCCGCAGTTATACCCTGACCGCGCACAACCTGCCCTCGGCGCGCAGTCAGGGTGAACCCATCACCGGTCGCATCAACCCCGGCGCCGGCGCTCGCATGGTCGGCGTCATGCTCGATGTCCCCGAAGCGCGCTACCTGCTGGCCTCGGACGGGGGCTATGGCTTCATCGCCAGGCTCGACGACCTGATCGGCAAGAGCAAGGCGGGCAAGGCCGCGCTCAGCGTGCCCAAGGGGTGCAACGTGCTGCCTCCGGTCGCGGTCCCGGAAGGCGAGGACACGCGCATCGCCGTGGTGTCCAACGAGGGACGCCTGCTGGTGTTCCCGCTCGAGCAGTTGCCGGTGATGGCCAAGGGCAAGGGCAACAAGATGATCGATATTCCCGGCGCACGGGCCGCCAACCGGGAAGAGTTCGTGCGTGATCTCGCCATGCTGCCCGCCGGCGCTTCGCTGGTGATTCACGCCGGTAAACGCAAGCAGACGCTCTCGAGCCGCGATCTCGACTATTACGTCGGCGAACGCGGACGTCGGGGCAGCAAGTTGTCGCGCGGCTTCCAGAAAGTCGACCGGCTCGAGACCATCGAATGACGCGGGAAGAGACAGCATGACTCAGCGGTTATTGATCCATGTCGACGGCGCCGATCGTGCCGGACAACTGGTGGCACTGGGCAAGGCACTGGCGGCGTCCGGGGCATGCCTGCTGGATGTACGTCAGCAGAGCGCCTTCGGCCGCATGGCGCTGGAGGCGTTGGTGAGCGCCGAAGACGATGCCGCCGCGCTGCAGGCACGGCTCGGCGAGCACTTCGCGGAGCAGGCGCTCACGTTCGACGTTCAGCCGGTGACGGGCGAGGGCTGGCAGGCCCTGCAGGCGCGCACCGAGATGCCGCGCCTGATCGTGTCGCTGATGGGGCCAAGACTGCCGGCGACGATGCTGGCCGAGCTCGGCGAGCTGGCGGCGGCGCATGGATTGAGCATCGAGCACATGCAGCGCCTGTCGGGCGCGGCATCCCTGGAAGAGGCAACGCCGCGTGGCGCCTGCGTGGAATGCCTCCTGCGCGGCCCGGCGGTCGAGTTGCCCGACTTGCGTGAGCGGGCGCTGGCACTCGGCGCGCGGCATGGCGTGGACATCGCCATCCAGGAAGATTCCCTGTGGCGCTGTCATCGGCGTCTGATCTGCTTCGACATGGACTCCACCCTGATCCAGGCCGAGGTGATCGACGAACTGGCCCGGCGGCATGGCGTCTACGACGAAGTGGCGGCGGTGACCGAGCGTTCCATGCGTGGCGAGCTCGATTTCCAGCAGAGCTTTCGCGAGCGGATGGCCAAGCTGGAAGGGCTCGACGAATCGGTACTGCGGGACATCGCCGAGAATCTGCCGCTGATGGATGGCGTCGAGCGCCTGATGACGCACCTCAAGCGCCTGGGCTATCGGACCGCCATCATTTCCGGCGGCTTCACCTATTTCGCGCATTATCTGCAGGAGCGTCTGGGCTTCGACGAGGTTCACGCCAACGAACTGGTGGTACGCGACGGCAAGATCACCGGCGAGGTGCGCGAGCCCATCATCGATGCCGATCGCAAGGCCTGGCTGCTGGGAGAGATCGCGCGTCGCCAGGGCCTGGCGCCGCAGCAGACCATCGCCGTGGGCGACGGCGCCAACGACCTCAAGATGCTGGAAAGCGCGGGACTGGGCATCGCCTTCCGTGCCAAGCCGCTGGTGCGTCAGCAGGCGCGGCAATCCATCGCCACGCTGGGGCTGGATGCGGTGCTGTACCTGCTGGGTTATCACGAGGAGGCACTGGAGCGTCTGTCGGGCGCCGACGACCTCAAGTCTTGACCGATACGGCCGATAGCGGGTTACGTATCTTTACGCGTGCACGCACGACGCGCCATGTTCGCTGTGCGTGCCGCGCCCCATTCAAGCCCTGACCTTTCGGATCCTGTCTCGATGTCATCACCCGAGTCCGCAACCCTAGACGTGACGCATCCCGGCGAGCTGCTGGGCCTGCTCGAGGCTTTCACGCACCCGGGAGGCGCAAGCCTTTGTTTCGAGACGGGCGATGGCGCGCCGTGGCCGGTGGTCGTCATGGAGGTCGAGCAGGATGTCTCGCTGTGCCTGGACGTGTCGGCGGTGCGCGAAATCGTGCCGCGCCTGAGGCGTGACGAGCCGT
The DNA here is from genome assembly GCA_000761475.1 of Chromohalobacter israelensis. Taxonomy (GTDB): domain Bacteria; phylum Pseudomonadota; class Gammaproteobacteria; order Pseudomonadales; family Halomonadaceae; genus Chromohalobacter; species Chromohalobacter israelensis. Next base: position 46,998 of record JQNW01000009.1, read on the forward strand.
TTCACCTGATGGGACAGGTCGATGGTGCGGTGGTCACCACCCAGACGCTCGAGATCCAGGAATGGCGGGAGCTCGGCGAGCGCCTGCAGGTCATCTGCACGTATCCGCAGGCGGCATCGGTGCTGCACCGGCGCAGCAGCTTTCGTGCCGAACTGCGTGCGGACATGAACGTCATGGCCACCCTGAGAGTGGCGGGCCAGGATACGCCCTTCGAAGGGAGACTCGGCAACCTGTCCATGGGCGGATGCCTGCTGGAACTGCCGCTGTCCGCAGCGGCGGCGCTCAAGCCGGAGCAGGTCGTCGATGGCATCCGCCTGGCGTTTCCCAATCAGCGCCACTTCGAGCTGCCGGCCTGTGTTCGCCATGTGCGCACCGACGAAGGCTGGACGAAGGCCCAGGTGGGTTGCGAATTCACCGACCTGACGCCGGCCATGGAGCGCCTGCTGTGGTATTGCGTGACGGAGACCGAGCGCGAGAGCGCACGCAACGTGATGCATGAGGGACGGCCCCTGGCGCCTTCATCATTGTTTCAACCGCCTGACGAGGCGCGCCGGGATACGTCGCGCCGGCGGCAAGCGAAGTCGCGGCCGGGAGGCGCGATGGCGGCCAGGTTGCAGAAGGTCGCCGACTATCTGAATGCGCAACTGGTGCAGCTGAAGAGTGGCGAGCCGGTGGCCGCGTCCCAGCTGTCGCGCAATACCGATACGCTGTTGACCCTGTGGGAGCAGGATCGCCAGGCCCTGCTGTATGCCGTGGCGTGTCTGCGGGACGAGTCGAACCTGGTTCAGCACAGCCTGGCGGTGGCCGTGCGCATGCTCGATCTGGGACAGTCGCGTCGTCTGGCGCCCGAGCGTCTCAAGGCCGTGGTGGCCTGTGCGCTGATCCATGACCTCGGCAAGGGGCTGCTGCCGGATCGCTTGCTGCGTGACGAGGCGCTGGATGCCGATGAGCAGGTGCAGCTGCATCGCCACGTCGAGTCGATACTCGAGCGTCTTGGCGAGTGCCGCTGGCTGGATGCCGACGTCGCGGCCCAGGTGATCGGCATGGCCAACGAGCGTCTCGATGGCAGCGGCTATCCCGCCGGACTCGAGGGAGAAGCGTTGCCGACCCTGGCGCGCATGATGGCGGTGGTCGATGTCGCCGATGTCATGACTCGCCCGCGGCCGGGGCGTGCCGCCTGGACGCAGCGCGATGTCTACCGCCACCTGTTCACGCATTCCGACGCCTTCGACAACACCTGGGTACAGCGCTATATCCGCCGCTTCGGCGTGGCGCCCATCGGTTCCCTGGCGTTGTACACCAACGGGGCGCTGGCATGGGTCAAGCATCACGATGCGCGCGGCAATCCCGACGCGGTGCATGTCGTGCTCAATACCCGCAACCCCAAGCGCCGGCTCGACCAGCCGTTGAGCGGTCCCGACCTCGATCAGCTGGGAGCACTGAAGGAGACCGTCAACTCCGCCCGCTACCGCCTGATGCCACCGTGAGCGGACAAGCGTCCTGACGGGTCGACGTGTCACGGCAAGCGCTTCGTTGCGCTTGTCGGCGTGAGGTGAGCCACACTGCCTGGGTCATGACCGATACGTGATCAAGGAGCAATGCCCATGGTATTCCCCAAGTCGCCATTACGCGGTTTCATGCCGCCGCACGTGCTCGATCGAATCGCGGCGCAGGGTACCGAGCGCCAGCGGCGTTGTGCTCAGCAGACGTTGCAGGCCGACCAGTGGTTCCGCCTACGCGCCTCGCCGCCGCCAGCGCGCGATGCGGCGCGGGCCGTCGCCGGGCGGCCCGATCGCCGCATCCATTCCGCCGACCACGAACAGACGCTGCCCGGCCGTCTGGTGCGGGAAGAAGGCCAGGCCGCGCATGGGGATGCGGCCGTCGACGAGGCCTATGAGTGGCTGGGTGCGACCTACCGGTTCTACTGGGAGGTCTTCGGGCGCGACTCCATCGACGATCGAGGCATGCCGCTGATCGGCACCGTGCATTACGGCCGCGATTACGACAACGCCTTCTGGAACGGTGCGCAGATGGTCTTCGGTGACGGCGACGGCGACCTGTTTCGGCGGTTCACGGCGGCGCCGGAAGTCGTCGCGCACGAGCTGACCCACGGTGTGATCGAGCGCGATGTGGGGCTGGTCTACGCCGACCAGTCCGGGGCGCTCAACGAATCCCTGGCCGATGTCTTCGGGGTGGTGGTCAAGCAGTACCATGCCGGCCAGACGGCGCAGGAAGCGGACTGGCTCATCGGCGCGGCGTTGTTGACCGACCGGGTGCAAGGCCGTGCACTACGCTCCATGGAAGCGCCGGGGACGGCATACGATGACCCCGTGCTGGGACGCGATCCGCAACCGGGCCACATGCGCGATTTCGTCGACACGCAGGCCGACAACGGTGGCGTTCACATCAATTCCGGCATACCCAACCGGGCCTTTTACCTGGCGGCGGTGGCCCTGGAGGCGCCGGCGTGGGAGAGCGTCGCGCCCGTGTGGTATGCGGCGATGCGCGATGACGCCCTGAGCCGGGAATCGGATTTCGCGGCTTTCGCGGCACTCACCGTGGCACATGCCCGGCGCCAGCATGGAGAGGGAAGTCGCGAGGCGCGTGCGGTGGATGACGCCTGGCGCGAGGTGGGCGTCGTCTCATGAGCCGCGTCGACGTGCCGTTGCTGTCGCACGACATGCGCCTGGCGATCAGTCGCGAGGGCGGCTTTGCCTATCTACCGGGACTGGCCGCCCCGCGCGAGATCGAGTGCGAGCGGCTCTCGGATGACAAATGCGCCCGGCTCGGCGCGTGGCTGAGCAGGCTGGCGAATGTTCCCGAGGCGTCGACCACCGGGGCCGATCGTCGCTGCTTCCGGTTGACGCTGAGCTCGCGACGCACCGGCGAGGCCTGCTGGCAGCGTCGGCTGGACGAGCCATGCGCGCCGGCCTGGCTGGTACGCCTGTGGCGCGATGGCGAGCGCGCGCTCGACGAGGACGACCCGGCGACGTAAGGTCGGGTTGACACGCCGTGCATGCAGCTGTTTAGTTAACCACATGATGACTTTCGACATGCGACTGCCACGTCTGGACCTACGACTTACCATCGGCCCATGAGCCGACGGGATGCCCTGCGCATCGTCATCCTTCCGGTACAGTGACCCCGGTCCAACGAAGAAAAATCCGCCATGTCGAACACCGCCACCGCCCCGAATGTTTACCGCGCCTTTTCCGTGCGTTCGCCCATGTCCGGCGATGCCGTCCGCGCGTCGATTCACCGCCTCACCGCGCCCCGCGAAGCCTTCGAGCCGCGGGGCGTCGTCGTGTTCGGGCGGGGCGATTTCCACAACGCCTATCGCTGAAGGAGGCAACGCCATGATGCTCCAGGACCCTTCCACCAAATATCGCCCCTTCGAGGCCGTCGACCTGCCCGACCGTCAATGGCCGGCGCAGCGGATAACGCATCCGCCCGTGTGGTGCAGCGTGGACATGCGCGACGGCAACCAGGCGCTGATCGACCCCATGGACCTCGAACGCAAGCGGCGGTTTTTCGACCTGCTGGTCAAGACCGGCTTCAAGCAGATCGAGGTCGGTTTTCCCTCGGCCTCGCAGATCGACTTCGATTACGTGCGCGAGCTGATCGAGGACGATGCGATCCCCGACGACGTGACCATCCAGGTGCTGACCCAGGCGCGGCCGCATCTCATCGAGCGCACCTTCGAAGCGCTGGAAGGCGTCAAGCGCGCCATCGTTCATGTCTACAACGCCACCGATCCGGTGTTTCGGCGCGTGGTGTTCGGCGTCGACAAGGCCGAATGCATCAAGATCGCCACCGACGCCACGACACAGATCAAGGGCATGATGGCGGCACGCCCGAATACCGACTGGACCTTTCAGTACTCGCCGGAACTCTTCACGTCGACCGAGCTGGATTTCGCCGTGGATATCGTCGATGCCGTCAGCGAGGTCTATGCACCGACACCGGCCAAGCCGATGATCGTCAACCTGCCGGCGACGGTGGAGATCGCCACGCCCAACCATTATGCCGACCAGATCGAGTGGTTCTGCCGTCATGTGGCGCGGCGCGACAGCCTGGTGGTGAGCGTCCATCCCCACAACGACCGCGGCACCGGGGTGGCGGCGGCGGAGCTGGCGTTGATGGCCGGCGCCGACCGTGTGGAAGGCACGCTGTTCGGCAACGGCGAACGTACCGGCAACGTGGATATCGTCACCCTGGCGATGAACATGTATACCCAGGGCGTGCATCCGCAGCTCGACTTTTCCAACATCACGCCGCTGATGCGCGAGGTGGAGCACTGCAACCAGTTGCCGGTGCATCCTCGCCACCCGTATGTCGGTGACCTGGTGTTCACGGCGTTCTCGGGCTCGCATCAGGATGCTATCAAGAAGGGCATGGCCGAGCGCCGCGACAATCCCGACAGCCTTTGGGGCGTGCCGTATCTGCCCATCGACCCGCTCGACGTGGGGCGTTCCTACGAGGCGGTGATCCGCGTCAACAGCCAGTCGGGCAAGGGCGGGGTGTCCTACCTGCTGGAGCAGGAGCACGGCATCGAGTTGCCGCGTCGTCTGTCCATCGAGTTCAGCCAGGTGGTGCAGACGGTGGCCGAGCGTACCGGGCGCGAGATCACCTCCCAGATGATCTATCGCACCTTCGAGGATGAATACCTCACCAGCCGCGACCCCTATGCGCTGATCAATCATCGCCTGAGCTCGGACGACGATAGCCCGCGCGTACGCCTCGACGCCCAGATCGACGAGCAGGGCGAGCGCCGCCATGTCACCGGCGAGGGCAACGGTCCGCTGGCTGCCTTCATCAAGGCGCTGGCGGCACATGGACTGGACGTCGAGATCATCGATTATCACGAGCACTCGCGCGGCCAGGGGGCGGATGCCGAGGCGGTGGCCTATGTCGAGGTGCGTGTCGAGCAGACGCCGGTGTTCGGGGTCGGTGTCGACGAGAGCATCACCAGCGCCTCCATGAAGGCGGTACTCGGCGCGCTGAATCGCCACTGGCGTACTCAGCAGGCGCCGGCGCCCAACGTCACCGCCGAGACGCTCGGCGAGGCCTGAGGCCGGCATGGGCATGCGTCGCCGTGCACTCCTGCTCAGCCTGACGTTCGCGGTGGCGGTGCTCGTGCTGGCCGGGGCGCTGGCGGTCCTGGCGCCCTCGGGGGCGGCCCCCTCGGCCGGCGAGGGGGCGCGCTCGGGCGTCGTGACGCTGCGCGAGGCCTACCGGGAGCACCGCAGCGGGCTGCAGGTCGAGGCGCGCGGCGAGGTGATTCGCCTCTTGCCGGACGACGACGATGGCAGCCGCCATCAGCGCTTCATCCTGCGCCTGTCGAGCGGCCAGACCGTGCTTATCGCCCACAACATCGACCTGGCGCCCCGGCTGGAGGGATTGCGCCCCGGGGAGACGGTCGCCTTCTTCGGCGAGTACGAATGGAACCCCGAGGGCGGCGTCGTGCACTGGACGCATCACGACCCCGGCGGCGACCATCCCGGCGGGTGGCTCGAGTACCAGGGACGGCGCTATCACTGAACGTCGCGATTTCCCGCCTGCCAGGCAGTGGCGTAGGCTGGGGCGATGCATGAACCGCAAGGAGACGAACATGCCCGAGCATTCCCGCTTCCAGCACGCTCTCGAGGCCCTGGACGCCGCGCATGCCGAGGACCCGCGACGCGAGGTGACCGATACCGGCGAGGTGGCCGCCGAGCTGCTGTACGCCCAGCGCATGAGCGAGTGGCTGGCGCGTGTCGCCCCGCATGCGTCGGAACCGCTGCAACTGGCGGTACGCGCCCAGCATCTGCGGCGCTGGGAAGTGCCGCGCGGCGACTACCCGCAGGATCGTCCCGGCTATCTGGCCTGGCGCCGCGATCTGGGGCGCCGCCAGGCGGCGTTGGCCGAGACGATCGTGCGCGAGGCGGGATACGACGAGGCAGCGGTACAGCACGTGGGCGCCTTGATCCGCAAGGAGAACCTCAAGCGCGATGCGGACACCCAGGCGCTGGAGGATACCGCCTGTCTGGTCTTCATGGCCCATTACTTCAGCGATTTCGCCCGCGAGCACGATGACGACAAGCTGGTGCGCATCGTCGCCAAGACCTGGCGCAAGATGTCGCCGCGCGGACACGAGCTGGCATCAGCGCTGACGCTGCCCGAGCGGGAACGCGAGCTCGTGGCGCGCGCCCTGTCGGCGTGAGGCCATCGAGAACCTAGGCCAGTGGCGTCTTGCTGGCCTCCCCGGGAACCTCGCGCACCAGACGCGGCATCAAAAAGCCGGCGAGCCGGGTGCGCAGGGTTTCGACCAGCGACACCGCCTCGGCATCGGGGACGTCGAAATGCGCGGCGCCCTCGACCGGGTCGAGCACGTGCAGGTAATACGGCAGGATGCCGACCTCGAAGAGCCGCTCTGAGAGCCGGGCGAGCGTCTCGACATCGTCGTTGACGCCTCGCAGCAGTACGCTCTGGTTGAGCAGCGTGACGCCGGCGCCGCGCAAGCGCTGCATGGCGTCGGCGACCCCGGCGTCGATTTCGTTGGGATGGTTGATGTGTACCACCATCACCGTCTGCAGCCGGGTGGCGGCCAGCCAGTCGAGCAGGGCACTGTCGACGCGGTCGGGAATCACCACCGGCAGGCGCGTGTGCAGGCGCAGGCGCTTGAGGTGCGGTATGTCCGCCAGGCGCTCGGCCAGCCAGGCCAGGCGACGGTCGGGCGAGGCCAGGGGGTCGCCGCCGGAGAAGATGGCCTCGTTGATCGAGGTGTCCTGACGCAGATAGTCGAGCGTGGTCTCCCACTGCCCGCGCGAGGGCGAGTTCTCGGCGTAGGGAAAGTGGCGGCGAAAGCAGTAGCGGCAGTTGATGGCGCACGCCGGGCTGGCGATCAACAGCACCCGGTTGCGATACTTGTGGATCAGCCCCGGCCGGGGACGGTGCTCGGCTTCCTCCAGGGGATCGCCGACGAACCCGGCGACAGGCTCGCTCTCCCGGTCGAGAGGCAGCACCTGGCGCAGCAGAGGGTCGTCGGGGTCGCCCGGGCGGATGCGCGCCAGATAGGCGTGCGGGACGCGTACGGGAAACAGGGCATGGCCCGTCTCGGCGCCTCCGAGCCAGGCCGTGTCGAGGTCGAGGCGTCGGCATAGCTCATGCGGGTCGCGCACCGCGTCGCGCAGCTGGGCCTGCCAATCCTGACGATGCTGACGCGGCGTCAGCGGGACGGCCTCCGAGGCGGGATCGTCTGGCGAGGTGCTGTCGCTCTGCAAAGCAGCGGATGTTCGGGTTATCATGGGCGGCTATTTCCTATGGGCCTCGTGATGGCGGTGGCGTCACCCCATGACGAGGCGCATCGAGCAATCTCCGTAGCGCACGCTACGGCGCATGCAACTAGCGAGGCATCATGGCGACGTATTCTACCAATGAATTCAAGGGCGGTCTGAAAGTCATGCTCGACGGGGATCCGTGCAGCATCCTCGAGAACGAGTTCGTCAAGCCGGGCAAGGGCCAGGCATTCAGCCGCGTCAAGCTACGCAACCTGATCACGGGGCGTGTCTGGGAGCGCACCTTCAAGTCCGGCGAGTCGCTGGAAGGTGCCGATGTGCTGGAGCTGGACATGGAGTACCTCTACAGCGACGGCGACATGTGGCACTTCATGCGCACCGACGGTTCCTTCGAACAGTACGCCGTCGACAAGAAGGCCATGGGCGACGTCGAAAAATGGCTCAAGGAGCAGGTCGTCTACACCGTGACGCTGTGGAACGACAACGCCATCGCCGTATCGGCACCCAACTTCATCGAGCTGGAAGTGGTCGAGACCGACCCCGGCCTCAAGGGCGACACGGCACAGGGTGGCTCCAAGCCGGCCACACTGTCCTCCGGCGCGGTGGTGCGTGTCCCGTTGTTCATCAACGAAGGCGAAGTGCTCAAGGTCGACACGCGGACGGGCGAATACGTTTCGCGGGCCTGACGGCATGCTGCCGGAGCCGGCGCGCTCCGAGCAACGTCTGTCCTGTGAAAGTTTCGTGATGACAGGCCACGCTTCGGCGTGGCTTTGTCGTTTCCAAAGGAGCGTTTGATGACCACCGAATGGCAGCCCACGGCGAGTATCGAGACACTGCGCGAGCGGGCGCGGCTCTTGGCGCGGGTGCGAGCGTTCTTCGCCGAACGCGATGTGCTGGAGGTGGAAACGCCGGTGCTGGGGCACGGCGGCAGTACCGATGCGCACCTCGACTCGCTCGCGCTGACGGCGACGACGCCGCAGGGCCGCGAGCGGCTCTGGCTGCAGACCTCGCCGGAATTCCACATGAAGCGGCTGCTGGCGGCGGGGAGCGGGCCGGTCTTTCAACTGGCGCGCAGTTTCCGCGACGGTGAGGTGGGGCGTCGCCACAATCTCGAGTTCACCATGCTCGAATGGTATCGGCCGGGCGTCACGCTGGATGAGTTGATCGCCGAAGGCGATGCGCTGATCCGTCATGTCTTGCCGGGCGACCCGGGCCCCTTGCGCCGTCGTCGCTATCGCGAGCTGTTCCGCGAGGCGCTGGATCTCGATCCGTTCACGGCACCGCTCGAGGCATTGCGTGCGCGTGCCGAAACGATCGGGGGGCTATCCATGCGCGATGCCGACCGCGATGGGTGTCTGGACCTGCTGATGAGCCTGGCGATCGAGCCGCAGCTGGGGCAGGGCGGTATCGATGTCGTGGTCGATTATCCCGCCTCGCAGGCCGCGCTGGCCCGCAAGCATCGCGATCCCGAGGATGGGGTGGAGGTCGCGGCGCGCTTCGAGATCTATCTCGGCGGGCTCGAGCTCGCCAACGGCTACGACGAACTCACCGATGCCGCCGAGCAGGCCGCTCGCTTCGAGGCCGATAACCGCCAGCGTCAGGCGCTGGGCAAGCCTCATGTCGATATCGACCGACATCTGCTCGCGGCGCTCACGGCCGGCATGCCTTCCGGCAGCGGGGTGGCGCTGGGCATGGATCGCTTGATTCAGCTGGCGCTGGGCAAGGAAAGCGTGGCGGAGGTGATGGCGTTTGCCACGCCGCGTTGCTAGCGCCGAGCCCAGCCTGACGGAGCCAGCCCCAGCGGGGCGCTGTAACCCTTCCCCGGCGCTACTTTTCCATCCCCGGCTAAAAGCCCCTCGCTTCGCCTTGCCTTGCCCGGCGACTCTATCCTGGCCGAGGCGCTCAGGAAGCGAGGGACTGCCCCATGTTGACCACCAGGCCGTCGGTGCAGACATCGCGAAATGCGACGTTGTGGCCGAAGCACATCACCACGGTAGAGCCGAGCTTGAAGCGACCCATTTCCTGACCCTTCTCGATCACGATGGGCTCGTCGAAACGCGTCGTCTGGACACGGCCGCTGAGCGGGGTGACCTGACCCGCCCAGACCGTTTCGATGGCGGCGACGATCATCGCGCCGACCAGCACCATCGCCAACGGACCATGGTCGGTGTCGAACAAGCAGACCAGGCGCTCGTTGCGGGCGAAGAGCCCCGGCACGTGGTTGGCGGTGGCCTTGTTGACCGAGAACAGCCGCCCCGGTACGTAGACCATTTCGCGCAGGGTGCCGGTGACGGGCATGTGCACGCGGTGATAGTCGCGCGGGGACAGGTAGACGGTGGCGAAGCTGCCCTCCCGGAACGGCGCGGCGCGGGCGGCGTCACCGCCGAGCAGGGCGTTCAGCGAGTAGGTATGCCCCTTGGCCTGGACCAGGGTGTCCTGGCGTATGGCGCCGAATTGCGAGAGCGTGCCGTCGGCCGGCGAGACCACGCCCTCGCCGATGGGCCGGGCATCCGCGCGCAACGCCCGGGTGAAGAAGTCGTTGAAACAGGCGTAAGCCTCGGGGTCGCTTTCGAGCGCCTGGCTCATGTCGACATCGAAGGTGCGAATGAATCGCCGAATCGCCCAGTCCTTGAGCCATGGCGTGCGGCTCTCGGCGAGCTTGCCCACCCCACGCGAGATCAGGTGGTGGGGAAGGGGGTACTGCATTCTGGCGAAGAGTTCGTCGCGATCCACGGGCGTATCCACGGCAACGGAAGAGGACCCGCCACCATAGTCGCAGCGGCGGGGCGTCGCAATACTTCGTTGACGGCGACGAGAGGATCGAACGCGCGTCCCTCGTCCAGTCACTGAGGCTCAGCGCTCGATGGGCGTATCGTCGCGGTTGCCCCATTCCTGCCAGGAGCCGGGATAGGCACGCATCTTCTCGAAGCCCAGGGCCTTGCCGACCAGCCAGGTGAAGCCGCTGCGGTGGTGGCTCTGGCAGTGGGTGACGATCTCCATGTCCGGGGTCAGGCCCAGCGCGTCGAGTTCGGTGATCAGTTCGGCATAGTCGCGGATGCGCAGGTCGCGCTGGCGGTCCATCGCGTCGGTCCATTCCATGTTGACGGCCCGCGGGATATGGCCGAGATGCCGGTTCTGGCCCTTTTCGCCCCGGTATTCGGCCGGTGAGCGGGCGTCCCATACCGCCAACTGGACCTCGTCGAGGCGTTCGAGCAGCTCGTCGCGCTCGATCATGACGCCGGGGTTGAGAATCTCCACCCGGTAGTCGCTGGGCTGCGGCTGATGCGGTTCGCGGGATTGCCTCAGGCCGGCCGCGCGCCAGGCGTGAATGCCGCCGTTGAGGTAGGAATACCGGGTATGCCCGATGAGCTCCAGCGTCCACAGCAGGCGTCCGGCCCAGCCGCCGCCTTCATCGTCATAGGCCACGACGTGCGTATCGCGGGTCAGGCCGAGTTCGGAAAACAGCGCCGAGAGGGCGTCTTCATCGGGCACGTCGTTGGGTACCGGGCCATCGCCCGCCAGCAGGCGTCGATGATCGAGAAAGGTGGCGCCGGGGACATGCCCCGTCGTGTAGCTCTCCGCCTTGAGCGGCACATCGACGATCAGCAGGTTGGGGGCGTCGAGATGCTCGGCGAGCTGTTCGGGCTCGACGATCAGCGGCAACAGATTGTCTTCGGAACTCATGGTCTTCTCCCACGGGTAACGTTGGGCGCGTGAATGCTGACCAGAGCATGGCACAAGCAGCGAGGCTTGTGCAGCCAATCCCGGCCACCGGGGGTGAGCGTGGCGGCCGGGATTGGCTATACTGCGCGGCGTCCCATCCCAACCCAACTTGTGTGGAGAATCCGACGTGCTCGAACGACTTTTCGGCATCCGGGCCCAGGGCAGCACCCCGCGTACCGAGATCCTGGCGGGGATCGCGACCTTTCTGGCCTCGATGTACATCATCGTCGTCAATCCGACGGTGCTCAGCGATGCCGGCGTGCCCTTTTCCAGTGCCTTGACCGCGACCGTGCTGGTCAGCTTCTTCGGCAGTGTGATGATGGGGCTCTACGCCAAGAACCCGATTCTGGTGGCCCCCGGCATGGGCATCAACGCGTTGTTCGCCTACACCATGGTGCTGGGAGCGGGCATGGAATGGCAGACTGCGCTGGGCTGCGTGTTCTGGGCGGGGGTGATCTTCGCATTGCTGGCCGCCTTCAATGCCCGCCAGTGGGTGATCGATGCGATTCCGGCGCAGCTGCGTTACGCCATCGCCTGCGGTATCGGCCTCTTCATCACCACCATCGGGCTGGTCAATGCGCAGTTTCTCGAGCCCAACCCGGTCACCGTGGTGGGCATGGCCTCTCTCGACCCGGTGCTGGTGACCTTTCTGATCGGCTTTGCGGTCACCGCCTGGCTGGTGGTGCGTAACGTCCCCGGCGCGCTGATTCTGGGCATCGTCTTCACCACCTTGGCCAGCGTGCCGATCGGACGCTGGTGGGGCGATGGCAGCCGCTATTTTCCCGAGGAGCTGGCGACGCCGACGCTGGTCAACTTCAACGGCGTCTTTTCGATGCCGGATCTCAGCGGTCTGATGGCACTCGATCTGTGGGGCTCGCTGTCGGTGGCATATTGGCCGTTCATCTTCGTGCTGCTGTTCACGACCTTCTTCGACGCACTGTCCACCTTCATGGGAGTCTCCGAGGCGGGCAACCTGAAGGATGCCGATGGCAACCCGCGCAACATTCGGCGCTCGATGATCGTCGATGCCAGCGCTGCGTTGATCTCCGGGCCGCTGGGTACCAGCCCGGCCAACGCCTATGTGGAGTCCGCCGCGGGGATCAGTCAGGGCGGTCGCACGGGGCTCGTCGCGGTAGTGGTGGCGGTGCTGTTCCTGCCGTTCCTGTTCCTGTCGCCGCTGCTGTCGCTGGTGCCGGCGATCGCCACGGCGCCGGCCTTGATCCTGGTGGGCGTGTTCATGATGGACCCCATCCGAAATATCCATTGGCATCAGTTCGACGATGCGATCCCGGCCTTCGTGGCCATGGTGCTGATTCCCTTCACCTATTCGATCACGCATGGCATCGCGTTCGGTTTCCTGGCCTTCGTGATCGTCAAGCTGGCGGTGGGCAAGACCCAGGAAATCAAGCCCACCATGTGGGTGTTGTTCGCCCTCTCGCTGTTGCTGCTGCTCGAAGGCTGAGGCGTCGCCGGTCAGGGCGCCGCTCGCGAGTCACGCCTGCCTGACCGGCGGCCAGCGGGGCGAATCAGCGCGGCAATGCCGCGTGGCGCTCCATCCGTTTCAGAAAGACGTCCATCACCCGCGCATAGAGCGCGGCGCCCAGGTGGGCGTCCTCGACCCCGGCATCCAGATTGGGATTGTCGTTGACCTCGATGACCACGACGCGCTCGCCGATCTGCTTGAGGTCGACGCCGTAGAGGCCGTCGCCGATCAGCCGCGTCGCCTTCAGCGCGGCCTTGATCACCGCCTTGGGCACCTCAGCGGGAGGATGCGTGGTGAAGCCGCCACTGCGGACCTTTTGCCGGGAGTGGTCGTAGATCTGCCAATGCCCGCGCGCCATGTAATAGCGGCTGGCAAACAGCACCTCGCCATCCAGGATGCCGACCCGCCAGTCGAAATCGGTGGGCAGCCACTCCTGCAGCAACAGCAAGGCGGACGACGCGAACAGACGCGAGGCCTCCTGCCTGAGCTCGTCGAGCGAGTTGATCTTGACCACGCCCTTCGAAAAGGCCCCGTCGGGGATCTTGAGCACCATGGGAAATTCGAGTTCGGCGATCTTGCGCGGTAGGTTCGCCAGGTCGTCGCGGCTGAGCAATAGCCCCTCCGGGGCGGGAACGCCGCGTGCCGCGAGCAAGGCGTGCAGATAGACCTTGTTGGTGCAGCGCAGTATCGATTGCGGGTCGTCGATCACCACCAGGCCTTCGTGCTCGGCGCGCTTGGCCATGCGGTAGGTGTGATGGTCGAGTCGGGTGGTCTCGCGGATGAACAGCGCATCGAACTCGGCCAGACGGCCCTCGTCCTTGCGGGTGATCAGGCTGACGTCGATGCCGCGCTGTCGGCCGGCGCGGATGAATTGCTTGAGCGCACTCTTGTTGCTGGGCGGCAGCGCCTCCTTCGGATCGATCAGAATCGCCAGGTCGAAACGGTAGCGACGCCGCGCCTTGGGCGTGCGCCAGACCTTGCGTGAGTGACGGTTCAGGGCGGCCGCGAAACGATCCTGCTCGCCGCCCTGCAAGGACGTGAGCGCCAGTGGCTTGAGCCGGGTCAGCCGCCATGTGCCATGGCGCTTCTGGAACTTGGCTTCCAGCAAGGGACACGGTAGACGCTCGAAGAGGCGTCGCGCCAAGCGGCCGAGCCCGTCGTGCTCGCACTCGCCGAACAGCAACGTCAGGTGCAGCGTTTCGCCCACCAGCGCACCGCGTCTTTCGAGGTCGCGCATCATCGGCTCGAGCGATTCGAGTTGCAGGTCGATCAGCGCCTTGCGCGACAGCTGGTTGAGCGTCTCCACCGATGGCAGGACGCGTTGGCCGCGGGCCTGGGCAAGCAGCGACACGTAGTAGCCGGTCTCCAGATAATCGAGACCGCGGCACAGGTTGATGACGTGCGTCGCGTCGCGCGTCTTGTCCGGTGTCGCCGACGCCTGGGCCAGGAAGTCGGCGGCACTGATCAGGTCTTCGGTGGGATAATAGGGGGACCAGTCGTCGAGGCGGTCGACGACGATGCGCAGACGGGACATGAACCTTCCTCGCAAGGGGAAAAGGAACGGCGATGGGCGTCGATCGCCCTGTCGAAAACCCGCCTAGAATGCGCAGTGGCCTGCCCGCAAAACAATAGCCCCATCTTGAAATAATTTCATGCCGAGGGCACGTGACAGACGTCGTGGCGCTACTCACAATCCGCGCAAACAGGGAGACTTCAGCATGCCTTTCTCGCTGCGGCCCGCCGTCGTCGCCGACCTCGATGCCCTGTGTCATCTCGAGGCGACGTGCTTCGACGGCGATCGCTTCACACGCCGCCAATTGGGTTACCTTCTCGCCCGTGCCAATGCCCATACGCTCGTTGCCGTGTCCACCGAAAACGAGCGTGCCGTGGGGTACGCGACATTGTTATTTCGGCGCAACAGCCAGACCGCACGTCTGTACTCTTTCTGCGTGAGCCAGGAGGCGCGCGGCGGCGGGGTGGGGCGTGCGCTCCTCGAAGCGCTCGAGCGTGAGGCCAGCCGGCGTGGCCTGACCCGCATGCAACTGGAGGTGCGCGCGGACAACCGCGTGGCACTGGGCTTGTATCGACGCATGGGCTTCTCGCCGCTGCGCTGGCTGGAAGAGTACTACGTCGACGGCTGCGCGGCCTGGCAGATGGACAAGGCATTGCCCGCGACGGGGCGAGATGCGACGACACCGGACACGCCGGCAGAAGGGCAAAGCCAGGACGGAGACTGCCGGGAGCATGCTAGAATCGCGCCCGATCTTAGCCCAGCGAGGAAGTGAACATGCCGTCTTTCGATATCGTCTCCGAGTTCGACAAGCATGAAGCCAGCAATGCCGTCGACCAAGCCAACCGCGAAATCCAGACCCGTTTCGACTTCCGGGGCGTGACCGCGAGCTTCACCCTGGAGGGCGAGACGGTGACGCTCGAGGCCGAGGTGGACTTCCAGCTCAAGCAGATGCTCGACGTGCTGCGCAACAAGCTGATCGCACGCGGGATCGACGCGCGCTGCATGGACATCAAGGAGCCGGTGACGAGCGGCGTGCGGGCGCATCAGGAGGTCGTGCTCAAGCAGGGGCTCGAGCAGCCGGAGTGCAAGGACATCGTCAAGCGCTTGAAGGAGGCCAAGCTCAAGGTGCAAGCGCAGATCCAGGGCGACAAGGTCCGCGTCACCGGCAAGAAGCGCGACGAGCTGCAGCAGGCGATCGCGCTGCTCAAGAGCGACGCCGGCCCCGAACTGGCCCTCCAGTACACGAACTTTCGCGATTGAGCGCTTTTGTCACTCAGGCTTGATGGCCATCAACCTAACGTTTGACTGACGTTGCGGCCCCTCCCTCATCGCTCGATTCTATCGCCATAACAACCGCGACAGAACATAACGAGCTACGGGGGGAATGCACATGTTTGACCTGGGACGCGGCTTTCTTGCCACGGTCGAGCGGCGGCCGCATGCCATGGCCATCAGCGACGGGCCGGTTCAAAAGACGTACGCGCAATGGTTCGCCGACATCCAGAGTGTGGCTCGCCACCTCCGGCATCTCGGGCTGGGCAAGGGAGATCGGCTGGTGGTGGCGATGCAGAACCGCTGGCAGATGGCCACCTTGCATTGGGCCTGCCAGTGCGCGGGCATCGTTTTCACGCCGGTCAACTGGCGCTCGACGGCGCTGGATATCCGCTATTACCTGCAAGACGCCGGCGCCAAGGCCATTGCCTATGATGGTGCGGTCAGCGAGGCCGTTCAGGCATGCACCGAGGCGCATGCCCTGGTGCGCATCGTGGTCGGCGACGTGCGGGACGCGGAGACGGTGGCGTTCGACTCGTTGCTGGGCGGCTCGGGCGAGACATTGCTGCTGGCGCGTCCCGACGATTATGCCTTGATGCTCTACACCTCGGGCACCACGGGGTGCCCCAAGGGCGTACCGCGCCGGCATCGTGTCGAGCGGGCCGCGACCACCGCGTACGTGGCACAGAACCTCTACGGCCACGACGAAACCATGTTGGGCGTGATGCCGCTCTATCATGCGACGGGCGTGCGTGCGCTCCAGGCGATGGCAATGGTCGACGGGCGTTTCGTGTGCATTCCCAAGTTCGAGCCGGAGGTCACGCTCGCGGCGATCGAGCGCGAGGGGGTGACCAGCCTGAACCTGGTGCCCACGCTTTATCACATGCTGCTGGAAGCGCCAGGGTTCCGGCCGCAGCGCGTGGCCAGCATCGACAAGATCGGGTTCGCCGGGGCGCCGATGAGCGCCGGGTTGATCGCGCGCGTCGAGGCCGCGTTCACGCCCAGCCTGTTCGTCAACCAGTACGGCTGCTCGGAACTGTATGCCCTGACCGTTGATCAGCATGCCAACCACAAGCCAGGCTCTTCCGGGCGGGCGGCGCTCAACCAGCGGTTGCGGATCGTCACGGTGGGAGCGAACTCCCCCGACAGCGTGGTGCCCCAGGGCACGGAAGGGGAGATCGTGGCCGACCTGGCCGGCGACGAGGCCTTCGACGGCTATTGGAACAATGCCGAAGCGACGGCCAAGGCATTCAAGGAGGGCTGGTATTTCACCGGCGATACGGGCTATTTCGACGCTCAGGGCGATCTGTTCGTCACCGGGCGCGTCGACGACCTGATCAACTCCGGAGGCGAAAACATCAGTCCGCTGGAAATCGAGAACGTGCTGTCGTTGCATCCGCAGGTGGCGGAAGTCGCCGTGGTGGGCTTGCCCGACGACAAGTGGGGACAGGCGGTGACGGCCTTCATCAAGGTCCGTCAGCCCGTGGACGAGCAGGAACTCCACCACTACTGTCTCGAGGCCGGGTTGACCCGCTACAAGTGTCCGCGTGGCTACCGTTTCGTCGACGAGCTTCCCAAGTCACCGGTCGGCAAGATCCTGCGCCGCCTGTTGCGCGTGCCAGCCGCCGCGCCCCTGCGGGAAACTTCGGACGCGGTGGCGCGACATGCCAGGGTCTCGTTGGGGTAAGCCTGCGCGTTGCCTGACATCAGATGCCCCGCCCGGCGGACCGCTCTCGGGTCTCGTCGGACGGGGCGAGTGGTTCACGCCCCTTACCATGCGCTAGAATGAATGTCGCGCGTCGAGCGCTGTCGTGTGCCAATGGCCTCGATAGTGAATGACGATTTCTCCTGGGCGCGCATTCGGGCTTCAATGACCGAGGTGGCGTCGGGCGTCGTCATGCCAGCGATCTTGCGCGAAGCCCGGCGTTTCCCCCTCGCAATGTAAGGTGACGCGGCGCATGCGCGATATACGCAGGCTACTGTTCATTTGCTTGGCTGGCGTCAGCTTCTCGCTGGGCGTGATCGGCCTGTTCCTTCCCGTCATGCCGACCACGTGCTTCATGCTGGTGGCGGTATGGGCGGCCTCGAAGAGCTCGCCGCGTTTCGCCAACTGGATTCGCCGTCATCCTCGTTTCGGTCCGTCCATTCTGGCCTGGGAGCGCGAACGCGCGATCCCCAAGCATGCCAAGTGGATGGCCTGCATCATGCTGCTCGTCTCGATGGCGGTGATCGCCTTCACGGTAGAACCGCTGTGGCTCAGTGGGTCGCTGATCCTCGGTCTGACCGGGATTGCCGCCTGGATTCTGACCCGGCCGACCCCGTCGTTGGGGCGCTGCCCGGTATTGTCCTCCCTCGAGGATTCCTCTTCCCGCCCCCGTCAGGAGTCGCGTTGAGCGCACGCCGGCCGGCATTTCTTCGGTGCGCTTTTGAGCCGACTCCATCGAACGCCGTACAATGCGGTGCATGTGCATGGCGCCCGAGGCGCGATGCGATGTCTTGGGGGCGCTGTCATGCCCCGACTTCAAGGAGCGTCGATCGATGTCCGAACCGCAAGCGACTCATCTCAAGGACTACCTGCCGCCCGCCTACCGGGTGACCCATACCGAACTGACTTTCGACCTGGCCCCCTCGGCGACGACCGTGACGGCGCGGCTGCATGTCGAGCGTCACCCCGAGCGCGAGGCGGGATTGCCGCTGCGGTTTGCCGGCGACAAGCTGTCGCTGGAACGTATCGCCGTGGACGGTCAGACATTGCAGGCGGATGAGTACCAGGTCGACGACGAGGGCCTGACCATCCCCACCGTGCCGGAGCGCTTCCTGCTGGACACTCAGGTGTCGATCGACCCCGCGGCCAATACCGCGCTCGAGGGGCTGTATCTCTCCAACGGCATGTTCTGCACCCAGTGCGAGCCGGAAGGCTTTCGGCGGATCACCTTCTATCCCGACCGCCCGGACGTCATGGCGACCTTCTCCACCACGGTGGTGGGCGACAAGGAGACGCTGCCGGTGTTGCTCTCCAACGGCAATCCGGTCGAGCGCGGCGAATTGCCGGGCGAGCGTCACTTCGTCACCTGGGAGGATCCGCACCCCAAGCCCAGTTATCTGTTCGCGCTGGTGGCGGGCAAGCTCGAGAAGGTCGAGGACCACTTCACGACCATGAGTGGCCGCGACGTCACGTTGCAGATCTGGGTCGAGCCGGAGAACCTGGACAAGACCGACCATGCCATGGCCTCGCTCAAGCGCGCCATGCAGTGGGATGAAGAGACCTACGGGCGTGAATACGACCTCGATCTGTTCATGATCGTGGCCGTCAACGACTTCAACATGGGCGCCATGGAGAACAAGGGGCTCAACATCTTCAACTCGGCGGCGGTCCTCACGCATCCGCAGACCGCCACCGATGCCGCCTTCCAGCGGGTGGAGGGCATCGTCGCGCACGAGTACTTCCATAACTGGTCGGGCAATCGCGTGACCTGCCGTGACTGGTTCCAGCTCTCCCTGAAGGAAGGCTTCACGGTCTTCCGCGACCAGACCTTCAGCGCCGACACCAACTCCGCGCCGGTCAAGCGCATCGAGGACGTGTCCTTCTTCCGCACGGCCCAGTTCGCCGAGGACGCGGGGCCGACCGCCCACCCCGTGCGTCCGGACCATTACATCGAGATCTCCAACTTCTATACCCTGACGATCTACGAGAAGGGCGCCGAGATCGTGCGCATGCTGCGCAACCTTCTCGGCTGGGAGACGTTCCGTCAGGGGTCGGATCTCTATTTCGCGCGTTTCGACGGCCAGGCCGTGACCATCGAGGACTTCGTCGATTGCATGGCGGAGGTCTCGGGGCTCGATCTCGATCAGTTCATGCGCTGGTATTCCCAGGCGGGCACGCCGGAGATCGACGCCCATGGCGAGTACGACTACGCCAAGTGCGAGTACCACTTGCGGTTGTCGCAACGCACGCCGCCCACGCCCGGCCAGGCAGAGAAGGCGCCGTTGCATATCCCGGTGCGCATGGGGCTGGTGGGCACCAAGTCCGGACGTGACCTGAGCCTGACGCTGGATGGCGAGGCGCTGGGCACCGAAACGGTGCTGCACCTGCGTGACAGCGAGCAGACCTATGTCTTCACCGGTATCGACGAAGCCCCGACGCCGTCGCTGCTGCGCGGTTTCTCGGCCCCGGTCTACCTGCGCTATCCGTATTCGCGCGAGGAGCTGTCCTTCCTGCTGACCCACGACGCGGACGACTTCAACCGCTGGGATGCGGGACAACGGCTCACCATGCTGGCGCTCGACGATCTCATCGCCGCGCACCGCAACGGCGTGGAGAAAGTCATGGATGGTCGCGTCATCGATGCGTACCGTCGCCTGTTGACCACCGAAACCGATGACAAGGCGGTGCTGGCCGAAATGCTGACGTTGCCCTCGGAGGCCTATATCGCCGAGCAGCAGCCGGTGGTCGACGTGGACGCCATCCACGCCGCGCGGGACTTCGTGAAGCAATCATTGGCCACGGCATTGCGCGATGAGTTCCTGGCGCTCTACGAGACGCATCGTAGCGACGCGCCCTACGCCCCCGAGCCCGAACAGATCGCGCAGCGTCGCGTGAAGAACGTGGCGCTCGAATACTTGATGAGCATCGAGGACGAGCAGGGCATTGCGCTGGCCAACGCGCAGGTCGAAGCCGAGGACAACATGACCGATGTCCGGGCCGCGTTGACGATGCTGGTGCACAGCTCGCGGACCGATCTCGCCGAACCGGCGCTCAAGGCCTTCGGCGAGAAATGGGCACACGATCCGCTGGTCATGAACCAATGGTTCACCATCCAGGTCACGCGGCCCCAGGCGGACGTCCTCGAGCGGGTCAAGTTCCTCATGGCGCATCCGTTGTTCTCGCTCAAGAACCCCAACAAGGTGCGGGCGTTGATCGGGGCGTTCGCGGCGCAGAACCGCGTCAATTTCCATCGTCTCGACGGCGAGGGCTATCGCCTGCTGGCCGATGTGGTGATCGAGCTCAACCGGCTCAATCCCGAGATCGCGGCGCGGATCATCACGCCTTTGACGCGCTGGCAGCGTTTCGACGAGCAGCGCCAGGCCTTGATGAAGGCCGAGCTCGAGCGCATTCGCGCCGAGGAGCTCTCGCCCAACGTCTTCGAAATGGTCGAGCGCGCGCTGGCCGACGCCTGAGGCGCGTGCACGCGAGACGATGACGGCAAGACGCCGCTGCCCCGGCAGAGGCGTCTTCGTCTGGCACGCAAGGCGCTCGCTTCAGCGCATCAGCCAGCCGAGCACCAGCAGCCCGAGAAACAGCCAGATGATGCCGCCGACGAACGCATGCCTCACCAGCGCTCGGATGCCTCGATAGAGCATCCAGATGCCGATGACGAGCACGACCAGGTTGATGAGCGAGGGATTGACGCCCAGCGAGCGGGCGAGGCCGTCGAAGAAGCGGTCGATGGCGACCCACAGCCCCGCGAACAGGGTGGAGAGTGCGTCGACGACGACGCGCAAGGCATCGCCCAGGAACTCGCCGAGCCAGTGGAAGAATCTATCGATCTGCATGTCACATCCTTTTTGTGAGCGTGCTTGCGTGCGCGAGGCGCCTCATGCGCCATCCGGCGCGGGTCGTGCCATTCTATGCGGCAACGGCATGAGATGGCAGGGGCTGGTCCTTGTGCGTGCCGACGTGATAGTCATGCAGGGAGCGCCGGAGGCAAGCGAAAGTTTGTCGCGGTTCGGCCGATAACAGGAAGGCGCAACGCGCATTCATTCACTTGAAGGGGAAGTTTCATGGATACTGCCGTGAACGCTGCCGTGGGCACTGCGATGGCGCTGCAACAGCACAACGCCGATCAGCAGTCGCAGATGAGCCTGATCAAGGAGTCGTTGAATAATCAGGCGTCCCACGTGTCGCAGCTGATGGAATCCGTGTCACCGCAGCAGTCGCTTGCGACGACCGGCACCGTAGGCACGCAGATCAACACCTACGCCTGAACGTTGAAAGTGCAGCGCGAAACGATGCCGTGGCCCCGCGCCACGGCATTTTTCTGCGCGCCGTCCTGCCTAGCCCTTGTAGCGTGACACGGTCTCCATGGCAGCCTGTCTCAACAGGCTGATATCGATACCCACGGCAATGAAGTCGAATCCCCATTGCGCATAGCGTCGGGCGTCCGCTTCGGCGGGCGCCAGAATGCCGGCCGCCTTGCCGGCGGCATGGGTCGCGTCCAGGGTATGCCGAATCATCGCCTGGACCTCGGGGTGATTGGGGTCGCCGATGTGCCCGGCCTCCGTCGAGAGATCGAACGGGCCCACGAAGATGGCGTCGACCCCTGGCGTGGCGGCGATGGCCTCGGCGTTGTCGACCCCGCTGCGCGACTCCACCTGCACGATCAGGCATAACTCCTCATGCGCCTGGGCCATGTAGTCCTCGACGGCGCCCCAGCGCGTGGCGCGGGTCAGCCCGCCGCCCACGCCACGAAAGCCATGCGGCGGGTAGCGCGTGGCGGCGACCAGCTGCGCGGCCTGCTCGGCGGTATCGACCATGGGAATCATCAGCGTCTGGGTGCCGATGTCGAGCAGCTGCTTTATCAACGCCGGGTCGTGATTCACGGTGCGCACGACCGGTGCGCAAGGATAGGCGGCGAGCGCCTGCAGCTGCGCCAGTGTGGTCGGTACGATGTTGGGTGCATGTTCGCCATCGATCAACAGCCAGTCGAAGCCGGTGGTGGCCAGAATCTCCGCAGCGTAGCCGGTGGCGAAGCCGGCCCAGCAGCCGTAGCGGGTATCGCCGTCGAGCGCGGCCTTGAAGGGGTTGCGGGGCAGTTGCATGGCATGTGTCCTGGTCGATAGATGACTATTGCATACAAAGAACGTAACAGGCTTCCTGTCACCCGGCCATTGCACCAGTGTCTAATGGCCCTCCTCACGGGGAGACGGCGGGATACGAGGGCACCGGGCGATGCTCGAGCACTCGACGCAGGACGAAGCTCGAGTGCGCGCCAGTGACGCCTTCGATGCGGGTGATCTGGTTGAGCAGCAGGTTCTGGTAGTCGTCCATGTCGTGTACCACGACCTTGAGTTGGTAGTCGGCCTCCTGGCCGGTGATCAGCAGGCATTCCTGAACCTGGGGCAGTGCCGCGACCTTGGCCTCGAAGTTGGCGAAACGCTCCGGGGTATGGCGGTCCATGGAGATATGCAATAGCGCGGTGAGGCTATGGCCCAGCCGCTTGGCGTCCACCAGGGCACGATAGCCGGTGATCAGGCCGTTGTCTTCCAGGGTCCGCACGCGCCGCAGGCAGGGGGAGGGCGACAGGCCGATGCGTTCGGCCAGCTCCTGATTATTGATACGTCCGTGGCGTTGCAGGATGTCGAGAATTTGACGGTCGTAGCGATCGAGCGTCACGTTGGCGGCCGGGGCGTTGCTGTTTGGCATGAAATGTCTCATCACGATGTTTTGTTGAAATTATATGCCAAAAGTGACGCGAAAGAAGGTCGAGTTTGCAATCCCCTGCGGGGAGTGACGACGTAAACTGTGTGCATTGCCACAAGCGATGGGCTCGCCGCATGGCTGGCCCGCGAGACCGTCGGCATCACAAGTGCCGACGCTATCAGCACCTTCATGCCGACCCGGCCCGGTGCCCGTTTCTTACCGGAAACGCTCCGCCTTCTACGATTCGGTCGTGTCACCGCCTTCCGGTCGAGCGGTCGAATCGTAGCGCCCCGTCACTTCATTTTTCGCAGGACGCCTGTCATGAGCCGCTTCGACCATCGCAAGTATCGCCCCGCTCCCCGAGTGCCCGCCTTCGACCGTCAATGGCCCGATCGTGATCTGGTGGCGGCACCGACGTGGGTGAGCGAGGACCTGCGCGATGGCAATCAGGCGCTGCTCGAGCCGATGAGCGTCGAGCAGAAGCAGCGTTTCTGGCATCAGATCATCAAGGTGGGTATCAAGGAGGTCATGGTCGGCTTCCCGTCGGCCAGTCAGCCGGATTACGACTTCGTGCGCTGGCTGATCGAGGAAGATCAGATACCCGACGACGTGACCATCGCCGTGCTGGTGCAATGTCGCGAGCACTTGATCGAGCGTACCTTCGAGTCGCTGGTCGGTGCCAAGCGGGCCATCGTGCACTTGTACAATTCCACGTCGACCGTGCAGCGTGAGCGCGTGTTCGAGATGGATCGCGCCGGCATCGTGGACATCGCCGTGCAGGGTGCGAGCTGGGTCAAGGAACGCGCCGCGCGTTATCCCGACGTCGACTGGCGTTTCGAATACACGCCCGAGAGCTTCTCCAGCACCGAGATCGACTTCTCGCTGGAAATCTGCGAGGCGGTGATGGATGTCTGGCAGCCGACGCCGGACAACAAGTGCATTCTCAACCTGCCGACTACAGTCGAGGTGGCCGGGCCGCATCACCACGCGGATCAGATCGACTATTTCTGTCAGCACATTTCCCGGCGCGACAGTGTGATCATTTCGGTGCACACGCATAACGATCGCGGCGGCGCGGTGGCCGCCGCAGAACTTGCCATGCTGGCGGGTGCCGAGCGTGTCGAGGGCACGTTGCTGGGCAACGGCGAACGCACCGGCAACATGGACATCGTGACCCTGGCGATGAACCTCTATAGCCAGGGCATCGATCCCGAACTCGATCTCTCCCGTCCGGACGAGATCATCCAGGTGGTGCAGGAGTGCACGGGCATTCCCATGCATCCGCGTCACCCCTGGGTCGGGGAAATGGTCTATACCGCGTTTTCCGGCAGCCATCAGGATGCCATTCGCAAGTCACTCAAAAAACAGCAAGACGACGAACCTTGGCAGGTGGCGTATCTGCCGATCGATCCGCGCGACATCGGGCGCGACTACCAGGCGGTGATTCGCGTCAACAGCCAGTCCGGCAAGGGCGGCATGGCATTCCTGCTCGAGCGCGACTACGGAATCAGCCTGCCGCGCTGGATGGCGCTCGAGCTGGCGCCTGCGGTACAGGCGATGAGCGAGACGGTGAACGGCGAACTCTCCAGTGCACGGATTCGCGACGTGCTGGTCGAGACGTTCACGCAGTGTGCGCCGCTGACGCTCAGCGGATATCGCCTGGATCGCGAGGCCAGCGAGCACCTGACGGTATCGCTCGACGACAACGGCCAGGCGCTGCGCCTGAGCGGCCAGGGCAACGGGGTCATTTCCGCGTTCATGGCAGCCTGGCAGCAGTACACGGGGCGTTCGGTCAGCGTGGTCGATTACAGCGAACATGCCCTGGGCGAGGGCAGCGACGCGGTGGCCATTGCCTTCGTGCAGCTCAATGTCGATGGTCAGCGTGTCAGCGGCATGGCCGAGGACGGTGATACCGTGGGCGCGTCTCTCAAGGCCGTGCTGAGCGCCCTCAACCGTGCGGGCCATCAGGCTGTCGCGACGGGGCTGGCCAGTGAAGCAAGCGCGCTGGCATGACGCCCCGAGCTGCGCCGCGCCCACATCCAGGCGGGCACGGCGCAGTGGCATTCACTTGGCGAGGCCGATGGCCTTCATGATATCCCCGAAGGCCGCATCGCTTTCTTCCATGTAGGTCCCGAACGCCTGGGCGTCCCGCCATTGCACGCCATAGCCCTGTTTTTCCATGAACGATTGATAGGTCTCGCTCTGGTAGGCGTCGTGCAGGGCGCTTTCCAGTGTCTCGACGATGGCGTCATCCATGCCCTGGGGGCCGATCACGCCGCGCCAGGCACCGGTGGTGAAGTCGCTATCCACCTGTGAGGCCACGGTAGGCACGTCGGGGAAGCTCTCCAGGGGCTCCTCGGCCATGACGCCCAGGCTGCGCACGCGTCCGGCATCGATCATCGAGCGCGCTTCGGGCAGCGAGGTGGCAGCCATGTCCACGCCGCCGGCGGCGAGTTCGGTCATGGCCGGCGCGGCACCCTGGCTCGGTACCCAGTTGACCTTGTCGGCGGGCATGTCGAGATCCATCAGCAGCCCGCCCAGGGCGACATGCCAAATACCGCCCAGGCCAGTGCCGGAGGCGTTGAAGGTGCCCGCCGGCGCTTCGCGCACCGCACTCATCAAGTCGTCGAGATCCTGATAGTCGGCGTCCTCGGCCACGCTGAGACTGGCGGCATCGAAGTTGATCTGGCCGATGGGCGTGAAGTCTTCGTAGGTGAGGTCGGTCAACCCTTGCCAGTGCATCATGTTGACCTCGACCGTGCCGAGGCCGAGCGTATAGCCATCCGGCTTGGCGCGCGCGATGGCGGTATGCCCGACGACACCGCTGCCGCCCGTGCGGTTGACGACATTGATGGTTTCCCCGAGTTCTTCCTCGAGCGCCTTGGCGATGATGCGCGCGGTGGCGTCGGTCCCGCCGCCGGCGGCCCAGGGAACGATCAGTGTGATGGGCTTTTCGGGATATGCCGCCAGGGCGGGAGTGGCAAGGCCCATGGCCACTAACGCGGCAAGCCAATGAGATGAGCGTGACGTGATGTGTCGCATTGTTGTTGCCCCTCGTCGTCGCGCCAGCCGAGAAGCCGCGCGGATGGGTGAGATAAGCCTTTTAACCTGTAACTGTCGGGTCCCGTGTGATTAACCACCCGCCTGGTAAATAAGTCAGGCCGTTTAGTCTGCCATTCTTTCATCATCGCAATAGGTGATTGATGGTGCAGTGCCTTCTGCGGGATGTGGTGATTGTACAGCCAGGTATAGCGTTTCAGCGTCTGTTCCAGGTCCTCGCCTGAGGCATAGCGCCGAGTCGCCAGCACGTCGCTGATGCGGCCGTTGAAGCGCTCCACCATGCCGTTCGTTTGCGGCTTTCCCGGCTTGATCAGGCGGTGTTCGATGTCATGTGCCTGGCACTCCTGGTCAAACGGATGCCGGCCGCTGGGCTTGCGCTCACCTGCACGTGTGAAGCGATCGGTAAAAGATTTGCCGTTGTCAGTCAGCACCGTCTGGATCTTGAAGGGCGCCTTCTCTTCCACCTGCTTCATGAACGCGCGAGCATCCTTCGCGGACTGACTGCTTCGGATCTCCAGATACACCCAACGCGTGGCGCGATCGATGGCGACGTACAGGTAGCGTTTCTGCTGCTCGTCGGGCATCCGAGGCAGGTGCTTGATGTCGATGTGCACATACCCCGGTTCGTAGTCCTTGAAGGGCTTGTGCCTCGGTTTCTCGTCATCTCCGATGTCCTGCCGAGCCAGTTCCGCCAGTGTCGGCACGCCGCGCCGCTGGAGCATGCGATGCAGGCCGGAGCGAGACAACCGGGAGTTCAGGAACTCACGCGCCACGACGAGGAGATCATCCAGGCCGAGGCGAAGGAATTCGCGTGCTGCGATCAGCACCTCCTCCTGCTCGGGCGTGAGCGTGGCCAGCAGGTTGTGACGCGTGTGCGATCGATCATGGACATCGTCACGGTAGCGCCAGCGCCGTATGGTCGCGGTGGCGACACCATACTGGCGAGCCAGCTCGCTATCCGTGATGCTGGAGGGCGCTGCCTGGATCTCGGCCCGGATCTTCGGTGTCGTGGTCGCTTGTTTATGCAGCTTGATGTCCATGAACTTGCTCCCGGATGAATTGCTGAAGAAGCTCTCTCGCTGCTAGCAGAGGATAACTTCTATAGGCGATCCGATCATCCGGGACCCTACATGTAACAGGCGGGCAGACGCTTCGCTAATTCCGAAACCAGGAAAGACGATAACTATTGGTTATCAATATGCAGGAGCGAGCGTGACGTCGCCGCTATCGGGGCTTGCCGGTAACGGCGGCAGGCGTGGGCATAGACCAATGGACAAGGCCGGCGCAGGCAGGCGCCGGCCGGCAGGGTCAGCTATCGCTGCGAATCTGGGCGTGGCTGATGAGGGCGAAGATGAAGGTACCGCCGATGACGTTGCCGGCCAGTGTCGGCAAGGCGAAGTGAAAGAGGTATTCGCCCAGGCTGGCCTGGCCGGCGAACATCAGATACATCACCTCCGTGGAGCCGACGATGATGTGCGTGAAGCCGCCCAGCGCGACGAGGTAGGTGACGATCAGGATCACCCAGATCTTGGCGCCGCCGGCGGCGGGGAGCAGCCATACCATGGTGGCGATCATCCAGCCCGCCACGATGCCCTTGGCAAACATCTGACCGCCGGTGTTCTCCATGATGTGGTGGCCCAGACTGAGAAAGGCCTTGTGTGTCTCGGCGTCGAACAGAGGCATGTAGAGAATGGCATATGCGGAGATGGCCACCCCCACCAGGTTGCCGACCAATACCACGCCCCACAGCTTCAACAGCTTGAGGAACTGCATGATGCGAGGCGTGCTCATGACCGGCAGCACCGCCGTGACGGTGTTCTCGGTGAACAGCTGCTGACGGGCGAGGATCACGACGAGAAACCCGATGGTGTAGCCCAGCGACTCGACCAGGTAGCCGATGTCGCTATCCGGCAGTCGTGCATGCAGCAACCCCTTGGCGAGCATCGAGAAGCTCATCGACAGGCCGGCGGCGATCGCCGACCACAGCAGCGCCGAGGCGGCGCGTTTCAGTTCCGTTTCGCCTTCCTCGCGGATCGACTCGTGAACGGCGGCAGCTCGCGAGGGCAGCGGGCCGTCCTCGAGGTGCAGGTCGTGCTCGTCGTCTTCCACCCGGCTGGGCGGTGTGAGATTGGAAGGCTGGCTCACGCAGGAGATCCTTGTGTCGACATGGGAGAAACCGTCGTGAATTCGGTGAGATACGACGGCTGACGCTATGCTGACACGATAGACGATAATGCGGGAGAAGGAAGAGGCGAATGTCGGTGAGTGCATGGACCATCGTGATGCACCTGGGGGCGGCCTGGCTGGCGGGCAGCTTGATCGGGCTGGAGCGTACCTTTCATGGCCGCCCGGCAGGGTTTCGCACGCATGCGCTGGTATGCGTGGCCTCGGCGCTGTTGATGCTGGTGACGGTCTATCAGTGGCAATGGCTGGGCAGCGAGGTGCCGGAGTCGACGGTGAGAACCGATCCCACGCGCATGGCACAGGGCATCATGACCGGTATCGGCTTTCTGGGCGCCGGCGTGATTTTCAAGGAGGGGCTGACGGTCCATGGCCTGACCACGGCGGCGTCGATCTGGGTGACCTCGGCGCTGGGCATCCTCTTCGGCGTCGGCTTCTGGCTGCCGGGTGTGGTGGCGACGCTGATGACCCTGCTGACCTTGTCGCTCTTCCGGCTGGTCGAGGCACGGATGCCGAGCCGTGCCTTTGCGAGCTGCATCCTGCGCTTCGACAGTCAGCGCATTCCCACCGAAGCGGAGCTCCGGGCGTTGATGACGGAGCATCGCTTTCGCATCGAGAGTCTCAGTTACCGAACGCGTGACGAAGGGCGGCAATTCGAATACCGCATGATGCTGCGCACGCACGATCGGCATTGTCTGCCGCGGCTGGCCACCGCCCTGCGCAACCATCCGTTCCTGATGGATTTCCAATTGTCGCCGAGTGGCGACTGAGGAAACGACTCGGCCGGCATCCGTGCATCGGAAGCCGGCGGGACCCGTGGCGGGGCGGACAGCGTTGGGCCGGGCGCGATCGGTTACCAGGAGGAAGGCAGCATGGCCCGCAAGTCGTTGTCCAGAGGGACCTCGAAACTCGAGGCGCCGAGCACGTGCCGGTCCGAGATGCGCACCAGACGGGCATTGATGAAGAGCGCGTTCTGGCCCTTGGCGTAGGTGCCCAGCAACACGGCCTGCGCATCGTGGTTGGCGCTGAGACGCTGCACGTTGCGTGACAGGATCAGCTCGCCGGTATTTTGTTCGATGTACAGGCTGTTGCGCATCTTGACCTCGATGACGTTCAGGCCGCCCTGCACGAGACGAGAGGTGAAGGCCTCCGACAGCGTGCGGCCCAATGTCGAGGAGCGGTCGAGTTGATCGACATCGACGAAGGTCGTGGCGATGATCGGAGCCTGCTCGCCGAGCCGCTCGCTGGCGGTGGACAGCAACTTCTCGGCGGC
Organism: Chromohalobacter israelensis; assembly: GCA_000761475.1. Lineage (GTDB taxonomy): Bacteria > Pseudomonadota > Gammaproteobacteria > Pseudomonadales > Halomonadaceae > Chromohalobacter > Chromohalobacter israelensis. The sequence goes on from JQNW01000009.1 coordinate 76,200, forward strand.
CTCGTCGACTTGCGACAGCAAATCCGGTTCGGGGGGCGTGGCATGGCGATTCTCGAGGAGACTGCAGCCGGAAAGCATCAACAAAAGCACCATGAGGGCCATCAGAGGTGACCGAAGGCGCCGGGCATGCGGCAGGGGGAAAGGCATAGCGGGAAATCTCCTTACCATTCGGACGATAGCGGAAGGTTGGTGCGCTCATCCTTGCCGGCGGCGCCGTAATGCTCGCTATCGCCTGCATTGATGTAATACAGGTTCGAGGACGAGTAGCGCAGCGTATCGTACTGACTGACCTGGGTCGTGATGATGACTTCCTGCGGGCCGGTGGTTGTCCAACTGCCACTGAAGGTATCCGCCAGGGCGGCGGCGGGAATCAAGCCCAGAGCGGGTTCGGTCCAGTGATTGAAGGGAATCGTCGCTACCGCGATGCCGGCGGCCAGGGCGGTCAGGGCACCCTGGGGCGGACGGACGTAACCGCGGTCTTCATGCCGAACGACCTGGACATCGAAGCTGACATGCGCACTGGCGTCGGGCCGGGTATGGACGATGGCGCCTTGCTGGACGAGCTCGCTGGTCAGCAAGGAGCGGAATCCGCGGCTGAAAGCCGTTTCCTTCTCTGCGGCCTCGACGTAGAGCGGCTTGCCCCACAAGTCTCGCTTGGCGAGGATGTCGCGTGCCTCGTGTTCGGCGAGCACTTCCCAGTGGTGCGCGGCCTGCATGCGCTGCTGCTCGCTGATCGGGTAGGTCGTGGCGATGGGGGCTTGTGAGGTATTGACTTCGAAGCAACCGCCCAAGAGGACGGCGCCGAGTACCACGCCCCAAGTCCTGACTGACATGGCGTTTCCTGTTCGGTGAATGATCGGCGGACACGAGACACTGGTTGACGCATTGCCCTGAAAGGGAATATCGGCGACGAGGACGCCATCTTTAGCCCCCGGGCGTCTGGCGGCGGGGGATGTGTTGCATCCTGGCGTGTACGGGGTAAGGTGGCGTTCTTTTTTCGTCGCGGAGGTCTCATGTCGAGTGCGCGATTGCTCCCCCTGCTGGTGGGCTGTGTCATGCTGTCGCCACTGGCGATCGATATTTACCTGCCGTCGCTGACGGTCATGGCCGAGACGTTCGACGCCCCGTTCAGCCGACTGCAATTCACCGTGACCCTGCTGTTGCTGAGTGTCGGGCTGGGCCAGATCCTGGTGGGGCCGCTGACGGACCGCTTCGGGCGCCGTCCGGTGCTGCTCTGCGGCGTGGTGGTCTATATGCTGGGTGCGCTGGTGGGAATGACGGCGACGTCACTCGGCCCGCTCTATGTCTCGCGCGTGCTGCAGGGGCTGGGCGCTTGCGCGACCATGACGGTTGCCTTCGCGGCGGTCCGTGACTGCTTTACTGCCGCACAGGGCGCTAAACTGTACAGCTATCTCAACGGCGCCTTGTGCATCATTCCGGCCCTGGCGCCGGTGGTGGGCGGGAGCCTGGCGGTGACCTTCGGCTGGCGCAGCAATTTCGCGTTCATGTTCGCGTTCGCTGCCATACTGGGCATCGGCGCGGTGTGGCGCTTCGCGGAGACGCGCCCGTCGAATACGGTCGTCGAGCGGCGCCTGTACCATTGGGCACGTTACCGGCCGGTACTGGCCAGCGCACGCTTCGTGTATTTCGCGGGCTTGGCAGGCGTGATCATGTCGGCGATTCTCGTGTACGTCTCTTCCGCGCCGGTCGTTCTGGTGGATCGTCTGGGGCTGTCGGAGCTGGCGTTCAGCGGCTGGTTCGGCGCCAACGCGCTGGTCAATATCGTGGCGTTCTTCTTCGCGCCGCGCATCATTCACCGTCTTGGACGTGTGGGGACCGTGCGCCTGGGGCTATGCCTGATCATCGCCTCGGGCATTCTGCAGGCGCTGAGCGTCATGTATTTGCCGCTGACGGCCCTGGGGTTCATGGTGCCGGTGGGCGTGCTCTCCGTAGGCTTCTCGCTGGCGCTCGGCGCCGCCTCGAGCCTGGCGCTGGAGCCGTTTCGCGAGCGCGCCGGCACGGCCGCGGCCTTGCTGGGGGCACTACAGCTCGGGGGCGGTGCCTTGCTGGCCACGTGCCTGCTGGCCACGGCGCTACCGCCTCAATGGGCACTGGCACTGATCGCGGTTTTGATAGTCTCACCCCTGTTGTGGCTTTCGTATCGAGTGGCGCCCGAGGCATGAGTTTGTAAGGATACGAACGGAGTCGGGCGGCTCGACGGAAGGAGATCAAGGAGCGGGCATGTTCATCGTATCGCTGGATTACATGGTCGACCCGGAAACGGTCGAGCCGTACAGGATGGCCCACATGGCGTGGGTGCGAGAGGGGTTCGAGCGAGGCGTTTTCATTGCCTCGGGGCGTAAATCGCCGCCCAGTGGCGGCATCATTCTGGCCAAGGCGACCTCGCGCGAGCGTCTGGTGGCCTGGCTGGATGAAGATCCCTTCATCGTCGCTGGCGTGGCCCAGTACCGTGTCGAGGAATTTCTGCCGACCACGGTAAGCGGCGGCTTCGAGGTGCTCAAGGGGATATGATACCCGCGGCGAACACGGCAATGGCGAGAGCAGAGGGCAGGCTGGCACTGCCTCAAGGAACGAGGATGAGACAGCAATGAACGAAACGATCCAGCCTTGCGAGCATGATGGTGATACCTGGCTGATTCTGAATGGCAAGTCCGCCCAGCTACCTGAGGTTCGTGAGGCCGTGGGGCGCGTGCGCGAGGCCGGCCACCATCTGGCGGTGCGGGTGACCTGGGAAGGCGGCGACGGCGTGCGCCTGGCGCGTGAGGCGAGCGAAGCGGGCATCGCGCGCGTGATCGCCGGCGGGGGGGATGGCACGGTCAACGAGATCGTCGGTGGCCTGATGCAGCTGGCGTCGGAGACGCGCCCTGCACTGGGCATCCTGCCCCTGGGCAGCGCCAACGACTTCGCCGGCGGCCTGGGGCTTCCCGAAGAGCCCTACGAGGCCTTGCGCGTGGCGCTTGAGACGCCACCGCGCCGGGTGGATGTCGGTACCCTGGGCGACGATTATTTCATCAACCTGGCCTCCGGCGGCTTTGGCGCACAGATCACCAACTCCACGCCGGCGCCGCTCAAGCGCTTGCTGGGCGGCGGTGCCTATTCGTTGATGGGCATGCTCAAGGCGTGGAATTACCAGCCCTACCAAGGGCGTTTGCGGTTCCCGGACGGCGAACGTAACGTCCCCTTGTTCCTGCTGGCGCTTGGCAATGGATGCCAGGCGGGCGGCGGGCAGCAGCTGGCACCCCTGGCCAAGATCGACGATGGCTTGCTGGAATTGCTCATCGTGCGTCATTTCACCTCCCTGCGGGAAATGAAACAGTTGATCGACGAGCTCGAGAACCTGCCCGAAAGCGGTGATTTCGTCGAGTATCTGCAGGTGCCCTGGGTGGAGTTCGAAAGCGAGCATGCGCTGCCCCTGAATCTCGACGGCGAGCCCTGTTTCCACGAAAATTTCCGCGCCGCCTTGATGCCCGGCGCGTTGTGCCTGGCGGCACCCGAGGGCTCGGCGCTATTGTCGCACCAATGAACGAGTACCGGCGCAGGGCACGCTGATCGGGGTGCGCTCGCGCGATTCAATGACAGGGGGAGGACAGACCATGGATCCATTCATGCAGGCGGCGATCGAGGAAGCCCGCAAGGGATACGAGGCGGGTGGCGTGCCCATCGGCTCGGTACTCGTGCACCGCGGCGAGATCATCGGGCGCGGTCACAATCAGCGTCAGCAGCGCGGCAGTGCCATCCTGCATGGCGAGATGGACGCGCTGGAAAACGCGGGCCGCTTGCCGGCTCATGTGTATCGTGAAACGGTACTTTATACCACACTGTCACCGTGTCCCATGTGCAGCGGTGCCATCGTGCTCTATGGTATTCCCGAGGTCGTGATCGGCGAGAATACGACCTTCAAGGGCGACGAGGCGCTGTTGCGTGAGCGGGGCGTGACGCTCACCATACACGACGATTCGCAGTGCAAGTCGTTGATGGCGCGATTCATCGCCGAGCGCCCCGATGTTTGGTACGAAGACATTGGCGAGTCCGGCGCGAGCTAGGACTCGCCAACCCTGTGCCACGACGCCTGGATGGCGTCGTGGGCATTTTGCAAGGCCGGTCCCACCGGCGGAAACGATCGACTCAAGGAGTGACATGATGACGTATAAGCAATGGACGATGAGTGCCCTGGCATTGGTGATGTCGCTGGGACTGGCGGCATGCGACAGCGGTGACGATGCTGCTCAGGACGCGACCGACAACAGCGAGCAGGCCGTTGAGGAATCGCAGCAGGCAGCGGACGAAGCCGGCGATGAGATGGCCGAGATGAGCGACGAGGCCAGCGACGACATGGAGCAGATGGGTGACGAAGCCGCCCAGGAAACGTCCGAAGCCGTGAACGAGACGGGTGAGGCGGTCGACGAAGCCCAGGACGAAACGGCCGAGGCACTCGACGAAGCCGGCGATGAGATGAGCGAAGCGGCGGACGAGACCGGTGACGCCATGGACAATGCCGCCGATGAAACCCAGCAGGAAGCCGACGAGGCGACTGACGCGGCAGCCGATGAGATGAACGAAGCCGCCGACGAAGCCGAGCAGCAAGCCGATGAGCTGGAGCAGGAAACCGAGGAATCGACTCAGTCCTGATTGCCGGCGCCTCCCTCTGTCGGTGACGGGGGAGGCAGGCGCCCCATGACGCGGAGCGCGGCATGGGGCATCGCTTGTCAAGGAGAGTGCACCATGCAACAGATGTCGCGAGGGCTCGCTTGTGTCGCATTGGCGTTAGGCCTGGCGTGGCCGCTGATGGCCACTGCACAGGATGACGATACGCGTGGCGGCGGTACCGGCGGGGGGCCGCCCGCCGAGGGGCAGGGCACGGAAGATGGCAAGACGGCCGACGCGTCTGCCGAGGCAGGTGACGAGGCGGATGTTGAAGCGCATCGTGACGCCTTTACCGAACGTACCTATGAGGCGCACGATACACAGCCGTCCGAGGCGAAGAACGGCGAGGCACAGTAACCACGAGGGGGCGAGTGCGCGCCTGTCGTACGAATCTGAGTATCGGGTGTCCGGAAACAAAAGAGCCCACCGTCAGGTGGGCTCATGCGTTCGGAGTCCGTTATCGGCCTCACGACCGCAGGTGCATCGACTGGGTCCGGGACTCAGTCGACGACCTTGATGTTGGATGCCTGAAGGCCTTTCTTGCCTTGAGTGACCTCGAAGCTCACTTTCTGGCCATCCTGCAGAGATTTGAAGCCTTCGGCCTGGATCTCGGAGAAGTGTGCGAAGAGGTCATCGCCACCATCATCCGGAGAGATGAAGCCGTAGCCTTTGGTGTCGTTGAACCATTTGACAGTGCCAGTTGCCATTTCGAATTCCTTAACTTGCAAAGTAGTGTTGCGGGCCGACCCATGGGCGACCGTGATACGTGGGTAAGACAAGGTGGGAATGCGTGAGGGACATCGAGGATTCGATTAACAACTGACGACATTCAACTTGCAAACCTACGCAACGGAGAATGCATGATGCCTGGTAGTGCGTCAAGCTTAATGCCCAGTGCCATTTCCCGGTATCATGCACCGCACATGCACCATAGATCGAAAACCCGGGTACGTCCAGAATGACGGTGCGCGAGGCCCGGGGTGGCACCGATCGTTCATGAAACGTTCGGTTTTCGTGGGTGTCTGCAAGCGCAGTGTCACATGGTGCGCGGTGCGGGTGCCGCGCCTGTTTCATATTGGAGGAGTTGTCTCGTGTCCCATACCCCTGTCACGGCGAACGACACGCATAGCAAGGTCGTGGGTTACCTGTTGTGGATCTTCGGCTTTACCGGAGCGCACCGCTTCTATTACGGCAAGCCGATCACCGGCACGATATGGTTCTTCACGTTCGGCTTGCTGGGTATCGGCTGGTTGATCGACCTGTTCTTGATTCCGCTGATGGATCGGCAGGCCGACCTGCGCTTCAGGGCCGGTCCCACCAGCTATACGGTGGCCTGGGTACTGCTGACGTTCCTGGGCGTCTTCGGCATCCATCGCATGTACATGGGAAAATGGCTCACGGGCTTTTTGTACTTGCTGACCGGCGGTCTGTTCTTGCTGGGAGTTCTGTATGACTTCTGGACGCTGAACGAGCAAGTCTCGATGAAACACGCCAGACGCGGACTGTTTGGCTGAGCGTGTTTCCTTATCACTGGATTCAAGGGGCTTCGCGGCCCCGTGAAGGAGATATCGCGCATGGAATCGCGCATTAGTTTGACCCAGCTGCTGGAAAAGCTCGACGACGCCAATGATGGCAGGACGATCCATCTTCAGGATGTCGTCGATACCTTCCAGTCGCGGGGATTCGGGCCGCTGGTGACGCTGCCGGCCTTGCTGGCGCTGTTGCCCACCGGGGGGGTGCCGGGCGTGCCTTCCTTGTGTGCCATCTTCATCGCCCTGATCGCCGTCCAGCAGCTGTTCGGCCGCCAGTCGCCCTGGTTGCCAAGGAAGCTGCGTGAACGCGGCATCAGCCACGATAAGCTGCATCGCAGCGTCGAACGCGTACGGCCGTGGACACGTCGCATCGACAGGTTGCTGGCGCAACGCCTGGACATCCTGTTGCAGCCCGTGGCGCGTCGCTTCATCGCGGTGCTGGTCATCGCCCTGGCCTTGGCGATGATTCCGCTGGAGCTGTTGCCCTTTGCCGCCGCGATGCCGGCGTTGGCGATTACCGTGATCGGCCTGGGCATGACGGCCGACGACGGTCTTTTGTTACTGATCGGCGTATTGCTTGCCGCCGGTCTGGCCGTGAGCGCCTACTGGCTATTGTGACCACCATGCCATGACGTGTGACGCCGCCCGTCGCGGGCGGCTCACGTTGCACTTTGCAGGAAAGCCCCATGTTCTTCGATGCTCAGTTCTGGCCGTTTCTCGTTGCCATCACGCTCCTCACGCTGACGCCGGGCGTGGATACGCTGCTCGTCATACGCAACACCTCGCGAGGGGGCGTGCGCGATGGCGTGCTGACCAGCGTGGCCATATGCTCCGGCCTGTTCGTGCATGCCACGGTATCGGCATTGGGCATTTCCTTGATCCTTCTGCAATCGGCATGGGCGTTCAGCGCTCTCAAGCTGGTGGGGGCCGGTTATCTGGTGTGGCTGGGGCTCAAGAGTCTGGCCAGCGCCCGGCGTGGCGGCGGTTTACCGGTGGCCGAGGTGGGGGTCGAGCGCCAGCGCGTGCCGGCCTGGCTCTCGCTGCGGGAGGGCTTTCTCTCCAATGTGCTCAACCCCAAGACGGTCGTGTTCTACATGGCATTCCTGCCGCAGTTCATCGCGCCGGGCGATCCGGCGTTGCTCAAGTCGCTGTGGCTGGCGGGCGTGCATTTCGTGATCGCCAATCTATGGCAGGTCGGCATCGTGCTGATGGTGGGCGGCGCCGCCCGCTGGCTCGCCAAGGGCTGGGTATCGCGCATGATGGAGGGCACCACCGGCGCGGTGCTGGTGCTGTTCGGGGTGAAGCTGGCGTTGGCGCAGCGACCCTGACGCCGGCAGGGCCTGGTCATCAGCGCCGACGCGTCGCATGACGCGTCGGCGCTTTCGTCATGGGTTGCGTGCCAGCAGTGTGGTGTCGTAGGCGCCTTCGCGCTCCGACTGGGTCAAGAGCGCGACCCCATGCGTATCGCCTTGCTTGGCAAGACTTTCGAAAATGACCCGATAGGTCAGCACGGCCTGCACGTAAGCGCGGGTCTCGCGGAAGGGGATGCTCTCGACGAAGAGGTCGAACGCATCGGGCGAGTCGCGCAACCAGCGGTCGACCCGGCCGGGGCCGGCGTTGTAGGCCGCCGCCGCCGCGATGCGGTTGCCACGGTAGCGTTCCATCATGTCGCGGATGTAGGCGCTGCCCAGCCGGATATTGGTGGTGGGCTCGAACAGTTCGCCCAGCGTGGGCGCGTCGATGTTCAGGTCGCGGCTGACATGGTCCGCGGTGCCCGGCATCAGCTGCATGAGCCCACGTGCGCCGACGGGGGATACCGCCTCGCGGTTGAACGCGCTCTCGCGACGGGAGATCGCCATCAGCAGGTAGGGATCGACTCCATTGCGCTGCCCCCAGGCGCTGAAGGCGTCCCGGTAGGCGGGTGGAAAGCGCCAGGCGAGCGCATCCCACTGCTTGGCCATGATCGTGCCGTGCACGGCCAGGTCATACCACCCGCGCTCGAGCGCGTAGGCGTTGAGCGCAGCGGCATCGGCGTCGTTCGCCTCGCCGAGGGCATGGAACCACTCGCTGCGCGCCAGGCCGGGCTCGCCGATGCGACGCAAGGCTTCGCTGCGCTGCACGACGGGCTGCATGGCGGCCAGCTCGCTCTTCAGCGGCGACACCTCGGGCATGTCCATGTTCAGGGCGTAGGGCTGGCCGAGCCTGTCGGCGGCGGCAAAACCGAAAAAGCTGCGTTCCTGGGCGGCGAGTCGCCAGGCGTCTTCCGCCGCCTGGCGATCGCCGCGCTGCGCGAGCGCACGCCCCAGCCAGTATTGCCAGTGTGCCTCTTGCCGCGTGTCCTGCGGCATGGCATCGATCCACTCGATGACTTCGCCCCAGCGTTGCGAGGCCAACGCATTGCGAACACGCAACTCGAACAGGTCGGCATCCGCCAGGCGGGGCAGTGCGGCATCCACCCAGCCGGCATTGTTGTCGATCTCGCGGACCATCGAGTAAAACGCCAGGTCATGCTCTATCGTGTGGCGTCGGGCCTCGCTGAGCGTGAGGTGCGGGCCGATCTTGCGCCAGGCCTCGAGCGCGGCTTCGGTATCGGCACGCGTGAAGTTGTGCATGGCCGCGGCGTAAAGGGCGCCGGCGCCGTCCCCCGACGGGCCGATGCGAGTGGGCACGTCGGTGATGGCGGCGTAGTTGCCGCGCAGGCGATCGAGTGCCTCGACGCCGGCTTGCCACTGGGGCCCCAACAGGCCGTCGAGATAATCGACCAGGCGACTTTCGCCGTTCTGCCAGGCGAGTGTCAGGCGTGTCCAGATGTCGCTGTCGTCGATGGCGTCGCGTTCGCGCAGGGTGTCGAACAGCCGGTCACAGGCGCTGGGCTGCGAGCGGCCGACCCGCCACAGGGCGCGTCCGCCCTCTGCGGCTTCGTCGGGGGCGCGGTCGAGCAGGGCCGTGTAGTAATAGCACTGGCGAATGGTCCCTCGGGGCTCGCCGTCGCTGATGGCCAGCAGGTCGGCGAAGCGCTCGTCACGACCGAAGGCCATCTGCGCCTGCCCTCGCATCCAGCCGGAAAGGGGCGAGTCGGCGTGCCGCGAAACGTAGCTCTGCACCTCTTCGGCCGTGACGTTCGGGAGGCGCGATTTGAGGCGATGATATTCCACATAGCCGGCGAGCACGTGGTCGTCGACGGCAACGCTCTCGATGCGCGACCATTGATGGTCGCGTGCGGCATCGAGGGCGCGTTTCATGGCCCGGTCTTCGGGCGCTAGCGTGTCCGTGTCGGCTTGTGCCTGCGCGTCGAAGGCGTGCAGCGCCAGACTCAGCGTGGCCGCCGAGAACAGCGCCATCCAGCGATGACGAAGTCGCGATGCGAGCATCTTCCATGTCTCCTTGCTTGCCCGGCGTTATGATGATGTGATCATCCTCGCTCAGGGACGGTGTCTTGGGTAGTGTTGCCAGGCGACGACGCCCTGCGCGAAAGCCCCATCATGAACCGTCACGCCAAGGAGGCAAGCCATGAAGTTCATGCGAGGATTGGCCCTGTGGTCACGGTTGAAGCAGCGTGGCGGCGCGTTGATGCGCATCGGCCGGGCGCTGCGCGTGTTCGTGCCCATGCTCGGCGATGTGGTGGCCGGGCGCTATCGCCCCGTGCCCTGGGCGGCCTGCGGCTGGATGGCGGCGGCCCTGGGCTACCTGATTTTGCCCTTCGACTTCATTCCCGATTTCTTGATGATACTGGGATTGATCGACGACGTGTTCATCGTGGGGTGGCTGTTGACGCGCGTCGACCGCTCGCTGGCCCCCTATCGCCGCTGGAAAGGGTGGGAAGTCCCCGACGACACGATGTGACGTCGACGATGCCGCCCGGCCGGGCGGCACGCATGCCCGGTTCCTCGCCGTGTCTTCAATGCGCCCCGCAAACGCTTGAAAAGTCTCGTCAGGCCCCCATATCGACGCGTACGACGACATGCCTCGTCACACTCTCATCATGCAATACGCGTCCTCCAAGACGCATTGTTCAACACGCATTCGTTATGGCCACAGGGGAATTTCGACCATGACTACCGCCGCTCACGCCGAGACGCTAGGCTTCCAGACCGAAGTCAAACAGCTATTGCAGCTGATGATTCACTCCCTGTATTCCAACCGGGAGATCTTCCTGCGCGAGCTGATTTCCAACGCTGCGGATGCTTGTGACAAGTTGCGCTACGAGGCGCTGGAAAACGACACGCTGTACGGCGACGACAGCGAACTGCGCATCGAGATCGAACACGATGCCGAGGCGGGAACCGTCACCGTGCGTGACAACGGCATCGGCATGAGCCGCGACGAGGTGATCCAGAACCTGGGGACCATCGCGCGCAGCGGCACGGCGGAATTCCTGCAGCAGCTCTCCGGCGAAAAGCAGAAAGATGCCAAGTTGATCGGTCAATTCGGTGTCGGCTTCTATTCCGGCTTCATCGTCTCCGACGAGATCACCGTGCGCACGCGTCGGGTCGATCAGGAGCAGGGCGTGCAGTGGCATTCACGCGGCGAAGGCGAGTTCGATATCGCCGATATCGACAAACCCGAGCGCGGCACCGAAATCGTCCTGCACCTCAAGGAGGACGCCAAGGAGTTCGCCGACGCCGAGCGCCTCAAGCATCTGGTGCGCACCTATTCCGACCACATCGAAGTGCCGGTGCGCATGCCCAAGGTCGAGAAGGCCCACGATGAAGAGGGCAACGAGATCGAGGGCAGCGAGACCGTCACCTGGGAAACCGTCAACGAAGCGACCGCGCTGTGGGTACGCCCCAAGGAAGAGATCAGCGACGACGAGTACAAGGCGTTCTACAAGCATGTGGCGCACGACTTCAGTGATCCGCTGACCTGGAGCCACAACAAGGTCGAAGGCAAGCTCGAATACACCAGCCTGCTGTATGTTCCGGGGCGCGCGCCGTTCGATCTGTATCAGCGCGAGGGCGTGCGCGGCCTCAAGCTCTACGTGCAGCGCGTGTTCATCATGGACGACGCCGAGCAGTTCCTGCCGCTCTATCTGCGCTTCATCAAGGGCGTGGTCGACTCCAAGGACCTCTCGCTCAACGTCTCGCGTGAATTGCTGCAGAAGGATCCGCAGGTCGACAAGCTCAAGTCCGCGTTGACCAAGCGCTCGCTGGACATGCTCAAGAAGCTGGCCAAGGACGAAGAGGCGTATCAGACGTTCTGGAACGCCTTCGGCAACGTGCTCAAGGAAGGTCCGGCGGAAGACTTCGCCAACCGCGACAAGATCGCCGACCTGTTGCGTTTCTCCTCCACGCAGACCGACAGCGCCACGCAGGATCAGTCGCTTGCCGGCTATGTCAGCCGCATGAAGGAAGGTCAGCAGAAGATCTATTACCTGGTGGCCGATGGCTTCAATGCGGCCAGCCATAGTCCGCACCTGGAGATCTTCCGCAAGAAGGGCATCGAAGTGCTGCTGCTGCATGATCGTATCGATGAATGGCTGATGAGCCACCTCACCGAATACGACGGCAAGGCCTTCGCCGATGTCGCCAAGGGCGATCTCGACCTCGACGACATGGCCGACGAGGAAGAAAAGAAAGCCCAGGAAGAAACCGCCAAGGCCAAGGCGCCGCTGATCGAGCGCGTCAAGACCGCGCTGGGGGACGAGGTGCAGGAAGTCCGCATCACCCACCGCCTGACCGACTCGCCGGCTTGCGTCGTGCTCTCGGAACACGACATGGGCTATCAGATGCGTCGCTTGATGGAGGCGGCCGGGCAGCCGTTGCCCGAGGTCAAGCCGATCCTCGAGCTCAACCCCGAGCATAGCCTGGTCGCACGGCTCGAAGGTGCCGACGACAGCGTCTTCAACGATCTGGCGCGTATCCTGCTGGACCAGGCGATCATCGCCGAGGGGGGCCACCTCGAAGACCCCGCCACCTATGTGCAGCGCCTCAACAAGCTCTTGAGTCACTGAGGGCGTTGGCACTCGCTCACTGGGCCGGCCGCATGAGCCGGCCCTTTGCGTTTTACTGCCGGCAATATTGACTCAACATCGTCCTGCGTTGTTGGTAGACTGGCATCTTTGCGTTCAAGGAGTCGTCTCATGCCGATTCGACACAACTTGTTCTTTCCGCGTCTTTCATCGTCACGCTCGCCGGCCCCGCGTTCCTGTTCCGCTCGACAACGACGCTCACTCTTGGCGCTCGCGCTACTCGGCGTGCTGGGAACGAGTGTGGCGCCATCGCCGATGCAGGCTCATGCCGAGCCGGCATCGGGCGAGGTGCGAACCCTGGAAAGCAGCGTCGATACCCCGGCGCTCGATCCCGTCGAGCAACTGCCGGATCTGCGCCAGCACCCCGCGGGGCCTGAGCGCAAGGCGGCGTTCCTGGAACTGCTGGTGCCTCTGGTCGAAGCGGAGAACGCCAAGATTCAGGCCCAGCGCGACTGGCTGCTCGAGGCGCGAGAGCGTCAGGCCTCGCTCAGCGCGGCCGACCGCGAGCACCTTCAACGGCTGTGCGCGGATTACGGCATCGAATGCGGCACGCCCAACACCTTCGAATACTTGTTGTCGCGCGTCGACACCCTGCCACTGGAAATGGTCGTCATTCAGGCCGTGGAGGAGTCGGGCTGGGGGACATCGCGCTTTGCCCGCCAGGGCAACAACCTGTTCGGTCTGCGCTGCTTCAGCGAAGGGTGCGGCCTGGCGCAGAAAGGAAGCAGTCGTCGCTATCAACGCTTCGACAGCGTTCAGGAAAGCGTGGCGCACTACCTGCACAACCTGAACACCCATCGCGCCTATCTGTCGCTACGCCAGAAGCGTGCCGCGCTGACTGCCAACGGGGAGCCGGTCGCGGCCGAGTCGTTGATCCATACGCTGGACAACTACTCCGTCAGCGACGACTACTTCGATGTCCTGCTGGCGTTGTTGCGCACCAACGGCGACTTGATCCGTCAGCACAGCAGCGACGATGGCAGCCCGGCCTGAGCCCTTGCCTTCGCCCTGTCACGCGCCGCCTTCGGGCGGCGTTTCTCGTCGGGACTCCATGCTTTTATCCATCGCTGCCAGGCGTGTAAAGTGAGTCCATATGCCCCTTCGCGAGGTCACCATGACGCTCGATTCGCTGCGTTTCGATAACGCCTGGGCGCGCCTGCCCGAGGATTTCTTCACTCGGGTCAGTCCTGCGACCTGGAAAAACACGCGACTGCTGGATATCAGCCCACGGGGCTGTCGTGCGCTGGGCCTCGATCCCGTCTGTTTCGATGACGATGCCCCGGCGCGCGAGACGCTGCGCCAGCTCATGGGGGGCGAAACCGTCCTGCCGGGCATGGCGCCGCTGGCCCAGAAGTACACCGGGCATCAGTTCGGCGTCTACAATCCGGCCCTGGGGGACGGACGTGGCCTGCTGATGGGCGAGGCGCAGACCGCCGACGGATACTGGGACCTGCACCTCAAGGGAGCAGGGCAAACGCCGTACTCGCGCTTCGGCGACGGCCGCGCCGTGCTGCGCTCATCGGTACGCGAGTACCTGGCCGGCGAAGCCATGGCGGGGCTGGGCGTTCCCACGACGCTGGCGCTGGCGCTGGCGACCAACGACGAGAAGGTCCAGCGGGAACGCGTCGAGCCCGGCGCGACCTTGCTGCGCCTGGCCCCCAGTCACGTGCGTTTCGGACACTTCGAGTGGCTCTATCAGTCGCGTCGTCACGATGACATGCGGCGTCTCGTCGATCATGTCATCGAGCGCCACCGGCCGGCCCTGGCAGCGAGCGAGTCGCCGGCGGTGGCCCTGTTCGGCGATGTCGTGGCACGCACCGCCCGCCTGATCGCGGCCTGGCAGGCCTACGGGTTCGTGCACGCGGTGATGAATACCGACAACATGTCGATACTGGGGCTGACGCTCGATTATGGTCCCTATGCGTTCATGGATGCCTACGACCCTAGGCTGGTCCCCAATCATACCGATGCCAATGGTCGCTATGCCTTCGATCAGCAGCCCGGCGTCGGGCTGTGGAACCTCTCGGTGCTGGGCCAATCCTTGACCCCGTTGGCCGAGCCGGATGCCCTGCGTGACCGGCTGACGGAGTACGAGCCGGCGCTGCAGCAAGAATACGCGCGCTTGATGCGTGCGCGCCTGGGGCTCGAAAGCGTCGTCGAGGGGGACGCGCAATTAGTGCAGGACTGGCTGACGCTGTTGGCCGAGGCCGGAGCGGATTATCACCGTGCCTTTCGTGCCCTGGGCGAATGGGCCGTCGATGACGGCGAGTGGCTACGCCAGGAGGTGCCGGTCGAAGGCTTGTCGGCCTGGCTGTCGCGCTATCGCGAGCGCCTTCAGGAAGAGGAGCGCGATGCCGCGTCGCGCCGTGACGCCATGCAGGCAGTCAACCCGCTCTACGTGCTGCGCACGCATCTGGCGCAGCAGGTCATCGAGGCGGCGGAAGCGGGAGATGAGGCACCGCTGGTGGAATTTCGCCGCTTGCTCGCCGACCCTTTCACCGCGCGCCCCGGCATGGAGCGCTGGGCAGCCGCGCCGCCCCCTCAGGCCTCGGTGATCTGTCTTTCCTGCTCGTCCTAGGCGAGGCCCGGGACGCATCGGCGCGTTCCGTCGCGCTTTCCTCCGCCCCAGGCGCCATGTTGAACCATACTCAAGGTGAGTCACTCGCCCGGGGGGATCATCATGGCGCCACCACGCTGTCAGGTACTGTCGCTTCATCCGCACGAGGGGCGCTCCGCGCCGAGCGCACTGCTCGTGGTGGCCATGCAACAGGTCCATGCGGGCCTCCTGACGCCCCTGGGCACGGCCGGGCCGACCGAGTCGCTGACGCTGCTGCTGAAGGAGTGGCGAGGGCTGCATCGTGCATGTCCGGCATTTCTCCCGCAAGGCCGATGCCTCCTGCCGTGCCGGCCGTCCCGAGGCCGATTTCCTGCCCTGCGCCACACCGCTGCCGGGTGAGCGAGTGGTCACCACGCACGTCGACGATCCTTTCGTGGATACCGATCTGGACACCTGGCTGCGTCGTCACGGGGTCGCGCACTTGGTGGTGGCCGGTGTCACCACGACGGGCGCGATCATGACCCTGACGCGTCACGCGCTGACACTGGGGTTCGATGTCACTGTCGTTGCCGATGCCTGCGCCGACCAGGCGTTGCTCGCGCTTGACGGTACCCGATGGGAAGCGTCGACGATGCATGGGCTGGGACTCGCGTTGCTCGAACGGCAAGGCGCCGAGATTTCGAGTGTGCGTGACGTGCATCGGACCTGCTGACGATGACAGAAAAGAGACCGAAGAGCGTCGCCGAGCACGCGACGCTCTTAACTAAGAAAGCGCGAAAATAATGCATCGTTTATGATTGCCATAAGAAAATGGCGAGGTTGGGTAGTGGTGTCTATTTTTATTCAAAAACAGAGGGTTATGATCTTTTTCGTAGCATAAGAGTTGCGTTATGCCATCCATAACACAATGATTATGATGGAGTTTTTTGACTGTATTGTTGATTTTCAAGATGTTTTTCCTTAAACACATGGGACCCTGCTTTTGAAATGAGTCACTTATGACCGGGCGTGTTCGCGAGAGTTCGCCGGGTGAAAAGTGGCCCGCGATATTAGCCAAGCGTTCATGGGACCCCCCGTGCAACGAGCAAGGAGTCAAGGATGAAAGTCACCAGGTATCCATCCCATCGTGAAACGGGAGATGCGTCATGAAGATCGGAGCGCCGAAAGAGCGCGCCCAGGGCGAGGCTCGCGTCGCCCTGACGCCGGAGAGTGCCCAGCACATTCAAAAACTCGGGCATACGTGTGTCATCGAATCCGGAGCCGGCCTTGCCGCGGGCTTCGATGATGCCGCCTATCGTGACGCGGGCGTCGAGATCGTCGAGGGGGCCGATGCGTTATGGTCCACCGCCGAGGTGGTCATCAAGGTTCGCGAGCCCAGCGAAGAGGAAGTCGGCTACCTGCGCGAGGGACAGACCCTGATCGCGTTTTTCTGGCCGGCGCAGAACGAGGCGCTGCTCGAGCGCTGCAAGGCGACCGGCGCCACGGTCATTGCCATGGACATGGTGCCGCGTATCTCGCGGGCCCAGAAGATGGATGCGCTGTCGAGCACCGCCAACATCGCCGGCTATCGCGCGGTGATCGAGGCAGGCAACCAGTTCGGACGCTTCTTCACCGGTCAGGTCACGGCGGCCGGCAAGGTACCGCCGGCCAAGGTGCTGGTCGTGGGCGCGGGCGTCGCGGGGCTGGCCGCGATCGGCACGGCGACCAGCCTGGGCGCGGTGGTACGCGCCTTCGACGTGCGGCCGGAGGTCGCCGAGCAGATCGAATCGATGGGGGCCGAGTTCCTGTTTCTCGATTTCGAGGATAGTCAGGATGGCTCCGGCACCGGTGGCTATGCGGCGCCTTCCAGCCCCGAGTTCCGCGAGAAGCAGCTGGCACTGTTCCGCGAGCAGGCGCCCGAGGTGGATATCGTCATCACCACGGCGCTGATTCCCGGCAAGCCGGCGCCCAAGCTGTGGCTCGAGGACATGGTCCATGCCATGAAGCCGGGCTCGGTGATCGTCGACCTGGCGGCGGAGAAGGGCGGCAACTGCGATCTCACCGTGCCCGATCAGCGCATCGTGACCGACAACGGCGTGATCGTGGTCGGGTATACCGATTTCCCCTCGCGCATGGCGACGCAGGCCTCGCTGCTCTATGCCACCAACATTCGTCACATGTTGACCGATCTGACGCCGGAAAAGGATGGCGTGATCGTTCACGACATGGAAGACGATGTGATTCGCGGTGCCACGGTGACGCATCAAGGCGAGATCACCTTTCCGCCACCGCCGCCCAAGGTCAAGGCGATCGGCCAGTCGGCGCCGAAGGAGAAACCCAAGGAGCCGACGCCCGAGGAGAAGAAGGCCGCCGAGCATGCCGCTTTTCTCGCCCAGACCAAGCGTCAGGTGGGAATGCTCGTCGCCGGCGGGGCGGTGATGGGGCTGTTGGGGCTGGTCGCGCCGGCCTCGTTCATGCAGCACTTCATCGTCTTCGTGCTGGCCTGCTTCGTCGGTTTCCAGGTGATCTGGAATGTCAGCCATTCGCTTCACACGCCGCTGATGGCGGTGACCAACGCCATCTCGGGCATCATCGTGCTGGGGGCGGTGCTGCAGGTCGGTTCGGGAAGCTTCCTGGTGGGGCTGTTGGCAGGCATTTCGGTGCTGATTGCCACCATCAATATCGTGGGGGGCTTCTTGGTCACGCGCCGAATGCTCGCCATGTTCCAGAAATCCTAACGCGGCGGAGAAAAGACGATGTTGAGTCAAGGATTGGTGTCCGCCGCAGCGGTGGCGGCAAGTGTGTTGTTCATCCTTTCGCTGGGGGGATTGAGCAATCAGGAAAAAGCCAAGCGTGCCGTCTGGTACGGCATCGTGGGGATGGGGCTGGCGGTGGTCTTCACCATGTTCGGCCCCAATGTCGGCGGTTACTGGTGGATGATCCCGATGATGGTGATCGGTGCCGGGATCGGCGTCTACCTGGCCAAGAAGGTGGACATGACCGAGATGCCCCAGCTCGTGGCGGCATTGCACAGCTTCGTCGGTCTCGCGGCGGTGTTCATCGGCTTCAATGCCGACCTGGAACGTCGCCGGGTGATGGCCGCGCAACTCGCCGGGGACGTCAGCGAGCGGTTTTCGGCCTTCGCCGCGCTGGTGGCCGAGAAGACGCCGGCCGAGCTGACCTTCCTGCAGGTCGAGGTGGTGCTGGGGGTCTTCATCGGTGCGGTGACCTTCACCGGCTCGGTGATTGCCTTCGGCAAGCTGGCGGGCAAGGTGGATGGCAAGCCGCGTCAGTTGCCTGGCGGTCATCTGCTGAATGCCGCGGCGGCCATCGTGTCGCTGTTGCTGGCGATCGCCTACCTCAACGGTGCGGGCTTCTGGACGCTGCTGCTACTGGCGCTGCTGGCCTTCTTCATCGGCTATCACCTGATCATGGGCATCGGCGGCGCCGACATGCCGGTAGTGGTCTCGATGCTCAACAGCTACTCCGGCTGGGCGGCGGCGGCCATCGGCTTCACGCTGTCCAATGACCTGCTGATCGTCACTGGGGCCCTGGTGGGCTCTTCCGGTGCCATCCTCTCCTACATCATGTGCAAGGCGATGAACCGCAACTTCGTCAACGTGATCCTGGGTGGTTTCGGCGGCAGCAAAGGGCCGGCCGCGGAGATCGAGGGCGAACAGGTCGCCATCGATACCAGCGGCGTGGCCAGTGCGCTCAACGAGGCCGATAGCGTGATCATCGTGCCCGGGTACGGCATGGCGGTGGCACAGGCCCAGAATGCGGTCAGCGAGTTGACGCGCAAGTTGCGCGCCGCCGGCAAGACGGTGCGCTTCGGGATTCATCCCGTGGCGGGTCGTCTGCCCGGTCACATGAACGTTCTGCTGGCCGAGGCCAAGGTGCCTTACGATATCGTGCTGGAAATGGACGAGATCAACGACGACTTCGCGGAAACCGACGTGGTGATCGTCATCGGCTCCAACGATATCGTCAATCCGGCCGCCGAGGAGGATCCCAACAGCCCCATCGCCGGCATGCCGGTGCTCAAGGTCTGGGAAGCCAAGAACGTCTTCGTCTGCAAGCGTGGCCAGGGCACGGGCTACTCGGGCATCGAGAACCCGCTGTTCTTCAAGGAGAACACGCGCATGCTGTACGGCGACGCCAAGTCGAGCATCGATGCCTTGCTGCCGATGGTCGACTGAGCGGCCCGCAGAAAGGCCGTACTGCGACACGACGACACCGCCTTCGGGCGGTGTCGTCGTTTGAGGGGAGCCGAAGGGCGGGGCATGTTTCCGTCATGCGCCGGCGGCACGTCAATGTCATCGATGATCGGGCGTGCGTGACACGTCAGGTTCGCTACAATGGCGTCATTTCGCAGGCCACTAGGAAATCTTGATGACCGACGAACGACCTAAAGTCGCCGTGCTCGGCGGGGGGAGCTTCGGCACCGCGATTGCCAGCATTGCCGCCGACAATGGGGCCCGCGTGAACCAGTGGTTGCGTGATCCGGCGTTGATCGAGCAGATCAATCGCGAGCATCGCAACGCCCGCTACTTGCCGGACTACGCGATCAATCCTGCGGTCGTCGCGTCCGACGATATGCGAGAGGTGCTCCGCGACGCTGAACTGGTGTTCATCGCGATTCCGTCGAGTGCCTTTCTGACGGTCGTGCGTCAGGCATTGCCCTGGCTAAAGCCGACGCAAATCCTGGTCAGCACCACCAAGGGGATTCAGGAAGACGGCTTCAAGCTGATGAGCCAGATCCTCGAGGAAGAAACCGGCTTTCCGCACATCGGGGTGCTCTCGGGGCCCAACCTGGCCTCGGAGATCGCCCAGAAGCATCTGACGGCCACGGTCATCGCCAGCGACGACCCCTTGACCCGCGCCCGGGTGCAGTCGGCGCTCGGTTGCGATTATTTCCGGGTATACGCCAGTAATGACCGCTACGGTGTCGAACTCGGCGGGGCGTTGAAGAACATCTATGCCATCGCCGCGGGCATGGCGGCAGCGCTCGGCATGGGCGAGAACACGCGCAGCATGCTGATGACGCGGGCGCTGGCGGAGATGAGTCGATTCGCGGTGGCGCTCGGCGCCAACCCGCTGACGTTCATCGGTCTGGCCGGCGTGGGCGACCTCATCGTGACCTGCTCATCGAAGCTCTCGCGCAATTATCGCGTCGGTTTCGCGCTGGGCGAGGACAAGACCCTGGAAGAAGCCGTCACGGCCCTGGGCCAGGTGGCGGAGGGCGTCAACACCGTGAGCCTGGTCCGCGAGAAGGCGCGTCGCGAGCATATCTACATGCCGCTGGCCGAAGGGCTTTATCAGGTGCTGTTCAACGGCGTGCCGGCGCGCCAGATGGCACAGATGCTGATGCAGCAGGAACAAAGCAGCGACGTGGAGTTCATTCTTTCCCGTCAGGACGTATTCGAAGCGCGCAGGCTGGAACCCGGCGCCGAGGAGACTTGAACATGTCGATTCTGTATATCATGCGGCATGGCGAGGCAGCGCCGGGCACGCCCGACAGCGAGCGGTCACTTACCGAGCATGGCGAGCAGGAAGCGCGCACGATGGGCGCCTGGCTGAGCGAGGTGCTGACCGATGACGTACGGCATGCGCTGCGTATCGTCGCCAGCCCGTACCGGCGTGCGCAGCAGACCGCACGATTGGTCGCGGCGCCGTTGGGCCTGAGCGTCGAGACTCTGCCGATCATCACGCCCGATGAGCCGCTCGAGCCGGTGATCGACTGGCTCCAGCAGCAAGTCCCGCAGATGCCGTGCCTGCTGGTGAGTCACATGCCGCTGGTCGGCGCCCTGGTCGGTCGTCTGGTCGAAGGCGACGTGCGCGCTTCTCAGCCGATGCCGACGTCGAGCGTGGCGGCACTGGAGGCCGAGGTGTGGGCGGCGGGCTGTGCCACGCTGCGCCAGTGGCAGTCGCCCCGTGACCTGTCCTCATAGGCGATACCCACCCAAGGAGACCCACATGCCGTTCGTCGTCATCAATCGCGTTTACGTCAATCCCGGTTACGAGGCGGAATTCGAACGCCGCTTTCAGCGCCGGGCGAGTCAGGTCGACCGTCAGCCGGGATTCCGCGCCATGCGTGTTTTGCGCCCACAAGGCAACCAGGCGCCCTATCTCGTCGAAACCGAGTGGGACAGCCAGGAGGCCTTCCGCGCCTGGGTGGGCAGCGACGATTTCAAGCAGGCACATGCCGACCCCATGCCCTCGGAGGCATTCGGCGAAGGCGGCGGGCTCGAGCAATTCGAGGTCGTCGAGGGGACCCAGGCATAACGCCCCTGATACCGCCATGCATGTGTCATGGCGGGCATCACTCCCGTCATTAAGACCTTGGTGGGATCGACCAATGTCGAGGTTGTGTGACAACGCGGCTGTGCTTATCTTGCAGTTGTATGATGTATGACATGATGACTTCATGTCATCACGCTCAACAAGACAGCTGCGAGGGACATGACGGTGCATTTTTCCAAAGAACAAACGGTCGCGGCGATTGGCGATGGCCTGCTTTCCTTCCCGGTGACCGATTTCGATGCCGCTGGACGATTCGATGCCGCGAGCTATCGCAAGCGACTCGAGTGGTTCGTGAGTCATGATGTCTCCGCGGTCTTCGTTGCGGGCGGCACGGGGGAGTTCTTCAACCTCTCGCTCGAGGAGTTCGGCGACGTCGTGCGCACGGCGGTCGATGTGATCGGTGGGCGTGTGCCCATCATTGCCAGCGCCGGGTTGAGCGTGGAGAGCGGCAAGGCATTCGCGCGCGCGGCGGAAGAGGCCGGCGCGGATGGCGTTCTGCTGATGCCGCCCTATCTGACCGAGTGCCCGCAGGAAGGGCTGGTCGAGTACGCCCGCCAGATCTGCGACAGCACCACGGTTAACGTGATCTATTACAACCGTGGCAATGGTGTTCTCGAGGCGCCGGCGGTCCAGCAGCTCGCCGATCAGTGCCCGAACTTGATCGGGTTGAAAGATGGCAAGGGCGATATGCAATTGCTCAACAAGATCGTCAAGACCGTCGGCGATCGACTGGTTTACGTCGGTGGCGTGCCGACCGCCGAGATTTTCGCCGAGGCCTACCTCTCCATTGGCGTCAACACCTACTCTTCCGCTGTCTTCAACTTCGTGCCGGACATGGCACTCACGTTCTACCGCGCACTGCGCGCGGGAGACAGCGCCACGGTCAAGAAAATCACCAACGAGTTTTTCATTCCCTTCGTCGATCTGCGTGATCGTAAAAAGGGCTACGCCGTCAGCCTCATCAAGGCCGGCACCGAGATTATCGGAATGCCAGCGGGCAATGTTCGGAAACCGCTGATGATGCCGAGTACGGATGAGCGGGCTCATCTGGAACGCCTGATCGAGATCGCCAAGGGCTACTGACAGCCCACCTTCACCCACTCTCAACAACGACAGCGAAGAGGTGAATTTTCATGAGCATGCCCAGCATCTACAAGACACTTGGAACCTCCGTGCTGATGGCCGGCATGGCCTTCGGCAGTGCGGCGGCCCTGGCCGCCGACGGCCCGCTGCGCGGCAACGTCCGCGTGGTGATCGGCTCGACGTCCACCGGGGGCGATACCTATCAGAACTCCAGCATCGTCGCCGATGCCCTGGCCGAGCACCTCGATATCAACATGAAGGTGGACGCCGTGGGGGCGAGCTCGGCCTTCCGCTTCCTGGATCGCGATCCGCGCGGCAACACCCTGATGATCTTCCACGATCAGTCCTAC
The DNA here is from genome assembly GCA_000761475.1 of Chromohalobacter israelensis. Taxonomy (GTDB): domain Bacteria; phylum Pseudomonadota; class Gammaproteobacteria; order Pseudomonadales; family Halomonadaceae; genus Chromohalobacter; species Chromohalobacter israelensis. The sequence continues at coordinate 98,637 of JQNW01000009.1, forward strand.
CTCGGGTATCTGTATGGCGTGGAGGGGTATGAGAACATCTTCGAGAAGTACACCATCGGGCCGACCGTCGCCATCAACCCCGGTAACGCCTATCTGGTGCCCAAGGACTCGCCCTATCAGACCCTGGACGACGTGATCGAGGCGGTCGGCAACGGCGAGGAGGTGCGCGTGGCCATTCAGCCGGGCGGCGTGTCGGAGATCGGCTTCAGTGCCCTGAAGAATGCCATCGCCATCGAGCATCCGGGGATGGAGGAGAACCTGGTGGCCGTCAACACCGGTTCCCAGGCCGACAAGAACCAGCAGCTCTTCGACGACCAGGCCGACATGATCAACGGCACCGTGCAGGCCAACGAGCAATACACCCGCCTGCCGGAAGACGATCAGAAGGCCATGCGCTTCCTGTGGCTCACGGCACGCAACAGCACCATCGAGCAGGCGCCGGAAGACGGGCTGGGGCAGACCACTCGCGAGCAGTTGCTGCAGTACGTCGAGCCTAACGTGAATGTCACCATGGGCGATGACAACTTCACCTTCGATAAAGAGTTCTTCTTCCTCTACAACAAGGACATGGACCAGGCCATCGTCAACCAGATCGACCAGGCGCTCGCCGAGATCTATGCCGAGGGCGAGATCCAGGAGACTCAGAAGAACGCTTTCTTCATTCCCAACTTCAAGCCGTCCGATGAAGCCGCCGACTACCTGGAAAGCAAGATGTCCGTCTACGAGGACATCATTACCAACATCCAGTAAGGCGGTATCGCTGGCGGGGAGACCCGCCGGCGCTCGCGGCTATTGCTTGTCCCCATAATGATCGAAAGGGCTCCTTGCGAGAGCCTTCACCGGAGCCGCCATGGAATCAGGACTGTCATCCCTGTTGAGCGTCTCGATCGATTTCGAGACCTCCCATCTGTTCTTTCCCCATATCATTCACTGGCTGATGGGCGGCCTCTTCGCCCTGATTCTGGTGTTCAACGTGGCGCCCTTTCTCGTCGCTGTCAGGCGAGGGGAGCGGACGTTGCCGATTCTGGGCGAGTCCATGGACAAGTTCCGTTTCTTCGGAACCCTGGCACTGATCGTCGCCTACTTCTACCTGATGTCGGTGGTCGGCAACTTCTTTCCTTACACGGGCTACGGCTTCCTGTTCGTGTCGATGGCCTTCCTTTTCCTGATGTCGCTGATGTACATGCACACCAGGACCAAGCGCAAGGTCATCACGGCCGCCATCAACGCGCTCGTGGCGCCGAGCCTGGCGTGGTTCATTCTCGCCAAGCTGTTCCAGATCACCTTGCCGTAGCGGAGACGTTTCCATGCTCGATATCCTGTCGTTACTCGATATCACCTTCTTCCTGCTGGCGGCCCTGGGGGCCCTGGTCGGGATCATCTTCGGGGCCATCCCCGGGATGACCGCTACCATGGCCGTGGCGGTGTGTCTGCCGCTGACCTACGCGCTCGGCCTCAATCATGGCCTGGCGCTGCTGCTGGGCCTCTACGTGGGAGGCATCTCCGGCGGCATGGTGCCGGCGGTGTTGCTCAACATTCCCGGTACGCCATCCTCGATCACCACCACCTTCGACGGCTTCCCCATGGCTCAGAAGGGCGAGGGCGAACGCGCCTTGAGGGTCTGCGTGGTGGCGTCGCTGATCGGTGGCCTCATCAGCGCCATCGTGCTGTTCCTGTTCGCGCCGGTTCTGGCCGAATTCTCGATCAAGTTTTCCTATGTAGAGAAGTTCCTGATCATCCTGCTGGCGTTGACCGTCATCGCCTCCATGTCCCGCAACATGCTGGTGGGCATCTTCAGCGGCGTGCTGGGTATCTGGCTGAGCCTGATCGGCACCTACAGTATCTCGGACGGCGGCAACGGCCACACTCGTCTGATGTTCGATTTCCTCGAGCCCTACCTGTTCGAGGGGTTCTCCCTGCTGCCTGTACTGATCGGTATCTTCGGCATCGCTACCATACTGCTCGAGGCCGAAGAAGGCGTGAAGAGCGGCCTGGCCGGCAAGAACATCGAGTTCGGCAAGGGCGGCGGCTTCTCCTTCGGCATCTTCAAGGGCCGGCTGACCAACCTGGTGCGCTCGTCCTTCATCGGCACCTTCGTCGGCATGTTGCCGGGCGTCGGTGGGAGCGCTGCCTCGGTATTGGCCTACACCCAGGAGAAGAACCTGTCCCGTGATTCCAGCGAGATGGGCAAGGGCGCGCCCCAGGGGCTGATGGCCTCGGAGTCTGCCAACAACGCCCTGACCGGCGGCGCGTTGATCCCGCTGCTGTCGCTCGGCATCCCCGGCGATTCCACCACCGCGATCCTGATCGGTGCCTTCACCCTGCAGGGCATCCAGGTCGGCCCGCTGTTCATTCCAGAAAATGCCGATACCTGGTACTTGATGATGATCGCCCTGGTGTTCGCGAACGTCGTGATGTTCTTCCTGATGTTCTACGCCATCAAGCACATCGCCAAGGTGGTGCTGGTACCCAAATACATCCTCTATCCGATCATCGTGATGATGTGCGTGGTCGGCGCCTACGCGATCAATTACGGCATCATGTTCGACGTCTGGACGCTGCTGATCTTCGGCGTGCTGGGCTACCTGATCCAGAAGGTGGGGCTCGAGGTCGCGCCGCTGATCATCGGCTTCATCCTCGGCGGACAGGCGGAGGTCTACTTCGTGAAGAGCCTGGAGTCCTTCGGCACCTACTCGATCTTCTTCACCAAGAGCCCCATCGCCGTGGTGCTCTGGGGGCTGATCGCCGCCTCGGTAGCCTTCTCGGTGACGATGAGCCTGAAGAGCCGGGCCAAGCGTCGCCTGGAGGCTTCCTCATGAACTCCCGTCATTCGCACAACCGCGAGGCTTGGTCATGACGCACTCGACATCGGCTCCTCGGGTGATTCGCATCCACCCGCGTGACAACGTCGCCGTGGTCGTCGGCCAGGGCGGCCTGGCCGCCGGCGAGCGCCTCGATGATGGCATCGAGCTGCAGGCGAGGATTCCTCAGGGGCACAAGGTGGCATTGGTGGCGCTGGCCGAGGGCGACCAGGTGATCCGCTACGGCGAAGTCATCGGCACGGCCGTCACGGCCATCCCACAGGGCGGTCACGTCAACGAGACCAACCTGCACATGCCTATGCCGCCTGCGCTGGAGGATCTCCCGCTGGCGACTCGCCCGGCGCCACCGGCCGAATCGCTGGAGGGCTATACCTTCGAGGGCTTCCGCAACGCCGATGGCAGCGTCGGCACCAAGAACGTGCTCGGCATCACCACCAGCGTGCAGTGCGTGGCGGGTACCGTCGATCACGTGGTCCAGCGCATCAAGCGCGAGCTGCTGCCGCGCTTCCCTAACGTCGACGATGTGGTAGGGCTCAACCACAGCTATGGTTGCGGCGTGGCGATCAATGCGCCGGCCGCGGTGGTGCCCATTCGCACGCTCAGGAACCTGGCCCGGAATCCCAACTTCGGTGACGAGGTGATGATCATCGGGCTGGGTTGCGAGAAGTTGCAGCCCTCGACCCTGGTCGAGGATCGCCCGGTGAGGATCTTCGAGAACACCAAGGCGGCCGATCCCGAGGCCAACGTGCTGAGCCTGCAGGATGAGTCCTTCGAGGGCTTCGGCGAGATGATCGACGGCATCATGGCCATGGCCGAGCGCCACCTCGAGCGTCTCGACCGCCGACGCCGCGAGACCTGTCCGGTGGCCGATCTGGTGGTGGGCATGCAATGCGGCGGCAGTGATGCTTTCTCCGGGCTCACCGCCAATCCGGCGGTGGGCTTTGCCACCGACCTGATCGTGCGCGCCGGCGGCAGCGTGATGTTCTCCGAGGTCACCGAGGTGCGCGATGCCATCCACCTGCTGACGCCGCGGGCTGTAGATCGCTCGGTCGGCCAGGCGCTGATCGACCAGATGGCCTGGTACGACGACTATCTCTCTCAGGGCCAGGCGGATCGCAGCGCCAATACCTCCCCCGGCAACAAGAAGGGCGGTCTCTCCAACATCGTCGAAAAAGCGCTGGGCTCGGTGATCAAGTCCGGCAACTCGCCGATCGTTGATGTCATCGGCCCGGGTGAGCGACTGCGCAAGCGTGGCCTGACCTTCGCCGCCACTCCGGCCAGCGACTTCATCTGCGGCACCCTGCAGGCCGCCGCCGGCATGAACCTGCAGGTCTTCACCACCGGCCGCGGCACGCCCTACAACCTGCCGATGACGCCGGTCATCAAGGTCTCCAGCAACTCCACCCTGGGAAAGCGCTGGCATGATCTGATCGACCTCGACGCGGGACGCATCGCCACCGGCGAGGCGTCCATCAAGGAGATGGGCTGGGAGCTCTTCCAGCTGATCCTCGAGGTGGCCAGTGGCCGCCAGCGGGTCGCCGCCGACCGGCTCGGCCTTTACAACGACCTGGTGCTCTTCAACCCGGCGCCGGTGACCTGACCCTTCTTCGTTCTTTCGACCGTTACAAGAGGCAATGCCATGTTTCCCAAGATCACCAAGATGAACGTCGTGCCGGTCGCCGGCGAAGACGGTTTCCTGCTCAACCTGAGCGGCGGTCATGCGCCCTGGTTCATCCGCTGCGTACTGGTGCTGGAGGATGAGTCCGGCAACCGCGGCGTCGGCGAGATTCCCTCCAGCGAAGGCATCCTGAACGGCCTGGAGAAGTGCCGCAGCCTGGTGGAAGGCGCGCGGGTCAACGAGGTCAAGCAGGTGCTCAGTCGGGCCCGAGGGCTGCTGGCTCAGGGCGGCCCGGAGGAGCGGGGGCGCCAGACCTTCGATCTGCGCGTGGCCGTGCACGTCATCACCGCCATCGAGTCGGCGCTGTTCGATCTCTTCGGTCAGGCGCTGGGCATGCCGGTGGCCGACCTGCTGGGCCAGTACGGCCGCCAGCGCGACGAGGTCGAGGCCCTGGGCTACCTGTTCCTGCTCGGCGACCCGGACAAGACCGACCTGCCGTATCCTCGCGTGGCCGACCCGGTCGATGCCTGGGACGAGGTGCGCTACCGCGAGGCCATGACGCCCGAGGCCGTCGCCAACCTGGCCCGGGCCGCCTATGATCGCTATGGCTTCAAGGACTTCAAGCTCAAGGGCGGCGTGCTGCGTGGCGAGGAAGAGGCCGATTGCATCCGTGCGCTGCACGAGGCCTTCCCCGAGGCGCGCCTGACCCTGGACCCCAACGGCGCATGGAAGCTGGACGAGGCCGTGCGTGTGCTGGAGCCGATCAAGCACCTGCTGAGCTATGCCGAGGACCCTTGCGGTCAGGAGGGCGGTTTCTCCGGTCGCGAGACCATGGCGGAATTCAAGAAGCGCACCGGGCTGCCTACCGCCACCAACATGATCGCCACCGATTACAAGCAGCTGCAGTACGCCGTGCAGCTCAACTCGGTGGACATTCCCCTGGCGGACTGCCACTTCTGGACCATGCAGGGCGCCGTGGCGGTGGGTGAGCTGTGCCACGAGTGGGGCATGACCTGGGGCTCGCACAGCAACAACCACTTCGACATTTCGCTGGCGATGATGACCCACGTGGCCGCGGCCTGCCCGGGCGAGATCACCGCCATCGACACCCACTGGATCTGGCAGGACGGTCAGCGCATCACCAGGGAGCCGTTCCAGATTCGGGACGGCAAGCTGACCGTGCCGAAGACTCCGGGTCTAGGCATCGAGCTGGACGACGATAAGCTCATGGAGGCGCACGAGACATACAAGCGTCTCGACGTGACGCAGCGCAATGACGCCATGGCGATGCAATACCTGATCCCGGGATGGGAGTTCGATCCCAAGCGTCCCGCTCTAGTGCGCTGATGTTTCCCGATACGCCTGACTTGAATTGTGCTGATCTTTGCACGAACAAGGAGCAGGGCTCGTACGCGCGCTTGCGCGGGGATTGAGTGTGTTCTTGGAGGATGGCGCTGACGCTGGTCGTTGCCAGCGCGTACAATGCCGCTTCGACGCAGGCCGGGCTCGCACTGCCAGGTCCGCCGTCGCCTCATTCACGCCGTTTCCCGCGAGAACCTCGATTTTGCTCTCTACCGCCAACATCACCATGCAATTCGGCGCCAAGCCGCTATTCGAAAATGTCTCCGTCAAGTTCGGAGAGGGCAACCGCTATGGCCTGATCGGCGCCAATGGTTGCGGCAAGTCTACCTTCATGAAGATCCTGGGGGGCGACCTGGAGCCTACCAGTGGCCAGGTAATGAAGGACGCCACCACGCGGCTCGGCAAGCTGAGTCAGGATCAGTTCGCGTTCGAGAGCGAGCGTGTAATCGACACCGTGATCATGGGGAACACGGAGCTGTGGGAGGTTGCCGCCGAGCGCGAGCGTATCTATTCGCAGACTGAAATGTCCGAGGAAGATGGCATGAAGGTCGCCGACCTTGAGGTGCGTTACGCTGAGCTCGATGGTTATACAGCAGAGGCCCGCGCGGGAGAGTTGCTGCTCGGCCTCGGCATCCCTCTGGTGCAGCACACCCAGCCGATGAGCGTGGTGGCACCGGGGTGGAAGCTGCGCGTATTGCTGGCTCAGGCGCTGTTCAGTGATCCCGACGTGTTGCTGCTCGATGAGCCGACCAACCACCTGGATATCAACACCATCCGGTGGCTGGAGGAGATTCTGCGTTCACGCAGCTCGACCATGCTCATCATCTCTCATGATCGTCACTTTCTGAATCGTGTCTGCACGCATATGGCGGACCTCGACTACGGCGAGCTGACGCTTTTCCCGGGCAACTATGATGAGTACATGACTGCTGCCACCCAAGCGCGAGAGCGCTTGCATGCCGATAACGCCAAGAAGAAGGCGGAGATCGCTGAGTTGCAGCAGTTCGTCAGCCGCTTCTCGGCCAACGCCTCCAAGGCCAAGCAGGCCACGTCACGCCAGCGCAAGATCGACAAGATCCAGCTCGATGAGGTCAAGCCGTCATCGCGAGTCAGCCCATTCATTCGCTTCGAGCAGACCAAAAAGATACACCGGCATGCATTGAACGCGGAGAAGCTCTCCAAGGCCTGGGGTGACAACGTGCTGTTCGAACGTTTCGACTTGCAGGTCGAAGCTGGCGAGAGAGTCGCTATCATCGGGCCCAACGGAATTGGCAAGACGACATTGCTCAACTGCCTGGTCGGCACGATGGCGCCGGATGCGGGCGAGGTGAAATGGACCGATGCGGCGGAAGTGGGGTACTTCGCCCAGGATCACGCTGATGATTTCGAAGGCGGTGAGACGCTTTTCGAATGGATGCGGCAGTGGACCACGGAAGGTGAGCAGACCGTACGCGGTGCGCTGGGCCGCATGCTGTTCTCCAACGATGACATCGGCAAGTCGGTCAAGGTGATCTCCGGAGGCGAACAGGGGAGGATGCTGTTCGGTAAGCTGGCGCTGCAGAAGCCTAACGTGCTGGTGATGGATGAGCCCACCAACCACCTTGACATGGAGTCGATTGAAGCGCTCAACCTGGCGTTGGAAAACTATCCCGGCACCTTGATCTTCGTCAGCCATGACCGTGAGTTCGTCGGTTCCTTGGCGACCCGTATCATCGAGCTGAAGGATGACGATATCGTCGATTTCAGCGGCAGTTATGACGATTATCTCCGCAGTCAGAGTATCTACGACTAAACGCGACGATCTTCATTCTCACCACCGGCGGACACGATACGTCTAAAAACTAGTTACCGACCGGCGCGTGCTGCTTGCAGCACGCGCCGGTGCGTTGTGGCTGCCGGCCGGCCGTGCAACCCGGCCCTCACGTTGCGTTTCGTTATCTTAGCCTAATGTCTATACGTCATAACAGGTATGATGTATGACAACATTCAGGCTAGGGTCTAAGCTGATGCTGTCATGAGACAGCCGGCTATTTAGCCCAACGGGCAAGTGGCCGGTTTAACACACAGACGCTCGTGCATCCTTGATGAAGGACATAAATGCGTTGAACCGCATTCGATGTGGAAGAGAGTTTGAAGACGGCGAATTATCGTAAACGGCACGTCTGGATTTATAACCATAATGCTTACGTAATGCCCGCTATGAGAAGGCATTGGTTTTTGATCTTTTACGTGTCGAGAAGCCAGGAGGGCGTCAATTACTGAGTATGGTCAGTTTAACAAAATGAAATAGAACCATAAGGAGCCACGTCATGCAGACCAATAAAAGACTCAAGATGGCAAGCTGTGTAAAAGCGGCAGCGATGCTCGGTATGTTGCTGAGTGTTTCCATTTCGACGACAGCGCAAGCGGAAAGCTGGCGGGGATGGAACATCCACCCGCCGAGTTATCCAAATGGCAAGGCCCTGGAAAGTTTTGCCAAGGAAGTCGCTGAAAAGACAGAGGGGCGTGTTGAGCCCAAGGTATACCATAACGCGGTGCTGGGCGATCAGCCTGACGCGATGAGCTATGGTGACTTCTGGTGTACGGGAGGAGGTAGGAAGGGTGGCGTATCCTGTTGATTGATCACGACCAAGATCTCAATCAACAGGAGTGGATACGCCATGACCGATTCTACCCTCCGGGCTCTTTCACAACCAGAACCCCAAGTCACTGACCCGCTGCACGAGCTGCTGCGCCAAGGCGCCCGTGACCTGATCGCCAAGGCCGTCGAGGCTGAGTTGGCCACCTTCCTGTCGCAGTATGCGGATCATCGGCTCGACGATGGCCGCCAGGCCGTGGTCCGCAACGGCTACCTGCCTGAGCGCACGGTCCAGACCGGGATCGGGGATGTCAGCGTGCAGGTACCCAAGGTGCGTGACCGCAGCAGCGGTGGCGCCCGCTTCAACAGCAGCTTGCTGCCGCCCTACTTGAAGCGGGCTCGCAGCATCGAGGAACTGATCCCTTGGCTCTATCTGAAGGGGATCTCCACCGGCGACTACCAGGAGGCCTTGGCGGCGCTGCTGGGCGACCAGGCCAAGGGGCTGTCGGCCAACACGGTGTCACGGCTCAAGAAACAGTGGGAGGACGAGCATACCGAGTGGCGGCAGCGGGACCTGGCAGACCGGCGCTACGTCTACTGGTGGGCTGATGGAATCTACAGCAATGTGCGCCTAGATGACCGCCTGTGCCTGCTGGTGATCATCGGCGTAACCGAGCAGGGCCGCAAAGAGCTGGTGGCCGTCGAAGACGGCTTCCGCGAGTCGGCGGCCAGCTGGGAGACCGTGCTGACGAGCCTACGAGCACGAGGCCTGACTACGCCCCCGAAACTGGCGGTAGGCGACGGTGCCATGGGGTTCTGGGCGGCTCTGAGCAAGATTTACCCGGCGACCGACCATCAACGCTGCTGGGTCCACAAGACTGCTAATGTACTGAACAAGCTGCCGAAATCTGTTCAGCCGAAGGTCAAGGCTGACCTTCATGACATCTGGATGGCCGAGACCCGCGACGAGGCACACAAGGCCTTTGATCGCACGGTGCAACGCTTCGAGGCCAAGTACCCCAAGGCGATGGCGTGCCTGGCCAAGGATCGGGACGAGCTGCTGGCGTTTTACGACTACCCGGCAGAGCACTGGGTGCATATCCGCACCACCAACCCGATCGAGTCGACCTTCGCCACGGTCCGGCTGAGGACCAAGCGCAGCCGAAACTGCGGCTCCCGGGCGACGACCCTGGCGATGGTCTTCAAGCTGCTCCAGAGCGCTCAGAAGCGCTGGAGGCGCATCAAACACTCCCAGAAACTGGAGCTGGTCGTCAGCAACGTCAAGTTCCAGGACGGGGAGCAGGTAACCGATCAGTCAGACAGGAATGCGGCCTGACCGCCATCCACCAGAATTGACAATAACTCTGACGCGATCGAGCAGACCCGCAGCGGCGCCCTCGATTTCGCCAATTTCAACATGGGGCCGATGGGGCCAATCGTACCCGCCGCCAACGTCCTGTCACTGCCTTTCATTTTCAGAAGTCCGGACGACATGTACCGCGTCATGGATGGCGAGATCGGCGAGCGCTTCGCCGATGCGCTCGCCGAGAAAAACCTGATCGTTCTGTCCTGGTTCGGTTCCGGGGCACGCAGCCTCTACAACACTGACCACCCGGTGGAGACGCCCGACGACGTCGAGGGCCTCAAGGTACGTGTCATGAACAACGACCTTTATGTCCAGATGATCGACGAAATGGGGGGCAATGCCACGCCAATGGCCTATGGCGAAGTTTATCAGTCACTCAAGACAGGCGTCATCGACGGCGCCGAGAACAATTATCCATCTTATGAGTCCAGTGGCCACTATGAGGTGGCAAATTACTACTCGTTGACCGAGCACTTGATCCTTCCCGAGTGTTTGTGTGTTGCCAAGGCGAGTTGGGAAGAGCTCAGTGAGAAAGACCGGCAGGCGATACGCGAAGCAGCCGAGGATGCTGCCAAGGAGCAGCGCGCGCTCTGGGAGGAAGGTGTTCAGGCGAGCAAGCAGAAGATCCTGGACGCCGGGGTGAAGATCAACGAGGTGGATGACAAGTCGGCGTTCCAGGCCAAGATGCAGCCGATCTACGACCAGTTTGTTCAGGAGCACCCGGAACTGGAGTCGCTCGTGACGGATATTCAAGATGCGCAGAGCTGATCCGCAGATGCCATGAAATGCTCCGGGCCGGATCAGGCCCGGAGCGGTCTTGAGAGGGTTTAAAATCGTGAGCTCATTCTCCGAGAAAATGAATGACCAGAGCCCCGCTTCGGCATCGCGAACAGCATTCGATGGCTTTCTGGACGGCATTGCCCAACTTTGCATCATCGTGTCGGGTATCTTGCTGGTTTTCTTGATTGCGACGTTTGGCTGGTTGGTCTTCGGCCGTTACGTGCTCAATGACACGCCGACATGGGTGGAACAGTCCTCGCTCCTGATCGTCGTTTATATCACCTGTCTAGGGGCTGCCGCCGGTGTGAGAAACAATACCCACCTTAGCATCGACTTCGTGCGTGAAGGGCTGCCGTATTTGCCACGCGAGATCATGCGCTATATCGCTGATCTTTTCGTCACGTGTTTCGGTCTCTTCATGGCCTGGCAAGGGTGGAACCTGGTCCTGGAGAACCTGGAGCGTCCCATTCCAATGATCGGATTTTCCGAAAGCTGGCGTGCGGCACCATTGGTGATCTGTGGCGTGCTGATGGTCCTGTTCTCTTGCACCAATATCGCCAAGCGCCTGCTCAAGTCACGGAAGGGGTGACCTCATGGGACTCATGATTCTGTTCGGCCTGTTCTTTCTGGGTCTCATCGTAGGTGCGCCAGTGGCCTTCGCTGTCGGTCTGGCTGCGGCGGGAACCTTTCTCTACGAAGGGCTGCCACTTTTCGTGGCTTTTCAACGTATATTGTCGGGAATCTCGGTCTTTTCCTTACTGGCCATACCGTTTTTCATCTTTGCCGGCGAACTGATGCTGCATGGGGGCATATCCACTCGCCTGGTACGCCTGGCATCCGCTGCCGTAGGGCGTGTACGGGGCGGTTTGGGAATGGTCAATGTCAGCTCCTCGATGCTTTTCGGAGGCATCTCGGGGTCTGCAGTCGCTGACACATCCGCGCTGGGTTCGATCCTCATCCCGGTCATGAAAGAGAAAGGTTACGACGCCGATTACGCGGTCAATGTCACGGTTACCTCGTCGGTTGCGGGTGTCGTGATTCCTCCCAGTCATAACATGATTCTCTATGCCGTCGCCGCCGGGGGGGGCATCTCGATCACCCAACTGTTCATTGCCGGTATCGTGCCGGGGGTGCTGATGTGTCTGGCATTGGCCGTGGCTGCATATGTCGTGGCGGTCAAGCGTGGTTACAAAGGCGAGGCATTTCCCGGGTGGTCGGCATTGATGCTCAGTTTCGTGGCTGCGCTGCCCGGTCTGATGACGGCGGTGATCATTGTCGGCGGGGTGCTGTCTGGCGTTCTGACGGTCACCGAGTCCGGTGCCTTCGGTGCTATCTACGCCATCGTCGTCACGGGACTGGTGTACCGTGAATTGCGCTGGGAACCGTTCAAGCAGGCGGTCTACCAGGCGGTACGCACGACCTCGCTGGTGATGATCCTGGTGGGATGTGCCTCGGCATTCTCGTACCTGCTGGCACTCTATAGCGTACCGCAGATGCTGACCGACGCACTGTTGAGTATCTCCGAGAATCCTTACGTGATCCTGCTGATGCTCAACCTGATATTGCTGGGTCTCGGCATGATCATGGACATGGCAGCACTGATCCTGATCTGCACGCCGATATTCCTGCCGGTTGCCGAAGAGTTCGGCATGGACCCCATTCAGTTCGGCATCATCATGATGATGAACCTTGGGCTGGGACTATGTACTCCCCCGGTAGGGTCTTGTCTTTTCGTGGGTAGCGTTATCGGCAAGATCAAGATCGAACAGGCGGTACGTACCATCTGGCCGTTCTATCTAGCGCTGTTTGCGGTGTTGATGCTGGTGACCTACGTGCCGGCGATATCGCTGACGCTGCCCGGCTTCTTCCAGTGACATCTTCCTCTTCTCGCTCATGGATCGCCCTACATGAAAATCGAAAAGATACATGCACACGTTCTCGATTATCAGCTGGAGCAGGCCTTCGAAAGTGCCTCCATGCGGTTTGATCGGCGCCAACATTGTCTGGTCGAGGTGATATGTGACGACGGTACGATTGGCTGGGGGGAGTGTCTGGGGCCGGCCAAGCCCAATGCGGCTGTCATCGAGGCTTATGCGACCTCGATCATTGGGCGCAATCCGCTCGAGACGGAAAAGCTCTGGATCGAGCTCTATAACCGGCTGCGTGATCAAGGCCAGCGCGGCCTGACTGTCACGGCCCTGAGCGGTATCGATATCGCGTTGTGGGATATCAAGGGCAAGCATTACGGGGCGCCCGTTTCCGAACTCCTGGGCGGGCGTTTTCGCGAGCATGTGCATGCCTATGCCACCGGATCATTCAAGCGTGACGGCGTCGATCGTGTGCAGGATACGGCCGAGGAGGTCGCCGGTTACGCGCAAGAAGGGTTCTGTGGCGTCAAGATCAAGATAGGTTTCGATGTCGAAGAAGACTTGAAAGTGATTGCCGCGGCGCGCGAGGCGTTGGGCAATGGCAAGCGTTTGATGATCGATGCCAACCATGGTTACGACCTCCTGGAGGCGTTGGAGGTCGGCAAGCGTGCCGCCGCGTTCGACGTGGCATGGTTCGAAGAACCGGTATTGCCCGAGCAGATTTCCACTTATCACGCCGTGCGCGCCGGGCAGCCGCTCCCGGTGGCCAGTGGCGAGAACTGGCATGGACGTTACGCCATGCTCGAGCCGCTGCAAACGCGGGCGGTGGACATCGTGCAACCCGATGTCTGCAGCGTGGGCGGCATCTCGGAAATGCGCCGGGTCGTGGATATGGCGGCCATGTTCGGTGTGCGTTTGATTCCGCATGTCTGGGGCACGGCGGTGTGTCTTGCCGCCAGCTTGCAATGCATGGCGGCCTTGCCACCCAACCCGCCGCGACGCCGGCCCATCGAGCCGATCATGGAGTTCGATCGTACGCACAATCCTTTCCGACAGGCCGTGGTGAAAACGCCGCTCGAACATGACGGTGGCGTCGTGCAGATACCCGATGGACCGGGGCTGGGTATCGAGATCAATCGTGATGCATTGCGCCAATTCGCTTTGAAGGAGGCATGAGCGTGTCCGATCTTCCCGCCAACACTCGCCCGCTTGATGGCCCGGCACCCAAACTCAAGGCGCCGCCCGGTGCGACCGACTGTCATATCCATCTGTATCTGCCGGGCTTCGATGCCCAGCCCGGTGGTCCGAAGATTCCCGAGTTGGCAACGGTCGAGAATTACCGACAGATCCAGCGTTGGCTGTCGCTCGAGCGTGTGGTGGTCACTCAACCCAATGCCTACCAGCGTGACAATCGCGCCTTGCTCACGGCGCTGGGCCAGTTGGGCACTGACAGCGCACGCGGTGTCGCGGCAGTGACGCCCGAGATATCGGACAGCGAGCTTCGGGACTGGCACGACAAAGGGGTGCGCGGTGCACGGATCATGAACCTGCCGGGGGGCGCCGTTGCCAGCGATCAGATGCTCGAGGTCGAGCAACGGATTCGCCCGATGGGCTGGCACCTGATGGTTCAGTTCAATGGCTGCAAGTTGAACGATTACCTCGCGGATCTGCAGCGTATCGAGGGCGAATACATCATCGATCATATCGGCAAGTTCATGCCGCCGGTGTCGGCGGACGACCCTCGGGTGGATGACATTCTGCGGCTGCTCGATCGCGGCAATGCCTGGTTCAAGATATGTGCCGGCTATGAAGCCAGCCGGCTCGGCGGTCCCGACTACGCGGATGTCGGGGCGATCGCCAAGCGGGTCATCGGCCATGCGCCAGAGCGCATCATCTGGGGGAGCAACTGGCCGCACGTCGGCGTGCCGCGCGAGCAATACCCCGACGATGCCGAGCAGCTCGATGTCTTGCTCGACTGGGCGTCCCCCGAGGTGCGCCAGAGAATACTGGTCGATAATCCGGCGGCGTTGTATGGCTTCTGATCCAGGGTATGCGGATACATGAGCCGCTGTTGGCATGCGAGCACCGAGAGGTGAAGTGAACGTACGGGATACGAGCATGGCGCAATGCTTGCCCGGCGATGATTCGAACAATGGAGGAAAGAATGCTCAATCGTTTGTTGGTGACCGGGGCTGCTGGTGGTGTGGGGAGTGCGATTCGCCCACATCTTGGAACGCTGGCGCACAAGGTCCGTTTGTCGGATATCGCCGATCTCGGCGCGACCGAGGCGCACGAGGAGATTGTTGCCTGCGACTTGGCCGATGCCCAGGCCGTTCATGATCTGGTCAAGGATTGCGACGGTATCATTCACCTCGGTGGGGTGTCGGTGGAACGTCCCTGGAACGATATTCTCCAGGCCAACATCATCGGCGCCTACAACCTGTATGAAGCCGCCAGGAACCTCGGCAAGCCGCGCATCGTGTTCGCCAGTTCCAATCACACCATCGGCTATTATCCACGCACTACGCGAATCGACACCGAAGTGCCGCGCCGCCCCGACTCGCTGTATGGCTTGTCCAAGTGTTTCGGTGAGGATCTGGCGAGCCTGTATTACCACAAGTTCGATATCGAGACCCTCAACGTACGCATCGGTTCGTGTTTTCCCAAGCCCAAGGACGCGCGGATGATGGCCACCTGGCTGAGCGTCGACGACTTCATGCGCCTGATGAAGCGTGCCTTCGTGGCTCCCAAGCTGGGATGCACCGTCGTCTATGGTGTCTCGGCGAATACCGAGTCGTGGTGGGACAACGACAAGTCGGCATTTCTCGGCTGGGTTCCGCAGGACAGTTCGGAAATCTGGCGGGAGGAGATCGAACAGCAGGCCGGCGAGATCGACCCTGACGATCCGGCAGTCGTCTACCAGGGCGGCAAATTCGCGGCGGCGGGGCATCCCGACGACGCTGAGTAAACGAGGCGACGACCTGTTCGGTCAGTGGGGGAACGTATATGGATGAGCACGTACGGCTGTCGATGGATGAGGCCTGGACGCTGAGCGTCGATGTTCTTGAGCAAAATGGCTTCTCCCAGGACCAGGCGGCTGCCATTGCTCGCAGCGTGGTGGCCGCGCAGCGGGACGAATGCCACTCGCATGGGTTGTATCGATTGCTGGATTGCGTGCGCACCGTTCGGTATGGCGGTGTCGAGCCTCGGGCCGTTCCCGAGGTTCACGACCAGGCGCCCGGTGTGATCAGTGTCGATGCCCGAGGCGGCTGCTCGCTTCTGGCATTCGAGAAAGGGCGTCAAGCGCTGGTCGAGAAAACCCGTGACCATGGTGTGGCGGTACTCGCCGTCAACGATGCCTTTCACTTCTCAGCCTTGTGGACTGAAGTCGAGTCTCTGGCGGATCAAGGCCTGGTGGCGTTGGCCATGACACCGAGCCACGCCTATGTGGCTCCGGCCGGCGGTACCTCGGCGTTATTGGGCACCAACCCCATCGCCTTTGCCTGGCCGCGCCCCGATGGCCTTCCGTTCGTCTTCGACTTCGCGACCAGCATGGTCGCACGCGGTGAGGTCGAACTGCACCGCCGGGCCGGTGAGTCAATTCCGGAAGGCTGGGCGCTCGACGAGAGGGGACAGCCGACGACCGAGCCAGAGGCGGCGCTGGCCGGAGCGCTCCTTCCATTCGGCGGTCACAAGGGGACCGCATTGTCGATCATGATCGAACTTCTGGCCGGGCCACTCATCGGCGATCGTCTGGGTCACCAGACCCATCCGGCGGATGGCAGTGACGAAGGAACGCCTCGGCATGGTGAGTTCATCCTGGCCATGGACCCGCACGTCTTCCTCGGTGGGGATGTCGACTTGCGTTTACAGCAGGCCGAAGCCTTGTTCGAGGGTATCACTGCCCAAGGGGCTCGCTTACCATCGCAGCGACGACATGCGGCCAGGGCGTGTAGCCGAAGCGAGGGTATGACAATTCCTTCCGGGCTGTATGCGGAACTGGTGCAATTGAGAGATAGTGGCGATCAAGCGTGAACAAAGGGGCGAGTCCCTCCGTCACCAGGGTAAGGAAAAGCTGATGCCGGAATCCAGCCTCTCTATGCAAGTCCCACTGTCATGCAGTGCAGTGATGCCATCGCGATGCAGTATTTGATTCCGGAGTGGGGGGCGAGCTCGAATGCCTGGTATTGGTCTGCCGAACGAATAAAGAGTAAAAATCATCATGCGAAATACGCAATATGAACTCACTTGACGTGAAACGTGTCTCCCAGCAGGGGAGCCTGTCCCAGCAGGTCTCGCAGCAACTCGAGGCGATCATCTCCCGAGGAGAGATCGCCGTCGGCGATAAACTGCCGCCGGAGAACGGCCTGTGCGAGATGTTCGGCGTCAGCCGTACTGTCATACGCGAGGCCATCACACACCTCAAGTCGCTCGGCCTGGTCGAGACGCGGCGCGGGATCGGTACGCGCGTTCTGCGCGCGGCGCCCGAAGAAGCGTATCCCGCCAAGCGCATCAGCCTGACGACGGTCGAGGACATTCTGAGCATTCTCGAATTACGCCTGACCCTGGAGCCGGAAGCCGCCGCACTGGCGGCGGCACGGCGCGACGATGAGGATCTCGAGCGGCTGCGACAGGCGCACGCGCGCTTCATCGAGGCCTTCCAGCAACAATCGCAGGCGCGAGAGGAGGACTTCGCCTTTCACTTCGCGGTGGCCCAGGCGACCCACAATCCGGCGTTCACGACGGTGTACGAGCAGTTGAACCTGGGCGCCATTCCGCGTGCCAAGCTGCTTTCGGTCGAGCTCGATACGGCGGCGACGCATCGGTATCTGGAACGCGTCGCCCAGGAGCACGCGGATATCCTCGAAGCGATCATGGCAGGCGACGAAGAGGCCGCGCGCGAGGCGATGCGTCATCATCTGAGCCGCGCCAGTACAACCTATGCGTCGTATCGCAGCTGAGAGGCTGCCACGGGGCGAGCGCGTTTCGGCCAAGCCGTATCGCCGAGTGCACTGCTCATTCGAACGCTCGCGGGTAGCGACGCTTGGCGCGGAACAGGCGGTAGATGGTGACGGCGTTGGTGACGAACACCAGCGCCTCGGCCAGCATGCCGCCCACGGAGCCCACCAGCGCATGACTGAGAAACCATGACGACGCCGCCACGCCGAGCGCGACGCGCATGGCGATGCCACTCAGCAGGAACATGCCCACCGTGCCCACCGCCATGGCCACGACGGCGGGAAGGTCCGCCCAGCCTTGCCAGGTCAGCAGGGCGGCCACGCCGCTGGCGACCAGCACGCCGGCCATGACGCTCCTGCTGCCCGGATAGCGTCGGGCGAGCGCGATGCGCACGATCACCAGTACCGTCAACGCGGCGGCGGTCCAGCTCGCGAAGAGAACGAACTGTAACGCGAACGCCACGTTGGCGGAGAGCAACAGCACCATCAGCCGATCGTCCCGCTTGCTGGAGAAGGCCAGAAGGCAAAGTATCAACGAGACCACGCCGAAGAACTGGCCGGCCAGGGCGCTGTAACTGTCGAGCATGTAGCGGTTGACTCCTTGTCGTGTCGAACCCTAGATCCATCCCGCGATGGTCAATATGAAAACGCCGGCGCTGAGCGTGAACAGCGAAGCGAAGGTAGTGATCACGATGATGTTGGCGGCCAGCTTGGCGTTGGCATTGACGGCCTTGGCCATCACGAAGCTGGCGGCAGCCCCCGGGGTTCCCAGAAACAGGAAGAGCATGCCCAGCTCCCGTCCGCGGTAGCCGAGCGCATAGGCGCCCAGTACACCCAGCAGGGGGACCCAGACGATTTTCCATAAGCTGGCATCCAGGGCCGGGCCGCTACTCTGCTTGACGGAACTGAACGACAGCGTGCCGCCGATGCAGACCAGGGCCAACGGCAGGGACATGGCGCCGAAGTAATCGCCCGAGGTCATCAGCCATACGGGCAACGGGACCTGGAAGTAGGCGAAGGGTATCGCCAGCAACACGCTGAGAATCAACGGGTTCCTGGCAACATGCTTGAGAATGGAGCCGAGGCCCGAGCGTGCGTTGGCACTGTAGTACGCGAGGATGATCGCTGCCAGTACGTTGTAGACGATGATGATGCCCCCGGCCAGGATGCTCCCCAGCGATAGGCCGTAGTCGCCGTATTGGCTTGCCGCGAGGGCCAGGCCGACGATGCCGCAGTTGCCGCGAAACGCACCCTGGGCGAAGACGCCGCGGTCGGCGAAGGGGCAGCGCCAGATGGCCCAGCCCCAGGCCAGGAAAAAGCTGAGAACCGAAAAGCCCAGGAAATAGACGATGAGCCCCGGTTGCAGGGCGACGTCCAGGTCGGCCCGGACGATACTCAGAAAGATCAGCGTCGGCATGGTGGCGCGAAACACCAGGGCCGAGGCGGTGGAGATGAAGTGCGCGTCGATCCAGCCGATGCGCTTGAAGAGAATGCCCAGGAACACCATGGCGAAGACGGGCAGCGTGACTTGCAGCGTTTGCGAGAAGACGGCCAGCAGGTCCATGGGCGGTCAGCTTCCCTGTCTTGCCAGCACGAAGCCCACGATGAGTGCGATGGCCACGACGATCCAGAAGAGCGTATTGCGCAGGCGGGTAGGGCGAGACGGGCGAGATCTTGGCACGATGGATCCTTGTTCCTTGGTCGGCTTGGGAAACGAGAAGGTTTATGGTAAACCCGTTAGCCTGCTAGGCCCAGCGCGGCGACGAGGTTCGCTGCTCCGGTGCCGTTATGTCACCTGCGACGATGTGCCGATCCCGGCATGTCGAGATCGATGATTTGTTGGAGTCCTCATGCGCGAACCCGAATCCCTGACCCTCGCCCATGGGCGACTCGCGGCCCTGGCCTGGGGCGATCCCGAGGCGCCGACATGGCTGGCGCTGCATGGCTGGCTGGATAACGCCGAGAGCTTCTCGCGCCTGGCGCCGTTGCTGGTCGAGGCGCTGGGAATTCGCATCGTCGCGATCGACTTTCCCGGTCACGGGCACTCGCAGCCGCGCTCCGAAGGCGGCGACTACCCGATCTGGGAGTATACGCTGGACGTGCTGGACGCACTCGATGCCCTGAGGCTGGAGTGCGCGCCGTTGCTGGCGCATTCGATGGGGGCGGCCGTCTCGTGCCTGGTGGCGGCGGCGATGCCGGAGCGTGTCGCGCACCTGGTGCTGATCGACGGCCTGGGCACCTTGACCACCGAGGTCGAGGACACCGCCAAGCAATTGCGCATGGGACTGATCCAGCGTCGCCGCTCGCGTTCCTCGGTGCCGCGCTATCCCGACGAGGCCACTGCCATCGCGGCACGCGTGGCGGGCGGCGTGACGCCTATCGATGCCGTCACGGCCGCCCCGCTGGTACGGCGCAATCTGGACGAGGAAGATGACGGCCATGTGCGCCTGCGCTCCGATAGTCGCTTGCTGCGCCCCTCGCTGGTGCGCTTCAGCAGTGAACAGATGCTGTCGATGCTGCGCAGTATCGAAGCGCCGGTACTGTTGATCGAAGGCGAAGACGGTATCCTCGTCGAGCGGGACTATGCCCGTCGGGCCAGGGCGGCGGTGGCGAATCTCACGCGGGTCGTCCTGCCCGGCGGTCATCATCTTCACCTCGAGGCCGACGCCGTGGCGGCGGTGGCCGAGGCGATCGTTGCCCATGAGCGTGAGGGTGCATGAAAGACGGATGGCGGCATGATGCGTAAAGGAGAGGGCTGAGATGGGCAAGCGTATTGCGCTGGTGCTGGGCAGTGGTGGTGCGCGTGGATATACGCACATCGGCGTGATCGACGAGGTACGTTCGCGCGGCTATGAAATCGCCGCCATCTCGGGCTGTTCGATGGGCGCCCTGGTGGGTGGGATCTATGCCGCCGGGCAGCTCGAGGGATACCGCGACTGGGTCTGCCAGCTGGATTACTTCGATGTGCTCAAGCTGGTCGACGTGACCTGGAGCCCGATGGGTGCCATGCGTGCCAGCAAGGTCATGAACAAGCTCGAGAGCCTGATCGGAGATATCCGCATCGAGGACCTGAGCATTCCGCTGACGACCGTGGCCACCGACCTGACCCGGCAAAAGGAAATCTGGTTTCAGAGCGGGCCGCTGCTGCGTGCGATCCGGGCCTCCATCGCGGTGCCCGGCATCATCACGCCGGTGCATCTCGACGGCCAGATTCTGGTCGATGGCGGATTGCTCAATCCCTTGCCGATCATCCCCACCGTGGCGGTGCACGCCGACCTGGTGGTGGCGGTCAACTCCACCGCGCAGACGTCGCGTCAGATCACGCTCGAGGAACTGCTGCCACCCGAGGAGGCGGCCCAGGAAGTGGCGCGTGAGCGGGAACGCGAATCCCGCGGGCAGGGATTCAGTGGCTGGCTGGGGGGTGTTCGCCAGCGTGTGCAGCACATGTTCGGCAATGGCAGCGACGAAGGCGACGTCAGCGAGTTCACCGAGCAGGCGGCCGCCGAGCGGGCCTGGAGCAAGCTCGACATGATGCTGGCCTCGTTCGATATCACCCAGGCAGCACTGGCCAAGTACAAGGTGGCCGGCTATCCCCCCGATATCTTGATCGAAGTGCCCAAGAGCGTCTGTGGCGCCTACGAGTTTCATCGCGCCGAGGCGTTGATTCAATTGGGGCGCCATCTGGCTGCCCAGGCCATCGACCGGTACGAAGGACGGCGCGACATGACCGTGGCGGAAGGCGATGTGCCGGATGCCCGGCGCTATCCCGTGATGTCGGGGCGAAACACGCCGTCGTCCCGCTAGCCGGCTGGTTCGCGGACTATAGAGCGTCGCCGCGGCGGCGCAGCAGCACGTAGACCGCACCGGTGCCGCCATCCGCATCCTTCGCCGAGCAGAAGGCCAGCACGGACGGCCATTCGCGCAGCCAGGCGTTGACGTGGCTCTTGATGACGGGATAATCGTCGCGCTCGCTCAACTGCGAGGCGCGAGCCTTGCCATGAACGACGAGCACACAGCGCCACCGCTGCCCGTGGGCATCATGGAGGAAGGCTTCCAGTTGCGCGCGGGCATCGTTGACGGTGTAGCCGTGCAGGTCCAGACCGGCTTCCCAGGCGATATTGCCGCGCTTGAGTTGCGTGCGTGTGCGATAGGGGAGATCGGGCACCGCGAAGTCCAGTGCCTCGCTGGGACGCACCGGCTCCACACGGCCGTCGCTGGTGCGGCTGGTCGGCGCCTGGCTATCGGCGCTGGTCGCGGCCGCGCGGCGCTCGGCCAGGGCATCGTCGTCATCGCGGCGGCGCACTTGTCCGGGGTCGGCGCGGTTGGCATGCAGGCGGCGTACGCCGGCGTTTTCCAGCGCCTGGCGGAACAGGTTGATGTCGGCGTCGTCGGGCGGGCCACGGCGTCGGCTCATGACGAAACTCCCAAAGGGCGGCACGGTCGGTTGCGAAGCCCCCAGTATAGCGACTTGCCAACGGCTGTGAACCGGCGCGCCGTCCGGGTACAATCGCCTGTTCCACGGAACCGCTAAACAGGACGCATCGTGCCCGCTTCCCGATCGACCCACGTCTCCACGCTCACTCTCGATGACGCTGCCCTGGCCGAGGGCCTGGTATCGCTGCGCGACTGTCTGCGCTGGGCGACCAGCGAGTTCAATGCCCACCGGCTGCACTTCGGGCATGGCACGGCGAGTGCGTGGGACGAAGCGGTGGCGCTGGTACTGGGCGCGTTGCACCTGCCCTGGGACACCGATCCGGCGGTGCTGGATGCGCGCTTGCTGCCGCTCGAGCGTCAGCGTGTGGTGGCGCTGGTACGTCAGCGCATCGAGGCGCGTACGCCACTGCCGTATTTGCTGGGTGAGGCCTTTTTCGCCGGTCATCTCTTCGATGTGGACGAACGGGTGTTGATTCCGCGTTCGCCGATCGCGGAGTTGATCGAGGACGGTTTTGCAGCCTGGTTCGACCAGTGGCCGCCGGCGCGCGTGCTGGATCTGTGCGCCGGTTCGGGATGCATCGGCATCGCCACGGCCCTTTACCTGCCGACGGCCGAGGTGGATCTGGTGGACATCAGCCCCGACGCGCTGGCGGTGGCCAAGGCCAACATCGTGCGTCACGACGTGGGCCACCGCGTGCGCGCGGTGACCTCGGACCTGTTCGCCGGCGTGGCCGGGCAGCGCTACGATGTCATCGTCTCCAACCCCCCCTATGTCGATGCGCGCGACCTGGCGGGCATGCCGGCCGAGTTCCGCCATGAGCCGACCCTGGCCCTGGCGGCCGGCGACGATGGGCTGGATATCGTGCGTCGCATGCTGCGCGAGGCGCGCGAGCATCTGACCGACGACGGCGTGCTGATCGTCGAGGTCGGGAACTCCGCACGCCATCTCGATGCGGCGTTTCCCGAGGTCCCGTTCTTGTGGCTCGAGTTCGAGCGTGGCGGCGAAGGCGTGTTTGCATTGACCGCCGCCGAGCTTGATCAATATGCGGCGTCGTTCGCCTGATCGTTGAGGAGCGCGGAATGTCCGGTAATACCTTTGGTAAGTTGTTCACCGTCACCACCTTCGGCGAGAGCCACGGCGAGGCGCTGGGGGCCATCGTCGATGGCTGCCCGCCGGGCGTGGCGCTCGAGGCCTCGGACTTGCAGCACGATCTGGATCGGCGCCGCCCGGGAACGTCGCGGCATACCACCCAGCGCCGTGAGCCCGATCAGGTGCGCATTCTTTCCGGGGTGTTCGAGGGCGTCACCACCGGGACGCCCATCGGCCTTCTGATCGAGAATACCGATCAGCGCTCCAAGGACTACTCGAAGATCAAGGACCAGTTCCGGCCCGCCCACGCCGATTACACCTACCATCACAAGTACGGCATTCGCGATTACCGCGGGGGTGGGCGCTCGAGCGCGCGGGAGACTGCGATGCGCGTCGCCGCCGGTGCCATCGCGCGCAAGTTTCTGGCCTCGCAGGGCATTCGCGTGCGCGGTTACATGAGCCAGTTGGGCCCCATCGACATCGCCTTCAAGCAATGGGAGGCCGTCGACACCAATCCCTTCTTTTGCCCCGATCCGGACAAGCTTCCCGAGCTCGAAGCCTTCATGGACCAGTTGCGGCGCGACCAGGACAGCGTCGGCGCGCGCATCACGGTGGTCGCCGAGGGCGTGCCGGTAGGGCTCGGTGAACCGGTCTTCGACCGCCTGGATGCCGACCTGGCGCATGCCTTGATGAGCATCAACGCGGTCAAGGGCGTGGAAATCGGGGACGGTTTCGCATCGGTTGCCCAGCGGGGCAGCGAGCATCGCGACGAAATGACACCGCAGGGCTTTCTCTCCAACCACGCCGGGGGAGTGCTGGGCGGCATTTCCTCGGGGCAGCCCCTGATTGCGCATCTGGCACTCAAGCCGACCTCGAGCATCACCCAGCCCGGGCGCTCGATCGATGTGCACGGGGAGGCCGTCGAGGTCGTCACCAAGGGACGCCATGACCCTTGTGTCGGCATCCGGGCCACGCCGATCGCCGAGGCGATGATGGCGCTGACGCTCATGGATCATTACCTGCGTCACCGGGCGCAGAACGCCGATGTCGAGGTGAGCACGCCGCGTCTTGGCTGAAGGCGCTTCGTTCAGCCAGGCATGACCGGCGTCATCCAGAATCCAGCCCGCCTGTGTCAGGCGGGCTTTTTCGTGTCCGTCGCTCACGTTTCGGCCATGGCTCGCTACACTGAAGGCAGTCAGCAACGGGAGCAGCGCATGAAAGTCCATGTCGAGTTCGACCTCACCCCGCAGGAATTTCGGCAAGCGATGGGGCTGCCGGATGTCGAGGCCTTTCAGCAGGAACTGATGGCACATGTCCGTCGGCAGATGGAAGCCGGCGTCGAGGGCTACGACCCCTGGAGCCTCATGCAGCCGTTTCTGCAACAGGGGATGGCCCAGGGCGTCGCGAGCTTCGGTCACTATCAGCAGATGTTGATGGACATGCTGCGTCAGGCGGAGCCCCGGCCGGATGAAGCGACTCACGGTTCGACACGAAAAAAGTCCTGAAGTCTTGACATCCAGCAATTGCAAGTCCGTCGGGGCAGGACTATTCTTTGTGCAGTGCAGCATAACGCGCACTGGCCTCGCCTAGATCCTCCAGGAGGAATTCGTCATGCAGGACAAAATGTTTAGTGCCTTCTCCGAACAAACGCGTGGCTTTTTCGAGCCCATGCGCAAGTTCAACGGTCTGATGCTGGACAACATGGAGCGAATGACCGAATACCAGCTCGATGCCATGAAGCGCTACAGCCAGCTGGGCGTGGAGCGCATGCGGGCCGCTTCCGAGGTCAAGGACGCCGAGGGCATGCGTGACTTCACGACCCAGCAGGCCGACATGCTCAATGCGCTGTCCAAGCAAATGCTCGAGGACGCGCGCGCCATGGCCGACATCAGTCTCAAGTTCAAGAGCGAACTCGAGGACATGATGGCTGAAGCCGGACAGAACGCCGCCGATCAGGCGTCGGAAAACATGAAGTCGGCATCCGAGTCAGCCAAGGCGTCCGAACCCGCCAAGGCGTCCAGCGGCGGCAACCAGTCGTCCTCTTCACGCAGCAGCAAGCAGTAATGCGTTCGCCGAGTTCGGCAGCGCGCCCGGCAGGGCGGCTGCCACTCGGCATGCCGCGCTGATGGGTAGCGCGGGTGCCACGCCGGTGCGAAGCGTTGGTGTGAAGAGCGGGTGTGAAGAGCGGTTATGAAGAGATGGCGTGACGAGGCTCGGGAGAACAGCGCCTCGGTTCGCCTTGTCCGCAAAGCGGCCGGGAGAGAGCGTATGTGGCAAGGGCCTGAGGAGGGCGATGGCGCCTTCAGTGACCCGCACGCCTGGCAGCGCCAGGTGACTGCCTTCAACGAGCAATATCAAGCCCTCATGCAGGAGGCCCTCACTCGTCTGTGGCCCAGCGAGGCAGGTGCCTCGGTCTATGCCGATATTCAGGAGAACCTGCGTATCGGGTCGGATGCCATGATCGTCAATGCACCGGCGGTCTACACCGTGCAGATGCGTCTGGCTCAGGATCAGTGGCGAGTGTGGCAGAACGCCTTGCGCGAGATCATGGGGGAGCAGGTGCCGCCGGTGATAGAACCGGCCCCCGAGGATCGCCGCTTTCGCGACGATGCCTGGCGCTCCCATCCTTTCTACCGCTTCATTCTCCAGCATTACCTGTTGTTCGTGCGTGCCATCGAGGAACTGCTCGCCTGCCTCGACAGTTTGCCCCCACGCGTGCGGCATCAGCTGGAATTCTATGCACGGCAATACGTCAATGCGCTGGCGCCGAGCAATTTCGTGTCCACCAACCCCGAGGTGGTACGCAAGACGCTCGAGACGCGAGGGGAGAATCTCGTCGAGGGACTCAGGCGGCTGCGCGAGGACCTGGACAACTCCGCCGAAGGACTCAATGTCGCGATGACCGATCGCAGCGCCTTTCGGTTGGGTGACAACATCGCCATCACGCCTGGAGACGTGGTCTTCGAAAACGACGTGATGCAGTTGATCCAGTACCATCCGACCACCGACAAGGTCTTCAAGACACCGCTGCTGATCGTGCCGCCCTGGATCAACAAGTACTACATCCTCGACTTGCGTTCGGACAACTCGATGGTGAAGTGGCTGGTAGAGCAAGGGCATACCGTCTTCATGATCTCCTGGCGCAATCCAGGGCCGGATCAGCGTCACCTGACCTGGGCCGACTACATGCAGTCGGGGCCGATCGCCGCCATGGCGGCGATCGAGCAAGCCTGCGGCGAGAAGTCCGTCAACTTGCTGAGCTACTGTATCGGCGGCACGCTGGCGGCGACCACGGTCGCCTATCTGACCAGCAGCCGACGTGGCCGCAAGGTCCGCTCGGTAACCTACATGGCGACCTTGCTGGACTTCAGCGATCCCGGTGAAATCGGCGTGTTCCTCAGTGAGCCGGTGCTGGCCGGGATCGAGCGTCAACTGGCGCGTGATGGTTATCTCGATGGCCGGGTCATGGCCTTTTCCTTCAACTTGCTGCGCGAGAACGATCTCTTCTGGTCGTTCTACATCAGCAATTATCTCAAGGGCGAGACGCCGCCGGCCTTCGACCTGTTGTACTGGAACAGCGATGGCACCAACCTGCCGGCGGGCACGCACGGCTGGTATCTCCGTCACATGTACCGGGAAAACCGTCTCATCGAGCCCGGCGGCATCGAACTGGACGGCGTCAGGATCGATCTGCGCAAGGTGTCGACCCCGAGCTATTTCGTGGCCACGCGTGATGACCATATCGCCAAGTGGCGGACCTGCTATCTCGGTGCGCGCCTGCCCAAGGGACCACGCACCTTCGTGCTGGGAGGCGCCGGGCACATCGCCGGCATCGTCAATGCGCCGACGCGCCAGAAATACGGGTACTGGACGCGTGACGAGATGCCCGACGACCCGGATGCCTGGTTCGAGGACACCGAGTATCGCGAAGGCTCCTGGTGGCCGCATTGGCAAGCCTGGATGACCGACAACCGCTATGCCGATCCCGACAAGACAGTGGCGGCGCGACATCCCGGTGATGGCGAGTTGTCCCCCATCGAGCCCGCGCCGGGCCGCTATGTACGGCAGACCATTCCCGAAGTGCTTTCCGGGACGGCCCCGGAAGATAGCGACTTGTCGTGACGATCGAGGGCGCTCAGCGCTTGATCGGGAAGAGTCGCACCGGGACCACCGGGGCGTCTCGCGATTGCAGGCGGTCGTCGCTGGGGGCGCAGCCGAAGAAGCGCCGGTAGGCACGGGAGAAATGCTCCAGGGAGCCGAAGCCGGCGCAACTGGCGACCTCTGCCACGCTCAGGTCGGTCTGCTGCAGCAGTCGATGCGCGCGATTGATGCGCAGCCAGAGATAGTAACGAATCGGCGTGACACCGAGTTCGGCCTTGAAGCGCCGCTCCAGCTGGCGCGGCGAGAGCCCGACTAGGGCGGCCAGCGCCGGTGCAGAGAGCGGCGTTTCCAGGGTGCGGCGCATGGTGCGAATCACTTTGCGCAACTGCGCCGACGTCTCGACATGGTGTTCGGGGGCCGCCGACAATTGTTCGCTGTCGTCGCGACGCTGGCGGCGTTCCAGCAAGTGATTGCGCAATTCCTCCATGTAGGGCGGCTCCACACGAGGCGTTAGCCAGGCGAACATCATGTCGAGCACGGCGGTGCCACCGGCGCAGCTCAGCCGCTGGCCGGCGATGCGATAGAGGTCGCTGGTGGCCTGGATGCGTGGATAAAGCTCGCGAAAGCCTTCCAGATTATCCCAGTGCACGGCCACCTGATGCTCGTCGAGCACGCCCGCCGCGGCCAGTACTTCGCTGCCCATCTCGATGCCGCCCAATGCCACCCCGGCCGCCGCACACTGGCGAAGCCACATGGCGATGCGCTTGTCGCCGGTATACGTCTTGGTCTCGAAACTGGCGAGGACGAACACGCTGTCCAG
Source organism: Chromohalobacter israelensis (assembly GCA_000761475.1). Taxonomy (GTDB): domain Bacteria; phylum Pseudomonadota; class Gammaproteobacteria; order Pseudomonadales; family Halomonadaceae; genus Chromohalobacter; species Chromohalobacter israelensis. The sequence goes on from JQNW01000009.1 coordinate 126,434, forward strand.
ATCGGCTGGTGCAGGCCACTCGGTATCCACGTTCAGGGGGACGCCGTTGGAAGCGGCGACCGTGGCATCGCTGCCCAGCAACTGCCACTTGAAGCGCGATTCCTGGGTCAGCCAGTTGACGATGAACAGCGGATCCAGCATCGCGCCCAGACCGGCAAAGGAAAACTGCGGCATCAGCAGGATCGCGATGCGCTCCGGCCCGGGCGTCGGACGTCGTGTGTCAATCACGGTAATCGGGGGCGTCGCGGTCGAGCAGGCGCATCAAGGCGGCAAGGTGCATGTGCGCCGAGCCTTGCGCCAGATAATCCTCCCATTGCCGGGCGGTCTTGCGTGCGATCTCGGGCGCGACGGGACGCACGGGAAGGCCGCTGGCACGGGCCACCAGATAGGAGCGGCAGGCACGCTCGAAGTAGTAGAGGTGGTCGAAGGCTTCGGCGACGTCCTGGCCGGTGGCGACCACGCCATGATTGCCGAGCAGGAGGATCGGCGCCGTGCCGGCCAGCTTGCCAAGGCGTTCCGCTTCTTCGTCGAGCCCCATGCCATCGAATCCGGCATCGATGTGCACCCGCTCGAAGAAGCGCATGGCGTTCTGTTCCACCGGGGGCAGCTCCGGCGTCTCCAGGCAGGCCAGGGCGGTGGCGTAGAGCGAGTGGGCATGCATCACGCATCCCACGCCGCGGCCCTGGCGGTGCATGGCGCCGTGAATGGCCCAGGCGGTGGGGTCGATGGATTCAGGACGTTGTGCGGCGCTGGCATCCACCTCGACGAGGTCGCTGGCACGCATTTCCGCGAAATGACGCCCTTCGGGGTTGACCAGAAAGCGCCTGCCGTCTGCCTGGGTGGCCAGGCTGCAGTGATTGGCGACGCCTTCGTGCATGTCGAGGCGGGCCAGCCAGCGGAACGCGCAGGCCAGCTGTTCGCGGGGGGTACCGGGAAGCTCGGTAGCGGTCGTCATGTATCGCTCCTGTGGCGATGGCGAAACCGAGGCCATCAATAGTGGATCCAGCGCGTCTTGAGCGCCATGTATTTGTGCATGCCGGCCAGCGCGTAGTCGCGGCCGATGCCGGATTGCTTCATGCCGCCGAAAGGCGTCTGCGGGCTGACGGCATCGACGCCATTGACCGTCACGGTGCCGGCCTGCAGGGAATCGCAAAGGCGATGGGCGCGTCCCAGGTCGGCGGTCCACAGGGACGCTGCCAAACCATACTGGCTGGCATTGGCCAATGTCACGCCCTGGCGCTCGTCGCTGAAGCGCGTCACGCTGAGCACGGGACCGAAAATCTCCTCCTGGAAGAGCCGGTGATGCCGTTCGACATCGGTGAATACCGTGGGGGCGACGAACAAGTCGCCGCCCGCCGCCTGCAGCGTCTCGCCGCCGCAAAACAGCGTGGCCTCGCGCTTGCCGACCGTCAGATAGTCGCGAACCTTGTCGAACTGTGCCTGGCTGACGAGCGGGCCGAGCGTCGTCGCCGGATCGAGCGGGTCTCCCGGCACGAGCGTCGCGATACGTGCCTGCAGGGCCTCGAGGAAGCGCTCGGCGATGCCCTCTTGCAGCAACAGGCGCGAATGCGCCGAGCAGACCTGGCCGGCATTGGTGAAGATGCCGGCCACGGCGTTGTCCACGGCGGCCTCCAGATCGGGGCAATCGTCGAACACCAGATGCGGGCTCTTGCCGCCGCATTCCAGCCACACGGGTTTCATGTTGGATTCGCCCGAGTAGACCAGAAAGCGTTTGCCGATCTCGGTGGAGCCGGTGAAGCCGAGCGCGTCGACACCCGCATGCCGACCCAGCGCTTCGCCGGCGACATGTCCGTATCCCGGCACGACATTGAGCACCCCGGGCGGAAGGCCGGCCTGGGTCGCGAGTTCCGCCAGGCGCAGCGCGGAGAGCGACGATTCCTCGGCGGGCTTGAGCACCACGCTGTTGCCGGCGGCCAGCGCGGGCGCCAGTTTTACCGCCGCGTTATGCAGTGGAAAGTTCCACGGGACCACGGCGGCAACGACGCCGAGGGGCTCGTGGGCCACCGTGGCCTGCACGCGATTGGGACTGGGCGCGAGCTGGTCATAGCATTTGTCCTGGAGCTCGCCGAACCAGTCGAAGAGCAGGGCCGCCTCCTCGACGTCGTCCAGGGCTTCGTGGATGCACTTGCCGACCTCCAGGCTGTCGAGCAGGGCGAGTTCCTCGGCGTGGTCGCGCACCTGAGTGGCGAGCGCCTGCAGGCACCGGCGGCGTGTCGTCGGCTCGGCACGTGACCAGGCACCGAGCTCGAACGCGCGGCGTGCCGCGTCGACCGCGACATCGATATCCGCCGGGCCGCAGGCCGCGATCTCCGTCAGCGATGTGCCCGTCATGGGGTTGATCGACGCGAGGGATTCACCCTGGCGCGTCACATAGCGGTGACCGTCGATGTAGGCGGCGCCATCCAGCGAGAGGGTGGCGGCACGGTGTTGCCAGTCGGCGTGGGTGGTGGACAGGGGAGAGGAAGACATGACCATACCTTGGCGGTTGTCGAATGGGCGTGGAAAGCGCTCGCGCCGACCTTACAGGTCGAGCACCAGGCGCTCTCCCTTGGGGCGCGAAACGCAGACGTAAATGATGTCGTTGGCGGCTTTTTCGGCATCGGACTGAAGGACGTCGCGATGCTCGACCTCGCCTTCGAGCACGGGGATGCCGCAGGTGCCGCAGGCGCCTTCGCAGCACAGGCTGTCCGGCGCCGCACCGGCGCGCGCCAGACCGTCGAGCAGGGTTTCGTCCTCGGCGAGCGTGAATTGCTTGTCGCTGCGCGCGAGCTCGATCCGGCAAGGCGTGGTGCGCGCTGCCGGCGCTTGCGATGCGCCGCGGAAGCGTTCCATTTGCAGTGCGCCCGGAGGCCACGCCCGTGCCGCGTCGGTCAAGGCGTCCAGCAGACCTTCGGGGCCGCAGGCATAGACGCCGGTCTCCGGCGTGTAGTCGCCCAGCAGCGCACGCGGGGCGAGCCTTCCCTGCGTGGCGGAGGCGTGCAGGTGCAACTGCGATGCGGGCAGGAACGCGCGAAGTTCGTCGAGGAACGCCGCCTCGTCCCGGTGACGTACCAGGTAATGCACCTCGACCGTATCGCCCCGCTCGACGAGTCGGCGGGCCATGGCGACGAGCGGCGTGATGCCGATCCCGCCCCCGATCAGTCGGTAGTGCTGCCGGTCGTCGGCGAGGGGGAAGCGGTCCCGGGGCGCAGAGACGCGCAGCCGCGTACCGACGCTTGCCTGCTCGGCCAGAAAGGTGGATCCCCCGCGGGATGCCGGGTCATGCAGCACGCCGATGCGATAGCGGCCGTGACGCGCGTCGTCCAGCAGCGAATAGTGACGTATCAGGCCATTGGGGAGGCGCACCTCGAGATGAGCGCCCGCCGGGGCCGGCGGCAGGGCGGCGCCATCGGCGGCGACCAACTCGATCTGGTAGATAGCGCTCGATAGCCGCTGGTGGCTGTCGATCACGACCTCGAATGGCGTCGCGGTCATGGCATGTCCTCCTCAACGTTGCTGGTGCTGCCAGTCGTCATGCAGCCAGAAGGGTGCATCCGAGGGCGCCGGAGGCGCGTGGCCGAGGATCATGTCGCTGGCCTTTTCGGCGATCATGACGGTCGGCGCATTGGTGTTGCCGCTGACCACGCGAGGCATGATCGAGGCATCGACCACGCGCAGACCATTGATGCCATGCACGCGAAGCTCGGGGTCGACCACGGCCTCCGGATCGTCGGCCGGTCCCATCTTGCAGGTGCCGGCGGCGTGATAGCCGGTTTCGGTGGTGGCGCGCGCCCAGGCATCCAGCGCCTCATCGCTCTGGCAGTCGGCACCGGGGGAGATTTCCTCGCCCCGCAACGCCGCGAATGCCGGCTGCTCGATCAGTTCCCTGACGCGACGCACGGCCGCGCGCATGTCGGCGCGATCGCGCTCGGTGGCCAGGTAGTTGAAGACGATCTCCGGCGCTCGTGCGGGGTCCGCGCTCCTGAGGCGCAGGCGGCCCATGCTCGTGGGGCGCATCAAGTCGATGTGCACCTGGAATGCATGCTCGCGCAGGCTTTCGGTGGTGCCGGGCGCGATGGCCAGGGACATGAACGTCAACTGGATGTCGGGATGCTCGACCCCTGCCCGCGAGCGGATGAAGGCGCCGGCGTCGAACTGGTTGCTCGCCGCGAGGCCGCGCCGGTCGAGGAACCAGCGCATGCCCAGCCACCACTTGCGGGGAGCGTGGGTCCAGGGGGCATGCGAGACCGGCCGGCGGCAGCGGTATGCCACGACGGTGTCCGGGTGGTCGCTGAGGCGGCGGCCCACGCCCTCGAGCGTATGCACGCGAGGAATGCCCCAGCGGGTCAGTTCGTCGTCGGGACCTATGCCGGAGAGCATCAGCAACTGGGGACTGTTGATGGCGCCGCCCGCGAGGATGACCTCGCGGGTGGCGCGTGCCCGGTGCAGCGTGTCGGCGTGGCGATATTCGATGCCTTCGGCACCGGTCTCGCCGACGAGCACGCGCTGCGCCAGCGCATGGGTCATGACCGTCAGGTTGTCGCGCGTCTCGGCGCGCGCCAGGTAGCCACGCGCCGTGCTCCAGCGCCTGCCCGCGCGCGTCGTGCGATCGACGCGGCCGAAGCCTTCCTGACGATAGCCGTTGAGGTCGTCGCTGGCGGCATAGCCGGCTTCTTCGCCGGCGGCCAGGAAGGCTTTCGCCAGGGGATCCTCGGGGCGCCCGGCACTGACATGCAGCGGCCCCGTCTCGCCGTGGTAGGCATCGGCGCCCAGTTCGTGGGTCTCGGCGCGGCGAAAGTAGGGCAAGACGTGCCGGTAACCCCAGCCGGGACAGCCGGCGTCTTCCCAGGCATCGTAATCGCGGGCGTGACCGCGGATGTACACCATGCCGTTGATCGACGACGAGCCGCCCAGCGTGCGTCCACGTGGCGTGGCGATGCGCCGTCCGTCGAGGTAGGGTTCGGGACCCGACCAATAGTGCCAGTTGAAGCGTGGTCCATCGATGGCCGCCCCCATGGCGGCCGGCATGTCGATGGTCCACGAGCGATCGCGGGGGCCGGCTTCGAGCAGCAACACCCGGGATTCGCCATCGGCGGTGAGTCGGTCGGCCAGCACGCAGCCGGCCGATCCCGCCCCGACGATGATGTAGTCGTAATCTCGATGAGTCGTCATGCAGGCATCCTGAGGCGAAGGGCGGAAGGTCAACGCGAGGCCTGATAGGCGTCTTGCGCGCGGGTCTCGCCATCCGCGGTGGTCACGCCTTCGAGCCAGGCGTTGACCCGTTCGGGATGCGACTGGATCCAGGTCGCGGCGACCGCTTCCAGCGGCTGGTCCTCGCGGCTGTAGGCGTAGACCCACTGGTCCTGGACGGCGATGGGCACGACCATGTTGTCGAGAAAGGCGATGACGTTGGGATGACGCTCGGCGAAGTCGCTGGCGACCACCGTGGACACCGAGCTGGCGTCGCCCCAGAGGTTCTCGGGGTCCTCCAGGTAGCGAATGTCGAAGTCGACGTTCATCCAGTGCGGTTCCCAGCCCAGGAACGCGACCCATTGCTCGTTGCGGATGTCGCTTTCGACCTGCGACATCATGCCGGTCTCGCTGGACGCGGCGACTCGCCAGTCATCCAGGCCGTAGGTGCCGTCGTCGATGGCGTTCTGCATCAATTCGTTGCCGACGTTGCCCGGCTCGATGCCATAGAAGGTGCGGCCGAAGCGTTCCGCGTGCTCGGCGAGATCGGCCATCGAGTGCACACCGGCGTCCCACACGTATTCGGGCACCGCGAGCTGAAAGCGCGCGCCGTCGATGTTCTTGACGACTTCGACCAGCTCGCCGGCCGCCAGGCGGGGATCGAGCATGCCGCTTTGCGACGGCCGCCAGAGCGCCATGTTGACGTCGAGATCGCCGCTCGCCATGCCTTCCAGGATGATCGACGAGCTGGCTTCCCGCAGCGAGGTGCGATAGCCGAGCGTGTCCAGCAGTTGTCGCGCCACTTCCGACTTGACGGTGGCGCCGGGCCATTGCGGCGTGCCGAAGCGGACCGTGTCGTCCTCGGCCTGGGCGAGCCCGAAAGGCGCGAGCAGCAGCGCGCCCATGGCGCCGCCGAGCAACGTGGACGTCAAGCGGCCCAGCGGGGTGCAGTGTCGGGGGGTAGCGGTCATGGGAGTCTCCTCGTGATGTGTTGTCGTTGTGTTGCCGTCAGGTGCGGCGAGCGGGCCTGCGCGAGCTCAAAAGCCGCACACGCCGCCACCGTCGACGGACAGGATGGCGCCATGGGTGAAGCCGGCCTGGGGAGAGGCGAGATAGAGCACGGCATCGGCGATCTCTTGCGGTTTTCCCATGCGTTGCAGGGGCGCTCGTCGATGGGCCGCGTCCAGGTAGGCGTGTGGCTCGCCGCTGGCCTCGGCGGCGTGCTGGATCATGTCGGTCTCGACATTGCCCGGGCACACGCAGTTGATCCGTATGCGGCCGGCCAGCTCCAGGGCCAGGGCGCGGGTCAGGTTGACCACGGCGGCCTTGGCGCCGGAGTAGACGCTGCTCGGGGGGAAGCCGATCAGGCCGGCATCCGAGCCCAGGTTGACGACGTTGCCGCCACTGGCCTCCAGGTGCGGTAGCGCCGCCTGGAGGCAGAAGAAGGTGCCGCCCACGTTGACGCGGAACGTGCTGTCCCAGTGTTCCTGCGTGACCGCTTCGAAGGGCACTTCCTCGAAGACGCCGGCGCAATTGACCAGGATGTCGAGCCCACCGAGGCGCGCGACGGCGGTTTCCACGACCGCCCGGCACTCGGCCTGGGTGCCGATCTCGCCCACGGCGGATTCCACCGTGGCCGAGGCAAGCTCGGTATTCGCCAGCGAATCGCGGAACGCCTCGACGGAGGCCTCTCGGCGCGCGCCGATGGCGACGCGCGCCCCCTGTTCCAGAAAGCGCCGTGCCGTGGCGGCGCCGATACCGCGGGCGCCGCCGGTCACCAGCACGCGTTGACCGGTGAATGTCATGACGGCGCCTCCTGGGGCGTGCTGGCGTCACCGTGCAAGGCCTGGAACACCAGACGGTGGAAGTGCAGCACCAGATGCTCGCTTTCGTTGCTGCGTGCGGCATCGATCATGTAGCGGCCCTGATCGTAGCCCAGCGAGTGCAGGCCTTTCTGCACGCTGATGTTGAGCTCGATGTCCTCGGGGCCGAGTTCTTCGTTCATCCAGCGCATGCTGGCCTTGGTCACTTCCGGCAGCGTGTCGTGCGGGGTGTAATACCCGAAGCGCAGGATCGAACGTTCGGCATCCAGCGGGATGATCATGAACGTGCCCATGCACTGCGAGAACGGGAACTGGTAGAAGGTGTTGTGCGGCCAGATGCCGATGTTGAAAAAGCCGTCGCCGTTGCCTGCCGGACGCTCCAGCGGCACGCCGTATGCCTGCTTGGCATCGGCATTGGGCGGTGCGCCGTAGGTCCACCAGTTGTCGTGATGGGTCAGGCGGTAGCCATCGAAATCGATCAGGGCGGCCAGGTCGACGTGATGGGGCCCCGAAAGCTGGAAGTGATAGCCCTCGATGGAGTTGTCCATGATCACTTTCCAGTTGGCCGGGACGATGACGTCGTCTTCCTGGATCAGTTGCATGGCGTCCAGGTCCGGAATCGCCTCGCGGATGGCGGCCTCGGCCCCGGGGAAGAGCGTCTGCATGTCGGTCGCGTCGGGATCGAGATTGAAGTAGACGCACCCGGCGAAGACTTCCAGGCGTACCGGCGGGATGTGGTAGTCGTCGACATTGAAGGCCGCGATCCGATCGCTGCGCGGTGCGGCGCGCAGGCTGCCGTCCAGCCCGTAGCACCAGGAATGATAGGCACAGCGGATGACGCCCTTCTGCACGCCACGCGTCTCGTCGAGCAGGCGGTTGCCACGGTGCTGGCAGACATTGTGAAAGGCGTGCAGCTCGCCCTGACGGTCCCGCATCACGATGACGCTCTGATCGAAGATGTCGCGCACCACGAAGGCGCCGGGCTCGGTCACCTCGTTGACGTGGCAGGCGAAATGCCAGGCACCCATGAAGATGCGGTCACGTTCGGCGGCGAACAGTTGCGGGTCGTAGAAATAACGGGACGGAAGGGTCAGTGCCTTTTCCGCGGGCTGCTCCGCCCACGCTTGGGGAGTCGTGTCGGTCATGTCCTGCCTCATGCAAGCGGTTTGTGTCGTTGGTCTGGCACAAGGCTAAGGCGGCACCGAACGGCCCACATGATGTTTTCTGACACGACGTGGCGGACCGGTTGATAATAAACGGCGTTTTTGCGTCGCTATCGATCAAATCGGCGTGACGAAAAAAGGCGAGCCCCCTGGCTATCTCATGGGTTGTCTTGATGTTTCACGACATGAGGCGTCACACCCATTGCCGGGCCGTCGTGTCCCGGGCGGCATCCAGCATCTCGAGCATGGCCCGTGCGGCATTGGAAAGCGTCCGGCTCTTGTGGAACAGATAGCCCAGCGGACGCTGGATGGGGCGGTGATCGATGGGAATGACCTCGATCTCGTCGTCGATCATGGTTTCGGGCAGTACGCTCCAGCCCAGGCCGATGGCGACCATCATCTTGAGGGTTTCGAGGTAATTGGTGGACAGCGAGACGTTCACCTGCAGGCCGTCGCGGGCGAAGGTGTCCACCACGATGCCCCGGGTGAAGGTAAGATGTCCCGGCAGCACGGCGTCGTAATCGGACAGTGCCGACAGCGCGACCGTGTCGCGCCCGGCGAGGGCGTGCTCGCGTCCGCAGACGAAGCGCAACTGGTCGATCCACACCGGCACCACCGTCAGCGCCGGATCGGGGACCGGGGCCAGCGTGACCACGGCGAGCTCCAGGTCGCCGTCCAGCACGCCTTGATAGGCTTGTTCCGAGTCCAGAAAGCGCATGTCCATGCGTACGTCCGGGTAGGCCTGGGTATAGGCCTTGAGCAGTGGTGGCAGGCGGTGCAGGCCGACATGATGGCTGGTGGCCATGGTCAGGCTGCCGCTGATGTCGCCGCTGAGATTGGACAGCGCGCGACGGCTGTCATCGAACATCACCAGGATCTGGCGGGCGCGCGGCAGCAGGGTGCGACCGGCTTCGGTGAGCGTCACGCGGCGGTTGAGTCGGTCGAAGAGCTGGGCGCCGACCTGCCCCTCGAGGCCCGCGATGCGCTTGCTGACGGCGGGCTGGGTCAGATGGAGCTGTTCCGCGGCGAGCGAGAACGAGCCGTGGTCGGCGACCGCGAGGAAGGCTTGCAGGCTTTGCGTGTCCATGAGCGCTCTCTCGGGAAAGTATTCTACTTTGGAATCCAAAGCATAAATAACATGAATTGCGTTTATCCATAAGCCCCCTTAGGCTTGGGGACATCGAGGTTGCGCCGCTTATCGCGGCGCGTCATCAGCGAGATGTTGCAAGACGACATAGAGCGTCATCGCCCAATCTTCCCGGTCGGGAAGGCACGAGTGGAGGAGATTCCATGGCAGGCCAGACTCTTTACGACAAGCTCTGGTCGCGGCACCTGGTAAAGGAACGCGACGATGGCACGGCGTTGATCTATATCGATCGTCACCTGCTCCACGAGGTGACCTCGCCGCAGGCCTTCGAGGGTCTGCGGCTTGCCGGGCGCAAGCCGTGGCGGCTGGATACCAATCTCGCCACGCCGGACCATAACGTGCCGACCACGCTCAAGGAGCGTTCCGAGGGCAACGCGGGCATCGTCGATCCGGTCTCGCGCATTCAGGTCGAGACACTGGACGACAACTGCGCGAGCTTCGGCATCGAGGAGTTCCGCATCAACGATGCGCGTCAGGGCATCGTGCATGTGGTCGGGCCGGAGCAAGGCGCCACGCAGCCGGGCATGACGGTGGTCTGCGGCGATTCGCACACGGCCACGCACGGGGCCTTCGGGGCCCTGGCGCACGGCATCGGCACCTCCGAGGTCGAGCACGTGCTGGCGACCCAGTGCCTGATTCAGCGCAAGATGAAGAACATGCAGGTACGCGTCGAGGGCGAGCTGGGGCTCGGCGTGACGGCGAAGGACATCGTGCTGGCGGTGATCGGCAAGATCGGCACCGCCGGCGGCACCGGCTACGCCATCGAGTTCGCCGGCAGCGCGATTCGCGACCTGTCCATGGAAGGGCGCATGACCATCTGCAACATGGCCATCGAGGCCGGCGCGCGCGTGGGGCTGGTCGCGGTGGACGAGACGACCATCGAATACCTGCGTCGGCGCCCCTTCGCGCCCAGCGAAGAACATTGGGACGCGGCGGTCGCCGACTGGCGCGAGCTGGTCTCCGACGACGATGCGCCGTTCGACAAGGTGGTCGAACTCGACGCCGCCGAGATCGAGCCGCAGGTCACCTGGGGCACGAGCCCGGAAATGGTCGCCGGTGTCGGCGCACAGGTACCGGATCCCGCCGCCGCCGGCGACGAGACCGTGCAGCGCGGCGTCTCGCGTGCCCTCGAGTACATGGGGCTCCAGGCGGGGCAGCGGATCACCGATATCCGCCTCGACAAGGTCTTCATCGGGTCGTGCACCAACTCGCGCATCGAAGACCTGCGTGAAGCGGCCAGGGTCGCCGAGGGACGCAAGGTGGCGGATTCCATCAAGCTGGCGATGGTCGTGCCCGGTTCCGGACTGGTCAAGCGCCAGGCCGAGGAGGAGGGGCTGGACAAGATCTTCCTCGAGGCGGGCTTCGAATGGCGCGAGCCTGGGTGTTCCATGTGCCTGGCGATGAACGCCGACAAGCTGGGAACCGGCGAACACTGCGCCTCGACCTCCAACCGCAATTTCGAGGGTCGCCAGGGGTACGGCGGGCGCACGCATCTGGTGAGTCCCGCCATGGCCGCCGCCGCGGCCATCGCCGGCCACTTCGTGGACGTGCGCGATTTCGGGGCCGGCCGGGCCGCCAACGATGACAGTCAGGTACAGGAGGCGTGAGCATGCGACAGTTCGATCGTCATCAGGGCCTCGTGGCGCCCATGGACCGCGCCAACGTGGATACCGACCTGATCATCCCCAAGCAGTTCTTGAAGTCGATCAAGCGCACCGGTTTCGGGCCCAATCTGTTCGATGAGCTGCGCTACCTGGACGAGGGCTACCCGGGTCAGGACGTCGCCAAGCGTCCGCTCAATCCGGATTTCGTGCTCAACCAGCCGCGTTACCAGGGCGCCAGCGTGCTGCTGGCACGCCGCAACTTCGGCTGCGGCAGCTCGCGCGAGCATGCCCCCTGGGCACTGGAGGACTTCGGGTTTCGCGTGATCATCGCGCCGAGTTTCGCCGATATCTTCTTCAACAATGCCTTCAAGAACGGCCTGTTGTTGATCACGTTCGACGAGGCCACGGTGGACCGGCTGTTCCAGGAAGCCGAGGCCGAGGAAGGCTATCGTCTGGATGTCGATCTGGAAAAGCAGCAGGTCACCACGCCCAGCGGCGAAGTGCTGACCTTCGAGGTCGACCCCTTCCGCAAGCATTGCCTGCTCGAAGGGCTGGACGATATCGGCCTGACCCTGAAGGACGCCGACGCCATCGAGGACTTCGAGGCACGGCATCGTCAGGCGCGGCCGTGGCTGTTCCGCCAGGCGGGCTGACGGTCGCTGCCGACCCTTCATGAACCCCTGGGCGAGCGCGGGATGCCAGGTCATCCGGCGCTCGCCCGGGACGTCATCAGTGATGCATCGAGAGAGTACGCCATGAGTCGCAAGATTCTCGTCCTGCCGGGCGACGGTATCGGCCCGGAAATCACCCGCGAGGCGGTCAAGATCCTCAACGCGTGCCGCGAGGCGGGCCTGGAGGCCAGCATCGAGGAAGGTCTGGTCGGCGGGGCGGGGATCGACGCCCATGGCGTGCCGCTTCCCGACGAGACGCTGGCGAGCGCCAAGGCCGCCGATGCGGTGTTGCTGGGCGCCGTGGGCGGCCCCCAGTGGGACAAGATCGAGGATCTGTCCAAGCGTCCGGAGAAAGGGCTGCTGGGGCTGCGCAAGAACCTCAACCTGTTCGGCAACCTGCGCCCGGCGCTGCTGTATCCGCAACTGGCCTCGGCCTCGAGCCTCAAGCCCGAGATCGTCGCCGGGCTGGACATCATGATCGTGCGCGAGCTCACCGGCGGCATCTACTTCGGTCAGCCGCGGGGCATCGAGGAGCGCGACGGCGAGAGGGTCGGATACAACACCTATATCTACGCCGAGCACGAAATCGAGCGCATCGGCCGCGTGGCCTTCGAGATGGCGCGCGCGCGCGGCGGCAAGCTCTGCTCGGTGGACAAGGCCAACGTGCTGGAGGCCACCATCCTGTGGCGCGAGGTGATGGAGCGGCTGGCGCCGGAGTACCCGGATGTCGAACTGTCGCACATGTACGTCGACAACGCGGCCATGCAGCTGGTGCGCGCGCCGAAGCAGTTCGACGTCATCGTTACCGGCAACATGTTCGGTGATATCCTCTCCGACGCCGCGGCGATGTTGACGGGCTCGATCGGCATGCTGCCCTCGGCCTCGCTCAACGAACAACGTCAGGGCATGTACGAGCCCTGTCACGGCAGCGCGCCGGACATCGCGGGACAAGGCATCGCCAACCCGTTGGCGACGATCCTGTCCGTGGCCATGATGCTGCGCTATTCCCTCGAGGCGCCGCAGCTCGCCGAGCGCATCGAACGCGCCGTGGGGACGGTACTCGACCAGGGGCTGCGTACCGCCGATATCGCGTTCGAGGGCACGGCGCCCGTCTCGACCCAGGCCATGGGCGATGCCGTGCTGGCGGCTTTCCAGGCGCAATGAGCGTGACTGACGTATCATGGCCGTACGCCCATTCGTAGATTTCAGGAGGACGACACATGCTTAGAGTCGGTTTTGTCGGTTGGCGAGGAATGGTGGGGTCCGTCCTCATGCAACGCATGCGCGAGGATGGCGATTTCAGCGGCCTCGAGCCGGTGTTCTTCACGACCTCTCAGGTCGGCCAGCCTGGCCCCGACATCGGGGTCGAAGTGCCGCCCCTAAAGGACGCCCGTGACCTGGAGGCCCTCAAGAGTCTCGACGTGGTGGTCACCGCTCAGGGTGGCGACTATACGGAAAGCGTCTACCGCCCGCTGCGCGAGGCTGGCTGGCAGGGCTATTGGATCGACGCCGCCAGCACGCTGCGCATGGCGGACGAGGCGACCATCGTGCTCGACCCGGTCAACCGTCACGTCATCGAGCGCAGTCTCGCCAACGGCGGCAAGACGTTCGTGGGCGGCAATTGTACCGTCAGCCTGATGCTGCTGGGCCTGGGCGGTTTGTTCGAGGCCAACATGGTGGAGTGGATGACGTCCATGACCTACCAGGCCGCCTCGGGGTCCGGCGCCAAGCACATGCGCGAGCTGCTTTCCCAGATGGGCGCGCTGCATGGTGCGGCGTCATCGGCACTGGCCGATCCCGGCAGCGCGATCCTGGATATCGACCGTCAGGTGACGCAGGCCATGCGTGGCGGGGATTTCCCCACCGAGCAGTTCGGCGAGCCGCTGGCCGGCAGTTTGTTGCCGTGGATCGACAAGGCGATGGACAACGGTCAGAGCAAGGAAGAGTGGAAAGGCGGGGTCGAGAGCAACAAGATTCTCGCCACTGGCGACTCGCCGATCCCCATCGATGGCTTGTGCGTGCGCATCGGCGCGATGCGTTCGCACAGCCAGGCGTTCACCATCAAGCTCAAGCAGGACGTGCCCCTCGACGAGATCGAGGATCGTCTGGCCAAGCACAACCAGTGGGCGAAGGTGATCCCCAACGACAAGGACGCCACCTTGAGCGGCCTGACGCCGGCCGCGGTGACCGGCACGCTGGACGTGCCGGTCGGGCGCCTGCGCAAGCTGGCCATGGGGGGCGAATACCTGTCCGCCTTCTCGGTGGGCGATCAGTTGCTGTGGGGAGCGGCGGAACCGCTCAAGCGGATGCTCGGCATCCTGCGCGAGCAGCGTTGATCGGATCGCCGGTCAGGCAATGAAAAGGGCGCCCCAGCGGGCGCCCTTTTCGTTGTGCGCCAGGCATGGCGCGCAGCGCCAGACTGGCGCTGTTCCCGAGGGTGGTGCCTCGGGATGACTTGGGGGTGAAAGTCCCCTGTACGCCCGGCAAGGGGAAGTACTAGCCGACGGCAAGGGTGTCTTCTGCGAGGGAGAATCTGAAGGAAGCCCGAGGCAAAACGCTGGCCTGACGAACAGGAAGCGGATATGAGGCGTCCTGGCGGGGTGAGGTGGCAACGATCACCAACGCCCGGTACTTGCACGAAACGCCATGACGTACATCCGACAGGCATAAGCGGGAAGGTCGCGCGTCTTACCCTGGGAGGTCTGGTGGTCTGCCACAGTGCTACCGGCGTCGAAAGGCGACGGGAGGGGCCATCAGACGTCAGCCAAGGCCATAGTAAGGGCCGGTTCACCTCGGCACCAAGGGCCGAACATGAAGAACCGCGAGTAGGCGATGACGTCTCGAGGATTGATCATGAAGACAGCAATGGGCGCTAACACCGCCACCCACCCAGAGGGGCCGGGGTGGAACCCCGCGCCCCAGCCGGTGGGCGTCGAGACGGTCCCGGCGTCGTCATCGTGGACGAAAGCGGAGCCCGCCCCGCTCATGGAAGCCGTGGTAGAGAAGGCCAACATGGCGCGGGCTTACCGCCGGGTGGTCGCCAACCAGGGGGCGCCGGGTGCCGATGGCATGACGGTGGACCAGTTGACCGACCACCTGAAACAGTACTGGCCGACGCTGCGCGAGCGGCTGCTGGCCGGTGAGTACCACCCCAGCCCGATCCGAGCCGCCAAGATCCCCAAGCCCAAGGGCGGGACCCGACAGCTCGGCATTCCCACGGTCACCGACCGGCTGATCCAGCAGGCGCTGCTGCAGGTGCTGACGCCGATCTTCGATCCGGGCTTTTCCGCATCAAGCTACGGCTATCGCCCCGGGCGCAGTGCTCAGCAGGCTGTTTCGGCCATGAAGGCTCACGTTTCTGCCGGCCACCGCTGGGTGGTCGACCTCGACTTGGAAGCCTTCTTCGACCGGGTGAACCACGACCTGCTGATGGCGCGGATCGCGCGTCGCGTCCGCGACAAGCGGGTGTTGCGCCTGATCCGTCGCTATCTGGAAGCCGGGATGTTCCAGCACGGCTTGGCCGCGCCACGCCGACAGGGGACGCCCCAGGGCGGACCGCTGAGCCCGCTGCTGGCGAATATCCTGCTGGATGACGTGGACAAGGAACTGGAGCGCCGCGGTCACCGCTTCTGCCGCTACGCCGACGACATGCAGATCTATGTACGCAGTCGGCGAGCGGGTGAGCGCGTCATGGCCAGCCTGAGTGAGTATCTCGAGAACTCACTTCGGCTCATGGTCAACCATGCCAAAAGCGCGGTGGATCGCCCCTGGCAGCGAGGCTATCTGGGGTACACGCTGACTCGGCACAAGCTGCCACGGCTGACGCTGACCCAGGCCAGCTTGCAGCGCCTGATGCAGCGTGTCCGGGAGATCCTGAAGCGTGGCAGGGGGCACAACATCCGGCGAGTCACCGAGGCGTTGGCCCCCGTCCTACGCGGCTGGGCCAGCTACTTCAGCCTCGTCGATGTGAAGCGTCCCCTGGAAGCGCTGGATCAATGGGTACGCCGACGCTTGCGCTGCGTGATTTGGCGGCAGTGGAAACGTCCAGACACCCGGCGTCGGAAACTCCTGGCGCTAGGGTTGGACGAGCCCCGTGCCAGGAAGTCAGCGGGGAATGGGCGAGGTCCTTGGTGGAATGCGGGCGCCTCGCACATGAATCAGGCCCTGCCACGGAAGTGGTTCGAGCAGCAGGGGCTGATCTCGGTACTCGACACGGCAAGAGGGCTTAGCCGTTCTTCATGAACCGCCGTATACCGAACGGTACGTACGGTGGTGTGAGAGGACGGGGGAGGCGACTCCCCCTCCTACTCGATGGGGGAGTGTGTGGCGTGTCAGAACTGCGCTTCCTCGGTGGAGCCCTTGAGGGCGGTCACCGACGACACTCCGCCCTGGATGACGTTGGTCATGTCGTCGAAGTAGCCGGTGCCCACTTCCTGCTGGTGAGCGACGAAGGTGTAGCCGCGTTCGGCGGCCTCGAATTCCGGCTGCTGGACCTTCTCGACGTAGTGCTTCATGCCTTCGCCCTGAGCGTAGCTGTGGGCGAGATCGAACATGTTGTACCACATGTTGTGAATGCCCGCTAAGGTGATGAACTGGTAGGTGTAGCCCATGTCGGCCAGGGCCTGCTGGAACCCGGCGATCTCGGCATCGTCGAGATTCTTCTTCCAGTTGAAGGACGGCGAGCAGTTGTAGGCCAGCAGTTGCCCCGGATATTCGCGATGGATCGCCTCGGCGAAGCGCCTGGCTTCGTCGAGATCCGGCTTGGCGGTTTCGCACCAGATGATGTCGGCGAAGGGCGCGTAGGCCAGGCCTCGCGAGATGGCCTGATCGAGGCCGGCATTGACCCGATAGAAGCCTTCGGCGGTGCGTTCCCCGGTGATGAAGGGCTTGTCGTAATCATCCACGTCGGCGGTGATCAGGTTGGCGGCATTGGCGTCGGTGCGCGCGATGACCAGCGTCGGCGTGCCCGCGACGTCGGCGGCCAGACGGGCGGCGACCAGCTTCTGCACGGCCTCCTGCGTGGGCACCAGCACCTTGCCGCCCATGTGGCCGCACTTCTTGACCGCGGCGAGCTGATCCTCGAAATGCACGCCACTGGCACCGGCACGGATCATTGCCGTCATCAGTTCGTAGGCGTTGAGCACGCCGCCGAATCCCGCCTCGGCGTCGGCGACGATGGGGGCGAAGTAATCGACGAAGTCGGCATCGCCGGGGTTGGCGCCCTTCTGCCACTGGATCTGATCCGCGCGGCGGAAACTGTTGTTGATGCGTTCGACGACCTTGGGCACCGAGTCCACCGGATAGAGCGACTGGTCGGGATACATCGACAGGTAGCTGTTGTTGTCGGCGGCGACCTGCCAGCCCGAGAGATAGATCGCCTCGATACCTGCCTTGACCTGCTGCATGGCCTGGCCGCCGGTCAGCGCGCCGAGGCAGTTGACGTAGCCCTTGCGGGCCTCGCCGTTGACCAGTCGCCAGAGCTTCTCGGCGCCGCGGCTGGCCAGCGTGTGCGCTTCGTTGACGCTGCCGCGAAGTCGAACCACATCTTCGGCACTGTACGGACGCTTGACGTCCTTCCAGCGCGGATTCTCGTTCCAATCCTTTTCCAACGCAGCGATTTGCTGTTCGCGTGTCTGGGACATGTCGCTTGCCTCTTGGTCGTCGTGAGCATGTGGGGCGAGCCCGAAAGGGCGATCCACGTCGAACCGAGGTGTCGTCTTTTTCGCCAGGGCGGGCCTGGTGGCGCGGTTGTTGCGCTGCGATAAAACGATCGTTTTAACCTCGGCTTTGAGGAAAATATGACGCACACGAGACGTGGCAACAATGCGTAGTTAGGCGCAGATTTCGTTGTAGTTTGACTACAAGATGCCGCCATGCAGCGGCGTCTTGTAGCCCTGTTTCGGGAAGGACAGTGCGAGCGACGACAAGCTATTGAAAAGTCAGGCTCATGTGGCGGTGGGGAATGTTGGCGTCGAGGAAGGTCTCGCCGTGGGCGACAAAGCCGAGACGTTCGTAGAAGGGAATCGCGTAGGTCTGGGCATCGAGATGCACGGCGTCGTGACCTTGCTGACGCGCCTTTTCCATCATGGCTTCCATCAGATGTAGCCCCAGCCCCTGGCCGCGACCCTCGCGCAGGATCGCGACGCGGCCGATATGGCCGTCCGGCAGCAGGCGGGCGGTCCCCATGGGCCGCCCCTCGACACGCAGCAGTACATGCAGGCACCGGGGATCGCGACCGTCCCACTCTTCGTCTTGCGGGACCTGCTGTTCCTCGATGAACACGGTCTTGCGAATCGCGCTGCAAGCCGCCCCCAGCGTGGCCCAGTCACCGCTTGCGATCTCGAGCGTCATGTCACGCCTCCTCGTCCTCGGCATCCTCGTCCTGCCACTGCAGACTGCCGCGGTTGAGCAACTCGGTGAGCAGCGTCAGGGCAGCGTCGTCGAGATGTTCTGCCAGGGTGGCGGCATGCAGCGGCGTGGTGTCGGCGAGCAGGCGGGCCAGCGGCGGCGGGCAGGCATGACCGTCGCCATCCACGAACAGGGTGGTCTCGCCGCCTTCATCATGAAAGGCGAAGCGCGAGCCCAGGGCGCGTTCCAGGTAACGGCCTTGTGTCAGCGCCTCGGCGGTGGCCGCGCTGTCCATCGGCGTGTCGAGCGGGGCGAGCTGATCGACGTACTTGGGCTGCGTCATGACACGGCCGAACCACTGGGCCATCTGTGCCGGGTCGTCGATGACCGAGAGCATCAGTCGCCGCAGCCGGGTGATGGCCTGATCGTCGAGTTGAGCGGCATGCGCGCAGGGAGCGAGATCGGGGTCGGTGTAGCGCCGGGAATCGGGCTGCATTTCGCCGAGATAGTCGGCGAACGAGGTGATGACCTCGTCGGCGGAGGGGGCCCGGAAACCGATCGAATAGGTCATGCAGTCGGCGCTCTGACTGACGCCGTGATGAGCGATGCGCGGCGGCAGATACAGCATGTCGCCGGGCTCGAGCACCCAGTCCTCGTCCGCCGTCACCTCGAAGCGCTCGAGCATGCGCAGGTCGATGCCCGAGACGATCGGGGCATCGTCGGGCTGCTCGCCGCCGAGTTGCCAACGCCGCTGGCCGCTGCCCTGGAGCAGGAAGACGTCGTAATTGTCCACGTGCGGGCCCACGCTGCCTTCGGGAGGCGCGTAGCTGACCATGACGTCGTCGAGTCGCCAGCGCGGCAGGAAGTCGAAGGCATCGAGCAGGGCTGCGACCTCGGGGACGTAATGGTCGACGGCCTGGACCAGCAGGGTCCATTCTCGGTCGGGCAGGCGCGCGAAGGTGGCGTCATCGAAAGGCCCGTGGCTGACCTGCCAGGGCTTGTCGGGGCCCTGGGCTTCGACGAGCCGGGCCTCGATGCCGTCTTCGCAGGCCAGGCCGGCGAGTTCCTCGGGGGCAAGCGGCGACGCGAAGTCGGGGAATGCGCCACGAATCAGCAGCGGTTTTTTCTGCCAGTAGTCACGCAGGAAGGTCTCGGCGGTCAAGCCGCCGAGTATCGATAGGGGAGTGTCGCTCGACATGAGAACCTCGGGACTCGAAAGGGATGAGTGGGCAACCGCGACCATGTGTGAAGCTTAAAGCGCGGCGTTGCGCGCCTGGAAGCCGGAAGAAAAGGCTTGGCATCGTCGGTGGTGAGTTCATGCCAGCTTCCAGCTTCCAGCTGCTTACAGTTTGCGAGCCTGCTCGCTGGCGTTCCCGATATAGGTGGCCGGGGTCAGTGCCTTGAGCTCGGTCTTGACGTCGTCGGGCAGTTCCAGAGTGTCGATGAAGGCCGCGAAGCCGGCCTGATCGACGCGCTTGCCACGCGTCAGCGTCTTGAGCTTCTCGTAGGGTTTCTCGATGCCGTAACGGCGCATCACGGTCTGGATCGGCTCGGCGAGGACTTCCCAGTTCTGGTCGAGGTCCTCGTCGAGACGTGCGGGATTGGCTTCCAGCTTGCCGATGCCCTTGAGGGTGGCCTGATAGGCGATCAAGCCGTATGCCAGACCCACGCCGAGGTTGCGCAGCACCGTGGAGTCGGTCAGATCGCGCTGCCAGCGGGAGATCGGCAGTTTCTGGGCGAGGTGACCGAGCAGTGCGTTGGAGAGGCCAAGATTGCCCTCGGAGTTCTCGAAATCGATGGGATTGACCTTGTGGGGCATGGTCGAGGAGCCGACTTCCCCTTCGACGGTCTTCTGCTTGAAGTAGCCCAGCGAAATGTAGCCCCACACGTCGCGGTCGAAATCGATCAGGATGGTGTTGAAGCGCGCGATGGCGTCGAACAGTTCGGCGATGTAGTCGTGCGGCTCGATCTGCGTGGTGTAGGGATTGAAGGTCAGCCCCAGGCCTTCGACGAAGATGCGCGCATTCTCGGCCCAGTCGATCTCGGGGTAGGTGGCCAGGTGGGCATTGTAGTTGCCTACCGCGCCGTTGATCTTGCCGAGGATGTCGGCCTGCTCGATCTGCTTGAGCTGGCGACGCAGGCGGTACGCCACGTTGGCCATTTCCTTGCCCAGCGTGGTGGGGCTGGCGGTCTGGCCGTGGGTGCGCGAGAGCATGGGCTGCTCGGCATGCTCGTGGGCCAGGCGCGTGATGGCGGTGACGATTTCGCGCAGCGTCGGCAGCAGCGTGTCGAGTCCGTCACGCAGCATCACGCCGTAGGACAGGTTGTTGATGTCCTCGCTGGTGCAGGCGAAGTGGATGAATTCGGTGATCGCGTGAAGCTCGTCGACCTCGGCGACCTTCTCCTTGAGGAAGTACTCCACCGCCTTGACGTCGTGATTGGTGGTGCGCTCGATGTCCTTGATGCGCTCGGCGTCGGCAACCGAGAACTCGCTCACCAGCTGGCTCAGGAAGTTGGTGGCCTGGGCCGAGAGCGGTGGCACCTCGACGATCCCCGGATGCGCGGCGAGACGCTCCAGCCAGCGCACCTCGACGGTGACGCGAGCCCGGATCAAGCCGTATTCGCTGAAATGTTCGCGCAAGGCGGCGGCTTTGGTGCCATAGCGGCCATCGACGGGGGACAGGGCGGTGAGGGCGGACAATTCCATGGGTGTCGTCTTCCTGATTGTGAATCGAATCGCGCGGCGCAGCGCTCAGTGGCCATCCAGAGCGGCCAGGGACTTCTTGATGCCCTGGCGTTGAAACAGCAGTTTCCAGCGGCGGCCACCCTGCTGGTGCCAGAGCAGGGCGAAACGCACCCCGGTGAGCAGGGCGGCACGCACGCGCTCGGGCATCATGCGGCTTTGCAGCAGGCTGGGATCGCCCTGTACGACAATGCGGTAGCGGAACGTGGACAAGGTGTCCTGGTACAGCTGACCGAGGCTGGCGATCACGTTCTCGTGAGTTTCGCCGAAATGCTCGGCCTGACCCTGGATGCGGGTCAGGCGCTCCCCCAGCGACGCCATCATGGCGTCGTCCTTGCGCAGCTTCTGCATCAGCAGGACCAGCGAAAACCCGTAGCGCATGACGGCGGGATCGCTGTGCTGGCGGTTCATCACGGCGCTGAGGGTATCGATGCCCAGGCGCAGGTTGTTGTGGTGGCCACCGTAGATGGTCGCGAAACTGTCGGGATTGGTATCCAGCGTGGCGCGAATCAGCGTGTTCCAGGCGCGTTCGTCGCATTGCCCGGTGCGCGCGAGTTGATCGACCACCGCGGCGGCCTGAAAGACACCGGCCAACGCCAGGGCCTGGCGTGTGACAGCGCTCTGCGGCGCGTTCTGAATCGGGGTCGGTGTCATGCGGCGTTATCTCCTCGATGCTCGCTGTGGTTCCAGGTCGAACGGATGACGCCACCGCCCAGGCAGATGTCGCCGTCGTAGAGCACCAGGGACTGTCCCGGCGTGACTGCACGCTGGGGCTCGTCGAAATGCGCCTCGACGCCGCCGTCCTCGAGCACGCGGACGTGACAGGCGACGTCCTGCTGGCGGTAGCGGGTCTTCGCCTGGAGGCGTGCCTCTGGCGCCGGCGGTTGACCGGCGACCCATTCCACGGGCTCGGTGCTCAGGCTGTCGGTATACAAGAGCGGGTGATGCTTGCCCTGCACGGCGATCAGCACGTTGCGCTCGAGGTCCTTGGCCGCTACGTACCAGGGCGCATCGGGATGATTGGGCAGGCCGCCGATGCCCAGTCCCTGGCGCTGGCCGAGGGTGTAGTACATCAGCCCCATGTGCTCGCCGATGACCTCGCCCTCGGGCGTTTCGATGACGCCCGGTTGCGCGGGCAGGTATTGTTTCAGGAAGTCGCTGAAGCGCCGTTCACCGATGAAGCAGATGCCCGTGGAATCCTTCTTGCGCGCCGTGGTCAGGCCGTGGCGCTCAGCGATGGCGCGCACCTCGCTTTTCTCCATCTCGCCGACCGGGAACAGCGTGCGCGCGATGGCGGCCTCCGGCACGGCGTGCAGGAAGTAGCTCTGGTCCTTGTTGGCATCGAGCCCCTTGAGCAGCCGGCAGTGACCGTCGCGCCAGCCCTGACGGACGTAATGGCCCGTGGCGATCTTCTCGGCACCGAGCATCTCGGCGTACTCGAGGAAGACTTTGAACTTGATCTCGCGGTTGCAGAGGATATCGGGATTGGGCGTGCGGCCGGCCTTGTACTCGGCGAGAAAATGCTCGAAGACGTTATCCCAATACTCGGCGGCGAAGTTCGCCGTGTGCAACGTGATGCCCAGGGTGTCGCATACGGCCTGGGCGTCGGCAAGATCTTCCTTGGCGGTGCAGTATTCGGTGCCGTCGTCCTCGTCCCAGTTCTTCATGAACAGGCCTTCGACCGCATAGCCCTGCTCCAGCAGGGTCAGGGCGGTCACGGACGAATCGACGCCGCCCGACATGCCGACGATGACTTTGCACGCGGTGGTGGCCCCCGCGGCCCGGGATCCCGTGGCGTGAGACATGGTCACTCTCGAATGGGTGGAGGATGAATGGCTGTCAAAACGGCCATTATACCTGAAACCGGCTTCAGGCTTCGAGATCGCGGCATCAGCGTTCGTGAATCACGTCGAGAGGAAACTGGCGTCCGGCCATGGCGTCGCGGATCCGCTTGAGCACCAGCGGGCTGCGCAGGCGATGCGAGCGTTCCAGGGCTTCGATCTCGTCGAGCGTCAGCCAGTGCGCGGCGACGATGCCGCTGTCCAGATCGTTGCCCAGATGGGCGAGGGGGATGCCGACGAAGGCATGACTGTGAAAGATCAGGTCGTCGGGTGCGGTATAGACGTAAAGCCCCAGATAGCCGGTCAAGGTGATATGCCAGGCGGCCTCCTCGCGGGTTTCGCGTTCGGCGGCCTGGGTCAGACGCTCGCCGGGCTCGAGATGGCCGGCGGGCTGGTTGAACAGGCTGAAGGGCCCGCCCTTGTCTTCCTCGACCAGCAGGTAACGGCCCGCGCGCTCGATGACGCTGGCGACGGTGACATGGGGAGACCAGCGGCTCATCGGCGACTCCGGCGGCGCTTGTGGGAGGAAGCCGGCGCGGCCTGGGCGCGCGGCGCATGCAGGGTCTCGCGGCGCCATTCACCAGGCGCCAGCCCGGCGAGGCGCCATGGTCCGATGGCGACACGAATCAAGCGTAGCGTGGGGTGGCCGACATGCGCCGTCATGCGGCGAACCTGGCGATTGCGTCCTTCGCTCAGGGTGAGCTCGAGCCACGCGGTCGGCACGGCCTCGCGATGCCGCACGGGCGGGTGGCGTGGCGCGACATCGGGTGACTCGAGACGGCGTACCTTGGCCGGGCGGGTGGGGCCGTCACGCAGCGTCACGCCCTGGCGCAGGGCCTGCAATGCGGCGGGCTCCGGCTCGCCCTCGACCTGCACCCAGTAGGTCTTGGGCTGCTTGTGGCGAGGATGACTGATGCGATGCGCCAGTGCGCCGTCTCCGGTGAGCAGCAGCAAGCCTTCCGAGTCGTAGTCGAGACGCCCGGCCGGGTAGATGTCGGGCACGTCGATGGCCTCGGCAAGCGTGGCGCGTCCCCGTGTATCGGTGAACTGCGAGAGCATTTGGTAAGGTTTATGCAGCAGGTACAGCGAACTCATTGGCGGTCTCGGGCCTGTCGACGGCGGCGCACATGGGGCAAAGCCTACTCCGCACCCGGGGCGCAATGCCATACTTGCGGGGTACCGGGGCGCGTGTTTTTTCGCGGCGCCCGCCTTGCATCCACGTGCGGCCGGCCGCACATTGAGAGAACCGGAGCGGCCGGTGGCGTTCACCCTGGTGACCCTGCCCCGTCGAATCCGGCGCGCACTTACGGACATTTCCATCTATGTTTGAACCAGAACACCCATTCGTCTCCCCCATGTCTTACGCAGAGGTCATCCTGGGCATGACACGTCCGCCCGACGACGATCCCCACGAAGATCCGGAAGGCGACGTTTCGGTCCAGTCGGCGGAACCTGAGCTGGCTCAGCCGCCGATGTACAAGGTCGTGCTGCACAATGACGATTTCACTCCCATGGAGTTCGTCGTCGAGGTGCTGCAAAGCTTCTTCGCGATGGAGCGGGAAAAGGCCGTGCAGGTCATGCTCGTCGTGCATACGCACGGCAAGGCCACCTGCGGTATTTTCACCCGCGATATCGCGGAAACCAAATGTCACCAGGTCAACGAGTACGCACGCGAATGTCAGCACCCGCTGCTGTGCGATATCGATAAAACCGATTGATCACGGCACTGCTGCGTTGAAGTGTGGTCCAAGGTAGCACTTGCATAACCTCTGTTTGTGCTCGATTGTGAAAGTGCCGACAGACGCCATAGGCGGCCAAGAGGGGATTGCCATGTTGAGCAAAGAACTTGAACTCACCCTGAACACGGCCTTCACCGTGGCGCGTTCCAAGCGCCACGAGTTCATGACCGTGGAACATCTGCTGCTGGCGTTGTTGGACAATGCCTCCGCGGCCGATGTGTTGCGAGCCTGCGGCGCCAATCTCGAGAAGCTGCGCGCCGATCTTCAGGATTTCATCAATTCCACCACCCCCCTGATCCCCGATGAGCAGGAGGATCGCGAGACGCAGCCGACGCTGGGCTTCCAGCGCGTACTGCAGCGCGCGGTCTTCCACGTGCAGTCCTCGGGCAAGTCGGAGGTGACCGGCGCCAATGTCCTGGTCGCGATTTTCTCCGAACAGGAAAGCCAGGCCGTCTATTTCCTCAAGCAGCAGAACGTGGCGCGCGTCGATGCGGTGAACTATATCGCCCACGGCATCTCCAAGGTCGCCGGCCACGGCCAGTCGCCGTCCTCCCAGGAAAGCGAGGATGCCGAGGAAGGCGTGTCCGAAGGCGGCACCCACCCGTTGACGGGATATGCCACCAACCTCAACGAGCAGGCGCGCCTGGGCAAGATCGATCCGTTGATCGGGCGCGACCACGAGCTCGAGCGCGTCATCCAGATCCTGGCGCGTCGGCGCAAGAACAATCCGTTGCTGGTGGGCGAGGCCGGTGTCGGCAAGACCGCCATCGCCGAGGGCCTGGCCAAGCGTATCGTCGAGGAGGACGTTCCCGACGTGATCAGCGACGGTGTCGTCTATTCGCTCGACATGGGCACCCTGCTGGCCGGTACCAAGTATCGGGGCGACTTCGAGAAGCGGCTCAAGGGCCTGCTCGCCGAATTGCGCAAGCAACCCAATGCGATCCTGTTCATCGACGAGATCCATACCGTGATCGGGGCCGGCGCGGCGTCGGGTGGCGTCATGGACGCCTCCAACCTGCTCAAGCCGCTCCTGTCGTCCGGCGAGCTGCGCTGCATTGGCTCGACGACCTTCCAGGAGTTCCGTGGCATCTTCGAGAAGGATCGCGCGCTGGCACGTCGTTTCCAGAAGGTCGATGTGCCCGAGCCGACCGTGGACGACACCATTCGCATCCTCAAGGGCCTGCGTGGGCGCTTCGAGGAGCATCATGCGCTCAAGTACACCGACACGGCACTGGAAAGCGCGGCGCGGCTGGCGGACCGTTACATCAACGACCGCTACCTGCCCGACAAGGCCATTGACGTGATCGACGAGGCCGGTGCGCATCAGCGCCTGCTGCCGCCCGAGATGCGCGTCTCCACCATCGACGTGGATCAGGTCGAGGCGGTGGTGGCATCGATCGCCCGGATTCCGCCGAAGAGCGTGTCCAGTTCGGATCGCAAGCTGCTGTCCAACCTCGAGCGCGACCTCAAGATGCTGGTGTTCGGGCAGGACGAGGCGATCACCAGCCTGGCGGCGGCGATCAAGCTGTCGCGCGCCGGCCTGAAGTCGCCGGACAAGCCGGTGGGCAGCTTCCTGTTCTCGGGACCGACCGGTGTCGGCAAGACCGAAGTGGCCCGCCAGCTGTCGCAGTTGATGGGCATCGAGCTGGTGCGCTTCGACATGTCCGAGTACATGGAGCGCCACACCGTCTCGCGTCTGATCGGTGCGCCCCCGGGGTACGTCGGATACGACCAGGGCGGGTTGCTGACCGAGGCGATCAACAAGCAGCCGCATTGCGTGCTGCTGCTCGACGAGATCGAGAAGGCGCACCCCGAGGTCTTCAACCTGCTGCTGCAGGTCATGGACCATGGTCGCCTGACGGACAACAACGGGCGCGAGGCCGATTTCCGGCATGTCATCGTGATCATGACGTCGAATGCCGGTGCCGAGCAGATCGCACGGCGCTCCATCGGCTTCCAGACGCAGGATCACTCCTCGGATGCCATGGAAGTGCTGCGCAAGACCTTCTCGCCCGAGTTCCGCAACCGCCTGGACGGCATCATCCAGTTCCACGGTCTGTCTCCCTCGGTGGTGCGCAACGTGGTCGACAAGTTCCTGGTCGAACTGCAGGCGCAACTCGACGAGAAGCGGGTGCAGCTGGACGTCGACGAGACGGCGCGCGCGTGGCTGGCCGAAGAGGGGTACGATCCGGAAATGGGGGCACGCCCGATGGGACGTGTCATTCAGGAAAAGCTCAAGAAGCCGCTGGCCGAGATGATTCTGTTCGGCGATCTCGCCGAGCACGGTGGCGTGGTGCACGTCACGGTCGAGGAGGGCGAGCTGCATCTGGAAACGGAGGCAGCCGTGGCCTGACGGTCTCTCGCCACCGCTTCAAGGCATCACGCTTCACGCCCTGTCATTGTCATGATGACGGGGCGTTTTTCGTGGCCTTGGCGATCGGGCAAACACCGTGTCTGCCTGGCAGGTGCTCAGCGAGCGCGGTAGACGATACGGCCCTTGGACAGATCGTAGGGGGTCAGCTCGACCTTGACCTTGTCGCCGGTCAGGATGCGGATGTAGTTCTTGCGCATCTTGCCGGAAATGTGGGCCGTCACGACGTGGCCGTTTTCCAGCTCGACTCGGAACATGGTGTTGGGAAGGGTATCGACCACGACACCTTCCATTTCAATATGGTCTTCACGTGCCATATTAGGCGTTTCCTCGTATTGCGTTGAAGGCTTCTTCGAAAGTGCGTCACGGAATGCGCCGCATCGACGACGCTGGATACCGGCCGCAACCGGTATCGGTCTTGAAGATAGCCCGATATTCTGCCGCATGCCGCGAGTTAAGGCAAAAAACCCGTGCACGAATTGCCGGTCGGAGCGCTGGCGATCACTCGACGAGAGGGATCTGACGCCGCCAGTGGCGGCCGTCGAGATACTCCAGCGGCTCGAAATCCTGCTTGTAGCTCATCTTGCGGCACTGACGGATCCAGTACCCCAGGTACACGTGGGGGCGGCCGAGCCGGCGGGCCAGCTCGATCTGATGGAGAATCGCGTACGTGCCCAGCGAGCGCCGCTCGAAGGCCGGTGAAGGGTCGAAGAAGGTGTAGATCGCCGAGACGCCGTGGCTGAGCAGGTCCGTTGCCGCGACGCCGAGCAGTTGTCCCTGCAGGCGAAACTCGATCAGCCGGGCGTAGGGATGATCGAGGGTCAGGAAGGTACGGTACTGCTCGTGACTGGGCGGATACATGTCGCCGTCGGCATGGCGGGTGCGGATGTAGCGGGCATACAGGGCATAATGCTCTTCATGGAAGGCCGCCGGCAGCATGCGGGTTTCCAGGTCGGCGTTACGCGAGATCAGCTTGCGCTGCGTGCGCTTGGGCGTGAAGTCCTCCACCGGAATGCGTACCGAGATGCAGGCCCGGCAGCCCTCGCAATGGGGACGATAGAGATGCCGCCCGCTGCGCCGGAACCCGAGCAGCGCCAGGGCATCGTACACGCCCTGGCCAGGCTGTTCCTGGGGGTCCAGGAACAGCGTGGTCGCCTCGCGGTCGGGCAGGTAGCTGCAGCCATGCGGGACCGTGAGGAAAAAGCGCAGGTCTCGCGTGAGCTGGGACGGTGTGTTGCTGCTCATGTCGACTCTCTACTCATGTCGCCCCGACACATGTCGGCGCCCGATCCATGGCGGCTCGCGCCAGCACATCCGTCAGTGGAGGGAGCGGCGGGCCACAACGATGATGAAACGGGCGCAGATACATACTGGTCAAGATAGTCGATGAACGTCGTGCGAGCGATGCAGCGCGCCCCGAGGCTTGCCAGGTGCGGGGTGTGAACCTGGCAGTCGATCAGGCGGCCGCCGTGGGCGGCCAGATGACGCGCCAGATGCACGAGTGCCACCTTCGAGGCATCGGCGACCCGACTGAACATCGACTCACCGAAGAAAACGCCGCCCAGGGCGATGCCGTAAAGTCCGCCGACCAGCTCGTCGCCCCGCCACACCTCGACCGAATGCGCATCGCCTTCGATGTGCAGGCGGCAGTAGGCAGCGTGCATGGCGGGCGTGATCCAGGTTCCTTCCGCGGCAGCGCGGGTGGTCGCACAGGCCGTGATGACGGCCTCGAAGGCATGGTCGAAGGTGACCGTGAAGCCGGCGTTGCGCAGGCGCTTGGCGAGGCTGCGGCGAACGTGGATCTCCTCGGGAAACAGCACCAGGCGTGGATCGGGACTCCACCACAGGATGGGCTCACCGGGCGCGAACCACGGGAAAATGCCGTGACGATACGCACAGCGCAGCCATGCCGGCGTGAGATCGCCGCCGGCGGCGAGCAGGCCGTCCGGTTCGCGCAGGGCATGCTCGACAGCGGGGAATGCGACCCGATGGGCAGGTAGCCAAGGCAACATGGAGGTAGGCTCCAGCACTGACGTCAGGGTGTTCGCATCAGCGTACGTCAGGTGGGCTGTCGATAACCACCCGCTTCGCCTTCCGGCCGCGTGGCGTCGCTTCCCGGCGACAGCAGAGGACGACGTTTGCCCCTGTGACGCAGCGCACGGGGTGGGTATGATGGCACTCCTGATCGTCCTGGCGCCTTCCGGTGATCGAGGCGGCAAACGCTTGCGGGAGCACGCCAGGGACGACCACCGATCATGAGATGCGAGCCGACCTCGTGCGGATGCGACAGGGACTGCTCGCATCGGGCGGCGTTGGTAACACCGGTATCGCCATACGTGGCGCAAGGGGGATGGCCACTTGAGTGTCAACGAAAAACGCAATGAACGCCGACAAGCGGCGTCGCAGGCCAAGGAGCAGGCACGTCGGGTCGTGATGCACCTGCAGGGTGTGACGCGCGAAGGTGCCGCCATCGTGCTGCTGGCGGTCTGTGTCTTTCTCCTGCTGTCGCTGTTCAGCTATGCATCGAGCGATCCGGGGTGGTCGCACAGCGGCCCGGACCAGTCGATTGCCAACTGGATGGGGCCTGTCGGTGCGTGGCTGGCCGACGTGCTGTATTCGCTGTTCGGCGCCAGCGCGCTGTGGTGGCCGGGCATGTTCGGCTTCGCGGCCTGGCGGATGCTGCGCGCGCGGGAAGTGAGCATCGCCTGGGACCCGACCGCACTGTCGGTCAGAACCAGCGGTCTGGTGCTGCTGTTGCTGAGCACCACGACCCTTGGCGCCTTGCATTTCTATCACCCCGACAGCGAACTGCCCTACGCGGCGGGCGGCATTCTGGGCGAAGGGCTGGTCGGTGCCCTGCAGCCCCTGCTCAACATGCAGGGCACCACCCTGGTCGCGTTGGTCGCTTTCATGTGCGGGTTCACCCTGTTCACCGGCATGACCTGGCTGGCGGTGATGGACGAGCTGGGGCGCGGCATGTACCGCTTGCTGGGCTGGGGCGTTTCCAAGTGGTCGGGAGGCCGTGAACGACGCGCCGAGCGCCGGGCGGCTTCCGAGGGCGACGACGCAGCCGAGGCGTACCATGAGCCCCGGCTGGCCGATGGCGCGGACGTGTCGGACACCGACGATGAGGCGCGCGACGAAGAAGAGGTCGCCCCGCATACGCCCTGGTGGCAGCGCTGGTGGCCGTCGCGTCGCGCGCCCCAGCTCGGCGGCGATTCCCCGGAACCGGCCTATGCCTCGGCGCAGGCCCGGCGCGTGGAGCCGTCCTTCGATGCCCGCGAGGCAGCCGCGCCTGCCGCCTCGGCATGGCGCAACGACGGCAAGACCGATATCCCCTGGGACGTGCCCGAGCACACGCCTTCCGCCAAGCGCCCTGAAGCCGCCTATTCCGCGCAACAGAGTGCTGACGACGCACGCGATGGCGAGCCGGTCCACGCCAGGACCGCCGCGTCGACGCGTCAGTCGTCCACGGCCGATGCCGCTGACGGCCCTGCTGCCGAGAAGCAGGAAGCAGGCGAGGACGGCGAAGCGCCCCGTGCAGCCGAGACATCGCCTCGGACGCCAGCCGGTACGGATACCGATGCCGAGACCCCGATGCGGGCCGATGTCACGCGGCGTCGCATTCCCGAGCCGATTCCGGAGCCGCTCACTGCCGACGACGATGACGATGTGCCGCTCGGCGATTGGGGCATCCAGGCCCGTCGCGACGACGATGACGACGGAACGGCGTCCTTTGCCCCGCCGCCTCCCGAGGCCGACGACATCCCGCCGGCGGCCTCCGAGGATGCCGCGTCGCCGGCACCCGCGCCCGAGACGCCTTCGGCAGCGCCGCGCCCTCGTATCAGCTGGGACGACGAAGCCCCGCAAGCGCACTCATCGGCGCCGGCCTCGGCGCCCCCCGAGCCCGAGGTATCGGATGCGCCTTCGGCGGATGCGTCACGGTCGGCGCCGCGTGGTCGGGTGGAAAGCGCGCCCGGGGAAACGCCCGAGGCGCGCGCCGCCGAGCCGTCGGCGAGCGAGCCGGAAGGCGATGACGAGGCCCCGGCGCTGTGGACGGTGGAGCATCTGCAGAATCAGCGTCCCGAGACCGTGCCGTCGACCGAGCCCGAAGGGGCGTTGCCCACCTTGCGGCTATTGACGCCGACCGGTGAGCAAAAACCCAACTATACCGACGAGCAGCTGGCGGACATGGCCGAGCTGCTGGAAACGCGGCTGCGTGAGTACGGCGTCAAGGCCGAGGTCGTCGATACCTGGCCGGGCCCGGTCATCACCCGCTTCGAGATCAAGCCCGCCGCCGGGGTCAAGGTCTCCAAGATCAGCAACCTGTCGAAGGACCTGGCGCGTTCGCTGATGGTCAAGAGCGTGCGCGTGGTGGAGATCATTCCCGGGCGCCCCACGGTGGGGATCGAAATTCCCAACCCCAACCGTGCCATGATCCGGCTGCGGGAAGTGCTCGATTCGGATGTCTATCAGCAGGCCGAGTCGCCGCTCACCATGGGGCTGGGCCAGGACATCGGCGGCAATCCGGTGGTCGCCAACCTCAACAAGATGCCGCACCTGCTGGTGGCCGGTACCACGGGGTCGGGCAAGTCGGTGGGCGTCAATGCCATGCTCATCTCGATGCTCCTCAAGGCGACGCCGGACGAGGTGCGCATGATCATGGTCGACCCGAAGATGCTGGAGCTGTCGGTCTACGACGGCATTCCGCATCTGCTGGCGCCGGTGGTCACCGACATGAAGGAGGCCGCCAACGCGTTGCGCTGGTGCGTGGCCGAGATGGAGCGGCGCTACAAGCTGATGGCAGCGATGGGCGTGCGCAACCTGGCCGGCTTCAACGCCAAGCTCGACGAGGCCGAACGGCATGGCGCCCAGGTCGCCGACCCGTTGTGGGAGCCGCAACCCTGGGAAATGCACGAGCAGCCGCCGGTGCTCGAGAAGCTGCCGTACATCGTGGTGGTGATCGACGAATTCGCCGACATGTTCATGATCGTGGGCAAGAAGGTGGAAGAGTTGATCGCCCGCCTGGCCCAGAAGGCGCGCGCGGCGGGAATTCACTTGATTCTCGCGACGCAGCGCCCCTCGGTGGACGTGGTGACCGGCCTGATCAAGGCCAACATTCCCACGCGCATGGCTTTCCAGGTGTCCTCCAAGGTGGACTCTCGCACCATCCTCGACCAGGGCGGTGCCGAGAACCTGCTGGGGCATGGCGACATGCTCTATCTCCCGGCCGGGGCCGGCATGCCCACGCGTGTCCACGGGGCCTTCGTCGACGATGATGAAGTCCATCGCATCGTCGAGGACTGGAAGCGTCGCGGCGAACCC
This sequence comes from Chromohalobacter israelensis, assembly GCA_000761475.1. Lineage (GTDB taxonomy): Bacteria > Pseudomonadota > Gammaproteobacteria > Pseudomonadales > Halomonadaceae > Chromohalobacter > Chromohalobacter israelensis. The sequence goes on from JQNW01000009.1 coordinate 158,399, forward strand.
GAGTACGTCGATGAAATTCTCTCCGGCGGGGTGTCCGCCGATGCCTTGACGGGGCTCGAGGCGGAAGGCGGCGACGGCGACGATCCCGAGCAGGACGCGCTCTACGACGAGGCCGTGCAATTCGTCACCGAGTCGCGCCGTGCCTCGATTTCCGCCGTGCAGCGCCGTTTCAAGATCGGCTACAACCGTGCTGCGCGTCTGGTCGAGGCCATGGAAGCCGCTGGCGTCGTGACCTCGATGGGAACCAACGGGGCACGCGAAGTGCTGGCGACGCCGCCCGTGGATCGCTGACGCCGGCCTGCAATCGGTGGGCGGCCGAAAGGCGCAAGGGAAAGGTGCAAAGAGTGTGAACGCCATGACGGAACGGCAACTTTCGGCCCGGCGTGGCGTCCCACGAGTGATACGCAAAGTCGGCGAGCGAGGCGCGGTCAGTTTCGGGCAACGCCTGGCGAGCAACGCAGATGATGAAACGAGGAGTGGGCATGAGAGCATTCAAGTGGGCGCTGGCGATCGGCGCGACGCTCGCGTTGCCATTGACGGCGCAGGCGCAGACGGGTGGCGCGGAGCGTTTGGCGGCACTGCTGGAGTCGGTCACCTCCTACTCGGCGGATTTCGATCAGCAGATCCTCGATGGCGGTGGCCAGCGCCTGCAGGAAGCCGAGGGCCACATGTGGCTCTCGCGGCCGGGCAAGTTCCACTGGGAAGTCGAGGCGCCGTACCGGCAAGTGGTGGTCTCCGATGGTGACAAGGTCTACCTCTACGACCCCGATCTGGAACAGGTGAGCGTGCGGCCGCTGGATACGCGGGTCACGCACACGCCGGCACTGCTGTTATCGGGAAGCGCCGACGCCTTGACGGAAAACTACGCCGTGGAAAGTCGCCAGGGCGATGACGAGGAAACCTTCACGCTGACGCCGAAGTCGCCGGATACGCTGTTCGAAAGCCTGCAGTTGACGTTCGAGAACGAGCGTCTGGAAGGCCTGCAGATGGAGGACAGCACCGGCCAGCGTACCGCCATCGCGTTCGACGACATCGAGGTCAACGGCGATATCGACGCCTCGCGTTTCACCTTCGAGATTCCCGAAGGGGCGGACGTCATCCGCGAGGGAGGCTGAGGCAAGCGGCCTGCCCGGCGCCTCGAGGAGCTCGATCACGAGCTCCGGGCCGGGCATCGTCTGGCCAGTACAGCCTCTGGCCAGTTCATCGTGTCGAAACCGTTTTCGAGAAGCATCCAGGGAGGCCGACATGCATGTCATCGTCGATCTATGCGTGGTACCGCTGGGCGTGGGCGTCTCGGTGGGTGAGCACGTCGCGGCTTGTCAGCGCGTCATCGAGGCGTCGAACCTCGAGTACCGCATGCATGCATATGGAACCAACATCGAAGGACCCTGGGATGACGTCATGGCGGTCGTCAAGGCGTGCCACCAACGGGTCCACGAGATGGGCGCTCCGCGCATCACCACCACACTGAAGATGGGCACGCGGACCGATCGCGAACAGCACATGGACGACAAGGTGGCCAGCGTGGCGCGCCGGTTGGGCGACGCCTGATCGCTGACCCGGCGACGCGTGCTATGTCAGCGACGCCGCCGTCGGCGCCGGCGGCGTGAGCCAGGCACTGCTCATGTCGAGCAGATGGGCCGTCAAGGCATCCAGGGTGTCGCCGCCGTGCCGCCAGTGGTGCCAGTAAAGGGGCACGTCGATGTGACTGTCCGGATCGAGGTCCACCAGGCGGCCTTCCTCCAGCTCGCGCGCCACCTGGCGCTCGGGAATCAGGCCATAGCCCATGCCGGCCAGGGCAAGATGCACGAAGCCTTCCGAGGAAGGGCAAAGGTGGTGGGGAAAGGATTCCTTGTAGCCGCGCATCTCCAGGTAGCGATGCTGGAGGCGGTCGTCGGGGCCGAACACGATGGCCGGCGCCTGGCGCAAGGCATCGTGCGTCAAGCCGTCATGGAAATGACGTGAGACGTAGCTGGGGCTGGCGATGGCACGGTAGCGCATGCTGCCCAGGGCATGCGCGCGGGCGCCTTGCACGGGGCGCGGTGTGGCGCAGATGCAGCCGGCCACCTCGCCGTCGCGCATGCGCTTGAGCGCCACGTCCTGATCCTCGACGATCAAGTCCAGCAGCACCCCTTGGCGACGGCAGAACTCGCCGGTCGTCGGCGACCACCACGTGGCCAGGCTATCGGCGTTGATGGCCAGACGCAGCCGCTGTTCGCGCTCGCCGAGGGCAGGGATCTGATCGAGCAAGTCATGTTCGAGCAAGCGTACCTGCTGAACGTGGTTGAGCAGCCGGCGCCCCAGGGGAGTCGGGGCGAGCTTGGGCGTGCGTACCAGCACCGGTTGCCCCAGGCGAGCTTCGAGCAATTTGATGCGCTGCGAGACGGCCGACTGAGTGAGCCCCAGGTAATGCGCGCCGCGTTCGAATCCCCCCTGATCGACCACGACGGCCAGTGCTTCGAGAAGTTTGTAGTCGAGCATCAGTAAACGTTATCACCCATTCCTTGAATTAATTTACCTTATTGCTGTAGTCAAGCGTATTCTGCGCCACTTATCAACGTATCCCGGCTGAAAGGGAGAAACGGATATGTGGAGCTCTTGGTTCAATGGCCTGTTTGTCGGTGCGGGATTGATCATTGCCATCGGGGCGCAGAATGCCTTCGTGCTGCAGCGCGGGCTCAGGAATGAACACCCCTGGTGGGTGGCAACCGTCTGTGCACTTTGCGATCTCGGGCTGATCGGACTGGGCGTGCTGGGACTCGGCGCCTTGCTGGCCACGCATGCGGGGCTGATGCAGGTGGCCCGCTGGGCGGGCGTCGCCTTCTTGTGCTGGCAGGCATGGCAAGCCTGGCAACGCGTGCGTCACCCGGCGGCCTTGCAGGCCGGTGGCGAGGCGTCGCCTCGTCTCTGGCGCGTGTTGTCGGCCACGCTTGCGGTGACGTTGCTCAACCCGCATGTGTACCTGGACACGGTGATCATGCTCGGCGCCATCGGTGCGCAGCAGACAGCGCCGATGGCGTTCGTCGTCGGCGCGTCGATGGCCTCGGTGGGGTGGTTCTTCGGCCTCGTGGGTGGCGCCGGCTGGCTGGCGCCTCGCCTGGCCGAGCCGCGTTATTGGCAGGCCATAGAAGGTGTGATCTGCGGAATCTTGCTGCTGGTGGCGTGGCAACTGGCGACGACGCCCCTGGGGGCGGCATGAGTGACGCCGTCTTGGTCGGTGGCGACATTGCCGCGAGGAATTTCGGAATCAAACGAACGCTTGACTTGGTGCCGGCCGAGGCTTAATTTCAAACGCATGTTTGATGTCCCGCGGGCCACCCGCCCGTAATGCTCAGGAGCTTCAGAGATGCCCAGTTATCAGGCGCCGCTACGCGATTTCCGCTTCGCGATGGACGAGGTCCTCGACTATCCCCGGCACTATGCGGGGCTTCCCCAGGCCGACGATGTCACGCCGGACGTCGTGAGTGCGATCCTGGAGGAAGGCGCGCGCTTCACGCGTGATGTGCTGCTGCCGCTCAACCAGGTGGGCGATACGCATGGCTGTCGCCTCGAAGGTGATCAGGTAGTGACGCCGCCGGGCTTCAAGGAGGCGTATGCCCAGTACGTCGAAGGCGGCTGGCCGAGCCTGTCGGGGGATCCGGCGCATGAGGGGCAGGGGTTGCCGACATCGCTGGGCATGGTGTTGTCCGAGATGGTGTGCTCCACCAATCTGGCCTGGGGCATGTATCCGGGGCTTTCCCAGGGGGCAGCGGATGCCTTGCGCCATCATGGCAGCGAAGCCCAGAAGGCGCAGTACCTGGCCAAGCTGAATGCGGGCACCTGGACGGGCACCATGTGCCTCACCGAGCCTCAATGCGGGACCGATCTGGGGTTGATCAAGACGCGCGCCCAGCCCGATGGGGAAGAAGGTTATCGGATCACCGGCACCAAGATCTTCATCTCCGCGGGCGAGCACGATCTGGCCGAGAACATCGTGCACCTGGTACTGGCGAAATTGCCCGATGCCCCGGAGGGCACCAAGGGCATCTCTCTCTTCGTGGTGCCCAAGTACCTGCCCGATGCCGAAGGGGGCATCGGCGAGCGCAATGCGGTGAGTTGCGGCTCGCTGGAGCACAAGATGGGCATCCATGGCAACGCCACCTGTGTCATGAATTTCGACGGTGCCCGGGGCTTTCTCGTCGGCGAACCTCACAAGGGGTTGGCCTGCATGTTCACGATGATGAACGTGGCCCGTATCGGCGTGGGCATCCAGGGGCTGGGGTTGATGGAGATCAGTTTCCAGAATGCCTTGGCCTATGCCCGTGAGCGCCTGCAGATGCGGGCGCTGTCCGGGGTACAGAATACCGACAAGCCCGCCGATCCGATCATTGCGCATCCCGATGTACGGCGCATGCTGCTGACCCAGAAGGCCCTGGCCGAAGGGGGACGCATGATGGTGCTGTATGCCGCGCAACTGGCGGATACCGTCGAATGCTCGGCATCCGACAGCGAACGGGAATCGGCGGAAACGCTGCTCGGGTTGCTGACGCCCATCGTCAAGGCCTTCCTCACGGAGGTGGGCTTCGAGGCCACCAATGAGGGCGTACAGGTCTTCGGGGGGCATGGCTACATTCGTGAATGGGGCATGGAGCAGTACGTGCGCGATGCCCGCATCACGCGGCTGTATGAAGGCACCACGGGTATCCAGGCTCTCGACCTGCTCGGTCGCAAGGTGCTGATGAGCCAGGGAGAGGCCTTGAAGCCCTTCACCAAGCAGATTCACAAGTTCTGCAAGGCCCATGAAGCGAACGATGCCATGGCGGAGTTCGTCACGCCCCTGGCAAAGCTCAACGCCGAGTGGGGCGATCTGACCATGGCGGTGGGCATGAAGGCCATGCAGGATCGCGAGGAAGTCGGTGCCGCGAGTGTCGATTACCTGATGTACGCGGGATATGTGACCCTGGCATTCTTCTGGGCTCGCGCGGCACAGGCGGCGCATGATGCCTTGGCCGGCAATCCCGATGATGCGGCGTTCTATCGCGCCAAGCTCGATACCGCGCGTTTCTACTACCAGCGCCTCTTGCCGCGGACCCGTGCGCATGCCGAGATGATCCGTGCCGGTGGCGATACCCTGATGGCGATGTCGGCCGAGGATTTCGGGCGCGGCTTCGCCATCTGACCGTCTAACCGGGCGCGCAACACCTTGCATGAATGGGCGATTCGTTCCGAGCCGCCCATTCGCTGATGCCGCACCACAGGGCGTTTGTGCAAGTCACCCCCGACAGGCAGAATGGGAGACTGGTTTCGTCAAGGATGCGAACGCCCCATGTCCCCCGGATACGACCCCGGTTCCCAGAACCTCCCCCTCAACTTGATGCTGACCCTGGCATCCCTGGTGATCATCGTGGGAGGCATGCGCGCTGGTGCCGATCTGCTGATTCCCATTCTGTTGTCGCTCTTCATTGCCGTCATCTGCACATCGCCGGTGCACTGGCTGCATGAGCGCGGCCTTGGCATGCGCTTGTCCGTGCTGGTCACGCTACTGATCCTCGGCGTGCTGGTGACCTTGCTGGGGGCATTGCTCGGCAACAGCTTCGCGACCTTCATGGAAGCCCTTCCGAAGCTGCAGGAGCAACTGCAGGAACACTATCTGGCGGTGCTGCGCTGGCTGGCGGGGCAGGGCATTTCCATCGACCCGCAGGGCATCTCGCGCCTGCTCGATACGTCCAGTGCGACCGACTGGGTGCCTGTCTTCCTGGGCAGCGTGGGCAACCTGCTGTCGCAAAGCGTGGTCATCATGCTGCTGGTGATCTTCATGCTGTTCGAGACGCTGGACTTCCGCAACAAGGTGTCGCGCGCCCTGCTCAACCCGGCGCCGAGTCTCAAGCGTTTCACCGAGTTCAGTCGCAACCTGAAACGCTACCTGGCCATCAAGACGGTGATCAGTCTGGTGACCGGGGTGCTGGTGTGGGGCTCGTGCCTGTTGATCGGCGTCGATTTCGCATTGCTGTGGGGCACCCTGGCATTCTGCCTCAACTACATTCCCAACATCGGCTCGGCCCTGGCGGCCGTTCCCGCCGTGCTGTTGACCCTGGCGATGCCCGAAGGGGGCCTGTTCAAGGCAATGGTGCTGGCGGGGGCTTACCTTGCCATCAACTTCTTCATGGGCAATATCATCGAGCCGCGCGTCATGGGACGCACGATGGGGCTTTCCACATTGGTGGCGTTTCTGTCGCTGGTGGTCTGGGGATGGATCTTCGGGCCGGTGGGAATGTTGCTGTCGGTGCCGCTGACCATGACGCTCAAGATCGCGCTGGACAGCCACCCGGAGACACGCTGGCTGGCGAGGCTACTGAGTCCCTCCGAGCGTGCGCGTCGCAAGCGTGGATTGATGACACCGGAGCGCTGAAACGACATCGCCCCGCATGGGAGCGGGGCGATGAAGGTTCTGCGCAGCCTGTCGTTCAGGGGGCTGCTCGATCAGGTGTTCTGGTCGATGAACTGCGTCAGTTGGGACTTCGACTGAGCGCCGACCAGCGAGGCGACCTTGGCACCGGACTTGAACAGCATCACGGTGGGGACACCGCGCACACCTTGTTCGGCGGCGATTTCGGGAGCATCGTCGACGTTGACGCTGACGACCTTGAGGCCACCGGCTTTCTCGTCGGCGACTTCATCGACCACCGGAGCCATCATCTTGCAGGGGCCGCACCACGGTGCCCAGAACTTGAGCAGCACCGGCTGTTCCGCGTTGATGACTTCCTGCTCGAAGTTGGCGGAGGTGACATCGACATTGTTAGCCATTACGAATCTCTCCAGTATTCCGTTGCGCTTTTGCGAGCGTAGATGAGGCGATGGTAGCCGTTGACCATGGCCCTGGCAAATGCCCCATCGGTATGGCGACAATAGGTCGAGCCTATCATGTGAGGGCCTTTCCGCGCACCACCGAGGGGCGTTCTTGCCAGGCCGTCGTGCCTCTTCTACTCTCGCACCATATGCTTTAAAGTAATCACAAATCTGAATTTTATGCCATAAAAGATTGTCGTTCGGGAGACGTCGCTCATGAAGCTCCAGCAGTTGCGTTATATCTGGGAAGTGGCGCGGCACAACCTCAACGTTTCCGCCACAGCGCAGAGCTTGTTCACCTCGCAACCGGGCATTTCCAAACAGATACGCTTGCTGGAAGACGAACTGGGCGTGGAAATCTTCGCGCGTAGCGGCAAGCATCTGACCCGTGTGACGCCCGCCGGCGAGGCCATCATCGAACTGGCCGGCAAGGTGTTGCGCACCGTCGACAACATCAAGCACGTCTCCCAGGAACATAGCGACGAACGACGCGGCAGTCTCTCGATCGCCACCACGCACACCCAGGCTCGCTACGCGCTGCCACCGGTCATCCACGAGTTCCGCCAGAAATACCCCGACGTCGCCCTGCACATGCAGCAGGGCACGCCCAAGCAGATCGCGCAGATGGTCAGCGAAGGCCAGGCCGACTTTGCGATCTGCACCGAGTCCCTGGAGTTGTTCACCGACCTGGTGCTGTTGCCTTGCTATCGCTGGAACCGGTGCGTGCTGGTACCGCGAGATCATCCGCTGGCTGGGGTCGAGGCACTGACCCTCGAAATGCTGGCCGAGCATCCGCTGGTGACCTATCTATTCGGCTTCACCGGCCGCTCGCAGCTCGATGATGCCTTCAAGGCGCATGACCTCACCCCCAATGTGGTGCTGACCGCCGCCGACGCCGACGTGATCAAGACCTATGTACGGTTGGGTCTGGGCGTGGGGATCGTGGCGCACATGGCGGTCGATCCGGTGGTCGATCGCGACCTGGTGGCGCTGGACGCCAGCCACCTATTCGCCAGTTCGACGACCAAGATCGGCATTCGCCGCGGTACCTTCATGCGCGGTTTCATGTTCGATTTCGTCAAGCGTTTCGCGCCGCACCTCGACCGGGATAGCGTCGAAGCCGCGCTGGCGGCGGGGCCGCGTCACGAGCAGGGATTGTTCGATGGCGTGGAATTGCCGGTACGCTGACGAGCCGATACCCCGGCGCGTTGCTCGTGATCGACGCAACGCGCTAGGCGCTTCAAGGCGTGGGATGCCGCAACCTGCTCAGTGCTGCAGGTGCAGGCCGCACTCACGCTTGTCTTCCACCTTGGTGGGGTCGAAGTAGTCGAAGTTGTTGGGCAGGTCGTGCTTCTGCAGATACTGGTACATGTCCTTGGCAGTCCAGTGCAGTACCGGGGCGACCTTGATCAGCCCATCCTGATTGATCGATACCGGCTGCATCTGGGCGCGTTCCGCGGTGTCCTCGGCGCGCAGCGCGGTGAGCCAGACGCGTGGCGCGGTTTCACGCAGGGCACGCTGGAACGGTTCGAGCTTCACCTCTTCGGTAAAGGCCGCATGACGCGGGTCGTCGATGGCGGGAAATGCCCCCTCGACGGCTTCCCGGTGCGCGCGCGAGCGGCGCGGATGATAGATCGTCAAGTTGAGGTTCAGGCGGCGGCTGACCTCGTCAGCGAAGCGGTACGTCGCCTCGGTATTGTAGCCGGAATCCATCCACACCACGGGGGTGTCGGGATTGACCTGGGTGATCATGTGCAGGATCACCGCTTCGAAGGGGCGGAAGTTGGTCGTGCAGATGACCTTGCCCTCGAGGGAGAGCGCCCAGCGCACCAGCGCCTCCGGGTCGTGACCGAGGTCGCGGTTGATGGCATCGATATCGAGCGACATGATGAACTCCTGTGAACGTGGCGCGAAGTCGACCGACTTCGACGAATGGCCATACCCTAGCAAAGCGGCCCGGCGACTCCCCAATATCGATTGGTTCGAAGCTTATATACCAATAACGAAGGCGTCGGGAGGGTGTTTAGAATCTTTCTGCATGAGAAGCGCTATCTTCCCAGCGGGCGGATCGCGGTGAGCGGTGTGACGCGCGGCGGCTCGTCCGCCGGCCATTCGATATGGGCATCGATGGCATAGACCTCGCGCAGGCGAGCATGGGTCAAGACCTCTCCCGGCGTACCGCTGGCGGCGACACGGCCGTTGGCCAGCATCCACATGCGTTGAGCGAAGCGCGCCGCCAGGCTGAGGTCATGCAGTGCCACGACGACGATGGCCTGGCGCTCGTGGGCGAAACGCGCCAGCCAATCGAGCACTTGCAGTTGATGATGCAGGTCCAGGGCACTGGTCGGCTCGTCGAGCATCAACAGCGCGGGTTCGCGGATCGCGGCCTGCGCGATGGCGACGCGTTGCCGCTGGCCGCCGGAGAGGCGTCCCAGTTCCCGTTCGGCCAGAGGCTCCAGTTCCAGGGCGACGAGCGTGTCACGGACCTGCTCCAGGGCCTGTTCCAGCGGCTCGCGGATCCGGGTGCGGCGTGCCAGGAGCACCACGTCGAAGACGCTGAGCACGGCGCGTGAACTCAATTCCTGAGGCATGTAGTAAAGGTGCTCAGCGCGTTTTTCGAATGGCAGGGCCATCAAGTCGTGGTCATTCAGCCGCAGCGAGCCGGTTGCCCGCTCGATGCCGGCAATGGCCTTGAGCAGGGTCGATTTTCCCGCCCCGTTGGGGCCGATCAAGGCCGTGATCTCGCCGGCGCGGGCCGTCAAGCCGGCAATGCCCTCGAGGACCGGCGTGCCACCCAGGCGACACTCGAGACGTTCGACGTCCAGAGTCATCCCCACACCTCCCGTCGGCTGCGCAGGATCAGCGAGACGAAAAACGGCAGGCCGATGAGTGCCGTCAGGATGCCGATCGGCAGCAGGATGCCGGGGACCAGCGTCTTCGACAAGATCGAGGTCAGCGACATGATCAGCGCGCCGCTCAACGCCGACACGGGCAGGAAGACACGCTGGTCCTCGCCGACCAGCAGCCGCGCGATGTGCGGCCCCACCAGACCGACGAAGCCGACGGTGCCGACGAAGGCGACGGCCATGGCGGCCAGCAGCGAGCAGCACAGCAGCATGCGCAGTCGCAAGCGTGCCACATCGATGCCCATGGCCTTGGCATGCATGTCGCCCAGGCGCAGGGCGGTGAGGCGCCATCCGGCGTGGAGAAAGACCGGCAGGGTCACCAACAGCGCCGCGGCGATCAGGCCGACCTTGTCCCAGCTGGCCTTGCCGAGGCTGCCCAGCGACCAGAACACCAGTTGCTGCAGTGCCTCGGCGGAGGCGACGTATTGCATCAGTCCGAGCATGGCATTGAAGAAGAACATGACGGCGATACCCATCAGCACCAGGGTTTGCACGCTGACGCCGCGCAATCGGCTGATGCCCCAGATGAACAGGGAGGCGCCGAGTGCCATGAGAAAGGCATTGCCGGTGACCCACAAGGGCTGGGCGAGGGGGATGACGCTCACGCCGAGCGTGATGGCCAGTGCCGCGCCGACGCTGGCCGCCGAAGAAATTCCGAGAGTGAAGGGGTCGGCCAGGGGGTTGTTGAGGATAGTCTGCATCTCGGCCCCGGCCGATGCCAGGCTCACGCCGACGAGGACGGCCATCAGGGCCACCGGCAGGCGAATTTCCCAGACGATCACGCGCAAGGTCTGCGACACGTCGCCGGGGGCGACGAGTGCGGCGAGGATGTCTTGAAGCGGGTATTGGCCGGGGCCGGTGGCGATGTCGGCCAGGCACATGCCTAGCGTCAACACGGCGAGTCCGGCGATGAGACGCCGCTGGTGGCGGCGACGCGCTCGGTAGCGCGTGACGCTGTCGGCACTGGCGGTGGCGGGGGATGCATGTGTCATGGCGTCGGCGTATGGCGATGTATGGGCGCCCTCAGGATACGCGATTCCCCCGGGGCATGCGGTGTCAGTCGCCGGTCAAGGCGTCCATCAGACGCGTGATCTTGGCCAGGGTCTCCTGATATTCGGCTTCCTCGTCGGAATCCGCGACCAGGCCGCCGCCACCCCAGAGATACAGGTGGCCGGCATCGGCCACGGCGGTACGGATCGCGATGGAGGTGTCCATGTGGCCCCGTACGTCCACGTAGCCGATGCTGCCGCAGTACACGCTGCGTCGACTGGGCTCGAGCGCGTCGATGAGCTGCATGGCACGAACCTTGGGCGCACCGGTGATCGACCCGCCCGGAAAGGCCGCGCCCAGCAAGTCCAGGGCGTGCTGATCGGCTGTCAGTTCGCCGGTGATGACACTGACCAGATGGTGCACGTTGGCGTAGCTTTCGAGACCGCACAGCTGCGGCACACGCACGCTGCCCGGTCGACATACCCGTCCCAGATCGTTGCGCAACAGGTCGACGATCATGACGTTCTCGGCAGTGTCCTTGAAACTGTGGCGCAGTTCATGCGCGTACTGGCGGTCCTGCCAGGGCGTGTGCCCGCGCGGGCGCGTGCCCTTGATGGGGCGGGCTTCCACCTGCGTGCCTTCGACCCGCAGAAAGCGCTCCGGCGATAGCGACAGGATGCCCTGATCGCCCCAGGCCAGGTAGGCGCCGTACGGTGTCGGCGTGGCGGCACGGAGGCGCCGATAGGCTTGCCAGAGATCGCCGCGATAGGCGGCGCTGAAACGCTGGGCAAGATTGATCTGGTAGCAGTCGCCGCTGCGAATGTAATGCTGCACGGCGCGGAAGCGCTCGCCGTATGCCTGGCGGTTCCATTCGCTACGGAAGGCCGAGAGCAGCGTGAATGGCGCCACTGGCGGCGGCGTGTCCTGTAGCCATGCCAGGACCTGCGCGCGCCTTTCCGGCGTGGCCACGAGCCAGGCATGCCGTGCCTGATGGTCGTGAACGATCGCCCAGTCGTAGAGGCCGACCCGGCTATGAGGGAGCGTCACCGCTTCGCGGGCGGTGTCCGGCAAGGATTCCAGGTGGCGGCCGAAGTCATAGCTCCAATAACCGATCAGGCCGCCGAGAAACGGCAGCTCGCTTGCCAGGGCGGGCTTGGGCAGTCGTTCCAGCAGGGCGCGCTGAGCATCCAGCGGGGCGTCGGGCAGGTCCTTGACGTTGCTGATCGCCCGCCCGTGACGGTCGACCTCGAGCCAGGCGACGGGATCGCTGCTGATGATATCGTAACGTCCGCCGGGGGCCGCCGGAAAACCGCTGTCCAGAAGCACGGCATGGGGGCGCTGGCGCAGTCGCTCGAAGCGTGTCAGCGGATCGGCATGATAGGGCAGAGGAGTCTGTTCGAGTGTTGGCGTCATGCACTGGCTTCCTTTCGCGAGCGGCTTATTCTAACAGCCTGTAAGGCGTGATCGGTCGCCGCGAGAGCAACGGATTTCGAGCCGAGCTCATCGATTTGCCGAGGGGAGGCGTGCCGCGGGCCGAAGCACCGGCTTCGCCGCGGGGTGCCGTCGAGCCCGGCAGGCTGCCAGGCCAGTCGGCGAGGCGGTAGCATGGCAGCTGTGGCAATGTGCGGGTGGCTGAATCATCAGCAGACAGGGAACGAGGTTATGACGATATCGCCGGTGAACGACGAGGAAATACAACAGGGAACGCTGTCGCGCGCGGACCAGCACTGCCGGTGGCGCCGCCTCGATCGACGTTCCGGTACGGGCAATGTGCTCATGCTGCATGGTGCCGGGGTGGCCGCCGACATGACCTGGGAACCGATGCTGCCTCACTTGACGGCCTGGCGTACCTTCCTGATGCCCGATCTGCGTGGCATGGGCGAGACGCGCGATCCCGACGACGAGGAACGGGCCTTCTCGCTGGAGCAGGTCGTCGATGACGTTGCCGCCTTGCTCGACACCCATGACATCCCGCAGTGCGACGTGATCGGATATTCGTTCGGTGGGCTCGTGGCCATGCGTCTCAAGCAGCGTCTGGGCGCGCGTATCGGGCGGACCATGCTGCTCGAGCCGGCGCTGCTGGAGCGCGAGGACCATGCGACCATGCTGCGCGTGCGCGATGGATATGCCGATGCGGCTGCACGGATTCGCGAGGCCGCGACGCCGCAAGCCGGTATCGTGGCGTTTCTCGACCTCATTGCGCCGCACCGCTCCCGCAACCCACGCGCCGAGCGCATGATGGTGACGCGTCTCGCGCGACGTCCCCTGGGATTCGCCAATGCGCTGGACTGCGTCACCCATGCCGTTCGCCGGCTGGATCGCGAGGCCTTGCTGGCGGCGCAGCGCGACGTGATGAGCGTGGTGGGGGGCAAGAGTCTCGCGGCTATGCAGGCGTATCATGCCGAGCTGGAGCGCCGGCGTGCCGACTGGACGTACCGGCCACTGCCGGGGACCGACCATTCGTTGCCGTTCCAGAAACCCAGGCGGTTGGCGGCGCTGTTGCAGGAGGCAGCCGTGACATCGTGACGCCATTGAGGGTTGTCGACAATGGTGGTCGGGGTGATCTTGCCGATGTTCGCCGAAAGATGTAGAGAAGGCGGTCTCATCGCTATTGACCCGCAAGAAGTGGCTCACTACAGTGTGGTTAACTTTTTATTGTCGACAATTATATGGCTCTCTCTTCGTTTACCGACAACGCCACCGGCACCCCGGGTGGCCACGACGATCCTCCCGAAGTGCGCACGCTCGCCGAGCGTGTCTTCCAGCAGCTGCAAAGCGCCATCGTGCGGGGGGAACTCGCCCCCGGCGCCAAGATCACCGAGCCGGGCCTGGCCAAGGCCTACGGCATCTCTCGCGGGCCGTTGCGCGAAGCCATGCGCCGCCTGGAAGCGCACCGGCTGATCGAGCGCATTCCGCATGTCGGCGCCCGGGTGGTCAAGCTTTCCATGCGCGAGCTGCTGGAGCTCTTCGACTTGCGTGAAGCATTGGAGAGCATGGCGGCGCGTCTGGCCGCACGCCACATGACCGCCACGGAAATCGCCGGCTTGCGCGACGTGCTGGCGGTCCACGAGCGCCAGGAAGATCTGCAGCGCGACGAAGCTTATTTCCAGCGCGAAGGGGATCTCGATTTTCACTATTGCATCGTGCAGGGCAGTCACAACCGAATGCTGATGACCATGCTCTGCGACGATCTGTATTACCTGGTACGCCTTTATCGCACGCAGTTCAGCGCCAACGGGGCGCGTCCGCAACGCGCCTTCGTCGAGCACCACCGCATCGTCGATGCCATCGAGGCCGGCGACGAGGAGCTTGCCGAGCTGTTGATGCGCCGTCACGTCAGTGCCTCCCGCGAGAACGTCGCCAAGCATTATGCCGAGGCACTCGAAGGCGAGGCCGGTCACGCCGATTCCGAGGAGAGGTCGACGCCATGAGCCATCCCAGCCCTGGTACCCGTTTTCGCGCTGCGCTCGACGCGCATCGTCCCTTGCCGATCGTCGGCACCATCAATGCCTATACGGCGCTCATGGCCGAAAAGGTCGGGCATCCCGCGATCTATCTTTCCGGGGGCGGCGTCGCCAATGCGTCCTTCGGGCTGCCTGATCTGGGCATGACCACCATGAACGATGTGGCCGAGGATGCCCGCCGCATCACGGGAGCCTCGGAGGCGCCGCTGCTGGTGGATATCGATACCGGCTGGGGGGGAGCGTTCAATATCGCCCGCACGATCAAGGAAATGCAGCGCGCGGGAGTGGCGGCCGTGCACCTGGAGGACCAGGTCGCGCAGAAACGCTGCGGTCACCGGCCCAACAAGGCCATCGTGTCGCAGCAGGAAATGGTGGATCGCATCAAGGCGGCGGCCGATGCGCGGCTGGACGACGACTTCTACCTGATCGCACGCACCGATGCCTTCCAGAAAGAAGGGCTGGACGCTGCCATCGAGCGTGCCAATGCCTGTCTCGAGGCCGGTGCCGATGCCATCTTCGCCGAGGCCGTACACAGTCTCGACGATTACCGTGCGTTTTGTGCCGGGGTCAATGCGCCCATTCTCGCCAATATCACCGAATTCGGTGCGACGCCCTTGTTCAGTCAGCAAGAGCTGGCCGATGTCGGCTGTCGCATGGTGCTGTACCCGCTGTCGGCGTTTCGCGCCATGAATGCCGCGGCGCTTTCGGTGTACCGCAGCATTCGTGACAACGGCCATCAGCGCGATGTCGTCGACAAGATGCAAACACGCGAAGAGCTGTACGAGTTTCTCGACTATTACGCCTTCGAGCATAAGCTGGATGCCTTGTTCGATCGGGAGAAGTAGGGCGATACCGGCGCCACCGGGCAGACACGCAGCAGCGACGACAATCCGACTCCAGGAGACACGCCATGGCAGACAAGACGCCCAGCAGTACCGGCCTGCGCGGCATGAGCGCCGGCAGCACCGCGCTATGCACCGTGGGCAAGGACGGTTCGGGACTCACGTATCGCGGTTACGATATCCACGATCTCGCCGAGCACGCCCGCTTCGAGGAAGTGGCATATCTGCTGCTCAAGGGCACATTGCCGACTCAAGACGAGCTCGACGCCTATGTGGCGACGCTCAAGACGCTGCGTGGTCTCCCCGATGCGCTCAAGACGGTACTCGAGCAGCTGCCTGCCGATACGCACCCGATGGATGTGATGCGCACCGGCTGCTCGGTACTCGGCAACCTCGAGACCGAAGCGAGCTTCGGTGAGCAGCAGGCGCACTCCGATCGCATGCTCGCGGCGTTTCCGTCGATCATCAATTACTGGTATCGCTTCAGTCACGAGGGCGTACGCATCGACACCGAAACCGATGACGACTCGGTAGGCGGGCATTTCCTGCACCTGTTGCACGGCAAGCCGGCCTCGGAGCTGCATGCCCGGGTGATGAACGTCTCTCTGATCCTGTACGCCGAACATGAATTCAATGCCTCGACGTTCACGGCGCGTGTCTGTGCCTCGACCCTGTCGGACATCCATTCCTGCGTGACCGGTGCCATCGGCTCGTTGCGGGGGCCGTTGCACGGCGGTGCCAACGAGGCGGCGATGGACATGATCGAAAACTGGCAGACACCGGAAGAAGCCGAGCACGAGATCCTCGGCATGCTTTCCCGCGGTGACAAGATCATGGGCTTCGGGCACGCGATCTACCGCGAGTCCGATCCGCGCAACGCCATCATCAAGCAGTGGTCGAAGAAACTCGCCGAGGACGTGGGCGACAGCGTGCTCTACCCGGTGTCCGAGCGTGTCGAGGCGGTCATGTGGCGCGAGAAGAAGCTGTTCTGCAATGCCGACTTCTTCCACGCCAGTGCCTATCACTTCATGGGAATTCCCACCAAGCTGTTCACCCCCATCTTCGTGTGTTCGCGACTCACCGGCTGGTGTGCCCATGTCGCCGAGCAGCGCGGCAACAATCGCATCATTCGCCCCAGCGCGGATTATGTGGGACCGGAGAAGCGCGATTGGGTGCCGATGGAACAACGCGGTTAACGAGTGGCTTCGGGCTTCGCCCCGGTGATCAGTGACAAACGCAAGGACACGCCATGAGCGCCAACGTCGAACAGAATCAACGTCCCGATTACGACATAGAACTGCAGCGGATCGCCGATTACGTGCTGGAATATCGCGTGGAGAGTCGCGAGGCTCTGGAAACTGCGCGCCATTGCCTGATGGATACGCTGGGCTGCGGTTTGCTGGCACTGCGCTTTCCCGAGTGCACCAAGCATCTCGGGCCACTGGTCGAAGGCACGGTGGTGCCGCATGGTGCCCGTGTGCCCGGTACCTCGCTGCGCCTCGATCCGGTCAAGGCCGCATGGGATATCGGTGCCATCATTCGCTGGCTGGATTACAACGACACCTGGCTGGCGGCGGAATGGGGGCACCCGTCGGACAACCTGGGCGGCATTCTGGCGGTGGCGGATCACTTGTCACAAAAACGAGTGGCCGTGGGCGAGCCGGCGCTGACGATGCGTGACGTGCTCGACGCCATGGTCATGGCGCACGAGATTCAGGGCGTGCTGGCCCTGGAGAACTCCTTCAATCGCGTGGGGCTCGATCACGTGGTGCTGGTCAAGGTCGCCTCGACGGCCGTGGTCGCCAAGTTGATGGGCGCGGATCGCGAGCAGTTGCTGGCCGCGTTGTCGCATGCGTTCGTCGATGGTCAGAGTCTGCGCACCTATCGTCATGCACCGAATGCCGGATCACGCAAGTCATGGGCGGCGGGAGACGCGACGTCGCGTGCCGTGCGCCTGGCGGATATCGCCATGCGTGGCGAAATGGGCATCCCCGGTGTGCTCAGCGCTCCCCAGTGGGGCTTTTACGACGTGTCGTTCGCCAAGACCAACAAGGATCAGCAGTTGAAGCCGGAGGCGGAGCGTCATTTCCGTGTCTCGCAGGCGTACGGGTCCTATGTCATGGAGAACGTCCTGTTCAAGATCAGCTTCCCCGCGGAGTTCCATGCCCAGACCGCGTGCGAGGCGGCCGTTCTCCTGCACCCTCAGGTCAAGGATCGCCTGGACGACATCGACCGCATCGTGATCACGACGCACGAGTCGGCGATTCGCATCATCTCCAAGCACGGGCGTCTGGCCAATCCGGCCGATCGTGACCACTGCCTGCAATACATGACGGCCGTGCCCCTGGCATTCGGGCATCTGCAGGCGGAGCACTACGAAGATGCCTTCCACGAGGCACACCCGATCATCGATCGGCTGCGCGACAAGATGGAGGTCGTGGAGGACGAACGCTATACCCGTGAATATCTCGAGGCGGACAAGCGCTCCATCGCCAATGCGGTCCAGGTCTTCTTCGTCGATGGCAGCAGCACCGAACAGGTCGCCGTGGAGTATCCCATCGGACATCGGCGGCGCCGTGCAGAGGGCATGCCGCTGTTGGAAGAAAAGTTTCAGGCAAACCTCGCGACACGCTTTCCGGCGCGTCGCTGCGACGAGATTCTGGCCTTGTGCACGTCGCAGGAGCGCCTGGAGAGCACGCCCGTCCATCGCTTTGTCGATCATTTCGTGATTTGAGCCAAAAACCCCTTGCGTTCACGGCGGCGGATCCGTAAAGTACGCATCCGCTGCCGGC
>JQNW01000010.1 GCA_000761475.1 Chromohalobacter israelensis
CCGGTGACCTCCTGCGTGCAAGGCAGGCGCTCTCCCAGCTGAGCTAAGGCCCCTTTCACAAGAAGGAAAAGCGAAGATATAAGAAAGAAGAAATTCTTACTTCTTACCTCTTATGACTTCCGTCTTGAATTGGTGGGTCTGGGCAGACTTGAACAAAACCCGGCGACCTCACCCTCTCTTTATGTCACCCCAGGGGGTGCGCTCTAACCAACCGAGCGAGAGATGGTGGGTCTGGGCAGACTTGAACTGCCGACCTCACCCTTATCAGGGGTGCGCTCTAACCAACTGAGCTACAGACCCGTTGGTCACTGGGCGACTTCACTAGCCATTCCACAGTCGTTGCTCTGCTTCGATCAGGCAATTCATTGTGAGCGCTTACCCGGGTAGGGTGTGCACCGTCGTTTAAGGAGGTGATCCAGCCGCAGGTTCCCCTACGGCTACCTTGTTACGACTTCACCCCAGTCATGAACCACACCGTGGTGATCGCCCTCCGAAGTTAGGCTAACCACTTCTGGTGCAGTCCACTCCCATGGTGTGACGGGCGGTGTGTACAAGGCCCGGGAACGTATTCACCGTGCCATTCTGATGCACGATTACTAGCGATTCCGACTTCATGGAGTCGAGTTGCAGACTCCAATCCGGACTGAGGCCGGCTTTCTGGGATTGGCTTCACCTCGCGGCTTCGCAACCCTTTGTACCGGCCATTGTAGCACGTGTGTAGCCCTACCCGTAAGGGCCATGATGACTTGACGTCGTCCCCACCTTCCTCCGGTTTGTCACCGGCAGTCTCCCTAGAGTTCCCGACCGAATCGCTGGCAAATAGGGACAAGGGTTGCGCTCGTTACGGGACTTAACCCAACATTTCACAACACGAGCTGACGACAGCCATGCAGCACCTGTCTCTGCGCTCCCGAAGGCACCCCGGAATCTCTTCCGGGTTCGCAGGATGTCAAGGGTAGGTAAGGTTCTTCGCGTTGCATCGAATTAAACCACATGCTCCACCGCTTGTGCGGGCCCCCGTCAATTCATTTGAGTTTTAACCTTGCGGCCGTACTCCCCAGGCGGTCGACTTATCGCGTTAACTGCGCCACTAAGTCCTCAAGGGACCCAACGGCTAGTCGACATCGTTTACGGCGTGGACTACCAGGGTATCTAATCCTGTTTGCTACCCACGCTTTCGCACCTCAGCGTCAGTGTCAGTCCAGAAGGCCGCCTTCGCCACTGGTATTCCTCCCGATCTCTACGCATTTCACCGCTACACCGGGAATTCTACCTTCCTCTCCTGCACTCTAGCCTGCCCGTTCCGGATGCCGTTCCCAGGTTGAGCCCGGGGCTTTCACACCCGGCGTGACAAGCCGCCTACGCGCGCTTTACGCCCAGTAATTCCGATTAACGCTTGCACCCTCCGTATTACCGCGGCTGCTGGCACGGAGTTAGCCGGTGCTTCTTCTGTGGGTGATGTCGCTCTTGCCGGGTATTGGCCGACAAGCCTTCTTCCCCACTGAAAGTGCTTTACAACCCGAAAGCCTTCTTCACACACGCGGCATGGCTGGATCAGGCTTTCGCCCATTGTCCAATATTCCCCACTGCTGCCTCCCGTAGGAGTCTGGGCCGTGTCTCAGTCCCAGTGTGGCTGATCATCCTCTCAGACCAGCTACGGATCGTCGCCTTAGTGAGCCGTTACCCCACCAACCAGCTAATCCGACATAGGCTCATCCAATCGCGCGAGGTCCGAAGAGCCCCCGCTTTCTCCCGTAGGACGTATGCGGTATTAGCCTGGGTTTCCCCAGGTTATCCCCCACGACTGGGTAGATTCCTATGCATTACTCACCCGTCCGCCGCTCGTCAGCGTCCAGCAAGCTGGACCTGTTACCGCTCGACTTGCATGTGTTAGGCCTGCCGCCAGCGTTCAATCTGAGCCATGATCAAACTCTTCAGTTGAAAGTCTGATAGTCCGTTGAGCGGACCAAACTTGGTTCAAGACCAAAACGTTCTCAAAAAGACCCGAAGGTCTCTGACGAGTCGCTTGCCTTGATAGGTCGTGACTGGCACCCCTATCCCGGGCAAGCGCCCACATGAATTACCTGATCGACTTGTTAAAGAGCATCTCGTTTTCGCCAAAGCGCCTAACGAGGAAGGCGTATTCTACCGATACCGCCGTGATTGTCAAGGCAAAAGGCCTGTCGGGACAATCCGTCACCGTGTCTAAACAACCGTGCGGTGAGTGGCGACTCGAGAGGTGCGCATTTTACCGAAACCGGCGCGACTGTCAAGCGAGATCGTTCGAGGCGAACCTGAAAATCTCAAGCAAGTCAGTCACTTGCGAACCTCCTCCACCGCTGGCCACGAGGTCCGTCGCCGGCAGCGGATGCGTACTTTACGGATCCGCCGCCGTGAACGCAAGGGGTTTTTCGTCTCCTGCGCTCATGATGTTATCCACACCCGCCCGTCGTGCCGCCTCGCCAACGGCATGTGGATAACCGAATCGTGCACGAAACCTTCAGCGCATCTTGCGCATGAGGGCGAACAACGGCCCGGAGACCACGTAGCAGCCGAACAGGATCAGCAGCATGAGCGACGGCTCGAGCGAGATGACCACGAACGCAAGCACGATGGCGAGCAGCACGACGAAAGGTACCGGGCCCTTGAAGTCGACTTCCTTGAAACTGTGATAGCGGACGTTGCTGACCATCAAGACACCCGCTGCCGCCACGACGAAGGCGATGAACAGCTTGAAGCCCAACGCGTCGGCATCGAATTTATGCAGCGTCCATACGCACCCCGCGACGAGCGCGGCCGCCGAAGGACTCGGCAATCCCACGAACCACTTCTTGTCGGTGCTGCCTATCTGCACGTTGAAGCGAGCCAAGCGCAGCGCAGCGCCGGAGACGAAGATGAACGCCGCGATCCAGCCAATCTTGCCGACATCCTGCAGTATCCAGGAGAACGCCACCAGCGCGGGTGCCACACCGAACGAGACCATGTCGGCCAGGCTGTCGAACTCGGCGCCGAAGGCGCTTTGCGTATTGGTCATCCTCGCCACGCGCCCATCGAGACCATCGAGCACCATCGCCACGAAGATCGCGATGGCGGCCCCGGAAAAATTGCCGTTCATGGCCGCGATGATGGAGAAGAACCCGGAGAACAGCGCCGAAAGCGTAAACAGGTTCGGCAACAGGTAGATGCCCCGCCGACGCACGCGCTTCCCGTTTTCGATGGTTTCCTCAATGATCTCGTCTTCGTCATGAAGCTCCGAGCTCTCGGCCGAAACGTTCTCGGCGTCAGCGTCCTTGGACGATT
The DNA here is from genome assembly GCA_000761475.1 of Chromohalobacter israelensis. Lineage (GTDB taxonomy): Bacteria > Pseudomonadota > Gammaproteobacteria > Pseudomonadales > Halomonadaceae > Chromohalobacter > Chromohalobacter israelensis. The sequence goes on from JQNW01000010.1 coordinate 3,301, forward strand.
CCGGCGTGCGCGGTTCTTGCGTCATAAAAAAGTCATCCGTTGCCATGGGGCGCTCATGATGAGCGTACCGCTATTCTACATACTGCCAGCCTAGTCGACAGTCGGGACAATTGACGACCGAAAACGCAAACGGGCGCGACCAGTGGTCGCGCCCGCTCTTGTCGACCAGCTGATTCGCCGCGATCCAGGGCATCATGCCGCGCAGCTTCTCGCCGACCTGCTCGACGGGGTGCTCGGCGTTGAGACGGCGACGCGCGTGCATCGACGGATAGTTGCTGTTGCCTTCGCTGATGAACATCTTGGCGTATTCACCATTCTGGATGCGCTTCAGGGCATTGCGCATGGCTTCCCGCGACTGCTCGTTGATGACTTCCGGGCCCGTCACGTACTCGCCGTACTCCGCATTGTTGGAGATGGAGTAGTTCATGTTGGCGATGCCGCCTTCGTACATCAGGTCGACGATCAACTTGAGCTCGTGCAGGCACTCGAAGTAGGCCATCTCGGGCTCGTACCCGGCCTCGGTCAGTGTCTCGAAACCGGCCTTGACCAGCTCGACCGCGCCACCGCACAGCACCGCCTGCTCGCCGAACAGATCGGTTTCCGTTTCATCCTTGAAGGTCGTTTCGATGATGCCGCTACGACCGCCACCCACGCCGGCGGCGTACGACAGTGCCAGTTCCTTGGCCTGCCCCGTGGCATCCTGCTGCACGGCGATCAGGTCCGGAACGCCTGCGCCCCGCACGAATTCGGAGCGAACCGTGTGGCCCGGCGCCTTGGGCGCGATCATGATCACGTCCAGATCCGCGCGCGGCGTCACCTGGTTGTAGTGGATGTTGAAGCCATGCGCGAAAGCCAGCGTCGCGCCTTGTTTCAGATTGGGCGCGATGTCCTGCTCGTAGATGGCCTTCTGGTTCTCGTCCGGCGCCAGCAGCATCAGCACATCGGCGGTCTTGCAGGCGTCAGGAACGGAAGCGACCTTGAAGCCGGCCGCTTCGGCCTTGGCCACCGACGAAGACCCCGGACGCAGTGCCACGGTGACATCGACGCCGGACTCCTTGAGGTTATGCGCATGAGCATGCCCCTGGGAGCCATAGCCCACGATGGTAACGTTCTTCGCCTGGATCAGCGAAAGGTCGCAATCTTTGTCGTAATAAACGCGCATGTCGTACTCCAGATATCGAAGAAGAAACGTGTGAAGTGTCAGCGTTGATGGCTTTCCGCCGTTGCGTCGTCTATCGCGACGCTTTGATGTCACCTTACGCCAGGCCATGCGTTGCGTAAAACGCTATATTTGCAATACCGTATGCCGGAAATTGAAATGATGCCGCCATGGATACACGCCCCTATCAGCAGTTCCTCAGCCTCGCCGAAACATTGCATTTCGGTCGCTCCAGCGAAGCCTGCCATGTCAGCCCCTCGACGTTGAGCCGCACCATCCGCCAGTTGGAGACGCAGCTCGGCGTGACGCTGTTCGAGCGGGACAACCGCAGCGTTCGCCTGACCCATGAAGGCCGACTGTTCCAGCGTTATGCACGCGAGGCCCTGGAGCAATGGGACGTGCTGCGACATTCCCTGATGGCGGAGAGTCGCCAGCTCGCCGGGGAAATCAGCATCTACTGCTCGGTGACCGCCAGCTACAGCTTTCTCTACGAGTTGCTCAGCGAGTTTCGTCTGCGTCACCCCCGTATCGAGCTCAAGCTGCATACCGGCGATCCCGCCAGCGCGGTATCGCGCGTGCTCAGCGGCGAAGAGGACATGTCCATCACGGCGCGGCCCGAGACACTGCCCGCGCACCTGGCGTTCAAGCCGATCGCCACCTCGCCGCTGCTGTTCATCGCCCCGCGTGACATGCCGCAATGGCTGGCCACCCTCACCGCGACCACGGAAGCGGAGAGCTGGGGCAGCATCCCGATGATCCTGTCCGAATCGGGGCTCGCCCGTGACCGCACGGACGCCTGGTTCCGGCAATTGGGCATCAAGCCTCACATCTACGCCCAGGTCGCGGGCAACGAGGCCATCGTCAGCATGGTCGGGCTGGGCTTCGGCGTCGGCGTGGTGCCACAGATCGTGGTCGACAACAGTCCCTTGGCCGAGCGGATACAGGTTCTCGACGTCGAACCCGGCTTGACGCCTTACGAGGTCGGCCTTTGCGTGACCGAGAAAAAGCTTCGCAATCCCTTGGTCAAGGCGCTTTGGTCGCAGATCCAGTAGCCACCCCGGTCGGAATGCAAAAAGGCCGCTCCGAAGAGCGGCCCTGGTGCTGCATGGCTCGAGATGGCGCCCGGGCCTAGAGGCTGAGCACCTTGTCGCCACGCGAAATGCCGGATACCCCGGTACGCGCGACCTCGAGAATACCGATCGGCGCCATGGCCTGGACGAAGGCATCCAGCTTGCCGGCATCGCCGGTGATCTGGACCGTGTAGACGCTCGGCGTGACGTCGACGATCTGGGCACGGAAGATGTCCACCGTACGCTTGACCTCGTCGCGACTCGCCCCCAGCGCCTTCACCTTGACCAGCATCAGCTCTCGCTCGATGTGGTTGCCCTCGGTCAAGTCGACGAGCTTGACCACATCGATGAGCTTGTTGAGGTGCTTGGTGATCTGCTCGATCACGCGATCGTCGCCCACCGTGGTCACCGTCAGCCGCGACAGCGTCGGGTCCTCGGTCGGCGCGACGTTGAGGGTTTCGATGTTGAAGTTGCGCTGCGAAAACAGGCCCACCACGCGGGACAGGGCGCCGGGTTCGTTTTCCAGCAGGATCGAGATGATGTGGCGCATCAGGTCCGCTCCGTCTTCGAAAGCAGCATGTCACGCATGGCGCCCAAAGGCACCTGCATCGGGTAGACGTGTTCACGAGGATCGACATCGACATCCAGGAACACCAGTTCGTCGTTGTCGGCGAACATGCGTTCCAGTGCCGCGTCGAGCTGGTCGTGGCGTTCCACCTTGAGCGCCGTGAAGCCGTAGGCTTCGATCAACTTGTGGAAATCCGGCAGCGATTCCATGTAGGAGTGCGCATGCCGCGACTTGTAGTTGAGATCCTGCCACTGGCGCACCATGCCCAGCGACCCGTTGTTGAGATTGATGATCTTCACTCCGGTGCCGAACTGCTTACAGGTCGACAACTCCTGCATCATCATCTGAAAGCTGCCTTCCCCCGTGAAGCAGACGACGATGTCGTCGGGGAAGTTCTGCTTGATGCCCATCGCCGCCGGAAACCCGAAGCCCATCGTGCCCAGGCCCCCGGACGTGATCCAGCGGTTGGGCTTGTCGAACTTGTAGTACTGTGCCGCGAACATCTGGTGCTGGCCGACGTCGGTGGTCACGAACGCCTCGCCGCGCGTGATGTGATACACCGCCTCGACGACCTCCTGCGGTTTGAGGCGTTCGCCCGGCTGGGACGGCTCGTAGAGTTTGCCCTCGCGCTCGGCGCGCCAGCCGTCGATGGTCGCCCACCACTCCGGCAGGGCTTCCGCATTGGCCATTTCACGGCCTTGCAGCAGGCTGATCATCTCATTGATCACGCTGTCCGCCGGCCCCACGATCGGCACATCGGCGCGCACCGTCTTGGAAATCGAGCTGGGGTCGATATCCACGTGCACGATCTTGGCGGTGGGGCAGAACTTGGACGTATTGTTGGTCACGCGGTCATCGAAGCGCGCGCCGATGGCGATGATCAGATCGGCATGGTGCATGGCCATGTTGGCCTCGTAGCTGCCATGCATGCCCAGCCAGCTCAGCGATTGCGCATCGGTCTGCGGATAGGCGCCGATCCCCATCAGCGTGGTGGTGATCGGGAAGCCCAGGCGACGCACCAGTGCGGTCAGGTTCTCGCTGGCGCCGCTGGTGACGATGCCACCCCCGGTATAGAACACCGGACGCCGTGCCTTGAGCATCATGTCCACGGCCTTCTTGATCTGGCCGCTGTGCCCCCGCGTGACCGGGTTGTAGGAGCGAATCTTGACCTTCTTCGGATAGACGTACTCATAACGCTCGGTGGGTGCCGTCATATCCTTGGGAATGTCCACGACCACCGGCCCGGGACGACCGGTCGAGGCGAGGTAATAGGCCTTCTTGAGCACCTCGGGAATTTCCGAGGGATGCTTGATGGCGAAGCTGTGCTTCACGATGGGCCGTGTCACGCCCACGATATCGGTTTCCTGAAAGGCGTCTTCACCGATCAGGTGGCTGGCCACCTGGCCACACAGCACGACCATGGGAATCGAGTCCATGTAGGCGGTGGCAATGCCGGTCACGGCATTGGTCGCCCCGGGGCCGGACGTGACCAGCACCGTGCCCGGCTTGCCCGAGGCACGGGCATAGCCATCGGCGGCGTGGGTGGCGGCCTGCTCATGGCGAACCAGAATGTGTTTGACCTTGTCCTGGCGAAACAGCGCGTCATAGATGTGCAACGCCGCGCCGCCGGGATAGCCATAGATACGCTCGACGCCCTCATCCTGCAGGAAGCGGGCGATCATATCGGCGCCGGAAAGCAATTCCACTGGTAGTTCTCCCCTGGAGATAGCGAGTGCCATTTCGCCGTCACGTTACGGACGACGAAGTGTCGATGCGGCGGTACGCCGCTGCCGGCTGCGCCGGCACCTGATGCCATGCCCTGGCGTCCTTCGGCCCGGATAGGGCCTGCACTCTATTCGCAACGGATCGCTGCGTCGGGGGTGGCCGGACAAGGCGGTTAGCCCGTGCCCGGAATGTCCTTCGACAGGCGGGTAGAGGTTGACACCTACCCTTCACGCGACAAGTCGGGGATCGCCCGGTCGAGGCCGCGCCCGCAATCAGGAACCTTCAAGATTCCAATAGCGTCACGGGACTGTCAACCGTCAGCCACCGGAAGGACGGCAGGGAGAAGGCTATCAATGCCCCGGATAGGCATGAGGCACGACTAAAGTTGCACACTGCATGAGTGGTCACGCACTTACCCGAGATGCTGTACTGACTAACGCTGATTCGATTCAGCACCATTCCAATGGACGCGGACTGCAGCTACCGACACGGAGAGCAACCTCATGTCCAACATCCTCAAATGGTCGCTCTTTGTGGCCATGGCCGGCTTCCTGTTCGGCTTCGATACCGCCGTCATCTCCGGCGCGGACAAACCCATCCAGACGCTCTGGGGCCTCAGCGACCTGCAGCATGGCCTGTTCATCATGTCGATGGCTCTGTGGGGGACGGTGATCGGGGCCCTCTTCGGCAACTGGCCGACCGACCGGCTGGGGCGACGCCCCACCCTGCTGATCATCGGCGTGCTGTACCTGGTGTCGGCCATCGGCTCGGCGCTGGCGACCGACCCTCTTTGGTTCTCGGCCTTCCGGTTGATCGGCGGCTTCGGCGTGGGCATGTCGACCGTCACCGCTCCCGCCTACATTTCCGAGATCGCGCCCGCCGAGCGACGCGGCCAGCTCGTCGCCCTGTACCAATTCAACGTGGTGTTCGGCATCTTCATGGCCTATGTCTCCAATGCCACCCTCGGGGCCCTGCTGGACGCCGACGCCTGGCGCTGGATGGTGGGTATCGAGGCGCTGCCTGCGCTCGTCTACACCCTGCTGGTCTTCCTGGTGCCACGCAGTCCACGCTGGCTGGTCCTCAACCGCAACGACGACGCCGCTGCGGCCCATGTGCTGCGACAGATCGATCCCGAGGTCGATACCGACCGGCAGATCGCCGAGATCCGCAGCGCCGATGAGCGCGACCAGCAGGCTCGCAGCCGGTTCTTCTCGAAGCGTTACCGACTGCCTATCCTGCTGGCCTTCCTGATGGCGTTCTTCAACCAGTTCACCGGCATCAACTTCGTGCTGTACTACGCGCCCCGCATCCTCGAATCCGCCGAGCTGGGCAGCAACGCGGCACTGTTATCGACCGCCGGCATCGGTCTGATCATGGTGCTTTTCACCATGCTGGGCATCGCCCTGATCGACCGCCTGGGCAGGCGTACGTTGATGTACATAGGCTCGGCGGGCTACCTGGTCTCGCTGTCGATCATTTCGCATGCCTTCTTCACCGACGACCTGGGCGGGGCACTGATTCCCTTGCAGCTTTGCGTGTTCGTGGCCGCCCACGGTATCAGCCAGGGCACCGTCATCTGGGTCTTCATTTCGGAAATCTTCCCCAACCGGGAACGCGCGCGAGGCCAGTCGCTGGGCAGCTTCACCCACTGGTTCTTCGCTGCCGCCATCACCCTGGTCACCCCTTGGGTGCTGGGCGCCTTCAGTGGCGGTCCGGTCTTCGCTTTCTTCGCGGTGATGATGGTCCTGCAGGTTCTCTTCGTGGCCTTGTTGATGCCCGAGACCAAGGGCGTATCGCTGGAGGACATTCAAAAGCGCCTGACCGCCGGGACAGCGTCCTGAACGCACGCTGCTGCTGCGTTGCAGCGCCCGCATAGCGGCATGAAAAAAGCCCGCCCCCGAAGGGGCGGGCTTTTCCGGCACTGGCGAGCGCCAGCTTTACTTGGCAAAGGCCAGATGACCGTCCTCGGCCGTCACCTTGATGGTATCGCCCGCCGCAAAGTTGCCGGCGAGCAGCTCCTGTGCCAGCGGGTTTTCGATCCGGCTCTGGATGGCACGCTTGAGCGGACGCGCACCGAATACCGGATCGAAGCCGACCACCGCCAATTGTGCCAGGGCATCGTCGCTGACCTCGAGACGGATCTCGCGCTCGGCGAGACGCGCCTTGAGGCGTTCGAGCTGGATGCCGGCAATGGACTGGATCTGCTCCTGGCCCAGTGCGTGGAACACCACCACTTCGTCGATGCGGTTGATCAGCTCCGGACGGAAATGATCGCCCACGACTCCCATCACGGCATCGCGCATCGCGCCATAATCGGCATCGTCGCCGCCCATGCGCTGAATGATGTCCGATCCCAGGTTGGAGGTCATCACGATCACCGTATTGCGGAAATCCACCGTGCGCCCCTGTCCATCGGTGAGACGGCCGTCCTCGAGCACCTGGAGCAGGATATTGAAGACATCCGCGTGCGCCTTCTCGACCTCGTCGAGCAGCAGCACGGAGTAAGGCTTGCGGCGTACCGCTTCGGTCAGGTAACCGCCTTCTTCGTATCCCACATAGCCCGGCGGCGCCCCGATCAGCCGCGCCACGGAATGCTTCTCCATGAACTCGGACATGTCGATGCGCACCATGGCCTCCTCGGTATCGAAGAGGAAGCTGGCGAGCGACTTGCACAGCTCGGTCTTGCCTACCCCGGTGGGCCCCAGGAACAGGAAGGACCCATTGGGACGTCCCGGATCGGCGAGTCCCGCCCGCGAACGCCGCACGGCATTGGCCACGGCGGTCACCGCCTCATCCTGCCCGATCACGCGCTCGTGCAGCGCCTCTTCCATGCGCAGCAATTTGTCGCGTTCGCCTTCGAGCATCTTGGACACCGGAATCCCCGTCCAGCGAGAGACCACCTCGGCGATCTCCTCTTCGGTGACGTTGGAACGCAGCAGCTGATGCTTGGCGGTATCGGTTTCCTGCTCGCTCGCCTCGGCGATCTGCTTCTCGAGCTTGGGAATCACCCCGTATTGCAGCTCGGACATGCGGCCCAGATCCCCCTGACGGCGTGCCGCCTCGAGATCGATACGCGCCTGCTCGAGCTCCGCCTTGAACTGTGCCGCCCCCTGGATGCTGGCCTTCTCGGCTTTCCACACCTCTTCGAGGTCGGCGTACTCGCGCTCTAGCGACTCGATCTGCGCTTCGAGCGAGTCGAGGCGCTTCTTGGTGGCCTCGTCGGTCTCCTTCTTCAGCGCTTCGCGCTCCATCTTGAGCTGAATCAGCCGCCGGTCGAGACGGTCCATCTCCTCGGGCATGGAGTCGAGTTCCATGCGGATCCGGGAGGCCGCCTCGTCGATCAGGTCGATGGCCTTGTCGGGCAACTGACGATCGGTGATGTAGCGGGTCGACAGCTTGGCCGCGGCGATGATGGCGCCATCGGTGATATCGACACCATGATGGACCTCGTAACGCTCCTTGAGGCCACGCAGGATCGCCACGGTGTCTTCTTCGCTGGGCTCGTCGACCAGGACTTTCTGGAAACGCCGTTCGAGTGCCGCATCCTTCTCGATGTGCTGACGATATTCGTCCAGCGTAGTGGCCCCGACGCAGTGCAATTCGCCCCGCGCCAATGCCGGCTTGAGCATGTTGCCGGCGTCCATCGCGCCCTCGGCCTTGCCGGCGCCGACCATGGTATGCAGCTCGTCGACGAACAGGATGACACGCCCCTCCTCCTTGGCCAGCTCCCCGAGCACGGCCTTGAGGCGTTCCTCGAACTCGCCCCGGTACTTGGCGCCAGCCAGCAACGAGCCCATGTCCAGCGCCAGCACACGCTTGTCCTTGAGGCCCTCGGGCACCTCGCCATTGACGATGCGCTGCGCCAGCCCCTCGACGATGGCGGTCTTGCCCACACCGGGCTCGCCGATCAATACCGGATTGTTCTTGGTACGCCGCTGCAGCACCTGGATCGTGCGGCGTATCTCGTCGTCACGGCCGATCACCGGATCGAGCTTGCCCTCTCCGGCGCGCTGGGTCAGGTCGGTGGTGTACTTGTCCAGGGCCTCGCGGCTCTCCTCGGCCGAGGCATCATCCACCTTGCTGCCTCCGCGCAGACTGTCGATGGCACTCCGCACGGACTGGACATCCAGACCGGCCTGCTGGAGCACCTTGCTGATGGCGCTTTTCATTTCCAATGCCGCCAGCACCACCAGCTCGCTGGCGATGTATTGGTCGCCACGTTTCTGCGCTTCGCGATCGGCGAAGTTGAACAGCCGCGCCAGTTCCTGCCCCATGGTCACATTGCCATCGAACTGGCCGACACTGGGCAAGCCATCGAGGTATTGGGACAGGCCGTCGCGCAGCCGCGCGGTATCGCCGCCGGCCTTCTGCACCAGTCCCTTGATGCCGCTTTCCTGCGCTTCGACGAGCGCCATCAGCACATGCCCGGGATCGAGCTGATTGTGACTGCGCCCCACCGCCAGGGATTGCGCCTCGGCCAGGGCGTTCTGCAGCTTGCTGGTCATTCGATCGATTCGCATCGAATCCTCCTCCAATGCGGCGCACCGGCGCGCGCCGCCAAGTCATAACATGTTGACATCATCAATGGAGGTATGCTGGAGGCGTTTCAAGTCACTGGCGTGCAAAAAACGTTCCGCCAGCGCGAAAGGAGACGGGCTGCGCTAGCGCAGCCAGATCACGCTGGCCATGCGCCCGGTGTTGCCGTCGTCGCGGCGGTGGGAGTAGAAGCGCGGTTCGCAGGCGGTACAGAAGTGCCCCCCGCCGATATGGCCGACGCCCAGACGTTCGAGACGCAGCCTCGCCAGGCGATAGAGGTCCGCCATGTAATGGCCGAGCCGATAGGGACTGGGCTCGAAGGCGCTTTCCGCTTCCGGCTGCACGGCCACGAACGTATCGAACACCTCGGCACCCACCTCGAACTGCGCCTTGGAGATCGCCGGCCCCAGCCAGGCCATGAGGTCGTCCGGCGCCACGCCCAGCGCAGCAACACTGGCCTCCAGCACGCCGCCGGCCAGACTCCGCCAGCCGGCGTGCGCCACGCCCACCCGGGTACCCTGACGGTCGCAGAAGAAGACCGGCAGGCAATCGGCCGTCAGCACCACGCAGGCATGGCCGGTATCGAAGGCCACCGAGGCATCCGCACGCGGCGCGTGCTCGGCAAAGCCGGCACGATACTCCTGCTGCACGTTGGCCCCGTGCACTTGTTCCAGCCACAGCAAGGGACGCTCGTCGTCGAGTTCGGCGCTCAAGCGACGGCGACAGGCCTCGACCGTGACGGGATCGTCGCCGACGTGATCCGCCGGGTTGAAGGACGCGAAAGCGCCCTGGCTGGGCCCGCTTTCGCGCGTGGTCACGAAGGCGCCGACCGTGCTCGGCGCCGGCCAGTCGGGCAAGATCAGGGTGGGGCGTTCGCTCATGACAGGCTCACTCAGGTCGGCGTGTCGGCTGCATCGCGCAGGAAATCCAGCAACATCAGCATATCGTCGGGCAAGGGCGCGCGAAACGTCAGCGTCTCGCCCGTGCCGGGATGCACGAAGGCCAGTTTGCGAGCATGCAGCGCCTGACGCGGAAAATGACGCAGCACGTCCTTCAGTGCGTCGGTGGCGCCGGCCGGCATCTTGAGGCGCCCGGCATAGACCGGATCGCCGATCAGCGGAAAGCGCCGATGCGCCATATGCACGCGAATCTGGTGGGTGCGCCCGGTTTCGAGCCGGCAGCGCACATGGGTGTGAGCGGGAAAGCGCTCCACCACGCGGTAATGCGTCACCGCCGGCTTGCCCGACGGGGTGACCGCCTGGCGCTTGCGATCCTTGGGATGGCGGCCGATCGGTGCATCGACACTGCCACCGGCCGTCATCCTGCCGGTCACCACGGCATCGTACTCACGCGATACCGTACGTGCCTGCAACTGCTCGACCAGCGAGGCATGCGCAGCCAGCGTCTTGGCAACCACCATCAGGCCGGTGGTGTCCTTGTCGAGACGATGCACGATCCCGGCACGGGGCAGTTGCATCTGTCCCGGCGCATGGTGCAGCAAGGCATTGAGCAAGGTGCCATCGGGATTGCCGGCGGCCGGATGCACGACCAGCCCCGCGGGCTTGTCGATGACCAGAACATCGTCGTCTTCGTGGACGATCGACAGCGCCATGGCCTGCGGTGCGAAGCGCGTGTCTTCCTCGAGCGTGGCCTCGAGCGTCAGCCGCTCGCCACCGAACAGCTTGTCCTTGGGCCGCGCAGGCGCGCCGTCCCGGGTCAATGCGCCCGACTTGATCCAGGCCTTGAGACGCTCGCGGGAGAAGTCCGCGAACAGCTCGGCGGCGGCTTGATCCAGGCGCAGGCCGATCATGGTGTCGGGGACGCGTTCTTCTCGCTGCACGGTATCTGCCATGGCAATGCTCGGTTCCATTTCGCCACTGGGGGCGTTTGCTTTATAGTGACTCCGAACTGGCGGATTCTAGCACGGCCGCCCCGTATTGGTTGAACGAGGATGACGATGCGACTCCCTTCACTTGGCACGTTCGGTGCGTTGCTACTGAGCGGCGCGCTGCTCGCCGGTTGCGCCAGCAACGAGCCGGCACCGGACCTGCAAGAGCAGGAGCTCTACCAGCAAGCGCAATCGGCGCTCGATGCCGGGCGGTACAGCACGGCCGTGACACGCCTCGAAGCGCTGGACACACGCTACCCCTTCGGACGCTACGCCGAGCAGGCTCAACTGGAGCTGATCTACGCGTATTACCAGACCGAAGACTGGGAACAGGCACGCGCCGCCGCCAGCCGTTTCATCCGCTTGCATCCCGACCACGCCCAGGTCGACTACGCCTACTACATGCGCGGGCTCGCGGCCTATCAAGCCGGCCGTTTCAGTCTCGAAGGGCTCGAGCTGATCGACATCTCCAAGCGCGATCTGGGCGCCACGCGCGACGCCAACGTCGACTTCGGCGAGCTGGTCCGCCGTTTTCCGGACAGCCCCTATGCGGCCGACGCCCGCCAGCGCATCGTCTACCTGCGCAACGTCCTCTCGCGTCACGAGCTGCAGGTCGCCGACTTCTACCTGCGCAAGGGCGCCTACCTGGCGGCCATCAACCGTGGCGAGTGGGTACTCCAGCACTATCCGCAGACCCCTGCCACGCGCGATGCCCTCGCCGTCATGGTCGAAGGCTACCTGGGGCTGGACATGCGTGATCGCGCGCGTACCGTCCTGCAGACGCTGATCAAGAACGATCCCGACAATGCACGTCTCGATGGCAACACCTTCGAGCCCGAGCACGTCGACGCCGAACCATTGACGCTGAACGACTGACAGCCGGGGTCGAGCGTTCGGACGCGAACCGCTCTATCAGGCCGCAGGCTAGACGCCCCCGCCGCTCATGCCGGCGGGGGCGTCTTTCATGCTGCGTCGCCGGATACCGGGATCACTCCCCCGGCGCCCAGCCATTGACGATGGGATAGCGACGGTCGCGCCCGAAGCCACGCACCGTCACCCGCACGCCCACCGGCGCCTGACGCCGCTTGTACTCGGAGCGGTCGACCAGCTTCACGACCTTGTAGACATCCTCGCTGGCGAAACCGGCATCGATGATCGCCTCGGCGCTCATGTCGCCCTCGATGTAGCGCTCGAGGATCGCGTCCAGTTCGTCGTAGGCAGGCAGCGAATCGCTATCCGCCTGGTCCGGGGCCAGCTCGGCGGAGGGCGGACGCGTGATGACACGCTCGGGAATGGCCGGTGCCTGGGCATTGCGCCATTTGGCCAGACGGTACACCCATGTCTTGTAGACATCCTTGAGCGCATTGTAGCCGCCCACCATGTCGCCATAGAGCGTGGCATAACCCACGGCCATCTCGCTCTTGTTGCCGGTGCTCAGCACCATCAGTCCTTTCTTGTTGGAGAGCGCCATCAACAGCACGCCGCGACAACGCGACTGCAGGTTTTCCTCGGTGGTATCGCGCTCGGTTCCGGCGAAGCTCTCGCGCAGCGTATCGGTGAAGGCCTCCACCATCGGCGCGATCGGCATGACCTCGTAATGCACCCCGAGCAGCTCGGCCTGCGCCGCCGCATCCGCCTTGGAGATATCCGCCGTGTAGTGATAGGGCATCATCACCGCCTGGACACGCTCGGGCCCCAGGGCGTCGACCGCGATGGCCAGCGACAGTGCCGAGTCGATACCGCCGGAAAGTCCCAGCACCACGCCCTGAAAGCGATTCTTGTTGACGTAATCGCGCAGCCCGGTGACCAGCGCGCAATAGAGACTCTCCTCCGAGCTCAACAGCGGCTCGCACTCGCCCGCCTCGGGTTGCCAGGCACCCGAGGCGTCGGTGAAGCGTACCGGCATCAGGCCCACTTCCCAGAACGGCGCACGTACCGCGACCTGGCCGCTGGCGTCGAGCACCAGGGAGCCTCCGTCGAAGACCAGCTCGTCCTGGCCGCCGACCTGGTTGAGATAGACCACGGGGCGCGTCACCGCCCGAGCACGCTCGGCGAACAGGCGCTCCCGTTCCAGCGGCTTGTCGCGGTGATAGGGCGAGGCATTGAGCGTGACCACGATATCGGCACCGGCATCGACGCTCTGGGCCACCGGCCCGCCGTCCCACAGGTCCTCGCAGATCAACACGCCGAGCCTGGCGCCACGGTGTTCGATGACCAGCGGCGACGCGCCCGGCGCGAAATACCGCTGTTCGTCGAACACCTGGTAATTGGGCAGTGCCTGCTTGGCATACTCGCCGAGCCATTCACCGTCGTACAGCACGCCGGCGAGATTGTGTAGCCGCCCATCGCGCTTGCCCGGATAGCCGATGATCACCATCACGTCGCGCGCCACCTTGCGCGCCATCTGCTCGCGGGCCTGCTCGAGCCGCGACTCCATCGACTCGCGGAACAACAGGTCTTCCGGGGGATAGCCGGTCAGAAACAGTTCAGGGAAGACCACCACGTCGGCACGGTGTTCGATGCGCGCTTCGCGCACGGCTTCAATGGCCTGCGCGGTATTGCCGGGGATATCGCCCACCAGCGGGTCGAGCTGAGCCATCACCAGAGTCAGGTCTTGCATGAGCGAAAAGCGCCTCTCTCATTGCGATTGGCAGGGAGTCAGGCCGTGTTAACGACCGCATATCGGCATTGTCACGCAAGGCCGGCCCGCTGGCAAAAAGTGCCGCCGTCAGGTGCCCAGTCGATAAGGGGCAGGGTCGACGACCGGTGTGCGTTGCAGCAACTGATCGGCCAGCAGGCGCGTCGACGCCGGCGCCAGCACCAGGCCATTGCGATAGTGTCCGGCATTGACCCAAAGGCCCTCGACGCCCGGTACCGCACCGATGCGGGGCACCCCATCCGGCGAGCCGGGGCGCAACCCCGCCCAGTGATGTTCCACCGGGCAGTCGGCCAGCCCCGGCACGATGGACAGCGCGCTGTCATAGAGCGAGCCCTTGGCGGCCTCGGTGGTACGCTTGTCGAATCCTACCTCTTCGAGCGTGGAACCGGCGACGACACGCCCATCGCCCCGGGGGATCACATAGCGACCATCTTTCAACACCACGCGCTCGACCAGCCCCGGCGGCGCCTTGAACAGGATCATCTGCCCGCGCACCGGGCGCACGGGCAGCGCCACATCGACGCTCGCCAGCAGCTGGCTGGCCCAGGCACCGCCACATACCACCACGCATTCGGCCGTTTCGTGTCCCGCCGAGGTGCGCACCCCCTGGATGCGTCCCGCCGATGCCACCAGTCCCTCGACATCGACGTGCTCGCGCAGCGCCACGTTGGGCATCGCCTGCAAGCGGGCACGCAACGCGCGACACAGGCGCGGATTGCGGATGCTGCCCAGGGTCGGCATCCACAGCGCCGACTCGACGCCCGGCGCGGCATTGGGCTCCTTGGCGTAGATCGTCTCCGGCCCGACCCGCTGCAGGGGCTTGCCTTCCTGGCGCGCCCAGTCGAGCGCCCGTTCTTCATCGTCGACACGCAGGTACAAGAGCCCCCGCTGGCGATATTCGGGATCGATGCCGGTTTCCTCCAACAGGCGCAGCGACAACTCGGGGTAGGCCCCTTCGGAATAACGCGACAACGTGGAAATCGGCGCGCTGTAGCGCCAGGGATACAGCGGGGAGACGATGCCACCGCCGGCCCAGGAGGCCTCACGGCCGCACTCGCCGCGCTCGAGCAGGGTGACGCGGCGGCCGGCATCGGCGAGTTGCAGGGCCGTCATCATGCCGATGACGCCGCCCCCGACGATCAAGAATTCACTCACAGGGACACTCGTTCTTGGCTGGCGAAACCCGCAATCTATCATGCGACGCTCAGCAAGGCAGCGAAGAGACCCTATGAGTTACCAGCAATCCTCGGCGCCTGCGCCGCGCTCCCCGGCGTCATTCAGGGTCAACTCGCCGCAACGGTCTTCACTCTGGCTGCCCGTGGGCGTTGCCTTGAGTTTGAACGTGCTGGCCGAACGCTCCTCAAAGTCGAATGTGTAAACGTCGCTTTTCGTCATGGATGCCGGCAGCGATTTTCCATTGTCATAGCGATTGTCTTGCGTGTACTGACGCTCCATCCAGTACGCCAGCTGCATCAACGTGGCCTGGGCGTCGGCCCGTTGCGCCTTGCGCACATGCTCGGTGTACGAGGGAATGGCGATCGCCGCCAGGATGCCGATGATGACCATGACGATCATCAGCTCGATCAGGGTAAAACCGCGAGTTCGACGCATCGAACAGCCTCCAATGATGGCGAAAACATGACGCTCAACGCATGACCCCACGCCACGCGGCCCGCGACGACGCCGGACGGACCACCTGCGTAGCGTCGTTATCGGCATCCTGCGCATCAGCTTGAGCCAGTGCCTGGGCCGTCTCGCGCGCGACATCCAGCGTCACGCGGCGCGTGAGCACCGCATGCGTCACCGCGCGTTGCCCCCACGCGAAGGCCGTCACGCCGAATACCACCCGACACGAGGGCCCCGACTCGGGGCACCGGCTTTCCAGCACGGCGAGCGTGACTCGCGGCGGCTCGCTGACCCCCGCCGGTAGCGGGGCACCGCTATCGCCATACCCCAGCCCATCGCGTCGCCAGCGCTCGGCCGACCACTGCACGGCACGTTGCGTACGCTCGGCCAGGCAGTCACGTGCCGTGCATTCTCCCGCCGCGTCGGGCAGCGTGACGGCCGCATTGCGCAACCGCCACTCGCCTTCCTCGAGTGCGGCCTCCGCGGCCTGGAACGCCACTTGGCGGTCCATGAGATTACGCGCCATGCGCTCCTGCAATACCGCCCCTTGCAGCCCGGAAACGGCCAGCGCCGTCATCGCCATCAGCAGGACGAGCGCGATGACCAGCGTCATCCCGCGCTGCGACAGCGGCACGACGGTGCTCATGACGACGTCGCCCCGTTCGGGTGCAAGGCGTTTCGAAGCGCCACCGCCGTGGTATAGACGCGATACAGGCGGTGATCCGATGCCGTCACTCGATCGCCGTCGAAGACATAGGAGGACGCTGTGTCGACGAGCCCATCCTGCGGCGAGGCCACGAGCAACTCGGCGCTGACACCCGTCACCTTCGCCCAGTCATTAACCTGAGCAGCGCGGCGCCAGTCATCCGCCACGAAGTAGCGCAGCGCCAGGTCCACGACGAGCGCATCCAGAGGTTGCGGCGAGGTGTCATCCACCGCGCAGGCCAGCCCGCCGTCTTCGCTCAACGCAAACCGGGCGCGCGACGCGTCGCCACGTCCGAGCCTCCCTCCCAGGCAATCCTGCATGGTGCCGTCGGCGCTGCCGTAGTAGCGGACTTGTATGCTGTCATTGCTGCCCGTCACGCTGGCCTTCGCGGCAAAATGAGCGGTCGCGGGGAACGCCTCTGTCAGCCCAAGTGGTGCGTAGCCTGCCTTGCGCAGTTCCCGGGTCAGCACATCGGTGACGAACCGGCCGCTTTCCTGCATCTGGGCCAGTTGCGTCTGCATGCGGTACTGATGCTGATAGGCAAGGAACAGATCGACGACACCGACCAGTACCAGCATGCCGATGGCCAGGCTCACCATCAGCTCGACCAGCGACACGCCATGCTGACGGCGACCGCCGCCCGGCGACCCTCGCTCAGAGACGCGTTTGCAGGCGGTACTCACGCGTATCGTTGTCCTGCTCCCATGTATCGCGATGTGCATGCCACATGATCCGTACCGTTGCCGTCGCCACCTCTTCATCGCCCGCCACCGCGATGCAGCCTTGCGCCTGCGGCAAGACGAGGCGAAGCCCCGTCAGCCAGGTGCGTACCTGCTGCGAGGCGGCATTCGAAGGCGTATCGCTGCACGGCAAGTCGTACTTTCCGGCGACCGCGCCCCGGCGGTCGATACGCAAGCGCTCGAGCATGGCCGCGGCGCGCTGTACCGCCTGGGATTCGTTATCGGCTCGACGCTGGGCCTGCAATGCCTGGGTCTGCGTGGCCGCCAGTCCCAGCATGCCGAACGACAGGATGAACAGCGTGACCAGAACTTCGATCAGACTGAAGCCGTACCATGCACGCGGGTGCCCGCGCGTCCTTTGTGTTCGAGCCATGCCCGTTGCCCGCGTGACGGATTCCTTCTATAAATATATAAGACAATGCTTAACAATGGTAGAACACCTGATGTCCGGCATGCAACGCGGCATGACATTACTCGAGCTGCTCGTGCTCATCGTCATCCTTGGCTTGCTGGCCACCCAGGGCATGCCCGCGATGGGGCAACTGCTACGCGAGCAGCGCCTGCAGGCCGCCAGCCACGCGCTTTACCAGACCCTGTATTACACCCGTAGCGAAGCCATTCGCCAGGGCGTGCCGGTCATGCTGGTGAGTGAAGAAAACGGATGGGAGCAGGGCTGGCGCGTGTTCGCCGATCGCGACGACGATGGTCGACAAGGGCCCTCGGAGCCGACCTTGCGTGCCGGCGGCGGGCTCGCGAACGGGCTGCGGCTACGCGCCAATCAGCCCTTGCGACGCTACGTGCGCTACGCGCCAAACGGTTATTCGCTGCGCGCCTCGGGCAGCTTCCAGATCGGCAGTTTCTACCTGTGCACGGCGACGGCCACGACACCCGCGCGCCGCATCGTGTTGAGCCGTGGCGGCCGCGTACGCATCGAACGACTCCCGGAAGGCGATGCCGCCTGTGCGCGCTGATTCAGTCATTGGCGCCATACGAGAGCCCCTCCAGCGTCCAGTCGCCACCGCCGGCGCCACCATCCGTACCGCCATCCCCGGTGCCCACGCTCGACTCCATCAGCGCCTCGTCGTAATGAATACCGGCACCACCATTGACCTCGACGCGCCGCCCTTTCACTGCGCCATACAGTGCCCCACTGCCGGCGACATTGACGGTGCTCCTCGGCGCGAAGATGGTGCCCTTGAACGCGGAGGCCCCGGTGATATTGACGCCGGCGTTCCAGCCACTGGCACCCTCATCGTCATAGGTCGAATAGAGAGATAGGATTGGATTGCCGTCGTCGTCAGTCGGGCTCTCAGAGGCCACGTTGAGATTGCTGCCCAGGTTGAAACGCCCCTCGGTGACGATCTTCAACGAACTGCCCTCGGCAACGTTGAACGTGGCACCGCCGCCAATATCGACATCGCCTTTGACGTAGAGCGTCATATCACCGCCATCGACGACGAAGTTGGCACTGCCATTCAGCGAAAAACTGTCCAGCACAAGGACGTTGGTGGGCTCGGGAAAGATGCCATCGACGGTGACATCTTTTTTGGGATCGGACACGGTATTATTGTTACTCAGGCCATTCGGCGTCAGCGTATAAGTCTGGCTGCCACCACCAATCGATAGGCTCCCCGACGAGGCATCTGGCAGCGCATCGATCAAGTCGTCAATCGTCGCTTCCCCACTCGGGGTGAAGGCACCGCATTCCGTTGTTGTTGCCACCTCGCCCACATTGGGTGAAGAATTAGTGCTCCCGCTTATCCTCTCCATCATACTAGAGGAATAGCCGGGATCTTTGGGATCCATGTTCGGCGCAGTCGCATTACCATAAATGTGGGCATCATCACCCGACATAAAGATTCCCTGGTTCGCCTCAACATTACCTGTGATGGAGGCGCTGCCACCTTTCAGACGTACCGCCTGAACAGAGGTGACGTTGCCCTGAACATTAGCCGCACCATTACTGAGCACGATGTTTTCATTCGCTTTCAAGTCACCGTGGATAGCGCCAGAGTTTTTGATACGAATACCACCCGCAGACTCGATATCTCCATAAACCGGCTGCCCAGTATCTAGGACAATGTCACCTCCCTGAGAATTGGATTTTATAGTGGCATTACTTTTATTAGCATTACCGTTTTCACCGTACTTTCCATCACGGGAATCGTAACTATCGATGATCCCGCCGCCGGCTGCATTAACTCCTTCGCAGCCAACCAATGCGTCTTGGTAAGCACCGCCAGCCTTTATAGAATAAATAGCACTCAGGATATCTTGCCCATCACTACCTTCAGCATTATCGTTATTATTTCCACTCAGCTCTCTTTTTCCCCAAAAGTCCACACGAACATGAGAACTATCTATCTTTACAATTTTTTTAACCCCAGCCAGAGTAAAGGCGTATTTTATATTTTCATCATTACCTTTATCGCCCTCATCTTTCTTTCCTCCCTCAAGGCCTTGTGCTATTTTTTTGCGATCTTCACTAGACCAAGAAAGAACTTTCCTTACATCATTACCACCTTCAGCATAAGAAAGCATCTTTACAGGATATCCCTTATTATCCTCACCAGCTTCTTCATCAAGAGCCGCATTTGCTTTATTAATTACCTTTAACTTCCAATTATTATCGGGACTCTCAAAGCGCCGAAAAGCCTCATCCGCGCCCGCCTCATAATTATTGGTGCGCACGTAATTACCGGCCTGGCGCTCTTGATATTTATTGACGGACATGCCGGAAATAACAGCCCCGGATGCCACCGTCAGCAACATCATTCCCACGACGAGCACAAAGCCGGACTGTTTCGATGCCTTCATTTTCCTACTCCTAACGCCGAAGTAAGATCACGCTTAGCCAGATGGAAGGACACACTTTTACTAGAGCATTCTTCACAACCATGATCATAGTAATTGATAACGACGATGATACCTCTTGGGCTCTGACCTGCCTCACATTCTTTTGTATCTTTTCCTGTAGAAGATAAGCGGCAGAATTGGATTGACTCTATTCCCGCCACATTTCCAGACGATAAATTAACGATCTTCTTACTTTTAGCGCCACCCCCAGGCTGACATAAAAGCTCTGCGCCATCAGTATGGTAACTTACCGGCCCTACAGAGCCCTGGCTACTTTTTTCAGCCCCCGGGCACTTTATTTTACTCAGTCCATTACCTTTCACCGCACTAGACGACGTCAAAGAAAGCTTATTTCCGTTATCGTCTGCCTCGATCGAAATAGACTCTGCCACCTTGACGGAAGAAGCTAGCGCCCGATGTATATACATCAGCTCGTCTTGTAGCTGGTAAAGGGCATCTCGCTGCTCGCGAACGCTACTGATCGCCTGGTACGCCGTAATCGTGCCGCCCAAGATGATCAAACCCAGCAATAGGCTGATCATCATTTCGATCAGCGTGAAGCCGCGTTGGCGTTGTCGGTTATTCATTCGCCCTCCACCTCACAAGGCAAGAAGGCCACCAAATTCACGTGCGGAGGCGCATAGTCTGCGTCATCCGGGTCTCCGCGACCCTGCCACGTGATCTCAAGGTCATAAAGGCCATTCCCGATATTTTCCCCCTCCCCATAAGCCGAGGGAAGTCCTTCAAAATTAGCGACATAATCCTTCCAGTTACCCTTAAGATCTGTGCAGACCTCATCCTGCTGCGCCCAGGCGCGTTCGTTCATGTCCCGGACCATGATGGTGGCGATTGTCGTATTGAGACTCTCGCGTGCGTTCTGCAACGAGTTGAGTTGCATCGCGGCGAGCCCGAGCATGCCGATGGAGAGAATCGTCAGTGCGACCAGCACCTCGATCAGACCGAAGCCGCATTGGGCACGGGGAGGACGTTGCGTCGGTGCCATCACGAGTCACACCCCTTGCCTGACTCCGCGACATAGGCGCGTCCGATCGCACTCATGCATACCCGCGAGACTTTTGGTAGCCCCGCATGACTGAGTAGCCAATTGCCACCAGCATCGGGATATCCCAGATCATCGAAAGTGACTTCATCGGGAGGTTGGGCGTTCTTGTCTCCCACACTGAGCTGGGCCGGCAGCGGCTCATGGACAATTATCGGGTTATCACTACTTCCTGAAGCCTCCATCCTCCAGCCTTTTGACCAGTCTTCGCCCCCACATGACTCGCCATCAGCACTCGCACACAGCGTGACATCGGCTTCGCGCATGATGGCTTCGCCGCGTGCCAGACGCAGAGCGGCGACTAGTTCGTTGCTGGCGTCGGTGAGCTGTTGGTGCTGACGCAAGGACTGGAAGCTGGGCACGGCGATGCTTGCCATGATCGCGAAGATCACCAGCACGATCAGCAATTCGAGGAGGGAAAAGCCACGGCTATGCGACACATAGCGAAGGCGATAAGCACGATGCGGCACGTACGACTTCCTGATCGGTGAGGCGACGCGTTACGTACGCGGCATGGGGCGGCACCCCATGCGCTTTGTCAATGTAGCGTACTTTGCAACGAATTGTAACGCTCACATCACATCGAAGGAATGATGCCTCTCACGTGCTGGCGATCACCTGCTCGCGCAGTTCTTTGGGCATGGAGAAGACGATGTCTTCCGCCTGCCCGGCGAGTTCATTGGGGTCCTCGGCGCCCAGCGACTTGAGCCGGTCGATGACCGCCTGGACGAGGACTTCCGGTGCGCTGGCACCGGCCGTGATGCCGATGGTTTCCACGCCATCTACCCATTCGGGGCGGATCTGCTCGGCGGTATCGATCAGATACGCCGGCGTGCCGGTGCGCTCTGCCAATTCCCGCAGGCGGTTGGAATTGGAACTGTTGGGGCTGCCCACCACAAGCACCAGGCCGCTTTCGCTAGCCAGTTCACGCACCGCGTCCTGACGATTCTGCGTGGCATAGCAAATGTCGTCCTTGCGCGGCCCGTCGATACGCGGGAACTTCTCGCGCAGGGCATCGATGACCCTTGAGGTGTCATCCATGGACAGCGTGGTCTGGGTGACGAATGCCAGCCGGTCAGGGTCATTGACCTCGAGGCTCGCCACGTCCTGCTCGTCCTCGACGAGATGGATCTGACCGCCGAAGGAGGTGTCGTAGCGCCCCATGGTGCCCTCGACCTCGGGATGGCCGGCATGCCCGATGAGCACGCACTCCTGGCCACGTTTGGCGTAGCGCAGGACTTCCATATGCACCTTGGTGACCAGCGGGCAGGTAGCGTCGAAGATGCGCAGCCCGCGCCGCTCGGCCTCTTCCTGGACTGCGCGCGACACGCCGTGGGCGGAGAAAATGACGATCACGTCGTCGGGGATTTCATGCAATTCCTCGACGAACACCGCCCCGCGCTCGCGCAGGCTATCCACCACGAAGCGATTGTGGACGACTTCGTGACGTACGTAGATCGGCGGCCCGAACACATCGAGCGCGCGATTGACGATCTCGATGGCACGGTCGACGCCGGCGCAGAAACCGCGTGGATTGGCCAGCTTGATTTGCATGCTTACCTCGCCTCGATGCGTCGTGGCATCGTATCGATGGGCGGCGTGCGCCCGTCAAAGCTTAATGGGTCGTGGCCGGACGAACCTCGATCACTTCCACCTCGAAGGTCAGGGTACGCCCCGCCAGCGGGTGATTGAAGTCCACATCGACATTGCGCTCGTCGATCTCGGCGATGACACCCGGCAACTCGCCGCCGCCCGGGTCGGTGAACGACATCATCGTGCCGACCTCGAGCTCATCGTCGAACTGGTCGCGCGGCAGGCGCTGCACGTTCTGCGGATTGTGCTGGCCGAAGCCGTGCTCGGGGGTAATGGTAAAACGACCGGTCTCGCCGTCGGTCATGCCCTTGAGCGGGGTCTCGAACCCCGGCGGCAGATTACCATCGCCGACCTGAAACGTCGCCGGTGCCTTGTCACGGGTGGAATCGATCACTGTCTCGTCTTCCAGTTTGACGGTGAAATGCAACGTCACTTCCATCCCATCGCCGATGCGGTACTCACTCATGGGGCGTCTCTCTTATCGGATGTTGCCGTGTGTCGTCGGCCGTCACGCAGGGAGGCCAGAATCAAGCCAATGGCTCCCAAGGTGATGGCGGTATCGGCCAAGTTAAAGGCGGGAAAGTAATTTCCCTGCCAATGAAACGACAGAAAGTCGACCACGTAGCCATGCACCAGACGGTCGTAGAGATTACCCAGCGCACCACCGATCACCAACGCAATCGCCGCGGCCGACAGCCGTTCATCGGCTTTGAGACGCGTCAACCACACGGTCAAGCCAATGCTCACGCCGATGGCGATGGCCGCGAACAACCAGCGCTGCCACCCAGCGTGATCGGCTAGAAAGCTGAACGCCGCACCCGTGTTGTGCAGCAGCGTGAAGTTGAACACCGGCAATAATTCGACCGGTTGTGCATAGATCAAGTAAGTGCTGGCGAGCAGCTTGCTGCCCAGGTCCAGCACGATCACCAGCAGCGCCAGCCATAGCCAGCGCAGGGGCCGCTTCATGGGCGGCGATACCGATCGATCAGGCGTTGCAGCGTCGTTCATTCGAGCCTCTCATATCATGATCAAGCGGCGCCATGGCCCGTGATGCGTCATCAGGCATAACGGCGCGTTTCGCCCGGCCCATCGGGCAAGTTGCTCAGGCACCGGCCGCACAGGTTCGGATCGGCGGCATGCGTGCCCACGTCCGCGCGATGATGCCAGCAACGCTCGCACTTGGCATGCGGGCTGGCCACGACGGCCACCTTGAGCCCTTCGAGCTCGCTGGCCTCGGCCTGCGCGCTGCCGGCGTCCTCCAGCGATGCCAGGTGCACCTCGCTGGTGAGCAGCACGAAACGCAACTCCTCGCCGAGCTGCGTCAGGGTCTCGCGCAGGCTGTCGTCTGCGTATAGCGTCACCTCGGCGGCCAGGCTGTTGCGCACTACCTTGGCATTGCGGGCGTCTTCCAGGCACTTGTTGACCGCCTGCTTGACCGTCAGCACCCGCGACCAGAACTCACGCCCCATGGCGGCATTCGCCTCCAGCGTCGCCAGGTGCGGATAGTATTCTTCCAGCAGCACGCTGTCGCCACGCGTTCCCGGGATGACCTCGTAGATTTCCTCGGCGGTGAAGGACAGGATCGGGGCGACCCAGCGTACCAACGCCTCGACCACGTGATAGAGCGCCGTCTGGCAGCTGCGCCGCGCGCGGGAATCGGCCTGGGTGGTGTACTGACGATCCTTGATGACATCCAGGTAGAAACCGCCCAGCTCGTGGGCGCAGAAATCGTGCACCTGCTGGTAGACATCGCGGAACCGATACTCCGCGTAGGCGCCCTGGATACGGGCTTGCAACTGCGCCGCGCGATCCACCACCCACTGGTCCAGCGCCAGCATGTCCTCGAAGGCCACGGCATCGCGCTCGGGAGCGAAGCCGTTGAGATTGGCCAGCAGGAAGCGCGAGGTGTTGCGAATGCGCCGGTAGACGTCGGCGGTACGCTTGAGGATCTCGTCGGAGACCGCCATTTCGCCGGAGTAATCGGTGGACGCGACCCACAGGCGCAGGATATCGGCGCCCAGCTTGTCCATCACCTGCTGAGGCGCGATGACGTTGCCCATCGACTTGGACATCTTGCGTCCCTTTTCGTCGACGGTGAAACCGTGCGTCAGCAGCGCCTTGTAGGGCGCATGGCCGTCGATGGCGCATCCGGTCAGCAGCGACGAATGGAACCAGCCGCGATGCTGGTCGGAGCCTTCGAGATACAGGTCGGCACGCGGCCCCTGGTCGTGTCCCATCGGGTGCGAGCCACGCATCACATGGCGGTGCGTGGTACCGGAATCGAACCAGACATCCAGCGTATCGGTGACCTTGTCGTACTGGTCGGCCTCGTCGCCCAGCAACTCGCGGGCGTCGAGACGAAACCAGGCATCGATGCCCTCGGCTTCGACGCGCCTGGCGACATCTTCCATCAGCTCGACGGTACGCGGATGCCACTCCCCGGTCTGCTTGTGCAGGAAGAACGGGATCGGCACCCCCCAGTTACGCTGGCGCGAGATGCACCAGTCGGGACGATTGGCGATCATCGAATGCAGGCGCGCCTTGCCCCAAGCGGGGATGAACTGGGTCGCCTCGACGCCATCCAGCGCACGCTGGCGCAGGGTACGTCCCTGGTCGTCCTCGCGGTCCATGCCCACGAACCATTGCGCCGTGGCACGGTAGATGACCGGCGTCTTGTGGCGCCAGCAGTGCATGTAGCTGTGCGTGATCGGCGTATGCGCCATCAGCGCGTTGACCTCGCGCAGCGTGTCGACGATGTGGGGGTTGGCCTTCCAGATCATCTGCCCGCCGAACAACGGCAGGTCGTCGCGGTATACGCCATTGCCCTGCACGGGGTTGAGCATGTCGTCGAAGCTCATGCCGTGCTCGCGGCAGGTCATGAAGTCATCCAGGCCGTAGGACGGCGCCGAGTGGACGATCCCCGTGCTGCCTTCCTCCACGGTCACGTAATCGGCGAGGTAGACCGGGGCCACGCGCTCGTAGAACGGGTGGCGGAAGGTGATGAACTCCAGCGACGCGCCCGCCGCGGTGGCCACGACATCGCCCTCGAGACCGTAGCGCGTCAGGCAGCTTTCGACCAGTTCCTCGGCAAGCACCAGCAGTCGCTCGCCGGTATCCACCAGGGCATAGGTGAAGTCGGGGTGCACGTTCAGCGCCTGGTTGGCGGGAATGGTCCACGGCGTGGTGGTCCAGATCACGATGGCCGCCGGCTTGTCGAGAGAGGCCAGGCCGAACGCCGACGCCAGCGCCTCGGGCTCGGCGGCAGCGAAGGCGACATCGATGGCATCGGACTTCTTGTCGGCATATTCGACTTCCGCCTCGGCCAGGGCCGAGCCGCAGTCGAAGCACCAGTTGACCGGCTTCAGGCCCTTGAAGACATAGCCGCCCTCGACCATCTTGGCCAGGGCGCGAATCTCGCCGGCCTCGTTGGCGAAATCCATGGTGCGGTAGGGGTTCTCCCAGTCGCCGACCACGCCCAGACGCACGAAATCGGTCTTCTGCCCCTCGATCTGGGCACCCGCGTACTCGCGACACAGTCCCCGCGCCTCGTCCGCCTCGAGGTGCTTGCCATGGGTGGTTTCCACCTTGTGTTCGATGGGCAGCCCATGGCAGTCCCAGCCGGGCACGTAGGGCGCGTCATACCCTGCCAGCGACTTCGACTTGACGACGATGTCCTTGAGAATCTTGTTCACGGCGTGGCCGATATGAATGCTGCCGTTGGCATAGGGAGGGCCGTCGTGCAGGACGAAGACCTCGCGGCCGGCACGGGCGTCGCGTAGCCGCTGATACAGGTTCATGTCCTGCCATTGCGACACCCGCCCCGGCTCACGCTTGGGCAGCATGCCGCGCATGGGGAAATCGGTTTCGGGCAGATTCAGTGTGTGCTTGTAATCGCTCATAGCGGAAGGTCAGCCATCGTCTTGGGCGGCCGGACCAGCGCCGGCCGAGGAGTCGGAAGTCGAAGGCTCGGGCGCCAGGGGCGCCGAGGCCAGCGGAAGTGTCCAGCCAGTCGAGTGACACGGTAACCCGAGTGCGGCAGCGTCGAGCGGCGTCGCCGTCCGAAAATAGTGCCGCGCCTGCGCCAGATCGGCGTGAATCTGGCGTGTCAGGGCATCCAGCCCCGCGAAATTGACCTCGCCACGCAGCCGCGCGCAAGGCACGACCGTCAGGCGCTGGCCATAGAGGTCGCCATCGAAGTCGAACAGATGGACCTCCAGCACCGGCCGCGTGCTGCCGACCGTCGGTCGCCATCCGATGTTGGCCGCGCCCGTCAGCTCGCGACCATCCGGCAAGCGCGTGACGCAGGCATAGATACCACGCAGGGCCAGAGGACGCGCTGCCAGGGGCAGGTTGGCGGTCGGCACGCCGATGGTGCGCCCCAGTTGCCGGTCCGCGACCACGCGCCCCGTCAGTTGATACGGACGCCCCAGCATCCGCGCGGCCTGGGCAAAATTGCCACTGGCCAGCAGCGTGCGCACGCGGGTGCTCGATACCCGCTCGTCGTCGAGCACGAAGGTGCGGGTGTGCTCGACCCCGAACCCGCGACGCTCGCCCACCCGCTGCAGCAGCGCGAAATCTCCCGCCCGGTCGCAGCCGAAGCGGAAGTCATCCCCCACGACCAGGTGCTTGACGCCCAGGCCCTGGATCAGCACGCGCTCGATGAACTCATCGGCGGTCAAGCGCCTCAAGGCTGCATTGAAAGGCAGACACAGGATGCGATCGGCACCATGTGCGGCAAGCAGCTCGACCTTGTCACGCAAGCGGCTCAGGCGAGGCGGCGCCTGCTGCCCGGCGAAATACTCACGCGGCTGGGGCTCGAACACCACCACCGCCACCGGCAGCCCCAGCGCCCTGGCGCGACTCTTGAGCTGATCGAGGATCGCCTGATGGCCACGATGCACGCCGTCGAAGTTGCCGATCGTCGCCACGCAAGGGCCCGCCTCGCGCAGATTGTGCAGTCCTCTGATCAGTTCCATGTGCCGTTCATATGCCGGTAAAACGTCCGATTATAACCAAGGGGGCCACGGCTGACAGCCATGCCCGCCCCGCTCTTAGCCACGCAGGCGGAAATGCCTGAGCCGCACGCCGCATAGCGCCAGCCACCCAAAATAGACCACCGCGCCGCCCAGGGTCAGCCCCAGCAAGGTCGCGGCCCGCTGCCACACGCCCCAGTCGAGCCAGACATGCCACTCGGGGGCCAGCCACCACAGGCCGCCCCCCATGACCACGCAGCCACCGCCGAGCGTCAGTGCGTAGCGGCCCCAGCCCGGTTGGAATTGCAACACGCCGCGCCGCTTGAGCCCCCAGCCCAGCAAACCGGCGTTGAAGCACGCCGAGAGCGCCGTGGCCAGCGCCAGGCCGGCATGCGCCAACGGCCAGATCAGCAACAGATTGAAGACCATGTTGGCGAGCATGGCGAAAACGCCGATCTTGACCGGCGTCTTGGTATCCTGGCGGGCGAAATAGCCGGGCGCCAGCACCTTGATGAGCATGAAGGGCAGCAGCCCCAGCGCATAGGCTCGCAAGCTGCGCGCCGCCATCACGATGTCGTGGTCGGTCATCGCCCCGTAATGAAACAGGCTCACCAGCAATGGCTCGGCCAGCAGTATCAGGGCCAGGCCCGCGGGCAACCCGATCAACAGCACCGCGCGCAGCGCCCAGTCGAGCATCTTCGCGAAATGCTCAGGCGACTGCTCGGCGTGCCGCTTGGAGAGCGCCGGCAGGATCACCGTGCCCAGGGCCACGCCAAACACCCCCAGCGGCAACTCCACCAGGCGATCCGAGTAGTACAGCCAGGACACGCTGCCCGACGCCAGCAGCGATGCCAGCACGGTATCCAGCAGCAGGTTGATCTGCGAGACCGAGACCGCAAACAGCGCCGGCGCCATCAGTGTCAGGATGCGGCGCACCCCGGGGTGGCGAAAGTTCGGCCACGGCCTCGGCATCAGTCCCAGCCGTGCCAGGAACGGTACCTGGAAGCCCAGCTGGACGACCCCGGCGATCAGCACCCCCCAGGCCAGGGCCATCGAGGGGTCCTGCATCCAGGGCGTCAGTCCCAGAGCGGCCCCGATCAGCGACAGATTGAGCAGCACCGGCGTGAACGCCGGGACGGCGAACCGGTTCCAGGTGTTGAGCACGCTGCCGGCAAAGGCAGTGAGCGAAATCAACCACAGATAGGGGAATGTCAGGCGCAGCATGTCGGCGGTCAACGCCAGCTTGCCGGGATCGGCGCTGAATCCCGGCGCGAACAGCCACACCAGCCACGGCGCGATCAGCATCGCCACGGCGCTGATCAGCGCCAGCACCACGCCGAGACTGCCCGCCACCGCGTCGAGCAGCTCGCGCACCTCTTCACGGGTTCGCTGAGTGGCATATTCGGACAGCACCGGAATGAACGCCTGGTTGAAGGCGCCCTCGGCGAACAGGCGGCGCATGAAGTTGGGAATCTTGAAGGCGACGAAGAACGCATCGGCACCGCTCCCCGCACCGAACAGGGTCGCGATCACCACGTCGCGCGCCAGCCCCAGCACGCGCGATAGCATGGTCATCGTGCTGACCACCAGCCCCGAGCGCAACAGACCGCCGCTCGCCGGCCCCGCCGACTCGCCGTCCTCAGGCGTCGCTTGCGATTGCCTAGCCGTCACCGTCCACCCCGCTGTCCGTTTGCCGGGTCGAGCCCGATCGTCACCTACAAAAAAACCGGCCGAAGCCGGTTTTTTCACGCGTTGCCGCCAGGTCCCGGCTTCAGGCAGCCAGGGCCTTGATTCGCTTGTTCAAACGGCTCTTGATGCGCGCTGCTTTCTTCTTGGAGATCGCGTCCTTGTCGGCAATGCGGTCGATGACCGGCTGGGCCGCCTTGAACTCGGTCATGGCCTGGGCATGATCGCCGCCCTGAATGGCCTTGATGACACGCTTGATATAGGTGCGCACCATGCTGCGTTGGCTGGCATTGTGCTGACGACGCTGCTCCGCCTGGCGGGCGCGTTTTTGGGCCTGTTTGGTGTTCGCCACCGTCTACTCCTTGGAGATGTTGACAGTCATGTTCTGTAAGAAATTGATTCGCGTGACGTTTTTAAGACCTCACGCGGATCGGCCATATCGGGACCGCCACTCGCGCAGCGCCCCATCAACGGGCCATGTCTGAGAGGATGCGGCATTCTAGCATGTTCCCCGCGACAACGGCTACAGGTCGCGCCTTTCGAGACATGCCCGCCGACCGCCGCTCACACGATGACCAGGTTGTCGCGATGAATGAGTTCCGGCGACTCCATGTACCCCAGCAGCTCCTCGATGCGCCGGCTGGGCTGCCCCATGATGCGCCGCGCTTCGTCGCTGCCGTAATTGACCAGCCCCTTGGCGATGCGCTGGCCCTGCTCGTCCACGCAGACCAGCATGTCGCCGCGCTTGAACTCGCCCTCGACACGACGCACGCCCACCGGCAGCAAGCTGGAGCCATGCTCGCGCAGCACCTTGACCGCGCCGGCATCCAGCACCAGGGTGCCGCGCACCTGAAGCTGCCCGGCCAGCCACCGCTTGCGGGCCGCCAGGGGAGCGTGATCGGGCATCAACAGCGTGCCCAGCGTCTCGCCTTGCATCAGCCGCGTGAGCACCTCCGGCTGACGCCCGCTGGCGATCGCCGTCAGCGCGCCGGAGCGAGCGGCCAGACGCGCCGCACGGACCTTGGTCGCCATCCCGCCACGCCCCAGGGCACCGCCGTCACCGGCGACCGCGGCCAGCGCCGGGTCATCGGCACGCCCCTCGGCAATCAGGCGCGCCTCGGGGTCGTGACGAGGATCGGCGTCGAACAAGCCTTCCTGATCGGTCAGCAGGACGAGGGCATCCGCCTCGAGCAGATTGGCCACCAGCGCGCCCAGCGTATCGTTGTCGCCGAAGCGAATCTCGTCGGTGACCACGGTGTCGTTTTCATTGATCACCGGCACCACGCGCAGCGCCACCAGCGAGCGCAGCGCCGAACGCGCATTGAGATATCGCTTGCGGTTGGAAAGGTCGTCGTGGGTCAACAGGACCTGCGCACTGCGCAGGCCATGCCGCGCGAAATGTTCCTCGTAACACTGCGACAGGCCGGATTGCCCTACCGCCGCCGCCGCCTGCAATTCATGCACCGCCGAGGGACGCGCCACCCACCCCAGGCGCGCCATTCCCTCGGCCACGGCACCGGACGACACCAGCACGACCTCGATGCCCCGCGCATGCAAGGCGGCGATCTGATCGACCCATTCGCCGATGGCATCGGCATCGAGGCCGCGCCCATCGTTGGTCAGCAACGCACTTCCGATCTTGACCACGACACGCCGCGCCCGACGCAGGGCATCGCGGCTTGCCGACTGCGATTCGCTCACCGGTTCACGTCTCCTTGCGGCCACATCACGGCGCGTACTCCACTTCGACGTCGTAATCGTCTTCGTCGAAATCGTCGTCATCGTCCTCGGCCGGCTTGCGCTTGCGGGACATGCGCGCCTCGGCACGCGCCACGGCTTCGTCTTCCATGCGTCGACGCATCTCGCGCTCATGCTCGAAGGCCGTCTCGTCTTCTGCTTCCAGCTGGCGCTGCTCCGTCAACCAGCGGTGCGCCGCCTGCACCAGGGCCTGGGTGCCATCGCCACTGATGGCGGAGATCTTGTAGACCGGTCCAGACCACGCCAGCCGCTCGACGATGTCGTCGACCGTCGACTGGCGCTCCTCCTCGGGGAGCAGGTCGAGCTTGTTGAGCACCAGCCAGCGCGGCCGTTCGGCCAGCGTGGCGGAAAACTGCTCGAGTTCATGCGCGATGGCACGCGCGCTGTCCACGGGATCGCTCTCGTCGAACGGCGCCACATCGACCACGTGCAGCAGCAACCGTGTCCGGGTCAGGTGCTTGAGAAAGCGCAAGCCCAGGCCTGCGCCGTCCGAGGCTCCCTCGATCAAGCCAGGCACGTCGGCCATCACGAAGTGCTCGTGGGTCCCCAGCTTGACCACGCCGAGATTGGGTACCAGCGTGGTGAAGGGGTAGTTGGCCACCTTGGGCTTGGCCGCCGAGACGGCACGAATCAGGGTCGACTTGCCGGCATTGGGCACGCCCAGCAGGCCCACGTCGGCCATTACCTTCATTTCGAAGCGCAGGTTGCGACGCTCCCCCTCGGTGCCCGGCGTGGTCTTGCGCGGCGCCCGGTTGGTGGAGGACTTGAAATGGATGTTCCCCAGTCCACGGCGGCCCGCCTGGGCCACGAGCACGACCTGGCCGGCCTCGGTCACGTCGGCGATCACCTCGAGGGTGTCCTCGTCGATCACCGTGGTCCCCACCGGCACCTTGACGTGCAGGTCCTCGCCGTTGCGACCGCTCATCTGGCGCCCTTGTCCCGGCTGACCGTTGGGTGCCTTGTAGAAGCGCTGATACTTGAAGTCGATCAGCGTATTGAGGGATTCGTCACCGATCAGGTAGACGCTGCCGCCGTGCCCACCGTCGCCGCCGTCCGGCCCGCCCTTGGGAACGTACTTCTCGCGCCGGAAACTCAGGCAGCCATTGCCACCCTTGCCGGCCTCCACGATGATCGAGGCTTCGTCGACGAACTGCATGGACACTCTCCCGGCGGCCACGGCCGCCCAATACGAAAAGGCCCCGCCTGGGCGGGGCCTTTTCCTTCATCGTTCGCGGTGGTCTCAGGCGGAGACGACACTCACGAACTTGCGGTTTTTCGGACCCTTGGTCTCGAACTTGATCACGCCGTCATTCAGAGCGAACAGGGTGTGATCCTTGCCGATGCCGACACCGCTGCCTGCGTGGAACTTGGTGCCACGCTGACGAACGATGATGTTGCCGGCGGTCGCCGCCTGGCCACCGAACAGCTTGACACCTAGGCGTTTGGATTCACTGTCGCGACCGTTACGAGAACTACCGGCAGCCTTTTTATGAGCCATTGCAAATACCTCGCGCTATCGGGGAATATCGCTTACGCGGAAATTCCGGTGATCTTAACTTCGGTGAACCACTGACGGTGGCCCTGACGACGCATCTGGTGCTTACGGCGACGGAACTTGATGATCTTCACCTTTTCGCCGCGCCCGTGGGAGACGACTTCCGCCGTCACCTTGGCACCTTCGACCAGCGGCGCGCCGACCTTGACGTCGTCGTCATCGGCGACCAACAGAACCTGGTCGAGTTCGAGGGTTTCACCCGTGGCCACTTCCAGCTTCTCGAGCTTCAGGGTCTGGCCTTCCTGAACGCGGTACTGCTTGCCACCGCTTTTGATAACTGCGTACATGTCACTCTCCAGCACTCATCGGGATTGCGCTCTTCATCGGCCTGCGGCGAGTGGCGCCCCTTCCGGCAGCCATCTGACAGGGAGCATGATGAGTCGAGCCGCGCATTATAGCGACACTCTCGCGTACCGGGCAAGTGTCTTTCACGCCACGCGCGACGGCCCACGGCATGCGCCTTGACGCCCCACGGGGGGCCCCCTAGCATAGCCCGAGCCCAAGGCCGCAATGAGGCGGCCCAACCCCCTTATTGCGACAAGCCGACCCATGCAGCCTAACGCATCGCCCCTCCATGCGGCGGTCGCGGATGATTTCGCCGCCGTCGATCGCACCATCCTCGCCCAACTGGCTTCGCGAGTTCCGCTCGTCGAGACCATTGGCCGCTACATCATCGAAAGTGGCGGCAAACGGCTGCGTCCCCTCCTCGTGCTGCTGGCGGCGCGCTCGCTGAACTACCCCGGCGATCGCCACGTGACCCTGGCCACGCTGATCGAGTTCATGCACACCTCGACGCTGTTGCATGACGACGTGGTCGACGAATCACACCTGCGCCGTGGCAAGGCCACCGCCAACGATGCCTGGGGCAACGCCCCCTCGGTGCTGGTCGGCGACTTCCTCTACTCGCGCTCGTTCCAGATGATGGTCGAGGTCGGCTCAATGCGCGTGATGGAGATTCTCTCCGGCGCCACCTGCGTGATCGCCGAGGGCGAGGTGCTGCAGCTGACCAATATCGGCAACCCCGATATCGACGAGGCAGCCTACTTCGACACCATTCAGGGCAAGACAGCGATGCTCTTCGAGGCCGCCAGCCACAGCGGCGCGGTACTCGCCGAGGCGACCCCCGCTCAGGAAGAAGCGCTCAAGCTCTATGGGCGTTATCTCGGGCTGGCATTCCAGCTCGTCGACGACCTCCTCGACTATCAGGGCGACGCCGACGCCATGGGCAAGAACGTCGGCGACGACCTCGCCGAAGGCAAGCCCACGCTGCCGCTCATCCATGCCATGGCGAACGGCAACGCCGAGCAGGTCAGCGTCGTCCGCCAGGCCATTCGCCAGGGCGGGCTCGACCACCTCGACGAGGTACTGGCGATCGTGCACGACACCGGCGCGCTGGACTATACCCGGCGTCGGGCCGAGGAAATGGCCGACCGCGCCCTGGCGCAACTCGAGCTGCTGCCCGAAAGCCGCTACCGCGACAGCATGGCCGCGCTTGCGCACCTCGCCGTCGAGCGCCAGACCTGATGCGGCACCGACGCAAAGGGGTTGCGCGCGCGCCGCGGATGCGTATAATGCAGCCCCGTCGAGTCGGCACCACCGACGCGAACGGAGTATAGCTCAGCTTGGTAGAGCGCTGCCTTCGGGAGGCAGAGGTCGTAGGTTCGAATCCTGCTACTCCGACCACGGAATTCTGAAAACGCCCACGTCATGGCCTCGGCCACGTGGGCGTTTTTGCGTTCGGCGACATGCACTGATCGCCATTTCCTTGACCTGGATTATCGAAACGTCGCGCTGCAGGCGTCACGGTGAGCGGGCAGGGACGCAAACGGCACAGGGAAGTGCCCTGAACAGAAGTGCCCCGAGCACGGGTGCCGGACTCGATAGTCTGGCACCATCCCCGCCATAGGCACGCACCGCTTTCGCGCATGGCAGCAGCTTCCATACTGAGAAGCGAGAGTCGCGATCGCTGGAGGACGCGCCATGCAACGTCTATCGCCGGAACCCGCCACGCTTCATGTCGCGCAGCTTGCGCCGATGCTCGAGGCCTTGCAGCGCCATCTCGGGCTGACGATCCTGCTGCACACGGCGCACGGGGCCTGCCTCGAACTACGCCACGAACGCCATGACAGCCAGGTGCTGTGGCTGGAGGCCACGCCCGGCGCGCTCCCCGGCACCCTGCGCCTGGAAGCCGACAACG
Source organism: Chromohalobacter israelensis (assembly GCA_000761475.1). Classification (GTDB taxonomy): domain Bacteria; phylum Pseudomonadota; class Gammaproteobacteria; order Pseudomonadales; family Halomonadaceae; genus Chromohalobacter; species Chromohalobacter israelensis. Next base: position 37,656 of record JQNW01000010.1, read on the forward strand.
CGGAATTCGAACGCCTCGCCCCCACGCTGATGGCGCAGGGAGCACGCTGTCTGGAAGCCTCGCGCGACCGGCCCAGCGCCTCCCGCGGTTGTGCCTGGCGCGTCCTGATCATGCCATTGCCCGGCGGCTGGCAATTGATGCTTCTGGCGCTCGACCCACGCCGCTGCCAACCGCTTGGCCTCCAGGGGCTGGTGGTATGAGGTTGCGGCGTCAGGGGTCGCTTTCCTCCGCGCGACGCAGGCGCTCGTCCATCGCCCTGCGCTGGCGGTTGCGACGATAGCGCCGCACCAGCGCCACGCCGCTGGCCGCGACCAGCATTGCCGCCAGCGTGACGCCCTGCCACACGCGTGCCGCATCCCCCAGCCACGTCTCCAGCGCGATGATCAGAATGAACCCCACCGCCTGACTGGCGATGGCCACCGCCCGTAGCCCATCGACTCCATGGCGCGAATTCACCATGCCTGCTCCTGTTGATTGATCATTCCACGCTTGCGCCGCCTGCCATCACGTCTCGCCGCGACACCCGAGCGCTTGCCGACGTTCACGCCGCCCCGGGCGACGCGCTCCGCTTTAGTGTAACGTGCCAAGGCCCGTCGCCGTGCATGAGACGGCAGCGACTCCAAGAGCAGCTTCGTCATGAGGAGGCCCATGACCGCTTTCACGCTTGGTCCACTGTCCTTGCCGCCAGCGCATCTCTACGCGGCGAGCGCCGCCGTGGCACTGCTCGCGCTCGGCCACCTAGTCCGCCTGCCACCGCCACGCCGCCGCCTGTGGTTGACCGGCGCGTTACTCGGCGCCCTGCTCGGCGCCCGCCTGGCCGACATCGCACTGCACGGCGAGGCCTATCGCGAAGCCCCTCTCGAGGCCGTCATGCGCTGGCAGTCCGGGTATCACCCTTTGGGCGCCCTGCTGGGTGCGGGGGCCTGGACGCTGGGCTGCCTGCGCCGCCTGCCGCCGCGCTATCTGACCCGGGCATCGGGCGTGCTCGCGACCTGCGCCGCACTATGGTGGGGCCTGAACGCCTGGCACCCTCTGGCCGGCGAACCTCCTCCATCGCACCTGCCGCCCTTGTCGCTGAACGCCCTCGACGGCGATGCGGTATCGCTCGAGACCCTCTCCACATCGTCACCGCTCATCGTGGTGCTGTGGCGCAGCGATTGCCACGCGTGCCGCCAGGCATTGGCACGCGTCAATGCGGTCGCCGACCAGGTGCGCGTGATAACGGTCAATGAAGGCCAATCCCTGTTGCAGGCCGCACGCTTCCTCGATGCTCAGGACATGGGGTTCGCGCATAACCTGCAAGACCCGGAGCAGCGCCTGCAGGCCTATTTCGGCATGCCCGACCTGCCGTTGACCGTCTACCTCGACGCCCACGGTCGACTCCGCAACATCCGTTCGGGACCGCTCGCCACGGCGACTCTCGAGGCCTGGCTGGCGGCATCGCCCTGAAAGCACAATCGCCTGTTAAGCCCTTGGCCGCTTTCCGGTAGAATACCGCGCCCCGCCGCCCTGCATGCTCCCTCGCGGGCGGCACGCCACATACCGTTTCATCTTCATCCCGAGGCATCATGAGCGAATTCATTCCGGGCCAGCGCTGGGTCAGTGACGGCGAAGCCGAACTGGGGCTGGGCACGATCCTGAGCTGCGATTTCCGAAGCGTGACCGTTCTCTTTGCCGCCAGTCAGGAAACGCGCACCTACAGCGTTCGCCAAGCACCGCTGACCCGCGTGGTATTCGGCGCCGGCGACCGGATAGAAGCCGCCGACGGCCGCACGCTGACCGTCGACGACACCAAGGAGGCCAAGGGGCTGCTGATCTATGTCGTCGAGACGGCGGACGGCGAATACGAAGAGCTTCCCGAAAGCCGCCTCGCCGACAGCATGCGCTTCCAGCAAGCGCGGGACCGCCTGCTGACCGGTCAGGTCGACCGCAACGACTGGTTCGAGCTGCGTTACCGCACCCTGCACCACTATCACCGCATCGCTCAACACCCGGCGAACGGCCTGGCAGGCCCGCGGGTGGACCTCATCCCGCACCAGCTGTACATCGCCGACGAAGTCTCCCGTCGCCATGCCCCGCGCGTGCTGCTGGCCGACGAAGTGGGCCTGGGCAAGACCATCGAGGCGGGTCTGATCCTGCACCGCCTGCTGATCACCGGTCGTGCCGAGCGTGCGCTGATTCTGGTGCCGGACAGCCTGACCCACCAGTGGCTGGTGGAAATGCTGCGCCGTTTCTCGCTGCATTTCACGCTGCTTGACGAACAACAGAGCCAGCACAGTACGGGCAACCCCTTCGAAAGCGCCCAGCTGGTGCTCGCCAGCCAGCAGTGGCTATTCGCCAACCCACACCGCCAGACCCAGGCCCAGGCCTGCGACTGGGACTTGCTGATCGTCGACGAGGCGCATCATCTCGACTGGAGCCCCGAGGCCAGCGGCCCCGGCTATGCCTGCGTCGAGCAGCTGGCGCATGCCATCGACGGCGTGCTGCTGCTCACCGCCACGCCCGAGCAGATGGGGCTTGCCAGCCATTTCGCCCGCCTGCGTCTGCTCGACCCCGAGCGCTATACCAGCCTGGCGGCCTTCGAGGCCGAAGAAACGGGCTACGCCCGGGTCGCGGAGGCGGTGGACGCCCTCGAGCGCCTGCCCGGCGATGCCGCGGACCGCGATAGCGTGGGCGCGGTCATCGACGACGCGGACAGCCAGGCACTGCTCGACACGCTGATCGACCCGGAAAGCGACGACACCCAGCGCGACAGCGCACGCCGCCAGCTACGCGAGCAGTTGCTCGACCGTCACGGGACCGGCCGGGTGATGTTCCGCAACAGCCGTCGCCATGTCGCCGGCTTTCCCGAACGCCACCTGCACGTCACTCGCCTGGCGCCGCCGTCCAGCTATCGCCGCGAGTTGCGCAAGCTGGATCGCGACATGGACTACCTCGACGACCTGCTGATCACCACCGGCCTCGACCATCCCGAGGTGCTGCTGTATCCGGATGCCATGTATCGCGCGCAATGCGATGCCTCGCCGGGCGACACCGCACTCAACGCCGAGCCCTGGTGGCAGATAGATCCGCGCGTGACCTGGCTGCTGGAGCGCCTGACCGAAGTGGGGCGCGACAAGATGCTAGTCATCGCCCACGACCGCGAGACCGCCAGCGATCTCAGCGAGGCACTGCGCGTACTGGGCGGAGTCCAGGCACCGGTCTTCCATGAGGGCCTGACGCTCATCGAACGCGACCGTGCCGCGGCGGCCTTCGCCGACGAGGAAGACGGGTGCCAGGTACTGGTGTGCTCGGAGATCGGCTCCGAGGGACGCAATTTCCAGTTCTGCCGGCATCTGGTGATGTTCGACTTGCCGGCGCATCCCGACCAGCTCGAACAACGCATCGGCCGCCTCGACCGTATCGGCCAGCAGCACGCCATCGAGATTCATGTGCCGGTCTTCGAGGACAGCCCCGGCGAGCGCTTGCTGCGCTGGTACGACGAGGGCATGCGCGCCTTCGACGCCCCGCACGGCATCGGCAGCGAACTCTACGACGCCTTCGGCGACAGCGTGGCCGATGCCCTGCTGGATGACGACGCGCTCGCCGAGGTCATTGCCGACACGCGACGCTTCTTCGAAAGCCGCCTCGCCGCGCACGAGGCCGGCCGCGACCGGCTGCTGGAGTGGAACGCCTGTCGGCCGGCGCGCGCCCAGGCCATCACCGAGGCGATTCGCGAGCTCGACGACGACCCCGCACTGCCGCGTTATGTCGACAAGGCGCTGGACGTATTCGGCGTCGAAAGTCGCGACCTGGGCGGCGACATTCAGCACCTGCTGGCCGGGCCTCACATGCTCGATGGCTTGCCGGGGCTGGTCAAAGGCGAGGAAGGCTTCTCGGCCACCTTCGACCGGCAGCGTGCCCTGGCCCGTGACGATGTTCAGCGCTTGTCCTGGGAGCACCCTCTGGTCCGCGAGATGATGGAGCGCATCCTCGACGGCACGCTTGGCAACACCGCATTGGCGCTGCTTCAGCACCCGGCGATTCCGGGCGGACGACTGATGGCCGAACTGGTGTTCCGCACCCACTGTCCGGCGCCCAGGCACCTGAACGTGGGGCGCTTCCTGCCGCCGACGGCGGTGCGCCTGCTGCTCGACGAGTCCGGCGCCAACCTGACCCAGAAGGTCTCCTTCGGCGGGCTAGCGAAAAACCTTCAGAAGGTCAAGAAGGCGGTCGCCCGGGACCTGATCAAGTCGCGCCACGCGCAGTTGCGCGACCTGCTGACGCGGGCCGAGGACGAGGCCGAGAACGAACTGCCGAGCATCATCGAAGCCGCGCAGACGCACATGCGTGACACGCTGGACACCGAGCTTGCGCGTCTCAAGGCCCTCGCACGTCACAACCCGTCGGTACGCGATGCGGAGATCGATGCCCTCGCCCACGAACGCCGCGAGCTGGACACGGCCATCGACGCCACGCGCCTGCGTCTCGACGCGGTCCGCGTGGTGGTGACCGTCGATCCGCCTGAATGAAGGGCGCCGCGACGCCTCGCGTCAGCGGCCGAGAATCGCCTTCAGGGCGCTGTCCAGCGTCGGATATTGAAACCCGAACCCCGCCGCCTCCAGGCGTGCGGGGCGCATGCGTGCCCCGGTCAGCAGCAAGCGCGACATCTCTCCCAGGGCCAGCCGCAGGACCCCGGCGGGCACCGCCATCACCGCGGGACGATGCAGGTGGCGCGCCAAGGCACGGGTGAAATCGGCATTGGTCACCGGATGAGGCGCCGAGGCATTGAACGGTCCTGCGAGGTCGTCGCGCTCGAGCAGGAAGAGCGCGATGCTCACCCAGTCCTCGCGGTGGATCCACGGCATGTACTGGCGTCCGCTGCCCAGCCGTCCGCCCAGGCCGAGACGAAACGGCAACAGCAACTTGGCCAGGGTGCCGCCACCGGCATCCAGCACCAGCCCGGTACGCAGCAGTACCACTCTCACCCCCAGCGGCTCGGCCGCCAGTGCCGCCGACTCCCACTCGGCGCAAAGACGGTGCGCGAACTCATCCTGAGGCGGCGTCTGCTCGGTCACGTCGCGATCGCCCTGATCCCCGTAATACCCCATCGCCGAACCAGAGATCATCACTCGCGGCGGCGTGTCCAGACGCTCGCACAAGGTCACCAGGTCACGCGTGACGGTCAAGCGCGAGTCGATCAGGCGACGCTTTTGCGCAGCGCTCCAGCGCTTGTCGGCAATGGGCTCGCCCGCGAGGTTGATGATCGCCTCCGGCGCACTGTCCACGAACGCCAATACCGAATCGCGGACCTCGGTCCCCTCGGGAAGCAGCGCCTGCGCGCGTGACGGTGAGCGCGACACCACCAGCAGCTCGTGGCCGGCGTCGTGAAGGCGTCGGCACAGCGGGCGCCCGACGAAGCCGCTGCCGCCCGTGATCAAGATGCGCATATTGACTCTCCGAACACGTATTATACGACCGTTGTACAATTTGGTAGAGTTGTCCAGGTAAGCACGCGACGGCCCGGTTGAAAAGCATAGCTCATGGCCATTCATCACGCGGGCGCCGCCAGGCGGCGTCACTCATGCGCCGTCGTCACGAACCGTCTGACAGGAGGTTGCTCAATGAGCCACGCCTTGATCCTACTCGCCCATGGCTCCAGCGATGCGCGCTGGCGCGCGCCCTTCGAGGCGCTCGAAAGCGACTTGCAAGCACGCCTCGAGACCCCGGCGGTCGTCGCCTACATGGAGCTCAGCGAGCCCTCGCTGGAAACGCGGGTCGCCGAATGCCACGCCCAGGGGCATCGGCGCATCGATATCCTGCCGCTGTTCTTCGCCGCCGGGCGTCACCTGCGCCAGGACGTGCCCGCGCAACTCGATGCGCTGCGCACGCAATATCCCGACGCCACGCTGACGCTTCTCGACCCGGTCGGCCAGCACCCCGCCTTCGTCGAGGCCCTGGCAGGCATCGTGACCGCCCGTGCCGGCGCATGAGGATACGTGATAGAAATTGTACAGAACGCTTGCGACGTACAACTTCATACCCCATGCTGAACGGGCGGTCATCAGGTGACGTCGCCGCGAGTAGCGGGCACAATACGCGCCGCCGCCCGGCGGCGTGGGTGTCATGTCACCGATTGTCCTTGTCCCCCGACACCACGACACAGCCAACCGTTGGCGACCATCCGTATCGGGGCATGATTCACAGGAGGAACCTAAGCGCATGAGTGAACAGGCGATGGATCCGGCTAGCGCACCGTTGTATCCGATCCGCGAGGTCTCTCGGCTGACCGGCGTCAATTCCGTGACCTTGCGCGCCTGGGAGCGGCGCTACGGCCTGATTCGCCCGCAGCGCACCCCCAAGGGGCACCGCCTCTATGCACGCGAGGACATACAACGCGTCGAGCGTATCCTGCAATGGCTCAATCGCGGCGTTCCCGTCAGCCAGGTACGCGACCTGCTCGAGCAGTCCGAACCGGCGGCCAACGACGCGCCGCCCCCCGACATCAGCGACTGGGAGAGTCAGCGGCAGCAGTTGCTCCAGGCCGTCGACACGCTGGATGGCGAATTGCTGGAGACGCTCTTCAATCGCAGCATGGCGCTTTATCCCACCAGCGTGTGCATCGCCGAGCTGTGGCAGCCGGTGGTCGATCGACTCGAGGAGCGCTGGAGCGACCAGTTCGGTGCCGAACTGCAGCGGCGTCAGCTGGAAAGCTTCCTGCGCACCCGAATCGGCATGCGCCTCTATCACGCCAACCACGTGACGGGGGGCGCCCGGCTACTGCTGGTGCGCCTGCCTGAAGAGCGCGATCTGCTGCGCACGCTGCTGCTCGCCCTCGCCGCTTCGGCATCGGGCTTTCGTGTCGAATGGCTGGAAACCGACTTGCCGATCAACGAGCTGGCGCTTGCCGTGGAACGCTTCAAGGTGGATGCCCTGGTGATGACCAGCGGCCATGCCGAACGCAGCGACCTCATTCGTCGTCAGTTGCCGCGTCTGGGCGAACAGCTCGATGTTCCCCTGTGCCTGGTCGGACCGGTGACGCGCATCCGGGGGGCGGAGCTGGAAAACACCCAGGTCGCGTCGCTGGGTGACGATCTGCCCGCCGCGCTCAGCCGCTTGCACGGGCTGCTGGGCCGCTGATTCGTACCACCGCGTCAGGAAAATTGGCATGTCCGACTTGCAGATGGTCTGGTTCCGCAGCGACCTGCGGACTCTCGACAACCGAGCGCTGAGCGCCGCCGCCGAACGCGGTCCGGTCATCGCCGTGTTTCTGACCAGCATTCCCCAATGGCAGCGGCACGATCACGGCGCCAACAAGATCGACTTCTGGCTGCGCGGCGTGGCCGCGCTTCGCGAACACCTCTCGGGCCTCAACATTCCCCTGTTGCAGCGCCGCATCGAGACCTACGACGAAGCCCCCGATGCCCTGCTGAAACTGGCGCATCAACACGGTGTGACCGCTCTGCATTTCAACCGCGAGTATCCGCTCAACGAACGACGCCGGGACGCAGCGGTGGAGCGCGCCTTCCACGATGCCGGAATCGCGGTGACCGGACATACCGATGCCGTGGCCTATGCACCGGGCGAGTTGCTCACGGGCAAGGGCGAGCCTTACAGCGTGTTCACGCCTTTCGCCAAGGCCTGGCATCGTCAGCTCGAAGGGCACCGCCTCGCCCTGACGCACGCACCGGCACCGCAGACCAGGCTCGCCATCGAAGCCGACCCGGCCCCCTCTCGCGAGCTTCCCGACGCGTGCGACACACCGCTCGACGCGTCACGCTGGCCGGCGGGCCAGGAGGAAGCCGGCGACCGTCTCGAACGTTTTCTGCGCTTCCGTGGACGCCACTACCGACGCCAGCGCGATTTCCCGGCGCTGCCCGGTACCAGCGAGCTCTCGCCATACCTGGCGCTGGGCATGCTCTCGCATCGCCAGTGCCTGCAGGCGGTCATGGGCGACAACGACGGCCATCTGGCCGATGGCGACGCTGGTCTCACGGCCTGGGCCAACGAGCTGATATGGCGCGAATTCTACCTGCATATCGCCGCCAGCTTTCCCGACATCAGCCGCCATCGTCCGTTTCAATCGCATACCCGCGACCTGGCATGGCGCGACGACGATGCCGGCTTTCGCGCCTGGTGCGAAGGGCGTACAGGGTATCCGCTGGTCGATGCCGCAATGCGCCAGCTCGTCCAGTGCGGGTGGATGCACAATCGCCTGCGCATGGTGACGGCAATGTTCTTGTCCAAGCACCTGCTGATCGACTGGCGGCGCGGCGAAGCCTTTTTCATGCGACATCTCGTCGACGGCGACTTCGCTTCCAACAACGGCGGCTGGCAGTGGGCTGCCTCCACCGGTACCGATGCCGCGCCATATTTTCGAATCTTCAATCCCACCACCCAGGCGGAACGCTTCGACCCCGAGGGCCGCTTCATCGCGCACTGGCTTCCCGAGCTGACTCCCCTTGCCGTCAAGTCGCGCTTCTTCCCCAGCGAAGCGCAACGTCGCGACACCGGCTACCCCCTCCCCATCGTCGACCACAAGGCGGCCCGACAGCGCGCCCTGGATGCGTTCAAGTCACTATCGAGCTGAGCGGGCACTTGCTTCACTGACACTTTATCCAGCCACGGGGGCAACATGAGCCAAGACACCGCACTGGCGACCTTTTGTCGTGTCTTTGAAAAATTGGACAAGAGGTGTACAAGGACCCTCGAAAACCTCTACACTGAAGACGTGCAATTCACCGACCCGTTACATCACATCGAGGGCCGCGATCTCCTGATGCGTTATTACGAGGACATGCTGGCCAATGTCCAGACATGCCGGTTCGAAGTGACGCAGCGTTTTCGCGAGGGCGACGATGCCTTGCTGGTCTGGACGCTGCACCTGGCACATCCCCGGCTCGCCCGCGGGCGAACGGTGCGCATCTCGGGGTGCTCGCAGCTGACGTTTCGCGGTGATCGGGTCTGCCGGCATCGAGACCATTTCGACGCCGGTGCAATGCTCTACGAACACGTTCCCCTACTCGGAACGATGATTCGCTGGCTCAAGCGGCGCGTGGACCCGGTGCGCCATTCGCGCTAGGCATCCCGCGCCTCATGCGCGAGGTATCTGGAGGAGAGCCCATGGCAACCCCACTGGCGGCACCCCAACGTATCTGGCTGACCGGCGCCACGTCCGGTATCGGCGAAGCTCTGGCCAAGCGGCTGTTGCAAGACGGGCACCGCGTGGCCCTGACGGCGCGCCGGCGCGACGCCCTGGAAGCCCTCGCGGCGCCCTTCGATAATGCGCTGGTGGTCCCCGCCGACCTCACCGACCGGGCCTCGGTCCGCGAGGCCGGAGAGCGTATCGCGGCCGTCTTTGGCGGACTCGAGCTGGCCCTGCTCAACGCCGGCACCTGTGAGTATCTGGATGCACGTCACTTCGATATCGATCTCGTCGAGCGCGTGTTGACCACCAACCTGCACGGCACCCTGTATGCCGTGGATGCCGCCCTGCCGCTGCTCCGTCGGGCTCGAGACGTGCATCGGCGCCCTCAGCTGGCGGCCGTTTCCAGTGCCTCGGCGTATTTTCCGCTGCCGCGTGCCGAAGCCTATGGGGCCTCCAAGGCCGCGATCAGCTATTTCCTCGCGTCCCTGCGCCTCGACCTGGCGGCGGAAGGAATCGGCGTCAGCCTTATCCACCCCGGTTTCGTGCGCACGCCGCTGACCGAGCGCAACGACTTTCCCATGCCCATGCGCGTCGAGGTCGACGAGGCCGTGGAAGCGATTCTGCGCGGCCTGGAAAAACGCTCGCTGGACATTCACTTCCCGCGTCGCTTCACCTGGCTGGTCAAGCTGGCGGGCATACTGCCGCCCGTACTACGCCACCGCCTGGGGCTGCGGCTCACGCGCAATGCCGATACGGAGGGCTGCTCATGAGCACTCCCCGTTCACGCATCGCCGTGGTCGGCGGCGGCATCTCGGGCATGGCCTGCGCGCACTATCTCGCTCAGCGCCATGCGGTCACGCTGTTCGAGGCCAACGAGCGCCTTGGGGGACACACCGCCACCGTCGATGTCGAGGTAAACGGCCATCAGCATGCGATCGATACCGGCTTCATCGTCTTCAACGATCGCACCTATCCGCATTTCCAGCGCCTGCTGGCGCAGCTGGGCGTTCCGATGCAGCCCACCGAAATGAGCTTCTCGGTGCATGCCGTCAACGAGGATTTCGAATACAACGGCCACACGCTGAACACTCTGTTCGCGCAGCGTCGCAATCTGCTCCGGCCGCGTTTCTACGCCATGCTGCGCGATATCCTGCGCTTCAACCGCCAGGCGGTACGCGACCTGGAGCGCGATGCCCTGCCGAGCACCCTGACGCTGGGCGAGTACCTCACGCGCGGGGGCTATGGCCTGGACTTCCAGCGCCGCTACCTGCTGCCCATGGGCGCCGCCATCTGGTCCGCCAGCGAGCACGACATGGCCCATTTCCCGCTCGTCTCCTTCGTGCGCTTCTTTCATCATCACGGCCTGCTGTCGGTGAACAATCGCCCGCAGTGGTACACGCTGCCCGGCGGCTCACGGCAGTACATCGCTCCGCTGACATCGTCCTATGCCGCCAACATCAGACTTGCGAGCCCGGTATGGCACATCGTGCGCGATGCCAGGGGCGTGACGCTGACCACGCCACGCGGCGAGGAGCGCTTCGACCAGGTGGTACTCGCCTGCCACAGCGATCAGGCCCTGGCGATGCTCGCCGCGCCCAGTGCCGCGGAGCGCGAGATCCTCGAGGCCCTGCCGTACCAGGACAACCAGGTCGTGCTGCATACCGATACCCGCCTGCTGCCGCGCCGACAGCGCGCCCGCGCGAGCTGGAACTACCGCATCGACGGCCGCGCCGACGACGCGCGCGTGTCGGTGACCTACGACATGAACCGCCTGCAACGCCTGACGAGCGAAACACCGTTTTGCGTGACGCTCAACGACAGCGAGGTCATCGACCCCGACTGCATGCTGCGTCGCTTCACCTACCGTCACCCACGCTTCACGGTGGCCGGCGCCGCCGCGCAACGGCGCCATGCGGAAATTTCCGGGACGCACCGGCGCACTCATTTCTGCAGCGCATACTGGCGTCATGGCTTTCATGAGGATGGCGTCTGGAGCGCCCTGCGAGTCGCCCGAGCACTGGGCTGCGACGAACCCGGCGCACCCGCGACGACCTCCGTTCCGTACACCGAGCAGACCGAGGAACCGGCATGAGCCAGGAGGCACACGTCCGGCACCCCGTCACGCATAGCCGTGTGGCCTGGGGCACGCTTCGTCATCGGCGTTTCACGCCTCGCCCGCATGCCTTCACCTACCGCATGTGGATGGCGTGGCTGGATCTCGACGAACTGCCCGCCCTGTTCGATGCATTGCCAGGGTTCAGCGCTCGACGCATGGCCCTGGCCCGCTTTCGTCGCGAGGACTATCTGGGCCCTGTCCGACTGCCGCTCAAGACGGCGGTTCGCCAGCGGCTCCATGCAGAGCTCGGCGAGCTCCCCGACGGTCCCATTCGAATGCTCACGCAGTTGCGTCTCTGCGGTGTGGGATTCAACCCCATCACGCTGTACTACGCCCATGATCGCGAGGAACGCCTGTGCGCGATCCTCGGTGAGGTAACCAACACGCCATGGCGGGAACGCCAGGTCTATGCCAGTCGCGTGACACCGACACGCCATGTCCACGCTGCGCACTTCGACAAGGCCCTGCACGTCTCGCCGTTCAACCCCATGGACATGCGCTATCGCTGGCGTTTCAACACCCCCGGCGCGCACCTCTCGATGCACATGGATGTCTGGCGCGACGCCACGCGTCACTTCGACGCCACCCTGACACTGACGTTTGCGCCGTCCGGCCGGCGTGCCTGGCTTGCGGCCCTGGCGCGAGCGCCCTGGATGAGCCTCAAGACACTGGCCGCCATCCACTTCGAGGCCATGCGCCTGTGGTGCAAACGTGTCCCGCTTTTTTCGCACCCACGTCGCGAGGAGAAGTCGCCGTGACGATGACACACTCCGACACCAGCCCAGGGCGCTCGCTCGATGCCCGTCTCACACGCTGGCTCAAGCCCCGCCTGCTGCAGCAGCTCGCCACGCTCGACGGTGGCGTGCTGATCGTCGAAGAGGACGGCTGCACGCACCGTCTCGGGCGGGGCGGCCCTTTGACGGCCCGGCTTCGCATCCACGATCCGCGCGCGTGGCGACGCGTTGCCCTGGGCGGCAGTGTCGGCGCGGGCGAAGCCTACATGGACGGGCTCTGGACATGCGACGACCTGGTCACGCTGATCCGCCTGCTGGCGCGCAACCTGGAACACGTCAACGGCGGCCTGGAAAAAGGCCCCGCGCGACTGGCCCAGAGCACGCTGAGCGCCCTCAACGCGCTGCGTCGCAACACCACCGCACGTGCCAGGCGGCACATCGCGGCGCACTACGACCTGGGCAATGACCTGTTCGAGACCTTCCTCGACCGCGAGCATTGGCTCTACTCGAGCGCGATCTTCCCCCACGCAGATGCCAGCCTGGAAGACGCCTCCACCTACAAGCTGGACGTCATCCTCGACAAGCTCGACATCGGTCCCGAGCATCACGTACTGGAAATCGGCACGGGCTGGGGCGGGCTGGCGCTCTATGCAGCGCGCACTCGCGGCTGCCATGTCACCACCACGACCATTTCCGAGGCGCAATACGCGCATACCGCTCGACGCATCCGCGAGGCCGGTCTCGAGGATCGCATCACGCTGCTCAAGCAGGATTATCGCGCGCTGGAGGGACGCTACGACCGCCTGGTCTCGGTGGAAATGATCGAGGCCGTGGGACACCAGTATCTGGACACCTATCTGGCCACCGTCGACCGACTGCTGAAGGACAACGGCCTGGCCCTGATCCAGGCCATCACCATCCGTGACCAGCGCTATGCCGCCGCCAAGCGCGATGTCGACTTCATCAAGCGCTACATCTTTCCCGGCGGTTTCCTGCCTTCGCATCAGGCAATGCTCGACAGCATGACACGGCGTACCCAGCTCAACGTGCTCGACCTCGACGAGATCGGAGCCCACTACGCGCGCACGCTGCGCGAGTGGCGCCAGCGTTTCGAGGCCAGCCTCGAGCGCATCGGCGAACTGGGCTACGACGAACGCTTCATGCGCATGTGGCGTTACTATCTGTGCTACTGCGAAGGCGGCTTTCTGGAACGTACCATCGGCACTTCGCAATGGTTGCTGGCCAAGCCGGGCAACCGTCGCGCGCCGCTCACCGGCGCGCTCTGAGCCATGCTCGGCAAGGTCGTCAACGCCCTGGCGTTTCAAGTCGGCTGGCTGGCCTGCGTGCTAGGCGGGACCTCGTGGGCGATTCCTGCGGTCGGCGTGATCGTGACACTCCACCTGGCATGGCTGGGGCGACCCGGCGAATGGCGCTGGCTGGTGGGCTTCGCGCTGCTCGGCGCCCTCGTGGACGGCGCCTTGACCTACGCAGGAGGCATGCGGTTTACCGGGAGCGCGGGGCTCCCGCTGTGGTTGTGGCTGCTCTGGCCGCTCTTCGCGACCACCATCCACCACTCGCTGGCCTGGCTCTGGTCACACCCATGGCTGGCCGTGCTGGGCGGCGTGCTGGATGGCCCCAGTTCCTATCTCGGCGGGGCACGTCTGGCAGAGGTCACCCTGGCGCCTTGGGCAGTGGCGGTACAAGCCCTGATATGGGGTAGCCTGTGCGGTTGGCTGGCGTTCAGGGCAGCGACACTTCGGCGTCGCGCCTGAGGCGCGTCTCGACATCGGCAACCCGCTCGGGGCGCGCATAGAGGAAGCCCTGCACCATGGCGCACCCCTGGGCCAGGAGGAAGTCACGCTGCTCCTCGGTTTCCACACCCTCGGCGACCACGTCCAGCTCCAGCCCCCGCGCCATGGCCAGTACCGCCGAGGTGATCGCCGCGTCGGCACTGTCCTCGGGCAGGGCCCGCACGAAGGCCCGGTCGAGTTTCAGCTTGTCCACCGGCAGTTGCTTGAGATACGCCATCGAGGAATAGCCGGTACCGAAATCGTCGATGGCGATCGGATGGCCCTTGTCGCGCAGGGCGACGAGTCGCGCCGAGATATCCCCGGCCCGCTCGTCGAGCAGTACCGATTCGGTCAGCTCCAGCCCCAGCATAGCGGCCGGCACGTGATACTTGGCCAGGCTGGCGGACAGCTTGGCCTCGAGGTCGCCCTGGATGAGCTGCACCGCGGAGATGTTGATCCACACCGGCACGAACGACACCCCTTGCTGGCGCCAGGCCGCCACCTGGGCGCAGGCGCGCTCGATCACCCAGTCGCCCAGCGCGGTCATCAACCCGTGACGTTCGGCCAGGGGAATGAAGCTGGCCGGCGAAATCATGCCCTGTGTCGGATGGTACCAGCGCAGCAGGGCTTCCATCCCGGCCAGCCGCCCATCGTCGAGATAGTGCTGTGTCTGGTAGAAAAGCTCCAGTTGAGTGCCATGCGCCAGCGCCTGGCGCAATTCGTTGAGCAGTTCGAGCTGCGGATCGCCTTCCACCTCCAGCGAGGGACGAAAGCGACGGCTGTGGTTGCGCCCGTGACGCTTGGCGGCATACAGCGCCGACTCCAGCCGCTGGAACAGGACCCCGGCATCGCGGCCATCGTCGGGGGACCGGCAACTGCCGATGGTGAGCCCCAGGCGCAGCGGCGTCTCGCCGATCTCGAAGGGCTCGCTGAGGTGTCCCCGCAGTTCCTCCACCCATTGCTCGTGATCATCGAAGGTCGTGGTGCGGATGGCCATGAACTCGTCGCCCCCCAGGCGTCCTACCACGCCCCCGGCGACGAAGGCCGCGAGCCGCTGACCGAAACGCGACAGCAGACGGTCCCCCTTGTCGACGCCCATGGCATCGTTGACCGCCTTGAAGCCGTCGATATCGATGAGCGCGATGTCCAGCTCCTCCCCCGCCCGCAGGCGCTGCAGGCGTGATGCCAGCAAGTCGTGCAAGCGCCGCCGATTAGGTAGTCCGGTCAACGGGTCCTCGAAGCCGATGCGCTGAAGATCCTGCTCCCGCGCCTTGTGGCGGCTGATGTCGGTAAACAGCCCCACGTAGTGCGTCACGCGTCCCTTGGCATCGGTCACGACGTGCACCCGCAACCACTCGGGGAACTCGTCGCCATGCTTGCGCTGATTCCAGACCTCGCCCTCCCACTGCCCGGTGGCATTGAGGGTCTGCCAGTATCGTTCGTAGAAAGCCTTGTCGTGGCGTCCGGACGACAGTACCGAAGGGTCGAGGCCGCGAATCTCGTCGTCGCTATACCCGGTAATCTGCGTGAAGGCCGGGTTCACCGCCTGGATACGGTTCTGGGCGTTGGAGATCAGCACGCCATCGGGCGACAAGGTGAGGGCCGTCTCGGTCAAGCGACGACGCGTCGCTTCCAGACGGATTTGCCGCCAGGCGTCCCATCCTCCCACCAGCACCACGGCCAATGCCGCCATTCGCAACATCAGCGTCGGCAAAAGGCTCATGGAAGCCATGGCGGCAATGCCCGTCCAAACCAGGGGACGGTTAAGCGTGAAGACGGACCACATGACGTGTTATCGGCTCGAATCAAATGGAGGTTCGTTGAATTGCAGGCATCATGCCCCTTCTCTTGCGATGGGCGCAACCCGCACCCATCCGCGGATTGCACCCGATGAGCGCGCCCGGTAGGCTGGCTCGGCGTGCATTCATCCGGCACTGCCAGTAGACTAGGGCGTCCGTGCTCTGCGACGCACCACAATTTCGACTCTCGGAACGACTCAGTGACCAAGCAACACTCTTTTGAGCGTGAGGAGCTGCTGCAATGCAGCCAGGGCGAACTCTTCGGCCCCGGTAATGCGCAACTGCCGGCTCCCAACATGCTGATGCTCGACCGTGTCGTCCGCATCTGCGAAGAAGGCGGCCACTACGGCAAGGGCGAGCTCATCGCCGAACTCGACATCCACCCGGACCTGTGGTTCTTCGACTGCCACTTTCCCGGCGATCCCGTCATGCCCGGATGCCTCGGCCTGGATGCCATGTGGCAGCTGGTCGGTTTCCATCTGGGCTGGCTGGGTCACCCCGGACGCGGACGCGCGCTCGGCTGTGGCGAAGTCAAGTTCTCGGGCCAGATCCTGCCGGATGCCAACAAGGTTACCTATCATATCCACATGAAACGGGTAATCACGCGCCGCCTGATCCTGGGCATTGCCGACGGCACCGTCTCCGTGGACGGTCGTGAAATCTATCAGGCCAACGATTTGCGCGTCGGCCTGTTTACCTCCACTGCGAACTTCTGATCGGGAGGCTTCCATGCGACGAGTGGTAGTCACCGGCCTGGGCATCGTGTCCTGCCTGGGCAACGACCAGCAACAGGTACTGGACGCGCTGCGCAACGGACGCTCGGGTATTCGCTTCAAGGACGAATACGCCGAACGCGGTTTCCGCAGCCACGTGGCCGGCGTGGTCGACATCGATCTCGATACCTTGATCGACCGCAAGCTACGCCGCTTCATGGGCGACGCGGCGGCCTTCGCCTATGTCTCCATGGACCAGGCCATCCGCGACGCGGGACTCGAAGAGAGTGACATATCCAGCGAACGCACCGGCCTGATCGCCGGCTCCGGCGGCGCGAGCAGCGCCAACCAGGTCGAGGCCGCCGACGTGCTGCGCGAAAAGGGGCTGCGTCGGGTCGGGCCGTATCGCGTCACGCGCACCATGGGCAGCACCGTGTCCGCCTGCCTGGCGACGCCGTTCAAGATCAAGGGCGTCAACTACTCGATTTCCTCCGCCTGCGCCACGTCGGCCCACTGCATCGGCAGTGCCGTCGAGCAGATTCAGCTCGGCAAGCAGGATGTGGTCTTCGCGGGCGGCGGCGAGGAAGAGCACTGGACGCTGTCCTGCCTGTTCGATGCCATGGGTGCGCTGTCGACCAGTTACAATGATTCCCCCGAGACGGCATCACGCCCTTACGACGCCTCGCGCGATGGCTTCGTCATCGCCGGCGGCGGCGGCATGCTCGTTCTCGAGGAGCTGGAGCACGCCAAGGCACGCGGCGCCAAGATCTACGCCGAGATCGTGGGCTACGGCGCCACGTCCGACGGCTACGATATGGTCGCACCGTCCGGTGAAGGCGCCGCCCGCTGCATGCGCCAGGCCATGGCGACTGTGGACGGCCCCATTGACTACATCAACACCCATGGCACGTCCACGCCCGTAGGCGACATCGCCGAACTCAAGGCGATACGCGAAGTGTTCGGCGACACCACGCCAGCCATGAGCTCCACCAAGTCGCTGACCGGCCACTCGCTGGGGGCCACCGGCGTGCAGGAAACCATCTACTCGTTGTTGATGATGGAGCACGCCTTCATCGCCGCATCGGCCAACATCGACGAACTCGACGATGCCGCGCAGGGCTTCGATATCGTGAAAACGCGGCGCGACGAGGCCGCCATCGAGCGCGTGCTGTCCAACAGCTTCGGGTTCGGCGGCACCAACGCCTGTCTGGTCCTGCAACGCTACCGGGACTGATCGGCGCCATACCGCTTGCGGTCGCGTAATGCCAAGGGGCGCCTCTCGAGAGGCGCCCCTTGCGTTTGATCATCCGCGGGATCTCGCCGCCTGGCCATCAAGCGGGAACCTTGGCAGCCTCCCCCTCGGCGGCGGGGCGCGGTACCGCCGATATCTCGGTGAGTTGCGCCTCGATCCAGTGCTCCACCTCGGCCAGCACGTCCTCGGCCGAGCGCCCCTGCGTCTCGATCGGCGCGCCCACGACCACATTCAGATGTCCCGGCTTCTTGACCCAATGCTTGCCCGGCCAGTGCTCGCCGGCGTTGTGAGCCACCGGGAGGACCGGCACGCCGGCGCGACAGGCGATCACCACGCCGCTCTTGTTGTAGCGCTTGCGCTGCCCCGGCGCCACACGAGTGCCTTCCGGGAAGATGAGCACCGAGAGCCCCTCCGACAACCGCTGCATGCCCTGCTCCAGTACCATGCGCATGGCCCGCGACGGCCGCGAGCGATCCAGCGCGATGGGCTTGATCAAGCGCAACCCCCACCCGAAGACCGGCAGATTGAGCAGCTCGCGCTTGAGCACCGTGCAGATGGGCACCTTGAGCAGTTGCAGAAACAGGGTTTCCCATTCGCTCTGGTGATTGGCCAGCACGACGCAAGGGCCTTCCGGCACGTTCTCGCGCCCCCTGACGTGGTAGCGGACTCCGCAGGCGATCGCGAACCAGCGCAGAATGAAGCGGTTATGCAGGTTGAGGAGTCGAAACCGCGAAAACAGCGGGACCAGGGGTGCGATCGGCAGCAGGCATAGGCCACTGACCAGCAAGGCCAGAAAATAACCGGCGTAGAACAACACGCTGCGCAGCACATTCATGTCGCCGCCTCCTTGTCGTGCAGCCGACACCAGTCGTCCAGCATCCGGCTCAGCTCGAGCCGCCATGGCTTCTGATGTATGCCGAAGGCATCCAGCACGCGACGGCAGTTGAGCACGCGCCGCAAGGGGTGATCATGGTGATGATGCAGGGCCTGCAAGGTCCCCAGCGTCAGGTCGCGCCCCTGGCGTTCCAGATGGGTGGCGAGCTGGGTACGCACCACGGAGGCGAAGGTGTAGGGGCTGACCGGTTCGGTGCCCGCCAGATGGTAGGCTCCCCATGCCTCGGCCCCGCACCCTTGCTGCTGCAACATGCCGATCAGCGCCATGGCCACGGCGTCCGCCGAGGTCGGACACAGGATGACGTCCTCTGCGGCACGCACCGTCTCCCCGGCCAGCAGGGTGTCGATCAGCCCGGGAAGCCAGGCATGCGCGCCCTCGAGCGCGAACAAAGGCCCCAGACGCACGATGAGATGCCGCGGCAAGCGCTGACGGACGCTGTCGCCGGCCACGATCAAGCGTTTCAAGCTCTCGTCACGGGGCGCGGGCGTGACATGCTCGTCGAGCGTCCCATCGCCGCCGTCCTCGTACAGTTCGTCGGAGACGCACCACACCAGCGGCACGCCGTACTCGAGGCACAGCTCGAGATTGGCCTCGACCGCATCGGCATGCGCCATGACCTCGGCGGGCGCCAGCCGCGCCGGGGCCGCCAGCGGGGGCACGATCAAGGCATCCGGCTTCGCCTCGGCCAGTGTCCGGGCCGTGACCTGCGTCCCTTCGACGATGACCAACTCGGTATCCCGGCGCCGGTTCGCCTCGCGCGCCAGGGCGAGGCTCAAACAGTGTCCCGCATCCGCCAGCAACAGCTTCACGGTCTCTCCTCTCGCATGCTTGTCGTTTCGATTCGCCGGCAATGCCGTCGGCAGGGGCACATACTCGCCCATCGTCGCATTGTCTGTCATCCTCATTCCCGCCGACAGGACGCGCACGCCCGGCGCGTCGAGACATGACAAGGAGAACGCCCCATGACACTCGCCGTGCGCCAAGCGTGGGATGGCCGCGCTCAACTGGGCGAAGGCCCGCTCTGGTCCAGCGAACTGCAGGCCCTGGTATTCGTCGACATCCTCGGCGCCCGGCTGATGGCCTACATGCCCGACGACGACACCACGCACTGCTGGTCGCTCGAGGAAGCCTGCTGCTGGCTGGCACCCCACCATGACGGCGGCTTCGTCGCCGGCCTGCGCTCGCGCCTGGTCCGCCTGCAACTGGATGAAGGCGGCCCACACGTGCTCGAGACCCTGGCGCATCCGGCCGCCGATCGCCCCGGACAACGCCTCAACGACGGCAAGGCCGATCCGGAAGGACGTCTATGGTTCGGCACCATGGATGACGCGGAACGCCACGCCAGCGGCGCCCTCTGGCGATTCGATGCCAGCGGCCTGCAGACACTCGACACGCCCTATACCGTGACCAACGGCCCCGCGATCAGCCCGGACGGCCAGACGCTGTACCATACGGACAGCCCCGCGCGCACCGTGTATGCCTTCACACGGCACACCGACGGCACCCTGAGCGACAAGCGGGTGCATCTGCGCTTCGGCGAGGCGGACGGCTATCCCGATGGCATGACCTGCGACACCGAGGGCGGCCTGTGGATCGCCCACTGGGACGGCGGCCGCGTGACACGCTTCCTGCCTGACGGCACGCGCGACCGGCACATCGAGGTGCCTGCCTCGCGCGTGACCTGCTGCACCTTCGGCGGCGACGACCTGTCACGCCTGTATGTTACCACCGCTGCCGTGGGCCGCGATAACGAACCCAAGGCAGGCTCACTGTTCGTGACCGAACCCGGCCTGCGTGGCATGCCTCCGTGCGCGTATCGTCCCGCGCCCTGAGACACTCGTCACCATGCAAAACGCCACGCCGGCTGGCGTGGCGCTCAGGAGCGCGGCCTTCTCAGGCGGCGCTGTCCAACGGCTCGGCGGGCCCGAAGAACTCATGATGCCGCCGGCTGGCCGCGACACCGAGTGCGCTCAGCGCAGCCTCCATGTTGCGCATGAACCCCGCCGGCCCGACCAGGTAGCACTGGGCATCGCGCGGCAGATAGCGCGACAGCAGGTTGGCGTCCACATGACCGCCGTGTGTCGGTGCATCTTCCGCCCGTGGCTGCGAATACACGGTGATCACCTCCAGCAACGCCGGGTAATCCGCCTCGAGCCGCGCCAGCTCGTCCGCGAAGGCATGCACCGCTCCATCGCGCGCGGCGTGCAGATAGACCACCCGGCGCCCGGCGGCGAGCGCCTGCCGTGCCAGCGGCACCATCGGGGTCTGGCCGACGCCCGCGCTGATCAACATCACCGGCGATGTGCCCTCGTCCAGCGTCAGATGGCCGGCCGGCGGCAACAGCTCCAGCGTATCGCCCTCGGCCAGGCGATCATGGAAATGGCGGCTGACCTTGCCCCCCTCCTCGCGCTTGATGGATACGCGGTAGGTCTCCCCGTCGGGCGAGGCTGACAGGCTATAGTGGCGATGCACGATCTCGCCGTCGATCGTCAGCTTGAAGCCGATGTATTGCCCAGGGCGATGCGCGGCGACGGGGCCGCCGTCCACCGGCGCCAGCACGAAGGAGGTGATCACGGCGCTTTCGGGGCGCTTGGCGGCGATACGGAAGGTCCGCGTACCTTCCCAGCCCCCCGGCTGCGCGGCGAAGTCGCGATAGCGGCGGGCTTCCTTCTCGATCAGCAAGCCCGCCAGTTCCTCGTATAGCGCCCCCCAGGCATCGGCGACCTCGTCCGTCACCGCATCGCCCAACACCTCGCCGATCGCCGCCATCAGGCATTCGCCGACGATCGGATAGTGCTCGGGCCGTATGCCCAGCGAGACATGCTTGTCGACGATGATGCCCAGCACTTCGTCGAGGCGCTGCGGCGTGTGGCGCAGCTGGACATAGCCGACGACGGCGCCCGCCAGGGCCCGGGGCTGTCCGCCCGTATGCTGATGAGTGGCGTTGAACAGTGTCTTCACTTCCGGATAGCGCGCGAACATCAGCGGATAGAAGCGCTGCGCGATGGCCTCGATGTGTTCGGCGACGACGGGCGTGGTGGCAGCAATGACGGATTCCTGGGCGGATGTAAGCATGACGACTCCTTGGATAAAGGTTCTGCACAAGATGCATTCCCTCTATCGCAAGCAGAGTGCCAAGCTGGCCCGGCGCGCCGCCACCGCGACATCGTGCCACGCCCTCGCCTTGCAGGCCTTGTCACAGGCGGGCTCATGTCCTGTCCACTCCGTCGCTGCCCGCCACCTCGGCTTGCCCCGGGCACGACAGATGTCAGAATGACACCGACAAAGCCTGTCCATGTGACACCATTCACCGAAAGAGTGTGAAAATGACAGCGTTTCTGCATACCCTGCGCGACTTGCTCGCCGACCTCAGCGCCGGCCATTCTCGTGACCCGCTTCCTGAACGCTGGGCCCGGCTCCTGGCGGCACTGGTCGGCAGCTACCCTGCCGATGCCAGCACGCTGATGGTCGCGCATGACGACGGCCTGCAGCCCGTCGCGGTGCTCGGGCTCGACGACGAGGTCCGCGGCCGGCGTTTCGCCTTGGACGCACACCCGCGCCTGGCTGCGATCGCCGCCCATCCCGGCGTGTGCCGTTTCCCTCTCGACTCGACGCTGCCCGATCCCTTCGATGGACTGCTCGATGACGCCTCGAGTCACGTGCACGACTGCATGGGGGTCGCCCTGCGCGACGGTGACCGCCTGCTCGGCATGCTGACGCTGGACGCACTCACGCCCGGTTGCCTGGCCGCCATCGATGACGACGAATTGCTCGCCGCGGCAGGCCTGATGGCGACCTGCCTGCGGCTCGCCCAGCAGCTCAGCGACACCCGCTCGCGTCTCAACCAGGCGCTCGACCAGACCTTCGATCATGACGCGCCTCGACACAGCGAGCCGGCCTGGCACAGTCCCGCCATGCGACAACTGGACGAGAGCCTGGCGCTGGTCGCGCCGACCGACATGAGCGTATTGCTCCACGGGGAGACGGGGGTCGGCAAGGAGCGGCTCGCCCGGCGAGTGCATGCGCTTTCCTCGCGCCGCAAAGGACCGCTGGTACGCGTCAACTGCGCGGCTCTGCCCGAGGCTCTGATCGAGAGCGAACTTTTCGGGCATCGGCGCGGCGCGTTTTCCGGTGCCGTACGCGATCATCGCGGCCACTTCGCCATGGCTCACGAAGGCACACTGATGCTCGATGAAATCGGGGAATTGCCGTTGACCATGCAGCCCAAGCTGTTACGCGTGCTGCAGGAGGGAGAGATTCAGCCGCTGGGCAGCGAAACGCCCCAGCGCGTCAACGTACGGGTCATCGCGGTCACCAACCGTGCGCTCGACCAGGAGGTCGCCGCCGGACGCTTTCGGGAAGACCTCTATCACCGCCTGAGCGTCTTCCCCTTGCGTGTGCCGCCACTCTGCGAGCGTCGCGACGACGTGCTGTTGCTGGCCGGGGGCTTTCTGGAGGACAACCGCATCCGCCTGGGGGTCGCCAACCTGCGCCTGGAGCCCGAGGCCGAGCGCGCCCTGCTGGCCTGGCACTGGCCAGGCAACATCCGCGAGCTGGAGCATACGCTGGGGCGTGCCGCGCTGCGCGCCTTCGGCGAGCGCCCCCGAGATACACGGCACGCGCGCCGCGATGCCGTGGTTCGCATCGCCACGCACCACCTGGAGCTGCCTTCGAGCGAGGCACCGATACCGCGTCCGGCGGACGCGCACGTCGTCACCTCGACCGAGGCAGCCCCTTCCATGCCATTACGCGAGGCAGTCGAGGCCTTCCAGCGTCAGCATATCGCCCGCGCGCTGGACACGCACGACGGCAACTGGGCCGCCACCGCCCGTGCCTTGCGCACCGACAGCGGCAACCTGCATCGCCTGGCCAAACGCCTGGGACTCAAACACTAGACGATCGACTCAGAACGGAATCTCGTCGTCGAAGTCATCGAAGTTGCCCGGATTGGGAGCACCATAATTGTCCTGCTGCCCGCCCTGTTGCGGCGGCTGCTGCTGGGGACGCTGCTGCGGCGGCGGACCGCCCTGAGGCTGACCGTAGCCGCCACCCTGCTGGGGCGCGCCACCGGGCTGGCCCATGCCTTGCTGAGGTGCGCCTTGCGAGGGCTGGGCGTAGTCGCCTCCCTGTCCACTGCGCGAGTCGAGCATCTGCATGTCATTGGCGACGATTTCGGTGGAATAGCGATCCTGACCGTCCTGCCCCTGCCACTTGCGCGTCTGCAGGCGGCCTTCGATATAGATGCGCGAGCCTTTCTTCACATACTGCTGGGCGATTTCCGCCAGCTTGTTGAACATCACCACCGTGTGCCATTCGGTACGCTCCTGACGCTGACCGCTCTGGCGGTCGGTCCACGAGTCGGTGGTCGCGATACGCAGATTGCATACCGGGTTGCCGGAGGGAAGAAAGCGAACTTCCGGGTCCTGACCGAGGTTGCCGATCAGAATGACCTTGTTGACGCCGCGAGCCATGTGAGTCTCCTTGAAATAGTTAAGCGCCCGTCGTCAGGCGCGCTTGTGATCCGGTTCGGTACCCAGAACGCGGGCCAGCGCCTCCGCGTCCAGCCGCTGCCGGTCGACCTTGAGGTAGGCGACACGCTCGTCGGGCACTACCATGACATCCTCGACACCGGCCACGGCGGCGAAGCGGTCCATCAGTGTATCCACTGTGCCCAGGGAGCGCTCGTCCAGGGCGACGATCTCGCTCGAGAGATGGCGGGGTGCCGGCATCTTCCAGACAATCGCCAACCATACCGCACCCAGCAGGGCGGCGCCCAGAAAGACGGCACTCAGCCCGTAGTGCTGCGAGAGGAAACCGCCCGCGGTGCCGCCCAGGAACGCCCCCAGGAACTGGCTGGTGGAGTACACGCCCATCGCCGTGCCCTTGGCGCCCGCCGGTGCCAGCTTGCTGATCATCGACGGCAGCGTCGCCTCGAGCAGGTTGAATGCCACGAAGAAGCCCCAGAGCAGGGCAAACAGGCTCCAGCGGCCGTCGGAAAACTCCACCAGCCCGGCCAGACAGAGGGTCAGCCAGGCCACTGCCCCGAGAAAGATGGGTTTCATCTTGCGGTATTTCTCGGCCACGATCACCAGCGGAACCATGCCCACGAAGGCCAGTGCCATGATCGGCAAATAGACCCAGCCATGGTGTGCCGGGGCGATGCCCAGGGCTTCCAGCCGGAAGGGCACGGCCACGAAGCAGGCGGTGAGAATGGCATGCAGTGCGAAAATCGAGAAATCCAGACGCAGCAGGTCATGCCGCGCGAGCATCGCGCGCAACTGCGTGCGATCGAGTCCGACGTCGCGGTGTGCCATCAAGCGTGGCGCCCGCGGCACCAGACGCCACAGCACCAACAGACCGAGCACCGCCAGCACGGCCGTGAACCAGAACACGCCGGCCAGGCCGAAAGGGTCGGCGACCAGGGGGCCCACGACCATCGCCACGCCGAAGGCGATACCGATGGACAGCCCGATGGTCGCCATCGCCGCCGTGCGGACTTCCTCCCGGGTCTGGTCGGCAAGCAACGCCATGATCGCACCGGCGACCGCGCCGCTGCCTTGCAGACAGCGGCCGGCGATGACCCAGCCGATCGAGGTCGCCTGCGCAGCGATCACGCTGCCCAGCAGAAACAGGAGCAATCCCACGCTGATGATGAGCTTGCGGCCGAAGCGATCCGACATGAGCCCGAAGGGAATCTGCAGAATCGCCTGCGTCAGACCGTAACCGCCCAGCGCCATGCCCACCAGCAGGGGCGTGGCGCCATCCAGGTCCTCGGCATAGACCGCCAGGACCGGTAATACCATGAACAGACCGAGCATGCGCGTGGCGTATAAGCTGGCGAGGCCGAAAATGGCGCGCCGCTCGGTACGAAGTAGAGATGAAGACATGATTGAGTCGCGTCGTTGAGGAAAAGAAACGTTCGATACCGAAATCGGTCCGAAGGGCTCGCAGGAGCGGACCGTGACGAACAGACAAGCCGGCGCATCGCGAGTGGGGAGGCGCCTTTCATGCGCATTTTACCGACTGCGTCCCCGTCAAGGAAAGGACGCGCTTTGCCCGGACTCCGTTGCACGCTCTATAATCGATCCTTTGACCGCGCCACCGCCACGGCGCAACCGGCACGAGGTGGGCATGGACAGAATTCTGGTCAGGGGTGCGCGCACCCACAACTTGCAGAACATCGACGTCGAACTTCCGCGTAACAAGCTGATCGTCGTGACCGGCTTGTCCGGTTCCGGCAAATCGTCGTTGGCCTTCGACACCCTCTACGCCGAGGGACAACGGCGCTACGTGGAATCGCTCTCCACTTACGCCCGCCAATTCCTGTCGATGATGGAAAAGCCCGATGTCGACCACATCGAAGGGCTGTCGCCGGCGATTTCCATCGAACAGAAGTCGACCTCGCACAACCCGCGCTCGACCGTGGGCACGATCACCGAGATCTACGACTATCTTCGCCTGCTCTACGCACGCGCCGGGACGCCGCGCTGTCCCGAGCACGGCATCGACCTCGAGGCACAGACCGTCTCGCAAATGGTCGACCAGGTGCTGGCGCTGCCCGAGGGCAGCAAGCTGATGTTGCTGGCACCGGTGGTCAGCGGGCGCAAGGGCGAGCACCAGCAACTGCTGACCGAGCTGCGCGCTCAGGGTTATGTCCGCGCCATGGTCGATGGCCAGGCCGTCGAGCTCGACGAGCTCGGACCGCTCGAGAAGAACAAGAAGCACGACATCAGCGTGGTGGTCGACCGCGTCAAGGTCCGCGACGGACTCGCTCAGCGTCTTGCCGAGTCCTTCGAGACCGCGCTCGGTCTGGCCGACGGTATCGCCGTCGTCCATGACATGGACGGCGAACGCGACGACATCGTGTTCTCGGCACGCTTCGCCTGCCCGGTATGCGGCTATTCGATCGCCGAGCTCGAGCCGCGGCTGTTCTCGTTCAACAATCCCGCCGGCGCCTGCCCGACCTGCGACGGCCTCGGCGTGCGTCAGTACTTCGATCCCGACAAGCTGATCAGCCATCCCGAACTGTCTCTGGCGGAAGGTGCCATCAAGGGCTGGGACCGGCGCAGCGTGTATTACTTCAACCAGCTGCAGGCAGTCGCCGAGCATTATCGCTTCAAGCTCGAGACCCCATGGCAGGATCTCGCGCGGCACGAGCGCGAGGTGGTGCTGCGCGGCAGCGGTCATGACCAGATCACCTTCAGCTACGTCAACGACCGGGGCCGCAAGGTCACCCGCGAGCATGCTTTCGAGGGTGTCCTGCCCAACATGGAACGGCGCTATCGCGAAACCGAATCGAGCATGGTGCGCGAAGACCTGGCCAAGTACCTGGCCGTGCAGCCCTGTCCCTCCTGCGAGGGGACTCGGTTGCGCAAGGAGGCGCGCCATGTCTATGTCGACGGCCGCCCGCTGCCCGAGGTGGCACACCTGCCGATCGGCGAGGCCTGGCAGTATTTCGCGACACTCGAGCTGTCGGGACGCAAGGGCGAGATCGCCGTCAAGATCGTGCACGAGATCCACTCACGGCTGGAATTCCTGGTCAATGTGGGGCTCGACTACCTGACCCTGGAACGCAGTGCCGACACCCTGTCGGGGGGCGAAGCCCAGCGCATTCGCCTGGCCAGTCAGATCGGTGCGGGCCTGGTCGGGGTCATGTACATTCTCGACGAGCCGTCCATCGGTCTTCATCAGCGCGATAACGACCGCCTGCTCAAGACGCTCGAACGCCTGCGCGACCTGGGCAACACGGTCATCGTCGTCGAGCACGACGAAGACGCCATCCGTGCCGCCGACCACGTGCTCGACATCGGGCCCGGGGCCGGCGTGCACGGGGGACGCATCGTCGCACAGGGCACGCCCCAGCAGATCGAGCAGAGCGAGGAATCGCTGACCGGCCAGTACCTCTCCGACCAGCGGCGCATCGAGATCCCGCCCCATCGGATCCCGGGCAATCCGGAAAAGATGCTGCGACTCACCGGCGCCAACGGCAACAACCTGCAGAACGTGACGCTCGAACTGCCCCTGGGGCTGTTCGTCTGCGTCACCGGCGTGTCGGGCTCGGGCAAGTCGACACTGATCAACTCCACGTTGATGCCGGTAGCCACCCGCGAACTCAATCGCGCCACGTCACTGACACCCGCCCCCTACCGGCACATCGAGGGGCTGGATCTACTCGACAAGGTCATCGACATCGACCAGAGTCCGATCGGGCGCACGCCGCGGTCCAACCCGGCCACCTATACCGGCATCTTCACGCCCATACGCGAGCTCTTCGCAGGCACCCAGGAAGCACGCTCGCGCGGCTACAAGCCGGGGCGTTTCAGCTTCAACGTCAAGGGCGGGCGCTGCGAAGCCTGCCAGGGCGAGGGCATGATCAAGGTCGAGATGCACTTCCTGCCCGACATCTACGTGCCCTGCGACGTGTGCCAGGGAAAACGCTACAACCGCGAGACGCTGGAGATCCACTACAAGGGCAAGAACATCCACGAGGTACTCGAGATGACCATCGAAGAGGCCCTGGAATTCTTCAGCCCGGTCCCGGCGATCGCCCGGCGCCTGCAAACGTTGATGGATGTGGGCTTGTCCTACGTTCGCCTTGGGCAGAGCGCGACCACGCTTTCCGGCGGCGAAGCGCAGCGCGTCAAGCTCGCCCGCGAGCTCGCCAAGCGCGACACCGGCAAGACGCTCTACATTCTCGACGAGCCCACTACCGGGCTGCATTTCGAGGATATTCGGCAACTGCTGGGGGTCCTGCACCGCCTGCGCGACCATGGCAATACCGTCGTCGTCATCGAACACAACCTCGATGTCATCAAGACGGCGGACTGGTTGATCGACCTTGGCCCCGAGGGAGGCTCAGGCGGTGGCCGCATCATTGCCGAGGGCACTCCGGAACAGGTGGCCAAGCTCGAGCAGTCCCACACCGGGCGCTTTCTCAAGCCCTTGCTGGACAAGCGCACGGCGCCAGCGAACAAGGCACGCACCCCAAGCACGCTCGAGACCTGAACGCTGCACGCTTTCGACAGGCATAAAAAAACCGGCCCATGCAGGCCGTGTCAAAACGGCTTGCTGGAGGTTGCTCAAATCGCCCCGCTTTTGCGGGGCGATGTCGTTGCAGCCTTGTCGATGTCACCTCGATAAAGGATCCAGCCTCAGACCGGGGCTTGTCTCAGCCGGGTCATCAGCGCCTCGGCCCCGATATGTCGCATCAGTCTCTTAAGGTTGTACGCCAGTACCGCCAGACTGATCTCCCCTCGGGCTTTATCGAGCCCACGCACCAGCAGACGTCCGGCATTCCCCATCAGCGTGTCCTTGAGCGTGCCGAAGGGATGCTCGACGGTGGCGCGGCGACGTGTCATCGCCTTGGGGTCCTCTGTCAGGCGT
The DNA here is from genome assembly GCA_000761475.1 of Chromohalobacter israelensis. GTDB lineage: Bacteria > Pseudomonadota > Gammaproteobacteria > Pseudomonadales > Halomonadaceae > Chromohalobacter > Chromohalobacter israelensis. The sequence goes on from JQNW01000010.1 coordinate 66,465, forward strand.
TGTCGCGACGTCTCGAAGGCGCTTTCGTACTGATGGCGGGTGACCGTTCGCCAACGCCCCGCCGTACAGCGTGGCTTGAGCCTACAACCGGCACACGCCGAAGGGTTGGCGTAGTAAAGAACCTTCTGGGAAGCGTTGCGTTGCTTCAGTGGCAGCCAGTGATCGGCCGGACAGCGGTAGGCATCCCGGGCCGGTTCGTAGTGAAAAGCATCGGCCTGATAGAGCTGGCCGCCTCCCTGATTGTTGACGGTCCGCCGGGGCGGGATATGGCAGGCTAGGTTGCGTTCTTCGCAGCGCTGCTGCTGTTCACCGTTGGAATAGCCGGCATCGGCCAGTATCGATAAATTCCCTCTTTCCAGCGCCGTCTGGGTCGCTTCCGCCATGGGCTGCAACTGGCGACTGTCATCGCCGTCCTGCACCGTCTCGTGGTGCACGATCAGATGGGTGTCGGTATCCACCGCCGTCTGCAGGTTATAGGCGGTGCGGTTTCCCTGTGGCGAGCGCATGAGCCGGGCCTCAGGCTCACCGGTGACGTGATGCTGGATCCCGAGCCGTTCCATGCGCTCGCGGCTGTCTCGGGTCTGATCACGCAGGGCCTTGAGCCGTTCGAGTGAACGGCGACGCTGGTCATCGTCGGGCCCATCCCGGTGGGCTTCCTCGTGGTCGGTCTCATCGAGGCCTTCCAGCCAGGCGTCGATACGCGCGTTCAACGCCTGTTCCTCACGGACCAGCGCCTGGCGGCTCACCACACGCTTCTTGCTAGCCACGGCCCCGAATTTGCTGCCATCGATGGCCACTTCGCGGCTCGCCAGCCAGCCGGCGTCACGGCAGAAACGCACGAAATGACGGCACAGCTGACGAAACGCGCGCGGATGCTTGCGCCGAAACTCGGCGATGGTCTTGAAGTCGGGAGTCAGCCGATTGAGCAGCCACATCAGCTCGATATTGCGCTGACATTCGCGTTCCAGCCGGCGTGACGAGCGGATCTGCTGAAGATAGCCGTACAGGTAGAGGCGCAGCATATCCGCGGGATGGTAGCCCGGGCGCCCGGTCGCAGCGGGCCGAGCCCGCTCGAAGCCCAGGGCATCGAGATCGAGGGAGTCGACATAAAGATCGATGACGCGAACGAGGTGATCGTCGGGAATCAGGTCATCGAGAGAAGGCGGCAGCAGGTCGAGCTGCTCGCGAGACGCGCCGGTGATATAGCGTGCCATGACGAAAACTGCCCATCAGGAAACCTGATGGGCAGTGTGCCAGCCGAGGCTGTGTTTTGACACAGCCTGCATGGGGCCGGTTTTCTCGTGCCGAGATGGCAAAGCCTGGCGAAGATTACTCTTCGGCGGCTTCTTCGACGACCGGACGGTCGACCAGCTCGACATAAGCCATCGGCGCATTGTCACCAGCGCGGAAACCGCACTTGAGAATACGCACATAGCCGCCCGGACGCTCGACGTAACGCGGGCCCAGCTCATTGAAGAGCTTGCCGACCGCTTCCTTCGAGCGGGTACGGTTGAAGGCCAGACGGCGGTTGGCGACGCTGTCCTGCTTGGCCAGGGTGATCAGCGGCTCGATATGACGACGCAGTTCCTTGGCCTTGGGCAGGGTAGTCTTGATGACTTCGTGCTCGACCAGCGACACGCACATGTTCTTGAACATGGCATGGCGATGCGAGCTCGTACGATTGAGGTGACGACCACTCTTACGATGACGCATGGTTGAAATTCCTTACCAAACTGGGACTCGAGTCGGCACTCACGCAGAGGCCTTGTCGTCCTTCAGGCTCGCCGGCGGCCAATTTTCCAGCCGCATGCCGAGGGAAAGACCGCGCGCTGCCAGAACGTCCTTGATTTCATTCAAGGATTTCTTGCCGAGGTTCGGGGTCTTCAACAGCTCCACTTCGGTACGCTGAATCAGATCACCGATATAATAGATATTCTCGGCTTTCAGGCAGTTGGCGCTGCGGACGGTCAACTCGAGATCGTCTACGGGGCGCAGCAGAATCGGATCGATCTGATCCTCTTCTTCTTCGACTTCCTGTTCCTTATCGGCTTCGAGGTCGACGAACGCGGCCAGCTGCTCTTGCAGGATGGTCGCACTGCGGCGAATCGCTTCTTCCGGGTCCAGGGTGCCGTCGGTTTCCAAGTCGATAATCAGCTTATCGAGGTCGGTACGCTGCTCGACACGCGCGGCTTCCACGGAGTAGGACACACGACGCACCGGGCTGAAGGTCGCATCCAACTGGAGACGGCCGATCGCACGCGATTCGTCTTCCTCGGAAGCACGGGTATCCGCCGGCTCGTAGCCACGACCGCGAACCACCTTGAGCTGCATTTTCAGCTCGCCGCTGTCGTTGAGGTGCGCGATGACGTGATCCGGGTTGACGATTTCGACGTCATGATCGACGGCGATATCGCCAGCGGTGACCACGCTCGGCCCCTGCTTGCTCAGCGCCAGAACCACCTCGTCACGGTTACCGTGCATCTTGACGGCAACGTCCTTGAGGTTCAGGAGAATCTCGATGACGTCCTCTTGGACGCCCTCGATGGCGCTGTACTCGTGCAGAACGCCCTCAATCTCCGCTTCCACAACGGCGCAACCGGGCATGGAAGACAGCAGGATGCGACGCAGAGCATTCCCCAGGGTATGGCCGAAACCACGCTCGAACGGCTCGAGCACGATCTTCGCATGATTCGCGTTGATCTCTTCGACCTTGATGTCGCGAGGACGGAGAAACTCTGTCACTGAACGCTGCATAAGAACACCTTTCAGGCTGCCAAACGGATACTCGGTACTCGAAACCAGGCCCTGGCATGGGGCCTGGCGGCATCGCGCAATGGCTGCACGATTACTTCGAGTACAGCTCGACGATCAGGTTTTCGTTGATGTCGGCAGACAGGTCGCCGCGTTCCGGGACAGCCTTGAAAGTGCCTTCCATCTTCTTGGAGTCGACGTCGATCCAAGCCACATCGCCACGGTTGGCGGCGATCCCCAGGGCATTTTGAATACGCGCCTGGTTCTTGGCCTTTTCACGAACGGACACCACGTCACCGGGCTTGACCTGATAGGAAGCCACGTTGACGGTACGGCCATTCACGGCAATTGCCTTGTGGCTGACCAGCTGACGCGCTTCGGAGCGCGTTGAGCCGAAGCCCATACGGTAGACGACATTGTCCAGTCGGGATTCGAGAAGCTGCAGCAACAACTCACCGGTCGCGCCCTTGAGACGAGCGGCTTCCTTGTAGTAGTTGCGGAACTGCTTCTCGAGTACGCCATACATGCGGCGCACTTTCTGCTTCTCGCGAAGCTGCAAGCCGTAGTCGGAAAGACGCTGACGGCGCTGGCCGTGGACACCCGGGATCTGCTCGGATTTGCACTTTTTCTCGAAGGGAGTGACACCGCTCTTCAGGAAGAGGTCGGTGCCTTCACGACGAGACAGTTTGCACTTCGGTCCAATATAACGTGCCATGAATCTGTCTCCTTAAACGCGGCGTTTCTTCGGCGGACGGCAGCCGTTATGGGGAACGGGCGTCGCGTCGGTGATGCTCTGCACACGGAAACCCGCGGCATTGAGCGCACGCACGGCGGATTCACGGCCGGGACCGGGGCCCTTGACCAGCACGTCGACGTTTTTCACACCATACTCGGCTGCAGCGGTCGCTGCACGTTCGCTTGCCACTTGAGCAGCGAACGGGGTGCTCTTGCGAGAACCACGAAAACCCGAACCACCGGCAGTCGCCCAGGAAAGGGCGTTGCCCTGGCGGTCTGTGATCGTCACGATCGTGTTGTTAAAAGAGGCATGGATGTGGGCAACCGCATCCACTACCTGCTTTTTCACCTTTTTACGGTTACTACGCGGGTTAGCCATGTTGATGTCTATTCCTGTCTTAACGCCAGAACGTGCGTGTTATTTGCGAATCGGCTTACGCGGACCCTTGCGGGTACGCGCGTTGGTCTTGGTACGCTGACCACGCAGCGGAAGACCACGACGATGGCGCAGACCACGATAGCAACCCAGGTCCATGAGACGCTTGATGTTCAGCGTCGTGTCACGGCGAAGGTCGCCTTCAACGGTATACTTGCCGACTTCGTTACGCAGGGTATCCACCTCTTCGGCGGAGAGATCCTGTACTTTCGCGGTCGGCGCGATGCCGGTAGCGGCGCAGATTTCCTGCGCACGTGTGCGGCCAATCCCGAAGATGTAGGTCAGCGAGATCGCCGCATGCTTGTTGTCCGGGATATTGACGCCTGCAATACGGGCCATCAGCTTACTCCGAATGTTGAGCGGCTTGCTCGTTTAGTCGTCCATAAAGGGCGCAATAGCATACCCCTTTGTCTCCTGGGAGACAAGGGGTACACCTACACCCGCTTTTAATTCAGCGCGGGCTCAGCCCTGACGCTGTTTATGCCGCGGCTCGGTACAGATGACACGAATCGCGCCATTGCGCCGAATGATCTTGCAGTTACGGCACATTTTCTTGACGGAAGCTCGAACTTTCATCGTTCTCTCCAAAAAACCTAGCGGGGCTCGTTTAGCGCAGGATGCCGCCGCTGCCATAGCCTTTCAGGTTGGACTTTTTCATCACCGACTCGTACTGATTGGACATCAGGTGCGACTGCACCTGGGCCATGAAGTCCATGACCACCACCACGACGATGAGCAATGAAGTGCCGCCGAAATAGAAGGGCACTTGCCATGCCACCACGAGGAACTGAGGCATCAGGGAGACTGCAGTGATGTACAAGGCGCCGAAAAGCGTCAGACGCGTCATGACCTTATCGACATAGCGGGCCGTCTGCTCGCCCGGGCGAATACCCGGCAGGAATGCACCTGACTTCTTGAGGTTGTCGGCCACATCCTTGGGGTTGAAGACCAACGCCGTGTAAAAGAAGCAGAAGAATAGCACCGCCGCGGCGAAAAGCAAGATGTACAACGGCTGGCCCGGCCCCATCGCCTGGGAAACCGTCTGCAACCAGGCCATGTTCTGGCCTTCGCCGACCCATTGGCCAATGGACGCGGGGAACAGCAGAATGCTGGAAGCGAAGATCGGCGGAATGACGCCGGCCATGTTCACCTTCAGCGGCAGATAGCTGCTCTGCCCGGCATACATCTTGTTGCCTACCTGACGACGCGGATAGTTCACCGTGATGCGACGCTGACCGCGCTCGATGAAGACCACGAAGGCCACGGTAGCGATCCCAAGCACTGCCAACGCCAGCAGCGGCAGGATATTCCAGGCCCCATCGTTGCGCGCCAGTGTAAACGACTGGCCGATGGCGCTGGGCAGGCCTGCGACGATACCCGCGAAGATAATGAGGGAAATGCCGTTGCCAATCCCCTTCTCGGTGATCTGCTCGCCCAGCCACATGAGGAACACGGCACCCGCGACGAACGTCACGATTGCGGTGAAGTAGAAGCTGAGATCGCCACTATAGGCGACACCCTGTCCGACCAGACCGACTGCCATGCCGGTCGCCTGGATCAATGCCAGCACCACCGTGCCGTAGCGCGTATACTGGTTGATCTTGCGCCGGCCAGCCTCACCTTCCTTCTTCAGCTGTTCCAGCTGAGGCGAGACCGCCGTCAGGAGCTGCATGATGATCGACGCGGAGATGTAAGGCATGATCCCCAGCGCGAAAATACTCATGCGCGACAGCGCACCACCCGAGAACATGTTGAACATGCCCAGGATGGTGCCCTGATTTTCCCTGAACAAGGCAGCGAGCTGGTCAGGATTGATGCCAGGCACCGGGATATGGGCACCGATGCGGTACACCACGATGGCGATGAACACGAAACGCAGACGCGCCCAAAGTTCACTCAGACCACTTCCACTGGCCGGCATGTTTCCTGACTTAGCCATTAGTCCTCTACCTTGCCACCGGCAGCTGCGATCGCGTCACGGGCACCCTTGGTGACCTTGAGACCACGGACCGTGACTGCTTTGTTCAGTTCACCGGAGAGAATCACCTTCGCGTACTGGGTGTTGTCCTTGAGCACGTTGGCCTTCTTCAGGCTTTCCAGGTCGACGATCTCGCCATCGACCTTGGCCAGTTCGGCCAGACGCACTTCTTCGGACACCAGTGACTTGGCGGAGGTAAAGCCGTACTTCGGCAGACGACGCTGCAACGGCATCTGACCGCCTTCGAAACCTGGCTTCACTGACCCACCGGAACGTGACTTCTGGCCTTTGTGGCCACGGCCACCGGTCTTGCCCAGACCGGAGCCGATACCACGACCGACGCGTTTCTCAGCGTGCTTGGAGCCCGGTGCCGGGCTCAGGTTATTGAGTTTCATGGATTACTCTCCCTCAACGCGCACAAGGTAGTTAACCTTGTTGACCATACCGCGTACGGCGGGGGTGTCTTCCAGCTCGACCGTATGACCGATGCGGCGCAAGCCAAGGCCACGCATGGTGGCTTTGTGCTTTTCCAGAATGCCGATGGTGCTACGCGTCTGGGTAACCTTGATCGTTGCTGATGCCATGATGCCTTACCCCGCGATCTCTTCGACGGACATACCACGCTTGGCGGCGATGTCCTCCGGAGACTGCATGGAGGCGAGACCTTTGATGGTCGCGCGCACCACGTTCACCGGGTTGGTGGAACCGTAGCACTTGGCGAGAACGTCATGGACGCCTGCCAATTCGAGCACGGAGCGCATGGCACCGCCGGCAATGATCCCGGTACCTTCGGACGCCGGCTGCATGAACACCTTGGAGGCACCGTGACGGGCCTTCACAGGATACTGCAGCGTGGCGCCACTGAGGCTGACCTTGACCATGTTGCGGCGGGCCTGGTCCATCGCCTTCTGGATCGCGACAGGCACTTCACGTGCCTTGCCCCGTCCGAAGCCGACGCGACCGCTGCCATCGCCAACGACGGTGAGTGCGGTGAAGCCGAAGATTCGACCACCTTTCACTACCTTGGCGACGCGGTTTACCTGCACGAGTTTCTCTTGCAGATCGCCGCCCTTCTGTTCGTTATTCGCCATCGTAAAACCCTTTAGAATTCCAGACCGCCTTCACGAGCGGCATCAGCCAGGGCCTTGACGCGACCGTGGTACTTAAACCCGGCACGGTCGAAAGCCACTTCGGTGATGCCCGCTTCCTTCGCGCGTTCGGCAATCAGGGCGCCCACCTTGGCGGCGGCGTCCGAGTTGCCCGTGGATCCTTCGCGCAGGCTCTTGTCGAGCGTGGATGCGCTGGCCAGAACCTGACCACCATCCGGCGAAATGATCTGCGCGTAGATGTGGCGCGGCGTACGGTTGACGCTCAAGCGAGACACGCCCTGCTCGCGAATCTTGGCGCGAGCGCGGCGGGCACGACGGAGACGAGCTTCTTTCTTCGCGTTCATAACCCTGCCTTACTTCTTCTTGGCTTCTTTGCGGCGGACTTCTTCGTCGCCATACCGAATTCCCTTGCCCTTGTAGGGTTCGGGCGGACGGAAGGCACGAATTTCCGCTGCGACCTGGCCGAGCTGCTGCTTGTCCGCGCTCTTCAGCACGATGGTGGTGTTCTTCGGCGTTTCCGCCGTCACACCTTCAGGCAGCTTGTACTCGACCGGGTGCGAGAAGCCTAGTGTCAGGTTGAGCGTGTTGCCGCTTGCTTGCGCGCGGTAACCGACACCGTTGATCTCCAGGGACTTGGTGAAGCCTTCGGAGACGCCGGTGACGATGTTCTGCACCAGCGCACGGGTGGTACCGACCATCGCCCAGCTCTTGGCAGACTCGCTCGGATTAAACGTCAGTTGGCCTTCTTCCTGGCCGATGGTGACATCGGAATGCACGGTCATGGAGAGCGTGCCCTGGCCACCTTTGACGGTCAGCTTGTTGGCTTCGAGTTTGACCTCGACGCCACTCGGCAGTTTCACCGGATATTTGGCTACGCGGGACATTCCAGACTCCTAGAATACGGTGCAGATGACTTCACCACCGACACCGGCCTGACGCGCCGCACGATCGGTCATCACGCCCTGGGAGGTGGTCACGATCGCGATACCCAGGCCATCCGCGACTTTCGGCAGCGCATCCTTGCCCTTGTAAGAGCGCAAGGACGGCTTTGAAAAGCGCTGGATGTGCTCGATGACCGGCTTCCCTTCGAAATACTTGAGGGTGACGGCCAGCTGGGGCTTGGCGCCTTCAGTGACGGTGAAGTCGTTGATATAGCCCTCTTGCTTCAATACGCGAGCCACCTCGGTCTTGAGGTTGGAGGACGGCATGGTGACCGTCTCCTTGGTGGCCATCTGCGCATTGCGGATACGGGTAAACATATCCGCTAGAGTATCTTGCATGCTCATTACGTTGCGCTCCTGATTCTCGCGTGGCTTACCAGCTGGACTTCTTGAGCCCAGGGACATCGCCACGCATGGCGGCTTCACGCAGTTTGTTGCGGCCCAAGCCAAACTTGTTGTAGAAGCCGTGCGGACGGCCGGTCACGCGGCAGCGATTGCGCTGGCGCACCGGGCTGGAGTCGCGCGGCAACTGCTGAAGTTTCAGCTGGGCGTCGAAGCGCTCTTCATCAGAAGCGTTCACGTCGTAGATGATGGCCTTGAGCTCGGCACGCTTGGCCGCGTACTTGTCTACCAGCTTTGCGCGCTTGAGCTCACGCTCAATCATGCTTTTCTTTGCCATGATCCCACCCTTATTTCTTGAACGGGAAGTTCAGCGCGCTCAGCAGCGCACGGCCTTCTTCATCGGTGTTGGCAGTAGTGGTGATAGTGACATCCAACCCGCGAATACGATCAATCTTATCATATTCGAGCTCGGGGAAGATGATCTGCTCACGCACACCCATGGAGTAGTTGCCACGCCCGTCGAAGGACTTGGGGTTCAGACCACGAAAGTCACGAACACGCGGAATCGCGATGTTCACGAGACGATCGAGGAAATCCCACATCCGCTCGCTTCGCAGGGTCACCTTGATGCCGATCGGCCAGCCTTCGCGGACCTTGAAGCCCGCGATGGACTTGCGCGCCTTGGTAATCACCGGGCGCTGACCGGACAACTTCTCGAGATCGCCCATGGCATTGTCGATCAGCTTCTTGTCGCTGGTCGCATCGCCGATGCCCATGTTGAGGGTCACCTTGGTGATCCGAGGGACCTGCATCACGTTGGCGTAGCTGAACTGCTCTTGGAGCTGAGCTGCCACCTCGTTTTGATAACGTTCTTTCAAGTTCGCCATTTTGCTACCCGACTCGCGTTAGGCGTCGATCTGCTTTTGCGTCGACTTGTAGATACGTACCTTGGTACCGTCTTCCTGAATCTGGAAGCCGACGCGATCCGCCTTGCCGGTCTCCTGATTGAAGATGGCCACGTTGGACGCGTGAATCGGGGCCTCACGCTCGACGATACCCCCCTGCTTGCCTTGCATGGGGTTGGGCTTGGTGTGACGTTTAATCATGTTCACACCGGACACGACATAGCATCCGTCTTGCAGGACGCGCTTAATCGTGCCGCGCTTGCCCTTGTCCTTGCCGGCAATGACGATCACTTCGTCGTCACGTTTGATCTTACGCATATCCGCCTCGCTCCTCACAGCACTTCAGGCGCCAGGGAAATGATCTTCATGAACTTCTCGTTGCGAAGCTCACGCGTAACCGGCCCGAAGATACGGGTACCGATCGGCTGCTCGTTGGCGTTGTGCAACAGAACGGCCGCATTTCCATCGAAGCGGATCAGTGAACCGTCCGTACGACGGACACCACTCTTGGTACGTACAACAACGGCCTTGAGGACTTGGCCTTTTTTGACCTTGCCACGAGGAATTGCTTCCTTGACCGTTACTTTGATGACGTCGCCAACACGCGCGTAACGGCGGTGCGAACCGCCCAGCACCTTGATGCACTGCACCCGGCGCGCGCCGCTGTTGTCGGCGACATCCAGCATTGTCTGCGTCTGAATCATCGGTTTTCTCCAAACCTAAACTGACTGCACTGGTGAAAGGCTCTGGCCCGCTCAGCCCTTGGCCTGCTCGACCACCTCGACCAGCGTCCAGGCCTTCAACTTGGAGATCGGCCGGCATTCCTCGATGGAAACCGTATCGCCGACTCGCGCCTGGTTCGCCTCGTCATGGGCGTGCAGTTTGGTGGAGCGCTTCACGTACTTGTCGTAAATCGGATGCCGGACACGGCGCTCGATCTGAACGACGACGGACTTGTCCATCTTGTCGCTCACGACCTTGCCAGTCAGTGTACGGGCATTGTTTTCTTCAGCCATCTCAGTCACCTGCCTTCTCATTGAGCACAGTCTTAACGCGAGCGATATCGCGACGCACCTGCTTGAGCAGATGGGTCTGGCTCAGCTGACCGGTGGCCTTCTGCATGCGCAGGTTGAACTGCTCCCGTAGGAGCTCGAGCAGCTGCTGCTGAAGCGCTTCGACTGATTTTTCACGAATTTCCTGGGCTTTCATCACATCACCGTCCGTTTCACAAAGGTGGTGGAGACCGGGAACTTCTGGGCCGCCAGGTCGAATGCCTCACGAGCCAGTTCCTCGGAAACGCCTTCGATCTCGTAGAGCACCTTGCCGGGCTGGATTTGGGCGACCCAGTACTCGACGGAGCCCTTACCCTTACCCATACGGACTTCCAGCGGCTTCTCGGTAATCGGCTTGTCCGGGAAGACACGGATCCAGATCTTGCCGCCACGCTTGACGTGACGCGTGATGGCACGACGGCCAGCTTCGATCTGGCGAGCGGTGATACGGCCGCGACCGGTGGCTTTCAGGCCATATTCGCCGAAGCTCACCTTGCTTCCGCGATGCGCGAGGCCGCGGTTACGGCCCTTCTGCACCTTGCGGAATTTCGTACGCTTGGGTTGTAACATCGATTACTCTCCCCTTACCTGGAACCTTTCTTCTTGGGCGCCGGTGCCTGAGCCTGCTTCTGCTTGGCACGCACTTCCTCGATACCGCCGAGGATCTCACCCTTGAAGACCCACACTTTGACGCCGATAACGCCGTAGGTGGTATGCGCTTCGTAAGTGGCATAATCGATGTCGGCGCGCAGCGTATGCAGCGGCACGCGACCTTCGCGATACCATTCGGTACGCGCGATTTCCGCACCACCAAGACGCCCTGACAGCTGGATCTTGATGCCGCCAGCGCCCAGGCGCATGGCGTTCTGTACGGCGCGCTTCATGGCACGACGGAACATCACGCGGCGTTCAAGCTGGCCGCAGACGTTCTGCGCGACGAGCTGTGCGTCAAGCTCGGGCTTGCGCACCTCTTCGATGTTGACGTGAACCGGCACGCCCATCATCTCGGAGACGTCGCGACGCAGGCGATCGACATCCTCGCCCTTCTTGCCAATCACGATGCCCGGACGGGCAGTGTGAATGGTGATGCGTGCGTTATTGGCTGGACGCTCGATGGTGATGTCGCTCACGGAGGCGTTCTTCAAACGCTGCTCCAGGAAACGACGCACTTCGAGGTCATTATTCAGCTTATCGGCATAAGCACCACGCTCAGCGTACCAGACGGAGCGGTGGTCCTTGACGATACCTAGCCGAATACCTGTCGGATTTACTTTCTGACCCATCTGGTCGACTCCTACTTCTCGGCTACCTTGACGGTGATGTGGCAAGTGCGCTTCAAAATGCGATCCGCACGGCCTTTGGCGCGAGGCTGGATGCGCTTGAGCGTCATGCCCTCATCGACGCAGATGGTCGAGACACGCAGCTCGTCGATGTCCATGCCATTGTTTTCTTCCGCATTCGCGATGGCGGACTGAAGCACTTTCTTGACCACCTTTGCCGCTTTCTTCGGCGAGTAGGCCAACACATCCAGTGCTTCGGCGACCGGCTTACCGCGCACCAGGTCAGCCACCAAACGGGCCTTCTGGGCGGATAAACGAGCGCCACGCAGCTTTGCTGTGACTTCCATCTCTCTAACCTCTCTGGCTTACCGTTTGGCTTTCTTGTCCGCCGCATGACCGCGGTAGGTGCGGGTGGCAGCGAATTCGCCCAGCTTGTGGCCAACCATTTCCTCGGAGACATGCACCGGGACATGTTGACGCCCGTTATGGACTGCAATGGTGAGCCCGACCATGTTCGGCAGGATCATGGAGCGACGCGACCAGGTCTTGATCGGTTTGCGGTCGCTCTTCTCCACTGCAGTCTCAACCTTCTTCAGCAGATGAAGGTCAATAAAGGGACCTTTCTTCAGTGAACGTGGCACAGCCGTTACCTCTTAATGTCTGTTACTTGGCCTTGCGGCGACGAACGATCAGCTTGTCGGTGCGCTTGTTCTTACGGGTCTTGTGGCCCTTGGTGGGGATACCCCACGGGCTCACCGGATGACGACCACCGCTAGTGCGGCCTTCACCACCACCATGCGGGTGATCCACCGGGTTCATCGCAACACCGCGAACCGTCGGACGCACGCCTCTCCAGCGCTTTGCACCGGCCTTGCCAAGTTGACGGAGGCTGTGCTCGGAATTGCCCACTTCACCCAGGGTGGCACGGCACTCCGCCAGGATCTTGCGCATCTCGCCGGAGCGCAGACGCACGGTGGCGTAGTTACCTTCACGTGCAACCAGCTGGGCGCTGGCACCGGCACTACGCGCGATCTGAGCACCCTTGCCGGGCTTCAGCTCGATGCAGTGCACGGTGGAACCCACCGGAATGTTGCGCAGCGGCAAGGCGTTACCACGCTTGATGGCTGCGTTCACGCCGGATTCCAGGCTGTCGCCCACCTTCACGCCGCGGGGCGCGATGATGTAACGACGCTCGCCGTCCTGGTACTTGAGTAGCGCAATGTTGGCGCTACGATTGGGGTCGTACTCGAGGCGCTCGACGGTGGCAGCGATGCCATCCTTGTTGCGCTTGAAGTCGACCACACGATAGTGCTGACGGTGCCCACCACCCACATGGCGCGTGGTGATGCGACCGTTATTGTTACGACCGCCGCTCTTGGACTTCTTCTCCAGCAGGCCGGCATAAGGGCGGCCCTTGTGGAGTTCGTCGCTGACGACTTTGACGACGTGACGACGACCGGCGGACGTGGGTTTGGTCTTTACAACTGCCATGATCCGTACTCCTGCCTTACTCGGCGCCAGAGAAGTCTTCGAGAGTCTCGCCGGCCGCCAGTGTGACGTACGCCTTGCGATATCCCTTGCGCAGACCGAGACCGTGCTGCGTGCGCTTGGTCTTGCCCTTGACGTTCAAGACCTGCACGCCAGCCACCTTCTTTTCGAAGAGCGCTTCGACGGCCTTCTTGATCTCGGGCTTGGTCGCGTCCTGGGCCACCTTGAACACGTACTGGTTGTTTTCGGCGGCAAATGCGGCCTTCTCGGTCATGTGAGGCCCGAGCAGAACCTTGAATACGCGTTCCTGGTTCATCCCAGCTTCTCCTCGAATTTGCGCAGAGCGGAAACAGTGACCAGCACCTTGTCGAAGGCAACCAGGCTCACCGGATCGGCAGCCGCGACATCCACCACGTCGACGTAGGGAATGTTACGCGCGGCGAGAAACAGCTTTTCGTCGATGTCTTCGGTGACGATCAGCGCTTTCTCGAGATCCAGGTCCTTCAGCTTGGCAACCAGCTGCTTGGTCTTGTGGGCGTCCACCTCGAAGCTGTCAACGACGACCAGACGTTCCTGACGCACCAGCTCGGACAGAATCGAGCGCATGGCGGCGCGGTACATCTTGCGGTTGACTTTCTGGGTGTAATCCTGCGGGCGCGCCGCAAACGTCACGCCACCACTGCGCCACAGCGGCGAGCGGATGGTACCGGCGCGTGCACGACCGGTGCCTTTTTGACGCCACGGCTTCTTGCCGCCGCCACGCACTTCGGAGCGAGTCTTCTGAGCACGGGTACCCTGGCGGCCGGCTGCAAAATACGCCGTCACGACCTGGTGAACCAGCGACTCGTTGAACTCCTTACCAAAGGTAGCGTCGGACACTTCGACGGTGCCGGCATCAGCACCTGCGAGATTCAAATTCATCGGTCTCATACCCCTCAGCGAGCTTTGACGGCACTGCGTACGATGACTTCGCAGTCAGTCGCGCCCGGTACGGCGCCCTTGACCAGCAGCAGATTACGCTCGGCATCGACGCGCACGATTTCCAGGCTCTGGACTGTGACACGCTCATTGCCCAGCTGACCGGCCATCTTCTTGCCCTTGAAGACGCGACCCGGCGTCTGGCATTGACCGATGGAGCCCGGTGCGCGGTGCGCGAGCGAGTTGCCGTGACCATTGTCTTGGGTACGGAAGTTCCAGCGCTTGACGGCGCCCTGGAAGCCCTTGCCTTTAGAGGTACCAGTCACGTCGACTTTCTGACCGGCTTCAAAGAGGGATACGGTGATGTTGCCGCCCACTTCCGGAGCTTCTTCGCCTTCTGCGAGGCGGAACTCCATCAATGAACGACCGGCCTCGACACCTGACTTGGCATACTGGCCTGCGGCGGCCTTGGTCAGATGCTTGGCCTTGCGGGAACCCGAAGTCACCTGAACCGCGCTGTAGCCGTCGCTTTCGACGGTCTTGACGCGGGTCACGCGATTCGGCTCGACTTCGATAACGGTTACGGGCACGGAGGCGCCATTCTCGGTGAAGATGCGGGTCATGCCGCTCTTCTTACCGACCAAACCGATAGTCATGTTCAGTCTCCTATAGTGTACGGGGCTATCACCCGCTATGGCTGCCCTTTCCAGAGCATTCCACTAGCACATTGTGTGACGCCGTCCCGGCGTGGCGACTTGTGAAAAGCCGCTAGTGACTAGTGTGGTTAGTCGAGCTTGATTTGCACGTCAACGCCAGCGGCGAGATCGAGCTTCATCAGCGCGTCTACGGTTTTTTCCGTGGGTTCGACAATGTCGAGCACACGCTTGTGAGTGCGAATCTCGTACTGATCGCGCGCATCTTTGTTGACGTGCGGCGAAATCAACACGGTATAGCGCTCGCGATTGGTCGGCAGCGGGATCGGACCACGGACCTGTGCACCAGTGCGCTTCGCGGTATCCACGATTTCTTGCGCGGACTGGTCAATCAGGCGATGGTCAAAGGCCTTCAACCGAATGCGAATCTTCTGGTTCTGCATTAGCCTTAAACTCCAATGGATGTCGACGGCGCGAGCCGTCTACCCACGCATTCAAAGGATGCGCATTATAGGCAGGCTGACAGTGACTGTCAAACATGCACAGAAAGGGGGCTCCCAAAGGAGCCCCCTTCGATCATCGAAGGGCGAAACCCTTACTGGACGATCTTGGCGACGACACCGGCGCCTACGGTACGACCGCCTTCGCGAACAGCGAAGCGCAGGCCGTCTTCCATGGCGATCGGCGCGATCAGGGTCACGGTCATCTTGACGTTGTCGCCCGGCATGACCATTTCGACGCCTTCCGGCAGCTCGCAGGTACCGGTCACGTCAGTGGTCCGGAAGTAGAACTGCGGACGATAGCCCTTGAAGAACGGCGTGTGACGACCGCCTTCTTCCTTGGACAGCACGTAGACTTCGGCTTCGAAGACAGTGTGCGGCGTGATGGTGCCCGGCTTGGCCAACACCTGGCCACGCTCGACGTCGTCACGCTTGGTGCCGCGCAGCAGCGCGCCGATGTTCTCGCCGGCACGACCTTCGTCGAGCAGCTTGCGGAACATCTCGACACCGGTAACGGTCGTCTTGGCAGTGTCCTTGAGACCCACGATCTCGACTTCTTCGCCAGACTTGACGATACCGCGCTCGACACGACCGGTCACGACGGTACCGCGGCCGGAGATCGAGAACACGTCTTCGATCGGCATCAGGAACGGCTGGTCGATGGCACGCTCCGGCTCCGGGATGTAGGCATCCAGGGCCTTGATCAGGTTGGCGACGGCAGTGGTACCCATGCCGTTGTCGTCCTTGCCTTCCAGCGCCATCAGCGCGGAACCGGTGATGATCGGGCAGTCGTCGCCCGGGAAGTCGTACTCGTTGAGGAGTTCACGAACTTCCATTTCGACCAGCTCGAGGAGCTCTTCGTCGTCGACCATGTCGGCCTTGTTCAGGAACACGACGATGGTCGGAACGCCGACCTGGCGAGACAGCAGGATGTGCTCGCGGGTCTGCGGCATGGGGCCGTCAGCTGCGGAACAGACCAGAATGGCGCCATCCATCTGAGCGGCACCGGTGATCATGTTCTTGACGTAGTCGGCGTGCCCCGGGCAGTCGACGTGCGCGTAGTGGCGCTCTTCGGACTGGTACTCGACGTGAGCGGTGGCGATGGTGATACCGCGCTCACGCTCTTCCGGTGCGTTGTCGATGGTGTCGAATTCGCGCCAGTCGCCGCCGAAGACCTCCGCGGAAACGCGAGTCAGTGCCGCAGTCAGCGTGGTCTTGCCATGGTCGACGTGACCGATGGTGCCAACGTTGATGTGCGCTTTATTACGTTCAAACTTTTCCTTAGCCACTGCTATAACCTCTTTACGTTAGCTAACGGTTAACCATTCTGGTTGATGACGGCTTCAACGACGCTGGAGGGCGCCTCTTCGTAATCCGCAAACTCCATAGTGTAGCTTGCGCGGCCCTGGGTCTGAGAACGCAAATCGGTCGCGTAACCGAACATCTCAGCCAGCGGTACCGTGGCGCGAATGATCTTGCCGGACGGCGAGTCATCCATGCCCTGAACGAGGCCACGGCGGCGGTTAAGGTCACCCATGACATCCCCCATGAACTCTTCGGGAGTCACGACCTCGACCTTCATCACCGGCTCCAGCAGCACGGCCTTGGCCTTCGGTGCGCCTTCCTTGATCGCCATGGAAGAGGCAACCTTGAACGCAGTCTCGTTCGAGTCCACGTCATGGTAGGAACCATCGAACAGCGTGACCTTGACGTCAATCATCGGGTAACCCGCGATGACCCCGTTCTGCAGCTGCTCATAGGCCCCTTTCTCGACGGCCGGCACGTATTCCTTGGGAACCACGCCGCCGACGATTTCGGAGGCGAACTTGAAGGTCATGTCTTCATCTTCGCCTTTGTCTTCGGCCGTCAGCGGTTCAATGCGCAGCAGCACGTGACCGTACTGGCCGCGACCGCCCGACTGACGCACGAACTTGCCTTCCTGCTCGACACTGGCGCGAATCGTCTCACGGTAGGCCACCTGCGGCTTACCGATGTTGGCATCGACCTTGAACTCGCGACGCAGGCGATCGACGATGATGTCGAGGTGCAGCTCGCCCATGCCGGAGATGATCGTCTGGCCGGTTTCCTCGTCGGTCTTGACGCGGAAGGACGGGTCTTCCTGGGCCAGCTTGCCCAGCGCAGTCCCCATCTTCTCCTGATCGGGCTTGGACTTCGGCTCGACGGCGACCGAGATCACCGGATCCGGGAACTCCATGCGCTCGAGAATGATCTTGTCATTCAGGTCGCACAGGGTATCACCGGTGGTGACGTCCTTGAGCCCGATGCAGGCGGCGATATCGCCAGCGTAGACTTCCTTGATCTCTTCACGTGAATTGGAGTGCATCTGGACGATACGGCCCACGCGCTCCTTCTTGCTCTTCACGGAGTTGAAGATGCTGTCGCCGGACTTGAGCACGCCCGAGTAGACGCGAATGAACGTCAGCGTCCCCACGAACGGGTCGGTAGCGATCTTGAAGGCCAGAGCGGCAAAGGGGGCACTGTCGTCAGCTTCACGCGTGGCGATGGTGCCGTCCTTGTCGTCAAGCTCACCTTCGATGGCCTTGACCTCGGTGGGCGACGGCATGTATTCGATCACGCCGTCGAGCACTGCCTGCACGCCCTTGTTCTTGAACGCACTACCGCACGTCACCAGAACGATTTCGTTGTCCAGGGTGCGGCGACGCAAGCCAGCCTTGATGTCCGCCTCGGAGAGGTCACCCTCTTCGAGATACTTGTCCATCAACTCTTCGGACGCCTCGGCCGCGGCCTCGACCATCTGCTCGCGATACTTCGCGGCGGATTCCTTGAGCTCATCGGGGATCTCGACCAGCTCGTAGTTCATGCCGTGATTGGCCTCGTCCCAGAGGATCCCCTTCATCTGGATCAGATCGATGACACCTTTGAAGTCATCTTCCGCGCCCCAGTTGATCTGGATCGGGACGGTGTTCGCGCCCAGCTTCTGCTTGAGCTGGTCGAGCACCATGAAGTAGTCGGCACCGGCGCGGTCCATCTTGTTGACGAACACCATGCGCGGCACTTCGTACTTGTTGGCCTGACGCCAGACGGTCTCGGTCTGCGGCTGAACGCCCGAGGAACCACACAGCACGACGACCGCACCGTCGAGAACACGCAGTGAACGTTCGACCTCGATGGTGAAGTCAACGTGTCCCGGCGTATCGATGATGTTGATACGGTGCTCGTCGAACTGCTTGTTCATGCCCTGCCAGAAGCAGGTGGTTGCCGCAGAGGTGATCGTGATGCCACGCTCCTGCTCCTGCTCCATCCAGTCCATGGTGGCGGCGCCATCATGGACCTCGCCGACCTTGTGGGAGAGGCCAGTGTAGAACAGGACACGCTCGGTAGTGGTGGTCTTCCCGGCGTCGACGTGTGCCACGATACCGATATTGCGGTAACGCTTAAGCGGAGTCTTGCGTGCCACGTTGGAATACCCCGTTGGTTAGAAGCGGTAGTGAGAGAAGGCTTTGTTGGCATCTGCCATGCGATGCACGTCTTCACGCTTCTTCACAGCAGCACCCTTGCCTTCGGCGGCGTCCAGCATTTCGCCAGCGAGGCGCTGCACCATGGTCTTCTCACCACGGCTGCGCGCCGCATCCACCAGCCAACGCATGGCCAGCGCCTGACGGCGTGAGGGACGAACCTCCACGGGCACCTGATAGGTCGCACCGCCGACACGGCGGGACTTGACCTCGACCATCGGCTGGATGGTTTCCAGCGCCTTGTCGAAGATCTCCAGCGGCTCATCCTTACTACGCTCGGCAACCTTGTCCAGCGCACCGTAAACGATACGCTCAGCTACAGACTTCTTGCCGCTGACCATCAGGTGGTTCATGAACTTCGCCAGGCGCTCACTTCCGAATTTCGGATCCGGCAGAATTTCGCGCTTGGCTACAACTTTTCTTCTAGGCATGATAAGCCCTCGTTTCGAAGGGTCCTTCAGGTAAACTCGAGACGACGCATCGTGCGCTCGACCTTACTCTTATCAGACCGACAACAGATGGATTCCCGACCGCCTTACGCTCAAGACTTGGGACGCTTGGTACCGTACTTGGAACGGCCCTGACGACGGTTCTGAACACCCGAGGTATCCAGAGCACCACGCACGGTGTGATAACGCACACCCGGCAAGTCCTTTACGCGACCGCCGCGAATCAGGACCACGGAGTGCTCCTGAAGGTTGTGGCCTTCACCGCCGATGTAGGAAGCCACTTCGTAGCCGTTGGTCAGGCGCACACGGCAAACCTTACGCAACGCCGAGTTCGGCTTCTTCGGGGTAGTAGTGTAGACGCGGGTGCAGACCCCACGCTTTTGCGGGCAAGACTGCAGCGCCGGCACGTCGCTCTTGGCGACCGGGCGCTTGCGCGGCTTGCGCACGAGCTGATTGATCGTTGCCATATCTGTAGCTGACTCCAGTGGTTGCCAAACCTTTCAACAATGCGACAGGACGCACCCACCCCACTGTTAAAGGCTGCGCATTCTAATGTCTGGCGGGGAGCCGCGTCAAGTCCGGCGCCGCGTGGGCGCCGGTCCTGGCGGCGTCACACCTAGAGGTCGTCGTCCTCGGCATCCAACGCGGTAAGCTGGGCACCCAGCTCCTGTTCGACGTCGAAGGCCGACGGGTTGGCCGTGCTCTCGGGATCCTCGCGCCGGCGACGGCGTTCGGCATGGTGGGCCAGGCCCGTGCCGGCCGGCACCAGACGGCCCACCACGACGTTCTCCTTGAGACCGCGCAGATAATCGCGCTTGCCGGTGACGGCGGCCTCGGTGAGCACGCGCGTGGTCTCCTGGAACGAAGCCGCGGAGATGAACGACTCGGTGGCCAGGCTTGCCTTGGTGATACCCAGCAGCAGCCGGTCGTACTTGGCCGGGAACTTGTCTTCCTGAGCCAGGCGCTGGTTCTCCTCGAGCACGCGGACGAACTCCACCTGATCACCCGTGATGAAGGAAGAATCCCCGGAATCGGTGATTTCTACCTTGCGCAGCATCTGGCGCACGATGACCTCGATGTGCTTGTCATCGATCACCACGCCCTGCAGGCGATAGACGTCCTGAATCTCGGCGGTGATGTACTTGGCCAGCTCGGCCACGCCCAGCAGACGCAGGATGTCGTGCGGGTTGCTGGGACCATCGGAGATGACCTCGCCCTTCTCGACGGTCTCGCCCTCGAACACCCCTATCTGACGCCATTTGGGGATCAGCATCTCGAGCGGATCGCCCTCTTCCGGGGTGATCGTCAGACGACGCTTGCCCTTGGTTTCCTTGCCGAAGCTGATGGTACCTGTGACCTCGGCGAGGATGGCCGGTTCCTTGGGCTTGCGCGCCTCGAACAGATCCGCGACACGCGGGAGGCCCCCGGTGATGTCCTTGTTGCCGGACGCTTCCACCGGGATGCGCGCGATGACTTCGCCAACGCCCACCTGGCCGCCGTTCTCGACCGAGATGATCGCCTTGCCCGGCAGCATGTACTGAACCGGCGTGTTGGAGCCCGGCAACGTGACATGCCCGCCGTTTTCGTCGAGCAGCATGATCATGGGGCGCTTGTCACGCCCGGAGGCGGGACGGCTGGCGCTTTCGATCACCTCGATGTTCGACAGGCCGGTCATCTCGTCCACGCTACGGTGGATGGTCAGACCTTCCTCCATGTCGCTGAACTGGACCTTGCCCTCGACCTCGGCGACGACCGGGTGAGTGTGCGGATCCCACTTGGCGACCGGCGTTCCCGCTTCGACCATGTCACCGTCACGCACCGACAGCTCGGCACCGTACGGCAGCTTGTAGTACTCGCGCTCGCGACCATGCTCGTCGGCGACGGCCAGGGCGCTGGAGCGAGAGACGACGACGAGCTTGCCGTCGCTGCGCTCGACGTGCTTGATGTTGTGCAGACGCACCGTGCCGCCATGCTTGACCTGCACGCTATCCACCGCCGAGGCACGCGATGCCGCACCACCGATGTGGAACGTGCGCATGGTGAGCTGGGTACCCGGCTCGCCGATGGACTGCGCGGCGATGACGCCCACGGCCTCACCGACGTTGACCTGGTGGCCACGCGCCAGATCGCGCCCGTAGCACGCCGAGCAGACGCCATGCGCAGTTTCGCAGGTGATGGCGCTGCGCACGACGATCTCGTCCACGCCCATGGTGTCGAGACGCGCACACCAGGCTTCATCGAGCAGCGTGCCACGCGCGATCAACACGTCGTCGGTCGCCGGATCGACGACATCCTGGGCCACGACGCGACCCAGCACGCGCTGTGCCAGCGAGACGATGACATCACCGCCCTCGATCACCGGATGCAGCGTCAGACCGTCTTCGGTGCCGCAGTCTTCTTCGGTGATGACCAGGTCCTGCGAGACATCGACCAGACGACGTGTCAGGTAACCGGAGTTGGCGGTTTTCAGCGCCGTATCCGCGAGGCCCTTACGTGCGCCGTGGGTCGAGATGAAGTACTGCAGGACGTTCAGGCCTTCACGGAAGTTGGCGGTGATCGGGGTCTCGATGATCGAGCCGTCCGGCTTGGCCATCAGACCGCGCATGCCCGCCAGCTGACGGATCTGGGCAGCGCTACCACGCGCCCCGGAGTCCGCCATGATGAAGACGCTGTTGAACGAGTCCTGCTCGACTTCGTTGCCTTCGCGATCGATGGCGGTTTCCTTGGAAATGCCCGCCATCATCGCCTTGGCCACCTTGTCGTTGGCCTTGGACCAGATATCGATGACCTTGTTGTACTTCTCGCCGGCCGTCACGAGGCCCGAGGAGAACTGGTTCTCGATTTCCTTCACTTCCTCTTCGGCCCCGTCGACGATTTCCTTCTTCGAGTCGGGGATGACGAAGTCGTTGACACCGATCGAAGCGCCGGACCAGGTCGCCAGGCGGAAGCCGGTATACATCAACTGGTCGGCGAAGATCACCGTGTCCTTGAGACCGGAACGGCGATACACGGCGTTGATCAGCCCGGAGATCGCCTTCTTCTTCATCGGCTGGTCGACCAGCTCGAACGGCATGCCCTTGGGCAGAATGCGGTACAGCAAGGCACGCCCGACCGTGGTGTCATGGATCTTGGTGCTCGAGGTCCACTCCCCACCGTCTTCGTCGCGATCGTACTCGGTCAGACGCACTTTCACCCGTGCATGCAGCGACACCGACTGGGTACCGAACGCACGCTCGACTTCGTCGAGGTTGGAGAACACCATGCCTTCGCCCGGCGCCCCGATCTTCTCGCGCGTCATGTAGTACAGCCCAAGCACCACGTCCTGGGACGGCACGATGATCGGCTCGCCGTTGGCCGGCGACAGCACGTTGTTGGTGGCCATCATCAGGGTGCGCGACTCGAGCTGGGCTTCCAGCGTCAACGGCACGTGAACGGCCATCTGGTCGCCGTCGAAGTCGGCGTTGTAGGCGGCACACACCAGCGGGTGCAGCTGAATCGCCTTGCCTTCGATCAACAGCGGCTCGAACGCCTGGATGCCCAGACGGTGCAGCGTCGGCGCGCGGTTGAGCAGCACCGGATGCTCGCGGATGACATCGGCGAGGATGTCCCACACTTCCGGCAGTTCGCGCTCGACCATCTTCTTGGCCGCCTTGATGGTGGACGCCTGACCGCCCGCCTGCAGCTTGGAGTAGATGAACGGCTTGAACAGCTCCAGCGCCATCTTCTTGGGCAGACCGCACTGATGCAGACGCAGCGTCGGACCGACGGTGATGACCGAGCGGCCGGAATAGTCGACACGCTTGCCCAGCAGGTTCTGACGGAAGCGACCCTGCTTGCCCTTGATCATGTCGGCGAGCGACTTCAGCGGACGCTTGTTGGAACCGGTGATGGCACGACCACGGCGACCGTTGTCGAGCAATGCGTCGACGGATTCCTGCAGCATGCGCTTCTCGTTGCGCACGATGATGTCCGGCGCATTGAGGTCGAGCAGACGCTTGAGGCGGTTGTTGCGGTTGATGACGCGACGGTACAGATCGTTGAGATCCGAGGTCGCGAAACGACCGCCATCCAGCGGCACCAGCGGACGCAGGTCCGGCGGCAGTACCGGCAGCACCTCCATGATCATCCAGGCCGGATCGTTTCCGGACTTCTGGAAGGCCTCCAGCAGCTTCAGGCGCTTGGAAAGCTTCTTGATCTTGGTTTCGGAGTTGGTCTGCGGAATCTCTTCACGCAGGCGCTCGATTTCCTCGTCGAGATCGACGTCGTTGAGCAGCGCCTGAACCGCCTCGGCACCCATGCGGGCATCGAAGTCGTCGCCGAACTCTTCGAGGGCTTCGAAATACTGCTCGTCGTTGAGCAGCTGGCCGCGCTCCAGCGTGGTCATGCCCGGATCGATGACCATGAAGCTTTCGAAATACAGCACACGCTCGATGTCACGCAGGGTCATGTCGAGGAACATGCCGATGCGCGACGGCAGCGATTTCAGGAACCAGATATGCGCGACCGGGGCGGCCAGCTCGATGTGCCCCATGCGCTCGCGACGCACGGCGGCCTTGGTCACTTCGACGCCGCACTTCTCGCAGATGATGCCACGATGCTTCATGCGCTTGTACTTACCGCACAAGCACTCGTAATCCTTGACCGGACCGAAGATCTTGGCGCAGAACAGGCCATCACGCTCGGGCTTGAACGTACGGTAGTTGATGGTCTCAGGCTTCTTGACTTCGCCGTAAGACCACGAGCGAATCATGTCCGGCGACGCGAGCGTGATCTTGATCGCGTCGAATTCTTCGGACTGTGCCTGCGATTTGAGGACTTTCACCAAATCTTTCATGGGGTCGGCTCCGTAGCGGAGTTGTCATGAGCGGGGCCCGCAGGCCCCGCGGACCGTCATTCGTCAGCGTGAGACGCTCAGCCTTCCAGCTCGATATCGATACCCAGCGAGCGGATTTCCTTCACCAATACGTTGAAGGATTCCGGCATGCCCGCCTGCATCGAGTGGTCGCCGTCGACGATGTTCTTGTACATCTTGGTACGCCCTTCCACGTCGTCGGACTTGACGGTCAGCATTTCCTGCAAGGTGTAGGCCGCGCCGTAGGCTTCCAGCGCCCAGACCTCCATCTCGCCGAAGCGCTGGCCACCGAACTGCGCCTTGCCGCCCAGCGGTTGCTGAGTGACCAGCGAGTACGAACCGGTGGAACGCGCGTGCATCTTGTCGTCGACCAGGTGGTTGAGCTTGAGCATGTACATGTAGCCCACCGTCACCTGGCGATCGAAGGCATCGCCCGTACGCCCGTCGTAGAGCGTCATCTGACCGGAATCCGGCAGGTCGGCCAGGGTCAAGAGATGCTTGATCTCATGCTCCTTGGCCCCGTCGAACACCGGTGTCGCGACCGGCACGCCGCTGCGCAGGTTCTTGGCCAGCGTGATGATCTCGTCATCGCTGAGCGAGTCGATATCCTCCTGGCGCGTTTCGGCGGTGTTGTACACCTGCCCCAGGAAGTCACGAATCTCGGCGACCTGCTGCTGACGCGCATCACGCAGCATGCGGTCGATCTTGACCCCGAGGCCGTTGGCGGCCATGCCCAGGTGGGTCTCGAGAATCTGACCGACGTTCATGCGCGACGGTACGCCCAACGGGTTGAGCACCACATCGACAGGCTCGCCGTTATCGTCGAACGGCATGTCCTCGATCGGCATGATCGACGAAATGACACCCTTGTTGCCGTGGCGGCCCGCCATCTTGTCGCCGGACTGGATGCGACGCTTGACGGCCAGGTAGACCTTGACGATCTTGAGCACGCCCGGCGCCAGGTCATCGCCTTGAGTCAACTTGCGCTTCTTGTCCTCGAAACGCTCGTCCATCTCCTTGCGACGGTTCTCCAGCTGCTCGTCGGCCTGGGCCAGCAGCTCGTTGAGCGACTCGTCCTGCATGCGCAGCTTGAACCACTGGCTGCGCGGCAGCTCGTCGAGGTAAGCCTCGTCGAGGGTGTCGCCTTTCTTGAGCTTGGGCCCGCCGTTGACCGGCTGACCGATCAGGGCGCGCTTGAGACGCTCGAAAGTCGCCTCTTCGGCGATGCGATAGGTTTCCTGAAGGTCCTTGCGCACTTCGTCGAGCTGGCTTTGCTCGATGGAAAGCGCACGCGAATCCTTCTCGACCCCGTCACGGGTGAAGACCTGCACGTCGATGACCGTACCCTTCATCCCGGTCGGCGCACGCAGCGAGGTGTCCTTCACGTCGGACGCCTTCTCGCCGAAGATCGCACGCAGGAGCTTTTCCTCCGGCGTCAGCTGGGTCTCGCCCTTGGGCGTGACCTTGCCCACCAGGATGTCGCCCGCGCCGACCTCGGCACCGATATAGACGATGCCCGCGTCGTCGAGCTTGCCGAGTGCCGCCTCACCGACGTTGGGGATGTCCGAGGAGATCTCTTCGGCGCCCAGCTTGGTGTCACGCGACACACAGGTCAGCTCCTGGATGTGGATGCTGGTGAAGCGGTCCTCTTCGACCACACGCTCCGAGATCAGAATCGAGTCCTCGAAGTTGTAGCCATTCCACGGCATGAAGGCCATGCGCATGTTCTGACCCAGCGCCAGGTCCCCCATGTCGACGGACGGACCGTCGGCGAGGATGTCGCCGCGCGCCACTACATCGCCGGGACGCACGATCGGACGCTGGTTCATGCACGTGTTCTGGTTGGAGCGCACGTACTTGGTCAGGTTGTAGATATCGACGCCCGCTTCGCCGCCGATGATCTCGTCCTCGTTGATCCGCACCACGATGCGCTTGGCATCGACGGAGTCGATCACGCCGCCACGCCGGGCTACCGCGCAGACACCGGAGTCGCGTGCCACGAAGCGCTCCATGCCCGTCCCCACCAGAGGCTTTTCCGCCTTCAGGGTCGGCACCGCCTGACGCTGCATGTTCGAGCCCATCAGGGCGCGGTTGGCGTCATCGTGCTCGAGGAACGGGATCAGCGCCGCCGCCACGGACACCACCTGACGCGGCGAGACGTCCATCAGGGTGACCTTGTCGGGCGCCATGAAGGTCGTCTCGCCCTTGTGGCGGACCTGCACCAGGTCGTCGGTCAGCTTGTTGGACTCATCCACCGTGGCCGAAGCCTGGGCGATGATGAAGTCGCCTTCCTCGATGGCCGACAGATGCACGACCTCATCGGTGACCTGGCGGTCGACCACCTTGCGATACGGCGTCTCGAGGAAACCATAGCTGTTGGTGTGACTGTAGGTCGCCAACGAGTTGATCAGGCCGATGTTGGGGCCTTCCGGCGTCTCGATCGGACACAGGCGACCATAGTGGGTCGCGTGAACGTCGCGGACCTCGAAACCGGCGCGTTCGCGGGTCAGACCACCCGGCCCGAGCGCGGACACGCGACGCTTGTGCGTGACCTCGGAAAGCGGGTTGTTCTGGTCCATGAACTGCGACAGCTGGCTGGAGCCGAAGAACTCCTTGACCGCGGCCGCCACCGGCTTGGCGTTGATCAGGTCCTGCGGCATCAGGCCTTCGCTCTCCGCCATGGAGAGACGCTCCTTGACCGCACGCTCGACGCGCACCAGGCCCACGCGGAACTGGTTTTCGGCCATCTCGCCGACGCAGCGGATGCGGCGGTTGCCCAGGTGATCGATATCGTCGACTTCGCCGAAGCCGTTACGGATATTGATCAGCTCGCGCATGACATCGAGGATGTCCTGGTTGTCGAGCACGCCGGAGCCCGTGTCGCCTTCACGGCGCAGGCGGCGATTGAACTTCATCCGACCGACGCCCGAGAGGTCGTAACGGTCCTCGGTGAAGAACAGGTTGTGGAACAGCGTCTCGGCCGCTTCCTTGGTGGGCGGCTCGCCGGGACGCATCATGCGATAGATCTCGACCAACGCCTCGAGCTGAGAGTGCGTGGTGTCGATCTTCAACGTATCGGAGACGAACGGCCCCGTGTCGAGGTCGTTGGTATACAGCGTCTCGAGCGTCGTGATCCCCGCCTGCCCGATCTTCTCGAGCAGCTCGGGGGTGATCTCGGTATTGCATTCGCAGACCAGCTCGCCGGTGTTCGGATCGACCTGATCCTTGGCCAGGGTCTTGCCGAACAGGTACTCCATCGGCACGTCGAGACGCTCGAGGCCGGCTTTTTCCATCTGGCGAATGTGCTTCTGGGTAATCCGGCGACCTTCCTCGACGATGAGGTTGCCCTCGCCATCCTTGATGTCGAAGGTGGCCGTTTCACCGCGCAGCCGCGAAGGCACCAGTTCGACACTGAAGCCCGACTTCTCGATATGGAAGGTGCTGGTGTCGAAAAATGTCTCGAGGATCTCCTCGGCGCTCATGCCCAGCGCACGCAGCAGCACCGTGGCCGGCAGCTTGCGGCGACGGTCGATACGCACGTAGACGTTGTCCTTGGGATCGAACTCGAAATCCAGCCAGGAACCGCGATACGGAATGATACGCGCGGAGTACAGCAGCTTGCCGGACGAGTGGCTCTTGCCCTTGTCGTGGTCGAAGAACACACCCGGCGAGCGATGGAGCTGGGAGACGATGACGCGCTCGGTACCGTTGACGACGAAGGTACCGTTCTCGGTCATCAGGGGGATTTCCCCCATGTAGACTTCCTGCTCCTTGATGTCCTTGATCGCCTTGGTGGACGAGTCCTTGTCATAGATGATCAAGCGCACCTTGACCCGCAGCGGCGCCGAATAGGTCACGCCACGCAGTTGGCATTCCTTGACGTCGAACGCCGGGGTGCCAAAGCGATAGCTGACATACTCGAGAGCGGCATTGCCGGAAAAGCTCTCGATCGGGAACACGGACTTGAAAGCAGCATGCAAGCCGACGTCGAGACGTTCTTCGATCGCCCGGTCCTGCTGGAGGAAGTCGAAGTAGGAATCAAGCTGAATGGCCAGCAGGTAAGGCACATCCATCACTTGGGGCAGTTTGCCGAAATCCTTGCGGATGCGTTTTTTCTCAGTGTATGAGTAAGCCATCTGTATTCCCCAGCTTGTTCACCTTGGGTGACCGGTGCGTGGTCGGCGCCGCCTGAAGGGACTCCCCGTCAGGCGCTGACGGCAAGCCCCCAAAAGAGCTCGCCGTCGGAATTCGTCTAGTCAGACACGTGGCATTCTGGCTAGCAGCAACAGAAAAAGGCCGGCAGCGGGAGAGCCCGCCGCCAGCCATGAAGCTTACGCAGCGCGTAGAGCCATGGTCACCGAAGTTACTTGAGTTCCACGGATGCGCCAGCTTCTTCCAGCTTGGTCTTGGCTGCTTCGGCATCTTCCTTGGACATGCCTTCCTTGAGGGTCGCCGGGACGCCGTCGACGGCACCCTTGGCTTCCTTGAGGCCCAGCCCGGTGATCTCGCGGACCACCTTGATGACGTTGACCTTCTTGTCGCCAGCGCCGGTCAGCACCAGGTCGAATTCGGTCTGTTCCTCGGCAGCTTCGCCTTCACCACCAGCGCCCGGGCCAGCCACGACGGCTGCAGCAGCGGAAACGCCGAACTTTTCTTCCATGGCGGAAATCAGTTCAGCCACTTCCATCACGGACATTTCGGCGACGGCGTTGATGATGTCTTCTTGAGTCAGTGCCATTGTCACATTCCTAACTTTGCGGGAGCCTCGCGATCAGCGGGCTCATTGATACAGGGTTCGTGCCAGAGTGTCGGAAGGCTCGCCGATCAGGCGGCTTCTTCCTGTTTCTGGTCACGCAACGCAGCGAGAGTACGAACCAGCTTGCCGGCCGATGCTTCCTTCATGACGGACATCAGCTTGGCGATGGCTTCGTCGCGAGTCGGCAGCGTCGCCAGGCGGTCGAGTTCGGAAGCCGGGATGAACTCGCCTTCGTATGCCAGCGCCTTGACCTCGAAGTCCTTCTCGTTCTTGGCGAACTCCTTGAACAAGCGAGCGGCAGCGCCCGGGTGCTCATAGGAGAAGGCCAACAGAGTCGGGCCCGAGAAGGTCTCGTTCAGGCACTCCCAGGGAGTGCCCTCGAGGGCGCGGCGTGCCAGGGTGTTGCGCACAACACGGACCTGCACGCCATTCTCGCGTGCCTGCTTGCGCAATTCGGTCATCGCGCTGACAGCCACACCACGAGAATCGGCAACGACGACGGAGAGCGCATCTTGTGCGGCTTCACTGACCTCGGCAACGATCGCTTTCTTGCCTTCGAGTGCTAGTGGCACAGTGATCACTCCTTCGTGCCGGAAGCCCTGCCGGGCGTTCCGGTGGTTACCATCTCCCCCCTCCGGTCCTTGCGGCGGTGGGGGGCCTGGGTGATGGTGCTCACCAGAAGACTGGCGGCAACACCATCTGCGCAGGCACCTTTTCAGGTCGATTAAGCCGGCTTCGCGCACGAAGCACGGCACCTGCGGTCTTTGACGGTGCCCCGCCGTCACGCCTTGACGTCGCGCACGGGGACCGCAAAGTTACTGCCTGTTACCGGGAATCACACGTAAGCGCTGTGATCCACGGTCAGCCCTGGCCCCATGGTAGTGGACAGGGTGATTTTCTTGAAGTAGACGCCCTTGGACGTGCTGGGCTTGAGACGCTTGAGGTCGCCCACCAGTGCATCCAGGTTGCCCTTGATGGCGCTGGCATCGAAATCGACCTTGCCGATCGCAGCATGGATGATGCCGTTCTTGTCGGTACGGAAACGCACCTGACCTGCCTTGGCGTTCTTGACGGCCGTGGCGACATCGGGCGTCACGGTGCCGACCTTGGGGTTCGGCATCAGGCCGCGCGGGCCGAGGATCTGACCCAGTTGGCCGACGACGCGCATGGCATCGGGAGCGGCGACCACGACATCAAAGTCCAGGTTGCCCTTCTTCACTTCTTCGGCCAGGTCTTCCATGCCGACCACATCGGCACCGGCTTCCTTCGCGGCGTCAGCGGCGGCGCCCTGCGCGAAGACGGCAACGCGGGCATCTTTGCCCGTGCCGTTGGGCATGACGGTAGCGCCACGCACGACCTGGTCGGATTTGCGCGGATCGACGCCGAGGTTGATGGAGACTTCGACGGATTCCTTGAACTTGACCGTAGACACTTCGGACAGCAGAGCGACGGCGTCTTCCAGGTTATAGACCTTGGACGTGTCGACCTTTTCGCGGAGCATCTGCGCGCGCTTGGTAAGCTTGGCCATGATCAGAGACCCTCCACGTTGAGGCCCATGCTACGGGCACTGCCTGCGATGGTGCGGACAGCCGCATCGAGGTCGGAAGCCGTCAAATCGGGCTCCTTGGTCTTGGCGATCTCTTCCAGCTGTTCGCGTGTCACGGTACCGACCTTGGTCTTGTTCGGCACGCCGGAGCCGGATTTGATACCCGCTGCCTTCTTCAACAGCACAGCCGCCGGCGGCGTCTTGGTGATGAAGGTGAAGCTGCGGTCGGAATAGACCGTGATGACGACCGGTGTCGGCAGTCCGGGCTCGATATCCTGGGTCTCGGCGTTGAACGCCTTGCAGAACTCCATGATATTGACGCCGTGCTGACCCAGCGCGGGGCCCACGGGGGGACTCGGGTTGGCCTTGCCCGCTGCAACCTGCAGCTTGATATAGGCCTGTACTTTCTTCGCCATGTTTAACTCCAGTTGGGTGTTAGCGCCTTGCGGCTCCCCGGTTCAGCGAGGCCCGGAGGCCTCCACGACATGCACCGGCTCACGAAAGCCGGCGCATTGAATTCAGTCTTTCTCGACCTGCGCGAACTCGAGCTCCACTGGCGTGGAACGCCCGAAGATCAGCACACTGACCTGCAGACGGCTCTTCTCGTAGTTGACCTCTTCCACGACGCCGTTGAAGTCGGCAAAGGGGCCATCCACGACACGCACGGTCTCGCCCGGATCGAACAACGTCTTGGGGCGCGGCTTGTCCGTACCATCCTGCACACGACGCAGAATGCCATCGGCTTCCTTCTGCGTGATCGGCGCCGGCTTTTCCGGCGTACCGCCGATGAACCCCATCACGCGTGGCGTTTCGTTCACCAGGTGCCAGGACGCATCGGTCATTTCCATCTCGACCAGCACGTACCCAGGATAGAACTTGCGCTCGCTCTTGCGGCGCTTGCCATCGCGCATCTCGACGACTTCTTCGGTCGGCACCAGAATTTCGCCAAACTGGTCTTCCATGCCATACATCTTGACGCGCTCCATCAGGGAGCGCATCACATGCTTTTCGAAGCCGGAGTAGGCGTGGACGACGTACCAACGCTTGGACATGAAAACTCCTAACCTATGATGCCGGACATGATCCAGCCGAGAAGCGTATCGATCAGCCACAGCATGATGCCGACCAGCAGCACGGCGACCAGGACGATGGCGGTTGTCTGGATGGTCTCGGGGCGCGTCGGCCATACCACGCGCCGAATCTCCTTGCGAGAACCACGTGCCAGCTCGGCCAGGGCACGCCCCTTGGTGGTGGTCAAGGCGACCGCAGCGGCGGCAACACCCAGTGCCACGACGCCCAGCACGCGATACAGCAGCGCTTGATCGGCAAAATATGCATTGCCTGCCACCGCCAGAACGACAAGAATGACGACGAGCGCCCACTTGGCGACATCGTAGCGCGATCCTTGCACCTCGGCGCTTTGTTTCATGGAAAGGGACTCCTAAAGGCGCGGCAAGCGTAACAAGAAAGAATAAAGGAAGAACCAGCGCTGAGGAAGGCTGGCAGGCCAGGAGGGAATCGAACCCCCAACCTGCGGTTTTGGAGACCGCTGCTCTGCCAATTGAGCTACTGGCCTATACTCTGCAACCTGACGCTTGCTGGTAGCGCATTTGCTACAGCGCGCGCCATGATAGCTAACGACAACTAGGAAGGCAACCCAATTGTGTAACACCTGAGCGAGAGACTCTCGCCAATTATGGAGCTCATGGACGGATTTGAACCGTCGACCTCACCCTTACCAAGGGTGTGCTCTACCCCTGAGCTACATGAGCATTCAACTTGGAGCGGGCAGCGGGGATCGAACCCGCATCATCAGCTTGGAAGGCTGAGGTTCTACCATTGAACTATGCCCGCCTGCCCACTCTTCGCTTGCGTCCACAGGCTGACGATCAAGCATCAAATCTGGTGGAGGGGGAAGGATTCGAACCTTCGAAGCTTTCGCGGCAGATTTACAGTCTGCTCCCTTTGGCCACTCGGGAACCCCTCCAACGTGGCGACGAATTCTACGGCTTTTGAGAGATGTGTCAAGCACTTATTTTACAATGCTTTTTCTCTCGCCGCGACTCCGTCGGCCCGAAACGCGCAGCATTGTGTCAAAGCAGCATCGAGAATGCAAGGCTGGCACGCACTTTTTCCAATGGCGGCGCTGGCGGCGGGGGCGGCGCACCGGACAGTCGCCCGGCACGCTCGGCGGCCGTCATCGGGAAGCAGGTTTCGAGTCCTGCATAGACCATGTCGGGCCATATCGCATGAGGGACACGCAGCCCCCGCGACACGACCCGTGCATCCCCGCCCGTGAGCAACAGCGGTAACGCCACACCCTCGCGATCGCACACTTCACTGTAGATACGATTGACGGCACTCACCGCTGACATGTAGATACCGTGATTGACCGCCTCGACGGTATTGCGGCCGGGGGCCAGCAGCTCGTCCGCCTCGCTGTCGGGATCGATGGCCACGTTGCGCGTCCCCAACTTGAGGCTTTCCTTCATCAAGCGCAGCCCGGGAATGATGTACCCCCCCAGGTGACGGCCACCGGGCAGCACGAAGTCCATGGTGATCGCACTGCCGCAATCGACGCTACAGCAACCGCCCGTCAGCTGATAGCCGGCGAGCACTCCCATCCAGCGATCGACCCCCAGGCGGGCGGGCTCTTCATACCCGCAGCTGACGCCCAGGGCCTCCGGCGTCGAGCGCGCGACATGCACGGCGCCGACCTGCCGACGCAACAGCGCCACCGTATCGCGCAGCACCGAGGCCCGAGCCACGCTCGATATCCGTACCGCCTCGACCACATCGAGGTCCGGTATGTCGGCACCCGGGCGCCACTCCTCGCGCGTCCACACGGCACCGCGTGAGCGGATCTCGCTGCTGGCGACATCCTTCAGGCGCCACTTGGAGAGCGTATTGCCGATATCCAGGTCCAGAATCATGAGCGTAGGCGCAGGCTGATTTCACCACCGGCCAGGAGCCGGGCTTGTCCGTCGACGTTGACGCGCAGGTTGCCGGTATCATCCACCCCCTCGGCCACCGCCACATAGGCCTGCGTGCCCTGGTGGACATCGATTTCCTGCCCTGCATAGGCATTGCGACGATTCCATGCATCACGCCATGGCTCGAAACCATGCGTCTCGAAACGCGGCAGCATGCCCAGCAGGGCTTCGATCAAGGAGGCGGCCAGGGCATTCCGCGAGACGCTCGGCACTACGTCGCGCAATGCCGCGATGGGCTGATCCACGCTCTCGCGAAGGCTGTCGGGAAGCTCGACGTTGAGCCCGATGCCGATCACCACCTCGCAAGGACCGGCCACATCACCACTGACCTCCAGCAGTATGCCTGCCAGCTTGGCAGATCCCTGCTCTCGACACAGCAGGACGTCGTTGGGCCATTTGAGCGCCACCGGTGCCGAAAGCTGCTCCAGCACTTCCGCCAATACCACGCCGACCGCCAGGCTCAAGCCCTCCAGCGCCGAGGCCCCCTCGTCGAAACGCCACCCCAGCGAAAACACCAGGCCACGTCCCCACGGGGAGAGCCAGTCGCGTCCACGCCGACCTCGGCCAGCGGTCTGGCTCTCCGCCAAGCATACCTCGGCATGTCCGGCACCCTGCTGGAAACGCTCGCGCAGGAAGCTGTTCGTCGACACGAGCTCGTCTTCGACGAACAGGCGCGTCAGGTGATGACGAGGCTCCGCCGGCAGCCTTTCTATGATGGCCGGGCCGGAAAGCAGGTCCAACGGTGCGGTCAGACGGTATCCCAGCCCTTTGACCGCTTCGAGCTGAAGCCCCATGGATTCCAGCTTCTTGAGCTGCTTCCACACTGCGGTGCGCGACACGCCGAGCTTTTCGCCCAATTGTTCGCCGGAGTGGTACTCGCCGTCGCTCAGCAGACGAATCAAGTCGCCAATCGTCATTCCGGTCGTCCCCGTCGGGAAAAAACGACATTCTAACGAAATGCGGCTCGCCGGGGGAGCGTGCCCGACCAAAGCGCAACAAATTGGCGGCCGTGCGGGAGCTGTCCCCGACAAACGCTGCGCCACCCGCCCACGAAAAAACCCCCGCTGGCCTGAGCCAACGGGGGTTTCCGGGATAAATGCCTGACGATGACCTACTCTCGCATGGGGAGGCCCCACACTACCA
>JQNW01000011.1 GCA_000761475.1 Chromohalobacter israelensis
GATGACACTGTCATCACGTCCAACTGGGTGGCTGGGGCAGCGAGTTTTTAGATACCACGACAGGACATGACCATGAATTCGACTGCACTGGAACAGCGTCAAGACTTTGCACTGGATCAGTACGCAAAGGGCCTTTTAAAACCCTTTCTTAAGGGTAAAGGGGGAATCATCCGATTCAGGGATGAGCTCGAGGAAGAATGCCGGCGACTGTGGCAGGAAGCGGCCGACTTTGCCAACCAATACAACCGGACCGTGGTCCAGGCCGGTCTATGGCTAAAACCGCACAACAACAGTGGAGGCCGAGTTCGCGCAGTGCAGTGGCGAGACAAGGGTCAGACCCAGATGGGTCGACGTCTACTGGAAGCGGTTTTGCAGTATGGCGATGTCCCGCAGAGCTTGAAGCGGGAGCTCGTCGAGATCGAAACCAAGCGAACCATCTTCAATGCCAAAATCGCAGCGGTGACTCGCCAGGTGGATCGACTTAACAAAGTCATCAATGACCTGGATGAGATCGAAACGATGGAAAACTCACACCCTACAACAACGGGATGACTGGTCATGGATAAGCAACAGGAATTGATTCAGGAGGCCATCCGGGAGGCACGACGGGAAGAGCTTCGGGATCCGTATAACTATGCGGAACAGGTGGGTAATGTTTTTGTCGCCACGATCAAAACACTTATTGCTGCCATCGCACTTCTAGGCGGTTTGACGATGGGAGGCGCATTGATCTCGATTTCAGTAGCTCCGATCAATCCATTGAGTGGCGTTACATATACCGAACTCCATTATCTCAGCCAGAGACTCGTCACGTTTCTAGGCTCCTGCACGCTCGTTTGGTGTGCGATGCGTAACGTTGGCGGGTACTGCAACGTTTTCCGCCGGGAAATTCAGTGGCGAATTGACTATATCAATTCGGCAGGAGCGACACGCGATGCGAGGAAAGCCCGGGACAATGCAGACGAGGCAACAGAATGAATGTCCTGATAGCGCCTTAACATTCTTGGCGGACAGTCCCGATTCCCGTCATGGACAGTGCTCATACATTCACTGATCGCAGGAGCTTTTGAGATGAGCACGCATTTTATGGGCGAGGGGAACATCGGAACTGATCCTGAGTACAAATTGCTCCCTGCCAACGGCAATCAGCCACCACGTGGCGTGATGCGCTTGAACGTCCGCTTCGACAATCCCGTGCCCACGGATACAGGCAATGTCGATCGCGGCGGATTCTGGGCCAATGTGGAAATCTGGCACCGCGACGTCGAGAACTGGGCGACTCGCCTCTATCAGAAGGGGATGCGCGTCATGGTGTCAGGTCGCATGGTGCTCGATGAGTGGAAGGATCGGGAAACGGGAGAAGATCGCTCTCAGTTCAAGGTGCAAGCCGTTCGCATCGGCATCCTGCCCTTCCGAATCTCACAAGTCGTTCTTGAACCCGCCAATAACACGCCGCAACAGCCTGCTCAACAGCAACAGCCTTCGCCGGCGCATAACCAGAATGGAGCCTATTCCAAGGCTGCCGGTCCAGACGGCGAATGGGAAAACCCGGTGGGCCAAGGGGTGTCACCTGACCAGTAATCATAACCCCCTGTAGGCGCTCTGTTTGCAGGGGGATCTCTGAACCTACTCAGGTATCGACGTAGAGGTATGACCCATGGACCCTAGTCTGATGGATTCCAATGAAGTCCGGCCTGCACCAGGGATAGATGCACCGAACAACCAGAAGGAAGAGCATGTCGCAGTATTCAAGCCTTCAGCCAAAGCAGCGATCCCTACGGCATTAGGCTGGGTTCTACTGGCAATCGCGTTTTCGGCATCATTGGTTTTTGCAATGATCCAGCGGCCCGACCTGGTCTACTTGCCTGGAACACGCTTGGCACTGCTCTTGGGGCTCATCTGGGCCGTGTGCTTGATACCGCTGTTATACAAGTTGCTGGTCCTGAAAACGATGGCCTACTCCCTATCGACTCAGCGTCTGGAATATACCCGGGGTATTCTACATCGCCGTCGAGATCAGCTAGAGTTGGTACGGATTCGAGATATCACCTCGAATCGAACGCTGATGGACCGGCTGTTAGGCATTGGCACCGTTATCTTGGATACCGTCGACCGTTCTCATCCCGAATTCAGAATCCAAGCCCAACCGAACGTGTATGAGCTCAGCGATTGGCTGCACAAGTTGAATGCTGCAGAGCGTCAGCGACTTGGGTATCGGGAGTACGAAGGAACGCAGGGGCTCTGAAACAGTTGTCCCTAGTTGGTCGACTGAATGCCTGATTCAATAAGGATGTGGAAATGAAACGTGTATTGATGACTGCAGGACTACTGGCACTGACAGGGTGCGCCGCTCAGGACCATTACTACTCTCAGGGCGTGTGTGTGACATGCATCAACAACCCGATCACCGGCGAGCCAGTGAACTACGACCCCAGTGAAACGCCACAACGGGTGGCGACCAATGCGCAAGGCGAGACCGTCGATGTCAGCAATCTGGGTAGTCAGCGAGGATCTGTCGATATTGAGTCTCCCGTCGACGTGGATACCGCCTATGCTCGCATCAAGTCGGCTATGGGGTTCCGATCGCCGAACGATTTTGAGAGCCCCGAGAGTACAACAGCGAAAATGCAGATGGGTGATGCCGCCTGGAAGCATGACCGCACTCCGGGTGCCTACTACAACCTCGGGGACTACGGTCGCCAGACGGTCGGTGGCACGCGCTACTCCATCCTGCAGCGCGTTCAAATCGAGAAGAGTGGCGCCGGTTCGCGGATCCATTACAGTTGGGCACCGGCGGACAAGCGGATTCCCTACGATGGGGCCGCGATGGAAGATGCACTGACGCAACGCCTGAATGCCGCCTTGCAGTAAGCGTTGTGTATCTACCTGACGTGAGGGATATCTATGGCTGATGAGGCTGATTTTGCAGCAGAAATCACCGACCGGATGGTCAGCGAGAGAGTCGGTGGTGTTTTGAACAGCGTCAGTACTGTCGCTGATAACACCCACTGTGAAGAGTGCGGCGATGCAATCCCTGCGGCACGCCGGATAGCCGCCCCATGGGCGACAGTGTGTGTACCGTGCAAAGAAGCTCAGGAAAGAGCTTCGACGCACTATCGTCGATAACCTTGTTCTCGGTTCGGTGAGAACCGTGACGCACCCGATTAACCTTCCTGACTGACGCCTCCCATCTCACGGGGCATCGTATTCCTCAGTTGATTTCCACGAGGATACTCCATGCCCCGGCTCTTTCTCTGCGAAAAACCCAACCAGGCGCGTGACATCGGCAAGGTGCTGGGTGCCACGCGCCGTGGAAACGGATGCCTTCATGGTGACGACGTCACTGTTACCTGGGCAGTCGGCCACCTGCTCGAACAAGCGCCTCCTGATGCCTATGACCCAGCCCTCAAGCGCTGGTCATTGGACTCGCTGCCGATCCGACCGGCGCAGTGGAAGAACATCGTGCGCAAAGATGCAGCCAAACAGTTCAAGGTCATCCAGGGCTTGCTGAAACAGTGCAGTGAGGTGGTGGTGGCCACGGATGCCGATCGCGAAGGTGAAGTGATTGGGCGTGAGATCCTCGATGCTTGTCATTACCGTGGGCAAGTATCCCGGCTCTGGCTATCGGCGTTGGATGAAACGTCGATTCGCAAGGGGCTGGCTAGCATCCGCCCCGGAGAATCGACGGTCTCACTGTACCAGGCGGGGTTGGGGCGTTCGCGTGCTGACTGGTTGGTGGGCATGAACCTGACGCGAGCGTTCACGGTGCTGGCTCAGCAGCAGGGCTTCGATGGCGTGTTGTCGGTGGGCCGTGTACAGACACCAGTATTGGGGATCGTCGTCCGGCGTGACCAGGAGATCGCCAATTTCGTCCCCAAGCCCTTCTGGGAGGTACTGGCCAATCTGCAGGCCCATGGTGGTGCCTTCCAGGCAAAGTGGGTGCCGAGCAATGAGTCCTGGCTCGATGAACAAGGGCGATGCGTCAATCGTGAGGCTGCGCAGGCGGTGGCCGCTCGCGGACAGGGTGAACAAGCGAGTGTGGTATCGGTCGAGACCAAGCGCAAGCGTGAAGCCGCTCCACTGGTAATGGACCTCGGTACGCTGCAGCAGGAATGCTCGCGGCGGTTCGGCTTCGGGGCACAGCAGGTGCTCGACATCGCGCAGTCGCTCTACGAGACACATAAAGCGACGTCTTATCCGCGCACAGACTGCCGCTATCTGCCGACATCGATGCTGTCCGAAGTCGAGGTCGTCGTGAAGGCGCTCCTGCATTCGGATGCCTCGCTCTCACCGATCATCGAGCGTCTGGATGTGAATCTCCAGAGCCGCGTGTGGAACGACAGCCAGATCACGGCTCACCACGGCATCATTCCCACCACCACCCCGTGCGACATCTCGCGGATGAATGAAGCTGAGTGGCAGGTCTATGACCTCATTCGGCGTCACTACCTCGCCCAGTTTTTGCCCGCGCATGAGTATGACCAGACTGATGTCCAGTTGGACTTGGCCGGCGAGCGTTTTGTGACCTCGGGCCGGCAGGTCTGCGTCGAGGGGTGGAAAGCGCTGTTTCCCCGAGGGAAGGGCAAAGGGCAGGACGACAGTGATGCGGATGACGACGAATCCACTGGAGCGCAGGCGCTCCCGCCTCTGCGTCAGGGAGAGAACTGTTCTGTGCAGGCGCTCCAGGTCAAGGATCGTCAGACACAACCCCCGAAGCCGTTCTCGGAAGGGTCGCTGATCTCGGCAATGAAGAACGCCGCCCGTTTCGTGACCGATGAACGCTTGAAGGCCCGGTTACGCGAGAGCGCGGGCATTGGTACTGAAGCGACACGTTCCGGGATCATCGAGACGCTGCTGGCCCGAGGGTTCCTCCGCAAGAAGGGCCGCACGATTGTGTCCACGCCCCTGGGGCAGGCATTGATCGCGGCGCTCCCTCCGCAGATCAGCAACCCCGGAATGACAGCGCTTTGGGAACAGGCCCTGGACCAAGTCGCCGAAGGTTCCTTGTCGCTGGATGACTTCATGCAGCGTCAGAACTCCCTGATCGACAAGCTGATCGGCTTGGCGCTCCAGCAACCCCGTTTGAATCTCCCGGAAATGCCGAGCGAGAGCTGTCCGCTGTGTCAGGCGAAGATGCGCAAGAGGAACGGTGAGGATGGGCCATTTTGGGGCTGCACACGGTATCCCGAGTGTAAAGGCACCAAGCCGATCGGCAAGAAGAAGCGGAAATCGGGCAGCCGAAAATCAACGTCCAGGAAGGGAGCCAGCGGCAAGGCACCATGAGTTGGTGATGTGACAGGCGCCTTCCTTGCCATCAGGGCAACACTACTTGATAATTGAAACCCTACCCCGTTGCCAACTGACGGTCATCAGTTGGTCCCTTTGGACTCTCCATGAGTCCGATCCCAAAGCGCGAACACCTGGCGAAAGCGCGCACCCACCGCAAAGACTCTTTGCACTACATTGGCATGTATCGGGTTCCAGGTTCCTTATGTTTCAGGTCGACCGGTCGTCGACCATCTCCTTCAGTCAGGTTTGACCGGCCAGCAAGACGCCCACCACAGGGTATCTTGCTGGCCGGTTGGACTGTGCTTCACGATGGCGGTGCCGGTCGCCTGACCCTCCGGCTCCCTTTGTGCGGGGATCCGCGCACAAACGTACCTGTCCAACGCCATGAATCGGGACGGGATGCACAGGCAGATTCGATCGCATGGCGACGAGGGGCATGACGGTCGATGGTCGGCATAATGGCAAACTTCACACGCTACCCAAACCGGTATTCGGTAGCTGATTCGACTTGCGGTATTGGTCCTCAATCCAAAGTCGAGGCAGCGAGGCAGAGCCTCGCAGCCCCGGCTTGAGATTGATGATCAGGATTCAGGGTTGACGTTCTACGCGAGTGGCGCAATCCTACAGGTGACAGACGTTGGCTGTTGACGGTAATAACAGCGCCCTTTGCCCTCCGGGGCACCTCCCAAAGCCGTAACGCATCCCGAGAGACGGCACCCTGACGGGTTGGATGCAGATTTCAAATTCTCGGCAATTTGCCGAACCACCCATCCGGGGAAATGCTTCCCCGATGGGGATGGTGTTTCTCCCGGATTCGTATGTCTCAACTCCAGGAGAATCACCATGACGACTTCCACCGATAAGCAATTCTTCGATCTGCACATCACCGGCGTCGGCTATCTCAACCGTGTTCGTGAAGTGTCGCTGAAACGCGGAACCCCTTTCTGGGCCTGCGATATAGCGGCGCTCAACGGTCCTAGCGATGACGTTGGCTACACCCGTTTCGACTGCCGCGTCAGCGGTCGTGAAGCGGAGAGGCTGGTCAAGAAATGTGAACAAGCGGTCAACATGAAGAAGAAGGTGTTGATCGGTTTCCGACTCGGCGATCTGTGGACTGATACGTTCACCTATTCCAAAGGTGATCGTGCCGGCCAAACAGGCGTCAGCTTGAAAGCCCGTCTGCTGTACATAAGCTGGATCAAGGTCGATGGCGAAATGGTCTATCAGGCCCCTCGCCGCGACAGTGATCAGGCCCAGCCTGTTGAGTCCCAGGACCAGCAGTCCGAGGCCGCTCAGGCCTCCGGTAATGCCCCCGAGGCATCACCGGTCCCGAGCAGCTACGCTGCCGTTCATTCAGGTGAGGCCGCTGGATCCTTCGATTCGCCAGCCACGCACTGAAACTCTGCACTTCCAGCCATCCATTCAGCCGGGGACATGATTCCCGGTTGGATGGAGGTTGATGTCAGTACCACCTCTAATTCTCAAGCCGTGAATTAGCCATTTCTCTCCCTCCCGGGGCCATTCCCCGGTGGGATGGCTCCATCTCAACGAAACGCATTGGAGCGATCCCATGAGTGATTATCTGAACCATCAGCTTGCTTCCGAAGATATTGATGTCATTCTGGCCGCCTTGAGGCTGCTGCAGCGTACGATCGATCTGGACATACCGGATGCGATTCAGACGATCGGTGGTGAGAGCCTGAAGACCGTCGACATCAATGATCTGTGTGAGCGACTGAACCTGGACGGGCAGCCCAGTGATCAGGATGCGCGAGATGTTCTCATCAAG
Organism: Chromohalobacter israelensis; assembly: GCA_000761475.1. Lineage (GTDB taxonomy): Bacteria > Pseudomonadota > Gammaproteobacteria > Pseudomonadales > Halomonadaceae > Chromohalobacter > Chromohalobacter israelensis. The sequence goes on from JQNW01000011.1 coordinate 7,079, forward strand.
CGCTTTCGCGCAGAACTCTCTCGGCCCGAGTGGAACTCGGATACGGCTGCCAATCTGGCCACGGCCCTTGCCGATGCCGGTTGGCCCATTTTCCATCCTGGCCATGAAGGCTGGTTTCTCGACGTCGTCGATGGGGCATATTCCGTGATGGCCAAACCGGATGGCCCTTTCAGGTCCAATGCCGAGGTCATGTCCGCCATTGCCAGGCAGTTCGCTGCCGGTAGTCGTTGGCATGGGCAGGTGCTGGATACGATCGGCATGACGGCTTGTGGCCACGGACAGCCCATGCTGAGAGTTGTCGGCTTTGGTCTCAATGCTCAGGATATTGTAGTGGCCAATGACTTGATGCCAGAGCGCAGTCTGGAAATTGGTCGACGCCCTGAATTTGGTGTCTGGTCCATTTGCCGACGAAATCCGCAAAGCTTCGAGGCCGAGTGGGTTGCCGATCGGAGCGACTGTCGCAGTGCTCTCCAGTATTGCGCAGACCGCTTGGGTGCCGACATCAACGACGAGATTGTCGAGTCATTCTTTACATACTTTCGATGATTCACTCAAACGCCCTTCGGGGCGTTTTTTTATGCCTTTTACTGCGATGCCTGAGCCAGTTCTCAAGACGTAGTGCAACATTGACATACCATGCATGCGGCCCCGGCTTAAAGTCCTCACCAAGGGGGAGATGACCGATACATCCGTTTGCGAGCCTATGATAGTGACTCTGACTCAACCGTCCCCAGCTATATCTCTCGGCTTTATCCATCAACTCTTCTACCAGATCATTCGGAATTTCTACTTCATTAGGGTCTATCTCAAGATATCCATAAGGTGATCGGTTAACTACCAACCACTCATCAGATTCGAGATCCGCAGAGACAAAGGGCTGGGCAAGTAGAACATCTTCAATATTGAAGGACTGCTTTATCAAAACACGGCCATAGGCACCTGGGTCGTATTTACACCACCCGGATAGCGTGTCGGTGTAGAGGCAAATCTTCGACAACCCCTCTTGACGAGCTTTCAGAACGCAAGTGGCAAAGTGTCGGACATACGAAGATCTATCACCTGAAAAATTCCCCCAATTGAGATGATTATAGTTTAAGCGCCTTTGGAGTTGAACTTTGCCATCTGGATAGGCTTCTCTGAGAAGCTCTTGCAATCGGGAATATGTGTCGAGTAGATCACTAACCAGGTTGTTGATGTAATCCTCGTCAATCATCTCCAGATGAGATGCTATGCGGACAGTCGTCTGGCAATTAGCGTCGGAGAAACGCTCCGGATGTGTCGGAAGGCGAGATACATTCAGAATTTTTTGGGTATTCGGATTAAGTGGTAGATGGACTCTCCTTCCACCTCCGCCCCTTGATCTGACCTTTTTCTCAGAGGATGGCAGATGCAGCCCCCTACAGTAGTCGTGGTGGCCCTGCCTAGGTGTTTGGTGGTCGCCGCCATCGGTCGCGAGCTCCAGGAGCTCTCAACGAAGCTGGTGAAGATTAGCGCCCTGGCATTGGAGCTCGGGTTACTGGCGTCCTGACGGTTCTGTGTCAGCAACCACCGGACAGCAGCAGGTTCAGGCAAGACGCCGAGCGGTCAGTCGATGATATCCTCGAAAACGCTGAGTTCGTGCACACGGTCGCGGTCGATCCTGACGCCGAGCCCCGGTGACTCGTCCAGCGAGATGTGTGTCCCATCGCCCGGCATGTCGGCCACGTCGCTCGAGATCATAGTGGGCCCGACTAGGTCATTGGCGATGATGTTGGGATGGGCGATGGACAGATGGGCGCCGGCTAGGGTGGCGATGGAGGATTCCACCATCGAGCCCACCTGGCAGGGAATGTTGGCCGCCATGCCCAGTTCAGCCATGGCGCGGGCGGCATGCAACCCGGCGGACTTCATAAGCTTGATGTTGACCATGTCGGCCGCCTCGAGGCGTATGACCTGGAGCATGTCGCGTAGCCCGTGAATTGGCTCGTCGGCCATGATCACCGCATCCGTCGCGTGGGTCACCCTGACTAGGGTACCGAGGTTCTCGATGTCCACCGGCTGCTCGTACCAGTCCACGCCATAGGACTCGGTATGACGGATGACATGCAGCGCCTGCTTAGCGCTCCAGCCCTGGTTGGCGTCTACTCTCAGGTGCACGCCGGGTGACAGGGCTTCCCGCACCCGGGCGATGCGTTCGATGTCGGCTTCTGGTATGTCTCCCAGCTTGATCTTGACCGAGCGATAGCCGTTCTGGCAGGCCTCACTGGCCTGGCGCGCCATTTCCTCGGGTGGCAGCATGCTGATCACGCAGGGCAGCTCGAGTCGTGCATGACAGCGGCCTCCGAGCAGAGCGTAGAGCGGCTGCCGGCACTGTCGAGCTAACAGGTCATGCAGGGCAATATCCAGCGCCGCCTTGGCCGAAGGGTTGTGCCGAATGCATGCCTCGGCGGCATGATGAAAGGCCCCGATGTCGTCGGCGGGCTTGCCGATCAGCAAGGGGGCCAGCTCCCGTGCAATGACGTTCCGCGCCGACTGCCAGGTTTCGCCTGAGACATGCTGATCGACCACGGCTTCGCCCCAGCCGATGTCGCCGCTGGTCGACTCGATGCTAACCACTAGGCTTTCGATGTCCTCATAGGTGTCGTAGGCGATCTTGAAGGGTCGCTTGAGCGGCAGGCGGATGCCATGCAGGTTGATGCATTTGATCGTCATTGGGTAATTTCCTTTCAGGACCAGGAGAGCAGGTGAGCCAAGGTTACCATGCCGCTTGCCAGCAGCAGTTGGGTGATGGCCAGAGGCAGTATCCACTTGATCCATTTGCTCCAGGACACCCCTGCCACGGCCAGGCCGGCCATGAAATAGCCGGATGTTGGGGTGATAATGTTGGAGATGCCATCACCGAACTGGAAGGCAAGCACAGCGGTCTGGCGCGTCACGCCCACCAGGTCGGCCAACGGCACCATGAGCGGCATGGTCAGTGCCGCCTGTCCGCTGCCGGAGGGCACCAGAAAGTTCAGCAGTAGCTGCACCAGGAACATACAGATAGCGGTCAGGGCCGCAGGCATGTCGCCCAGCAGTCCTTCGAGATGATGCAGGATGGTATCGAGAATGCTGCCGTCCTTGAGCACGATCAGGATGCCGTAGGCGAAGCCCACCACCAGGGCGCCCATGGCGATTTCCTTGAAGCCACTGACGAAGTGTTCGGCAATCTCGTTGGGCCCCATGCGGGCCAGCGCACCCACCAGGATGCCCATCAGCAGGAAGACGCCCGACATCTCGCCGATGTACCAGCCATGGCGGATGACGCCATAGGCGATGGTCAGGATGGCGCCGACGAATGCCAGTAGCACTAGCTTATCCGACAGGCTCAGTTGCCGGCTTCCCTGCTGCGGCCCGGGATTGCCGAATTGCCGGCGGTCGCTGCGGTAGACGAGGCTGCGCTCGGGGCACGCCTTGACTCTGGCCGCATAGCGCGTCACGAAGACGATGCTCACACTGACGAAGACCACCCAGTAGCAGGTGCGTAGTGTCATGCCGGAGAAGATCGGCAACTGGGCGATATCCTGGGCCACACCGACGGTGAAGGGATTCATGAAGGCCGCCGAAAAGCCGGCACCGGCGCCGACCAGGGGGACTGCGGCGGCGGTGATGGAGTCGTAGCCCAGTAGGCGCAGTATCGGGGCCAGAATGATGATGAAGGCGATGGTCTCCTCGGCCAGGCCGAAAGTGGCGCCACCCACGGCGAACAACAGCATAAGCAGAGGGATTAGGATGATATCGCGCCCCGAGAGCGCTTGGCTGATGCTGGCCACGAGCGTCTGCAACACGCCCGTGGCTTTGAGCACGCCGAAGGCCCCCCCGGAGATGAAGATGAAGAAGATGATGCTGCTGCCTTCCCGCATGCCCTCGAACACTGCCATGAAGGGTGTCAGCCAGTTGGCCTTGTCGGTTTCCACTGGCGCATAGCTGCCCGGCACAACCACAGTCTGCCCCTGCTCGGTGGTGGTGCGCTCGTAGCTTCCTGCATCGATCAGGTAGGTCGATAGCGCGGCAATGCAGATGAAGGTGAACAGCACCACGAAGATATGCGGGAACTTTATGGTCCGCCGTGGTGCCGTCTCGAGTGTCGTTGTTCTTTCGAGATCACTCATTCCAAACCTCTGGATCTAGTGGTTGTTATCGAGGAAGCGCCGAGCCACGCCGGCGAGAAAATCACTGCCCTTCTCTAGGATGTCGTCGTTGAAGTCGTAATCCGGCTGGTGCAGCGCGGGAGCCGCGTTGCCGTTGCCGTTGCCGATCCAGCCATAGGCGCCGGGCACGGCCTCGAGCAGGAAGCCCATGTCATCGGCACCCATGCTGATGGGATGGGAGACCAGCCAATCACTGCCCCAGTGCGCCTCGACGACCTCCCGGCATAGCCTGGCGCATGCGGTGTCGTTGACCACCGCGGGTGTCGAGGGCACATAGTTCAGCGTCACCTCGCAGCCGCTGGCACGGGCAATGCCTTCGGCAATCTCGTGAATCCGCCTTTCGAGTCGCTGGCGAACATCGGGCTTGAAGCAGCGGGCTGTGCCCTTCAGTCGTGCAGAGGCGGGGATGATGTTGCTGGCATGCCCGCTCTGCAGGCTGCCGAGGCTGACCACGGCAATGTCTTCAGGGTCGACGTTGCGGCTGACGATCTGCTGCGCTGCCGTGACGAACAACCCGGCAGCTACTATAGGGTCGGTGGTCAGGTGCGGCATGGCGCCATGCCCACCTTCGGAGTGGAAGCACACCACGAAATCATCGCTGGAGGCCATGTGCGGCACTTCGTGGATGATGAAAGCGCCCGCTTCCACGCCCGGCCAGTTGTGTAGACCGAAGACGGCATCCATGGGAAAGCGTTCGAGCAGCCCATCCTCTATCATGGCTGGGGCCCCGGTGCCCAACTCTTCGGCGGGCTGAAAAATCAGGATGACCCGACCCCGGGCAGGGCGCGCCTTGACCAAGTCCAAGGCGGCTCCCATTAGCATGGCGGTATGTCCATCATGGCCGCAGGCATGCATAACATTGGCATGTGTCGAGCCGTGAGCTAGTCCGGTGGCTTCCTGCAGTGGCAGAGCATCCATATCGGCCCTCAAGCCGACAGCAGGGCCAGGTTGCTGCCCATGGATGAGGGCCACGATGCCATGACCACCGATTGATTCATGCACTTCGTCGACCCCGACCTCATACAGCATGGTCGCGACACGCCGTGCCGTCTGCTCCTCCTCGCAGGAGAGCTCGGGATAGCGGTGAAGCTCTCGTCGAAAGGCAATCATTCGTTCTACATCGCAGACTTGCATCGCATTTTCCTATGCTTGTTCTGATGGGGGCGAGAAGGAAGTGGTGTCATAGGTCATCGTGCAACGACCACCTCCCAAGCTTCCTGGGTGGTGCAATATTTTCCAGTATATTCAGGTGATTAAGAGAGAGAAAAATACTTCTTTCCTATGCGGTCATGCTTTTTTGATATGCTGCATCATTCGAAGTGTGAGGCAGTCCTATGGATATCAAGAAGCTGAGGTATTTCCTGGCCGTGGTGGATGCTGGTTCCATCACGGCGGCCGCCAAGCGGATTCCCATCGCCCAGCCCGCGCTGACACGCCAGATACGACTGCTCGAGGAAAGGGTCGGGGCTCGACTCTTCGAGCGCGATCGCAAGGGAGTCTCGCTGACGAGTGCCGGCCAGTATCTCTACAACAACAGTCGCCGACTGGTCGCCGATCTGGACAGCATTGCCAATAAGACCCGGGCTATCTCGGATGGCTACAGCGACAGCCTGTCGATCGGCATCACCACTATTCATCCCTACATTCCGAGCATCTCGAACCTGATCAGTCGCTTCCGGGGACAGAACCCGGGAATCCGACTGACGCTGGAGTCAATGCTGTCGGGCCCGCAGACGAGTGCTATTCTCGAGGGTGGCATAGACGCCGGCATTCTGTTCACTGAGGAGGAAGACGAGCCTCGGTTTGCATATCTGCCGCTTGCCAGTTATCGCATGGCCGTCATCGTCAGCCGGCGTCATCCCTTGACAGAGGGGCCGCCGAAATCGCTATGCGCCTTCGCCGATGCGCCCTTCATCCGCTTTAGCCGCGACTCGACGCCGGGAAGCTACGATAGGGTCGATCGCTGCTTCCAGCAGGCGGGCATCGTGCCCAATACTGTCCAAGAGTGTCATGACGACATCACCATCCGCAGCTTGGTGGCCACAGGAATGGGTTATGCGATCATGCCGAGTATCATGGCGCGGGGAGAGAGCGAACTGGTCGCCTACGAGCTGGAGGATCTGTCGATTACTTCGCAACTGATGCTAGCCTGGCACCAGGATAATGGATCGAAGGCCATCGACGAGCTGTGTCGCATGGTTGGCTACCCTAGGTAACGCAATCCTCATGTTATGCAGGAACGACGCAATGCTTCCTTCTCGACGTGGCTGTGTGAAGCCTTCGCCTCATGCGATGAGAGTCCACTATGGTCTCTCCGTTCTACAAGAAACCCATGGGTTGCGGACTCCCGGACTTCGCAGAAGAACTCGACCACGGGGTCGGTTTATCAATCATCTAAAGGGAGTCAGGCTGAAGGGGAAGGTGGCCCATCAACCATTGAATCCGCATACCCAATTTTTTTTGCTGCATACGTCAACAGAACATGCCCGGGTGACTCACGGCACTGGGACGTGCCTGTCCAGGGGTTCTGTCCAGGTGAGGTGTGGTATACACAACGGATGATACTCTGCGGGGCCTTGATCTTCGCCATCCTGCCTTCCTTAACGCCACAAATTCCTTTCGCATCAGATTAACATTCTGAGTCGACCCGTTCCCCCCCATAGCGGCACCGTAAGCCTGATTCTGATCAGAACATTACGAGGCCAACATGATGCATGCCTTCCCACGTTTCCTGTCCTGTGGTGTTGCGATGGTGCTGCTGGCCGGCTGTGCCCACCAACCTCCGGTCAACACGGGCACCACATCGAAAGTGGATGCCGCCAGTGCTCTGCAGATCTCCCCACTGGATGAGCCCGAGGTCATCACCACGGAACACCAGGTGGTCACCGGTCCCAATCCCCCGCATCGCGGCATCGTGGATCCCGATGTCTATGACCAGGAGTTGATCCCCGTCGAAGTGCTTCGCACGGGACGATATCAGCTGGTCACCATGCAGGCCCCGATGGGACAGCGTCATCTGCTAGAGCAAATCGTCAACGTACACATTCCGCCGAGCATTTCCACCACGGTGGGGGACGGCATTCGTTACACCCTCAAGAACACTGGATACACCCTATGCCCCGCGACTCGGGATCATCAGAAGTGGCTCTACAGTCGTCAACTGCCCGCTGCCCATTACCATCTGGGGCCCATGACGCTTCGTGAAGCTCTGCAGGTACTCGCCGGCGATGCTTGGGAGCTCGAAGAAGATCCCGTGCGCCGTCAGGTCTGTTATGAGCAGCGAGACCTCCGCACTGTGGAAACTACGACCGTTGTGCCGGAGCGAAGCCATGAGTGATCAGACTGACAAGCTGTCCATGGATTCAGTGCCCAACAAGCCCGCCGGGCATCCGCTTCGACGCTTGTTGATCGTGGCTGTCCCATTAGCAGTGTTTGTCACGCTTCTGTTTGTTGTCCTCTTTGTACTGGGGAACAACTCGGAAGAACCGCCGGCATCTGCTGCGCCGGCTCAGCCGGATCAACCGGAAGCCATCACGCGGCTTCAAGGATCCGTGCAGGACCTGGAGCAGCGACTGGGCTCGTTGAGTGATCTGAATGCTCGTGTAGCCTCCATGGAGCAGCGCCTGAGTGAGGTCAATGCGCAACTCGACCAGCAGTCGGGTGCGATAGATGTAGAGAACATGAGCCATCGTATGGAAGCACTGGAAGGCTTCCTCGAGGAGGCAAGACGCCAAATCGACATGCAGCTGACGGCACTGGAAGAAGTGGTGTCGAATCGCCTCGCCGAGGCGTCTGTCGCGTCTCAGCAAGCCGAAGAACCTGAGCCATCCCCCTCACCTGCCAAGCCACGTACGGCAAGCCGTCCTGCCATCCCCCGTCTTCCTCTCCACATTTCCGGCGTCGAGTACCGAGGTGGCCGTCCCTACTTGAGTGTCGCCACCGGCCCAGTGAATGACCTCGACCAGGTGAGATTGCTGGGAGAACGCGAATCCGTGGGGGAGTGGCAGCTGGTCACCATCAATGCCTCAACGGCGGTATTTCGTTATCGCGGGCAGAACGTCACGGTCAATCTGCCGTAGGAGCTGAATGATGAATCTGGCAATTCGCATTACCCCTTTCGAGCGTAGCGGCATCCGACTCAACGCCATTGCCACGATAGCGGCCCTGGTGATGTTCACCTTGAGCTCGGCGCAGGCCACTGTCCCACCAGGGACGGACATTGTTCCTCCGGATGAACTCACCGACCAGCTGGAAGACGCGTCTGGCGCGTCAGCACCCGTGACAGAACTCCAAGACGACGTCAGCGACCTGGATCAACGCGTCACTGAGCTCGCGCCTACGGATCACAAGCTCGAGGAGCTTTCCACGCGTCTTTCAGACACGACGGTTCGCCTGGAAGAGAAGCGCCAAGCGCAACAGGCATTGGCCGATCAGCTTGATGCGCTCGAGGGATCGGTCAAAGCGCTGGTCGCCATGACCGAAGAACGCATCGCGGATATGTCCCAACGTCTGGCTCCCGAAAGCACTGATGATGAATCGCCAGAGAAGGAAGCGCGTAAAACTCCCGAGGGTTCTGAAGACAAACCCGGGGAGGTATCAGGTTCTTCCAGCGGCGATGGCAATGCGAACACCGATCAGAAGGCTGCCGCAGAAGGAACCCATTCACAGCCCGAATCAGCTTCGTCTGAAGCGGTGGCTGAGAAATCCGCCGACGACAAAGAGGAGGCCAGTTCATGACTCGCAATGCGCTATGCGTGATGGCAGCGGCGATACTGCCCTACCTGGCACTCCCTGCATGGGGGCAATCGCTCCAGGATGCTGAAGAGACCCAGCAGCGTGACTCGACAGTTTCTGAAACCGTCATTGAACGGAGCCAACAGCGAGCTGCTGATGCCTGGGGACTGGATCAGCAGGAGTACCAACGCTACAAGACGATCATGGAAGGACCTCGTGGCACCTGGTCCCCCGATCTGGACCCCTTGACGGCACTGGGGCTGGAGGCTCGCTCGGACGCCGAACGTCAGAAGTACGCCGAACTGTTGGTAGAGACCGAGCGCAAACGTGTCGAGGCTGAGCTGGCGTTCCAACGTGCTTATGACGACGCCTGGCAGCGTCTCTACCCTGGCGACATGCCGGTCAACTCCTTCACCTCCAAAGGCGGCATCGATGCCACTCAGTCGGTATTTGGTGATGCGACGGCATCGTCATCCGCTCGCTTGAATGTGGTCGTGGCCACCCAGGCCTGTGGTCAGTGCGATGCCACGGTAAAGCGTCTGTTGAGCAATGGTGCGGCCATGGACATCTGGATTGTCGATTCCGAGGGGGATGACGAGCGCATTCGCCGTTGGGCGGCCAAAGTGGGGATCCCCCCCGACCAGGTGCGTAACGGAAGCATCACCCTCAATCATGGTGGTTCGTACAATATCGACAGCGCTGAGTTGCCGCGTGTCGCGCCGAGGGGGTGAACAATGCGACGTGTGTTCGTGGCACTGTCGATCCTTGCAAGCCTGCTGACGGTAGGACAGGCAAGCGCCAACGGGCCAGATATTCCTTCTGCGTATGTCGTAGCTGCAGAGGACAACGGCATCCCACCAGAAGTGCTCTACGCCGTGGCCATGACGGAATCGAAGATGTCTTTGGAGCATACCGTGCGGCCCTGGCCATGGACCTTGAACGTGGGTGGCAAGGGGTATCGGTATGACACACGTAATGAGGCCTGTAGTGCACTTCGTTCGTTCCTGCAGCAGACACGTGTCGTAGATGTCGGCATCGCCCAGATGAACGTGCGCTGGCAGACCCAGGTATTTGGTCCAGGAAAGCGATTTGCCGATCCCTGTGCAGGGTTGGATCCGTACGCAAACCTCGATGAAGCCGCCAAGGTGATTCGCCAGCACTACGATGCGTCTGGGGACTGGGTGGTGGCCGCGGGTCGGTATCACCGCCCTGCCGGTGGAGCGCCGGCAGCACGTTATCGCCGGAAAGTCCGCGAGGAGCTGGCTCAACTGGGCGCCTCACCCACGCTGGGGACTGATTCTGCCGAGCTCATGCTGGCACGCACCACGTCTTCCCATCACCCAGATCCCTCTTTATCTACCCCCTCCATCCCTGCCAATGACGCCAATCTGACCTGGATCACGCCATCGCCCCGATCGCCGGAGTCCGAGGTCACTTGGGTCACACCGGAACCGCGTCGCTGGATGGCAGAAGTTGCCGTGGCCAGCCGCTGATTCACGACCAGGAGCATGCCCATGAATCTTGTGAACCATCACTCCCTCAGCGTAATGACAGGCTGTCTGATACTAGCCCTGACGTCGTTCGCTCGGGCACAAGTGGCACCTGTTCAACGTCCGCCCGAGTTGCCGGATCTGGAGGTGGTGGCCGATCACGGCGGCGAGCCGGCACGCCCCTATTACGTGGCCATCAAAGGTGCCGGCGTCGACGAGCAGGAAGGGTACTCCCCGCAGATGGGACCGCAGTCGCGCCCGACTGATCGGTACAGCGAACAGGACATGTTGCCGGTCGAGAGTGAGCAGCTGACCCCGGGTCAGCTCGTAGCGCGAGAGCTTGATCTCCCGGGAGGGTTTACCCCGATCTTCGTGATCGGTGACGACGCACTGTCACGTCAGTGGCTTGACCAGAGAGGTGACATCCTTCGCGACATGAATGCCGTGGGTCTGGTGGTACAGGTTCAGGATGAACAGGCCATGCAGGAACTGCGTCAGGCCGCTCAGGGATTGGAGTTACGTCCTGTCTCTGGAGACGGTCTGGCTGAACGAGTAGGGCTTCAACACTATCCCGCCCTGATCAGCCAACGCGGCATCGAGCAATAGAGGGGGAACCATGAATCCAGTATTACCGTCCCCTGATGTCTTAGCCGAGTCGGTTGATCACTATATTCGGCACAGGAAGCCTGGAGAGGATGCACTTGAAGGGGCTTGCGATCTCATCTGGCCGTCGCTTGAGTCGCTGATGGTGGAGTGGCTGTCGGAGGCGGATATCACGCGCCTGTTCCGTTCCGAGACAAGCCAGGATGGTGCGGTCAGCTTCACCATGGCGGGCTTGTGGCGCATCGTTCGCTCTCAAGGCCGCACCCGTACCTATCGACGTGATCTCAAGCGGCGACAATGGAAAGCGGACAAGACGCTAGATCATTGGCCAACACTGAAACTGCTGCCGTGTGGCACCGACAAGCAACTACCTTTTGCCTGGGAAAATCTCCTCGAGCACGCCTTCAACGAAGTGTTTCAACAAACCGTCGCTGCACTGACATTACCTCAGCCGTGGCGAAGAGATCTGCAGCGTGAGCTGCGGATACGCTGGCACCGTCTGAATATTGCGCAGGTGCTCATGGGCCTTGATCGTGATGTCGGGCATTTGGTCCTACATGTCCATAATCGGTATCCCTTGGAGGCAGAGAACTGCGAATCGTGCATTGATGACTGGGGAACGATTCACGGGATCACCGTCACAGACTATGCGGAATACCCTGGCCCTGACAGAGGTCCGGAGGTGTGTGCGCAGTGCGCTTACAATCAGCGCGTCCTTGAAGAGTACGAACGGCACACCAAGAACCAATTGGCGACTTACGATCGCTATCTGAGCCATATCCGGGCGTTGGACCTGGGGCGTGGGCGTCCCTACTATCAACAGCGCCACATTGCCACTCGCAACATGAAGGCCCTCGGGTCGGCACTATGGCGCGATGTCGTTGATCGGGCGTCTCTCTCGCTGACATCTCGTATTGTCGGGCCTCGAGCACGGCTACTTCTCACGGATCTTCTTCGGGTCCAGGTTCAGCATGCGGTTGTCGAGCGTATCGCCACTGAAAGGCCGCAGTTGCTTCCCATGCTCTCCGTCATTCATCCCCGCCATTGGCACCGCGACGATCTGTTTTCTCGTCGACTCTGGGTACGCCAGAGAGACGAGAAGACGATCGTGGATCGCAAGACGTTCTGTCCCAGCCGTCGGATAGGCAGCCTGAATGAGAAGCGGAGCTTCCGCTTTCTGAGCCGGTCGCCGGCATCAGTGGTCACGATGATCCTGAATGTCTGGCAGGACACGTTTTTCGGCTGGCACCGCAACGAGGCGGATGCGGTGTTGCAGTTTATTCAGGCAGTGACCCCGACACAGGATCATCGCCCCTATGCGAAGGTGCTTGGCGCCACGGCTGGGTTGAAAGTGGTGAAAGAGATCAAGGGGAACCGTTTTGGCCGAGACCGACTGACAACAGCACTGGCGATACCTGTTTTTGGTCGCCTGGCGAGAGCCTGGGTGGCGGATCGTCTGGAAACCTGGCGGACACGGGGGTATCGCGAACTCATGCGAACCCACCCCCAAGCGGAACAAGCACTGCGCAACGCGCTCGATTGGAGTGCCAGTACCGACCACCACTTACCCGACAACAACATGGATTGGAAAGCGATACAGCGTCACTCCGATGCGTGGCATGAAGCATTGCAACAACAGCACCGTGACCGAGCGCAGTACCGCGGTCAAGCGCTTGCCTGGACGTCCCCTCTTCAAGAGATACGGTCTGACACCTACGTGGCCGTCGCATTGACCTATAGCCAGTCCCTGCAGCAGGAAGCCCATGAAATGGGCCACTGCGTGGATTCCTATGACATTGAATGCTACGAGGGTAGTTACCTCGTGTTCTCGATCAAGCCTCTCGGCCCCGACGCTGACAAGAACGATCGGGCAACCCTCGGTGTGTATTACAGCCGCTGCGGTGCCCGATTCGATCAACTTGAAGGCCCCTGTCACCAATCCACTCCCAAGCCCATCCAGGACTTTGCTCAACACGTTGTTCAATCCCTCAACGACGCCATCCTGGAGGAGAAAGCCGCATGAGCAGTCATCATCCTCTGGAATCGCTATTACGTCCTGCTGTCGAGCTGAATACCGTTTGGGTCTGTCTCGGCTGTGCCGTGCTCTGTATCTATGCGCCCTGGTCACTAGCGTTGACGCCAAGTGTGGGGATGACCACCGCTGCCGGTTTCCTGACTTATGGTGCCTGGCGGTTTCGCCAGGCGTGGATCGTATTGCGCTATCGGCGCAACATGCGCCGACTGCCGCGTTTCGCCCTTCCGGCGAGGAAGGTGCCCGTCAGCCAGCGCAGCTTGTGGCTCGGCAAGGGGTTCATGTGGGACTCCCAACATACGCAGCGGTTACATGAGTCTGCGCAACCCGCAGCAAAGGTCTACGTACAGCCAAGCGTCTGGTTTAAGCGAGCACGGCGATTGGAGCAATCCCTGGAAGGCGGCGCGATAGGTAAGCACATCGCCTCCCTGCTGCGCTGGGACTCCCCCTTGAACCCTGTTCGTCCACTTCCTCCTGTCGGTGGCCGTCCGGCACTGCATGCAGTGGAGTGGAAAGAGCATGATGTCTGGATGCCGCTGGGCGAGCGCGTCGGACATACCCTCGTTGAGGGCACCACGCGGGTGGGCAAAACACGTCTGGCCGAGATCCTGATCACTCAGGATATCCATCGTGGTGACATCACCATCTGCTTCGACCCCAAAGGGGACGCGGATCTGTTGCTGAGGATGTATGCCGAGGCGCAGAAGGCGGGTCGAGGCGATGAGTTCTACATTTTCCACCTGGGTTGGCCTGACGTCTCTTGCCGCTATAACGCAGTGGGGCGCTTCTCGCGACTCTCTGAGGTACCGACTCGCGTGACGGGACAGCTATCCGGCGAGGGGGACAGTGCGGCGTTTCGTCAGTTTGCCTGGCGGTTCGTGAACATCGTCGCCCGGGCGCGCCATGCGTTGGGCGAGCGTCCCTCCTACAACCAGATTCTGGCGGATGTCGTGAACATCGATGCGCTCTTGATGCAGTACGTTCAGGAGACGCTGGAACAGCAGATGCAGGGCGCCAACCAGAAGATCACCGAGATCGAGGGCACGATCAACGAGAACAAGCTCCCCAATAACATGAAGGGGCGCCATAAACGGGTAGTCGCGATCGTCCAGTACCTGCAGCAGCCGGAGGTCATCGAGACCCTCACCGACCCCGTCCTGGATGGCTTGCTCAGTGCGGTGCGCTACGACAAGACCTACTTCGACAAGATCGTGGCCTCGCTCCTGCCACTGCTCGAGAAGCTGACCAGTGGCAAGATCGCCGAGTTGTTGAGCCCGGACTACGACGACATCGAGGACGAGCGCCCGATAATCGACTGGCAGCAGATCATTCGCAAGAAGGGCATCGTCTATGTGGGCCTCGATGCGCTCTCCGACTTCGAAGTCGCACAGGCAGTCGGCAATTCCATGTTCGCCGACATCGTCAGCGTCGCCGGCCACATCTATAAATTCGGGTCCGATGATGGATTGCCAGGCAGTCGTTCTGGGAAGAAATTGCCGATCAACCTTCACTGCGATGAATTTAATGAGCTCATGGGGGATGAGTTTATACCTTTGGTCAACAAAGGGGGCGGCGCGGGGATTCAAGTGACCGCTTATACCCAGACGCTCTCTGACATCGAGGCGCGGATCGGGTCCACGGCGAAAGCAGGTCAGGTAGTCGGCAATTTCAATACATTGATCATGCTCCGTGTACGGGAAGAGCGTACGGCAAGGCAGCTCACCGATCAGTTACCCAAAGTCAATGTCTCCACCAGGCTGATGGTCTCCATGGCCAGCGACAATGCCGACGTGAACAGTGACCAGGACTTCTCGAGCTCAGCGGGCGATCGGATAGGCACCGAGTCCGTCGACATGCTGGTCCCCAATAACATTATTGGTCTTCCCAAGGGCCAGGCCTTCGCTTTGTTGGAGGGTGGCCAGCCTTGGAAAATCCGCATGCCAATGCCGCTACCAGACAAGACAGAAGATGTTCCGAAGGATGTGGCCGATATTGCCAAGCGGATGCGAGCCAAATACAGCACGGGCGATCAGTGGTGGGAAGCGGTGATGCCGCCGCCGATTCATATGGACTTCGAGCCCCCGGAGCAGGCGTCTCGACCCCAGGACCGTGATGTGCCCGAGGCACCTGTCGACAACAGCGGGGTGGCTGACCATGGCGAGCTCTGAAGCTCCGGCAAAGCGAGCGGAGAGTAAACGCTCGGGCGTTATTGCGACACTGCTCAAGTTGCCCTTCACTCTTCTCGTGATTGTTGCCATCTCGATCATCTGCTCGATCCTGATCGAATGGGTCGGCATCACCTTTGGGTGGTTCAGTCAGGCAGGCTCAGAACACGCACGTCAGACCATGATGGCCGAGATGGGGTACTTGGACAGTCAATTCACGCGATCGCTGCTGGTGTCCTCGCCGGTGGAGTTTGCGACCATGATCGTGAATACCTGCTACCAGTGGCTGTTCGTGAAAACCGGGATTGCCGCCTGGGCCGAGACAGGGAGCGGCTCCGAGGGCTGGATCGGTATCATCAAGACATATCTGCAGGCAGGCATGTATGTCACGCTCATGACCCTGACGCGGTGTGTGATCCTGATGTTGACCGCCCCCCTGTTCATTCTGGCTGGCCTGGTCGGTTTCACCGATGGCCTGGTCAGCCGCGATCTTCGACGGTTCGGTGCAGGCCGAGAGTCGGCCTTTGTTTACCATCACGCCAAGCGGATGGTGACACCGATATTCCTCACCGGTTGGCTGATCTATCTCTCTCTGCCGTTCTCGATCCATCCCAACCTGTTTCTGCTGCCGTGTGCGCTGCTGTTCGGCGCGATGATCACCATCGCCACTTCGAGCTTCAAGAAATACCTGTGAATGGGCGGGATCTGACAGCCCCGGCGCAAGGGAGCCGGGGCCGGAATGGTTCATTCAACAAGCTCGGGAGTGCCGCAGCGCTCATAGATGTGGACAACCGGGAGGTCCATTTCTTCATCGGCGGGAAGACGCGATACCACCTTATCCAGTATTTCGATGGCCTTCTCAGCCTGGTCTTCACGCACATGAATGGCGGGATAGACCAGGGCAGCAAGGGCATGGCTCAAACACTGGGGGCCGGTACCTGAATAGCCCCATGCAAAGCCGCCTTCATACTGGAAACGATCGTAGCGCGGTATGACCAGTTGCGCCGCGCTATCGTCGCAATGACGATACAGAACCACCGGTGCGCCCTCCACGAAGCGGAAGAGCAGCATTCCACTAACGCCATGCGCCGGATTGGCAATATCCGCCTGGGTCACATTCTTTACCTGGCTGAAATCAAAATCCTCAAGCCCCCGACGGTCACTCATACGATCACCCTTCCTGATGGAACATCCCGTGGAATGTCCTAGACCAGGGGCTAGCCGTCAAGTCGCTGGACAAGAATACCTGTCTGATCCGCTTAACGTTTCTGGCTGATCCCGCGAACACATCCCTCGACCATGGACTCATGTCGTCACCACCCACGGCAGGATTCCATTATGACGGAGCGGAAGCACTCTCCCATCTCTGGCCCGGACGCTACAGGCAAGGCGGCGCTTCTCCTGGGACTGCTGATGGCCAGTTCGATGTCACTGTCTGTTCAGGCGAGCGACATCGATGAAATTCAACGTCGCGATCTCGCCCTGATCCAGACCCAGATCGAGCAGATCAAGGTGGTCGTCGATCGCATCGATGCGCGACAGCAGAAAACCAGCCCCGAGAATACTCGCATCTATTTCGATACCCGCATGCTGCGATCGGATCTCAAGTCCATTACCTCCGGTATCGATGCCTACCTCGCCCCCGAACGCCTACTTCCGCGTCAGCCCATGCCGCTGAATGGCGACTACCTCGAAGATCGGGGGCAGTGATGGCGCTTTCAATGCAAGAAGCCTTCAAGGCTGGTGCAAGCGCCACCCCAGATGACCTCTACCTGTTGATCGCTGGTGTCGGTTGTGCCCTGGCGGTGATCTGGCTGGCGTGGCTCGGCGTCAGCAACTGGCGCGGTTGGGTGGGAGGCATGTTCAGCGAGCACGTCATGACCTGGAATTTCATCCGGGGCGTGATGGTGGTCGTGATTCTGTTCTGGCTGTTCTTGTAGCAGCGCAGCTGGAAGCCCTTTCCCGGGGCACCATTCCTCCTCGCGTGAGGAGGTTCATCAGCAAGAGACCCAAGGAGTAACGGAACCATGAACGTCATCACGTCACTTTACAGCCGAACCAAAGGCGTACTGCGAGGTGGGGTGGCTGCACTTGCCTCTCTACCCGCCATTGCGCTCGCGGCGTTGCCTCAACAGGAAAACATTACCGAAGGGGCAGACGGTAACCTTCTCGACACCTTCCGCAATGTGGGGTCGGAAGGCTTCAGTATCGCCTTCATCGTCGTGACAGCCTTCGCGATTCTCGCTTACATCGGTGCACTGATCTGGGCCTTCAACGAATCGAGAAAGAAAGGCGAGTGGGGCCTGTTCGGGATGGTGGCCGGTCTTGGGGTTGTCATGATCGTCGTCGTTATCTGGCTGGCCAATTACGGCGACCCGATCATGCAGAGCACTTAATCACGGAGGCGTCGGGCCATGACCATCGATTTCATTCCCTCTCGCTTGAACGCCACCCCCGTCGTCTTTCGCGGCATGACCGGAAAGGAGTTGGTGATCTGCACCTTTGCGGGGCTGATGGCGTTCATTCCTGTCGGGTTGATCGGCTGGGCAGTCGTGGGCATGGGGGCCATGGTCCCGACCTGCATGTTTGCAGGGGCTGGTCTCTTTCTGTGGTTTGGCGGCGCATTCATGCGTCGGCTACGCCGAGGGCGCCCTAGCTCCTGGGTGTATCGCAAGATCCAGTGGCAACTCACCAAAGCGGGGCTTCCCGTGCCGGGGGGTAATGAATTGATCCAGGAATCCATCCGTTGGCGCATCCGACGCGATCCCGTTCGGCGTCCAGTGACGAATTCGACGGGACGCCTCTCGCGCAGCAAGGGAGATAACTCATGAGTCGTAAACGTCATGCCTTGGCGGCCCGGGACGCTCATATCACCACGTTACGTGGCGTCATCGTGGTGATGGTCCTGGTGTGCGCGGGACTCTACTGGGGGTGGAAGACGTCACCGGATCGGCTGGATGTCCATGTTCCCCCGGATCTACGAACCGGCAGCACTCGCGAGTGGTGGAAAGTACCGGAGCCCAATATCTATACCTTCGCCGTCTATGTCTGGCAGACGATCAACCGCTGGCCGGTCAATGGCGAAGTCAACTACAGGCGCAACATTCAGGCGTACAGCACATTCCTGACGCCCGGCTGCCGTAACTACCTCGAAAACGAGTATGAGCAGCGCCGCGCCCGTGGCGAATTGAAGGGACGTGTTCGAGGAATCTATGAAATTCCCGGTCGAGGGTTCCAGGACGAGAGCCCTGATGGACCCGGTGGCGTGCAGGTGATCGATCGAGATCACTGGATTGCCACGCTCGATATGGGGGTCAGTGAATCCTACGCCGGCACGTCCGTTCGTGACGCTTTCGTTCGCTATCCCATCTACGTCAGCCGCGTGGACAACGATCCCGATTCGAATCCCTGGGGGCTGCAGATCGGTTCCGCTGACGGATGCTTTGCCGGGGTGCCCCAGCGACTCGGGTATGCCGACGACGACAGCGACGCCGACCAGCCAAGCGAGGTAGCTTCACCATGAGTAGACGCCTGTTATCCCGACTGAGCATTGCGAGCGCCGCTTTGGTGCTCGCCACCCAGGCACAGGCGGTGGAGATCCTTCACTGGGATCGCAAGCCTCTGCCGGTCGACCTCCCGGTTGGAACGGAACGTGTGATCGTGCTGGATCGCAATGTACGGGTGGGGCTCCCACCCGAGATTGCCGACTCGGAGACACTACGCGTTCAGAGTGCCGGTGGTGCCATCTATCTAAAGGCTGACAAGCCGTTCGATACCCAACGGGTTCGCCTTCAGGACGTCGAGACCAATGAAGTGGTCCTGTTTGATCTGACGGCCATGGAGACGGGAGCAAGCGACGAAGAGATTCAGGTGGTGTTTCCTGAAGACGATCATGTCGATTCAGAGACTGCCTCAAGCTCGGATTCCCAGGAGCAGGATGATGGATCGTCGTCATCGGCCAATACACCGGTTCCTGTGGTGCTGACACGCTATGCGGCGCAATCCTTATACGCCCCGACGCGGACCATTGAGCCGGTGCAAGGCGTCAATCGCGTGGCCATGCGACTGCCTGAAAGCCTGCCCTCGCTGTTGCCGGCTTTACCGGTATCCGCCACACCGGTTGCCGCCTGGAAACTCGACGGGTGGACCGTCACGGCAGTGAAGCTCTCCAATCGCGACCCATCTCGGGCGTTTGAGCTGGATCCACGCTGGCTGCAAGGCGATCTCTTCAGCGCCACCTTCATGCATCCCACGCTCGGCCGCCGAGGCTCGGTACGGGATACCACCACCGTCTTCATCGTCACGGATGGGGTGTCGTTGGCTCAGGCGGTGCCACTTTCGGCCTCCGTGGCCGAGGATCACTCAGTCCACGCAGATGCGGGAGGTGACTCATGAAGCTCAAGGGCAACGGCCTGGTCAGGATTCTGGTGCCGTCATTTCTCGCCCTGGTCGCTGTGATTGTCATTCTCTGGTCGGGATCCGATTCCAGCCAGCAATCAGGGTCAAGTGGTGAAGAAAGCGATCCATCGCTGACGCTGAGTGAAGATGAGCTCAAGGCGCTGGGGATCGAGGGAGACACGCCACAGGATACGGTCGCCACCCTGGTCGGTCAGACGCGAGCCATGCGGGAGGAAATGAATCGAGTGCTCGAGACCAACCAGCGGCTCCGGGAACAAAATGCCGACATGCTCGAGGATCGACGTGACGTTCAGAGCCAGATTCGTAGTGCCCTGCATCAACAGGAGCAGGAATTCGATCAGGAGCGCCGGGCGTCACAGCGTGAGAACCAGAGCCTGCTTCAGAGTCTGCAAAGCGAGATTAGCAATCTGAAGGACGGTTTCTCGGGGGAAGGCAACAATGAGGACGTGCCGATTGGTCTGGGGCTTGAAGGCGGCGGTGCTGGTGGCACCGGCAGTAATCTGGCCTGGGTCGAACCCATGGATCAACGCGTTGAGGAAGGCCCCGGTCGTCGTGGTCAGGAAGGACCGACATTCCCGACATCGTTCCAATCCGCGGCAAGTGATGTCGGTGAGGCTGCCTCGAGAGCGGGGAGTGCGGTCAAGGCGAGTGCCACGGGACAGCCCGATGAAGCCACCGTCGAACCCGTCTACACCATCCCCGAGAACTCCACTTTGATGGGATCTCTGTCCATGACGGCGCTCCTGGGCCGGGTCCCGGTCGATGGCACCGTAAACGATCCCTATCCATTCAAAGTGATGGTGGGTAAGGACAACCTCACCGCGAACGGTATCGAGCTCCCCGAGGTGCAAGCTGCAGTGGTCAGTGGGACAGCGACGGGGGATTGGACCCTCTCCTGCGTGCGCGGAAACATCTCGTCGATGACGTTTGTGTTCGAGGACGGCACGGTTCGAACCGTGCCGTCGCCGGAAGACGTCAATCAGGGGCGTGGAAATAGCAACGATCGCAATCAAAACCAGACGATCGGAGGTGGTGACTCCATCGGCTGGCTGAGTGACCGGAACGGGATTCCCTGCATCAGTGGCATGCGTCGCAGCAACGCCAAGGAATACCTGAGTACGCAAAGCCTGCTCACTGCTGCCGGGGCCGGTGCGGCGACGATGTTGTCCGATGACGATTCGACCTCAATCACGTCCATCGGCCCCGATGGCAGCATTTCCCAGGCCATGACAGGCAACCAGGCCATGGGGCAGATCCTCTCTCAAGGGGTGAATGACATGTCCCAGTGGGTCAACAGGCTGTATGGCGAAGCATTTGCCGCTGTTTATGTCCCCCCCGGCCAGGACGTGGCCATTCACATCAACAAGCAGATCCCGATCGATTACGAGACCGAAGGGAGGAAGGTGCGCTATGACTCATCAAGGGCAACCACACACGGGCTCGACTGATCGCAGGGCCTTCCCACGAGCCACTCTGTTCACTCTGGCCCTGGTGGGATTGGGGCTGCTTTCCGGCTGTGCGACGTCCAAGGACGAGCTGATGCCTACCAACGGGATGACCATGCAGGAACTCTGGAAAGAGGGCTCCCGGCAGAGTGCGAGTGGCAGCGCTGGGAAACAGGCCGTGCTGGAAGCCCGGGGGGCGTTGCGTCGTCCGATCGGGGATGGCGAGGTGACCGCTGAACAGACGCGCTATACCCGTGACGCGGCCAATGAGATCTACAGTCAATTCTCACGCCTGCCGAACCCAGACCTGGTGATGTATATCTACCCCCACCTGGCCGGTGGGGAGTCGGTGCCGGTACCGGGTTACTCCACCATCTTCCCGCTACACACAAAGCACCAGTACGCCATGCCGGGTGAGGGAGCTCGTCCGGTGGGGAGGACGCGCTGATGTCATTCAATGACCTGATGAATCGCTGGTTCGGTGGTGCCGAACAGCAGGCTGATCCCATCGATGCCTCCGAGATGAATGGCAATGGCGAGCGGCCATTGGCGGTCCCAAGGGGGAAGTCGATCACAGAGCAGGACGTTGATCGGCTCTACAAACGGGCGCCGTCCTTCGCCAACTATCTGCCCTTTATCGAGTATCTGACCGATTCAAAATGCTTCCTGATGGATGATTGTCGCTCGGTCGGCATCGTGGCCGAGATCATGCCGCTCGCGACCGAGGGGCGGTCGGAGGAATGGCTCAGGGATAAGCGTGACCTGATCGAAGGGGCATTTCAGGATGCTCTGCCACAGCACGACAACTCACCCTGGGTCGCCCAAATCTACGCCCAGGATGAAGTCGACTTCCGCGACATCATGGATCGGCTGAAAGCCTATATTGATTGCCCGGATCCCGAATCAACGGAGAAATCCAGTGGCTTGCTCGAGACCACCTATACCCAGGAGTGGTTGAGTCAGTTTGAGCGGCATCTGAAATCCATCTCTCAGGAGGGTGGCGTGTTCCACGACGACGTGGTGACGCAGACCTCCTGGAAGGGACAAACGCGCCGCACGCGCCTGGTGCTCTACCGCCGCCTGAACAAATCCACAGGATCAGGGCGTGGCAACCCGATGACGCCGGAAGAAGATGCCAATATGGTCTACGACCGCCTGGCGTCGGCGCTTGAAGGGGCAGGCCTCACCCTACGACGTTATGATGGGCGTGACTTCCATCGCTGGATGGTAGCCTGGTTCAATCCTCGCCCGTCTATGTTCCCCGACGATCCCCAGGCCTTTCTTGACCTGGTCGACTATCCCGGCGACGACAACCTGCCCTACAACTATGACCTGGGGGGCGATGTCCTTTTCAACATCCCGACGTCTGATGTCGACAAGGGCCTCTGGTATTTCGATGGCCTGCCACATCGGTGTCTGGTGGTGGATGAGCTGCGCAAGAAGCCGGAGATCGGACACATCACCGGTGAGGTCAAGCGGCAAGGCAGCAAGTCCAAGGTCTCCAATGCGCTGATGGATGTGCTACCCGAGGGTACCGTCATGGTATTGACGGTGGTGGCGTCGCCCCAGGAACCCCTCGAGGATCATGTCAACCGGCTCAGCAATAAGGCGCATGGCGATAGCGTGCTGGCAGTCAGCGTGCGTAATGACTGCAAGAAAGCCAAGGAATACATGGCGGAGCGCCATTTCCTGTACCAGTCCTCCCTGGTGTTTTACTTGCGTGGTGACAATGAGGAGGACCTGCGATTAAAGACCCAGGCGTTGAGCACCAAGCTGTATCAGTCCAGCCTGAAGCCGGTTGAGCCCGAGGATGAGATCGCCTCCCTCAACACGTACCTTCGCTGGCTCCCGATGGCTTTCGATCCCGACAAGGATGCCCGTAACCGCTGGTATACCGCCTACAACTACGTTCAGCACATTGCGAACCTGAGCCCCTTCTTCGGTCGAGCTCGTGGTACGGGACGCCCGGGTATCACAAATTTCAATCGTGGCGGCGAAACGCTTTCGTTTGATCCCTTCCATCTGGCCGATCGCGAGAAGAATGCGCATGCCTTCATCAGTGGCCCGACAGGGGCAGGTAAATCGGCCTCACTGACGGCCATCTGCGCTCAGCTGATGGCCGTGCGCCGGCCGCGTTTGTTCATCCTGGAAGTAGGCAACAGCTTTGGCTTGCTCGCCGACTATTTCGAACGTAACGGCTTGAGCGTCAACAAGGTCAAACTGTCGCCCGGCTCAGGCGTCTCCCTGGCCCCCTTTCTGGAAGCACACCGGCTGCTCGAAGACGAGCGTGCACGCAAGCAGGCCGACGAAGATGCCAAGGCACGTGCCCAGGGTGAGATAGACGATGATGCGTTGCCAGCGCCGATCGAGGATGAGGAGGAAGAGCTCGATGAAGACAAGCGGGATCTTCTCGGTGAGATGGAAATCACCGCACGTCTGATGATTACCGGTGGGGAGGAAGAAGAGGAACGTCGCTTTCGTCGTGCCGATCGGCGAATTGTGCGCGACGCCATCATGCGCGCTGCACGGGTGACGTTTGAAGAAGGACGCCCCTGCAAGACCGAAGATGTTCGCGATGCCTTCTTCGAGATCTCACGCGACCCTGGTTTCCATGAAGACACCCAGCGCCGCATCGAAGAGATGGGCATGAACATTGGCCTGTACTGTGATGGCTTCGATGGTGAGGTATTCAACTCAACCGGTGATCCCTGGCCTGAGTGCGATGTAACCCTGGTGGACCTAGCCACCTACGCCCGTGAGGGTTACGGGGGGCAATTAGCGCTGTCCGTCATCTCGATCACCAACATGATCACCAACCTGGCAGAGCGGACGCAGTATGACGGTCGCCACATCGTCCAGATCATCGACGAGAGCCACGTTGTCACCGTCAATCCCCTGCTGTCACCGTTTTTCGTCAAGGTGGGCAAGATGGGGCGTAAGCTCTTTTATTGGCTGTGGTTCGCCACTCAGAACGTCGAAGATTTCCCTGACGCGGCCGAGAAGCTGCTCAACATGATCGAATTCTGGATCTGCCTGGTGATGCCACCGGATGAGGTTCAGAAGATCAAGCGTTTCAAGTCACTGACACCGGCCCAGGAAGAGCTCCTCCTCTCGGCATCGAAGATCTCCAAGAAATACACCGAGGGCGTCGTACTGGCCTCTACGGTTGAGGCGCTGTTTCGGGTGGTACAGCCGAGTCTCTACCTGGCGTTGTCCGGGACCGAAGGGGACGAGAAGAAGGCTCGGCGCAACGTCATGCTGGAAAAGCGTTGCTCCGAGTTGGATGCCGCCATCCACCTGGCCAAGGAGATGGATGCGAAACGCGGCTTTATCGAGGAGGACGCTTCCGGCGCCGATCGGGATCGGGCAGAGGTCTCGGCATGAGTGAAACAGTCGCCCCGTCAGGTGCGGTCACTCTCGGGACGATCGCGATCTTGGGGCCTCTGGTGCTGGCTACTCTCTATGTCCTGGTGTTGCTGGTGTTTTGGCGGCGGGGAAAGGGAACGTTGCCCTATGAAAGACAGCCCGCCCTCAACTCACCTACCGAGCAGGCGTTCTATGGCGCCGTTTCGCTGGCCGTCGGATCCAGCGCGATGATCGCCTGCAAGGTACGTATCGCCGATGTACTCCGCGTGCGTTTCCGCCAACACCACTCTCGCGACCAGCGCTGGTGGCGCTACTTCCGCTTGATCAGCTCCAAGCACGTCGATCTGGTGCTGTGTGAGCCTCGCGGCGGACGAATTCTCATCGCGATCGAGCTCGACGATCGCAGTCACCGTCGTGGCGACAGGAAGCGTCGCGATCGGTTCGTGGATCGGGCCTTTGCCTCAGCAGGCATCCCGCTGCTGCGCTTTCCCGCCCGTGGACGCTACAACGTCCAAGAGATCCGCGCTCAACTTGCTCCCCATCTCACGCCCCCGGAAGAAGGATCGGTGGTATGTCAGAAATCCAAGTCTTCGACACCGTGAACGCCGATGCGCGCGAACGCACACTTCATTTGCTGCCGGTCCTGCAGGCAGACCCTTTTGACAAGTTAACGGCTGAGGACATCACCCTGAACGTCTCAACTAGCTGGATGAAAGAACCTGTCAGCCCTGATGGGGGCTGGGTCATCCATCAACCCTATCCCAATGGGCTCTATTTCGTGGGGGGATCCTCTGAATGCCAGCTGGGGGAGTTCATCACGCTCCCCGCGGATCTCACTGCGGGAGAAGTCGTATTTCAATGGTCTGTGGCTGTCGAGAACCTGCCGCCCGGCCGCTTTCAAATCGAACACCGTATCGAGCTGACCTTTGAAGAAGGAGACGGACGTACCTACTCCATGGACGTGGCCAACTGGTGGGCACAGAGCGAGTTTGCTGGCGAAGGGCACACTACCCCCGAAATTGGCCGCAACCGCTTTTCTCGATTGCAACATCAGGGAATCTCGCCATCACGACGGGCGCACGTTCATGAGTCGATACGCGAGGGGTGTCGCTATCTCGACATCCAGGAGTCCTTGTCTCTCCCTGCTATCACGCTGGGTGATTGCTGGACCATTCAAACCTATGGGGGCGAATCCGCTCTCTCCTGCCTGGAGGCGCTGCGATGAAACGTCAACTGACCGGTCTGATCCTTGGTGCGGCCGTCGTGGCCATGACGGCCTCGACAATGGTCTTGGCTGCATCAGGGCAGGATGTGCCGGAGGCACTGGAGGATCTCACCATCAATGGCCAGGCCATTACTCCTGAGTCAATTCATCGTGTCGACCTCGAGGGGCCAATATACGAGGTGCGGCTACGCAATGGGGACACCTTCTATAGCGACGCTCAGGGGCGTCACATGGTCGTGGGGACTCTCTACGACAACGCGCCAGAGGGGCTCATCAACGTCACCGAGCAGCGCAACCGTCAAGAACGGCTGGAGCAGCTGCAGGATGTGTCTGAGGAAGATCTGGTGACTTACCCCGCTCAGGGAGATGACCTTGGCGAGATCACGGTCTTCACGGACACAACCTGTCCCTATTGCCAGAAACTGCATCAGCAGATCGATCAACTGACGGCTGCCGGTATCACGGTCCACTACGTACCGTTCCCACGTGCCGGCAGCCAGTCCCCAGCCGCACGTCAACTGGCACAGATCTTGTGCTCGAAATACCCGCAAGAAGCGATGACGGCCGTATTCGAGGGCCGCCCTCTCCCTATGGAGATGGAACCGGTTGAAAGCTGCCAGTCCGCTGTGAAAGACGGATTTCAACTGGGGCAGCAATTTGGCGTGACGGGGACTCCGACGATCGTCTTGCCATCGGGGGAGATGGGGGAAGGGTACCGGCCTGTTGATCAAATGGTGCAGGCCATTGGCCGTACGTCAGGAAATCACTGAGACAATCGAAGAGGAGTACGGTCATGAACATTATTGTGATGACAGGCGAAACCGGTATCGGGAAATCTCGAGTGGTCGAGGCATTGGGCGTGGGCCGCCGCGTGATGCTGATCGATCCGCTTGTGCAGTGGTCGGTGCCAACAGCTCCTGCCGAAACGGTACCGGGAGATGGTCACCAACAGTGGTCAGCGCCTACAGGTCCCGCCGACCTGGTGGTCTTTGATCATCTCTCCTTCTTGCCGGATGCCGAGGATCAGGTGCGACAGGCCACGGCATGGTGCGAGGCGCACCAGGTCAATCTGCTCCTAGTTGTGCAGTTCCAGGAAGATCTCGAGTCGCTGGGAATCTCGAGCCTGCGTGATGCACAGGCCACCGTGTCGCTGTCACGCCCTCCACAGACGGGCACGCTCAACGTCAGTATCCGATACCAAGAAGAAACAACAGTCTGGAATGCCACCTTCGATACCTATCTAAATGTCGCGGATAGCACAGCGTTCAAGCGACTCCTCAAGACCACCACGAACCGGAGAAGCAGGAAGGCCTCTTGAAGGCTCCACCCCGCCTGGGCAGCGGGGTGATCTGATGCCAATGGGCAATACGGCGCCTCTTGCTGATTGGCATTTTGTACCTGAGAGGCGTCTCAGGCCGCTAACGGTGGAGCGCCATCCAGATTGGCAACGCTAGCGGCCTGAGCGCCGCTCTCAGTGTAATCACTCATCAGCACATCAATCCAATGGCTTCCTCGTGCCAATGGCTCCGCAGCAAAAACGTACAGCCTTCCATTTAACATTCTTCGATGCCCTTACTGCCAAGGCTGCTCACCATGGCCACATGCCCACCTTTCCAGGAGGCCACTGTGGCACGACATCCGACACGCTGGTTGATTCCCCTGCTCTCAATACTCGCCCTGCCAGCATGGGCTGGCGTCGAAGTGTTCACCGTCGCCGGCGAGCCCATCGTCAACGCGCCGGAGTCTGCAGCCGTGGTTGAACTGGATGCCCCGGCCAGACTCGACGCGCAGATTTCGCGAGATCTGCCGGCAGATCCCGATCGCGCGAAACAGATTCTACGGTCGCGCATGAGCGGCCCAGACTGGCAGGCCACGCTGGACCGCTATGGCGAGACATATACAGGCGTAGCGCGTGCCTGGATGCTCGGTATCGAGAAAGTTCCCGCTGTCGTTCTCGATGGTCGCTATGTCGTGTATGGCGAGGCTGACGTCCAAGTCGCCCTCGAGGAGATTGCACGGTACACCCGAGACGAGGATGACACCCCATGAAGCGGACGCTCTCCACTCTGCCGATGGCAATAGCCTGCGCCCTGGTCATCAGCATGGCCAGCTTGACGTGGGCACCTCAAGCACGCGCCCTCACCACCCCCGAGATCGTCGAGTCGTCGTTGAGTACGCAGTGTCTCGATTACCAGGTCATTGGTTTCTGTGCCTGGCTTTATTGCACAGCTTTCGGCTGTACGGTACGCACATCCATGCGCGTGAAGCATTACATCCCCGAGCTGGTGGTGTCGTCCTACGAGAACACTGGTGATAACCCCTGGAGCGAGGTGGCGATGCTTTCCCCGCCAACAGGGAATGCCACAGGCGGTGGCCGCGCGACAGAGGAAGCCGATAGCCGCCATTCCAATACCAGGTTCAAGAATACCGATGCAATTGGTCACCCCGGGGGTGCGGTCTTCTACCGAATGCTCAGTTCCTTCGGGTACTCCTGCGATAGTGAGGCACTGCCCTATACCCCCTATTTCCTCTCGACGCTGGATGCGCTGGCCTGGCGCTCGTCCCTTCCCGAGATGGCGTATCCCGAGGCCCTGACACCCGGAATGCGTGAGATGGGCTCTGTGGGGGATCTGTGGAGCCCAATTTATCCGCGCAGCGGTTTCGTCTCTCAACCCCATGACTACAAGGCGGCCGCCACTACGGCTCAGCGTGCAGCGGACGTCGTGACTCGAAATGGACAGCCTCACGTCTACATGCCACTGGCCCCAACTGACAACCCAAACGCTGGTAAGTGGGCACCTGACCCGGTCAAGGAAGGGGATCCAGACACGCACAAGTGGCAGCGCCTGGAACCCAACATGAGCATGTCCTGCTCGATTTTCCCGGATGGGGGAGAACGCCATCAACTCCAGGATCCCGGCAACTACGCCTGGGCGCTGTGGCGACCCTATCGGTGTTGTGCCGTCCGGGGGCAAGAACTGCTGTATTTCACCGGAGAGTAAGCATGAATCGACACATCCTGCAGAGCCTGACGCTCTCGGTGGCACTGGTCACCCCACTACTCGCTCAGGCGCAATCAGCGGACAGGCTCTATTACGACATTGGGGGCGCTGCCCCCTTCGGTGCGTCTGCCGGGTTGGGACATGGCCCGAGGATGAGTGGAATGGGGGTCCGTTGGAACGTTGATGCCACCTGCGGCAATTTTGATATCGGCGCGACCGTGAGCAATCAGCTCAACGGACTGACGGATGGCTTTCAGAACATGATGGGGGATGTTGTACAGAATGCCACCGGCGCTGTGGCCAGTCTGCCGGCGATGATTATCCAGCGATCCAACCCCGCGCTCTATGATCTGCTGACCAATGGTGTCCTGCAGGGACGAATGGACTTCGACAAGTCGAAGCTCTCCTGCCAACGCATGTCCGAAGCCCTGGCCGACGCCACGATCGGGGGGCAAATGCAGCAGAGTGCCATGGCGGAAAACTGGCAGGACATCGCGAGCTCGAACCCCGATGCTGTGGCAGCTCAGGAAGAAGCCGAGGCCGAGGCCGGCAACGCGGGGCGCACCTGGGTGGGCGGTCAGAAGCGTGGTGGCAGCGGCCAGGCGCCCATGCGCGTTGTCGAGGACACAGCGAAAGCGGGCTACAACCTCCTCCATGGCCGTACCGACACAACATCGAATGCATCAGTTTCGGGTGGTGGTGGAGGCTGGGGATCCGTCGCCACCTCCAATGGTGACTGGGTTGGTGGTGGCGGTATTGCCGGTGGCAGCGGTAGCGGTGGTTCCGAGAGTGGCAGCGACTGTAAGGGTGGTATGTGCACCATATGGGGATCTCCCGAGGAAGCCGCCGAATGGACCAAGAAAATCGTCGGCGATACCGAGCTGCGGTCCTGCGATGGATGCGAGAAATCCGAGAGTGTTGCCGGTACCGGTTTGATCCGGGAGCTCGAAGACGAACAGCAGTCCATCCACCAGAACCTGGTTGAGATGCTGAACGGCAGCAAAATCACCCAGGACAAGCTGAATGATGTCTCTGCAGGCAATGGCCTGGCCGTGTCTCGTGGCGTGATCGAGGCGATGCGCACCGATCCCCAAGGCCCCCTTCTCGCCCAGCGCCTGGCCAGTGAGATGGCCCTGGCCAGGACCCTGACCAAGGCGATGTGGGCGCGAAGAGCGTTGATTGCGGGCACAAGTGACCCGGGTATCGAGAATAATCCCGAAGGGATGACGGCCCTGGATCGCAAGCTCGAGGCCTTCAACCGGGATATCGAGCTACTGCAGAGCGAGATGGAGATTCGCAAGTCTCTTGCCAGCAGTGCCGCAACGTCAGCGCTCCAACGGGCGGCCAACCGAGCCAGGGACTCTATGCAGAACGAAACGAACATCCCGCGTAGTGAGCTGGATGGCCGTGGTGCGCCGATCGAAGGTCAATAAGGAGCCCCCGATGGTTCGGATTTTCAAACGTCACCCATTGCTACTGGGGCTCTTGGGCCTGATCGCCGCATTTTGGGTTGGTGCCCTCATCGTTTTCATCGGGATGCGCCTGTATGGCGGCATCACGGACTTCCAGGTCGCTCTGGGTGAAAACCGTCATTGGCTGATGGTCTGGCGTGTCCTCTTTTATGGGGGGATCGCTTTGGCTTGGTTCCGGCTCTGGCGACCGAGGATCCTGCGGAGCATTGAGCAGGACAAGGATGGCGGCCGGCAAGGGCGCGTCCTACTGCACAAGCTCGAACGCATGATCCTGATCGTTGTGGTTCTGATCGAGGGCTACAACCTGTTCATCTGGTGGGGAGGAGCCTGACATGGCGACGTTCGCAGTCAATGACTACATGGAAGGCACCATGCTCACCCTGGGCTGGGTCGTTAACAATGGCATCTGGGATGCCATGACCGCGACCGGGATCGCCGTTGTTCCCTTCATCGCATTAGTCGCGGGCGAGTGGTTCAAGGCGCGACAGGAAGGCGATGACGAGGGAAACAAGGGGGTACTGTCGCTCAACCGCATCGAGTCGCGGCTCTATGTGATGATTATTGTAGTAGCGTTTACCTGCGTGCCCGTTTTCACGTTTAACGTGAACCCGGTGAACGTCAACAAAGACCACGCAGAGCAATGCGGGACGGTCATGCTATCTAGTGGCCAATGGGGAGAATCGACAATGACGTCGATTGACGGGCAGCAGGCCCGTTTGCCCATGTGGTGGGCACTGACGCACTCGATCTCCAAGGGCTTGACCAACGTGGCCGTCTCGAAGATCCCCTGTTCGACTGACTATCAGTCTATCCGTACAGCACTCGACCTCTCATCGATCTCCGACCAGGGACTGAAGCGCGAGATCGGGGAGTTCCAGCTGGCGTGCTTTGGACCGGCCATGAACAAGCTGTTACAGAGTGGCACCACCCTCGAGGAGGCCAAGGGGATGGATGTTGACTGGATTGGGTCGAAACACTTCCTAGAGACATCAGGTTTCTATGACAGCTTTTACGCCAAACGCCCTATCCCGGGTTTCCCCTATAACGCGGATCGGGACGAGGCCCGGCCCAGTACAGGCCCGGGGCAGCCGGGGTATCCCTCTTGTCGCGAATGGTGGAGTGATGGCTCGGCAGGGTTGGCAGCGCGACTTCAGGATCAAGTCAGCGGTTGGGATCGGATAACAACAGCTCTGCTTCATGATGCCAAGGCAGCCATCAGCCAGGAGGCCGCTGCAGAGCACATGATTCGTCGCATGGTGAGCCCCCGATCAGGGGCAGCCAACGGGAACACCAGCCAGGCCTCCATGGGGTATCGGAGCCTCGATGGTGGTGTTGATGATGCGGTGGTTGCCGTGGCGGGGATGGCAGGTAACGCCATGGCCACAGTGCCGTTTCGTGCCGGTATGGATAGCCTCAAGCAGTCATTGCCGATGATTCAGGGCGTGTTACTGATGGCGATTGTCATCTGCCTACCGTTTGTCATGGTCGCGTCGGGCTACTCCGTCAAGGTCGTGGGGATGGCCATGTTCGCCTTGTTCGGTCTGTACTTCCTGACCTTCTGGTGGGAATTGGCACGCTGGCTGGACTCCAACCTGGTCAATCTGATGTACAACAGCGCAGCAGCGAAGCTGAACTGGCTGGCCGGAGTTGAGAATGCGAACGACAAGATGGTGCTTCAGTTCGTGAACGGCATGATGTTTCTTGTTCTGCCAAGCGTATGGATTGCCGCGTTGGGATGGGCAGGAGCCGGTGCTGGAAATGCTATTTCTAGCGGGATTAGTAATTCTGGCAATGAAGCTAAAGGTGCAGGAGGCAAAGCAGCTGATAAGGCGCAGGATAAAGCCATGTGAAGACATAGAGCTAGGCGTAAGCTGGCTCTATTTTTTCCTATTCGTCGTCATCAAGACGGTATTTAATGACGCCGTTTTTGTCGTAGTACCCTGGGCCACCTAGCCCATACATATCAAGTTTCACAGCATCTGTGCTTGTACTGGGGTCTTGCTTACCCCTAAGGATAGTTTTACCTGCCTCAGCCGACGCTTGGCCAAAGGTCCGAATCAGTCCTTGAGACTCACCATTCCCGAACAGCAGCGCAGACGTGAATGCCGCAGAGCCTTTGAGCACCTTGCGGGCGGTGTAGGGGCGATGGGAGGCGTTGCCCTTTTCTGGACGCTCAGGCGCAACGTGCTCGTCCTGGTCACGGCGATGACCGAACAGCTCTGTTGCGTTGTCGTTCCACAGGAGCTTTTTGAGGCTCATGGGACACCTCCAGAATACGGGTACAGTCAGTCCGAGAGTAGCTTGCAAGCCAGATCAGTGCAATTCGATCATGGGTCAGTGCTGTAGCTCTTCCCGCAACTTACGGACCTGCTCGATGTCCAGCCCAGACAGCTCAGAGATCATCTGGTCATCCATGGCGGTTCGCTCGAGCATTTTCTGAGCCACCTGACGAGCGTGATTCTCTTCGCCTACCTGCTTCCACTGCTCGGGCCACTGCTTTGCACGTTCAGCCAACATGTTGTGCACCTCGTTCAAGTCGTTGAGCGACTGCCACTCAGCCCCTTCGCTCTCGGGCACCCAGCTCGGCAGCAGCACGCGCCGGATCCAGAGGACGAAGTGCCGGCGTAGCTGGGTCTGCTCCGGCGCTTGTAACCATTGTACCAGTAATCCGATCAGGTCGATGGCATCCTGCTGATCACGGTGATGTTCCAGCCGGAAGATGGCCGACACCACATTTCGGGTCTCTTCCGACCACTGCTCGCTGGTCACGATAGCGCCCTCGTCCAGGAGCAGATATGGGAGGTCAGGTCGGTAATGCTCCAAGCCTCCCGGTACCGGTTGGACAAGCTCAGCCACGTTGAGTGCCGCATTCCAACGTTTTTCGCCGTTGTACAGCACGATAGGCAGCACGGGGGGCAGTTTGCCGTCCTGGGTCAGTTTCTTCTGTTTGACCAGCTCCTGATACAGCAGTCCCACGTAGGTCATGATGCGCAGCGCCATGAACGGGTCGACGGTGCTCTGGAACTCGATCAGCAGGTAGACGTATACCCACTCGTCGCCAAAGCGCACACGCCAGATCACATCGCCTTCACGATCGCGTAGGTCATCGGTGACGAAGGTGCTGCTGACCTTCTCCAGCGAATCGAGATCCAGGCGATCAATCCATTCTTCCTTCACGAAGCCTGTCAGCAGATCGCGAACGACCCTTGGCTCGCTGAACAGCAGCTTATAGCTGTGGTCATGCTGGTTGTTCATGACATCTCCATCATTCGATGGCAGCAGCTTACCACGGAGGACATACCTCCTCGATTGGAGTGCGGCCGGAAGAATGGCGCTCTCTCGCTCAATCCAGGCACCCTAGACCGGGAAGTGCCCACAGATTTTGCGTACAGCCGCCACGAGGGAAAGGGAAATGGCGCAGGCAAAGGGTTGGAATGGAAGGGGAATAAGGGGAAGGGGCTTACCCGGATATCAGTGGCCAACCCCAAAGGGCCAGGGAAAGGGCAAAGGATGTTGCCTCCTAATTCCCTCTCACGAACTTGGAAACGAAAGTCGCGATAGCCCATCGAAAAGGAGATCTACAGGCTCTTTCCCAGTCTTGGGAGCTGGGCCTCAGTTGATTTTTCAGCCCCCACCTTTCCATTTCCAGCAAACCCTTCTCTCGAACCTCCTCCGGGAGGTACTCATTGAGGTTGCTGAACCGTACCGGGATTCCCGGAGGCTCCAAACCTTGAGAGGATGGAGCCATAAACACTTCCAAACGATATGCCTCTGAGATCCGTTCGCGGACAGTCCGTCTTCGCGCACGGGGCGGACTCCCCCTCGCAATGGGCAGCCATCGACGCCTTTGCCCGCTGGATCATCGGTTGGCGAGTCTCCTGCTCGCCCCGCATCGACCACATGGTGATGAATGCGCTGGAGCAGGTGCTTCATGAACGGCCTCAGCGACCTGATCCACATAGCGCTAGAATCGCTCAAGGCGGATGCCGGTATCGAGCCATCGGCAGGGAGCAACGGCGATTCCTACGACAACGCACTGGCCGAGACAGTGATCAAGTTGTTTAAGACGACGTAATTCGCCAACACGGACAATGGCGGCACCTGGAAGCCGTTGAGCTCGCCACTTTGGAGTGAGTCCCCCGAATTCAAGCAATAAGCGCATCACCTGCGGTGTTCGGGGCTCCTGAGTATTCCCCCCAGGAATACCTGTACCGGTCGAGGCGCTTTCGGGGAGGTCATTCGGCTTTCTGACTGCCTTGCGCAACTCGGTGCCGGTGACGTCCGTTCCCTTGGGGAAGTACTGCCGTACCAGGCTATTGGTGTTCTCGTTGGCCCCACGCTGGCCGGGGCAGTAGGGACCACAAAAGTAGGTCGCTGCGGTCACCGCCTTGGCCACGGATTTGTGACCGGCGAACTCCGAACCGGAGTCCAGTGTGATGGTCTGGTCAGCACCCCGGCGAGGCTTCAGCAGGCAGATCATGCCTGTTTGCGGCAGCTCCGCGGAGATCCTGGGTAGCCGTACTGCCAGCGTGACTAGACCCGATTGCGTGTGCCCCTGGATCACAGGGTCACCCTCCCAGTGCCCGATGAATAGCCTGTCATAAACCTCAGCCAGACGATGCTCGATGCCCACGCGGAGGAATTTTGCCGAGCCCTGCGCTCTTGGCCTGGGCACGATGCTTGCTGCGCCACTTGGGCAGGCCTGGGTGCTCCGCCCCGGGCCTTGTCATCCCAGATCAAGGAGTAGATCCACTGTTGACTGACGCCTACGCCGGCCAAGGGCACCATGAATCCGCTGATTTGCTCCGGGCTCCATTCCTCACGCAGCCGGCCGGCGACGGCGATGATCATGCTGAACAAGCGCTTAGTCCACTTCCAGGCGGTGCGCCGTCGATGATCACTACGGACCTGTGCCTGTTCAAGGTCGTAGCCGATGGCGGTGGCGTTGCGGCGCAGCTCACGACTGATCGTGCTGCTATGGATGCCCAGCACCCTGCCGATCTGGCGCTGGCTGATGCCCAAGTCATAGCGGGCGTGGATTTGGTATCGTTGGGTCTGGGTCAGCTGTCGGTATCCTATGCTCTGCTTCACTTTGGTCAGTAGAGCTGGGAGGGTACCGGCGCTGGCCCACCTGCCTCCACCGTGGTGCCCAAAGTGCTGTGGTTATTCTATGAATCCAGGGTCGACTGATTCAGCCACCGGCGGCTACTGGAGCCGATCGATAACATGCCACCGGTTGAGCGACAGGCTCTGTATTATGAGCAACAGGGGCAGGCCAGGAAGGCGGCCTGACTCAAGCTAACGGGTCTCCGAGAAAACTGGTACGGTTCAGTTTCGTGTGATGTTCACCACGTAAATGGAGGAGGATAAGGGTGTTATGCCAGTTTCATGTCCATGGGTAGGGCCACTTCAAGAATACGCAGATGCCCTGCAAGCAAAGTACTCTGCGCTGACCACTGGCGAACCAGAGGATCAACTACGTTCCCCATTTGAGCGCCTTCTCATTGAGGGAGGTAAGGCGCTAGGGATTACAGTCGTTCCCATTGGGGAAACGCTCCTGGGGGCCAGAGTCGGAAAGCCTGATTTCGGCATCGAGTGCGATGGTCTGCTTAGTGGCCACTTGGAGTTGAAGGCCCCTGGCAAGGGTGCTGACACCTCTCGTTTCACGGGTCATGATCGCAGGCAGTGGCAGCGCTTTTCCGACCTCCCCAACCTGCTCTACAGCGATGGGCAGGAATTTGCCCTCTATCGGAAAGGGCAGTTAGAACGCCAAGTTCGACTCGATGGCTCCCCAGCATCCTTGGGCAGGGCTGCCATCACCGAGAGCAACGCCCGTGAGCTAGAGACATTATTCACGGCCTACTTCCGCTGGGAGCCTGATGTCCCCAAAACCTCTCGTCAGCTGGCCCAGTTCCTGGCACCACTCTGTCGTATGCTGCGCAATGATGTCCTAGATGCACTGCGTGCTGATACAGCAGCCGTAAAGGCTGCCGCCCATGATTGGCAGAGATACCTGTTTCCAGGGGCAGATAATGACAGGTTTGCCGACGCTTATGCTCAGACGGTGACCTTCTCCCTCCTGCTTGCCCGCTCCAACGGTAGCGATACCCTATTCATCGACACAGCCGTTGAATCGCTGACGCACGCCAACACGCTTCTTTCTCGAGCACTGAAGGTGCTCACAGATCCCTTGGTGCAGGAGCACCTGAGTACATCCCTGGGGATGCTTCAGCGGGTTATCGACCGGGTACCGGAAGGAACCATGAGCGGAGGCCGGCGCGATCCGTGGTTGCATTTCTATGAAGACTTCCTTGCCGAGTACGACCCCCAGCTTCGCAAAGATGCTGGTGCCTATTACACCCCTGTTGAGGTTGTCCAGGGTCAGGTCCGTCTGGTGGATGACCTACTGCGCCGAAAGCTTAATAAGCGGCATGGCTTTGCAACTGGCGGAGTCAATGTACTTGATCCGGCAGTCGGAACCGGAACCTACCTGCTAGGTGTCATTGAGCACGTAATGGAAGAAGTCCGCAAGACTGAAGGAAAAGGGGCAATGCCGGCCCGAGCGGATCTCCTGGGCGCCCATCTATACGGTTTTGAGATCATGGTAGGCCCATATGCCGTAGCCGCTTTACGCATGACTCGCATGCTTTATCAGTATGGTGGTCATCCTCCTGCCGATGGGGTGCAGATCATGCTGAACAACACCTTGGAGTCTCCCTATGAAAAAATTCCCGAGCTTCCTTTATTATATCAGCCAATCGGGCTTGAGCATAAACGCGCTAAGCGAGTGAAGGAGAGCGTTCCGGTTCTTGTATGCCTGGGCAACCCTCCCTACGATCGTCATGCTGCGGCTACGCTGGAGAACCGAGCGATGATGGGTGGCTGGGTTCGCTGGGGAGAGACAGAGGATGGACGCGATTCCATTCTCAATGACTTTATCGAGCCTGTAAAGAAGGCCCGTAAAGGAGGCGATCTCAAGAACCTTTACAACCTCTACGTCTATTTCTGGCGGTGGGCGCTCTGGAAAACCTTTGAGCATGACCTGGCCCAAGGGCCAGGGGTGGTCACCTATATCACAGCCAGTTCCTACCTTGATGGCGATGCCTTTTTGGGGATGCGCCGTCATATGCGCAAGGTCTGTGACGAAATATGGATTATTGACCTAGGCGGCGAAGGCCGCGGCACGCGGAGAGATGAGAATGTTTTTGCTATCCAAACTCCAGTAGCGATCACGATCGCAGTGAGGTACAGCGGCCCTCAGCCAGAGTCTCCCGCAAAAGTGAACTATGCCCGTGTGGAGGGGAATCGTGCCGAAAAGCTACACGTCATGGAAACCCTGAGCGGACTTGATGACCTCAATTTCCAGCCTTGTCCTGACGACTGGGACTCCCCGTTCCGGCCCGGGGGAGAAGGGGTTTTCTTTGATTGGCCACTCCTGACGGACCTGATGCCATGGCGAACATCAGGCGTCCAGATCAAGCGGACCTGGCCTGTTGCCCCAACTCAGACAACACTAACGACACGCTGGGAGACACTTCTCAAGTCCACAGATCGTGCATCTTCATTTAAAGAAACCCGCGACCGAAAGATTAACCGCAGTGTACTTTCAATCGACGGAACCGAGCAACTGACACCTTTGCAGGACGTTCCGGTGGGGCATCAACCACCGCCTATTGTGGAATACGGCTATCGATCCTTCGACCGCCATGTACTCCTTCAGGATAACCGGCTGTGTGATTATCTCAGGCCGACTCTATGGCAAGCTCATTCGCAGCACCAAGTTTACTTTGCAAGCCTCTTCACCCAACCTCTCGGATCAGGGCCTGCACTTACAGCATCTTCAGCGGTTCCAGACCTACATTATTTCCGAGGTTCATATGGAGCCAAGGACATTATGCCCTTGTACAAGGACGGAAAAGCTGAGATCGCTAACTTGCACCCTCAGTTACTTTCTCTGCTTTCGACTGCTTTCGGCAAGGATGTAACCCCTGAAGATGTCGCCGCCTACTTCTATGCCGTACTCGCTAACCCGGCCTTTACGACCGAATACCATGAAGAGCTAACTAGCCGCGAGCTGCGGATCCCCCTCACTTGCGACAAGGCTCTATTCGATCAAGCTGTTTCCATTGGTCGAGAGCTGCTGTTTCTACATACTTATGGAGAACGATTTAGCGCAGGGCAGTCTTGGCCATCACCTGTTGTGATGAACCTAAAGGCAGTCGATAGCTCCAGTCTTCCTGAACGCTACAGCTATGATGAATCACGCCAGGTACTAATGGTCGGTGATGGCGAGTTTGGCCCAGTGACTCGCGAAGTCTACGAATTTGAAGTCTCAGGCCATATGGTTGTGCAGAACTGGCTCGGCTATCGACTCAAGAACAGGCGGGGAAAGAGGTCGTCTCCTCTTGACGAGATTGCGCCCTCTGGTTGGTCAGCGAATTACACGAGCGAACTATTGAAGCTTTTGAATCTGTTGAGCAGAACAGTCGACATCGCCCCTTACCAGGGAGAATTGCTCGATAAGATCGTGAACGGCCCCACCTTCAGAGCAGATGACTTTAATGACGTCCCCGAGGCAGCACGCAAGGCCAGGGCACGGAGCGGTTCTCAGTTGGACCTATGACACATACACATCACGATGGAGACGATCTAAAGGAGAAACTCTGGCAGCACAAGGCTGGCAGGGATGAGGTAAGAGAATAGATCATGACGCTTACGCTCCAATCCTCAGGAAGCATGATCGTAATCACAGGTTCGAGGTCGTTCCCTAGCATGGCATATGCTGGAGGATCGTACCCAAAAGAGACTAGATATAGCTCTTCGTGACGAAAAGCCATGAAGTAGAGTAGCTCATTATTTACAATCGACAAACCGCTAGACTGAAAAAAAACCGTGGAACAGCATGGTTGCATCTTGCTGAGCATTAGCACGATGAGCGTCCAGCGGGAATGGGAACTACAACGTATGAGGGAGATATGGCAACAGCAAGGCAGGATTTCGAGCGGTTCGTCGGGTGGCTTTATCAAGAAGACAAGCAGGTCCCGGCCGATGTCCGGCGCCTAGCCCATCTTGCATTGGAGAATTTCGATATGCTGGCTGGGACATCTCGCCAACGTAGCCAGCGTGCCAGCTATCTGGTAGAACTGATTCGAGAAAATCTAGCACAAACTGCTGATACGCCGCCCCAGATCCAACCCGATGGTGTCGTTGATGCATGGCCTTGGGCTCGACTTAGCCACCTCACGCTCGGGCCATTTCGGGGCTTCCTCCATCCCGAACCATTCGACCTCCAAAACCAGGTCGTTCTTTTCTATGGACCGAACGGCAGTGGCAAGACAAGCCTGTGCGAGGGGCTAGAATATGCACTGCTGGGGGAAGTTGAAGAAGCGGGTGCCAAGCGAATCGCTGCACGAACCTATCTTTCCAACGTCCATGCACAGTGCTATGAGCCGCCGATTCTCAAGGCTACCAGTCATCAGGGCCAGGAAATAGATGTAGTCGCTAATGCAGACATGTACCGATTCTGCTTCATCGAGAAGAACCGGATCGATGCCTTCTCCCGGATTGCCGCTCGCCCCAACAACCAACGTGCTGAATTGATCGCCACCTTGTTTGGTATGGATCAGTTTAATGACTTTGTCAGTCACTTCAACGAGAGTATTGATGGTCAGCTTGTCCTTTCTCCAGCTAAGCAGACCGAGCTGGCAGATTTGCGTGCGGCTCTGGAGACCGATAAGGCGATTGTTGATGGCGAACCCGACACGCGTCATCGCCTAAGGGACGAGGAAGCGGCGCTGGCGATGTCTTATGCCGAAGGCACAGACTATGCTGGCCTCAAGGAACTGATCGGGAGCGCCGAGGCACCAGGCCGCTTACAGGAACTGAACAAACTGCTTGATGCCGTTCCACCCTCTATCATCGGCGTTAAGCGTCAGACGATGCTCGATGCTTTTGAAAAGGCACATCAATGCCAGCAGGACCTGAATGAGATCACTTCAGAGTTGCAGTCTCAAAGCAATCAGGTGTCTTTCAAGGCATTGTACGATGCTGTGCTTGCGTTACAGCAAACGGTGGGCGAACGCTGCCCCGCCTGTGACACCCCACTACAAGGAACCGTTCATGTCGTTGCCAATCCATACGAAAAGGCAACTACAGGCCTATCGGATTTGCGCTCTTTGAGCGAATTGCAACAACGACAATACAATGCCCAACAGGCTCTCACCCAAGCATCGCGCGAGCTGCGGGAGATGATGACACGTTTGGAAAACTTCATTGATCAGCAACAGGAACAACCCTGCGAGGCCAAACAGTACCTCTCCGGATTATCCGCCGATCCGGAGGGTATCTGGTGGGCCACACTTTACCCACTATCCGAAGGCGACAACGCCAAAGCAGATCTTCTTGAACAGTTGCTCGGTATTGCCGATTCCATCGACGCCCAGGATACGATGTCGCAACATATGCAACAAGAACGGGCACCTCTCGTTGCCGAAAGACAACGCTTGCTCGACTTCCAGCTGAAGGTGCAAGCGCAAGACCAGAAGGATAAGGAGCTGGCAGACGCGATTGATAAAGCAAAGGCGAGAATTGCTGCATTCGATACAGATCATGCAGAGCTAATTTCCCTGGCCAAACAGGAAGAGCAGGACATCATACGAGACACAGGTTTTAAAGAAACTTATGACCGTTTCTTGAAGGAATTGAAATCGTATCGTGAACAGCTTCCGGGGCAATTCCTTGCTGGACTCAATGAAATGGCTCTGATGCTCTATAACGAGTTCAACCAGAATGATCTGGATGCAGACAAGCTCGCTAGTTTGCACCTTCCCTTGACGAGCGAAGACAAGATCGAGATCGCCTTTCGAGGTAACCCTACACAAATGGTGAATGCCCTGCATGTATTGAGTGAGGGTCATATTCGATGCCTTGGGCTAGCCATCCTGATGGCCAAGGCTAAGAGCATAGGAAGCCCCTTGATAGTGTTCGACGACGCCATCAATGCCATTGATCACGACCATCGAAGAGGGATTCGCGAGACGATATTCGAGAGTGAGCATTTCGATCGAACACAGATCATTGTGACGTGCCACAGCAACGAATTTATCAAGGACATTCAACAACATCTTCCCAGGCCGCGCCGAGAGGACTGTCAAGTATACCTGTTCAAACACCATACGGGGGACAATCAACCGCGGGTTGTCAACAACGTCGCGACTCGCAACTACATCGCAAAGGCTCGGGCCGCACGCGAAACACTCAATGATCGCGAAGCGTTGGGGGCATCCCGGCAGGCCTTGGAAATGCTCTCTAATAAGGTATGGCAGTGGCTAGTGCACCATGAATTGGGGCTGCTGACAGTGCCACTGGCAAGGGCCGGCGCCGAACCTGACTTGCGAAATCTGTGTGAGGCGTTGCTAAAAAAACTGCGGAAAGCGCACACGTTTGATCATGCTAACAAGGACCCACTAATTGAAGCTTATGGCCGCATCATCGCCATTTCTGAGTCCAACCTGATCTGGACATACCTCAACAAGGGAACACACGAAGAGGCTGACCGTGACGACTTTGATAGTGATGATGTGGAGTCGGTCGTGCAGACCCTCGAGCAGATCGATTGTCTCGATTTCAGACGGCCGCGTTAGAACGTATTATGCAGAGTCTCACCTCGTCTAAAGCTAGGTGACAAACCAAAATTGCATGCTACAGTGCCAATCTGCTCCGTCTCATCTTGGTTGATCGCCCAGCTTCTTGCAAAGTGAGTCTGTTCGTCGCCAACCACCGACCTTGAGGTCTAACCCTATGGCCCGAACGAATGTGTTCAGGGCCTCAGGGATTTACCCTAGCAGCTGAATAAGCTGACGATAGCGTCACTCATATCTGACTTGATCAGCAACCAAGCCAACTCTTGCACCTTCAATTGATCCGTTTCATACTCAAGCTGCACCCGTTGGCTGCTGACGGCAACAGCAGCGCCCTTTGCCCTTCGGGGCAGCCCGCAAGCCGTAACGCATCCCGAGAGACGGCGCCCGCAAGGGCTGGATGCTACCTCACCCTACCAGGGAGACTCTCCCTGGACGGGAGTCTCCCATCTAATATAAGGAGATTCCCATGCAGCTAGGCATTGCCTTGTACAACGCCTTGCGTTCTGCCGATATCTCGGATGAGAAGGCAATGGATGTCGTCAATGCTCTGGAGAGCGAGATGAATCAGCACCTTGCAACCAAGCATGACCTGAAACAGGAGATCAGTCAGTTGGAAAC
The DNA here is from genome assembly GCA_000761475.1 of Chromohalobacter israelensis. Classification (GTDB taxonomy): domain Bacteria; phylum Pseudomonadota; class Gammaproteobacteria; order Pseudomonadales; family Halomonadaceae; genus Chromohalobacter; species Chromohalobacter israelensis. Next base: position 49,461 of record JQNW01000011.1, read on the forward strand.
CCGGCTGACCGTTCGGTTTGGCGGCATGATTGCTGGCTCTGTCGGCGTTCTCAGTATCGTCATGGCCGTGTTGAAGGTCTTCGGCTGACCCAACCGCTTTGATCTACCTCTGTACTTCTACCCATCTGGGGACACATCCCCAATGGGGATGGTGTGTCTCCCGGATTTGATCCACTGGAGCATCACCATGAAGAAGAATCCACTCAAAGGCTCTCGAGCCCTACTCCTCTCCGTTCTGGTTCCGCTTATGTTTCCGCAGGTCATACCTGAGCCACTCCGGTGGATCTGGTTGACGCTTGTCGCCCTGGTGGTGCTCAAGCGCCTCGGAATCATCAGCTTCGGACTCGATCGACGTGCATGCGATGAAGATGAGACGACTTCCACGAAGTCCTCTGCCTCCCATCAAGACGGCGTTACGCATCGAGGAGAGATCGTTGCCCATGGCAGCGCTCCCTATCAGTTCGATGAGGCAAACCGCCTCAGCTATTACATCACGCTGCGAAATGAGCGTGGTGATGACAGGACCGTGTGGGGTATCGATCTCAAGCGCGTGGCGCAAGAGACCCCGCTGGCGGTTGGAGACACCGTTGCGCTCGAGTTTCTCGGACGTGAAGCGGTAGTCGTCAAACAGCCGGTTCGCAATGAACAGGGGCATGTCGTGAATCATCGCAAGGTGAGCACGCATCGCTATTCCTGGAAGGCACACGTTCTGCCGGTATAAACCAAGCGGTATCCACCCCAAGGGGAAGATCCTTCCCTTTGGGGCGAGGTGCTTCCCCTTTTTTGTTCAATCGAAGGAGAAGCACGATGAAGTCTGCTACGACTCAACATGCCGTTCCTCGCCTCGATGTCACTACCAAGGCCATACATCGCGGCCTGTGCCCATCGAATCGGAATTGCATGGTCCACATGGAGCAGCCTCTGCTGAACGAGGTTGTCATGTTATCTGCCGCTACCTCAGCACATGAGCGTGTGCCTGGGGTGTTCTGGTTGGATCTCATAGACGGCTTCATGGACAGCGCGAGAGACCAACTCGCCGGTGTTCCTTCGGGCTGTCGTGCCTTTGACTGTGAGGTCGAGGTACACGGCAACCCCAGCGTCAGCAACTTGCCATGCTCACTGCGGGTTCATGTCGAGGTGCAGCGCTTCTGGCACAAGCAAGTGCTGGTGTTCTCTCTGGCCGGTCACAGCGTCATGGCTGCCTGACCCTCCCTTTATCCACAACATAGCCCGGCTCGCCGGGCTTTCTCTCCTACCCCGACCGGGATGCGCTCCCGGTGGGGGCCTCTCGGTCGTCATCTTGAGGATCTAATGATGGCCGACATCTACCAGGCAATCACTGACCGGATTCTGGAAAGCCTTAAGCAGGGAGTTCTTCCCGGAGTCGGGAAACCCTGGGATCCGTCCAGTCGAACGCCACTCATACCCTGCAATGCCGTCTCTGGGCGCCAATACAATGGCATCAACGTGCCGCTGCTTTGGGATATGGCCGACAAGCGCGGCTTCTCCCAAGATCGTTGGCTGACCTTTCGCCAGGCGAAGGAAGCCGGAGGCACGGTACGCAAGGGCGAGCGAAGTACGCTTGCCTGTTTCTACAAACCCATGAAGCGGGAGATCGTCGACGACGCAGGCGAGGCCGTTCTGGATGAGGAAGGCAACCCGAAGGAGAAGCATTTCGCCATCCTGCGGGGGTTCAACCTCTTCAACATCGATCAGTGCGATGGACTTCCAGACGAAGTCACGAACCCGCCTGCCACCATGATTGATGGATTCGAGAGCGTGGATGCTTTAGATGACTTCATCAATGGCTGTGGCATCAAGGTCGTGCACTCACTGGATCGTGACGTTGCTGGCTATTACCCCAAACAGGACCGTGTACTGCTGCCAGCAAAGGAGCGGTTTCATGACGCCGAGGGGTATTACAGCGTCGCACTGCATGAACTCACGCACGCTACTGGGCACGAATCACGCCTGGCGCGTCCCGGTATCACCGATCCCGACGCGACGTTTGGCTCGCCAAAGTACGCGCTCGAGGAGCTGGTCGCACAGCTGGGCAGCGCCTTTCTGTGCGGGCACTTCGGTATCCGAAACGAGGCTTTCGACGCCGCCTACATCGCCAGCTGGATCCAGGCGTTGAAGGATGACAAGAGGGCCATATTTCGGGCAACCGGCGCGGCACGCCTGGCAGCGGAGTTTCTGAAGCAAGCGCATCAGGAATCCCGTGTACCGGCATCCTCTGACCAGGAAAGCACTGAGGCTATGCCGATGCGCCGACCTAAAGCGGATGACCAGGACATTGAACTGTTCGGGCATCAGTGGCCGCTGGGTAACAGCGTCAAGTTGGATGCCACTGTCGATCGAAGCACGCTCAGGGCGCAGATTTTGCGTCTGAAACAGCTCGGCTATGAGTTTGATGGAGCGACGCAAACCTGGAATTACAAAGCTGCGGCTGCAGCCTGATCACTGAACCAAGGAGATTTCTCATGAATCCCGTCTTTTCGGCACTCACTGAATCGCAACTTCGTACAGTTGAAGACGTGTTATCCAATGATGAGACGTCGACCGACGAAGAGCTGCTCGAGTTTTTCATCGAAGAAGGCATACCGGTGACGCCGGCGCGACAGGCAGTATCCCTTCGCGACGACTACCTGACCCGGATCTTCGAAGAGGGCTACACACCGATACGTGCAGGTGAGAACGCACGTTTCTATGACCCGCAATCCCGTCAGTTCAAGCGGGCCTGATCACATTCATTTCCCCGAGGGGCGACGCCTGCCCCTCGGGGGGAGCTCGCCCCTTTTCCTTATCTCGGAGGCGAGCATGACGACTCAACCCAGGCTCCGGCGCCTCGAAGAGGCCCCGGAGCTGTTTCTGGACAGCTACGTCGCCGATGGCGACAACGCAGTGTTTCTTTCCCTCTGGGGACGGGATACCGCGATCCATGAACTAATGGCCAAGTTGACGCTGCCGATCAGCGAAGGCGGTCTCGACAGCCTGACCCTAATGGGAGAGCGGCCAGTCCGGCTGCGCATGAATCGCGACCGACTAGGGAAGCGCACCACGCGGACCTATCGACAAACGCGGTTCGGCAGTCTGCTGAACCTCTGGTTGTTCGATCAGCGTTGTCAGGAGCCGGATCGAGCCAACCGACAGTGCTACGCCATCTTCAACGAACGAGATCCCCGACAGGATAAGAGCGCGATGCTCTGGTCGCGACTGCGGGATCTGGCGGCATATCCGCTCCTGGATCACTGGCGATCGACGATCGTGCAGTTGCTCCTCGAGCATGAAGCCATCCGCATGCTCGACCAGACGTCCGAGCGTCTGTCCGGCGTCTGGATCGATCTTTCGCTGGCTTCGGCTCAGGAGGCGATCGGCCACCGCATTCAGTCCGGTGAACTCACCATCCAATAATCCAGGAGGCCACCATGGCTCTAATGTTTCCACGCCTGGCGCGCAACTTCGCCAAAAATGGCTATTACCCAACCGATGAGGCCACGCTCGAGCGTGTGCTGAATGCGCTGGAGACGTCCCATGACCAGCGTGTGCGCATCCTGGATCCGTGTGCTGGTGAAGGCATGGCGATCCTGGAAACCGCGTATCGCCTGGGCCGGGAGCGTACCGATGCCTACGGCATTGAATACGATCTGGAGAGGGCTCGGCACATGCAGCGCGTCGTGGATGTCGGTATCCAGTCAGATCTGATGGATACCGTCATTTCCCCGCGTTCGTTCGGGTTGCTGTTCTTCAACCCTCCCTACGGCGATCTCGTTGGCGAGACCGGCGGCAGCAAGGGATATGCCGGCAAGGGACGACAGCGGCTGGAGAAGCTGTTCTACCAGCGGTCAGTGCATCTCCTGCAATACGGTGGGGTGATGGTCATGATCGTGCCGGGGTATGTGTTCGATGACGAACTATCGAGCTGGGTTGCCCAGCATTTCGATCGCGTCAGCGTCCACCGGGCAGTCGTCGACACGTTCCAACAGGTGATCGTGTTTGGTGTGCGCACCAGGCGCAATGCACTTCTGGCCAACAGCCAGACGAGAGAGGTCAAAACGCTGTTACAGGGAATCGGCTCGAAGGACATCGAGCCGGACATCCTGCCGGAATACTGGAGCAGCGAATCCTACGATGTACCACCGGCGATGAGTAGCACGCCGCACTGTTATCGCGTGACGCTGGAACCCGAGCAGCTGGAGCAGGAAATGGACCGTCTCGGCGGCCTATGGCCTGACTTCAACCTCGCGTTCTGGACTGATGGAGTCACGCAGCGACGTCCGCTGCGTCAGCTGTCCAGCTGGCACCTCGCGTTGTCACTGGCTGCGGGAGGCATATCGGGCATCGTGACCTCGAGGTCGGGGCGTCAGCTGGTCGTGAAAGGCGATACCTTCAAGGAGAAGACAGCGAAGGTCGAGTTTGAGGAGGACGCCGATGGCAACATCACCGAGCGTCGCATTCTGACTGACCGTTTCGTGCCGGCCATTTTGGCCTGGGACGTGACAGCGGATTCTCCCGACAGGGGCCGACTGTTCACAATCACGTCGACGCCGGCTGCTCCGGCCGTTGCTGAAACCACCGACTCGGAAGCCGAGACGGCATAACCCAACCACGATCGCTCCTCGAGGCGATCCATTCCCCACGCGGGCAGACACGCTGCCCGCTGGGCGCATGTCTGCCCATTTTCGTAAGGAGATGGACATGAACATGCCATGTACCACACCGGATAACGTCATCTCGCTCAACGATTTCATCGATGAGTTCGGTGATGGGCTTCTGGATACACTCAACCATACCCACCCCCCGGTTTATGATGGTCGGGGGCACCCGGGTCGCCAGGCGGTGATGGACTCACTGTCGCGCAAGCCGTTCCCGGCACAGGCCGATGTCGTTCAGGCGATATCGGCCTTGCTGCTAGATCAGAACGAGCGTGCCGGCATCATCAACGCCGAGATGGGTACCGGCAAGACGATGATGGCGATCGCTGTCGCCGCTGTGATGGCGAATGAAGGCTATCGCCGGTCCTTGATCGTCTCGCCGCCGCACCTGGTCTACAAGTGGCGGCGCGAGATCCTCGAGACGATACCCGAGGCGCGGGTCTGGGTGCTCAATGGCCCGGACACGCTGGCGAAACTGCTCAAACTGCGCGAGCAGCTGGGACAGCCCAGCGATGGGCGGCCGGAGTTCTACGTGATGGGCCGTGTACGGATGCGAATGGGGTTTCACTGGACGCCAGTGGCCACCCCAAAGCGCACACTGGATGGCCGCTTCGCGGCGTGCCCGGACTGCGGCTGCATGATCCACGACAACGACAATGAACCGATCAGGTTCGAGTTGTTCCAGCAGACCGAACGTCAGCAGCGATGTGATGGATGCGGTGGCCAACTCTGGACACTCATACGACAGCGGCAACCTGAAGGAGATGCCCGCCGTCATTCGGTGCTCAAGGCCCTACAACGCATTCCGACCATCGGCAAGGTGACATCGGAGAAGCTGGTCAGTCAGTTCGGCGAGGCGTTCCTCTCGTCGATGCTGGCCGACAATGTGCACGAGTTCATCAATCTGATGGACGAGAACGGCGACCTGGTGTTCAACGATCGACAGGCGACGAGAATGGAACGGGCGATGGCGAACATCGAGTTCGGCTTCGGCGAGGGCGGATTCCAGCCGAGCGAATTCGTGAAGCGCTACCTGCCCGATCAGTTCTTCGACCTACTCATCGTCGACGAGGGGCATGAGTACAAGAACGCGGGATCGGCCCAGGGCCAGGCCATGGGCGTACTGGCAGCAAAGGCACGCAAGACGCTTCTGCTGACCGGCACGCTGATGGGTGGCTATGCCGATGACCTGTTCTATTTGCTCTTTCGGGTTCTGACGCCGGTGATGATCGAGGACGGCTACCGTCCCCAGCGCAACTCACTGGGTGCGGCGTCCATGGCCTTCATGCGTGAGCATGGTGTCCTTAAGGATATCTACTCTGAGCGCGAGGGTGCTGGACACAAGACGGCGAAGGGCCGAAAAACCTCGGTGCGGACAGTCAAGGCACCAGGCTTCGGGCCGAAGGGCATACTGCGTTATGTGCTGCCCTTCACGGTGTTTCTCAAGCTCCAGGACATCGGCGGCGATGTACTGCCGCCGTATGACGAGGAGTTCGTGGAAGTACCGATGTCGTCAGAACAGGCCCGTGCCTATGACAGGCTCTCCCGGGAGCTGACACAGGCGCTCAAGGAAGCGCTGGCACACAAGGACACCACCTTGCTGGGCGTGGTGCTCAATGTCCTTCTGGCGTGGCCTGATTGCTGTTTTCGGCCTGAGACGGTCAAACACCCGCGATCGCGGGCGTTGATCAACTTCACCAAGTCGATCTTTGATGACGAGTCGACGATGCCCAAGGAGGACGATCTGGTCGCGATGTGTCGGTCAGAGAAGGCTGAGGGCCGCAAGGTCCTGGTCTACTCCACCTATACCGGTAAGCGTGACACGACGAGCCGCCTGAAGCGCGTCCTCGAGCAGGCAGGGTTGAAAGTGGCCGTGCTGCGCTCGAGCATCGACACCAGCCGTCGCGAGGACTGGATCGCGGACCAGGTTGAGAAAGGTATCGATGTCCTGATCACCAATCCCGAGTTGGTGAAGACAGGACTGGACCTTCTCGACTTTCCGACGATCGCGTTCATGCAGACGGGCTGGAACGTATACACACTCCAGCAAGCTGCGCGGCGGTCCTGGCGTATCGGACAGCATCGGGCGGTGCGCGTGGTGTTCTTCGGCTACGCCGAGACCTCGCAGATCGCCTGTCTGCGGCTGATGGCCAGCAAAATTGCTGTGGCACAGAGCACATCCGGGGACATACCCGAGTCGGGCCTGGATGCGCTCAACAGTGATGGCGAGTCGGTCGAGATGGAGTTGGCCAGGCAACTGGTCGCTTGACCCCCAGCCCCTCTTCGGAGGGGCTTTTTTCTTGTCGTGTTTAGGGTACATCCCACTTGCTACGGGTTGAGACACTTGATTAGTGTAGCGATAAGGCATTGACAAATACCCAATTCGCAACGCACCCTAATCGCTAACCCTATTCGCTACAGATGCCTCGATGTTTATACGTGCCTATCTTCGTGCGAGTACCTCTGAGCAGGATTCTCAGCGTGCTCGTAAGCAGCTGATGGATTTCGCAACTCAGCACGGTGTCCCCATCGCAAGCTGGTATGCAGAAAATGCTTCAGGCGCATCCTCTCAGAGACCGGAATTGCAGAGGCTCTTGAATGATGCGCATCCTGGTGACGTCTTGTTGGTTGAGGCCATTGATCGGCTTTCTCGACTGAACCGGGACGACTGGCGTCTACTGCGTGGAGAGCTCGATAAGAAGGGATTAAGAGTCGTCGCACTAGACTTACCCACTAGCTACCTTGCTCTCTCGGCTAATGCCTCGGATGAATTTACGGGTCGTGTACTTGATGCAGTCAACGGTATGATGCTTGATACTCTGGCAGCGGTGGCACGGAAAGACTACGAGGATCGCCGTTTCCGACAAATGCAGGGTATTAGTAAAGCAAAGACTGAAGGAAAATATACCGGACGCAAGAAAAACACTAAATTGCGCCAACAAATCGAGCTATTGCTCAATTCTAATCATAGTGATGGCCAAGGGTACTCTGTAAGAAGCGTGGCTAACATTTTGGGATGCAGCACCAATACCGTGATGTCGGTGAAGAAGCATGGTGTTTGAATCAAGTGGAGACGTGGAGGTATAAGGTGTGGCCAATAATAGCGACAAATCAATGACAGATGAGAAAAGGTTTGTGGAGTCGGCGCAACCACATAGTTGGCTATTGGTTGCGGTCAATCTACATACACAAGCAGTTTCACTACACAAGACCAGTGGCAAATCTGTCACCAGCCTCCTTTCTAATGAAGATGAATTAAAGGGTCAATGGGATGCCACAAACCGGTCTGTTTTCCTCCTCGGCGGTTTTGCTATAGAGAATTGTTTAAAAGCTTTTCTTGTATATGAGAACCCGAGCTGGATTTCAAATGGAAAGTTATCCAAGGAACTAAAAACACACTCTCTTACAGACTTATCCTCCAAGGTGAATCAATTGCCTAATCCACTTCATGGACAGTGGGTGATACATTCATTTCAAAACGGCTTAGAATCTTGGGCACGTTATCCATGTGGCTTGACAGCAGGTGACCTAGGAGAAGAAGGTGTGCTTACAGACCGTCTATGGCTTGGCTACCTCCGGCTCATAGGGGCTTATGGAAGTCAGTTACAAGATATGCTCAAGCGTCCTTGGCGGGGGCCTCATGGGTTTTATGGCCATTATGAGTTTTCTGGGAACTTTTTTGCCACAGACATAAATTAGAATAAAGGGGATAATGATGTTTGGAATACCGTGGTATACCTGGGCAATAGCTGCAATCGTTGCTGTGTATTTTTTATTAAAACTTCCTAACCGTAATCGATATAAGGCAGCTGACATTGTAGGAAGCTCTATAAATGTGAAACCACAATATGTAGAGGATATGATTGCTAAGATGGGATCCGAAAAGAGCGATCTTTATTCCAAGCAAATTGTAGCATGGAAAGACAAGGACCCAAGCATTGTGGAGCAAGGAGTTTTAACTTTCTTCATTTACCAAATAATTAAAAATGATAGCCCAGAGAACGTCAAATGGTGGCAGAACAGGCTAGATGAATTTGGTTATCGGTACGCGATCGGCTTAGGTGATGTTGAGACGGCATTTATGTTTCTGAGCAAAATTGTCAACACTGGAAGTGAAAGTGAATTCTTGGAAGCGTATAATAGAACTTATATGTGATCGCGGCATTTAAAGACAGTCTCATGTTATCATGTGGCATCCACCTTACGACCGTAGTAGGCTTTCAATGCCTCATATTCTATTTCATGTTACTGGTATCTTTGAAGCTTTCAGCATTGTTAAGTCAGGCAGGTTCTGCCCCGTTTCGGATGATCTTGAAAGGTTTCGATGCATGCTGAGCAATCGCGTCAATAGGCTACAATCAACATAGATTAAGTGCCTGGATATCTCCAAGCCCAATTTTCTGGACACACATCCATAGTGTGTATTCTTTTTTGTCAATATTTCAGCCTGGTCGTGTGTTCTTGGATTGAGATAGAGGCTTGCGTTTATATATCTCTGCCCTGCGTGGCCCTGTCAATGTGATTAGCTCCATTGATGTTATTAGACCTAATGCTCCTCCGACAAACATTAAGCCAATTTCTTTCAAGATATCAATTCCTGTTAGCAAAAACATTCCCCCTATCGCACTGCTTATCAAAGCATTTTTAACGATCCGTGACCACTGAAGCCGAAGTGGCTCAAGCTCGTATACCTTCCTTTGTACAATCTCATTGTCTTCTTCTAGTTGCGTTTTTATACTTTGTAAATCTAACGTGCGATCAGATTCCTTTCTTGAACTAGGAGGATGGTGAAACCGCTTCTTGTAGACGATACTCCTAACTGCCTCTTTATTGGGGAGTTCTGGAACATTGTCCCACCTTGCAACCTCTACTCCATAGGCATTCAAAATCAGTTTAGAAACCTGCGGCCTTCTAAGTAACTGTAGATATCTTCCATCAAGAAGGCAAAACCAATCATCATCTTCTCTATCCGGCTCAATGATAAGCAACCGACTTGGATCAGGATATTGTTTCTCACTGACCCACGCGGCTATCGCAGGTTGATTATGATGGCGCATAAAAGCAACACGATGCTTTCCCTCAATTGCGGAAAAAACCCCTAAACGTCGAAACCAGCAATAATATACATTGTCCGTTGACCCAAATTTTGACGAATATTTTTCTATTCTCGCAGCTATGTCGTCTTCCTTTATGCTTTCTGGAAATCCATTTACTGACGACCCTAGAACGTACCTAGGGTCTACGTAGGCTTTGTATGGCTCACTTTCTTCTTCTTCCCAAAGTAAAAATGGAACAATGAGACGTAGAAATGAGTCTCCTCCGTATGAACAAGTGTTGAATGAACCCATCCAGTCATCAATGTACGGTTGCCCAAGGATTTTTCGGGAGTTTCTATCGTGGTCCAATTTTAAAGAACATATGTCCAAGATGATTTTTTCAAGTCTTGGAGCAATGTCCTGCTGGAGCACTTTATCTGTCTGAGATGGTTCCATTTCCATCAGGTACTCCTTGGTTCGGCAAGACAGTTGAGCTTAAATGTTATTTTGAATCACGCCCTGGCTCTAGGTAACTCATTCCACCGCGTAGTGTACTCGGGGGACCTGAACTTTTGTCGCATGTACCAAGGCTGCCGTATGCCTTGCGCTGCCAGAAACACTGCACCTTTCCCATGCCGCTTCTTGATAGCTTCCATGGTGGCCATGAGCTTATCAGATTGCACTGACTGCCCGGGCTCCAGAATATCGAATTGGTGGTGCCGTCGATCTAGGACCTCGATCAGTCCGACACCAGCCTTCACGTACTGATGCCCAGGGCGATACAGGTGGGCCACTGTTCGTCGAGCCAGGCCTGCAACTAACCTTACGTCATCAGTCGGGAACGGCAGCTGTGCGGTGGTGCTTGCACTGACGAAGTTGGGCTCAAACGGGCTCGTGTGAAGGAAAACATGCAGGGTTGTTACCAGCCCGCGCTGAGCCCTGAGTTTATCGACAGCTCTGGAAGCGTAGAGAGCCACTGCCTCCTGGATTGGCTCTAACGTGTCGGATCGCTTACCGAACCCTCGGGTACAGTAGATCTGTTTCTTTGCTGGTGGCACGTCCTCGAGGCTGAGACACGGGCGTCCGTTCAATTCCTCGATCGTCCGCTCAAGATTCACGTTGCTGGCCCGTCTGACGATCTTCGGGTTGGCTGTGGCCAGATCCCATGCGGAGTAGATGCGCAGGTCCTCGAGGCGCCTGGCTAGCCGCTTAGCGATACCCCACACCCCCGTCACGGGCATTCTCTTCAGCAACCACTCCCACTTGTGCGGCTCATCCAGTACGCATACACCCGCGCACTTCGGGATCTTCTTTGCAGCGTGGTTGGCTACCTTGGCGAGCGTCTTGCTCGGCGCGATGCCGACGCCCACAGGCATCCGGACGCTCTGCCACACTTTGCCCTTGATCTCCCTGCCCAGCTCGGTGAAGTCACCGGGCATGCCGGAGAGGTCCAAGAACATCTCGTCGATGCTGTAGACCTCGATTCTCGGGCTGAACGTCTGCAGGGTAGTCATCACACGGGCGGAGATATCGCCGTAGAGAGGGTAGTTTGACGAGAAGATAGCAACGTTGTGCTGACGCAGCAGATGCTCAATCTTGTGAAACGGCTCCAGGTCCGGAATGCCCAGCGCCTTGGCTTCCTTCGACCTGGCCACGACGAACCCATCGTTGTTCGATAGGACCACAACAGGCCTGCCGCGCAGGTCTGGCCGGAAGATCTGCTCACAGCTTGCGTAGAAGCTGTTGCAGTCAACGAGGGCGAGCACGGAAGAGCCTCACGGAACTGATCACAGTGCCCTCCACTTCGAAGCTGGAGCCCTCAGAAATGGCGATCGGAGGGTAGTCTTGGTGTGCGGCGATTAGCCGGCGTCTGGTGACGTCGAGGATCTTGCAGGTGAGGTCGCCATTGAGACTGGCCAACACAACATCCCCGTCACGCGCTGCTTCAGCTCGGTCTACGATGAGTAGATCGCCGTCGTAAATGCCCACACCTTCCATCGATTCTCCTTGCACCCAGCAGTAGAAGGTTGCCTCTGGTCGATGGATCAGAAACTCGTTCAGATCGAGCTTTCGGTCCATATAGTCGTCAGCCGGGGACGGAAAACCGGCGCGGACGCGGGACAGGAAGCAGGGTGCCGAGAAGGACGAGGCAACCTCATTGCGCAAGATCATGGTGATGGGCATTATCAAAAACCTGGATAAACATACAGGTGGAAGTATGTGTACCAACTACGTCCTCGTCAAGACGAGAGGTTCCGCGCAGCTGGCCGAACGCTTGTCTGTGAGCTCTAGTGACTTGATCTACGGAACGAATTTCAAGCCAGGTAGCCTGATCAGCGTGATCACAGGTTCGGAAGCCGGCCATGTGGTCCGACCAGCTACATGGTGGCTGTACCTGCAGCAGACAGAACGGGGCCTGAAGCCACACCGGGACTACTTCTCAGTAAATACGCGGTACGACAAGGTGGGGAAGAAACCGGAGTATCGGCATAGGAGGTGCATCGTGCCGGCCACTGCCTTCGTCGAGAGCCAGGATGGCAAGAACCCACATCTCCTGGAACCGGCGGACGGTAGAGCCATCGCCTTTGGTGGGATCTACAAAGAATGGACGGACAAGGTAACAGGCGAGATCGTTTACTCCGCATCCATCATCACACTGCCTGGGATCAAGCCGTTGGAGAACATCCATCGAAAGTCAGTGCCGATGTGGCTGCCCGAGGAAGCCTACGAGAAGTGGCTGTCACCAGAGGTTACCAACACCTATGAGCTGGACTACTTGCTTGAACCAGCCTTGCGATGCGACCTGAAGGCCACCCCCGTAGATAAAACATACAGCAAGAAACCAATAAGTAATCCCTATATACTACCCTCGGCATCGTGAGTGGAGAGTATGGCGAAAATAAGGAGAGTGATTTGAGCGTATTTGTCACCATAGTAACAGGTGTTTCAGTTTTTGTGATAGGACAGCTGGTTATGAGGATGATTATAGATCCGGCAACTGATCTGAAAAAAGAAATGGGATCCATAACGAATACATTTCTTGAGAGAGCAGGAGGAGAGAATATGGTTAGTTGCGATGCTGAGACCTCAACGGTTCTTAAGAAGCATGCGGCTAAACTGATGCAAGGGCTTTGGACAATCCCTTGGTATAATAGAACACGTCACGTATTCGGCCTTCCTGGAAGCGAGAGCGTTATTCAGTCCGCTCGAGACCTTAATACCATAGCAAAGAGCATTGATGATCTAATCGAGATGTCGAATTCAGGGAAAGTGAACAGCATGAGTCGAGAAGACTCGCACAATATAGCTAAGACCATCGGAGATGCAATGAGAAGTCTAAGTGAAAACTTAGGAGCGCTGGTTTTTTTAAGTACAGTGACGAGATTCTTGGACGAAGACTCAGCTGCTAAAGATTCAAGTGAGGCGCCCCCCTCAAAATAGGTTGCACAAGAATACAACATGTCAGGGTTGCAGGAAGGCAATCCTGATATATAAAACTTGATTAAATTCACTTCCTTAGCTCAGCATCAACTCTAGCTAGCAAGCTCTTTCAATATATCATCAACATATGGACGTCGTTCAGATACCAACCAAGAAAGGATTTCTCAGCCTTCCTCAGTAGCTAACATCTTCAAGCCGGTTGGCACGTCGGTGCTCACCGATACCAATCGTGGTGTACCAGCGGGCCTCTTCCTGCTGTCGCTTTTCGATTGCGGCCGCTTCTGCCTGCTCGGAGGTCGCGAACCGTGATTTCGTGGTGCCGTAGCTGAAATGCTGGCTGCGCTTGTGTGATCGACCATCCGGTAGCCGTTCATACCAGGTGGCGATCCAGACAGTCGTGCCGTTGGGCCGCTCGTAGTGGAAAACGCCCGTAATGGGGCCCGCAGGTAACGGACGATGCTTGGCAACCGAGCGTTTTGTCACGTTGACCAACTCTGCCCAGCGCTGTTCGCCCCAGATCTCGGGACCACGCTGGTCACGGTACTCCAGGCAAGAAATGAAGGTGTCGTACTCGGAGGGCTGACGCGCAATCGATCGAGATTCTGTCTGACCCGAAGGCAGTGGGATACGCACGATAGGGTTACCGTGACTATGTGGCCACGAGACGTACTTGGTGCTCTCCCAGAGCTGTGGCAGTTGAAGTTTATCGCGCACAAGAACCTGTCCCAGTTTTGTAATCATGGCGCTTAGCCAATGCTGACCATTCAGCTTCTAGGTCAATACCAAAGAGCCCATGGCGATATTTGAACCCGAGCAAAACCAGATCACCTTCTCATTTTGATTCTATGGAAGGCTGGGGTCCAGAAGCCAACACTTTCCTAGAGACTGTCGAAAACATTTCACATAGCTGACTAAGCTCGCTGATATCCACCTTCTGGATTCTTATGCTGGAACGATCTTCAAGCTGAGACAAGAACTTGAGCGCCTTCTGTAGCTCAAAGTCACCCTCAACCTTAAAGATGTAGCAGACTAGAAAACCATCAACCATAAAGTAGTACAACATCCCATCCTGTGGAGCATTCCCCTTCTCTATATTCATATCCATAAGGCATTTCTTTATCACAGCGTCTGGCAATGTGCCACTTTTATCTATTACCCTGATAACGCAAATCTTAATGAAATGGTCGAGACGGGCATTCGGATTAATGCTAATACTTTTATTCCTCAAGCAGTGCCGCATAATGGTGTTTATCTCACCAAGATCAATGCCTTGATATTGAGGCAAGCGTGAAGAGCTGACACGCCACAGGATGCTGACAAAATAAAGATAGATCTCACGATATCTAAACTGTTTAATTTTAATGTAGTCAGACATCACTACGGTACTCGCTCGGGGCCTGAAGAGTTTAGTTCCTAGCTTTTCGTAATTTTTGTCTAAGAACCTCTCACAATCCTGGCAGAGCAGCCTTTCCTTTGGGTCCGAGTTGGAAGCAACTGGTTGTGATTCATCATCTGCAGTGATCTTCATCAATTGTCCACCGCTGCCTTTCTTCAATTGGCGGTAATATGATCGAGGAATGATATGTGACCGTTGGAGTGGCTTAGGCTCACCACATAATTTGCAGTTTGGTCCGTCAGGTTCTTCACCATGCTTCAACCCGTATTCCAAAGCTTTCATTAGGTGATTCTCCACAATATAAAGCTAAGCCGTGCCAGATCGCCTACAGAAGACATTACCACGCTGCACATGATGACCACTCACTGTATGTATGAACAGTACAAGAAATGCATCCCAAATAGTGCAAGAAAGCCTAGCCCTTAGGCTTAACGTTTTGGCTTCGCGTCGCACCATTCCTCTGTCACACCTATCGACTGTTTGATAGCTACAGGGAACAACCGATGCTCCGACGCCTATTCTCGCGCTCCACGACCATCTCGCAAGCAGCAGAGGGGTTCCATACGCCGCGTTCAGGTAAGGAGCTCTTGGCGACGCCGCGTCGTCAGTCCATGGTCAAAATGCTGTGGGACACAACGTCCCTGACGCAGCCTGTCTTCAACGAGTATTTGCTGGCCCCGATAGAGCGGTACGCCGAACTGGTACAGCTACTTCCAGCCTCGGAGTCCCACCACCATGCCTACGCCGGCGGCATGCTGGATCACGCTCTCGAGATGGCCTGTTATGGATTGCGCCTCCGGCAACGCCATCTTCTCCCTCCTGGTGCGAAACCAGAGGACCAGAGCTCAACCGGTGAGTTGTGGAGCGCTGCCATCATCTATGGCGCGCTGATGCACGACGTCGCCAAGATTATCGTCGACATCGAGATCCACCTCCAGGACGGTAGAGAATGGCGTGTATGGCACGGTGTGATCCCGAAACCCTACCGCGTGAGGTATCGCGCGAACCGGGAGTATCACCTTCACAGCGCCGTCAACACCCTGCTCGGACAACAAGTCTTGGGAGGAAAGGTCATGGACTGGCTAATGAGCCAGCCCAAGCTTTTCTCTCTTTTCATGTACACCATCTCGGGGCATACCGAGCGAGGCGGCATCATTGCCGAATTGGTCCATCAGGCTGACCGCGCCAGTGTCGCCAAGGCTCTTGGTGGAAATCCTGTTCAAGCGCTTTCCGCACCCATTGAATCCATCCAGCGCAAGCTGGCCGAAGGCCTCAGGTTCCTGGTCAAGGAACAGTTCAAGCTCAACAAACGAGGGGGGCAAGCCTGGTTGACCGATGAAGCACTATGGCTGGTATCACCTCGTGCCATCAACGAGCTCAAAGCGCACATCTATGCACAAGGGATAAAAAGCATTCCTGCGGAACTGAACCGGCTGCAGGGGGAAATGCATGCTCACGGCATCATCGAGGAAGTTGAGGAAGGCAAGCACGTCTGGAAATGCAATATCACGGATGGTGACTGGCAGAAGACCCTCAACATGATCAAGGTGCCCCCCACCCTGATTTGGGGAGTCGACGAGCGACCGAGTTCATTCAGCGGTCATTTGACGGTCCAGGGAGCAGGGACAGTCGATGAGCAGCAGCCTCCTACAGGTACGGCTCCCCAGGAGAAATCTACAGAGCCGACTTCTGCAGTAGAACAATCAACGCGGGATCAGACCGATACGCCTACCCCCGCCCCTGCCCCTGCCCCTGCAGAGGTAGCGGCAACCTCATCAATAGCGTCTGAGGCAGGGGCTGGGTCAATAGATGACGACATCATGGCACTTTTCCCGGAAGTAAATGGCGAGGATAAACAGGATGTTACGAAAGAAGGATCGAGTAGCGAATCTGAAACACAACTGCAAGAAGCATCAGAATCTGCTAAAACGACACCTCTTATACAAAAGTCTAGTGAGGATGCCAACAATTCCAACGATCCAGCGGACCTTGGAGAGCGGTTCTGGGAGTGGCTGAAGATGGGTCTAGCGGACCATTCCATTGTTATTAATGACACAAAGGCCCCGGTACATACCGTTAATGGTACCTACTTCCTTGTCAGTCCCGGCATTTTTAAGCGTTTCTGTAACAGCGTGCTGAATGACAAAAACCAATGGCAGGCGGTTCAGAAGCGGTTCCAAAAGCTGGGTTTACACGTCAGAACCCAGGGACAGAATATTCATAAAGTTTCTGTCGAAGGACAGAACAAAACCGGAATCCTGATGGGCTACTTAATCAAGGATCCGGTGCTTGTGAGTCAGAAAATCCCACCTGATAACTGGGTTTTGACTCTTGTAACCACCAAGGGAGAAAAGGGAGTTTCAGATGAATGATGTGTCGTTCTTGGAATTGTTGAGCCGCTATGCTGCCGATAAACACCTACGTCCTAAAAGCGTAAGCACCTACACGGCTGTCGTCCGATTGTTTCGGCGCTATTTAGGCCATGAGGCTTATCCGAGCATGGTGACACGACAGATGGTGATTGACTGGCGGGTATCGATCATACGCACCAAGGACAAGCCTGATGGCATCACTGAATCAAGCTGGAATAACTACGTGAGGCATCTCAAGGCGCTATATAGTTTCGGCATCAAGCATGGATTGATAGCCTGCAGCCAAAACCCATTCATAGATGTTTCTGTTAAGCAGCCGAAGGTACCCAAAAAATCGTTGCAACCCTTGCAAATACGTTACGCCAGGGAGGTGCTCGAGGTCTGTCGACGGTACGAGCATTGCTACAATGAACGCTCAAAAATCCACCCAGCCTGGTTCTGGCAGACCCTGATGGAGACATTCTTTTATACAGGGATACGTCTCAACCAGTTATTACATATTGAGGCAGGGGACATAAACTTGAAAAAGCGTGTATTTCGCACGTCAGCTGTGGGATCGAAGACCCATTCTGAAAGTATAATGCCCATACCTGATGGGCTGTATCCATATATGCGTCAGCTGATTGTTGCAGCTCATAACTCTGGCTTCAAAAGAGAGGATCAGCTCTTTAATGTGAATCGTTTCAGCCAACGGCATAAACGTACGACGATGGATACATGGCAAGTTGAGCGATTCTTCCAAGTATTATCGGAGCTCACGGGGTACAAGATGTCACCGCACCGTTTTCGTCACTTCCTAGGAACAGACCTCATGGATAGCCCCGAAAGGAATATCCATATCACGCAGAACATACTGAACCACTCCGACATACGCACCACGATGGAGTACATACATCCAGACGTTGAAGCGATGCGACGTGCGTTGAACAAGCGTGTGCCAGTTTAGCTGAACAGGGACGGTGAGAGGTGAGGAGGGAGTCCCCTCCTCACTTAGCCACAACCTATGGTTGGTGGGTTGACATCCCTGTCGGTGTTGGCCATGCTTCTAAGCGCCAATGTAGTGCAATAGAGCAAATAGGCCGGAATAGGCCCTCCTTGCACGCTTGGGGAATGACAATTTTCATAGCGCATGGCGACTGCGCTATTCCAGCCGCCCAGAAACCCGCAATTGACTTGTAATCAAGAGCGGCAGAAATTTGGGAAAAGCTGGCATAGCTCAGATGG
>JQNW01000012.1 GCA_000761475.1 Chromohalobacter israelensis
GATCGAACTGGCAACTGCGGCTTGAAAACGTGTCCGCTCTGACTTGACCAGAACATTGTGAGTGCAACAGTAAGCCGCACCATGGGCGATGAAACGTATGAAACGGAGCTCTACCATGCCTGGTCCGGTCTCAACTGCGCCCTAGAGGCTCTCTTGGAGAACAAGGCCTGATCGCACCCAACCAATCCACGGGACACATATGGGTCAATACATAATCATGCTGGTACCAGTAGTTATGGGCGTGGTGCTGACCGTCTACACCCGCCACATCACCCGGAAGCGCTAATTTAGTCCTGATCCCCCCTCCGCAGCTCCTCGAGGAGCTTGGCCACAGCATCGCACTCGTGGTCTGTGAGCCAGAAGGAACGCTGACGCCTGCCTAAGGCTCGCTGACGATCTGCATACGCCGCCTGCCGCTTGGCCCCCGACTTCCCCTGTCCCTGCGATTCTTTCTCTTTCGACATAGCCCCACTGCTGCCTATTGCTGTCAGTAGTGACGGTGCTATATTGTCACTACTGACGACTGTTGAAAACGAGGATCGACGATGTTTCGCGACGAACTCCATCTGCTCCAGGTCAACCCATGGGCCGATCACTGGCTCTCACGGCCATTGTATCGCGGCGACGTGGCCAAGCGCGGCAATGTGGTGCCGACCTTCCAGGAACTGGCGATTCTTCCAGCTCACCAAGCAGCAGAAGAGGCCCGTAGCTGGCTCTACGGCAAACCCTCGGATCATGTTCGCGATGGGCTGCGAGCAGCCGTCATGGATCACCCTGCTGCCTCCGATCCGGAACTCCAAGAGATCATTCGTCAATTATGGCTGCATTGATATCGTTACGTGCCGGTAAAAGTAGCCATATTGACATTATTTGCGCCGATATATCACAGAAAAGTATAGATTTGGCAAAAGTCTGTTTTGCCTGATTCGGTCGGCTCTTATACTCAGAAAGAAGCACACAGAGCATAGGGAGACGTCATGAGCGATAAGCAAGAGCATCAGCGCAGCGGAGCAGCACGAAAGGTTGCGAGGGGCTCGGCGAAAGTGGTCCTAGCCCCATTTCGGGCCGTAGGGCAGTCCGGAAAACTCACAAAAGACCAGTTTGTAAGCAGCTTAAAGGCTGGCCACTTCGGAGATGCGAGCAACACGATTCGCGAGAACTGGCAACGAGCTCATAAGGAAGGGCGCAATGATCAGTTCTTTGAAATCTTTGGCGGCCCCGATGGATCGGAGCTTTTACAGACAAATCTCCGGCGATTCCTGATGAAAAAGCGCGTTGCGTTGGCGTGCATGATGGTTTTCGTCGTTTATGGCGGGGTTTGCGTTGTGGCGTTGCAAGCGTTTTCGGCGCTGCTGGGGATGCTAGGCGCTGTGATGCTTGGGCTGACATTTGCGACAGAATCGCAGTTCCGGTTATGGCAGCTGCGTACTCACCGGCTCAGCAAAGAAGAGCGTGGCGGATTCGAGCACTTTTGGCGTGAAGAGCCCATCTACCGGATCTTGGACCCGGAAATCTTGGGAGGGCGTCGCCATGGCAGCTAAGCGGCTTATGACGGCCCTGATCCTGGCCGCGCTCGGATGTTTGAGCTCAAGCGGGGCCTTGGCCCAGGCCCAAGGACCTGTACAGATAAATGAGATCCAGCAAGCGGCTGAGCGTCCTGGAGATCGCTCTCGCGATGCTCTGGAAATCGTCTTCGGCGACATCATCAGGAACCCACTGGCAGTTGATGGTGGCGAGTCGACTACGATGGTCGCGAGCGTATTCACAGTTCTGAATGGCATCGGCCTCATAGTCGGCGTCATCGTGCTGGGCTTTATCGTTCTTCGAAAAATTTTCCAAGCAGGGAACGATGGGGAGCTCTTTAAACGCGGTGGTAACAACTCATTCGCAGTACTGCGCTACCTGTGGGGATTTATTGCTCTTGTGCCCACGGCCTCGGGGTGGTCAATGGCGCAGCTAGTCATGCTATGGTCGGCTTCCCTGATCGGGGTTGGGACGGCCAACCTGGCAACCGATGCTGCCTTGGAAAACTTCTACGATGGCGGCTCAATGGCTCTGGAACCGGCTCGACCAGAAACCAGGTCACTCGCTGAGTCTTTGTTTCATGCCAACCTCTGCGCGGCTGGCATCAACCGCGGTATCCAAGAAGCTCAGGCATCAGGCGCGAATCTCAGTAACGAATCACTGATACAGACGCATACCCTCGACAACGGCTTTATCCTTGCCGACGCATCACGCTCGAAGGTCTGTGGTGGTGCAACGTATCCAGAAGATCGCACATTCACATCGTACCTTGGCATCGATCTCGATCAGCAGCCCGTCGTGGAAGCACAAATGAGTGCTCTCCAACAGATGCAGGGGTATCTAGCGCCGGAGGTCGAAGCCTATGCAAATGCAGTGTTCTCGGATTCGGAGTCTGTGCCAAGCGCATCCCGCATTATCGCCACGGCTGCACGCCGCTATGACAAAGCCCTGGGCAGCATGCGTCCTTTTGCTGACAATAAAGCAAACGAGATACGAGAGCAGGTTGTGAATGCCATCTCAGAACGTGGGTGGTGGGAGATGGGAGGTTGGTACAACTCAATGGCCCAGGCGAACTCAGTGGCCTCGAGCAGCTTTATGAATCGAGCCCAGGCAGTTGGCCAAGATTTACGACAGTCTGGAGCTATCGAGAGTTATCACACCCAATTGGTCGTATATGCCGAAAACCAGCGTGATAAGGTGGCGCCGCGAACAGGGTCTACAAGCAATATTAGCGAGGGAGATGCAACGAATTCATCAACCGGCGATTCAAGTAAAATACTATCCGAAGTTTTCTCGTTTCTGAGCTCCCCAGGGCAGTGGTTGACAAATACTGGCGTTGATCAAGCGGAAGAAGTTAATGGTACAGTCAACCCGCTAATCGCGATGAAAAGCCTCGGTGATAACATATTGGTTGGCACTGAGGGGGCTGTAGTTGGCTACATCGGTCTGCAAGCGACAGCCGGAGGGGCCGAGGGATGGTCAAACTCTGTATGGGGACGTTTGACGTCATTCGCGACAGGCGGGGCTACGCGATTTGCCGTAGAGTTCGCAAAGGCCGCATCGGACGCACTATCGCCGCTGATTATCCTCGGTATCATCATGTTATTTGGGTTCGGCATCACCTTGTCGATCTATGTGCCTTTCATCCCTTTCGTTATCTGGTTTGCGGCGATTATTAATTGGCTGGTGTTTGTAGCGATTGGCATTGTGGCCGCTCCCTTGTGGGCTTTTGCCCACCTTTCCAGCGAAGAAAATGAGGGGCGTGCAGTTCATGGTTACATATTCATGCTCAACGCAATGCTTCGGCCCGTCCTGATGGTGGCTGCATTCCTTATGGCAGGAGGCATCCTGGTTGCAGGAGGAACATTGCTGAATGAGATGTTTGGGCCTGCGCTATCAAATGTTCAAGCCGATTCAATGACGGGTGTCGTTAGTATCATAGGCTTTCTAGGAATTTATATATCAGTTTGCATGACACTTATTCATACTTCATTTAATATGATTTTTCAGATTCCCGATAAAGTCATGGAATGGATCGGCGGTTCTCAGCTGGCGACTGGCCAAGGTAGCGAACAAGAGCAGCAAAACGCAATGCGGGCACTGGCGACTATTGCTCGTGACGGGCGCTATGGTCGGGGGCCAAACCCAGACCCAACAACGCCGCCTGGTGGTGGCGGCGGCAAAAACAGCATTCAGAAACAATAAGGGAAGAACCATGTATATAATTTCAAAGTTGTTATTCACTGCAGTGGCGCTTTTCTGTGGCGCTTGGTTTTTGATTGCTGCTATTTTTGCGATATTCACGCCTTTATCAGCGCCGATTATCATGTTGCTGATTGGAGCGCCTTTGTTCGCCTTCATTGCACTATTGCCGCTGCGCTGGCTTATTCGCCGGAACCGCGCCCGGCTGCAAAAGATGGTCAACGCCTATCTTGATGCCCAGGGGCTCTCCCGCGACCAGCTCGGCCCCATTGTCAGTTCAGATGAGAAGCCCACCGCGATGGCATTCTACGCCCAAGGGCAGGTTATCCTGGCGTCTGCACGAAAAGGCGAGCACTACGTCGAACGGTTCGACATCGACGAGCTCGCCTGGCGTGAGATCCGCAATATGCGGGGGGAATACCTTGGGATAGAGGTGTTTCCGCCGGCACAGCGCCCCAGCAGCGGTACGCTAAAGATCTGGAGCGGCTGGACTCTCCCAGGGGAGGTTCGTGCTATCTATGGGGCGAACGGCATCCCTTTGCCCTGATACCTGATGATGGGGAGGTGCGCCATGCGCCGAGTGTCCAAGTCACAGTTCAAAGCCCGTGCGCTTGAACTCTTGCGCCAGGTAGAAGCCTCGGGGGAGTCGGTCATCGTCACGGACAAAGGAAGGCCTGTAATCGAAGTGTGTCGATACCGGGCCGATCCACGGCCTCCCCTCGAGCGCTTACGTGGCAGCGTCATCAAATTGGACGAGCCATTCAAGCCAGTCTGGGAAGATTAAATTGACCCCCTTATAGATGCAATCAGACATCTAGCCACTTCTTCTTCAAAAGACTTGATAAGAACATCAAAAAGCCCTGAAAAAACAGGGCTTGTTCCCACATCAGCTTAGATTATATTTTCTCTCTCGCTCTCTAAATGCTGCTACACCTCCTTCCAGAACATGGCATACATGCTGCCTTATGCCCATATCGCTAAGGCGTTCGTACTTTTCACCCTCTGGATTTTCATAGCTCAATTCCAAACTTCCACCAAAATAATCAAACCGATAACCTCCACCAATCAAGCTATCACTATTCTGGACTTTTTGATCAGCAACAATGACACACTCTGCATCAGCCGAAACGACCAGATTGGCATTATGCGTCACCATTATTATCTGGCGCTTTCCTTTGCACCTTTTTACGAAATCTTTCAACTCAGAGTAAATAGTACGATTATCTAGGTTGTCCTCTGGCTGATCTATAAGAATAGGGTGTGTTGAGTTACTAAGTTCCAACATCAAACTTAAAAGGACCAACCCCCTTTTTCCGGGAGACATATGGACAATATCATCCTCTTTATAAGTAACGATATAGTCCACATCAAAGTAATCACCATACAGAAACTTAAAAGCGTCTTGATAGCTAGCATGCTTTCTCAGCTGTGGAGTTTCCTCACTAGCAATTTTAGAAGCAATTCTGTAAACATTATTCTCAATAGAGCTTGGATCTAAATTATACCCTTCTTCATCCATCAAATCCCCAAGAAAAGGCTTCATATTGCCCGTGCGGTTAAAGCACCCCACAAAGTTTTCAAATTTCTCATGATTGATCGACAAAGCAGCTTCTATTTTTATATCTTCATCTATCTGATACTCAGCTACTTTTTCACATAACTCACGATACAATCCAACCATATTTTTATAGTTTTCATCAATCTCACTTCGGCATCTTTTACCACTCTCAACCACAGAATTTATAGACTTTTGTTTCTCATTTATCAACTTTAGCTTTTCTTCCTCTGACTTCAAAAGCTTATTAAGTCGATCCAACTCGCTCTTATCTTTCACCTTGGCCTCTAGAGGCTGGAGAAGACCATTTATCCTGCTCAGCTTTCTTTCAATGACATGCAATCTATCTGGAATGCTGGACAGTCTACCTCTAACTTTTTCCTGATAAGATTCAATTGCCCCAGAAAAATAGTTATCAAGGGTTGATCTTAATTCAGAAAAAACGGTTGATCTTTCAGAAAATCCAGATTTCAACCGAATGTCACTATTTATACCTTGCTTCCACTTTTCAGAATTATCGGCGACAGCTTCCAACACAGATTCTAGTTTCGAGCCAAATGAAGAAAGCTTATCTCTGGCTTTCTCATTGTAAAACTTCATCCTTGAAAGACGATTGAACTCCCTCTCATCCTCTGACGTGAAATCAGATTTTTTGCGAAGCTGCTCAGCACTCGCCTTAACCTTATCTATTTCTCTCTCAACAGAACTAGCACTACCTATTTCTGCTATTTCATCTTTTAACTTCTTATGCTGCCCAAGAAGAGCAAAGCGATTGTCTATTTTTTCTGAAATGACCGACCTAATATTTCTAATTGATTCCTCTGTATCCTCAACAAACTCCTTATAACCTGAATTTTGCATCAATACTTTTGATATCAACTCATTGAGGTCTTCCTTCCCATCTTTATCAGCCAGTTGGTTGATATAAAGCTGAGGTATGAAAGTAATGGCTTTAGGTTCTTTTTCATTGCCACCGACATCAGAAATCTTTACAACCTCCCCATTATTCCACTCTACCTCAAAATCTATTCCCTTAAGATCATCATATGTAGATGCTTTTGCCTTAAGGATGCTATTTTCAACTTCTGCAGGATTTACTGATTTCGCTATATGGTAAAGAAGCATCGACTTCCCAGATGACTTACCTCCGATTATAGTATTAAGCTCCTCATTAAGAGGTATCCAACTGTCCGAAAAAAAGTCCTTACCCGAAGAATCCACGTATCTTACTCTTTTTATAGTTTGATACCCTGGCTTTCTCTCTGGGGGTAACTCTTGAATCTTGACACGTTCCGGCTCATACAAAATCTGTCGGAATCCATCAAAATTTGTATCAGCCTTTATCCAACAATATCGATCTAAGTCAGGCTTAAAGATCTTTTCCAGACTATGTGCGTCAGAACCATGGATACATGGAATTATTTTACCGTAATCATTAATAACATCCTCTCGACTCCTCGCCCCCCCACCCATAAAATGCTCTGCATCTTTGGGGTTGCCAGAAAAAATCATATCCGAAAAATTATAGATGTCTTGCCTCGTGGCTAAAAACCCGTTATCTCTTATCCCTGATGCACCATCTGTCGAAGCGTTCGCTACCACTACTACCGAATTTTCTTTCAACCATTGCTCGCTAGCATACCATTCCCTAAAGACATCATAAGATGGCTTGAATTGATTCACACCTTCCTTGAGTGCTTCTTCCCTGCTAACACCCCCTCTTATCGCCCTACCTAAATCAACTAACTGCTGTTCTACGCATCCATACTTTTGACCATGGTAGCTATATATTAGGCGACTCAACGCATCTTCAATACGTCTAACATGATCTTCATCACGAGGATCAACGATGAGATGTATATTTATACCCTTCGTCTTCTGAGTCTCAGGCGTAATCCTTAACTCAATATTTGGAAATATTTCTTTTATGTTATGAAGGCGGCCTTGCTGCCTATACTCAAGGACCTTTTTGTAACCCGAAATGCTGTAATAATCGGTAATCCCTACAACAGCAACTTCTTCTCCTTTTTCTTCAATGAAATCTATATAGCCATCCCAGTTCATTCTGTACTGACTTTCTAAAATGGAATCTGGAGTGTGAACATGCAAGTCCCAGCGCCGCCATTGAGACCCATTACTAGACTCCCCCATAACAAGCTCCCTTTGCGTTGAAAAACCAAACACGAATAAAAACCAAAACTTGAGGTTTATGTTTATTATAATCACTTCATTTTTGTATATGCCCTTTTACTTACCATGTCCGATCGCTGTTCCTCAAGGCACTGCTCCAGCTCGGGATCCGTGAGACGCACACGCCGTCCGCCCTGGACTTCCAGGGTGATCAGCGCGTCGATGGCACGGCGCTTGAACTCATCGCTACCCGTCAGGCGGAGCTCTGGACCATAGGTGTCGATAGCCAGCTGCATCGCAGCCGTCACAGTCGTGTCGTCCGTTCGGTGAAGCTTGAGACCATTCCGCTGCTGGGTAGCGACTCGTTCACCACCGCTGGTGAAGAAGTCACAGAGCCCATTGCGTCGCCGGCGTCGTTCCCAGCCCAACAGCGCCTCGGCACCAGGGGCCAGCTCGATGTAGCCGACACTTGCCCCTGCTGGCCCCACTCTATCGTTCCTGGGCCGGTGTCGCGGGTCATGCCACGTGGCCACCTGCTGGATCGCATCACCGTCGCCACGCTTCGCCTGTTCTTCCACCCATTCGCGCCACTTGAGCGTAGCGTCTGCTTCCTGCTGGGCGTTGAACTGGCGAAGCAGGCGCAGCCTCTCGCCCTGGATCCGCCGCGCCTGCTGCCAGTTCAGCTCCTGGATGTATGCGGCTCTTACCAGCCCTGGCGGCATGTGCTCGTAGACTTCTTGTCGCTCAGCACGTACCTCGGCCCGGATGGCCCGGATAGAACGCCCGATGTCACGACGCAATGACCGATACGTTGGTCGCTCGGCACGATATGCCCGATAGCGCCGCTGCAGGCGCTCTGTCGCGTCCAGAGCTGTCCGCCGAGGGGTAACCTGGCGATCTCGCGCATAAGCGCTGTCAGGAGCCTTCTCGGGCGGCTCATAGGGTCCCAGCCGTGCTTCCAGCTGGCTCTTGGCCAGCGCACGGTTCAGCTTGCTCGCTGCCATCTGCGGGCCATCGCGATTCGCTGGGGAGATAGCCAGTCCCTGGCCGTAGGGCGTCAGTTGCAGGCCGTGCTCATCCATCAAGCGATGCAGTGAGGCCCAGTCACAGCGCGAGCGCCCCGACCACCGGGCGATACGTTCGCCCAGGGCGTCCTTCACAGCCGCTGCGAAGGCCTGCGGATCCTCCGGGTAGCGTCGGTCTTGGGGTTTCTTTGGGGCTGCCTCAAACGCCCCCAGCACTCGCTCCAGGCGAGTCTTGGAAAATCGCTCATGGACCGCGCTGGCCTTGATGGCCACGGCGGTACCGGTATCACTGGCAGTGCGGAATACCAGCCCTTGGCCATGCTCCACGAGCTCCACATCGAGGGCGTCTATGGCTTGATGGATCTCCGCCCAGGCTGCCGACTGCTCCAGGAGGGGCTTCAGAACCGGCACCACATGCGTCTTGCACCACGCCTCAAACGTCAAATCCCCGTGCGCGTCTGCTCGCTGAGCAAGCTTGCCGTCCGGCCCACCCTGGGGTGTAGAAGCCCATCCATAACGGTCTTCTAGCTCGGTCATCAGTTGCCCGAGAGTGTAGAAATCGTTGTAGGGATTCTTCACCTTGTACGTGTCAGGATTGACCCTATTCACGGCCACATGAACATGGGGGTTATCGGTATCCCGATGGATGGCACTTAAATACTGGTGGCCACCAAACCCCAAACGTTCTACCGCCTCTCGCGCACAGGAAAACATCGTCTCGTCGCCGGGGTCGTCACCTTCGGCCCAGGAGATAACAAAGTGGTAAATGGGATCCTCGACTCGAGGTTTCATGGCCACCACGCTCTCGAACTCCTGAACCAGGGTGTCGAGATCAAAACCATTGTGCTCGACGCTCACGCCGGTAGACAGCTGGGCGATCACAGTCCCATCAGGCTTCAACATCTCTTGGTCTTCGGCACCCAGCTCATCGGAACGTAGGCGATCCGTCAGGTACTCCTTCAGCGTCCTGAAACTCGACTTCCCATCACGCCGACGATCACAGACATTCGCAATCACTGCTCACGCCCCAAGCGATGAATCGCCGCCTTCAGCTCCTGCAGTGTCGCCAGGTACTGACCGTCCGGATCGTCCCTGCCGCCTTCCAGGAACAAGTGCTTCATCAAGCCGCCCAGCCGGCGCAGCTCGTTGATGGCCTCATGGGTCACGACAGACTTCACGGGGTAGCCCATCGCGGTGTTGCGCACAAACTCCGAGGGGCTGCGGCAGTCGGTGGCTTTCACCAGCGCCTCCAGGCGCTCCTTCTCGTCCTGAGTGAGGCGCACGCTTAGGTGCTTATCGCGATGGATTCTGGCTGGGCGTTCCTGTGGTGATGACATGGCATTCCCGTGAGCGGTAGCGAATGGGAGATGGGGTCTCGGGGCGGAGCCCTGAGCAAGGTGCCGAGGTCGCCAGGGAGCGTAGCGACTGCCGCGACCGGGAGTGACACGAATGTGTTACGTAGGCATACCTTGTCCGGGTCTGTAGCCTCTATGGGTACGATAGATGTGATGCACGTAATTGGCAACAAGTGGATCACCAAGTAGGCAAAGAAAAACCCATCCAAAAGGACGGGTTATCTATCACTCAGGGCATCATCTGCACCGTCATCCCACAGTGCTTCTTCATGTCACGCCACGATTTCGTTGAGGAGCAACGCAACGCCAATCGCGAACCCATGCAGAAGGATCGAAAGCAGCATGCCTCGGCTCATCACACGGGCCACTCCAGAGACCACCGCGAAGCCAAACAGCGTGGCATAGGTCGTCCAGTATTCGTACTGTCGATGCACCAGGGTGAATGCCACTGCGGGCACCACCACCGCTAACACGGCGAGCCAAACATTACGCTTAAACGGGATCACCGAAAGAAAGAAGTGACGGTACAACATTTCTTCAACTATCGGAGGAAGCACAAGCAAAGAAACCAAGAAAACGACGAGCTGAGTTGTTGCCGATTGATACTGGTAAAGGTCCTGCATAAAGGGCTCACGGGGGTATCCCATCATCCACGCCAACCCATGTCCAGACAAATACACAGCCAGAACAGCGAACAGGCAACAAACGACCAAGGTTTTATTGATCTGTCCGACAAACTCGATGTCCTGCCTCAAGTAGGTCTTATCAATCCAAAATAAGACCGATAGGGCAATCGCGGCGGGCCCATAGGCAATCGGAATGTAGTAAGCAATCAGGGTATATATATCAAAGAACCCTTTGGCTATATCCGATGCATATTCATAGACCACCCAAGCGACGATTGCGATAGCAAAGGAGGCTAAATGCCACCGCTTCGCAAAGGCATAAGAAAAAGGAAGCGAACGCCTGGATGCCCCGGCATTTGGCGCATCATCCATGATACTTTCTCCTCGTCATGTAAAAGTCACTCGGATCCCTTCTCCTTTCGGGATTTGCCAGCAGTAGCCTCATCCTTCCCAGCGTCACTAGACGGTGTCTCATCGGCCTGATGCTGGCTAGCGGCCTCTTTCATGGCATCCAGGCGCCCTTTCAAACTGGCTGCCTGTTCCCTCGCCGTAGCGACCTCCTGCATCGCAGCCTGAGCGGCCTGCTCGGCAACCTCCACTCGCTGCCGCGCCTCCTCCCTCACTTGCTGTAGCTCTTGCCGGTGCGCCTCCTGGGCGCTTTTCAGTCCCTGCCGTGCTTCCTCGGCGGCCTGCTGGTGAGCTTGTCTCTCATCGCGCAGCGCCTGCGCCCGCTCTTCCGCCTGCTGCTGTGCGGACTCGGTGCGTGCTTCCGCCACGGCCAAGGCACGCTCAGCCTCGATGCGAGACTGAGCAGCGTTCTTGGCTTCGTGCTGAGCCTCGATCCGCGCCTGGCGCTCCTCTTCACGCTGCTCCTCGAGGGTCTGCACACGGTTGCGCGTTTCCGCCAATGCCTGCCGAGTCTCTTCGGCCCCCCGGCGCTCGCGATCCAGTTCATCGCGCAGCCGCTCAACCTCTGACTGTGCCGAATCGCGCTCACCTGCCGTGCGATCCCGTTCAGCTTCCAGGGCCTCAACCTGGGCTGCCAGCTCCTCGGCCTGCTGCTCGAGGGCTTCACCAGTTTCGGCGAGCTCATCGGCAGTCTGCTGCGCCTCCAGGGCCGCGGCCTCAGCATCGGCGCGAGCGGCCGACGCTTGGCGTTCGATCTCATCGGCCAATGCGCTGGCCAACTCGTCCGGCAGCCGTGCGGCCCGACGCTCGGCCGGTGCTTGGGCCGCTCGCCAGACGGTCAGGTGCCGGTGGATGGTGTTGGGGCTGCCGCTGCCCAGTTGCTCGCGAATACGCTGGATGCTGGGCTTCTCGCCTGCCCCGACCAAGGCGTCGGCGGCGGTGGCGACCTGCTCATAGGTGATCCCGGTGCGTGCCATATCGTCTTTTCCTCTACCATCCGTATTTCATATTTAATATTATACGAAATACGATACAAAATACAATACGAAATACGATATCAATACGATACACGTCGGCGGACGAGCGTTTTCCAGATCGTGGGGGCACTAAAATGCCCGCCGTAGCGGGCATTCAGAGGCTCAAGGAGCGGCCACCATCGCCGCCGTGTTCGCTATCAGCCGTCCATGTGCCGAAACGGCAGGCTGTCCGGCATCCCCAGCGGCAAGCCGGAGGTGGCCAGGAGATCGGTATCCAGCTCGCCCGCTTCGCGCCGGTGCTGCGCTTCCAGACTCGTCAACACCTCGCGCTCCTGGTCGCCCTGGTCCTGTGCAGCATCGAGCAGCCATTCCAGCCTGACCGGATCGGCACACAATAGGCGCACCCGGTTAGGCTCCTCGAGCGCCCAGCGATCCAGCACCAAGCGCGTGAAGCGATGCGGCGGCAGGCCGTCCAGTCCCGGCGCGTTCAGTGCCCGGCGCAGCTCGTCGCCCCCGACTTCCCTGGCGTAGTGTCCCGCGTGCATACCCACCCCCGTTTTTTTGACGTTCTACCGTGACCAACCGAGTTATAACGGTATAAAAATCATAGGGATGCGGCGATTGCAAGCGCCGGGCTGTCGATCTCGGGCCGCACCTGGTTGGGTACCGCGCCGATTGTCGGGACGCTTTCCCGTTTATCCCGCGTCAGCGGGATGCAGCGAGCAACGCGAGCGGTCACTAGGTCGAAGCCGCCGAGCGATCGGACGGCAACCAGAGCGAGGACGGCACTGGAACCGAACCCACCCCCTGCCCTGGTCAAACCGCGCCGAAGGCGCAACCGTTCCCGCTTGAGGGTAGGGAGCGGCCTACTGGTGTTTGGCACTTTAGCGGCCAAGTGACGCCGATAGGGGCAGCGCGGGCGCGAAGCGCCCTGCACTGCTGCCCCTTCTCGACTTGTCGAGGCATAATGACTACCGCGCTGTGCGCGGTATACCGCTCGCGGAGCGAGCAGGGAGGTGGAGAGAGAAACCCAGTGGTTAAGGGCCGACACTTAAATTCTTCATCCACCGACACTTAAATGTGATGCCCTGGAGCATCACACCTGTCAGCAGGGATATGGTGGCCATTCCGGCCAGGGAAATCGCTCTCGAGACACGCTGAATAGCCGTTTTTCCAGACTTGCACCGTCACTTCCTGGTGGATCTGCAGCGTCTGGACACAAGAAAGCCGCTAGCGGGCTGCCAGCGGCGTCGTTGGTAGGTGAGGTAGGGCTATCGCCATCGGGCGTCTATGGCGTTCTCTGCCGCCTCTCGGCATTGATCCGCTGTCCAGTCGGAGTGGGCCAGCTTGAACTGATACATCAGCTCCTGGACCTGTCGTCGCTGCTCTTCGTCCAGGGCCCGCGAGTGCTCGTCATCCTGCCGCCGCTTCTGCGTATGGCCCATCCCCAACTGCTGGATCGTGGATCCGGCTCTGTCTAGGGCAGCCCTGGCGGTCAGGTTACGGCGTGCTGCGGACGTCCGGGTTCCGGACGCCTTGGCATGTTCCCGCTGCTTCTTCTTCAGGCGCTTCGCCGCCCTCTTCCGCTCGAAGCCGAGCCGGAACTGTAGGCCAAAGATCGCGAAGAACAGCTTGCTGACGGCCTTGATCGCCGCGTGCCCCTTGTAGCTACCATCCGGACGCTTCTCACAGCGGGGATGGACACTGACGAGACCGGCCAGCTGAATATCCGCCAGGGCACGCTCGACCCGTCTCTGCTGGAGCCCTGTCTGCCGGGCGAGATACTTGACCGTGAGGTTCACGAACCCACCCTCAGGCGTAGGCACGCCGACCTTGAGGGTCACCAGGTCGGTGAATTTCAAGATCGCCCACAGCGTCGACAAACACGCCTCGCGGCGCTCGCTGCGCTGCTGTCGAGAGGAACCGTTGGCGAGGTTGAGGCTGGGGATCTTCCAAGGGCTGGTGTAGTAGTCAACGCAGCGCCGCATCGCTTCCAAGAGGACACCAGGCAAGCCCCCCTTTCCTTGCTGGAGGGGCTCAGAGAGCGCAATACGGGGATTCTCGGGCTGATGCCCGCAGAAATTTCCTCCCGTGTTGACCCTATGTACGTAGGGGTGTCCCGCCACACGTCCTCCATGATCGCCTTGGAGACTGACGGGTACGCACAGAATTGTTTTCTGCCCACCTCTGCGCTATCGTAAGCGCAAAGGGACCCGGTCCGCCTCCAAGCGGATTTTTCCTAACCGCCTGCCAAGCGGTTATTCCCTTCCAAGCCTTGCCAATGGCTTGGAGCTTCGAATGCTGTAGTGAGCTGCCAACTCTTGGAACAGCATTCGCCGTTTTCGAAAACCCGGCTGCCAAGCCGGGTTTTTTCATGCTGCCATTATGGGATCCTTAGCTTAACCTCTTGAAACCCAATGTATTTTGCGTCGGTCATGACCTGGCCGAGGCTTCTGTAGTGTTTTACCTGCCCATCACGAACCCTGGTGACATGTTCTACAGCACCAGTCGCCCGATCACAGGTCATCACCCACTTACCCTCTTCCATAGGGGCAGGCGCAACGCTGGCAGAGCGTAGAACGCCCTCCTCGAATAGCCGTTGCAGTACTTTGATATCCATTCAGCGCCATCCCCACAGGCCAATCGACGCAAACCAATTTTCAGTCAACCTATAGTGCCATAAGCCACAAATCAAGCGTCTTTTTGCATCACCATAACGATACAAAAAATACAGAAATACAGAAAAAAGCATCGCCTTTTTTAAGGATTTACAGAATTACAGAAATAAAGAGATAAAGAAGGGGGCGTTACGCCCCCGTATGGCCTGGCTTGCAGCCATCATACAGAAATAATGATTTACGATTTTCCGTACTTCTCGAGCAGCAGATCCCGAACTTCATCGGCCATTTTCCGGCCCCGCATTGCACAATCAGACTTTAATTTCGCGTGCAGGCTCGCGGGGATATCAATCGTGAGTCGCTTGTTTGGTTCCTTCTGACGCGAGCCCACCCATGCGTCGACATCCTGTCCCGCCTTCGGAGCTGAGGATGGCTTTCCCCCCAGGGGCACTTTCTTGCTGCTCATGAGAAACGCTCCATCACTTCGCTAAGTACCGCTTCGATCTCTCGTGATGCCACACCGTCACGGTCTTCTTCGTAGATCGCTTTACCAACAGCAGCCGCCTCAGCAAAAGCAACACGCTGCACAACGCTCGCCTCAAGCGTGGGAACGCTGTACGACTCCAAAGCTTCCCGCACGTCACGGCCAATTGCCGTATTTGCGATTTTGCGGTTAATTACAAAACATGATTTCAGTATTTCTTTAAAATGGCTCGCTTCTTCGACAAGTGAGACCACTTCTTCAGCAGCCCAAATGTCATACGGGGACGGCTGCACAGGGATCAGCACCACATCACTCGCCATGATCGCAGATCGGGCGAGGTCAGTAACACGCGGGGGGCCATCAATGACGATGTGGTCGTACCCCTCACCAACAACCGGCAATTCCTTATGGATGCTAGGCTTCGGCAACCCGACCACAGCAAACAACGGGTCGGACTGCCGAGCGGCCGCCCAATCCAGAGCACTGCCCTGCGGGTCAGCATCTATCAGCAATACCCGGGCCCCAGAACGGGCCAAGCTCGCCGCTAGGTTCACACTCAAGGTGGTCTTACCGACGCCACCCTTCTGATTCAGGACACCAATGATCATGATTTCACCATTTCCGTATAGGCGTTTTTGCAGTTTTACAGAAAGTCGTAAAAGCGTCAAATCGTAAATGCAGCGCTCTAGGCAGCAGATCGAGGGCTGGACAGGCTACACCGCTGGAGCTTTTCGAATCGCGAGAGGTTGGCCGCCTAGTACTGCACGGTGCGCTGGATATTGCGATGGCCCAGATAGCCCTGGATAAACCGTCTGTCCGCGCCCTGGTTGGGTAGCTCATAGCCACAGGCATGGGGCAGCAGGTGAGGGTGGACAGGTAGGTAGGGACGTGGGGAGATTTTCCGCATAAGCGTTTTTACTGAAAGTCGTAAAATCGTAAATGAGGCGACATGGGTAGCAGACCGTGGGATGGGTAAGCATCACCGCCAAAGCTTCTCGAATCGCGCGGGGTTGGCCGCCGTGTACTGAACGGTGTGCTGAATATTGCGATGGCCCAGGTAGTCCTGGATCAGCCGCGTGTCCGCGCCCTGGTTGGCCAGTTCATAGCCACAAGCATGGCGCAGCATATGGGGATGGGCCGGCAGGGCGAGAGCAGCCTTTTCCCCGTAGCGCCGTACCAGGTGCCACACGGTACGACGGTTGAGCGGTGTTCGACGCTCGGACAGAAACAAGACACCACCTTCGGCCTTCATCTTGGCCCGCACAGCCAGCCACCGGCGTAACGCCCGGATCTCATCGCCGCGCAGCGGGTGGGTGGTCGACAGCCCGCGTTTCAACCTGGCCACGTGCAAGATACGCTCCTCGAGGTCGACCTGGGACAGACGCAGCCCACAGAGCTCGGAGACCCGCAGTCCGTGGCGGAACATCAGCAGCAGCAAACAGCGGTCGCGGCTCTCGTGCCGCGCCCCCTTGGTGGCTTTCAGCAGGCGCTCGACTTCGCTTTGTGAGAGGTGCCGTCTGTCGCTCATCTTTTTGTCCAATGTTGGATGGGCAGGGCAGGGCGCTAACCCGCATGGTTGAGGGGGTGGCCTGGTAGAGATTGGACAAAATGAATCCTTTCGTCCAATCACAAGAATTTTCGTGACGTTGAGCTGCTAGCTTGCGACCCGGCCCGTGCTGTCCTCGAGGCGTTGCTGGTATAGCTCAAACAGGTAGCCCACCCGTTCTGCTTCGGCCTTGAAACGGCGTCGCCCGTAAGCAGCATCCACGGCTTTATCATTGGCCTCATGCGCCTTTCGCAGATCCACCGGCATGCTCAGCGGGTCGTAGAGGTCCGCTAAGGTCGCACCAGGATGGTTGCTGCGAGCTTCAAGGATGGCCTGCCCCGTGGCTTCGATCTTTTTCTGTTGTGCCTCGCTGGCCTCAGGCCAAGGGAAGTTGTTGTACACGATGCTGTTGGAGTAGCTGTAGTCGCTTTTCATTCGGCCACATACAGCACGAGTCCAAGCCATGTGCATGGAGCTCATAAGGATTCCGAAGTGGTAAGGCGTCGCATCCGGTACAAACTGGACCTTATTGCTGCAAATCACCTCGGGAGAGAAAAAGGCGATGGGAATATACTCTCGGCGTTCCGATGACACCTCCGGGATCGCCAAGTAATTGGTGTCTGGTTGCGCGATCTGTCGGAATAGAGTGGGGTAATCGGCGAACCGACGGGTTGCAGCAGCTTTGCTGTCCTGTCGAAATTCACGGACTGCCTCGACTCGTTCGCGTACCAGCTTTAGCTTGCGTAGATCTTGGGGCGTGATATCAGTGAGCCACAGACAGTAGCGCTTCCTGTCATTGATGAAGTCACCTCCGCTCATGAAACGGCGCACATATGGTATGGCGTCGGGCTCCGCCGCCACTAGAGCATCCTTCTCTTCAGGTGACATGATCAGGTTTCCACCGTCGGTAGGCTTATTCCCCCAACGCATCAGTGGCACATCATTGATCGGCTTGCGACGATTGCGGACCAGTACATCCGGGCCATCAGCCAGGTACGGGTTGATATTGGCCGCCTTGATGGCGTGAGGGTCACTGCGCGGTGTGTCGTATTCGAAAATCAGCTTCTGAGGTGCGTCATGCAGGGCATAGCCGACGATTACGCAGTGTACCGCCGCGACGCCACGCGCCTCGCTTGTCCACTGGAAGGTTCGGTGAGCGAAGTTAATGCGAACCCCGCGCTCCATGAGCCATGACCAGAGAATACCCGCCTGCTCGCCCTGGGTGATCGAGTTAGTGGACACCAGGGCTGCCCGAATGCGCGGATTCTGCTGCAGGTAGGGGACCGAACGGACATGCCAGTTGGCCACGAAGTCGATCACACCCGCACCCTGTACGCCTGCCTCAGCCATATTTTGAGCGTGATCCGCTTTTTGCTCGGCACTCTGGTAATGGTGGCCCAAGAAGGGTGGGTTACCGAACAAATAGCTGCATTGTGTGGGCGGCAAGATCTCCTCCCACGGCATCTGCAAGGCGTTACCGTGCACGATATTGGCGGATTTCACCAATGGGATGCGTACAAAGGTGTTACCCAGCTCTTCGCCAACCAGCTCGTTCATCTGATGGTCAATAAGCCACATGGCCACCCTGGCGATCTGGGCAGGCCATTCCTCGATTTCGATGCCGTGGAATTGATCGACGTTGACCTGGACGTACTGATCGATGACATCGAGCAATTCCAGCGCCTGTCCTTGCTTGCCGTGGAGGCGTCGGATGATCTCTAGCTCCAGGAGGCGGATTTCGCGATAGGTGATCACGAGGAAGTTGCCACAGCCGCATGCTGGATCGAAGAAATGCAGGCTTGCTAGCTTCCTGTGGAAGGCTTCGAGCTTGGTCCTGGACTTGCCGCACTTCGCCAGTTCTTCCTTGAGGTCGTCCAGGAACAGCGGCCCGATGACCTTCATGATGTTCTGCTCGGAGGTATAGTGTGCCCCCAGGTTGCGCCGCATGTCGGCATCCATGATGCCCTGGAACAGGCTTCCGAAAATGGCCGGCGATACTTGGCCCCAGTCCAGGTCACAGCAATCGATCAGCAGTTGGCGTAGCTCACGATCAAAGGCCGCGGTGGCTAACCGTTCAGAAAATAGCCCGCCATTGACGTATGGGAAGTCGTTGAGCTGCTCGTCTCGCGCCTTGAGACGCTTTTCGTCGGGCGTGTTTAGCACCTCGAACAGCTCATTGAGCCGGGCTGCTAAGTCGGAGCCATCAACGCTCGTGCGCTGTTCAATGAAATCGTGGAACATGCCTCGCGGCATGAAGATCCCGGTATCCTCGGCGAATAGGCAAAACAACAAGCGCACCAGGTACACTTCCAGATCGTGCCCGGCATAGCCGATCTCTAGCAACCGGTCGTGCAGTCGGGCCAGCTTATCTGCCGCTTTGAGGTTGACTGGATCCTGCTCACGGAAGGTACGGACCTGATAGCCCGCGATGAAGCTGAACACATGGACGTTTTCGTGGAGGTCTTCCAAGGCGACCTCCGTGCTCTCGTCGGTCTCCAGGTCATGCACTCGAAAACGTGCGAAATCAGACACCACCACATAGCGTGGTAGCTCAGCTTCATTGAGGCCGGGAAAGTAGTCGATGGCTTGGCTAAAGGCTCGATCCAGGTCCTTTCCCAAGGATTTATGCTCTGCAATCAGCACTTTAGGCCAGAATAGATCGATATAGCCGGCCTGCCCTCCGGCTTTCGTGATGTGCTTCTCGAATACGCTCACCCGGCGGCGGGATACCCCAAACACCTCAAAGAACTCGTTCCAGAAGGTGCTCGCTTCGGCTCTCTCGTTGGTCTCGCCGGCCCACTCGCGTGAGAACTTCAAAGCGTTCGATCGAATATCATTCCAGCTCAGCGGCATTCTACGTCCCTGTTTTCTATACTGTTATATTGCTGACACGCCTGTCCGGCCCATCATGGCGGTAATAGTGAAGCTGTGCCAATAGACTTCTCCATTGGGCCGCTTCTTTGGTCAGAGCCCCCAAAGTGGCCACCATTCGCCCAATCGCTGCAGTAGCTCCACGATGGCATTCAGAAGCTCGAGGAGAAGGTAAACGATCTCGATTCGATCCCGCATAAGAAGGCCTCACATTGGCTTGTGGGCCTCCTAGGGTGATGTCACGACATACTGGGGGCGACAAGTGCGCGTTGTGGAGCGCGCTTCTACAACAGCTACCACAGCGCGCTCTGGATAGGCTTTCTCAACAAGCGATTGCCTGGATGCCTTTCTTCTGGATAACAGCCAAGAGCCTCAATGCTGGCCCTCCCGGGCGCTTCACGCCGCGTTCCCAGTCTGAAACCAGGTTCTTGCTGACGTTGAGGTAACGGGCGAACACGGGCTGAGAAAGGTGCTCGCGCTCACGGAGCGCCCGGATGGCCTCGGGCGGGATAGACTCTACGGGGCTCAGGCAGGCTTCATCGAAGCCACGCATGGTCTGCTTGTTGACGGCACCGACTTCATGCAGTGCTTCCATGGTTTCATGGATCGCCGCCATTGCATCGCTACGGTATTTCTTAGCCATCGTCTTCCACCTCCGAAAACTGCCCTCTCCGAATCATCTCAACCAAGTGTTCCTCTGATAGGTCGAGAATGTGCTGGGCGGCCTGCTTGAATGCAGCCTTCTCGTCATCGCTGATGTTGCTCTGCTGACTCTTAGCGAATCCGTACACGAAAAAGGCGCGGTGTGCCTGACG
Organism: Chromohalobacter israelensis; assembly: GCA_000761475.1. GTDB lineage: Bacteria > Pseudomonadota > Gammaproteobacteria > Pseudomonadales > Halomonadaceae > Chromohalobacter > Chromohalobacter israelensis. The sequence continues at coordinate 20,137 of JQNW01000012.1, forward strand.
GTAGAGGATGATCGTGCGATAGCCACCCGATTTGCCTTGCCCGGGGCGAGCCACCCGCTGCTTGATAACGCCTCCGCCCAGGTCAGCATCAACTAGGCCCTGCTCGGCTCGCTGGATAGCATCGCGTAGCGCGGCGTCATCGAGCTTCTGTTTCCTGGCGAAGCGCTCAAACCAGGCATTCTTGAAGATCCTCACCGGTCGCGTCCTTGTCATCCAAAGTATACCACATAGTGTGACACCCTGCGACCCTCAGCTGCAATCCTGCCAGCAGGAGGGCACCGTCCGACTCATGGGCTTCCCTCAGGACAATCCCCGCCCTGAATGCTCGACGTGCACAAGACCAGCAGTGCCGATCAATACTCAATCACCGCAGGCCGCACATGATCCATGCCACACGGAGAACAACATATCTATATGATTTTACTGCATAAAATTGAGCATCATGCCCAGCCTTATTGATAGAGAACTCACCCGGAGGGCATTACTGACTGCTCAGTGGTACCGTATGCTCTAGTACCTAGATCAAGCCCCCGTCCCCACCGCCTCGACGTTCAGGATCATCATGGAGCAACTAGCTGTACACTTCACAAGTAACGATGACGATGCCATCGAAATTTGTAAGGAATACTGGAAGCTTTCCGCACCTGGCAAGTGGAATAACACGGTAGCGGAAATAGCCCGCCGCTACGGCATGCCGCCTCGTGATGTATCACAGTTAGTGAAAGATTCTTCCTATGTTATTGACAACACTCGTCTCTGCCGGCTCTGCTCTTCCCCATATATAGCAAAGGTCCGCTCTGACATGCCTATGGCTAGCCTAGGTATAGGCAGTAGCAACTCAAGATCTTTTGTTTGTGAAAAATGCTTAGAAGCTGATAGAGCTGAAAAAGAAAAGCAGAAGGCCGCTGAGCAAGCTTTGATGAATGAGCGTATTGAACGCTATCGCTCAGAGCTAAAAGAAAGGGCTGACGAAATCCGTGAAAACGCGACCTCTGTTGATGACTTACCAGGTTATTACGCTATAGCCCTACTGGCTTTGCTAAAGCATTCTGGCAGTGAAACACTTGAGTACATTGAGCCAATAGATCAAAATCCTGTCGATGAGTTAGCTCCATCGGCAAAGATGGCGATGGAGCTGCTAAACGATCTTCAAGAGATTGATGTCATCGTTAAATCTTATCGCAGCCCTTCTGGGTCTCTCCTGGTAACACCTGAGGGAGAAAAGCGCTATTACCCCCTGGGGGTCTCGTGGGAAGTAGGAGTCTTCGCATTGTCAAAGGACAATATGGACCTTCCCGCAGTATACTCATGGCTTAACATTCACCTACCCAGAAAAGAGTTTCGCGATCCTGCATGGGGCAGCATTTTATATCTAGGAAGAAAGGTTGTATTAGAAGAAGCTCTAGCCTATCTCAACCTTGAACTAGATCGTCGTGGATTCCCTGAGCGCGAAGGGGAAAAAACCATCATGACATTGAGGGAAGCTTTATCACACTTCTCTCTTTCACAGGTGTGCTGGATCATTTCAAATCAGCTTAGGCATGTCTCAGACAGGCATAGGCAAGGACATTCCTATGGACTACCTCATGCTAGCAACCAAGTCATTAGCGGCATTGCAAGATATACCGAAAGGGCCGTTGCAAATCAATGGGACGTAACTCGCTTCAAGCGAGACTATGACCAACCTCAATCTGTCATATCTCGAGTTATTTTCAATCACATCCTTAAAACGGATGATGGAGGGTTTCATTATAACTTAGATGAGCTTTTTTCTCAGTTTGAAGAACATAATACTCATCTAGAGATGCTGGAAAACCTTAAGGACACAGACATTCCTTTCTAAATCAACCAACAACCACTAGGCTTCTAATTTTAAGCATGACCGAAAATGGCAATGTGCTGATATTAGGAGCCTACTACGTGCCCTCCGACATGAGAAGCGAAGGCGATGCACATACCAATAGGCGACTATGCCTCACCCGAGCACGTTGCTGAACTGACGCGAGAAGCGGAACCAATTCTAGCCGAGCTAGGGATCAGCACCGAGACCGCTTACAGGCTTCTCCTGGATCGCGTAGCGCAGCACGATCCCGAAGTGCTGGCTTGGCTGAGAGCCGCTGCAGCGCATGATGCCTGGTTCAGATCCAAGGTGGAGGCTGCCTTGGATGCCCCCCATCCACCGGTGCCACACAGGCAGGTTATGGACGAGGCCCAAGCCCTGATCGATGATATCAAACCAAAGCATCCGCATGACAATGCCGAGACCCAGGAATGGCTTGATACCAAACCAGTAGGCCGAGAGATGAAGTGGTCCAATTGGAGCGGACACCCCGATAAGCCTCATAATGGAGGCAATG
>JQNW01000013.1 GCA_000761475.1 Chromohalobacter israelensis
CCATCTGAGCTATGCCAGCTTTTCCCAAATTTCTGCCGCTCTTGATTACAAGTCAGTTGCTCTACCAACTGAGCTATGTCGGCATAGCATAGAAACATTGGCGATGGCTGGGGTAGCAGGACTCGAACCTGCGAATGCCGATACCAAAAACCGGTGCCTTACCACTTGGCTATACCCCAGCAATGTGGTGGCCAGAGACGGAATCGAACCGCCGACACGAGGATTTTCAATCCACTGCTCTACCGACTGAGCTATCTGGCCCTTGCCAACGGGGACGTATTAAACCGAATTCCTCGGCGTGGGTCAAGTCTTTTCATTTCAAAAAGATGCCGACCACCGGGCCTATTGGCTCGGAGGCACGTAGCCCTCGGCCTGATCGGTCTCGCGGTTGTCCAGAAAGCGCTCCATCTGCTCCATGAGATAAGCGCGCGCATCGGGGTCCAGCAGGCTGAGATGCTTTTCGTTGATCAGGCGGGTCTGCAGCGCCTGCCACTCATCCCACGCTTGCTTGGAAACGGTCTGCTGGATCTCCTGGCCCTTGGCGCCGGGAAGCGGCGGAAACGGCAGGGCATCGAGTTCCTTCTGGTACTTGCGGCAAAAGACGGTATCGCTCATGGCGCTGGCTCCTGAAAGTTGCGGTTCGTCATGGCACGGTTTCAAGTAACGGCTTGATCGAGCAGCGTCTTGACCGGTGCGGCCAATCCTACACTAGCCGGGGCCTGCACGTCGTACCACAATTCGCCCGTCTCGCCGACGCTGCTGAATGGCTCGTGCAGACGCGCGGGAGACGGCGTGATCACCAGCCGGAAGTGGCTGAACGTGTGCGTGAAGGCGGCGCCATCCGCTTCGCGTTGAGCCCGTGGAAAGCGCTGGTCGAGCCAGGCACGCAACGCCGCCTCATCATCGAATTGCGGCAAGCTCCATAGCCCGCCCCACAGACCGCTCGCGGGCCGCTGCTGAAGGAACACGCGGCCCTCCGGGTCACGCAGTACCAGCATCCGCGTGGTACGTTCGGGCAGTGTCTTGCGCGGCTTGGATTCGGGGAAGCGCGTTTCCTCGCCACGCGCATGCGCCACGCACACATCGTTGAAGGGGCATAACAGACACGCGGGCTTGCCGCGGGTGCACAGCGTCGCCCCCACATCCATCATCGCCTGGGTGTAATCGGGCAGACGCACCTCAGGCGTGTAACGCTCCGCCAGCGCCCAGAGCTCACGCTCCACCGCCGGCCGACCGGGCCAGCCTTCCACGCCGTGCAGGCGAGTCAGCACACGCTTGACGTTACCGTCGAGAATCGGCGCGCGCCGGCCGGTACTGATGCTGATGATGGCCCCGGCCGTGGAGCGGCCGATGCCGGGAAGCGTGGACAGCGCCTCGACGCTGTCCACGGGGAACTCGCCGCCATGTTCCTCTACCACGACTCGAGCAGCCTTGTGGAGGTTGCGGGCACGTGCGTAGTAGCCCAGGCCCGTCCACAAGTGCAGCACCTCGTCTTGCGGCGCCTCGGCCAGGGCAAACACATCGGGAAAGCGATCCATGAAGCGCTGGTAATATGGGATTACCGTGGCGACCTGGGTCTGCTGCAGCATGATTTCCGAGACCCAGACACGGTAGGGCGTCTTGTCGAACTGCCAGGGCAGTGTCTTGCGCCCATGCTCGTCGAACCATGCGATGAGCCGCTGACGAAAGGCCTCGGCGGTAAGCGGAATGTCCTGCATTGTGCGTTATCGTCCAGACGGCGAAGACGCCGTCAAACAATGGATGTCAGGTGTGAAGGTGTCAGGCACGACGGATACCAAAAAAAGCGCCGACGGGTGTCGGCGCAGGGACTGGCTTTGGGCTTTGCTCACTTGAATAGACCACGCAACTTGTCCCCGAGTTCCTTGGAGGCACCTTCACCCAGCGTTTCATCGATCTTGCGTGCGGTCTCGCTGTCGAGATGCTTGTCCAGCGCCTCGTCGACTTCCTCGCCGACCTCTCGCTTGGCCTTGTCCTCGGCCAGCGCCTCCAGCGTGTCCTGGAAGGCCTCGCGGTCGAAGCGGCACCATTCCTCCGGCGCCTCGCCCAGGCGGCCTTCACAATGCACCGGCAGGCTGACCTGCTGCAGGCGCGAGGTAACGCGGCACGCCTGCTGGTCCGCCGTGTCGATGAAGCGCGCCTTGACGTCATAGTCGAAACGCTCAGTGGGAATGTTGAACGTCCCTGCTCCGGTCATCTCGATGCCCGGAATGCGAATCGTGAGGTCATCGTTACGTGCCACGCCATCGGCGATGTCGAGCGTGGCCGAGAGCGTATCGAAGGGCGTGTCCTCGCTCCACTCGCGCTCCGAGCGATCTCCATCGAGCAGCGCCGCCGCCGTGCACAATTGCTGCGACACATTGACGTCGAGCATGGCGCCGTCGTCGATGCGCAAGGACGCCGTGCCATTCAGGTGACGCTTGAGCGATTCGAGTCGGTTGGTATGCGAGGTCACGTCGCTTTCCAGGTTGAGACGGCCCCGCAACGGTGACGTCTCGCCAGTGGCATCCGCGTAGAGCGGCGCGATCTGTACATTGGCGAGCGATTCCGTGAACGCCATGCGCAGGGGCGACTGGCGCAGATCCAGGCTACCCTGGGCATCGAGCGTGCCCTCGTAGAGCTTGGCGGTCAGCGATTCCAGGCGCTGCCGGCCGTCGCTACCGGCAGCGCGCAGCGCGACGTCCGTCAGCGTCATGCCCTTGAGCATCATGGTGTCCAATGCCAGTTGACCATCGAGCGTCAAACCGGACAGCCACTCGACGGGTAGCAGCTCCGCGCCCTCGGCGGCCGCATACGCCGGGGCCACGCCCAGCGTCTCGAGCAAGGCCGCCGTGTCCTCGGCGTCAGCTGCATCGTCCTCGTTACGGGACGCGGCGGCAGGCGGAAGGTAGGCATCCAGGTCGAGACGCTCGCCTTGCAGATCGAAGCTCAGCCACTGGCCATCGAAGCCGGCCCCCAGCTCGCCAGTGAAGGTTTCCCCGTCGAGCAGCAGGCTCAGGTTCGAGAAATTGATGCGCTCGAGATCGCCGTGCACCGGGCTGGTGAACGCCACCTCGCTCAGCGCCTTGTCGTCGCCGGTTTTCGGCAGGGCCTCGAAACGCGTGAGCCAGTCACGCAGCGACAGGGGTGACAGTTTGAGCTGGCCGGTATACTCCGGCGCGCCGAGCAGGTCGGTAAAGCTCAGCGTCCCCGTGAGGTCGAGGTCATCGTCGCCACTCAGGGCAATGTCGCGCAGCTGTGCCGTTTGCGCTTCGAGGTCGGCCTCGCCGTCGAACCCGAGGCTCAGCCCTAGGGGCTTGCCGTCCACGGCGGGATGGTGCAGGCGAGTATTCAGTCGGGCATCGTCGATCCGGTAATGCTGCCGCTGGGTCTCGGCCAGCAGATGGCCGATCTGCAGGTTGAGGCCCTGCGCCTGCTCGGAGAGCGCCGGCCACTGCGTGCTGGTTTCCAGGGTCACCTTGTTCAACTCATAGCGACCGTCGCTCAGGCCGAGGCGCACCCGACTCTTGAAGTTGACGTCGCTGGTCAGCGCAGGCGCCTGGCTTTCGAGCTCGAACGCCATCTGCAGGGGAAACGCCGCATCGGGGCTGACGTTACTGCCGTCCAGGCTGAGGCCCGACAGCGTCAGATCGAGGCCGCGCTGCGCATCGCGATAGTGCACGAGGCTGTCACGGACCTGGACACTTGCGATATCCAGCGCCACCGGCAGGCTGTCGGCATTCTGATCGAGCCCGGGCCCTGCCGAGGCAGGCGCCAGGGCACGCTCGGCCTGGTCACCGCCGTTTTCCAGGCGGTCGAGCAGGACTTGCCAGTTCCCCCGGCCCTGCGCGTCGCGTTTCAGGTTGAGGCGCATGCCATCCAGTGTCAGACCCTCCACGGCGACCTCGCCGGAAAGCAGCGGCGCGAATGCCACGCTGACCTCGGCGCGCTCGAATGCCGCGAAGGGCGCCTCTTCATGTGGCTGCTCGGGCAACCAGGCCTCGGCCTGCTCGACGCTGAAGCCCAGGCGCGGATAGAACGACCACGCCAGCTGCCCTTCCAGGTTGAGATCCAGGCCGCTCTGTTCGCGCACCGCCTCGACGAGGCGCGGCTTGAGGTCGTTGGGATCAAAGAAGGTGGTGATGTAAACCACGGCGCCGACCACGATCAGAGCCAACACCCCGACTACCGCCAATAATGCTCTCAGCAGCGCTCTCATCGGCGCCCTCCCTCTGACGCTAATGAATGGAATTCGTAATACGCCCCGTCGGCAGCGGGATGATAGCCGAGCCGAGTCAACAACAACTGGTCACCCATCATCAGTACCGTGCTCGGCACGCGCGGTGTGCAGGCTTCGTCTCGCGCCCGCTCGGCAATGAGCATCAAGAGACGCGAACCCACGCCGCGATGGCGGGTTTCGGCACGTACGCAGAAATGCGATACCCACCATACGCCCTTTTCACGTTGCACGGCGACGGCGCCCAGACGCCGCGCATTGAACAATGCGCAGCAAAAGGTTCCTCCCTGGGCGAAATGCGCCTCGATGAAACGGTCGACGGGCGCGGGAAGGCGCTCGGCAGGAGCATCGCGGTAGATGCGCGCGAGATCCTGCGCCACCTGGGAATCCGTTTCCCACTGGGCGCGGTCGATTTCCTGCAAGGTCACCGGCATGCTGGCTCTCCCTGGACGATCTCCCTGGCCCCTGTCACGGACCCTCGAGCGATGGTGATGGGACGCGGGAATCGCCCCTGAACTCCCGGCATTGTAGCGGATGGCCGGGGCGATTCTCTATAATGACCGTTCCATGGCGCCGCGAGCCTTGCGCACCCGTCTTCATCGCGCGCCCCGTTCACGTTCGAAGTGCTGGAGATCCCCATGGCCGAGCGCGTCGCCACCGTGTCCCGCGACACCCACGAAACCCAGATCCAGGTGCACGTCAACCTCGACGGTCAGGGTCATTTCCAATGCGAGACCGGCGTGGCGTTCCTCGATCACATGCTCGACCAGGTCGCCCGGCACGGCCTGATCGATCTCGACATCCACGCCAAGGGCGACCTGCACATCGATGACCATCACACCGTCGAGGATCTGGGCATCACCCTGGGCCAGGCCGTCGCCCAGGCCATCGGCGACAAGCGTGGCATCCGCCGTTACGGTCACGCCTACGTGCCGCTCGACGAAGCCCTGTCCCGCGTGGTGGTGGACTTCTCCGGGCGCCCCGGGTTGAGCATGGACGTCGAGTTCACGCGTGCCAGCATCGGCCGCTTCGACACGCAATTGTTCTGGGAGTTCTTCCAGGGGTTCGTCAATCACGCCCAGGTGACGCTGCATATCGACAACCTCAAGGGCTTCAACGCCCATCATCAGGCGGAAACCATCTTCAAGGCCTTCGGCCGTGCACTGCGCATGGCAGTGGAGCCCGACCCCCGCATGGCCGGGCGGATGCCCTCCACCAAAGGCAGCCTGTGAGGCTCTCATCACGCTAAGGAGCGAGCATGACGATCGCTGTCATCGATTACGGTATGGGCAATCTACACTCCGTCGCCAAGGCGCTGGAGCACGTCACGCATGAAAACGTGGTCATCACCGACGACTCGCGCAGCATCCGGGGCGCCAGCCGTCTGGTCCTGCCGGGCCAGGGGGCGATTCGCGACTGCATGAGCGAACTGCAGCGCAACGACCTGCAGGGCCTGGTGCAGGAGATCCTGCGTGCCCAGGGCAAGCCGCTGCTCGGCATCTGCGTCGGGCAGCAGATGCTGATGGAGGAAAGCGAGGAAAACGGCGGCGTGCCCTGTCTGGGCTACCTGCCCGGCCGCGTGCGGCATTTCGGGCGAGACCTGCATGACATCGACGGCCAGCGCCTGAAGGTCCCGCACATGGGCTGGAACCGTGTCACGCAGCGCCACGCGCACCCGCTCTGGGCGGGTATCGACGATGGCGCCCGCTTCTATTTCGTGCATAGCTACTATGTCGAGGCGCAAGAGGACGGCGATGTCTTCGGCACCACCGACTACGCCGGCCTGACGCCCCATGTCGCGACCGGGCGCGGCCCCGTCTTCGCCGTGCAGTTCCACCCCGAGAAGAGCGCCCACGACGGGCTGCGCTTGCTCGAGAATTTCGTCAACTGGGCTCCCTGAGCGCCCGCGCCGGACACGCCGCCCCAGGCGGCGCTACACGCATACCGAGAGGACACGTCATGCTGGTGATTCCCGCCATCGATCTCAAGGACGGCCAGTGCGTCCGCCTCAAGCAGGGGCGTATGGACGACTCGACCACCTACGGCGACGACCCGGTGGCCATGGCGGCGCGCTGGGTCGAGACCGGTGCCCGCCGCCTGCATCTGGTGGACCTCAACGGCGCCTTCGAAGGCAAGCCGGTGAACGCCGAGGCGGTAACCGCCATCGCCCGCGCGTACCCCGACCTGCCGATCCAGATCGGGGGCGGCATTCGCACCGCCGAGACCATCGAGGCATATCTCGAAGCGGGGGTTTCCTATGTGATCATCGGCACGCAGGCCGTCAAGGAGCCGGCATTCGTCGGCGAGATGTGCCGGCGCTTTCCGGGCCACGTGATCGTCGGGCTCGATGCCCGCGACGGCTATGTCGCCACCGATGGCTGGGCGGAGGTCTCGACGCTCAAGGCCGTGGACCTGGCCAAGCGTTTCGCCGACGACGGCGTCTCGTCGATCGTGTACACGGATATCGCCCGCGACGGCATGATGCAGGGCGTCAACATCGCCGCGACCGCCGAGCTGGCCCGCGAAGGCGGCCTGCCGGTCATCGCCTCGGGTGGCGTCACCCATCTGGGCGATATCGAAGCCCTGCTCGAGGTCGCGGATGCCGGTATCCTCGGCGCCATCACCGGCCGGGCCATCTATGAAGGCAAGCTCGACGTCGCCGAGGCCCAGCGCCTGTGCGACGCCCAACTGGCAACCCGGAGGAGCTGATCATGGCGCTCGCCAAACGCATCATCCCCTGTCTCGATGTCGATGCCGGTCGCGTGGTCAAGGGCGTCAACTTCGTCGGCATCCGCGATGCCGGCGATCCCGTCGAGGTCGCCAAACGCTACAATCAGCAAGGCGCCGACGAGATCACCTTCCTCGACATTACCGCCAGCGTCGAGGACCGCGGCACCACGGTGGAAATGGTCGAGCGCATCGCCGGCGAAGTCTTCATCCCGCTGACGGTGGGCGGCGGCATTCGTACCTGCGACGACATCCGCACCATGCTCAACGCGGGTGCCGACAAGGTGTCGATCAACACCGCGGCGGTCACCCATCCCGAGTTCGTGCATGAAGCGGCGGAGCGCTTTGGCAGCCAGTGCATCGTCGTGGCCATCGATGCCAAGCGGGTCAGTGCCGAGGGCGAGACGCCGCGCTGGGAGATCTTCACTCATGGCGGCCGTACCCCGACCGGACTGGATGCAGTGGAGTGGGCGCGCAAGATGGTCGACCTCGGTGCGGGCGAGCTGCTGCTGACCAGCATGGACCGCGACGGCACCAAGGCCGGCTTCGACATCGGCGTGACACGCGCCATTGCCGACGCCGTCAGCGTGCCGGTGATCGCTTCCGGCGGCGTCGGGGACCTGGATCACCTGGTCGCCGGCGTGAAGGAAGGCGGCGCCGATGCCGTCCTTGCCGCCAGCATCTTTCACTTCGGCGAGTACACCATCCCCGACGCCAAGCGCTACATGGCCGAACATGGCATCGAGATGCGCCTGTAGCGCGGCTGCCGAATCCGTACGGGGCCTCCATGCCCCGATGCTCGTCAAGCGTCGGCGCTGAGCCCCAGGTTGCTGACACCTTCGTTGCGCCCCAGACGCCGCAACGCCTTGAGCGCGTCGCGCGTCAGCGGGGCTTCGACGCACTCCAGCACCGCCTCCTGGAAACCGTGTTCGTCGTCCATCAGCGGATGCTCGCGGACACGGGCCGCCAAACGCTCGGCGTCGTCGTCTTCCGCGCCATCGGTCATCTCGATGTAGGCATGCACGCCATCGCGCGACAGGCGGCTAACGTCGCGTGGAGCCTCGGGCGCCTCGCCGCGCAGCGCATCGAGCAACGCCGCCATCGCCATGACCACCTCCACCGCACGCCTCGCGCCGAAGCTGCCATCGCTTTCCGGCGGCTCCTGCGCGGCGAGCTTCTCGGCCTGCTTGTCGAAATCGATCGCCGCGTCCTTCACGGCCAGCGCTTCCCACGCCAGGTCGAGCACGTTGCGCAGCACCTTCGGATCGCCAACGCCGCTCATCTCGGCATACAGCGCATAGTTGGGCCACATGCGCTCGATCAAGGCCGCCATGAAGGCCAGGCGGCCACGGCTGGGCAGTGCTTCCAGGCGCGCATGGAAGCCGCCGGCGGACGATGTCATATCTGCATTCCTCCATGGCCACGTCAGGGCCAGAGCAAGTCTTCGGGGACGCGGCCACGGGCATCGAAGACGATCCCCTCGGCGCGCAGTTTCTCGTGCTGGCGCACCGCGCCGGTATGCTCGGTGACCCGCCGACTGGCATTGATCACCCGGTGCCATGGCAGTCCATGGCCGCTGGGCAAGTGGCGCATGGCACTTCCCACCATGCGCGCCGTGGCGGCGTCGGTCATCCCCGCCACTCGGCCATACGTGGTGACCCGCCCCTCGGGGATCTGGGCCACGATGGTATAGATCTGTTCAAGCACCTCGGCACGCGGCATGCTACATCTCCTGAGCCAGCCCCCGCTTGCCGGGGGCGAAAAGCTTTACCATCATGGGCGCATCATGCATATCTACTTTCTGCAACACGCGGACTTCCTCGGCCCGGCACGTTTCGCCGATTGGCTCACGGGCATGGGGCACAGCCACAATACCTGCCATCTGTACGCCGACGAAGCACCGCCCGGTTTCGACAATTTCGATGCCTTGATCGTACTGGATGCGCCCTTCGGGCTGCACGAGGCCCCGCCCGACTGGCTCAAGCGCGAGCGCAAGCTGATCGCACGCGTGCTCAAGAGCGGCAAGCCCCTGCTCGGTGTCGGCGTCGGCGCCCAGTTGATCGCCGAAGCCCTGGGAGCCATCGTCTCGCCGGGCACCTATGCCGAACGCGGCTGGCAACGCATCACGCTGGCAGACGACAGCCCCTTCGACCTTCCCGAGCAATTCGAGGCGTTCCTCTGGCATCGCGATATCTTCGGGCTGCCGGAGGATGCCCTGCCCCTGGGCGCCAGCGCCGCGAGCCCGCTGCAGGGCTTCGCCTGGGACGGTGGCCGGGTGCTGGCCCTGCAATGCCACCTGGAAGCGACCGCCGACGCCGTCGAGGCACGCTACGCACACGCCGACACCCTCGACGACCCGCGCTCGACCGCGCGCGACACCTACCTGCAATCGCGCGAGGCGGTACTCGAGAATCCGCGTCGCTTCGACCGTCTGGCCCCCTTGCTCGACCGCGTGATGGTCGACTGGATGCGCCATGCACGCACGCCGTGACAGCAAGCACTAGCGAGGCAGCGCAGCCGACCAGTCACGCGCGAACGCCAGACAGCTCTCCCAGTCACCGACTTGCAAGGCCTCATACGGTGACTGCTCGAGCTGGTAGCGATACATGGGATCGTAGTATTCGAGCATCAAGGGCGCGAGCCAGGCTTCATGCGCCTGGGTGTTGCCACGCTGGTGCTCACGAAAGGCCAGCGCCTGCAGGCGTTGCAGGCGCTGGAAGCGCGCGCTTCCCAAGCGCTTGCGCACGCGCTTGAGGGCACTGGAAAGCTGCTTGCGCATGAGCGACCAGCCCAGCCATTCCCCGTAATGATCGCGATAGGTCTGCCACAGGGTATCGATATAGTCCTTGCGAATCTGCTCGAGGCGCCAGTCCAGCGGCATCTCCACCCGAATGCGGGGGGCCGTTTCCATGGTCTGCCAGAAGGACAGGGGGATATCCAACTGCCCGATCATGCGCGACTCGTCTTCCACCACGCAGCCGTGCGTGGCATGCGACAGCGCCGCGCCCAGCGCATGTTCGAAATCGATCTGCGAGGGGCCTTGCAGGGGATGCCGACCGAACGCCGATCCTTTGTGCCGGGCATGACCTTCCAGGTCGATACCGACGTCGAGGGACTGGACCAGCTCGGTCTTGGCGCAACCGGTCAGGCCGGCGACGACCAGCACAGGGCGCGCGGCCGCCGCCTCGATCTCGGCGTTCACGCACTGGCGCATGGCCTTCCAGCCGCCCTGGATGCGAGGCAGCGTGATGCCTGCCTCCTGTAGCCATTGCTGCGCGATGCGTGAACGCAAGCCACCCCGGAAACAGTAGATCACGGCATCGGGATGACGCTCGGCAAAGGCCCGCCAAGCCGCCACGCGACGCGCCTTGAGGTCACCGTCGACCAGGCGCTCGCCCAGCGCGATGGCGGCTCCCTGGCCGGCTTCCTTGTAGCGGATGCCCACGGCGTGCCGCTCGGCATCGTCCATCAGGGGAAGGTTGACGGCCCCGGGCAAGGCGCCCCTGGCGAACTCCACCGGGGCACGCACATCGATCAGGGGACGTTCGAGCAGGGCCATCTCCGGTGCGAGGTGCGGCAGGCTCACCCGCGCACCTCGATCAGGCTGGCACCGTCAGCAGGCCGCATTTCGCCGAAAGCTTCCAGCGCGAGGCCATGCTGACGCCCGATGCGTTCGACATCGTCCGCCCAGGCCGGATCGACGCTGAGCAGCAGCCCTCCCGAGGTCTGCGGGTCGCAGAGCCACTGCCAGTGCGCAGCATCCATGTCCGGCAAGGCCGTTCCCAGCGCCTGGCGATTGCGATGCGTTCCACCGGGCACCGCACCGCGCCGACGATAGGCCTCGGCCTCGGCGAGGCGCGGCAGCTTGGCGAAATTGATCCGTGCCTTGAGGCCGCTTGCCTGGCACACCTCGCTGAGATGCCCCGCCAACCCGAAGCCGGTGACATCGGTCATGGCATGCACACCCTGCACCTTGGCCAGCTCGATCCCGATGCGGTTGGCCTTGAGCATGGTCTTGCGAGCCAGCTCCTGATGGCCGGGCGCCAGCCAGCCACGCTTCTCGGCGGTGGTCAGCAGGCCCACGCCCAGCGGCTTGGTGAGATACAGCAGATCCCCGGGCTTGGCATGGCTGTTGAGCTTGAGATGCTCGAGATCCACCAGCCCGTTCACCGACAGGCCGAAGATCGGCTCGGGGGCATCGATGGAGTGCCCACCTGCCAGGGCCAGGCCGAGCTCGCGGCAGATCGACTGCGCACCGCCCACGACATCGCCGGCGATTTCGGCGGCCAGCGTGTCGATCGGCCACCCCAGGATGCCCAGCGCCATGATCGGCGTGCCGCCCATGGCGTAAACGTCGCTGATCGCGTTGATCGCGGCGATGCGCCCGAAGTCGAAGGGGTCGTCGACGATGGGCATGAAGAAATCGGTCGTCGAAATCAGTCCCCGGCCGTCCCCCAGGTCATAGACGGCAGCATCCTCGCGCCCCTGATTGCCGACGATCAGGCGCTTGTCGCTGGCTCCGGGACCTGCCTTGGCGAGGATACTGTCGAGCACGTCGGGGGCGATCTTGCAGCCACAACCGGCGCCGTGGCTGTATTGCGTCAGGCGGATGGCACTCATGCAGCACTCCTTGGCAAGGGTTTCCCTCATTCTACATGACCGGCACGCCGGCGTTTACAGGGCGTCCAGGGCATCGGCAAGCTTGTCGACGGCGATCACTTCCATGCCCTCTGGCGCTTGCTTGGGAGCGTTGGCGCGCGGCACGATGGCACGCTTGAAACCATGTTTCGCCGCCTCGACGATGCGTTCCTGACCACTGGGCACGGGGCGTATCTCGCCGGAGAGCCCGACTTCGCCGAAGGCCACCAGCTCACGTGGCAGATGGCGATTCTGCAGGCTGGAGACGACGGCCAGCAGCACCGCCAGGTCCGCGCTGGTTTCGAGCACCTTGACGCCACCGACCACATTGAGAAAGACGTCCTGGTCGCCGGTGAACAGGCCGCCATGCTTGTGCAACACGGCCAGCAGCATGGCCAGACGATTCTGATCGAGGCCCACGGCCACGCGGCGCGGGTTGCCCAGAGCCGATTCGTCGAGCAATGCCTGAACCTCGACGAGAATCGGCCGCGTCCCCTCCCAGACCACCATCACCAGACTGCCGGGCGCCTGTTCTTCGGCGCGTGACAGGAAGATCGCGCTGGGATTCTTCACTTCCTTGAGGCCGTGCTCGAGCATGGCGAAAACGCCCAGCTCGTTGACCGCGCCGAAGCGATTCTTCTGCCCCCGCAGGGTGCGAAAACGCGAGTCCGCGCCGCCCTCGAGCAGCAACGAGGCATCGATCATGTGCTCCAGTACCTTGGGGCCGGCCAGCGTGCCATCCTTGGTCACGTGTCCCACCAGCATCAGCACGGTGTTGCTCTGCTTGGCGAAACGCGTCAACGCCGCCGACGACTCGCGCACTTGCGCCACGCCGCCGGGTGCCGAGCTGATGTCCTCGAGGTGCATGGTCTGTATCGAGTCGATGATCAGGACGGCGGGCTTTTCACGCTCGGCGACCGCAAGCACCGTTTCGATGCTGGTCTCGGCCAGCATGTTGAGGCCCTTGACCGGCAACTGAAGTCGATGCGCACGCATGGCGACCTGCGAGAGCGACTCCTCGCCGGTGACATACAACACCTTGTGAGACTGCGCCAGCTTGCAGGCGGTCTGCAGCAACAGGGTCGACTTGCCGGCCCCGGGGTTCCCCCCCAGCAACACCGCCGAGCCCGGCACGAGACCGCCACCCAGCACCCGGTCGAACTCCCCGAAGGTGGAAGAAAAGCGCGGCACCTCGGTCAGGTCGACCTCCCCCAGATCGACCACCTCGCGCGAGACCAGGCCCGCGTAACCGCTGCGCCCGGTGGTGGACGGCGCCGGCGCATGCGGCCGGGCACTGCCCAGACGCACTTCACTGAGCGTGTTCCATTCCCGGCAGCTCGAACACTGCCCCTGCCACTTGCTGTATTCGGCACCGCACTCGGTGCACACGAAGGCGCTCTTCGCCTTGGCCATGTCGTCGCTCCTCGCTGATTACCGGCATTCTATCATTGCCGCCCAGGACCACACGGCACCTCCGCCCGGCCGCCGGCCAGACACGCAAAAGGCGGCCCGGAGGCCGCCTTTCGATGAGACGAGGAACGCGTTACGACTGGCGTTGCAGACGCAGCGTCTCGCCATTCTGGAAGCGCCGAAGCTGCGGGTCGATCAATTCCAGAGTATTGGCATCGAGCTTCTGGAAGTAGTAGATCTGCCCCTCGCCATCCGGTGTCAGCTCATAGACGGTGGCGTTGGGATCCTCGGCAGCACCATCGATGACCTCCCACTGGCCTTCGTACTCTTCCGCCGGCGGATTCTCCGGATGGTTGCGATACTCGGCACGGAGATCGAAAGTGCGCTCACTGGCCGGCGCCTGTTCATCACCCATCAGCTGCACTTCGAGGTCGATGCCGTCGCAGCTGCGGCAAGGCAA
This sequence comes from Chromohalobacter israelensis, assembly GCA_000761475.1. Taxonomy (GTDB): domain Bacteria; phylum Pseudomonadota; class Gammaproteobacteria; order Pseudomonadales; family Halomonadaceae; genus Chromohalobacter; species Chromohalobacter israelensis. The sequence continues at coordinate 13,470 of JQNW01000013.1, forward strand.
CGTCCCGTTGTAGACGGTGGCCTGTTCCGTCTGCGCCGAGGCATCGGGCGTTTCCTGCTGGGTAGTGCCCGTGGCGCACCCCGCGAGCACGGCGAGCATGGCGGAACCGGCGAGCAACGTCCTGATCTGCATGATAGTCCTCCTAACCAATGGGTCCTGGGCCGTTCATGCGACCCGTGGGTGACAGCATAGCGTCATGCGCCAGCCTCGGACACCCTTTGCGCACCTGGATCTCAGGATAATGTCGGATAGTCCGTGTACCCTTCGGCACCGCCACCGTAGAAGGTTGCCGGATCGGGCTCGTTAAGAGCGCTATCCCGGCGGAAGCGTTCGACGAGGTCCGGGTTGGCGATGTACGGGCGCCCGAAGGCTGCACCGTCACCCAGACCATCGCGAATCAGCGCCTCGGCACGCTCGGCGGTGTAGTGCCCGCAATAGATCAAGGTGCCCGGAAAGCGCTGGCGCAGCTCGCGGCGGAAGGTGTCGGTCAGTTGCGGGCCTTCACCGGTCCAGTCGGGCTCATTGACATGCAGGTAGGCGATGCCGCGGCGCGTCAGTTGCTCGGCCAGATAGAAGGCCATCGCCTCCGATTCATCGTCGCTCAGGCCGAAAATCTCGATGAACGGCGAGATACGGATTCCGACACGGTCGGCCCCCATCACCTCGCAGACGGCATCCACGACTTCCAGCACCAGGCGCGCCCGATTGACCAGGTTGCCGCCATAACGGTCGGTACGCTTGTTCGACCCGGTCGCCATGAACTGTTGCAACAGGTACGCATTGGCGGCGTGCACTTCGACCATGTCGAAACCTGCACGCTTGGCACGCTTGGCCGCCTGGCGATAATCATCGATCAGAGCCGGGATTTCATCGGTCTCGAGCGCACGAGGCGTGCTGGTGGGATGCTGCCCCGAGCTGCCGTCCTCGAACTCAAGAAAGCAATTGGCCCCTTCGGCGCGCAAGGCGCTCGGCGCGACCGGCGGTTGCCCGCCCGGCTGAATCTTGTGATGCGAGATGCGGCCCACGTGCCAGAGCTGCAGGGCAATCCGTCCACCGGCACGGTGCACGCTGTCCACGACCCCGCGCCAGCCGGCTTCCTGCTCGTCGGTGTAAATGCCCGGGGTGTACACATAGCCGCGTGCGGTCGGCGAGATGTTCGTCGCCTCGCTGATGATCAGGCCGGCATTGGCACGCTGCGCGTAATACGTCGCCTGCAGCGCCTTGGGCACCATGTCCGGGGTGCGCGCCCGAGTCAGCGGCGCCATCAGGACGCGGTTGGGCAGCTCCAGCTTGCCCATGGTGAGTGGGGAAAGTAGCCGATCGTAGGCCATGTCGCCTCCTTGTAAGCGCTTGAAACCCTGTGATGTGCACTAGATGAGGTCGTTAGAGCACTAATCAAGGGGCCGAGCGTGACAAGCGGATGACACTGCGGCATGCGACGCGCTGCACCTTGCGCCTGCCCGGGCGTCGCGTCACCATGGTGACCTACCTCTTCACTGCCTGTGCGAGCCCTCATGAGCAAGTTCTGGAGCCCTGCCGTGCGTGAGCTCACTCCCTATGTGCCGGGGGAGCAACCGCGCGAACGTCTGATCAAGTTGAACACCAACGAGAACCCTTACCCACCGGCGCCCGGCGTGGAGCAGGTGCTGCGCGAGTTTCCCGCCGATCACCTGCGCCTGTACCCCGACCCGAGCGCGACCGCGCTGCGCGAGGCCTTGGCGGAAACCTACGACGTCGCGACCGAGCAGGTGTTCGTCGGCAATGGGTCCGACGAGGTGCTGGCACTGGCCTTCCAGGCCTTCTTTCGTCAGTCGCGCCCCTTGCTGATGCCCGCCATCTCCTACAGCTTTTATCCGGTCTACTGCAAGCTCTATGACGTGGCGTACCGCAGTGTTGCGCTCGACGACCAGTGGCGCGTGCCATTGACGGCCTTCGACACCGACAACGGCGGCATCGTCTTCGCCAACCCCAATGCACCGACCGGACACGGCCACTCGCGGGATGCCATCGCGACCCTGCTCGAACGCAACACCGAGAGTGTCGTGCTGGTCGACGAAGCCTATGTGGATTTCGGCGGCGAAAGCGCGGTCCCTCTGGTCGAACGTTTCCCGAACCTGCTGGTCACGGGCACGTTCTCCAAGTCACGCAGCCTGGCGGGATTGCGTCTGGGTTATGCCATCGGCTCGCGCGAGCTGATCGAGGGGCTGGAAAGGGTCAAGGACTCCTTCAACTCTTTTCCCATCGACCGTATCACCATCGATGCCGGGATCGCCGCCCTGCATGATCGAGCCTACTTCGAGGCCTGTCGCGAGCGCGTCATCACCACGCGGGAGCGTACTCGCCAACGTCTCGAGTCGCTGGGTTTCGAGGTGATGCCGTCGCAGAGCAATTTTCTGTTCGTACGCCACGAGACTTACGAGGGCCGCGCAATCTTCGGTGAACTGCGCGAACGCGGCATCCTGGTGCGGCATTTCGACAAGGAAGCGCTGAGCGACTTCCTGCGTATCAGTATCGGAACGGAAGACGAGATGGACAGCCTCATCGAGGCACTGGAAGCGGTGTGCCGCTAAGCCGACAAGGCCTCGGCAGCTATTGGGCGGAGCATCCCGCACAAACCAAGGCGCCCGCACTGAGGCGGGCGCCGGGCCGGTTACATTGCTGACATCAGGCTAGCGTCTAGCCCAGGGCAGACAACTGCTGGGTGAGGTAACTGCTGGTCTGATTCATCTCGGCCACCATGCTATCGAGCTCCTGGAACTGGGTACGATAACGATCCACCGTGCTCGATATACTGTCTTGCATCGAGGAATAACGCTCGTCGAGACGAGCCATCTGCTCCTCGGCACCGGTCACGGCATTCTCTACCATCCCGTTGTCACCAAGCATGGTGTCCAGCTCTTCCTCGGCCCGTCCTGCAATGCCCACCGTGTCGCCGGTTCCCGTGAACAAGGCCTGCAACTCGCCAGGCTGGTTCGCCATCACATCGTCGAGTTTCTCGTCGTCGACTTCCAGCTCACCGTCGACATTCATCGAAATGCCGATGTCGCTCAGGGTGTTCAGGCCGTCGCCCTCGACGCTCGAGGCCAAGGTACTCCGCAACTGCGTTTCCGCCATGCGGGTCGTCCCATCGCCCAGCAACTCTCCGGCATCGCCGCTTTCGGCATCGAAGCTGGTCAAGTCATCCGCCGTGGATTTCATGCTGTTATAGCTGTCGACGAACCCTGTGATGGCATCGCGGATGGCACCGTCGTCACGTTCCACCGTGACCGTGGACTGCCCGGTTTCCGACAGGCTCAGCGTGGTGCCCTGGATGGCCTCTTCGACCTGATTGCTGTCACTCGTGATGGCGATGCCGTTGACGTCCAGCTTGGCATCCTGCCCCTGGATTTCCGTCGCGGTATCCAGCGCCAAGCCATCGAGACCATTGAAGGTGACGCTATTGATACCGGCTTCCGCCCCCGTTGACTCGGAAGCTATTGCCAGCCGGCTCTGCGACCCATCGAACACGATCGAGGCCGAGACCCCTGAATCGCTTGCGTTGATGGCATCGCGCACGTCACTTAGCGTGCTATCCGCCTCGACCGTAATGTTCTGCGCCGTCTCGCCATTCAGCGTGACATCGAGGCTCGCCTCGGCGCCCGCATTGAGCACCGCTTCTTCATCGACGCCCTGGGTGGCAATGCTCGATGCCGTGGCCAACTGTGTGACGTCCACGTCATAGCGCCCAGGCGGCGCATCGGGCGTCGCGGCGGCACTTACGCTGTCGCCCTCGACATCGCTGGTCACACTGTTGAAGAGTTCAGGATCGTTGAGATTGCTGGCCGAAGACTGGACCTTCGACAGCGCTCCCTGCAGCTGACCATAGGCGGAGATCTTTGCATCTTGATCGGCCTGCTGCTGTCGGATGGGCACGAGCTTCTGTTGCTCGGCTTCTTGGAGCTGGTCCAGCAGGCCATTGAGATCAAGTCCTGAACCAACACCCAGTGACGCGATGGAAGCCATACCACCTCTTCCCTTGTCAGGTGCGTGTCATCGCAAGCATACGTCTGCTGATGTCTGTGCCTCACCCTAGCAAATCACTCATGTGCCGAGGAAGAAGAAAGACGCATCTCAAGCATCATTCTCTTGAGTTCGAAGCGCTAAAGTTTTCGCTTCCTTGGCCGACACCCCGCGCCACCCGCCCACGAAAAAACCCCCGCTGGCCTGGGCCAACGGGGG
>JQNW01000014.1 GCA_000761475.1 Chromohalobacter israelensis
AAATTTGGGAAAAGCTGGCATAGCTCAGATGGTAGAGCAGCTGACTTGTAATCAGCAGGTCCCGGGTTCGACTCCTGGTGCCAGCACCACCCAACCTACCTTACGCGCCTCCTAAGAAAATTTCACGCCCAGGCATCTATTGCACTCATTCAATTCAACTTGGATGAGGTGCAGCTAAATGCGTGTTTCTGCAACAGTTTGTTCCAAGGGCGGCGTCGGCAAGACGACCTCAACCGCCAACCTGGGTGGCCTGCTGGCCGATGCAGGGTTCAAGGTTCTCCTCATTGACCTGGACTCCCAGCCTACCCTTTCCTCCTATTATGAGCTGACCCATCCTGCTCCCGGCGGGGTGTACGAACTGCTCGCCACTGACCTGGTTGACCTCGACCAGATCATATCCCGGACGTCCATTCCCAATCTCGATATCGTTGTCTCCAACGACTATCGGAATCAGTTGCAGCAACTGCTGCTCAACGCGCCCAATGGCCGATTCCGCCTGATCGGGTTGCTCGAACGCTTCTCGGATCGCTACGACGCCATCCTCATCGATACACAGGGCGCTCGCTCCATCCTGCTCGAGATGGCCGTTCTCGCTGCTGATCACCTCGTTTCCCCCATTGTCCCCGAGTTGCTGACTGCCCGTGAATTCGTGCGCGGCACACAGGGGATGCTTAGCGAGATGCGTGAGCTCACTCAGTACACGCGCTTCGACGTCCCTCCCGTTTCGATCCTCCTCAACAAGATGACCGATCAGCTGAAGGATGCCCGCGATATATCGGACAGCATCCGCAGCATGTATGCCGAAGTCGAGGATCACGGCATTCGAGTGCTCGACACGCCGCTGGTCAACCTTTCCGCGTATCGCTCGGCTGCGCTCCAAAGCCAGCCGGTGCATCGAGTCGAGCCTCGCAAGCCTTCTGGTCGTAAGGCGCCGTCTTGCGCTGATCAGATCAAGGCCATCGCTGCCGACCTCTATCCCGAATGGGCCGACGCCATCCACGCGGTCGGTGCGACCAAGCCCAATAGTAAGCCGGGTGCAGATAAGTCGGGGGTGGGCCATGTTCACTGATGCCCAGTCCCTCGCGCCTAACGACGTTGAAGCCATGGGACTCGTTCCTCCCCACAGCATTGAGGCGGAACAGTCCACCCTGGGCGCACTGATGCTCGACAACAGCAAGTGGGACGACATCTGCGAAATCGTCGATGCCGAGGCGTTCTATTACTACCCCCATCGCCTGATTTTCCAGGCCATGCGCGAACTCGCCCTGGGCGAGCAGCCGATGGATGTGGTGACGATCTCGGAGCTTCTGGAGCGTGACGGGAAGCTCGAGACCATAGGTGGGCTGGCCTTCCTGGCTGAAATCGCGCGCAACACACCGACCGCGACCAACATCGTGGCGTATGCCGACATCGTGCGCGAGCATCAACTCCGCCGACAGCTCTCCTGCATGGGGCGTGATCTCAGCCAGCAGGCGCTTGAGGGTAACCACCTCAGCAAGGCGATAATCGAAGCGACTGAGCGTCAGCTGTTTGAGCTGGCCGAAGATCGCCAGACTCAGTCTGCTGGTATTCGCTCTGCCCTGTCGTCTGCGATCGACACGATCGATCGCGCCTTCAATGCCAAGGATGGCATTACGGGGACGCCCACTGGCTACAAGGATCTCGATAACCTCACTTGTGGTTGGCAGAGCTCGGACCTGATCGTCATCGCCGGACGGCCTTCCCAAGGCAAGACCACCCTGGGAATGAACTTCGTCGAGAATGCGCTGATCGCCACGGCCGGCAACACCGAGCTTGCCAATTCCCCTATCTTCGTCTTTTCGCTGGAAATGCCTGAGGGACAGCTGATGCTGCGTCTCATGTCCAGCATTGGCCGGTTGGACATGAGTCAGCTGCGATCCGGGAAGCTGGACGACGGTGGTTGGGAGAAACTGACTGCCGCCACCAACCGTATCCTCGAATTTGAGGATCGCCTGTTCATTGATGACTCCAGTGGCATTTCAGCCACGTCACTCAAATCTCGCGCTCGCCGGCTGATGCGTCGCCACGGAAAGCCGGCGCTGATCCTGATCGACTATCTGCAACTCCTCGAAGAGCCCGGATGCGAGAACCGCAATAACGAGATATCGGCCATCTCACGCATCCTCAAGGCCACCGCAAAGGATCTCAATTGTCCCGTCATCGCGCTCGCACAGCTCAACCGAGGACTTGAGAACCGTCCCAACAAACGTCCGGGCCTTGCTGATCTGCGTGACTCGGGCGCGATCGAGCAGGACGCGGATGTGATTGGGTTTGTGTACCGCGATGAGGTCTACAACCCGGACAACCCTGACGTGAAGGGATTGGCCGAATTGATTATTGGCAAGCAGCGCAACGGCCCCACCGGCACCGTCCACCTGGCATTCCTGGGGGCGAGTACACGGTTCGAGTCCTTGGAATGGAAGCAGACGCAAGGAGGCTGGTCATGACTACCGATTCTCGTATGCCCAAGGTGTCACAGCGACTCAACGAGCGCAGTCGTCTCGCCCTCGAGAGACACGCCGCAGAAGAGGCTGCCGTTGAGCAGCGCCTCAGCACACTGGACCAGAGCGGCCCCTCTGCCCTTGAGCGCTTGGCTGAGGTGGCCCAGGGCCATAGCGGCCAAAGCCGCCACTGTCGCCGGATCTTGCTCGCAATCTACAACGGCCCCGAGTGGCCGCTCGAACTCACCCGACTGCGCTGCCTGGACCGCGACCTGCAGCGGGCTGCGCTCACTGTGATCGAGTGGTCCGCTTACTCCGGTCACGAACTGCACGAGTCACTGGGCGACGGTGAGGCATTGATGCGGCGCTTCTGGCACGCCGAATCCGACAAAGGAGGTGAGTCATGAATACGCCTTCTACCTCGACCGTTGGCTTGGATCCCACTAGTCGCATGATCAACCACATGGAGGTGGAGATCGCGCGCTTAATCACGGCAGAGTCGGCACTGCTCCGGGTCGCCGGCATGCTCGGCATTCATGCCGAGCCCGATGGCCAGGGCCGCTACAGTGGCCAGGCCATTGCCGATCAGGTGCGTGACGCACTCGATCAGCGGCAGGTCGACCAGGCGCTGGCCACCACGCCAACGCCCACGATTCTGACAGCTTCTGGCACGCCGATGTCACTGACGTTTCCTGCGTGGCAGAACATCGATGACCAGGACATTGCCCAGGCGCTGTCACGTATCTGCCGATTCGGTGGCCACTCTCGCCAGTTCTATTCCGTCGCTCAGCACTGTGTGCATGTCAGCGAGATCGTCCCCCGTGAGGACGCCCTGGCTGCCTTGCTGCACGACGCCACCGAAGCCTACATCGGCGACATGGTCTCGCCGCTGAAATCGATGCTGCCGGCTTACAAAGCCATCGAGAAACGCCTCTGGTCCGCCATTGCCCAGCGATTCAGCGTGGACCCGGTGCTGCCTGCCAGCGTCAAGTCCGCCGACCTGCAGTTACTCGCCACCGAGCGGCGTGACTTGCTGCCGGACTCACCCATGGAGTGGCCCTGCCTCGAGGGCGTCGAGCCACTCACCGATCCTATTGAACCCTGGTCCCCTGACATCGCCGCCCTCGCCTGGGGGTTGCGGCTCGACGAGCTCCTGGCAGAGCGGGAGGTGGCATGATGGACGAGCAGACAATGAAACAGGAGCTTACCGAGCTGGAAGCCCGCCTGGCCGAGCTGCGCGCGCAATGCCAGCAACTGGAGAGTGACGTCCAGGCTTTACGCGCTCGGAAGCGCCAATTGATCCAGGCCCTGGAGGGCCAGCTGGATCTGTTCCGGGATCACGTCCATCACAGCGAGCGGCTGCTCGAGGAGGTCCGCCATGGCTAAGCGGTATGGCAAGGGACTGCAGAGAGTAGTTCGCTTCGCAGAGGCTCACAACTGGCATATCGAGCGCACTCGAGGCGGGCATATCAAGTTGACCAAGCCCGGGATGCCTCCTGTCTTCACCAGCTATTCACCAAGCGATGCTCGGTCGCAGCGCAACGCCATCGCGTTGCTTCGCCGTGTGCAGAGAAGTTCTGGCGTAAGGAGGGAGTCATGATACCCGATCGCATCATGCGCAAGATCGAGCGCTGCATGGCCTTATCCCATAGCTCCAATGCCAACGAGGCAGGCATCGCTCTGCGTCAGGCCCAACAGTTGATGCAGCGCTATGGCCTGAACGAGCAGGACATCACCCTGGCGTCGGTGACCGACCACATGGCCTCCGCCCAGGCTGGCAAGGTGCCGCCCCGCTATCTCAATGCGCTTGCCACTCTGGTCATGAAAGCCTTCGGCGCCCAGGCGATCTATTTGGCCACGCCGCAGATCCGCGGTACCCAGATTCGCTGGATCGGTCAGTGGCAGTTCCTGGGCACCGACGGGGCCAGCCAGGTGACCGCTTACGCCTACGAGGTCCTGCAACGCCAGTTGATCCGTGATCGCAAGGCCTACCAGTCAGGGCTCAACAGGCGCATCAAGCGTTCCACACGCATCCGCCGTGGCGACGCCTATGCCGAGGCCTGGGTCGCCGGTGCACGGGAATCCATCGTGCCGGTCGAATTGTCCCCGGCGGCGACCGAGGCCCTCGAGGCCTATGCCGAGCGGCAACACGGTGAGCTCTGTTCACTGTCGTCACGCCAGCGTGGCCAACTCCGCCACCACGATTATCAGGCGGTACACCAGGGCTACGACGCGGGCCGGCAGGTCCGGCTGCACGACGCCATCCAGACACCGGAACGGGAGGCCCTGGGTCATGGCTGACATCCTGAATTTTCCCGTGCAAGAAGCACATGGTCACGGCATGGAGCGTTATCTGATGGGGCGCGAATGCCTAGCACTGGGGCTGATTGATCCCTTCGCCAACTGGGTAGAAACACTGGACAGCTGGTTTGACGAGCATCCCCAAGCACGAACCAATCGCAATGAAGCTCTCCGCTCACTGCTTGCCGACACATGGCTGGTGTTTCACATGGCCTGTGACAAGACCAGTCAGCTGGAAATGCAGCCACACCATAGCTTGCGCTGGACGCAACTCCAGTATCACCGACTGAGTGACATCGAGCTGCTGGTGATCGTCAGCGACAACCTGAGTGATCTGCGACGGGGAATCAATGAGTTGAGCCAGCGGTATCCCCCTGAATCGCGCAGTGACCTTGGCCTTTTCGCGCTGGTCCAGGGCATGAACCACCTGGGACAGCAACTGGATCGACTTTTCGAGACTGAATATTCCGCCTCGCAGCAGCCGGAGTGGACATCATGAGCAAGACAGCAATTACACCTGACCAAATCGCCGCCAAGCTGACCCAGCCTGGCCCAAAGCTGAGCACTAAACCCGCCGATCGGCTGCCGGCACCGACCACCGAGCAGGCGATGACCCTGACGCTGGATCAGTTGCGTCCCTATGATCGCAATCCGCGTACGCAACGGAATGCCAAGTACGACGAGATCAAGGAATCCATCCGGGCGGTGGGGCTCAAGCAGAAGCTGACGGTCACCCAGCGTCCAGGTGATGACCGCTACATGATCTCCGATGGCGGTAACACACGGCTGACCATCCTCAATGAATTACATGAGGAAACTGGTGAAGAGCGCTTCTACTACCAGGACTGCCATTTCATTCCTTGGCAAGGCGAGATCAATGTCCTCGCCGGGCACCTGGCCGAGAACGACAACCGTGGTCAACTCAGCTGGATCGAGCGGGCACGGGGTGTCTATGACTCCAAACGGATGATTGAGGAGGAAGCTAACGAATCCATCTCCTTGCGTGAACTGACTCGTAGGCTGAAAGAGCTCGGTTTTTCTATCAGCTTGAGCCACGTTTCCAAAATGCTCTATACCGTGGAGCACTTCCTGCCCACCCTCCCTCTAACACTCGATAGCGGCATGGGTAAGGGGCAGATCGAGAAATTGATCTCCTATCGGCAATTCTGCGAGGAGTGCTGGGAGCGTTGCCGTGCCTACTGGGAAGCCCATGCCGATGATCTCGGTGAGGGTGAGCAGTGGGCTAACAGTGTCATTGAGGGTGACTTCGCTCAGGCATGGCATGACGAGATGACCCAGCTCGATCATGAAGGCCAGACGGAGTTTCGCTGGAACATCGTCGAGGACCGTCTCAAGGGCATGCTCCACGACCATACTGGGCTCCACTTCAACCCTATCGATATGGCGTGGAAGAACTGGTTTACGGTACGCAAGCATGCGCGTGCAGCCAGTGAGGAAGAGAAAGCCGATATCTGGACCACGGTCGACAGTGAACTGGAGCGGCTGCGTCATCCCCAGGAACGCCACCTCTATCCGCCGAAAGAGGACTCCAGTAAGGGAAGCAAGACCTCATCAAAACCATCGCAAAAGCTGGCGTCTGGAAACCCTTCGCCTGATGCCGATGAAACCGGTCACAGCGAGAGTGGTGCCGAGGGCGATCATGATGATCTGACCTTCGAAGAAGGCCAGACCGATCTGTCACCCCCCGCCGCCCCCAAAGCCAACGAGCGAGGTGTACCTACCCCAGGTGGAGTCGATGAGTCCGCACAGATGAAAGAGATGCGAGCTCAACTCGCCAAACTCGAGCAACGGAATGCCGAGCTTGAGGCAGAGTCTCAGAAGCCTCTGGTTGCCCCACCATCGACTGGCTCCAGTGAGTCCAGTGGCGATGACCTTGCAGGACTCTTGGATTCCGATGGGTTCATGCAGGAGCACAACCCACAGCCGACTCGGTCGCCCGAGGAACAAGAATCTCTGGTCGACGACTTGACCCTCTCACCCTATGAAGAGAGTGAGGGGCATCGGCAGCTTCGCCACTGGCAAGCGAAAGAGCATGGTGAAGAAGCCATCGACTTCGAAGCCGCCGCCCTCAAATCCGTGCCACTGATGTCAGGCGGCCCCGTCGCACCGATCACTGATCTCTGGCATGTCCCGGCTTGGCGCCGGAATGCTCGCGATCTCCGCATGCAAATCGGCGAGGTCGTCCAGGCCTTGGCCGGTTGGGCCGACATCGAGGTCTCTGGCACCAGTGAAATCATCCGCCTCAACGCCCGTGATGGACTGGGGTACGAGCTCGACCCGCTCGGCGACAATCCAAGACGCCGTGCTCAATTGATCTGGCAGCTACTCGCTGGCCTGCAGGGCGACATCGATCCGATGCTGCCCGCCGAGATTTCATTGTTCGGGGAACTGGTCGGCAGTCACGGCACCGACAGCGATGTTTGCCTGCCTGATGGCCTGTTCATCCGCGTGTTCTGGCTGACTCGCCTGATCCGTGTATTGCGTGAAGTACTCGCAGAGGGGGATCCCCAATGACGACGCCACAACTCAACCATGCACTTTTCAACCAGGCACTGGTGCTGATCCGTGAGGGTGATATGCGCCGGGCGCGCGCACTCGGGTTCAACAATGAAGAGCTGCAGCGCCTGAGTCGACTGCGGGCCAGTGAGATCGAGAGCCTGATCAACGAGTTCCCAGGGGTCGCACGATTCGAGCTGGATCACGACACCTTCAAGGCGGCTCTTCGACGCATCGATCGCGATCAGGATCGCGACAGCCTCGTTGATCACTGCATTCGTCACGGGGCCAGCGTGCAGATGTTGGCCACCTTCTTTGGCCTGACACCGAACGACTGCTCAGCGCGGCGCACCCTGCTCGGGGTGCCCAGTCGGCAGGGGCGCCTGCCCATGCCAGAGGAGGCTATCGAGGTCGATGCCTGGCACCGCTGGCAGACCATCAGTGACGATCCGTCCAGTCCGTCAGCCGCCGAGGACATCAAAGGCATGTTGGTGCTGGCGGAAGAAGTCGAATTGCCACTGGCCGTGATCTGGACACTGATCAAGCAATGGACGACGCCAGAGCAACCACGGCAGGAAAGTCTGCCGGGTGAGGACGAGGGCGAGATGCGTGCAGGAGTGGCGTGATGAAGAATTTTGACGCGCTTGTCGGGCGCGCCGCGTCATCCCTGACTCAACGCCGAGGCAATGATGCCTCGGCGTCGGCCGTTGAAGATGACGCACTCGACGGACTGCTCTTCATGGGAAATCCCCATGAAACAGTGCCTCGAGCACTACTGCTGGATCAGCGGTTGGGCGCTGTCGATGTATTGGGTTGGCAAATGATCCGGCTTCTGTCGAATGCCGACCGCACAACCGCGTTTCCGACCTATGACGAACTGGAGCCGTTGTTGCGATCAGGGGCCGGACAGAAAGCCTCGCGGAAGACAGTTGCCAGAGTGATCGCGATCCTGCGTCTGACACGCTGGATGACTCTGGGGATGAAGGCTCGCAATACCACGAACGGGCGCATGATCGGCAACGTCTATGTGTTACATGACGAGCCGCTGGCTCCTGCCGAGTCACTGTCCCTTGACCAGGACTACATCGAGTATGTGATCCGTTGCACGAAGCACAGCAACAAGGCCGTGGCCACCGTCGCTCGACTGGTTAGGGACGAGCTGGCCGAAAGTGGTGTGCTCGAAGTTCCGACGCGACTGGACGTCATCGAGCAGCGTGCCAAGCACCAGCGGGAATCCGAGTTTCCAGCGGAAACTCAGGCATCAGCCCCCCAGTTCCCTATGGAAACTCAGGCAAATTCACCCAGTTTCCAGCGGAAACCAAGGCAGTTTCCAGGCAGCGAATCGCCCAGTTCCCAGCGGAAACTCAGTCCAGAATCAGAAGCTTACAGCGCAGCTTCCATTGAGGGCGCCCCTACTACAGTACGTAGTTATACAAACTCAGTATGTAAAACCACCGCGCGCGAGGATTCCCAAGCGTCATTGATCTGGTCATGGCCACTCGAGTTGACCAGTGAGGAACGTGAGTCGGTGACGGTCATGTTGAACGGTCTGCCAAACGACGTTCAGCAGGCGGTGATCGACGAAGCTGCCGGACGACTCGAGGCTGGCAAGGTGAAGTCCCCCAAAGGCTTCCTGCACACCCTGGCCAAACGTGCGGCCTCGAATCAATTCCAGGTCACGCACTTCGGGCGAGGCATTGCTGACAAGCGAAATGGACAATCCGTACAGACGCCATCACAGGCATCTCCAGTGGATCCTTATACCCCATCAACCCCTGGCCCCCGATCCGCTGACTCACTGATTGACCAGGCCCCTCAACCGATCTCTGCGGAAACGCAGAAGGCCCGAGAGAACATGCTGAAACGCCTGGGGATACATCCAGCTAGAAACCTATGACATCGCCTTTAACGTTTTCGGTGGGGCGCAATTCGAGAAGCACTGATGATGGGATCCCATCCAGTGCATTGACTCAGGAGAATTTATGGCCGGTGCAGAGCCCCGTGTAGGGCAGTTGCGAAGTCGGATCGAAATGACCCTGCACACCTACCCCGCCGTGCTTGCCTGGCATGGCCGAGGGGTTGAGAGCGGAAAACCCCAGGTGGTCGGACTGAAAACCTACTTATTCTTGGCTGGACGCATTCACCAGGCCGCAGCGAAGGACGATCCATATGCTGACTACTGGCTACTGAGTCTTGAAGACAGGACCAACACATCACGTCAGGCGCTTAGACAGCTCAGAAAGCGAATCGACAAGATACTGACTGAAGACATCCCGGAAGGATTAGAGGTCAGCCGCAATGTCAGCCAACAGCCGTTCACGACACCGGTGTTTACCGGAGGCCATATAGGTTGGCAAGCCGTCATGCTGCTCATGGAATACGACGGCATTGTGCGAGATGTGCTGCTTGCCCATCACATCGGTCTAATTGGCAAGAAACAAATGGCGTCCATGATCCGGGACCAGGGAGGGCATGCGATACGTTCTTTGTGCTTTGCTCCGGCCAAGTTCCCCGGGTTCTCTGGTGCCACACGCGACGACTTCGCAGCAAACAACGCCAAAGCCCGAGCTGCTAGGGAGAAATTCGGCGAGTTGCCGCAGGACATCCTTGAAGGGACGCGCCGTAGCGAGTTTGCTCCATCGCTTCGACGTGATGGAACGGTGCCCGCTTCTGGTGGTGAGGGACTGGAAGGCGCGGACCTCGATAGCGATCAGTTAATGCCTCAAAGCGACGAAACAAAAGACTGAGGCCACCTTCGGGTGATGACACTGTCATCACGTCCAACTGGGTGGCTGGGGTGTTTCCACTGTA
>JQNW01000015.1 GCA_000761475.1 Chromohalobacter israelensis
TACGTACGGTGGTGTGAGAGGACGGGGGAGGCGACTCCCCCTCCTACTCGATGTGGTGCGGGCCATGTTGCACCGGTCGGCAGGCTGGTCCTGAGGGGGCTCACGGGACGGCGGGCAGGTCGATCTCGTCGCTGCGCTGGACCCCCGCGGTCATCTCGCGGCACAGGCGCAGGAATTCGCGCATGGCGGTGGTCAGGTATTTGTGGCGATGCCAGATGAAGGTGAACTGGCGCGTCAGATCGAGCTCCGGGGTGGCGATGGGGACCAGGCTGCCGCGTCGAAAGGCGTCGCGCAGGGCCAGGTGCGAGACACAGCCGATGCCGAGTCCCGATTCCACCGCACGCTTGATCGCCTCGGTGTGTTCCAGCTCGAGCAGCACGTTGAGCCGGCCACGTCGGTGACGCATCGCCTGGTCCAGCGTACGGCGCGTGCCGGAGCCTTCCTCGCGCATGATCCAGTCCTCGCGCATCAGCGCTTCCAGATCCGCCTCACCGGCGTTGGCCAGGAGATGTCGCGGCGAGCAGAACACCGTGAGTTCGTCCTCGACCCAGGGCTGCATGACGATGTCATCGTGCTGGCAGTCGCCCTCGATCAGCCCCAGGTCCAGGTCGTGGTGGGTGACGCGATCGACGATGGAGGCCGTGTTGCGCACGTGCAGGCGCACGCGACTCCCGGGATGGCGGCGCATGAAGTCGCTGATCAGCAGGGTGGCGAGATAATTGCCGATGGTCAGCGTCGCGCCGACGTCCAGCGAGCCGATGCCACGCTGCCCCTTGAGCAGCTCCTCGATTTCCTCGCCGCGGTCGAGCAGGGCCACGGCCTTGGGCAGGAGTTGAAAGCCCAGCGCATTGAGCTTCAGTCGCTTGCCGATGCGGTCGAGCAATTGGCAGTCGAACTGGCGCTCGAGTTCGGCGAGGGCCGTGCTGGTGGCCGACTGCGACATCGCCAGGCGACGCGCCGCGAGAGAGACGCTTTCATGCTGCGCGATGGCAACGAAGACCTCGAGCTGTCGCAGGGTGTAACGCATGGTGGTTTCCGGCCCTATATCCAGGGAGTGAATAAGCGATATTCAGATAATTCATTTAACAGATATGTTGGGCCAGTCTTATAATTCTCGCAACTCCCAAATGCATAGAAAATTCTTTTTGGTTATAAGGTAAGGAGCTGTCGTGAGCAAACTGGCACTTGAAGAAGTTCTCAGCGTTCATCACTGGAACGATACCCTGTTCAGCTTCCGCACCACGCGTGAGCGTAGCCTGCGCTTCAAGAACGGCCAGTTCGTCATGATTGGCTTGGAAGTCGACAACAAGCCGCTGCTGCGTGCCTATTCCATCGCCAGCCCCAATTACGAAGATCATCTCGAGTTCTTCAGCATCAAGGTCCCCGATGGCCCGCTGACGTCACGCCTGCAGCACCTCAAGGTCGGCGATCAGGTCATGGTCAGCCGCAAGCCCACCGGCACTCTGGTGGTCGACGACCTGCTGCCGGGGCGCAACCTGTACCTGCTGTCCACCGGTACCGGTCTGGCACCGTTCATGAGCCTGATTCAGGACCCGGAAGTCTACGAGCGCTTCGAGAAGATCGTGCTGGTACACGGGGTGCGTTCGGTCAGCGAGCTGGCCTACGCCGACTTCATCACCCAGGACCTGCCGGCGCATGAATACCTCGGTGACGAAATCCGCGAGAAGCTGGTGTACTACCCCACCGTGACGCGCGAAGAATTCCACACCATGGGGCGTCTGACCGACCATATCCGCGGTGGGCGTATCTTCACCGATACCGGCCTGCCGGAGCTCGACCCCAAGCAGGACCGCGCCATGATCTGCGGCAGCCCGGCGATGCTCGATGAAACCAGCGCCATGCTCGACGACATGGGCTTCAACATCTCGCCGCGCATGGGCGAGCCCGGCGATTACGTCATCGAGCGTGCCTTCGTCGAGAAGTAAGTGATCGGCGGCAGGGTTCCGGCGTGACACGAGAAGCCTCTGACATTGTCAGGGGCTTTTTCTATGGGTACTCACAACCACTTGGGCATGGCCTGCTCGGCGCGGGCCTTGACGTCGTCGTCGATGTACACCGACACCGCGATCAAGGCGGCGCCGAGCACGCTGGCGTCATCCACGTAACCGCCGGCGGGGATCAGGTCGGGAATGGCGTCCAAAGGCGAGATGAAATAGCCCAGCGCACCGAGAATCGTGGATTTGGCCCACAACGGTACGTCGGGACGCTGCATGACGAAGTACAACTGCAACGCCCGCCGCGTGACTTCGCGGCCGGCGCGACGCCCATAGCGGGTGATCTTGTGCCAGAAGCGCGGTTCGCGGAACGTTTCTTCGTACGCGGCCACATCCTCGGGCGCGACACTGGCGGTGGCGGGCACCGGTAGCGTATCGACGGGCTCATGGGATGACGTCATGCACACTCCTCGCGACAGACGGTGCCGTCGCGGATGACAGCAAGCGGGAATTGGCGGGGCAGGGAAAAATCATGATAGCGCAAGTCCACCCGGCATGGGAGCGCTTGCTCCCATGCCGCTGCATCACCTGGGCGTGGGCTTGCGGATTACGCCTTGGCGCCGCCCTTGAAGGCGATATCCAGGGAGATCGCGGCGTCCTTGGGCACATTGACCACGCTCAGTGCGTGACGAGTCATGTCGCGGCGCAGCGCCTCGTACTCCGCACCGCCTGCCATGCGCAGCTCCTCGAGCTGATGCTCAGTGACGTTCTGGCTGCCAAGATAGTTCTTGGCCGTCTTGCGCAAGGCTTCGCCGGTTTCGCCACTGGCCATCGCGTGAAACTCGTCGGCTTCCATACCGGCGTTTTTGATGATGATTTCCATTTCGTCATCTCCTGATCGTTGAAGGAACGCGGCACCTCTCTGTGCCGGCACCCCACAAGGTAGGTGCCGTGCCCGGGTCGGCTCAAGCGCTATTTGCATGCTGCCGTGGTGTGTTGTGACTAGGTCCGCCAGCGCAACGGGTGCTCTAGATTTGCGGAATACCGCCAGGGTGCAAGCATTGTTCGCTTATCTCTCCGATTCCCTGAAGGCTCGACAAGCGAGTCTGCTGGGCACTACGGCGGCGTCCTGAGCTGCTTCACCATGCCACGAGCGCCAGGCCGGTCAGCATGATGGCGATGGCGCCGAGGCGTAGGGGCGGCAGGCGCTCCTTGAACCAGTAGACGGCGGCGAGAACGCCGAGGGGAATCGAGAGTTGGCGCCGCCCTGAGACGCGCCGTCTTCACCATCGGGCGACATTGAATTGCGAAATGTCACGAATAGTGGCCAAAATGCGCCTGGGGGCTGTACAGAGACGGCCTCTCGCCCATAATCCCTATGTCATTGCACTTTGTGGCGTCGCCATAACAAATGTCGCGGCAAATCTGACGGATGGGCCCGTGGCGGGCCCTCTTTGAAGGACATACAACATGACGTCCCTGCATTCCCAGTGTGCGCGGCTTTTGCCCGCCCTGATCCTGTTGGTCGTTTTCGCCATCGCGTTGTGCACGCTGTCCGTGGCCGAAGCGGCCCCCAACCCGCGCTACGCGTCCATCGTCATCGATACCGAGAACGGCGCCGTCCTGCATGCCGACAACGCCGATGCGCCTCGCTACCCGGCCTCGTTGACCAAGATGATGACGCTGTATCTGCTCTTCGAGGCGATCGAGGACGATACGCTCAGCCTGGAGAGCCGCTTGCCGGTGTCGCAGTACGCCGCGGCCAAGCCGCCCTCCAAGATGGGCGTGACGCCCGGTGAGACGGTGAAGGTGGAGGACGCCATCAACATCCTCATCGTCAAGTCAGCCAATGACGTGGCGGCGGTGGTGGCTGAAGGGCTGGCCGGCAGCGAGTCGGTCTTCGCCAGCCAGATGACCGACAAGGCGCGTGCTCTGGGCATGATGGACACGACCTTTCGCAACGCCTCGGGCCTGCCCGACGCGGGCCAGGTCACGACGGCGCGGGATATGGCCATTCTCGCGCTGCGGCTGATGCAGGATTTCCCCGGCTATTACCCGTATTTCGGCAAGACCCAGTTCACATGGCAGGGCAAGCGCTACCAGGGGCACAACCGGCTGCTGGATAGCTATGCGGGGGCCGATGGCCTCAAGACCGGTTACATTCGCGCCTCGGGATTCAACGTGGCGACCTCTGCCGTACACGATGGGCGCCGCATCCTCTCGGTGGTGATGGGCGGCTTCACGGCGCAATCGCGCGATGCCCACATGCGTGAACTGCTCGATAGCGGCTTCGCGCGTGTCGCCTCGCTCGCTCAGGGCGACTGGGTCGCCCAGGCCGATATCTACGGCGAGCGCTTGCAGTCCCCGGCCTTGCCGGCGCCGACGCGCGACGATCCCATCCGCGAGCTGATCGCCCAGGCGCAGAGCGAACAGGGCGACGCCCGCCCGACGCCGACCGCGGAACGTTCGACCGGCGGTGCCTGGGCGGTGCAGGTGGGCGCCTTCAGCGACCGCATGCGAGCGCGTCACCAAGCCGACCAGGCTGCCGACTTCCTCGATCTGGGTGGCCGCGTCGCGGTGTCTTCGACCCAGGGAGCGCGCAGCATCTTCCGGGCACAGCTGGTGGATCTCGAGGAAAGCCAGGCGCGCCGTTCCTGTCAGCAGCTGGCACGCGAGGGAATCGACTGCGTGGTGGTGGCGTCGGGTCGCTGATGGGCGGCCGCCGAGGACGCTACGTCATGTCGACATCGGCACGAATGCAGATGGCGTCGTGCAGCCAGTGGTCCTCGTCGTATTCGAGCGCGCGGCCGTCACGGTCATAGGTGGTCCGCGTCACGCAAAGCCCCGCGCAACCGCTATGCACGCCGAGCGTCTCGGCCTCGGTGCCGGTCAGCGCGGTAGGATAGAGTCGCAGCGACTTGCGCAACTGGTCGATGTCGTCGTCATGCGCTGCTTCACTCGCGTTGCCTTGCAGGGGGTGACGCGTCTAGCCTAGGCCTCTGACACGCAATCGCGTGCCATTCACCAAACAGGGATGTGAGGGTGTCATGCAAGAGACGGATCTGGGCATGATGGATGCCGGGCAGTTGACCGCGTTGTTCGAATCGGGGGAGGCTTCGCCGCTGGAAGCAACGCGGGCCGCCCTATCGCGTATCGAACGCTTCAATGATGCCGTCAACGCCTATGTCCACGTGGACCACGAAGGCGCCGAGCAAGCCGCCAAGGCGTCGGCGCGTCGCTGGGGACAGGGCAAGCCGCTGAGCCCCATCGACGGGGTGCCGGTGTCGATGAAGGATTTGACCGAAGTGGCCGGCATGCCGGCCCGCGATGGATCGCTGACGTCCACAGAGACGCCCTGCGAGCATGACGCACCGCCGGCGCGCATGCTGCGCGAGGCGGGCGCCATCTTTCTGGGCAAGACCAATACCCCCGAGTTCGGCTGGAAAGCCGTCACCGACAACCGCGTGTTCGGTGCCACCTACAATCCATGGGACACGCGGCTGACGCCGGGCGGTTCCTCCGGCGGCGCGGCCGCTGCCGCCGCTCTCAACATGGGCGTTTTGCATCAGGGCGGCGATTCGGGCGGTTCGATCCGCATTCCCGCCGCCTTCACCGGCGTGTTCGGTTTCAAGCCGACCTTCGGCTGGACGCCGCAATGGCCGCCCGCCACGGAACCTTCGCTTTCGCATATCGGTCCGTTGACGCGCAACGTGCCGGACGCCGCGCGCATGCTCAACGTGATCGGCCGTTACGATTACCGCGACCCGTACGCCACGCGCGGTCAGCCCGACGACTGGGGCGTGGATCTGGATTGCGACCTGCGCGGCCTGCGCATCGCCTACTCGCCGGATCTCGGCTACGCCCAGGTCGAGCCGCAGATCGCCGCCCGCGTGCGCGAGGCGGCCGAGAAGCTCCAGGCCCTGGGGGCCGAGGTCGAGGAAATCCATCCTGGTTTCGAGTCGCCGATCGCGACCTTCCAGCAGCTGTGGTTCACCGCCTCGCTGGAGGTGTGGTCGCGATCCACCGAGCATGAGCGCACCCTGCTCGACCCCGGGCTGGTGGCCAACGCGCGCATCGCCGAACGCTGGAGTGCGCTGGACTTCTTCCGCGCGCTGGAGGCCCGTGCGCGCCTGACCCAGCGACTCGAACACTTCAATCAGGAGTATCACCTGTTGATGACGCCCTCGGTGGCGGTGTCGCCGTTCGAGGCCAACCACGAAGTACCGCCGGGCAGCGGCATGCAGGACTGGGAGGAATGGGCGCCGTTCTCGTATCCCTTCAATCTCAGCCAGCAACCCGCCGCCTCCGTGCCGTGCGGCTTCACCGACGCGGGCATGCCGGTGGGTTTCCAGCTTGCCGGGGGCAAGTTCGACGATATCCGCGTGCTGCGCGCCTGCCACGCCTTCATGCAGGCGCATCCGCCGCGTTTCCCGACGGTGCCCGACCCCGCCCAGCAAGGCTGAACCGTGCACCTGCGGCCCTCGCCGGCTCAGGCCGGCGAGGGCCATTTTGTGGGCGATCACGATGGCATCGAACTGGTGAACGAAATCGTTGGTCGTGGCCATGAGCAAGGCCCTGTGTGCCCGGCAACGAACGGTCGGAAGAGTTGCGCAGGACCTTAGCCTAGACAGCGTTCCCCCCTGCCTCGATAGAACAGAAAAGAACCAACGTCGTGGAGTTATTGTCAATTCTGGTGGATGGCGGTCAGGCCGCATTCCTGTCTGACTG
>JQNW01000016.1 GCA_000761475.1 Chromohalobacter israelensis
AGTCAGACAGGAATGCGGCCTGACCGCCATCCACCAGAATTGACAATAACTCTCGCCGACTTGCTTGGTGCCGGTATCGCCAAAGCGCTTTTGGGACGCGATGTATTGCCGGACGACCTGCCCTATGTCACCGGCTCTATCGGCCTTTTGGGTACCACTCCCAGTTGGACGCTGATGGCTGAATGCGACACCTTGCTGATGATCGGTTCAAGCTTTCCTTATTCCGAGTTCCTGCCAGAAGAGGGCCAGGCGCGAGGAGTCCAGATTGATATCGAACCACGCATGCTCAGTATGCGCTATCCAATGGAAGTCAATCTCATAGGGGACAGCGTGAGTACGCTCCAGGCACTGCTTCCATTGCTTGAGCGAAAATCCGACCGCAGTTGGCAACGCTCCATCGAATCAGCTGTCGGTGAGTGGTGGGGTTTGCTGCAGAAGCGCGCCATGGGCGATGCCAATCCCATCAATCCACAGCGAGTATTCTGGGAAGCTTCCGAGCGGCTGCCCGATAACTGCCTCTTGACTTGCGATTCCGGCTCGGCCGCCAATTGGTACGCTCGAGATCTCCGATTTCGTGAGGGGATGCGTGGGTCGGTATCCGGTGGCCTGGCATCCATGGGCAATGCTGTGCCATACGCAATCGCCGCGAAGTGTGCCTTCTCAGATCGCGTGTCGATAGCCTTCGTCGGCGATGGCGCCATGCAGATGAATGGTAATGCGAACTACTCACGGTCAGCAAGTATTGGCGCTTCTGGGATGACCCAAGATTTATCGTAGTTGTGCTCAATAACCGGGATCTGAATCAAGTGACTTGGGAGATGCGCGTACAGGACAGCGACCCTAAATATGAAGCGTCGCAAGATTTACCGGCATTTTCCTATGCTCGTTATGCCGAATCGCTGGGATTTACCGGCATCGAGATAACCACACCGGAGCAGATCGGCAATGCCTGGGATCAAGCGCTCGTCAACGACCGGCCGACGCTACTCGATTTTCATACCGACCCGGACGTCCCCCTCATTCCATTTCATATCGAAAAAAAGCAAGCCAAAGCCTACATGTCGGCAATGTTGCATGGAGATCCTGATGCACTAGAGACTATCAAAGCCTCGGCTCGGCAGTTTTCGAAGAGTTTCATTGGAAAATCACCGTGATCCGGACAATTGAATGAACCACTATCAGGAAGCTCCCCAGGCAAGCCAGGAGTCTACGCTTGCCATCTTGCGGGAAGGGTACCGTTATATAGGCTCGCAATGCGATCGCTTGGAAACCGACGTGTTCCGATCCAGGCTCATGTTGAAAAATACGTTGTTCATTCGTGGTGAGTCATCCGCTCGACTTTTCTACGACAAGGAGCGCCTGACGCGATCGCAAGCCGCACCCAAACGGTTGCAGAAAACTCTCTTCGGAGTAGGTGGAATTCAAGGACTCGAAGGCGAATCACATCGTGAACGCAAGGCGTTGTTCCTCTCCTTTATGTCGCAGGAAAGAATCACCAGATTGGTTCACTTAGTCGAGGAGACATGGCAGAAACGGATGCCATATTGGCAAGCCCAGCCCTCGGTTGTTCTGCAAGACGAGTTCCATTGGATCCTCTGTAAAGCAGATAAATGCTGCATGCTGCGCGCAGAAAGTTAATGCAGGACACCAGAGCCACTCTTAATGTTAACCCACAGAAATTTTCGGTTAACCCGTAAAAGATAACCCGTGCCGAGTACAGCCAGTTTCTACTGAAAAGTGCATGCAACCATTCCCATTGAGGGATGACAAAAGCTAGACGCTCATGCATGCCTTCGAAAACGCGTCTGCTTCGCTCCGGGGACATTGCCAACGTGGACATCACGCTCGAGAAAGATGGGTATATCGCGGACTCCAGCAAAATGTACCTGATCGGCAGCGTGTCAAAGGCGGCCAGACGCTTGGTGGACAAGACCTGCGAGGCCATGTGGCAAGGTATTCAGGCAGTAAGGTCCGGCGCGACACTGGGTGATACAGGACATGCGATCCAGCAACATGCCCGGGCCAACGGATATTCGGTCGTTCGAGAGTATTGCGGGCACGGCATCGGAACGGAGATGCACGAAGAACCTCAGGTGCTTCATTACGGCCAGCCCGGCCAAGGGAAAGTACTCCGGGAAGGCATGGCCTTTACCATCGAACCGATGATCCATCAGGCAAAGCCAAGGTAAAAACAAAGCGTGATGGCTGGACCGTAGTGACCAGCGACAAGCGGCTATGGGCCCAATGGGAACACACGGTTGCCATGACCAAGGATGGCTATGAAGTTCTGACACAGTGTGAGGAAGAGCGTGCATTCGACATGCCCTAGGCGGGATGCCGCATCTCTTGAAGCGCGGAAGGCTCGGCAGTCTGCGTAGACAAAATGTGGACACATACAAAAAAACCGCCCTGATAGGCGGTTTCTTTCAAGGCCAAAAAGACCTTTAAAATCAACATCTAAGCTATGGTGCCGACACCAGGAGTCGAACCCGGGACCTACTGATTACAAGTCAGCTGCTCTACCATCTGAGCTATGCCAGCTTTTCCCAAATTT
>JQNW01000017.1 GCA_000761475.1 Chromohalobacter israelensis
GGATGAGCGGTAGAGGAGCGTCGTGTACGCCTGCGAAGGTGAGTCGAGAGGCTTGCTGGAGGTATCACGAGTGCGAATGCTGACATGAGTAACGATAAGGGGCGTGAAAACCGCCCCCGCCGGAAGACCAAGGGTTTCTGTTCGACGTCAATCGGAGCAGAGTGAGTCGGCCCCTAAGGCGAGGCCGAAAGGCGTAGTCGATGGGAAACGGGTTAATATTCCCGTACCGGATGTGATTGCGATGGGGGGACGAAGAAGGCTAGGTGAGCCAGGCGTTGGTTGTCCTGGTGAAAGCCCGTAGGCCGAGGATTCAGGCAAATCCGGATCCTCAAGGCCGAGAGGCGAGACGAACAGACTACGGTCTGGAAGTCATCGATGCCACGCTTCCAGGAAAAGCCTCTAAGCTTCAGATCACATGCGACCGTACCCCAAACCGACACAGGTGGTCAGGGTGAGAATCCCCAGGCGCTTGAGAGAACTCGGGTGAAGGAACTAGGCAAAATGGCACCGTAACTTCGGGAGAAGGTGCGCCGGTGGCGGTGACGGCCCTCGCGGCCCGAGCTGCCACCGGTCGAAGATACCAGGTGGCTGCAACTGTTTATTAAAAACACAGCACTCTGCTAACGCGTAAGCGGACGTATAGGGTGTGACGCCTGCCCGGTGCCGGAAGGTTAAGTGATGGCGTTAGCTCCGGCGACGCGCTTGATCGAAGCCCCGGTAAACGGCGGCCGTAACTATAACGGTCCTAAGGTAGCGAAATTCCTTGTCGGGTAAGTTCCGACCTGCACGAATGGCGTAATGATGGCCACGCTGTCTCCACCCGAGACTCAGTGAAATTGAAATCGCCGTGAAGATGCGGTGTCCCCGCGGCTAGACGGAAAGACCCCGTGAACCTTTACTATAGCTTCACACTGGACGCTGATGTTGCTTGTGTAGGATAGCTGGGAGGCTTGGAACCCGGGACGCCAGTCCCGGGGGAGCCAACCTTGAAATACCAGCCTGGCATCATCGGCGTTCTAACTTGGGCCCGTTATCCGGGTCGAGGACAGTGTGTGGTGGGTAGTTTGACTGGGGCGGTCTCCTCCCAAAGCGTAACGGAGGAGCACGAAGGTACCCTCAGCACGGTTGGAAATCGTGCAATGAGTGCAAGAGCATAAGGGTGCTTGACTGCGAGACAGACACGTCGAGCAGGTACGAAAGTAGGTTCTAGTGATCCGGTGGTTCTGTATGGAAGGGCCATCGCTCAACGGATAAAAGGTACTCCGGGGATAACAGGCTGATACCGCCCAAGAGTTCACATCGACGGCGGTGTTTGGCACCTCGATGTCGGCTCATCACATCCTGGGGCTGAAGTCGGTCCCAAGGGTATGGCTGTTCGCCATTTAAAGTGGTACGCGAGCTGGGTTTAGAACGTCGTGAGACAGTTCGGTCCCTATCTGCCGTGGGCGTTGGAGATTTGAGAAGGGCTGCTCCTAGTACGAGAGGACCGGAGTGGACGCACCTCTGGTGTTCCGGTTGTCACGCCAGTGGCATTGCCGGGTAGCTATGTGCGGACGGGATAACCGCTGAAGGCATCTAAGCGGGAAGCCCCCTTCAAGATGAGATCTCCCCGAGGCCTCGAGCCTCCTGAAGGGCCCAGCGAGACCAGCTGGTTGATAGGCACGGTGTGGAAGCGCTGCAAGGCGTTGAGCTAACGTGTACTAATGGCCCGTGAGGCTTGACCATATAAC
>JQNW01000019.1 GCA_000761475.1 Chromohalobacter israelensis
GAGGATGAGCCCGTAGCTTCGGCACCTGGTTTGAGCCCCGTTACATCTTCCGCGCAGGCCGACTCGACTAGTGAGCTATTACGCTTTCTTTAAAGGATGGCTGCTTCTAAGCCAACCTCCTAGCTGTCTAAGCCTTCCCACATCGTTTCCCACTTAACCAGGATTTTGGGGCCTTAGCTGACGGTCTGGGTTGTTTCCCTTTTCACAACGGACGTTAGCACCCGCTGTGTGTCTCCCACGCTGCACTCACCGGTATTCGGAGTTTGCCTCGGGTTGGTAAGCCGGGATGGCCCCCTAGCCGAAACAGTGCTCTACCCCCGGCGGTGATACGTGAGGCGCTACCTAAATAGCTTTCGAGGAGAACCAGCTATCTCCGGGCTTGATTAGCCTTTCACTCCGATCCACAGCTCATCCCAGCATTTTTCAACATACTTGGGTTCGGGCCTCCAGTTGATGTTACTCAACCTTCACCCTGGCCATGGATAGATCGCCCGGTTTCGGGTCTATATCCAGCGACTGGTCGCCCAGTTAAGACTCGGTTTCCCTACGCCTCCCCTACTCGGTTAAGCTCGCCACTGAATATAAGTCGCTGACCCATTATACAAAAGGTACGCGGTCACACGCCGAAGCGTGCTCCCACTGCTTGTACGCATACGGTTTCAGGATCTATTTCACTCCCCTCTCCGGGGTTCTTTTCGCCTTTCCCTCACGGTACTGGTTCACTATCGGTCAGCCAGGAGTATTTAGCCTTGGAGGATGGTCCCCCCGTCTTCAGTCAAGGTTTCACGTGCCCCGACCTACTCGATTTCACCAATGCGGGTTTTCGGTTACGGGGCTATCACCCACTATGGCCGGCCTTTCCAGGCCGTTCACCTAACCGTGCATTGACTTAAGGGCTGGTCCCCGTTCGCTCGCCGCTACTGAGGGAATCTCGGTTGATTTCTTTTCCTCGGGGTACTTAGATGTTTCAGTTCCCCCGGTTCGCCTCCCGGCACCTATGAATTCAGTGCGGGATACTCATCTTGTGATGAGTGGGTTTCCCCATTCGGACATGCCCGGGTCGCAGGTTGTTTGCCACCTCACCGAGCCTTTTCGCAGGCTACAACGTCCTTCATCGCCTCTGGCTGCCTAGGCATCCACCGTATGCGCTTCATCGCTTGACCATATAACCCCAAAGGGTCTGATCGTGGATGAACACGATAATTGCCGGATACGCTTGAGACGTATCGTCTTGCTTTGTCAGCTTGTTCCACATTGTTAAAGAGC
>JQNW01000020.1 GCA_000761475.1 Chromohalobacter israelensis
TGTAGTGGCACAGTGAATCTGGCCACCTGACTTTGAGTGTATGATGGCTCACAGAGACAATCAGGTGCAGATGATGACGAAGAAGAGAACGTTTAGCCCGGAATTTCGCTTGGAAGCGGCCCAGCTCGTGGTCGACCAGGGCTACACGCTGAAGGCGGCGTGTGAGGCCATGGGGGTTGGCAAATCCACCATGGAGTATTGGGTTCGCAGGCTTCGCGCTGAGCGGGCAGGCAAGGTGCCGCTGAAAGGTGAGGCTCTGACGCCGGAACAGCGTGAGATCCAGGAACTGAAGCGCAAGCTGCGGCGAGTGGAAGAAGAGAAGGCAATATTAAAAAAGGCTACCGCTCTCTTGATGTCGGACTCCCTGAGCAATTCTCGATAATCGAGCGACTTGAAGAGAGCTACGCGGTGCAGCACTTGTGTCAGGTGTTTGGGGTGCATCGCAGTAGCTACCGGGCTTGGCGTAGTCGGGATAGAAGACCTTGTGAGACTGAGCAGAAGCTGCTGGATCAGGTTGTCGAGGCGCATACCGTCAGTAACGGCTCTGCCGGCGCTCGCAGCATTGCAAAAATGGTCACGCAGGCAGGAATACAGTTGAGTCGTTATCGGGCCAGCAGGCGGATGAAGCAGCTGGGGCTGATGAGTTCGCAGCCGCCGAGGCACGCCTACAAGAAGGCTGATCAGCCACACCTGGATATACCGAATGTTCTTGATCGGGAGTTCGATGTAAAGAAGCCCAATCAGGTATGGACCGGCGACATTACCTATATTTGGACAGGGGCACGCTGGGCTTATCTGGCAGTGGTCATCGACTTGTATGCTCGTAAACCCGTGGGGTGGGCATTGTCCCTATCGCCGAACACGGAGCTGGTAAAGAAAGCGCTGACCATGGCCTACGAATCGCGTGGAGAGCCACGGAATATCCTGTTTCATTCGGATCAGGGTTGCCAGTACACCAGCCGGGCATTCCGGCAGATGCTTTGGCGCTACCGAATGACGCTGAGTCTCAGTCGCCGTGGCAATTGCTGGGACAATGCCCCAACAGAGCGCTTCTTCAGAAGCCTGAAAACGGAATGGATACCAGAGATCGGCTATCCCGATGTCGCTGCGGCGAAGCGATCTGTCACTGATTATATGATCGGTTACTACAGCAGCCTCAGGCCGCACAAGCATAACGATGGGATACCGCCGAACTTGGCAGAAAAGAACTACTGGAATGCTCAAAGCTCGGTGGCCAAAAGCACTTGACCACTACA
>JQNW01000021.1 GCA_000761475.1 Chromohalobacter israelensis
TGATCTTACCCAGCAATCGTGGACACCGATCTAAGCGATCATTCGGGCCTCGAAGGCCTCCGGGCTGATCATCCCAATCGCACTGTGCCGGCGCTGCCGGTTATAGTCCATCTCGATGTACTCGAAAACTTGCCGCCGCATGGCGTCCCGGGTCTCGAAACGTTCGCCATGGATTGCTTCGACCTTGAGGCTGTGGAAGAAGCTCTCGGCACAGGCATTGTCGTAGCAGTTGCCCTTGGCACTCATGCTGCACTGGAGGTCGTGCCGAGTCAGCAGCGACTGGTACAGGGTCGAACAGTACTGGCTGCCGCGATCCGAATGGACGACGACCTTCTTGGGCATCTTACGGCGCCACAACGCCATCTGGAGCGCGTTCCCGGCCAGGTCGGCAGTCATTCGCTCGCTCATCGCCCAACCGATCACCTTTCGTGAGAACAGATCGATCAGCACCGCCAGGTAGAGCCATCCTTCACCGGTCGCTAGATAGGTGATGTCGCCGACCCATTTCTCGTTCGGCGCCATGGCGGTGAAATCTTGCTCCAGCAGGTTGGGCGCCACTGGCAGCGAGTGTCGCGAGTTCGTCGTCGCCTTGAACTTGCGCGCCGCTTTGGCGCGAAGTCCCTGACGTCGCAGGCTGGCGGCGATGGTCTTGCGATTCACCGCCATGCCATCGTGAACCAGGTCTGGCACCAATCTGGGGGCGCCTGAGCGCCCCTTCCGGCGCTTGAAGGCCTCGGCCACTCGCTGGTCGAGAACCGCCTGCTGGCGGCGCCTCGGGGACGGTTCACCGTCACGCTGCCGCCAGGCGTAGTAGCCACTGCGAGCAACCCCGAGAACCCCGCACATCCGCTGGATGCTGAATGTCTGACGATGTTGGTGGATGAAGGCGTACTTCACTTGAGGTGCTTGGCGAAGTACGCGGCCGCCTTTTTTGTGATTTCAAGCTCTTCCGACTTCTCGGCCAGTTGTCGCTTGAGCCGGGCGTTCTCATCGGCCAGAGCTTGCTCACGCGCTGAAGCGCTTTGCTGCTGTTGGGCCTTGGCTCGCCACTGGTAGAGCTGGCTGGGCTGGAGGCCAAGCTCTCGGGCGGCAGCACTGATGCCAACGCGGTCGGCGAGTGCCAGTGCCTCGGCCTTGTAGTCTTGGGAGTAGCGGGTACGGGTCTTCTTCATCGAAGCTGCTTGCCTTGCCATGGGTCACCTAGTCTTAGTGTACTGTCTTAACGAGGTGTCCACTGCTGCTGGGCAAGATCA
>JQNW01000022.1 GCA_000761475.1 Chromohalobacter israelensis
GGCGGTCTCAAGCTCCAAGCGCAACACTATTATTGAAGGGTTTGTGGCCCCGCGACTGATTTCTTAAGCACGTCTGCGTAGACCTCTAGTGGCGTGCGCCAATCGAGCGTTTTGCGGGGCCGGGTATTCATCGAATCGGCGATAGCATCGAGCTCTTCCTGGCTGTAGATAGAAAGGTCCGTCCCTTTCGGCAAATACTGACGAAGCAGGCCATTGGTGTTTTCGTTGGAGCCTCGCTGCCAGGGGCTATGCGGATCGGCAAAGTAGATCGCCGTGCCGGTCTTCTGGGTAATCTCGGCATGGTGCGCCATTTCCTTGCCCTGATCGTAGGTCATGGATAATCGCAGCTCACGTGGCACCTCGTTGAGCTTGTCACTGAAGCCGATGGAGGCCGCTGTTGCCGTGGTGCCGTCCATCTTCGCCAGGATCACCAAGCGAGTGGTGCGCTCCACCAGGGTGCCGACGGCTGACTGGTTGCCAGCCCCCATGATCAAGTCACCCTCCCAGTGCCCCGGGATGAGACGATCCTCGATCTCGGGCGGGCGCAGATGGATGCTGACCAGGTCCGGCAATTGGCCACGTCGATCCTTGCCACGACTCCGAGGCCGGCGTTTACCGTTACCCTGACGCAGACAGGCAATGAGTTCTTTCTTGAGCGTGCCGCGTGGCATCACGTAAAGCGCATTGTAGATGGCTTCATGCGATACCCGACGGCTGGAATTATCGGGAAACATATCCCTCAGTGTGCGGGCTATCTGCTCAGGTGACCAGTACTTGCGGAGCAGATACACCACCAGTTCGAACAGCTCCCCACCGGGATGCAGCTTGGGCTGGCGACGTGATCGATGACGTGCCAATCGAGCTCGCTGCCCGGCTAGACTGGCGTCGTAGCGCTGATTGGGCCTGATGGCATGCCGAGCCAGTTCCCGGGATACCGTACTGGGCGCTCGACCGATATGTCGGGCAATAGCGCGGATTGAATGGCTTGCCTGCATCAGCATGATGGCAGCTCGGTCTTCAGGGGCGAGATGG
>JQNW01000023.1 GCA_000761475.1 Chromohalobacter israelensis
ACATCGTCAAGGACTTCGGCGGCACCCAGGTCATCAAGGGCGTCGACCTCGAGGTCAAGGACCGCGAATTCGTGGTCTTCGTCGGCCCCTCGGGCTGCGGCAAGTCGACCCTGATGCGGATGATCGCCGGGCTCGAGAGCACCACCAGCGGCGAGATCGCCATCGACGGTCAGCGCGTCAACGAGGTCGGGCCCGCCGACCGCGGCCTGGCGATGGTCTTCCAGAGCTATGCGCTCTACCCGCACATGACCGTCGAGGACAACATGGGCTTCAGCCTGCGCCTGGCCAAGGTGCCCAGGGCCGAGCGCCGCGAGAAGGTCCTCGCCGCCGCGCGCATCCTGCAGCTCGAGCCCCTGCTCGACCGCAAGCCCCGCGCGCTGTCCGGCGGCCAGCGTCAGCGCGTGGCGATCGGACGGGCGATCGTGCGCAACCCCAGCATCTTCCTGTTCGACGAACCGCTGTCGAACCTGGACGCGGCGCTGCGCGTGCAGATGCGCATCGAACTGGCGCGGCTCCACGAGGAGCTCGATGCCACCATGATCTACGTCACCCACGACCAGATCGAGGCCATGACCATGGCCGACAAGATCGTCGTGCTGCAGGACGGCGTGGTCGAGCAGATCGGCTCGCCGATGGAGCTCTACCACCACCCGCGCAACCGCTTCGTGGCCGGCTTCATCGGCTCGCCGAAGATGAACTTCCTGGAGGTCGAGGTGCGCGGTGCCGACGCCGAGGGGGTCGACGTGGCGCTGCCCGGCGGCGACTGCCGGGTGCCGGTCGCGGGCGACGGCGTCAGCGCCGGCGACACGCTGACGCTGGGCATCCGTCCCGAGCACCTGGTGCTCGACGAGGCGGGGCCGCTGACGGGCCGGATCCAGGTCATCGAACGTCTCGGCGGCGTCACCTCGCTGTATCTCGAGCACGGCGACAGCGAGTGGATCCTGGTCGCCGACGGCAACGTCGCGCATCGCGTGCA
>JQNW01000024.1 GCA_000761475.1 Chromohalobacter israelensis
CTACGTTTTGTCTGAAAAGTCCTGATTGCTACGCTATATCCCGTCATTACCTGGGAGGCGTGTATGGCAGGACGTTACGAACTTTCCGACGATCGCTGGCACATGATCAAGGATATCGTTTCCCCGCCCCAGGTCATGGGGCGTCCACGGCGAGACGATCGCCAGATGCTCAATGGTATCTTCTGGATCCTCTGCTCCGGCGCCAAATGGCGGGATCTTCCGGAGCGCTACGGGCCCTGGAAGACCGTCTACCAGCGTTTCCGCCAGTGGCGTGACGATGGCACCTTCGACCGGATACTGACCCGGTTGCATCTTCGCCTGCGTCAGGACGGGCTCATGGATCTTGACACCTGGATGGCTGATTCAACGTCCATACGAGCGACCCGATCCGCTGGCGGTGCCGGTAAAAAGGGGGCCCAGAAGAACCGGTAGACCATGCGCTGGGCCGCAGTCGTGGCGGGCTGACAACCAAGCTGCACCTGCTGTGCGATGCCCGAGGCTTTCCCTTGAGTTTCACACTGTCAGCCGGGCATCGTGCCGATTCGTGTCATTTCATCGAACTGCTGGAGCGGGTTCATCTGCCCGGTGATCGGGGACGCCCTCGCAAGCGCTGTCAGTACGTGGTTGCTGACAAGGGCTATGACAGTGATCCGCTGCGTCGCTACTGCACCCGTTATGGCATGCGGCCGATCATCGCCCGACGCAACATGCACCGTCGTCCACGACGCGGCCTGCCTCATCAGTTCGACCGGCCGAAGTATCGTCAGCGCAATGTCGTGGAGCGTCTGTTCAGTTGGCTGAAGGAAAAACGTCGTCTCTGTACGCGTTATGACAAGTTGGCCAGTAGCTACCGGGCCATGGTCACGCTGGCCTGCATCGAGCGCTGCATGCGGGCCAACTTTTCAGACAAAACGTA
>JQNW01000025.1 GCA_000761475.1 Chromohalobacter israelensis
CCATTGCCTCCATTATGAGGCTTATCGGGGTGTCCGCTCCAATTGGACCACTTCACAACCCGTTCAAGCTGCTTCTGCAGACTCACGATAGGGATAGTTGTTTCCGTTGTATGGTGGATGTGATGTGCGCCCTTATGGTGACCATGGTCATACCGGGACCAATGGTCATCCGCCTCTACCCTGGTGAGAGTATCTACCAGGTCTGTCAGTGCACGTGGCGGCGTATCTTCTCCAGCTAGCTTAGCAGTGCGCTGTAGGGCCTTGAGGAGCTCATTCAGGTCATGGCTTCTTCTTAGTGAGTAGCAGTATTTCGAAGGAACCCTGTGTCCGGCTGAAGGGGCAATTTCCACTTTCAGCTCGATGATGTCGATACACCATCCCAACAACCGCTTGAGCAGCAGCTCAGTTGCGTGCCGCTGGAGATAGAAAGCTGGCAGGCCAATATCATCGTAGTCCTGCCGCTGTGTGCCCTGTGCGATCAGCAGTGAGGCTGCTGTGAGGTAGGATTCCAGATAGCTTGGGTGGCGCCAGAAGCCTCCCATCCTTGCGACTCCGTTTCGGAAATCCTCGGCGGCCATCCCTGGTGGCTTTCCGCCGATATAGACATTGCTGCCGGTCGTTGGCCCCATCGCATAGAAAGTGGCGTCGAGTTTCACCATACAAAATGCCCGTCCTTACTTCTTGAGGTTACGTCTGGCTAGCTTTGCAATTTCTTGAGCATGAGCTAAATAGTCTGGTTCTCTCCGCTTTGCCGCGTCAGCCAGGTATGAAGCGATGTCCTCTTCTGTGGTTAAGTCTTCGGGCAGTATCTTGTTCTGGTCAAGTCAGAGCGGACACGTTTTCAAGCCGCAGTTGCCAGTTCGAT
>JQNW01000026.1 GCA_000761475.1 Chromohalobacter israelensis
GCGGATATGCACCCAGTGCTCTGCCGGGTAGTCGTAAAACGCCAGCAGCTCGTCCCGATCCTTGGCCAGGCACGCCATCGCCTTGGGGTACTTGGCCTCGAAGCGTTGCACCGTGCGATCAAAGGCCTTGTGTGCCTCGTCGCGGGTCTCGGCCATCCAGATGTCATGAAGGTCAGCCTTGACCTTCGGCTGAACAGATTTCGGCAGCTTGTTCAGTACATTAGCAGTCTTGTGGACCCAGCAGCGTTGATGGTCGGTCGCCGGGTAAATCTTGCTCAGAGCCGCCCAGAACCCCATGGCACCGTCGCCTACCGCCAGTTTCGGGGGCGTAGTCAGGCCTCGTGCTCGTAGGCTCGTCAGCACGGTCTCCCAGCTGGCCGCCGACTCGCGGAAGCCGTCTTCGACGGCCACCAGCTCTTTGCGGCCCTGCTCGGTTACGCCGATGATCACCAGCAGGCACAGGCGGTCATCTAGGCGCACATTGCTGTAGATTCCATCAGCCCACCAGTAGACGTAGCGCCGGTCTGCCAGGTCCCGCTGCCGCCACTCGGTATGCTCGTCCTCCCACTGTTTCTTGAGCCGTGACACCGTGTTGGCCGACAGCCCCTTGGCCTGGTCGCCCAGCAGCGCCGCCAAGGCCTCCTGGTAGTCGCCGGTGGAGATCCCCTTCAGATAGAGCCAAGGGATCAGTTCCTCGATGCTGCGAGCCCGCTTCAAGTAGGGCGGCAGCAAGCTGCTGTTGAAGCGGGCGCCACCGCTGCTGCGGTCACGCACCTTGGGTACCTGCACGCTGACATCCCCGATCCCGGTCTGGACCGTGCGCTCAGGCAGGTAGCCGTTGCGGACCACGGCC
>JQNW01000027.1 GCA_000761475.1 Chromohalobacter israelensis
CCAGCCACGCCGGGCTGTCCATCATCGGGCAATGCTTCGAGATCGCTGGCGTCGACAGCATCGACAGCCGCTTCCCCACCACGCTGGGCATGCGCACCAGTGACGTGATCAAGAGCTACCTGGGCCTGCTGTGTCTGGGCATGAGCGACTATGACGCTGTCGAGAACTTCCGCCGCGACAAGCCCTTCCAACAACTGCTGACCCTGCAGAAGGTGCCGAGCGCGGCGACGCTGCGACAGCGGCTGGAGAAACTTGCCGCCAACGACCTGCAGGCGCGCACCGCCACCTGGTCCACGACCCTGCTGTCACTGATCGAAGCACCGATCACCGCCGAGACGACGCACGTCTGCCTGGACATCGACACCTTCGTCATGGACAACAGCAACTCGAAGAAGGAAGGCGTCTCGCGGACCTACCAGAAGGTCGATGGCTACACCCCGATCGCCGCCTATCTGGGCAACGAAGGGTGGTGCCTGGGTCTGGAACTGCGGCCTGGCAAGCAGCACACCATGAAGGAGAGCAACGCCTTCCTGGAGCGGGTACTGCCTCGCGCCCAAGGCCTGACCAAGCAACCGATCCTGTTACGCGAGGACAGCGGCTTCGACAGCCAGGCGCACCTGGCGCTTCTCGAACAGCAGCGCCAGGTCTTTGCCGACGAGAGGCGCCGGCTCGACTATGTCGTCAAATGGAACCCGCGCGGCTCGGCCACGGC
>JQNW01000028.1 GCA_000761475.1 Chromohalobacter israelensis
CGAACCGGGCCTGGGTGGCCGATATCACGGCCATCTGGACGCTGGAAGGGTGGCTCTATCTGGCGGCGGTGCTCGACCTCCACGACCGGCAGCTGGTGGGCTGGGCGATGGCGGACCACATGCGCACGCAGTTGGTTCTGGACGCCCTGGAGATGGCCGTAGGGCGCCGGCAGCCCAAGAGCGGATTGATCCATCACAGCGACCGCGGCAGCCAATATGCGTCGCATGACTACCGATCCACGTTGGATCGGCATGGGTTCCAGGCCTCGATGAGCCGCAAGGGAAACTGCTGGGACAACGCCGTCATGGAGCGCTTCTTCGGCTCACTGAAAAGCGAGTGGCTGGCTGACCAGCGATATGGAACCCGCCAGGCAGCACGGCGCGATGTCGTCGAATATATCGAGATGGAGTACAACAGTTGCCGGCTCCACTCGACCCTCGGCTACCAGTCACCGAGGGAGATCGAACTGGCAACTGCGGCTTGAAAACGTGTCCGCTCTGACTTGACCAGAACA